>NZ_JAGGNR010000020.1 GCF_018614975.1 Paenibacillus polymyxa | reverse complement strand
GAGCAATTGCCCGTCGAATGGCGAATAGTGATGCTACAGGATCATTTTTTGAGCTCGGTTTTTCACCAACATGAATTTACATAATTAGGATATTCAACAGGCGTGATTTTGTTAATAACTTTGTCCTTGGGAGTTTCTTTTTGTCCTCTATTCTATAGAAGGCAACTACAACCTATAGAGGAGGAATTCAACCATGAATTCTACAACCCGCAAAATTGCTACATTTCTAACCATAACTGCATTAGGTACAGCAGTGTTCCCGTTAACTGCGAATCAAGTACATGCAGCTACATTCGTTACTACCATTGCGGCAACAACCGCACAGCTTACCCAACAACAGATTGAAGCTGCTGTCAAGGATCTGAACAGCTTGGGGATCATGAACGGATACGCAGATCAATCTATGGGTGAATATCGAGCAATTACCCGTGCGGAGTTAACTTCATTGGTTTTCAAAACGTTTAATTTGGAGAGCAAGACGGGAGAAATCGTAGAACTAACAGATGTCAATCCCAATGCATGGTATGCGCTATATGCGTCAAAGCTTGTTGAACTCGGCATCATGCAAACGAAAACCCGTGGCGAAGCAGCAGTATTGTCCAAACCGCACACCAAGCTATTCCTTCGGAGCAAGCTCAAATCCAGAGCGTTAGATCACTGAATGCCATTACGTTAATTGTAACTTTTGACAAACCGCTGATAGCGGCGGATGAGGTTTTTGCCAAGGCACAAACGGACTTTGCGTTTAGTGGTGGGCTGACGTTAACCGATAAGGGTTTTCATGGAGCGCCTCTTCCTTCTATGCTGAAGGGCAGGCGCTTCATTAAATCAGTCTTACGGTACGAGAACGAGGATCTTAAAAATTGAATATCTCTGCTTTAAAGTTTGCTATAGTGTACCACTATACTTCCAGATAAAATGGAAATACCAACCATGTAAGCGTTATCTATTATTATACTGCTTCTACATGTTGGAATCATTCATGGAGGTGTATGATGAAGAGGAAGTCTTGGTATACTTTGGCGGTAACTGGTGTCATCTCTTTGTTTTTTTCAGTAAGCGCTTTCGCGGGTTATGTTTTCTGGGAACCTCTAACCTATTTTAACGCAAGTACGTGGCAAAAAGCGGATGGGTATTCCAATGGGAACATGTTTAACTGTACGTGGAGGGCTAACAATGTTAATTTTACAAGTGACGGCAAGCTTAAGCTTGGTTTGACCAGCTCTGCACAGAACAAGTTTGATTGCGGAGAGTACCGTTCCACGAATACGTATGGGTACGGCTTGTATGAAGTCAGTATGAAACCTGCCAAGAACACAGGTGTAGTTTCCTCATTTTTCACATACACAGGGCCCGCACATGGCACCCAATGGGATGAGATTGATATCGAATTTTTAGGAAAAGACACAACCAAAGTGCAGTTCAATTATTATACCAATGGTGTTGGTAATCATGAGAAGATTATCAATTTAGGTTTTGATGCATCCCAGGGCTTCCATACGTATGCATTCGATTGGCAGCCGGGACATATCAAATGGTATGTTGATGGTGTATTGAAGCACACGGCAACCAGCAATATTCCTAAAACACCTGGGAAAATCATGATGAACCTCTGGAATGGAACAGGAGTAGATAGCTGGCTCGGTCCTTATAACGGGGCCAATCCGCTCTATGCAGAGTACGATTGGGTCAAATATACGAGTAATTAAGTAGAATGAAGCAGCCGTTAGCGGCTGCTTTTTCCTATATTCTGGCATTGTATTTATTCAATATCTGTATTCAATATCCAATATCCTAAATTAATGCAATAAATGTTGCAATATTAGTATGGGCATAAATACCAATCATTCATTATGATTAACCTGTAAGCAACATTACATAGACTGGGGGAACGATGTTGGACACAAGTAAAAAGAGACGAGTAGGCAGCTTGGTCATGATCGGTGTATTGGCCCTATCTGCAGCCTTGAGTGGCTGCAGCAGTGGAAGTGACAAGAAAGCAGAATCGAGTACACCAGCGACAACGTTGGAGCTCAAAAATGGGAAGTATGATCCACCAGTGTCCATTACGTATTTGCGACCTTGGGGTCCAGACGTGAAGTTTAAGCCGGGCGAGGATCAGGATAACAACGTCCATACAAAATGGGCCAAGGAGAAACTCGGGATTGAATTGAAAAACCAGTGGATATCTCCTTCCACCAATAATGCATTCGAGACAAAGCTGCGTCTATCGCTTGCTTCCAATGCGGACATGCCAGACATTATTTCGTATCGCGGCGAGTTCAATCTGGTGCGTGAACTAATTGAGTCCGGAAAATTTGTCGATGCGGGGGAATTGTTTGACAAATATGCCAGCGACACATGGAAAGCAGCAGTAAACGAAGATCCTTCCGTATGGTATCCATACATGCAAGATGGCAAAAAGATCGGTATTCCGATTCTGGACTATTCCTATAATGGTGATCCTGTCATGTGGATACGCGAAGACTGGATGAAGAAATTCAATCTGGAAGCACCTAAAACGATAGATGATCTTGAAGTCATTATGGAAACGTTTACGAATCAAGATCCGGATGGCAATGGGAAGCAGGACACCTATGGACTGACCATTGGCTTCAAGAACTGGCTGAACACATGGATGTCAGAAGCTGGATGGGTATTT
Organism: Paenibacillus polymyxa; assembly: GCF_018614975.1. Classification (GTDB taxonomy): domain Bacteria; phylum Bacillota; class Bacilli; order Paenibacillales; family Paenibacillaceae; genus Paenibacillus; species Paenibacillus polymyxa_E. The sequence goes on along the minus strand of NZ_JAGGNR010000020.1, from coordinate 63,199 downwards.
GGCGCTTATGGTACAATGCCAAACCAATGGAATCTGACGGCAGATGGAAAACTTGAATACGGTTCCGTTACACCTGGTGCGAAGCAGGCTTTGGCCAAATTACAGAGCTGGATGAGCAAAGGGTATATCCCGGAAGAAGCCGGCGTGTATGACGAGACAAAAGCTGCGGAAGAATTTACTGCTGGAAAAGCAGGTATTGTGGTAGGTCCTCACTGGATGCCATCCTGGCCGCTGGAGGATGTGAAGAAAAACAATCCTGAGGCTGAATACAAAGCCTATCCGATTCCTTCCGGTCCAAACGGTCAAGCAGGAAGACATGGTACGTCGAACGGAAACGGCGTAGTTCTGATTAACAAAGACATGAAAAATCCGGAAGCCTTTTTCACCTATCAGAACTATCTCTTTGATCACTATGCAAATCCTAAAGAAGGCGATGAGTTCGAACATGGATTTGCCGAAGGGTACGATTGGGTAATGGTCGATGGGAAACCATCAACTGATGCAAGTCTTACGGGTGGTTATGCTCCCGAGAAGTACACCTTAACGTTTGATGGAGCGCGTATTCCCAATCTAAGCATGACAACACTTGCCAAGCTGGCAAGCGGTGAAGAAGCAACTACACCGTTTGAGAAGAAAATCAAATCAGGTGTACCAGTACCTATGCTTGATGCAGCCAAAATTGTTTTGGATCAAAAGGACATCGTGTTCAATCAAATGTTTACTGGTGCACCTTCAATGACAATGCAGATGAACAATGATATTTTGACGAAGATGGAGAAAGATACCTTCTCCCAAATTGTATATGGCAAAACCTCTGTGGATGCATTCGACTCATTTGTTGAGAAATGGAAATCTTCAGGCGGAGATCAGATTACGAAAGAAGTTAACGAGTGGTATGAGTCCGTGAAAAGCGGAAAATAGGATGACGCATGGCTGGCTGAATTGATACATCGCGGCCACATAAGCACCAAAAAGGCATTGCAGGAGAAGATCTCCGGCAATGCCTTTTTGTATTCGAGATGAAGAAGGAGAAACCGGAGAGATTACTAGAACGTCAAGTCTGGCCTGAGTACTCTCTTAAACAGGTAGATTTTCCCGATATTCCTGCGGTGTAAGATCATAAAATTTCTTGAAAACTCGAATAAAATATGCGGTATTGTTGTAACCGACAAGTTCTGCAATCTCAAACACTTTGGCGGTTGATGTTCGCAAATGATAGGCTGCTTTCTCCATTCTTAATCGGTACACATAGGCAGTAAGTGCTTCACCCGTCTCCGCCTTGTATACCTTGGACAAGTACACTGGGTGCAGATGCACATGGTCGGCAATTGCAGGCAGCGATACATCTCCAGCCAGATGAAGGTCGACGAAACTTTTGACACTGCGCACAATGGTGCTGTGATTGTCTCTAAGCTCTTGTTCAGCATCATCTCGTATGTAATGAAGTGTACGTATGGACCAGTCCTGCAATTGCTGTGCAGTGGAGTAACTGGGAGCTTGAAAGTAACGATAGGACTCTGCTGGAATCAAAGAAGAGATTTGTTTGCCATTTTTATGAATGATGTACGCAAACGCACCCGCAATAGCAAAATAAACCTCGAAGGTTGACTCCGCAATATCATGATGTTCATTGGAATGCAGCAGTTCCTCAAAAATGTGCTCGATTTTCTGTTCGACATCCTCAAAGCGACCAGCTTCGAGCAAGCTAATCAACGTTGGTGGCTGGTATAGCGACCTGATCGTATGTAGGGGACTAACATCCGTTTCATCGGAAGCGGTGACAAACAAACCTTGGACCTGACCCATCCGTTTACGCATGGACATAACCGTTCGCTCATAGAGTTCTCCAATTTCGTGGGGGAACTTGCCCCAACTGGAGACGGAAATGGAGATTGCACCTTTCAAATATAACTGAACATTGGTTTGAATCTGGGCAGCATACTGCTCAAGCAATGTCTGAGGCGTCTCGCTCCTGCCATAACTCATCGTTGTGGAATGTTTCATGCTTACCAGAACAACAATGTAATCATGAACGTCTCGTGTGTGCCAGATATGAAAATGATTATGCATCACTTCACTTATGATATTACATATCGCATATTCCATTAGGGCCAGGTCGCCGTGTGCCATATCGGATAGATGTTTCTCCATACGGATAATCAGCATACCGAGATCCTCTCCTACAGAGTAGGGAAGTTCCAGCAGATCAAGCTTGTCTGCCAGTGTCTTCTGATCATAGACTTTTCCAGTCAGCAACTCATGCAGCATCGTGGATTGAAGCAATGGCAGATGATCCTGAAAGGCGTGTAAGGCTCTTTGATGAGATGCTGCGGTTTCCCACTTTTCTTTAATTCGATCAACAAGACGTTGCACGGATTCGATCAGATCTTCATCGCTAACAGGTTTCAGCAAGTAATCGAAGCTTTCCTGCGCAATGGCCTGTTTGGCATATTCAAAGTCGGCGTGACCGGATAACAGAATCGTCTGCACATGAGGCCACTTTTCATGAATTGCTGTAATAAGTGCAATGCCTGACATTTCGGGCATACGTATATCCGTAATTACAATGTCAATGTCGTGGTTGTCCATAATTTCCAGCGCTACTGCACCGGATAAGGCTTCATGAACTGTACCGATCCCGCAGCTTTCCCACGGAATGGTCTCTGCCAGCGTTTCCACGACGGAACGTTCATCGTCCACTAGTAATATTTGCAGCATGGGTCTTTCACCTACTTGTCTGTATTGTCGTGCCATGTGATGTTAACTTTAATCCCACCCATTGAAGAATGGTCATAGAATAGTCCAGATCCTTCACCGTACAGAAAAGACAAACGCTGATGGACATTCCATGTACCACATCCCATATTCTCATCCAGCGGTTTAAGAAGATTATCTCTCAGATGATCAAGCTGTTTCTCAGACATGCCAAGCCCGCTGTCCTCCACGATAATCGTGTACACATCATCCTCGCAGTCCGCATAGATTTTAATCTCACCATCTACCGATTTGGGCTCCAGACCATGAATAATAGCGTTCTCAATAATAGGCTGGAGGGTTAGTCTGGGAACTGTTTTATCTAAAATATCATGGGGCACGTCGATTGTAAAATGCATTCGTTCCAGACGAAGTGACTGGATTTCCAAATAATTTTTGACCATCGTCAGCTCTTCACGAAGCGTAGCTTGATCCTTTTCGGACCTGGTTATGTATCGGTAATACTCTCCCAGATTCAGTGCCATGGCTACCACGGCCTTTTCATTTTTCATTCGGGCCATGTTCTTGATATAGAACAGGCAGTTATATAGAAAATGCGGATTAATCTGGGACTGCAACTGTTTGAGCGTGGCTTCCCGACTTCGTAATTTCTCCTCATATACATTCTCGATTAATTCCTGAATTCGTTGAGCCATGATGTTGAAACGTGCAAATAACAGGCTGAACTCATTGCGTGCAGAATGATGAAGACGAACGGAAAAGTCCCCGGTGGACAAGCGATTCGTCCCTTTCACCAACTGTAAGAGTGGAAGCTGCACACTTCGGTAGAGTGTATATAATACAACAACGCTCATCACGATCAGAACAGCAATTGAAGCGTAAAAGAGATTCCGGCTGCTCGTAATCGGTTTCAAAATTTGCTGCATAGGCACATAGTCAACATAATACCAGCCGAGGCTCTTGGATTGAATATAAGAGACGTAATATTCCGTTTTGTTCAACGTTGTACTGAATCCACCGCTGGTCTGCAGTTTTGCTTCTTTCAGGGAAGGCAGGATTGCGTTCAAGGTTTCTTTTCCAGAGCTATTACTGATTAATCCATAATCGGGATGGAACATGAACGGGTCACCTTTATTATTTAACTTGTTTTGATTAAGAAGAGCAGTTAAGTGGTGAACTGGGAAACTGATTTTGGTAATCAATCTGGCTTTTCCTGGTCTCGCCATCGCTGTCGTTGGATCGGTAGTGTACCAGATAAACTGATTGTCGGCATAGGTCCAGGACTGCGAGAGAGGCTCCTTAAATTCATCATCCCTGTACGGAATGTAAGCATAATAATCCGTTGATATCACTTTTTGCATCCGCGGGAAGTATAGTGTGATGGTCGAATGCCATTTGCTTGCTGCGTTGTACAGATTCATCTTTTCCAGAATGGCGCTTCCAACTTTCACACGTTCATAGGGAATGTCCTTGTAGTCGGGACGTTGATATTCCTGAATACTCGAATCTTGCCCAATAGACATCCCATACAATGATAGTTGGTAAATGTTGGATTCTACTGAATCAGCAAATGTCGACAGATGATTCATCGTATTGTTCTGAATCTCGTGTTCGATAACACGCACGCTTTCCCGGTTCGAGTATGTATAGAGAAACAGCACCAGAATAAGCAGCATCACAAACAACAATGTAATTTTGGTAAAGACATTCATGCGTGTAAACAAAGTCCAACCTCCTTAATCTCATTAAAATATTGATATCGTTGTTGCAATATTAGGATATAGATCACAAATTTCCATTGCTATAATTTTAATATACAAGTTCACGATGACTTGTAAAATACAAAATTTAGAACATGGGGGATGCAGGAGTGAAGGAACATACGTTAGAAACGCCGCATAAACGGCGCTCCACCAGGGTTAAACAGCGCTGGAATATGCAACGGAACTGGACTTTGCATATGATGCTCATTCCAGCTGTATTGCTGGCACTGGTGTTTCAGTACATACCGATGGGCGGCATTGTAATTGCTTTTCAGGATTTCAAGCCATACTTGGGATTTTCTGAATCCAAATGGGTGGGTTGGGACAATTTCCGATATTTATTTTTATATCCGGACGTAGGTCAGGTGATCTGGAATACGCTGGTCATTGCATTTTTCAAAATCATCGCAGGTCTGTTCGCTCCATTCCTGTTTGCCATTTTGCTCAATGAAGTGCGCTTGACGGCATTCAAGAGAGTAAGTCAAACGCTTGTGTATCTACCGCATTTCCTATCATGGGTTATTCTCGGTGGTATTCTGCTCGATATCCTGTCTCCTCAGGGCGGCATGGTCAACCAGCTTGTCGTAGCCTTTGGAGGAGAACCAATCTTCTTCCTGGGAGACGGTACATGGTTCCGAATAACACTGATCCTCAGTGATGTGTGGAAAGAATTTGGTTTTGGTACGATCGTATTTCTGGCTTCTCTCTCAGGAATTAATCCTGCACTCTACGAGGCTGCCGAGGTGGATGGGGCCAACCGGTTTAAACAGACACTGCACATTACGATTCCGGCATTAATGCCGATTACAATCGTACTGATGACACTCTCTATCGGCAATATCCTGAACGCTGGTTTTGATCAGGTGTTCAACTTGTACAATCCACTTGTGTATGACAAAGGCGACATCATTGACACGTTTGTATATCGACTCGGGATTTTGAACGGGAAGATGAGCTTCGCCACAGCAGTGGGGTTATTCAAATCAGTGGTAGCTACCATTTTGATTGTTATATCGTACAGAATGGCTTACAAACTAGCTAATTATCGAGTTTTCTAGAGAGGAGAAAAGGGCTTGTATTATAAAACAAAAGGATACCGCATATTCAGCATCGCTAACTATACTTTTCTTGGAATATTATCGATACTCTGCATTTTACCAATTATTCATATATTGGCTGTTTCATTCAGCAGTATGGCGCCAGCATCATCAAACCTGGTTACCTTCTGGCCCATCGGGTTCACAACCGACGCATATGTGAAAACATTCGGGAATTCAAACTTCATTAACTCCTTGATCGTATCACTTAAACGGACTGTAATTGCGACAATCATTGGTATGGTCATCATGCTCATAACCGCATTTCCGTTGTCGAAGGAAGATATCAGTTTTAAAGGTCGCTCGTTGTATACATGGTTTTTCGTATTTACTATTTTGTTCAGCGGCGGTTTGATTCCAAGTTACATTCTGATCCAGAAGCTTGGCCTGATGAATACAATCTGGGCACTTATTCTGCCCGGAGCACTGTCCGTGTGGAACGTTATTCTCATGATGAACTTCTTCCGCGGTCTGCCCAAAGAACTTGAAGAAGCAGCCTATTTGGATGGAGCAGGTCATATCAAAACATTGATTCTGGTCTACGTACCACTGTCTCTTCCAGCTATCGCAACCTTGTCCTTGTTTACGATGGTGTATCAGTGGAACTCCTGGTTCGATGGCATGATCTATATGTCTGATATTAAAAATTATCCGCTTGCTTCTCTATTACAGACCATTATTGTTCAGCAAGATCTCAGCAAAATCAACGTCGATCCTTCCATGTTGGAGAATATCTCGCAGCGAACCGTACGCGCAGCACAGATCTTTATCGGCGCGCTTCCGATCCTGATGGTATACCCGTTTTTACAACGTTTCTTCGTTAAGGGGATCGTTATTGGAGCAGTCAAGGAATAGGCTATGCAAATGCAAGGATAACTGAGCTGAGGGAGGAAGAAGAATGAGAAAAGGACTGGCATGTATGGTGGCATGGAGTTTAATGGCTTCTCTCGTATATCCAGCAACCGCTGGAGCAAAAAGTGTACAGGGTCAAGCGGAGGTGGGAAATGTGCAGGCGAAAAGCCTGCACTTCTCTGTTCCTTATAAAGACCTGACCGGGCATTGGTCACAATCTGCAGTTACACGGTTGCAAGACTTGAATCTATTGAGAGGGTACACGGATGGAACATTTAAGCCCAGTCAGGTCATTAGCCGAGCTGAATTCGTGATGATTCTGGATCGGACCTTTGGTTTCACCGGTAATGCGGCGACTGGCTCATATGCGGATGTGACTTCAGACGATTGGTACTATGACGTAATGGTACGAGCGAATGGTTCTGGCATCATCGAAGGGACAGACCGTGAACATCTGTCACCGCAACAACCGATTACCCGCCAAGATGCAGCGGTTATGGTAGATCGAGCTTTTCAACTTTCAGCGACTTCAAATGAAGATAGTGAAGGATTGAAATTTGAGGATGCAGATGATATTTCCAGCTACGCAAAGAAAGCGCTTACCTATTTAGTAGACGAAAATATTCTTAAAGGTTTCCAAGGCAAATTAAATCCTAAATCCCCGATTACACGAGCAGAGACGGCAGCAATGTTGTCGGCGATGATTGCCGATGTGAAAAGTACTCCTGGTACATATGAGTCCCGGGTGGATGGCAACTTGATTATTAAATCAACGGATGTCACACTGAAAAATATGATTGTCAACGGAAATCTGCTGCTGGCAGAAGGCATTGGCGAGGGATCTGTTGTTCTTCAGGGCGTAACTGTTACAGGAAGTGTCATCATTAAAGGCGGCGGCAGTCATTCCATCGATATTAGCAACTCCAAGCTGAATCGAGTAGTCGTTGACAAACGAGGGGAACCCGTCAGAGTTGCCATCACGGAAGAAAGTAATATTCAGGAGATCGTTGTCATGGAACAATCCATTCTGGATATCTCCTCCAATAGTCTGATTGATACCATGAATATTCTCGCAGGGGCGAACCAGACCCGAGTGGATACCAAAGGTACGATCCAAAAATTAAGTGTTGATGCGAATGATGTTGTTATTAATGGAGAGAAAGTGAAACAAGGTCTGCGTACATCCATGGTAGGGGAAGTTCAGCAACCTGCTTCGTCACAACCTGGGGGGTCAACGAGTGTGGCAAACACTCCAACCCAATCTTCTCCAGGAGGGCAAACACCATCCAACCCATCGACACCAAGCAATCCTGCGGGTGAAAAACCGGTTCCAGCTACAACAATTCCGCATGATCAATGGGAACTGGTCTGGAATGATGAGTTTAACGGGCCTGCGATTGATGCTTCCAAATGGACCGTGCAGGATACAGGACTCGTTTATAACAATGAAATGCAATATTACAGTCCGGATAACACTCGCATTACAAAAGATCAGAATCGAAGCGTGTTGCAGATTGAAGCAAAAAAGGGTCTGAAAAATGGTAAAGATTACAGCTCTGGCAAACTGATCTCTATGGAAAAAGGCGATTGGACCTACGGTAAAGTAGTTGTACGTGCGAAGCTTCCAATTGAAAAAGGCATGTGGCCTGCCATATGGATGATGCCAACCGATGAAGCACATTATGGTGGATGGCCTGCCTCTGGAGAAATCGATATTATGGAGCTAATTGGTGGCAAAGAGAGTAATAACAAGGTATATAGCACATTGCATTATGACAGTGTGAAGCCTGACGGCTCCCATGGACACGATCAGGGAAGCCTTACTCTTCCGAAGGGAGAAACTTTCGCCGACGATTATCACGATTTCCAGGTGGAATGGTTGCCGGGCATGATTCGCTTCTATGTGGATGGAAAGCTGCATCATGAAGTGACCAACTGGCAAACGAAGGCTGCGGGCCAACCCGAGTATTATACGTTCCCTGCACCATTTGATCGTCCATTCTATCTGATTCTGAATCTGGCAGTTGGAGGAGACTGGCCGGGCTCACCTGAAAGCAGCTTCACTTCCGAAAAGATGAATGTTGATTTTGTGCGAGTATATTCTTACAAAAATCTAGACACATGGCCTGATGTAATAACAAATCCCATCGAGCATGCACAACAGCGTGAACCACAAGCCGATGGCAATCAAATCTACAATGATCGTTTTTCGGAAGGGGCTGCAGAAAATGGAGTTCCTCTTCAGTGGAAATTCATTACAAATGCTGATGGAGCTGGCAGTGTCAAAGTTGTAACGGATGAGCAAAAAGGGAAAGCAGCACAAGTTACCATTGATGCATCGGGTACTGAAAACTATTCGGTTCAACTCACTCAGATGCCGATGTACATCAAGAAAAACAAAAAGTACAAGATACAATTTGATGCCAAAGCATCTGCTAACCGTACAATCATGTCCAAACTGAACCAATTTGAAAAAAGCTGGACGAATTATTCGGGTGATAACACCTTTGCACTCACGACAGATTGGCAATCCTATGACTATACCTTCAATATGCGGGATGGCACGGATAACAATGCCAGATTCGAATTTAATCTGGGGCTGGATAATACAACCGTTTGGCTGGCCAATGTCAGACTGATTGAGGTGGGAGAGGCTGATCCGTTAACTGTCGAACGAAACGCGCTACCTGATGGCAACTTTATTTACAATGGTACATTCGATCAAGGCAAGGAGCGTCTGGGTTTTTGGTCAAGCAGCATTCAGGACAGTGCGGCAGCCAATATTAGTGTTAATAACTTTTCGAAATTCCCGATTATGGAGCGTCAGCTAGTTGTTGATGTTACTCAAACGAATGGTGACCCACAACAAGTTTCGGTGAACCAACCGGTTTTGAAGCTGGAAGCGAATACAACGTATGGTTTCTCCTTAGATGCCAAGGCAGACACACCGCGAAGCATCGACATTGATGTTGTCAGCAGTAATGGGCATACAGTACAGGTTCATCAAGGACAAAACCTCTCCTTGAATCAAGAAATGAAAACATTCACCGGAGAAATCATCATTGGAGATGGAGCATCAATCGCACAATCCGAGCTAAGACTGTTATTTGGCAGTTCTAAAGGTAAGGTATATGTGGACAATGTTCGTCTGACGAAACGCGGAAAACCTCTGTCAGTGAATGGCTACGCACATGTTCCTGCAACCGAAGCCTGGATGATGCAGGGCTTACAACTGGAGGACTCCGTAGAAGGAGGAAAACATGTCAGTTACATGGATCAGGGAGATCTGCTGCAATATAAAATCGATGTAGCTCACGACGGAGTATATGTTCTGTCTGCCCGAATGGCCAGTGGAAAAAGTGATTCAAAAGTTCAGTTCAGCATTCAGGATGAACAAGGTACAACCGTTGCACAATCAGACCTGAGTCTTGGAGACACGGGTGGATGGCAAGCATATAAAACGGTGTATTTCCCAGGGGTCAACTTGATAGCAGGCAAACCCTATTATGTGAATTTTGAAGGAGCAGATTATAATACACGTTGGGTGGATATTTCACAAAATAAAATTCAGAACAGTGAGCTAACAGCTGATCTGAATCATTGGGAGCTAATTCCTAATGATCTGACAGCCTCACATGACGAGGGCGCAGGATTAACGATTAATTTGCCTGGTACAAGTGAACATTGGTGGGATGCTTTGTTACAACAAGGTCAGATTAAACTTGATGCAAACAAAACGTACCGACTTACCTTCGAGGCATCTGCTTCAAGTCCTAAATCCATGCAAGCGGTTCTTTCTCAGAATGCAGGGGATTTTGTGAAGTATTTTGAAGAAGAAGTGGTATTAACCGCGGATCAAAAGTCGTATAATTACGCAATCACCATGGGGGATACCTCCGATTCGGAAGCTATGCTTGCATTTGGATTAGGATATCCGCTATCTACAGGTGAACACTCGATTCACATCAATAACGTCCAATTATATGAAGTGAATCCGAATGCAGATCAAGGAGGGCAGCCTGCTCATGTTAATCTTATTCCTAACGGAGACTTCTCCAAAGGTAAGGAAGGTTGGTTTACCCATGCGGACGGTAATGCAGCGGACCTTGAGATGCAAGTTAGCAATCAACAGCTTCAAGCCAAGATTGGTCATGCAGGGCAGCATCCATGGGATCGTCAAGTCATCAATGAAGGATTTGGCATACAGCAAGGTTTTAAATATAAATTAACGTTTAAAGCCAAAGCGGAGACGTCCAGGAAATTGGGTTTGGGGATTGGATGGGTTGATGCCGCTGCCAACTATGAATGGCATGGTTTCTTTGGGGCACGAGTTGATTTGACTCCAGAAGAACAAGAGTTCACGTTTACATTTGATGCAACAGAAGACAGCTATGCGAATACTCGAATTTCATTTGATCTGGGTAACATTGATGGTGCGCAAGATGGCAACACAACCGTCTCATTATCCGAGGTCAGCTTGATTAATCTGGGTCCTGCTAACTAGCTTCTGAATTCTCTATATGCTTGCCTAATTCTCTTATTACCTATGCTTGCAGAATAAAGTTGTCCAGAAATGACATCATAAAGAGGTAGTATACATCTCAGTTTCCAGAGGAGGATATCTTGTATGGCTGACCAGAAGAAACGCAAAGAAGCTGCCTGGAAGTCACGTAAGCAAGAACAGCATCCCCATGGCAAAATCAAATCGCTTAAAGAATTATCCAGCGAATATGAAGAGAAACCTACTACGAATTAAGCAAGAGACTGTCAGTGAACATTGCTGGCAGTCTTTCTTCATATATTGCAACATTGAGCAATACGTACATACTCTATTATTAATACGAATGAACACAAGATATATTGTCTGTATTGTTCGTGAATAACTGTGAACAAATCGTTAATTCATTGACATTGCATGTAATTTTAATTAGAATACGAAATGGATTTCAGGTTGAAAACAGATATGAGTATCTTTATGTTTAGTTTAGAACTTAGCTGTTGAATCTTTAAATCCTAACAACGAATATAGGAGCGACAATATTACAATCCTATATGAAGATTAGGATTTTTTGTTTTTAGCTTTGGAGTATAATTTGAAGGTTGGAGGCTGGCTTTACCATGGACAAATGGTTCAAACTTAAAGAACGAGGCACGACCATCCCCACAGAAATTATCGCAGGGGTTACAACATTCTTCACAATGGTATACATAGTTATCGTAAACCCAGGAATACTCAGCAGCACAGGCATGGACTTTAACGGAGTATTCATAGCAACGGTACTGGCAAGTATTGTGGGAACTCTGATTATGGGAATATGGTCCAATTATCCAATCGTCATCGCGCCGGGTATGGGCCTGAATGCATTCTTTGCCTATAGCGTAGTTGGAGGATATGGCGTGTCTTGGCAGGTTGCACTGGGAGCCGTATTTATAGCAGGGATTTTGTTTATCATTTTATCACTGACTTCATTCCGTTACATGTTGCTTGATGCAATTCCTGCAAGCTTGAAACATGCCATAACCGCAGGGATCGGATTGTTTATTACAACGGTAGGTTTGCAAAATGCCGGGATTATTGCCGATTCAGAATCGAATTTGATTACGATCGGAAACTTGGCTGAGCCAATGGCTTATCTGACCATTATCGGATTGATTATCACCGTTGTGCTGATGGCTTATAATGTGAAGGGTTACCTGTTCATCGGAATGGTGGTAACAGCGATACTTGCCTGGATCATGGGACTATTCCAAATGCCGGAATCGATTGTATCCATGCCGCAAGGCCTCGCTTCAACGGCTTTACAACTGGATTTGGCAGGTGTATTCTCGAATGGTTTATATACGATCATATTTACATTCCTGCTGATCACGCTGTTTGATACGACGGGCACGATGCTCGGTGTTGCTGAACAAGCAGGATTGCTGAAGGATGGGAAATTCCCACGCTCGCGCGGAGCACTATTGGCAGATGCCGTAGGAACAACCAGTGGCGCTTTGCTCGGAACAAGTCCAACATCGGCTTACATCGAGTCCAGCACAGGGGTGGCTGCAGGCGGAAGAACGGGACTGACAGGGGTAACGGTAAGTGTGCTGCTTGCGCTGACCTTGTTTTTCACACCGATCGTAAGTGTAATTTCAAGCATTCCGGCGATCACTTCTCCGGCACTGATTATTGTTGGATACTTTATGATTAACGTTATCAGCAAAATCAAATGGGATGATCTCGAAGAAGCATTTCCTGCCTTCCTGATTATCATCCTTACTCCATTGACGCATAGTATTGCGACAGGCATCGGCGTAGGTTTCATCTTTTATCCGGTACTCAAGCTGCTTCGTGGAAAAGGTAAAGATGTTCATCCAATCTTCTACATTTTTGCAGTATTGTTTTTCATTCAGCTTGTGTTCCTGGACCACTAAAAATGGTCTAATCCTATGGAGAACTGCTCTCAACAAGCAGCTCTCTTTTTTTTGTAGTTCATACTCCGTTCATATTCCCGTCACGAAGGGTACATCTTGCATGGTTACACTAGACCTATGTCGTAAGAGCGGCACTACAGATATAAAGACAGGAGAAGATGGATGTGGCAGAAACAGTGGATACAACAACAACGGGGACTAAGGGCCGTAAAAAACGGAACTTATGGTTAAAAATAATAGGTGGTATTGTCGGCGCGCTGGTGCTGTTCATGGGCATTACGTTTGTCGTTCATACGATAAGTAATGGGGCCGAGAAAAAGAAAATTGAATCGTACGGCCAGTATGTTAATGTCGATGGGAAGAATATGAATGTGTCCATTCAAGGAAGCGGAGAACAAACCATCGTGCTACTTCCCGGACAAGGAACACCGTCACCAGTACTTGATTTCAAATTGTTAATCGATGAATTGACGCCTGATTACAAAGTTGTGGCGATTGAGCCTTTCGGTTATGGGTTAAGCGACCAAACCGAAACGGAGAGAACCACCGAGAATATTGTTAGTGAAATTCATGAAGCTGTACAGCAGCTCGGTATAGATCGTTATATTCTGATGGGGCATTCCATCACGGGACTGTACGCGGCGACTTATGTGAACACGTATCCGGATGAAGTCTCTGCTTTTGTCGGGATCGATAGCAGTGTTCCGAATCAACCCGGCATGGATGTTAAATTACCTTTGAACTTAATGAAATTCCTTCAAAAATCAGGCTTAATGAGAGTACTCAATAAAGTAAGTGGTGATTCATATGCATCACTTGCCTATGATGAACATACCAAAGAACAGATGAAGTTGATTTCTAATCAAGTCTCGACCAATCCGACATTAGTAAATGAGCTTAAACACCTGGGTTCCAATTTCAAAAATGGAGAAAAACTCACTTATCCTAGTGATCTGCCAGTGCTTCTCTTTGTTCAATCCAATAACGAGAAAAACCCGCAGTGGATTCCGTTACATGAAGAACAAGTCAAACAATCCGCACAGGGCAAAATGATCCCGATGGAAGGTTCACATTACCTGCATCATACGAAATACAAAGAAATTGCCGAGGAATTCAAATCTTACATGAAACAAATTCAATAGGATGATTGATCATTGAACTGAAGTGTTGTAATAATTGAAGGCAGGATTGAGGGGGATACCCTTATCCTGCCTTCTTTCGTTTTTTTTGGTTAACTACTGTACCAAATGTTCCAGATCCGGCTGCAATTTGGTCCGCAAAACATATAACATGATGGCCCCAACAAGAAACGCCACGGCATCCGCAATAACGAGCGACCAGATCACTCCATGAAAGCCATTCATTTGATTAGCGATATACAAAACAGGAATTAGCGTAACTCCTTGAATTATGGACATAACAAACGCGGGGGTTCCTTGAGCTGTTGCTTGGAAGATCCCCATAAACAAAGAAGTCATTCCTGTAATAAACAAGGATAAGAAGGTTACATGAAGAATGTAGCTACCCATTTCAATTAATTGCGGGTCAGTCGTAAATAAACCAATCAAGTGGTCAGAGATCAGATAAACGATAACACCGAACAGGACGGCTAAGCCCAAAATAGCTTTGATCGTGAATCCAATGGTTTGTTTCATGCGTAATTTGTTCGCTGTGAATGAGAAGGCAATCAACGGCACAACTCCCTCGCACAAGCCCATCAGAATAAATTCAGGAAATTGCAATAAACGTGATGAGATTCCATACCCCGCAACGGCCTGATCCCCATATTCAACAAGAAAAAGGTTAAGAATAAGCGACATTGCACCCAAGAAGACACTCATAACAAAGACGGGAACACCGATTTTGAACACATTGCTCAGGATGTCCTTCGTCACTTTGAACCATTTTAGGGAGACGGTTAAGAATTGACTCTTATAACTCATATGGTAAGCGTAAAATGCACTCGCAACCAAGTTGGAGATGACGGTAGCAGATGCAACGCTACTCACGCCCCAATGGAAGACAAAAATGAATAGTGCATCAAGAACAATATTTATAACAACACTGAGAATCATACCGGTCATTGAGGTGATTGCTGAACCTTCTGAGCGCACGATATTCTCCAGCGTGAAGAATAAGATGACGAAGGGTGAACCCATAAGCATAATCGTGACATACTCTTTCGTGAATCCAAAGGACTCTGGCGTTGCCCCCAGCCCATGAACGATTGGTTCGATCAGCGGGAGCCCAACGGCCATCACAATAATCCCGAGAACTAAACTACTGTAAAAGGCAAATGAAGATACATGCTTCAGATCATCTACTTTTTTCTCTCCCAGCAAACGAGAGATGAATGTACCGCTACCTATACCAATTAAATTACCAAGAGCCATGATAACCGCGAATAAAGGTAAAGTTAATGCGAGTGCGGTTAACATTGCCGTATTACCCAGTGTGCCAAGGAAATAGGCATTCAAGATGGAGTAAATAACACTCATTGACGTGCCTAGCATCATTGGGACAGCAAAGTGAGCTACGGCTTTGGCGATTGGTGCTTTTTCAAAGTAATGGAGGTTTTCTGCATCCATGTGGGTCACTACTTTCTTCGTTAATATTGATCTAATCTAACACCGTTAGATTGAACCTTACAGTGTTAGATGTTATCATGAACTTATGGACCTGTAAAGCATAAACTTACACTGTTAGATAAAAGGGCGGATACCGATGAAAAAACAACAACCTCAGATTTCGGAAGATAAGATCTTGGAAATTTCGTGGGAACTTCTTGGAGAAGAGGGCATCGAGAAATTCAGCATGAGACGCTTGGCAGACAAGCTGGGGATTCAGGCTCCATCTCTATACTGGTACTTCAAGAGCAAGCAGACACTCTACCAGCGTCTGGCCAACCAGATATCGAAAATTATTCTGGATGAGTTTCACACTGAAGGGGACTGGAAGGAGCAGATGGAGGGGCTTGCGGTGACGGTACGTAATGTGCTCAGCCGATACCCGTGCTCCACACAGCTCATGATGATGACGCTGCCCCATGAACCGGACATGATCCGCTTCACCAACCGCATGTTGCTCTGCATGGAATCAACACCACTAGAGCAAGAGCAGAAATTACAGGCCGTTCTTACACTGGTCAACTATGTATTCTATTTCGTACTGGACGATTATCAGCATCAGCGCAATATATCTGCTGTTCTTAAGGACCAGGAAGCACTTCAGGGTGAAGAGATGATCCACCTTCTGGATTCTATGAGTGAGAAGGAAGCTGGACTTTTCAGCAGGATGTATAAGAGCGGTATGTTTGAGGTGATGGGAACCGACGGAGCTTTCGAGTTCGGCTTGAAGCTTATTTTGCTCGGGATCGAACAAGTGATAAAGAAACCCACCGAGGAATAAACCCCGGTGGGTTTCTGCTTGTACTCACGTTAATCCCTTTATCAGTCTAAAATTTTGCCTGAATTTCTTTTAAAAACAAATCCGCAGCAGTCGAAAAGACCTGATGTTTTTTCCAAACGATATTTAACCCAGATTCGAGTCGTGGCTCCAGAGGTCTGAAACAAAGGTCACTTTCACTAGACGTATTCACTATTTTATCAAGTGTTAATGCATAACCAATGCCTTCTTCAACCATAATGGCAGCATTGTATGCAAGATTGTATGTAGTAACCACGTTTAATTTGTCAAAATCTTCACCAAACCAATCCGCAAACTCATTTTTCGAAAATGTCTGCTTCATCGACTGTCGTGAACAGATCAGTGGAACATGTAATAAGTCTGTTGATTGAATCGCATCTTTGGAGGCAAGTGGACTTTCTTTTCTCATAACCACTCCCCAAACATCCTTGTCAGAGAAATTAACATAGTTATATTTGGAGACATCCGCTGGCTGGATTAGAATACCGAAGTCAAGAAGTCCCTTGTCAAGCCGCTCAGTTACATCATCTTCATTACCGCTGTATAGGTGATAGCGTATATTGGGATATTTGTTCTGCACATCTTTTGCCACTCTTGCAATCTGTTTCATGGCTTCCGTTTCTCCACCGCCAATATAAATATCACCACTTATGGTTTCTTCCATGGATTGAAATTCTGCCTCTAATTTATCGACCATACCCACAATTTCTTCAGCTCTATTTCTTAAAAGCATACCTTCATCTGTGAGAATAATACTGTAACTACTGCGAATAAATAATTTCTTTCCCAACTCTTGTTCAAGGTCTTTCAATTGTCTTGACAACGTTGGTTGCGTAACATGCAAGAAATCAGCAGCGCGTGTAATGCTTCCTTCTCTGGCGACCGTAAGAAAATAACGCAATACTCTAAACTCCATCGTAACTCCTCCTTTATCCCTTATATTCTACAATAAACCTTACAGAAATGCCTTTAAAGCATATCTTGTTATAAGATATGAGTATTTGCTATATGGTGTACAAACGCTAAACTAAAGAGCGAGACAACAAGAGAAGAAACGGAAGGGAATGATTTGGCATATGACAACTAAACGAAACCACCTGCTTGTCTTTATACTGACCTTTGGTGTATTCAGTATTTTAAATACGGAGATGGGCGTAATCGGAATCTTGCCTTTGATTGCAGAACATTACGAGGTCAGTATCTCAACCGCTGGTTTGATTGTGAGTCTTTTTGCGCTTGCGGTTGCTGTATCTGGCCCCATTTTACCCTTATTATTTTCGGGCATGAATCGCAAACATGTTATGTTGTTCGTGCTTGGCATTTTTATTGTGGGCAGCCTGGTCTCCGCCATCACATCAGACTTTACGGTATTGGTCATTGCACGTGTCGTTCCAGCTTTTTTCCATCCTGTCTATTGCTCATTGGCATTTACGGTCGCAGCGGCGTCAGTACCCAAGGAAGAAGCGCCGAAGGCAGTGGCTAAAGTATTTGTAGGCGTGTCGGCAGGCATGGTACTTGGAGTACCCCTTTCGAGCTTGATTGCCACCAGCACATCGTTGTTCTATGCGATGTTGTTCTTTGCCGCCGTAACGATCGTCGCATTTGTAGCAACACTTCTTTTTGTGCCCTCAATGCCAGCTACGAAAAAACTCTCTATGGGTAATCATCTGTATGTATTGAGAAGATCCGTGATGTGGCTATCCATTGCTGGCGTGATTTTCATGAACGGAGCTGTATTTGGGGTCTATAGTTACCTTGCTGAGTTTCTGAAAACCGTGACAAGATATGACTGGAACACCGTCAGTGTGTTGTTATTTCTATATGGCTTGGCCAATATGGTTGGGAACATGATAGCAGGGAAACTGCTCGCTAATTTCCCTTTAAGAACGATCAAGATGTACCCCATTGCATTAATAACAGTATACATCTTGTTGTTCACCTTCGGACAATTCAATGTGCCAACAGCCATCCTTATTTTCATTTGGGGGATCATAGGAGGCATAGGCGGCAACATCACTCAATATTGGGTGGTATCGGCAGCACCAGAGGCACCCGAATTGTCGAATGGGATCTTTCTAACCTCATCCAACCTGGGAACAACACTTGGTGCTAGTGTATGTGGACTAATCGTAACTGGAATAAGTACACAATATATTGTAGTTGGAGGAATCGTATTCCTTATCTTTAGTATCGTAACGAATTACTTCAGAATCTCCATGACTGGCCGATTCGAGGGTTCAAAAGTTGAAGGATAAGAGGCGGACGTAGTGATAGGCGTTATACATTACCGTTTCGGCATTTTACTCTCATCCATGTATAGCAGGTTCCAGCGGTGACCGTCCAGGTCGGCAAATCCCGCGCCTTACATCCAGCCATCTATTTCACCCGGCTTGCCAAAGATGGTTCCTCCAGCTAACTCGACTTTTTCAATAAAAACATCCACTTCTTCTCTGCTGTCAGCACCAATCGAAAATATCACTTCTGCGCTATGGGAAGTATCTGCCGTTTTGGCACCTGTAAATTTCTCAAACGTTGCATCCAGAAACAGTAGAATCGTTGTTGAGCCTATGACAAGCTGGGCTCTCTCGTTGCCAACATTCTCCCCATGGAATCCAATCTCATTGAAAAAGGTAGTGGATTTCACAACATCTTTCACCGGCAGGTTTGCCTAACGGTGTATACGCAGTTTCTTCCTCCGGCTAGAATGTATTCTCCACGTTCAATATGAACATTATCGCCTAGAACTGTTTTGAATAAATGTAACTCATTCTTGCATAAACCGGTACATACCGCGGCCGCTTCACAGATCGGACAATGCTTCTCAATGAATAGGAGACTGCCATCACCCTGCTCCTTAACCTCGGCCATATAACCTTCATTGGTGCGAATTTCGGCCAATTTCTCCAATCTCTCTCTGACTCCTGATGAATCGCCAAGATGTTGAAGATATTGTTCTTGCATATTTTTATTTCGAACATCCAGCAGCTTGTCCAGCCCTTCAGTACCAAAAGCTTCTTTCATCGAATTGATAAGGCTGACGGATAAATCCGAATATCCACTTGGAAAAAAACGATTAGCTGCGGAAGTTAATATCCATAGCTTGGTGGGTCGACCCATAGGACGGGCCTCTTCCACAGTGGTAACCAATCCTTCTTCTTTTAGCGCATTCAGATGTTGCCGAATAGCCATTCCAGATAACGAAAACTGAGTGGAGAGTGCCATAACATCCATTCCCCCGCGCTCTTTTAACAGATTAATAATTGCTCTCCGGGTACTGGTCGAGGCATCCTTTTTGGTTTGATTTCCGCTCATGGTGCACCTCCTTTTGAAACAACTGAATCTTCATGACTAACTACATTTTAAACAAAAATGTTGACAAAGTCAAAACCGAACTGTAGCTTAGACATTATAAACAAAAATGTTTACTAAGTATCCGGATACGATGTATACATACCAATTTTCTTGGAGGTCACATTTCATGTCGTCTAATCATCAAAGTATTTTCAGCCCGCGTTATTTTGCATTATCCATAGGGATTATTTTGTCAGTGATGGCCGTTGGATTCGAAGGTTTATCCGTCACCACCATTGCTCCTTCCATTGCTGGAGACTTGAACGGTCTTAGCCTGTTCGGGTGGATATTCAGTACATATCTGCTTGCGCAGATTATCGGAACGCTGGTCGTCGGTCGGATCATTGATAAAAGAGGACCTGCAGCACCGTTCACTTTTGCACTTCTGTTGTTTATCGTAGGGCTGATCGCTGCCGCAACCGCAGGCGACATGTATACCATGATAGGATCACGGGCTCTACAGGGTTTGGGTGCCGGAGCTATGATGACTTGTGTGTATACAGCTATATCGTTAAGTTACCCGGATGAGTTGCGTGCCAAAATTCTTGGAGCATTTGGTACTGCCTATGTTCTTCCGTCCATGCTCGGTCCATATGTAGCAGGAGTTATCGCAGATCAGTGGTCCTGGCGCTTTGTTTTCTGGGGGATCTTACCCGTGCTGGTGGTTTCAGCATTGCTTAGTTTACCTGCCTTCAGGAAATTAAAAGTGCAGAAGACGGGAGGGGATAGCGGATCTTCATCCACTTGGATGGCGTTACTCTTAACGTTGGGTACAGGGATTTTCCTGGTTGGTCTAAGTAGGCTTCCGAGCATTATGGGATTTGTTTTAGTCATAATTGGCTTTGTATTGATGATATTTCCTCTCCGTAAATTACTACCGAAGGGAACACTTACGTTGCGCAGAGGAATGCCAGCTATTTTGGCAACACGTGGATTGTTCTTCGCTGCCTATACTAGTACACAGAATTTCTTGGTATTGGCTCTAATCGACGTGAAAGGAATTACACCTTCACAAGCCGGATTAATTGTCGCGAGTGCTGCATTAAGTTGGTGTATCATTGCGTATCTGCAAGGACGATGGGATGCGGCAGATCAGGGCCGTGGACGTCATATGAGAATTTTTCTTGGGGTATTGCTGCTTGCGATAGGGATTGCCATCGTATTTTGGGTACCTGTTGTGACCATTACCATCGCAGTTCTTGGTCAGATCATTGCAGGAGTTGGTATTGGATTGGCGCATCCGATTAGCGGTGTTGTCGCATTTTCCCAAACGGGGGAGGAAGGCGTGGGCCAAACCTCAGCAAATCTGCAATTTGCAGATTCTTTTACACCTGGTGTAGTGATCGGCATTGGTGGTTCCATCCTTGTCGTGTGTCAGGCTGGCGGTATGTCACTTCAATCCGGCTTAATTGTAGCCATGGGTTTCCATCTCTTGTTGATCGTCACGAGTATCATTGCCAGCACTCGGATCTCAGCACGCGGATGAATAAGAAAGTGGGTGTACAGACCATTGTTCACTGAAGATCCGAATAAACTATTTACAGCTTATCGCATCATCGGAACGAAATGGACGATCCATATTTTATGTGCTCTGTCTCAAGGCCCGAAGAGATTCGGTGAAATATTCGATAACATTCCTTCCATTTCTGAAATGATCCTCTCCAGACGTTTAAAGGGTCTTCAACATGATCATTTGGTCAAAAGAACAATACTGACACGCCCTACACAAATTATTTATGAACTTACGCCAAAAGGAGCTGCTCTTGCAGCATTCATACCCTGTCTAATGGACTGGGATACCAAATTTCAAAATGATACCACCGGGAGGAATAAAGATGATCATTGAGGTCAGTGATACAGCATCGGACAAAATCGTTGAGATCTTATCAAGTGCGGATATCCAAAATGCCTTCCTTAGAGTAGGCGTTGATGAAGGGGGATGCAGTGGTTTATCTTATACTCTTATCGTGGATGAACAGCAGGCAGAAGAAGACATTGTGTTAAATAAAAAGCAATTTAAGATATTGGTTCACGCGAACAGTATTCCATATATTGATGGTCTTGAGATTGACTATGAAGAGAGCGGAATGTTAGGCGGATTCACCATGAATAATCCAAATGCCAAAGTTTCGTGTGGATGCGGGGCCAGTTTCAGAATGGCCAATTATCGTGGCGAAGTGAAAAAATGTGATTAATGAAGGAAGGAGTGCAGAGCAATGATCTCATTTGTAATATCTGAACAAGCAATCGATTCATTTAAGAATGAATGGGAATTGGAAGAGGACCAGTATGTAAGGATTTATGCAAAATATGTTGGAGGAGGCTCCGATGCTTTTACAATTGGCATCAATGCGAGTGCTACACCGGTCGATCCCGCATTGGTTCAATGTATTGGAGGATTTCATTTCTTTGTTGAAAAAACAGATGCCTGGATCCTGCAGGATGAACTTCTCCAAATTGACTGTAATGAAAATGGCATATTTTCAAGCAAAATCTCCTATTGAACATGGGAATCCTATTCTAGACCATGATCTTACTTTTTAAACATTTCACTTTACAAAGTATAACACTTCATGTATATTCAGGAAGAAAAAAGGTTTATTTTACCATAATATCCATCAAATTATGGAGGTGTGGAAGACAAACAACAATCAGATTGGGATTTTTGATGCTCAGTACAGGGCGCCTACAATTGGAATTATGCTGGTTCTGGCAACCGTAGCTTTTGAAGGACTGGCTATCACAACGATTGCCGCGAAAATGGCACAAAGTTTAGAGGGTATTCATTTATACGGTTGGATTTTCAGTGCATTTTTGTTATCTCAGCTTATTGGAACTTTGGTTATGGGTCAGCAGATTGACAAGCGCGGTGTTTTTACATCCATGCTGATATCTTTTAGTGTTTTTGTGTTAGGAACTGTGGTCTCCGCTATTTCTTTCGATATGCACATGCTTATTGCGGGAAGAGCCCTTCAAGGTTTTGGAGCGGGGGCCCTGATCACATGCGTTTATACCTGTGTGACGTTACATTA
Source organism: Paenibacillus polymyxa (assembly GCF_018614975.1). GTDB lineage: Bacteria > Bacillota > Bacilli > Paenibacillales > Paenibacillaceae > Paenibacillus > Paenibacillus polymyxa_E. Next base: position 40,546 of record NZ_JAGGNR010000020.1, on the reverse strand, counting down.
CCCAGATACACTTCGTACTCAAATCCTGGCCGCATTCTCCATGGCATTTGTCCTGCCTACCTTAATTGGACCTTATGCAGCAGGCCTTATAGCTTCCTACATCTCGTGGCGATATGTTTTCTGGATCGTTTTACCCTTGATTGGAATAGCGCTCAGTCTCACATTCCGTTCTTTTCGTAATTTGCAGCTTCAGCAAGATCTGACAGGTCCAGCGCGAGCAACCGACTCAAAGATTATGTATGCGATTCTGCTTGCCGTTGGAACGGGGCTGTTACTCACAGGACTTGGTATGATAACCGATTGGAAAGGTATATTACTCACTTTGGGTGGGTTAGTCGTCATGATCACACCAATGCGTAAATTGCTGCCTGTGGGCACTTTTTCGGTAAAAAAAGGATTGCCTGCTACTTTGGTTTCGAGAGGGCTATATGTTGCTTGTTATTTTACAACGGAAAGTTTTGTGATCTTGGCACTAACCGAAGTGAAGGGGTTAGCAGCTGACCTTGCTGGCCTCATTGTAGCAGCAGGTTCTCTGAGCTGGTCCGCCGCAGCGTGGTTGCAAGCCAAGCTTGATGCACGAGATCAAGGTCGTGCCCGAAAGGGCAGAGTCATGACCGGCATTGGGATTATGATCGTTGGAACTGTACTTGTGATCCTGGCTCTTATTTTGACGGACGGCGGGATTATACTCATCCTTCTCTCACAAATGATTACAGGGTTTGGTGTTGGATTGGCGAACCCTACAACGGCAGCCATTGCTTTACAACATGCCTTGCCCAGGAAAGAGGGAGAAATGTCCGCGAATCTGCAATTTGTGGATTCCTTCTATATGGGCGTAAGCATTGGAGTTGGTGGCGCTCTGATTGCCTTGTCCGAAACGTTACAGTGGGGCATATCGACAGGTGTATTGATCGTGTTAACACTGCAATTACTATGGGTCTTGTTAAGTTTCTTGGCATCACTACGAATTACCAAACTCGTTCATCAAGAACATCATCCAATCAGCCAGGTGAAAGACAACATATCTATATAACGGATGACTACAGCGTCGCTAAATACATCACGAAGAACGGGGGGACTAATTGCATTGGGAGGTAGTTAAGATGGCACGTGTATTAGTAGTCATTACTCCAGCTGAAGGACATGTGAATCCATCGTTAGGATTAGTTACTCAGTTGATAGACAATGGTGAGGAAGTCATCTATGTGTGCACGGAGGAGTACCGTTCCCGAATTGAACAAACCGGTGCCCAGATCATTACCTATCCATTTCCACAAGATGCCTTCTCTCATGATCCGGTGTTGAAACCCCAGGAATACAAGCATTCTTATCAGTTCATTTATATGATGGTAAGCGGTATTATCCGGAGAATCATCCCCAATGTACTGCAGGTGATAGAGGATCAAAAGTTCGATTATATGATCTTTGATTCCCTGATGGGATGGGGAGGGACTATTCTTGCAGAAAAACTGGGAATTCCTGCGGTGTGCTCGATTGCGTCCTTTGCTTTTGTGGAGCCTCTGGGGTCTAGCTCAGTTCTGAATGAGACGGAGACGAAGGAGCTCTATGAGACTACGATGAAGATCACAACGGAGTTAGCCGAAGAGTTTCAAGTGAGTATTCCAGCCATGGAAGAGATTCCGGCACATGCAGGTCAGTTAAAGCTTGTGTACACCAGCCGTTATTTTCAGCCGCAGGCAGAAAAGCTGGATGATCGTTTTATTTTCACAGGTCCTTCGATCATAACACGTCAAGATGCTCCAACCTTCTCGTTTGAGTTGCTTCGTGAACGATACCCGCAAACCGTGTACATTGCTATGGGTACGATCTTAAATAAAAATTTGGATTTCTATCAGCTTTGCTTTGAAGCATTAGGGGATCTACCCGTGAATGTTGTTTTATCTTCAGGAAAATATACGGATATGGAGCCGCTGGCTGATCAAATACCTCCTAATTTTATCGTCAAGCCATACATTGCCCAGTTGGACATGCTGCAGCATACCGATGTGTTTATTACACATGCTGGAATGAACAGCACGAGTGAGGCGTTATATTACAACGTTCCGATGGTGATGATTCCATTAACATCGGATCAGCCTCTTGTCGCCAAGCGGGTACAGGAGCTCGGCGCGGGTATTACTTTAAATAAACATAACCTCAGTGCAACTGATTTGAGAAAGGCATTAACAGAAGTACTACACAATTCGCTTTACAGACGGCAGGCTTACCTCATTGGTGAATCTTTAAGGCAGGCTGGTGGTTACAAGCAAGCTGCCGAAATGATTATGAATCATATGGGTTCAGGCCGGGGAAGTTACACAATTTAATGGTCTTCCATTCAAAGTCGCTTAATCAGCGGCTTTTTTGGTTTTAATAGTCTCAAGACTTGACCTACAGTTAACTCTATGTCTTATACTCCGATTAGGCTTGCAAATTATATAAGGAATTGGAGATTTTATTTATCATGGCAAAGAGCACGAATTGGAATGTTTTTGGACTTGCAGTACTACTAGGTTTATTTTCTACATTAGGTCCATTTACGATTGATATGTATTTACCGGCATTTCCGGAGATTGCACAAAATATGAATACAACGGCATCACTTGTACAATTTAGCCTTACCGCATGTTTATTAGGACTGGGTGTAGGACAACTCGTAATGGGTCCTTTGAGTGACGCGTTCGGTAGACGTAGACCATTGTTGATCTGCATGGCAGCCTATATTATTTGTTCCTTGGCATGTGCATTTGCACCGAATATTGGACTATTGATTTTGTTTCGTTTCACACAAGGATTTGCGGCTTCAGCTGGAATCGTCATTTCCCGTGCGATAGCTAGAGATCTGTACAGTGGACATGAACTCACTAAATTTTTCTCTTTGCTGTTGCTTGTAGGGAATTTGGGGCCTCTGGCAGCACCGATTGCGGGAAGTGGAATTCTTTCATTCACAACATGGGTTGGCGTGTTTATCTGCCTTTCATTCCTGGGGATTTTCTTATTGGTCATGACAAAGTGGAGCTTAAAAGAAACACACCCTATTGAAAGACGTATGGTTCCTGACTTCAAACAGCAATTGGGTAATTACAGAATGCTTCTGCGTGACCGCAAGTTTGTTGGTTACATGCTGGCACAGGGAATCATGACGGCAGGGGTCTTTGCTTATGTGGCGGGAACACCATTTATTTACCAAAATATATATGGAGTCACACCCACAGTTTTTGCTATACTGTTTGCTTCAAACGGCATCAGCTTGATCATCGGATCTCAAATCGTGGGTCGATTGGCCAAACGTATCCCTGAGCAGACCCTGCTATTATCTGGTCTATGGCTTGCTATAATAGCAAGTGTTGCTGCTTTGGTGGTAACTTTAGTTCATGGTCCACTTTTCGCTTTGGTCATTCCATTGTTCTTCTTCGTTTGCTCGATCGGAATTACGTCTACTGCGGCATTTCCGCTTGCCATGGAGAGTCAGGCTAAGATGGCCGGAAGTGCAGCAGCACTGCTCGGCGTTGTTCCTTTTCTTCTGGGTGCACTGGTTGCTCCTCTGGTCGGTATCGCAGGTGAAGACACTGCCGTCCCGTTAGGACTCACTTTATTAATGACCAGTATCATTGCGATTGTTACTTATTTCCTACTCGTTAAAAACGTCCCGCAGCATACACCTAATCATGCCCAGTCTAATGCTGACTTTTAGTATAGAAGGAACAGCTCGCCAAGCATTGGCGTGAGACATGAATGAATATGATTCCATTACAAGTCGCTAACACAGCGGCTTTTTTTGGTTTCCCGTGCTGAATCCTCAGCCTGAATTCAGGTAAGGCATTGTTAGAAAATGGAGAGACTTGGTAGGAGGGGGCTGCTCACTGCTTCATTTGATATAAGCTTAATCTCTCTTGTACAGCATTCAGGGCTTCTTTCGGAATCTCCTTCACCTTGATATCTTTTCCTAGAAAAAGCAACCAATTGGTAACTTCGGTTAATTCTTCTGAGTTATGAACATTCATAAATGCCTTTAGGAGAGCCGTAGTCTGGTATGGATTTGTATAGGCAATGGAAAACTTTAAAGGATGGTATTTTTTGAATTGCGCAATCGCCTTTGGGCCAAGTTCCAGGACAAGGTTGATAACTTCTTCCTGCGTATTTCGTTTGAGTTGTTCTACAATCTTTTTTGTACTCAGTCTTTTTTTCGCCGGGTATGCTTCGACATGGATGAGGTTGTCAACGGATACGATTCGTCTCTTTTCTTCCTCCAAGTCAAAACCTTCAATGATCCAATGGCCTTTTTGATGATGAAGCTGCAAGAGAACAATGGGATAGGACTTTGTTTTCTTCTCTTCTTGGACAGTAACTAACAAATAACGTTCTATAAGCAGAATTTGGATGAGTTTTTCTAAGGTAGGGTGAGGCAGGTCTGATAGATCAAGCAAGTCTGGATTATGGGGATTGGTCCCTTCAAAAAGCAATATTTGATTCAAGTGCACAAGGTCATCTTGCTGATTTTCGGAGATAAGGCCCAATAATTTTTCAGCCAAAGATTGACGACTCTTTAGATAAGGAAGCTGTTGATTTCTTGTCGCCATAAAGGCAATGAATAACGCTTTGATTTCATTATCGGTAAACCGGACCGTGGGCAGGAGGGAGTTGTTCATGACAAAATAACCCCCGTCCCGCCCAACTTCAGCGACAAGTGGCATTCCCATGGCTTCAATTTCTCTGATATCTCGAATGGCTGTTGAACGAGAAATATTAAATTCTCGCATGATTTCAGAGATAGTAAAGTGTGCACGGTTATTGATATACCGCGTGATGGTATTAATGCGTTCAACTTTTTTCATTGGGCCCCCTAAACAGTATCATATTCTGACATGATTTAAGGTTATTATAAACCTATCAAGTGAAAACACAAATCAATTGAAAATTTAAAGAGGACGGTGTAAACCATGAGTAATTATCATTTTGAAGAAAAAGAGAGCTTTATCGTGTTAGGTATTGGAACGGATCTTAAGAGCGACTATACAGACTATGTTGGCATCAGCAAGGAGAAGGCGGATTTTTGGTCCACGGTGAAAGCGGATGGAAGCCTGGACAAACTAAAGTCTCTGGCAACAAACGACTACATTTTTGCCGTAAACGAAGCAGTGAATAACCAGATGATGCATTATGCTGGTGTCATGACAGAACAATCTCTGCCAGAAGCAACGAGAGTAATCCAATTTCCTAAGGGAGAATACCTTGTTGTGAAGGGTGAAGCAGAGACGGCTGATGCGCTCAGTAATATGCTTACTGGCGTTGCCTTTGGTCAAGCTCTACCGACGGAAAAGGATTATGCCTATGTTGGTGGCCCAAACACAACGGTTGAAATGGGAGAGAGAAACGGCGTGGTATATGGTGAAATGTGGGTTCCTGTTGTAAGGAATTAACTAAAGCATAAATATTCAATGCAAAAGAATCCCTTCTTTTATAGGAAGTGGATTCTTTTTTTTAGTTCGATGTCTAGTGATTATCATTTAATAGATTTAGTATTCCTCAAGTATGTTATCATATTCTTTGTGATGACGGCTTCATTCGAGAACAGCTAAGTAATAAGTATTTTTTATCATTTACATAAAGTCAATGGAAGGCAGGAGATATAGCAGTATGGTCACGCTGATACTTTCGCTCGTTATGATTATAAACATATTACTCTCAGCGGTATTTTTGTTTTTTGAAAGGAGAGACATTGGTTATACTTGGGCCTGGCTCATGATATTTTACTTCATTCCTATTTTAGGTTTTATCGTTTATCTCTTTTTGGGACGTAACCTCAAAAAGAAAAATTTCTACGGACTTTCAGCTGAAGAGAGAAACTCCCTAAATTTAATTGTCCAGAACCAGTTAGTGACATTGAAGGAGCAACGTAAGGAAAACAACCCCCTGCTCATGAAATATGCTGACCTGATTCAATTGAATCTGACTTCATCCAATGCAATCCTAACCAATGACAATGAGATATTCATCTTCGATGATGGACAAGAGAAATTTGATTCTTTATTTTCTGATATCAAGGAAGCCAAGAAAGAGATTAACATCCAATATTACATTATTCAACCGGATTCCTTAGGGAAGAAATTACGAGATGAATTAACCATAAAAGCTAAAGAAGGCGTAAAAGTGCGAGTTCTCTATGACGAAATTGGTTCAAAGAAACTCTCATTGAAGTTTTTCAGAGAACTAATCTCTGCTGGTGGAGAAGTAGAGGTCTTTTTCCCGTCACTGATTAGGCCATTAAATTTCCGTATGAATAATCGAAATCATCGAAAACTTTGTATTATTGATGGGGAGATTGCTTATATTGGCGGATTTAATCTGGGGAATGAGTATCTAGGCATGGATAAAAAGTTTGGATACTGGCGTGATACACATTTTAAAATGCATGGAGATGCCGTTAATCATATTCAAGGAAGGTTTATTTTGGATTGGAAACACGCCAGCAAAACCGATCAAGTAAGTTACGAACAATTCTCCTTCAACACAGCAAGGCTTGATGGTTCAAGTCCAGTTCAGATTGTGTCTAGTGGTCCTAACTCACAGGTGGAACACCTGAAGAATATGTACATCAAGCTTATAGTAAATGCCAAAAAGAGTGTGTATATTCAAAGCCTTACTTTATTCCTGACAGCACTTTTATGGATGCATGTAAAATCGCACTCCTATCCGGGGTGGATCTGCGCATTATGATTCCCAATAAGCCCGATCACCCGTTTGTATATTGGGCAACTTGGGCGTATGCTGGTGAATTATTGGACTATGGAGCCAAGATTCTGTTATATGATAATGGATTCTTACACGCAAAGACCATTGTAGTAGACGAAGAAGTCGCTTCAGTAGGGACGATGAATATTGATTCCCGGAGCTTTAGGTTGAATTTTGAGGTGAATGCAATTGTATATGACGAGCGAGTTGCGAAACAACTTCAAGAATTGTTTCATCAAGATAGCCAGTTAAGTACAGAACTTACTTCTGATCGTTATAGAAACAGGTCCCTTATTATAAAATTTAAAGAAGGAGTATCACGTCTTCTTTCACCTATTTTATAGCTCAGCCTCACTGCTGATGTTATACTCAACCAGGCACGATAAAACTTTTCACTGAAGTGTTTCTTAACGACTAAAGTATTAGCAAATCCTTCTTTTTAAGTCAACAGTTAAAAGCTCTCTTCAAAATGGAAGAGAGCTTTCCCAATTGCACGACAGCATGTTATTAATTTAAAACGCCGCTGCCGACTATTGTAACCTTTACTTCCGGGTGAAAACGAACTTGGGCATATTGTTTATTCCAGTCCAGGCTTTTCCACAAGTCCGGATAATGGGCAATTAAATGTCTGCCAATACCGAAGGAATCACACCCACTTTGCTGAAGTGTCTTGATGATTTGTTCTGCGTCCTGGGTCATGTCGTCGGTTAACTTACGGTTCAGACGTTCAATCGTATCTTTTTCCTGAAGTTGATTCATTGCATACTCAACGATTGTTACTGGAAGTTCGATATGGAGATTCACATCAATTTGGCTATCATTTGCCACCTTTACCGCCAGTTTGCGCTTAATTTGTGCGATATTCGCTTCATAAGTGACATAGTTGCGTGGGTTGTTGGAAGGCCCTGGGTGGACCTTTTTGACAAAACGCGCCGCTTTATTCCATTTCCCACTCATAATAATGTATAGAGGAGCCTGTTCGGTATTGAGACTGCCGCTGAACCTTTGCCCATGAAACAGAGCGATTCCCCGAGCATCAATCTCCTCTCCATCCTTATTAAGGTAAGGCAACGTAAAATCCTGTCCCGGATCCAGCATGGGAGGGAGAAGGGTCTCTAACGTCATTTCAGGAAAAATACATAATTCCTCCAGACTCTTAATTTTTTTCGTAATAAACTCACCAATCAATATGCTGCCAACTCTTTTGTGGTGTAACAATTCTCCTGCATCGCCATCCACAATCGCAATTTTTACATGTGAGGTCGGGTAATCGGGTTCCCGATATAAGACGTCCAGGTAGGGGTAGATATCATTTTGTGCGAGTTTGTTGCCGTATAAGATCATCCCATATTTGAAGAAACGGATATCACCAGTCACTTTAGCGCGAATTCTATCCGTACTTTGACGGACGGATCTCCCGGTGCCTGAGTGGACTTCATTACCGCTACTCCCTTGTTGACTCTCAGAATCATCGACAATTTCAAGCGTCTGTTTAATTTCACCCTCTGAGGTGATGTCGAACGCCGAAGCATTAGCCAGTCTTGCATCTTTTAAACTATCCTGATCCCAGCATCCCGTCATCACCATGAGCAGGATCAGCAGGACAAGGAGTTTTCCTCGTTTACTCATATCATCTTCTCTTTTCGTTTCATTATATAAGATAGAACCAACAGTAGCAGAGGCAGGATCATGAGAAAAAAGTATGCCGATCTGTTAGCTATCGTACTAATCAACTCCAGTTTTTCCTTCTGTTGTGGCAGATAGGCAATTATGCAAGAAGCAAGAACGACATAAGGGACGGCTTTTTTATGGTGTTTTTGTCTCAAGAGATAACTTATACCATAGGATGCCGTATAGTAGTAGCCACAAATGGCTCCAAAAATTGATATTAACCAGATGGGGAGGAATAGGAAATCGGCCCGATCCATTGTCCCGAGTGGGATAGAACGGAGCAAGTAAATGACAGGTTCAGGCATTAAGTCAACCTGCTGGGGACTGAAAGCCGCTGAACAAATAAACACGGTAAATGCATACAACAACACAACTACAGCACTTGCAGAAGCAACGGACTTAAGTTTGCCACCGCTGTTACCTTCAACCATGGGAAACACAACGAGAAAAAACTCGAAGCCGAACATAGCCATTAATGTTTCGGTTGATCCACTAATGATATTGGGCCACCCTGCTTCCGTCATAGGTAAAAGATATAACAGATTGATTTCCTTGATTCCATAACTGATCAATACCATCATGGGCAAAACCAAAAAGGAGATGAGTACAAGCACCCGGGCAATAATTCGTAATTTTTGCCGAACCAAATAAATACTGCTGAATAAAAAGAGGGCTAATATAGCCCACCGAGGCGTATCCTGCAGCATCCAGCGGTTAATCACACCGTAGGCATTCACCAGAACAGAAGTACCCATTAACAGGAAATATCCAACGTAGGCAATGATCAGCAACTTGCCCATCCATTTACCTGTAATCAGCGTTACAATGTCATAAATGGATGAACTCGGAAATCTTCGCATCAAAAGCCAGCACAACAATATGATAAGTTGAATCAGTATACCTCCAAGGAAAACAGAAATCCACCCCCCACCGTTGGACAGAAGGTGTATCCGATAAGGGAGGGATAAAATATCTACACCGATTTCAAATTTAATAATAAGAAAGAACAATTGTCCCCGTGTGATCGTCGTTTCCTTATTCACGTTTTTTCCAACTCCTAGAGAACTTCTGCTGATTCAGCCGCTGCGGGCGGGCATCATGAGGACGTCCGCGAAGCGCCCAGATGGGAAATCGTATCCATACATCCTTCATGTCAGCTAATCGGAAAGGGGCGACTGGAGCAAAATAAGGGGACCCTAAGTTTTCCAGCTTACAGAGGTGAATGGTTAGAATCACCAGACCAAATGCGATGCCGATATATCCAAAAAGCGCCGCGCCAATCATCATTGGAAAGCGGAGAATACGTACTGCTGAACTCATCTCATGCGAAGGCACCAAAAACGACGAGATAGCAGTTAGTGATACCACAATAATCATCGTATAGGATACAAGCCCAGCTCGAACGATAGCATCACCGATAACCAAACCGCCAACGATGCCGATGGTCTGGCCCACTCGGCTGGGAAGTCGGACCCCGGCTTCTCTTAATACTTCAAAGATCAGTTCAAGCAACATTGCCTCTACAAGTGCAGGAAAGGGGATGTTCTGCAAGGATTTCTTGATTGTGTGTGCCAGCTCGATCGGTAAAATAGCGGAGTGAAAGGAGATCGTAGCAATATAAACAGCAGGTAATGTAAAAGCAATGACAAAACTCATCATGCGAATTAACCGTAAAAAAGAACTGACAATCCAGCGACCATTATAATCATCCGGACTTTGGTAAAAAGCAAAAAACGTAACTGGAGCGATAAGAGCTGAAGGACTTCCATCGGCAAGTATGGCGACGCGTCCTTCCATCAAGTTGGCAACAACCCGGTCAGGTCTTTCAGTACTGAGCTGCTGAGGAAACAGAGAGAAGGGGTTATCCTCTATAAACTCTTCAATAAAGCCTTGAGCGAGCACCATATCTGAAGATATGGATGTAATTCGCTCTTTTACTTCGTTGACTAACTCCGGATTGGCCAAGTCCTGAAGATATACAACTGCAATTTTGGTATGTGTCTTCTCGCCGACGTTAAAATATCGAACCATCAAGGATGGGCTAATAATTTGTCTACGGATCAGATTCAAATTAACGGAAAGCTGCTCTACGAATCCATTGTGTGGCCCTCGAATAACGCCTTCGTTTTCCGGTTCAGTTGTGCTACGGACATATATTTTCTCGGTAGAAAGAATGTAAAACTCCGGGTACCCGTCGAGTATGTAAAGACATTTCCCTTGAATGAGTGCGTCTATTCCACGTTGCAGATCCGTATCTTTTCCACTTTCTAAAGTGGTGAACGTGGGGTAGATTTCCGAATCAGCTTGGCCATTCAGTGCTGTTAAGACATGTGTTTGAATGATCTCCTGATCTACAAGTGAATCGATATAGAGAAGCACACTCTGTACACCATTAAGTAGAAGCTGTTGTTGCTTCAAATCGTCAGTACAGTAGAGGGACTGTTCCACGTAAGAAATATTCATTTTCAATTCAGAGAATGCCTGTTTGGTTAGGGTCATTGATCCACCTCTTTATCAAATGCGACATGGATTATCTTGTGCAAAATCAAGACTATTATTCAATAGGCGTTTCATATTCAAAGAACTTATAACCAAACATTGAAAAAATAGCTGCACTGAAATCCATAATTTACAATTGAATTAGAAACTTTTTCCTAAATCTAGCGTCTAATATTATGACTTTATGAGGGGTTATAAATTACTAGAGAGTAGAAGGAGCCAAAGACAACGCATGAATATGAAGAAGAAATTATCTATTTTTACCGCTTTAGCCGTTTTTCAAGCCTTTGCAGTCGGTTCTGTGTATGCGCAATCAGCACCGCAAGGTGACACCGCGTCAGTAAACACGGCCAATGTAGAATCAGTTGAGGTGTTAAAACAAGAGCAGCCGATTGCAGAGCGTGAAGTGAAGACGGAGAGCAATAACAAATCTATCAATACTCCGCCCACTGAAGCCAAGGACACTCAAACCTCAACCGGCACTGAGGCAACACCTAAAACAGATAGCGAGAAACCTGCATTGGATGGGGGAGAGACCACTACAAACGAAACGGGTACGAAACCTGTAGTTCAAGAGGAAACCCCTGAGAAGGTGGAAACGCCAGCTACGCCTGCTCAAATAGAGCAACCATCCATTGATGGGACGTCTCCTGTAGCAACAGGTGGGAATCTGACGTTGTACATGAATAGCAATAAAATGGAGCAGGATGGAAAAACGTATCTTGCTGGCCAGCCAATGGCTGTAAAAAACGGTGTATCCTATGTTGCAATCCGTGCGCTGGTTGACCGTGTGGGATACGGCGTCAAATATGATAACAAAACCAAGGAAACGATCATTATTAGTGGTGAGGATGAACTCCGATTCAAGACGAACAGCAAGGACTATACCGTCAATGGAGAGACAAGAACGATGAAAGGCCCTGCATATCAGCAAAAAAGTACATTCATGGTGCCGTTAACTTCCATTACTCAAGCTCTGAACATCACCTATAAAGTGAATCAGTCGGCTAAAACGGTTGTGTTGAATCTTAATACAAAACCTGTTGCAAGCTTTACCATTTCCCAAAAGGAAATCTTTGCGGGTGATCAAGTGGACTACGTGACTTCTTCCAGTTCACCTAATGGAATGGATATCGTTGACGAACGCTGGACAGGTCGCCAGGATTCATTTGATCAAGCAGGTACATATACGATTTCATATCAAGTACAGGATTCCAACGGACAATGGAGTGATCCCTATTCGGTTACCATTGAAGTATTGAGTCCTAACCTTCCTCCTGTAGCCATGTTCGCCACGGATAAAGAACAATATAAAATGGGCGAAAAAATAACATACGCAGATCAAAGCACAGATGATGAAAATAGTATTGTTAAAGCGGTGTGGGAGAACAATTCACTTGCGTTCTTTGAACCGGGTCCCAAAACGGTGACTCTTACGGTTACTGACAATCACGGCGCTACGAACACGTACTCCAAAGTCATCACCATAACCAATGAGACCTTATATTCATTTACCGATTTTAATTTACTCTTCACGCCAATAGGACAGAAATTCACTTTTAACGGCGGCGAAGTGACTACCATGGAGAAAGTGCCTTATACGTACATGGATGAGCCAAGTTTGCTGATCCGCAGTAACAGTCCGGAAACTGTGAATACGGAAGGCATTGTATATAAAGAATCATCTTTGGGGCAGACCCGTTTCATGATTCACCACGTGAACAATACAGGCAAAAGAGTAAAAATGTATGTGATTGCAACCAATAACAATCCAAATCCGGCAGTATTTGAACAACAGAACATGGGCTTTGCCGGACCTACACCTTATGCTACCGTAGCTGGGAAATTGTCTATTGATAAATGGTTCAAGTCGATTCAGACTGGAGCGGATCAAAAGAAAGAGTACCTTCAACCTGGGGAAAGCAAACTGATTTTGACTGAACTTAATAAAACGCCGATGAAAGAAGGACAAGTCATCTCTCTCTATTCGGATGCATATAGTGATTATTCCTTAGACTATAACGTTATCCTGGTGGAAGAAAATAAAGATCCGTTCGAAGCCTTGCCATTGCTTCCCGTGCTTGATCGTGACGGAGTACACAATCGGGGTACGTATCCGAATGCGACTCGCATCATAAAGTACGATGAGCACGTGGGAACCAAACCGGCCCGTCTGCCACTTGGTGACAATTCAAGCGATCCCAATCTGGTAGGAACAGATCCGATGGCATACACAGACGCATCCAATGCGGGTAATTTCGGCGTATTGTACAAAATCACGCTGACCAATGTTGCACCGCGTACGCTTATCTCCTTTAACCCTCGTGGAGGGAAGTACTCCGGAGTAGCTCTGGTGAACAATCAGTTGGTATCGATTGCCGAAGGTAACGTTGCGGTTGCCAATTCAAGTGAACAAAGCGTTCTTTACCGCACCGGATCAACTGGAGAGAGCGTAACGATTCTATTCTCTGCCGCGCCAGGAAGCAACCTGCCGGTCAATCTGCTCTTCACACCACTCCCATCGGAGAAGTAATGTAGCTGTCTCTTAACAGCTAGTTCAGAGATGAATGTGCTGTCGATATCATACTAAGCAAAGAAACCATTGCCTAAGCAGGTAACGGTTTCTTTGCTTTTTTTATGCTTTAACGGAACAAGTTCTTGTCTCACCTTCCGGGATTAGCTGTTGGAACGAGCCCCGGCACACTTCCTTAAAATCTTATAAGAAATTCTTGATATATCAGCAATTTATCTGATAGGCGGGTGCTATTATACAAATACAAACAAAGACGAGGTGATGAAATGCAAGCAAAATTGGCAGCGGACGCCATTCCCATCTCCAAAAAGCGAAAGACATGGATAAGGACGATACAAAAGTACAAAGTGATGTATGCTCTCTTATTACCAGCCTTAATTTACTTTGCGGTATTCAAATACATTCCTATGGCGGGAATCATGATTGCTTTTAAAAACTACAACCTGGCTCTGGGACTATGGGATAGCCCATGGGTGGGATTCAAAAATTTTACGGATTTTATGAACGGCGTTTATTTCTGGGACATCATGAAAAATACGATCATCATATCGCTGTATAAGCTATTGTTCGGTTTCTCCGCGCCCATCGTACTTGCTTTACTCCTCAATGACGTTTATAGCCAATGGTTTAAGAAAATCGTACAGACAATCACTTATTTACCTCATTTTCTATCATGGGTCATCGTTTATGGAATTATGGTAGCATTACTAGCCCCAGGGGATGGTCTCTTTAACATGATTTTAAAGGATTTTGGTGTTGAACCCATCTCGTTTCTAACGGAACCTGCCTGGGGGAGAATGCTGATCATCTTATCTGAAGTATGGAAGGATATCGGATGGGGTGCGATATTGTACCTTGCAGCATTATCAGGAATAGATCCAAGCTTATATGAAGCGGCTCGAATGGATGGTGCTTCCAAATGGAGACAGCTATGGCATATCACGTTGCCCGGTATTCGTGGAGTCATTATTCTGATGCTGATTCTTAAATTAAGCCATATCCTGGATGCGGGTTTTGACCAAATATTCATGTTTTCCAACACCTTTAACCAGGAGAAGATCGACATTATCGACACATGGGTATACCGGGAAGGGTTGGAGCGTCTTAAGATCGGCTTGGCTACTGCTGTAGGATTGTTTAAAGCGGTCATCGGATTTGCTTTAGTGTTGGCAGCGAATAAGCTCGCCAAAAAATTCGATGGGCAAATCTGGTGAGGTGGTCTTGAGAATGATCCATATGACAATTGGGGAAAAAGTCTGGCAAACCGTCGTTTATGTGATTCTTATTTTGTTATCTCTACTTTGCGTGCTACCCTTTCTATATGTGGTTGCTGTCTCCGTAACCCCGGAATCGGAAGTATTAAGAAGAGGAATTGTGATTATACCAGAATCCTTTACCTTTCTGGCCTATAAAGAAGTATTCATTTCTCATGGGATATGGCAGGCGTATAAAATTACGTTGTTTCGAACAATTGTAGGCACTGCATTAAATGTGTTTTTTACAGTAATCGCGGCCTACCCGTTATCCAAAAAATATTTGCCGGGAAGAAGTCCGTTTTTACTCTTCATTGTGTTTACCATGATGTTCAGTGGGGGATTAATTCCGACATATTTACTAATCCGCTCTCTGGGATTGTTAAACAGTCCTTGGGTATTGATCATTCCAAATCTCATTAGTGCATTTAATCTGGTGATCATCAAAGGCTTTTTTGAGCAATTACCTGGTGAAATCGAGGAATCAGCGAGGGTAGATGGTGCCAGTGAGCTCCAGACGTTATGGCGGATCATTTTACCCCTGTCCTTACCCGTCCTTTCCACCATTTCCTTATTTTACGCAGTCGGGCATTGGAACAGTTATTTTGATGCCATTGTATATATCAATGATTCCAACTACATGCCACTTCAAGTGATTTTGCGCAACATCCTGCTTAACGTCGCAACTCAAAGCGCTGATTCGCTCGCCAATTCCGGGGCTGTCAGTACGTTCGCTGTGCAGATGGCTACAGTTGTTGTGACTACAGTCCCGATATTGATCGTTTATCCATTTTTGCAAAAGCATTTTACCAAAGGTGTACTCCTGGGATCCGTTAAAGGTTAAAAGGTGTTCCAACCTAACTTATTACGGGGAAACCGTGATAATATACAAGCAAAGGAGAGGTCAATATGCAGCGTAAAAAGATTTCATTTATTATTCTGTCGGCAATCTTAGGACTTGGAACGCTTTTGTCAGGATGTGGGGGAAATGAAGAAGTTACATCGACAACTTCGAGTAATTCGCAAGGCCAGTCTGGCCAGTTTGCAACCAAAATGAAAATCTCAATGTTTAACCAAGGCACTTTTAATGCGGCTGCTCCGGTACCTCCACGAGATGAAGATATTCAACGTCAGATGTTGGAAGAAGAGATGAACATCGACTTGGATATGATGATTCCTCAAGCGGGTCAAGCAACAACTAAACTGAATACACTCATTGCAGGCGGGGATATTCCAGACTTGATCTTTTTGAAGAGTCGTGCTGATCTCGCGCAATATTACGACCAAGGTGTTCTTGCGGATTTGACACCGTATATGGATCAGTTTCCTGAACTACAGAAGCGATTTGGCACCGACTCATGGGAGGCAATGTCCTATCAAGGTAAAACCATTGGAGTTCCAGGTTATGATAATGTAAACGGTATCAGTCGTAGCTTCTTCATCCGTAACGATTGGCTGAAAAAGCTGAATATGGAGGTACCAACAACACCTGATGAGTTGTTCAAAGTTATGAAAGCCTTTACAGAGAAAGACCCGGACGGGAATGGTAAAAACGATACGTACGGATTCATCGGCGGTATGAATAAAGAAGGTAATCTGCAGACCTACGGCTTTGATAGTTTGATGTGGATGTTTGGCGTCAATCCTCCTTCGGCCGTTGAGATAAAAGATAATGAACCGATATTTCTGTTTATCGATCCCAAAATGAAAGAAGCGCTTGCTTACATTAATAAAATGATGGCAGCAAAGGTGGTTGACCCGGACTGGGTGACGATGAATTCGCCTGATCTGTTGGATCAAAAGATGTTTAAGGGTAGAGTTGGCTTCATGATCAGAGATGCTCGCAGACTGGAGCCGGATTATCAACAGAAAATGAAAGAAATTAGTGGAGAGGTGCCGGAATGGATCGTTATTCCTCCGATGAAAGGTCCTTACGGGGATCAAATTGTAGAGAGAAAATCATTCCAGGGCAATTCATGGGCCATATCCGCAAAAGCGGACGAGGACAAAATTATTCGAATCTTGTCCATGCTAAATTATCTCTTTACGGATGAAAAAGCTTATCCGAACTTTGCATACGGAATCAAAGGCATCCATTGGGATATCGTAGACGGCAAGATCAAAAATAAAACCTCAGAATTATCAAAGGAAATGAAAGAAAAGTACCTGTGGGTTGATCATTATAGAATGCCACGCCGTGGTGATGATGCGGAGTATTTCAGCTTCCAGAATCCTAAGACAGCGGAAGCTTTCAAGAACAATCAGCAATATGTGGGGCCAACGCTCCCCGGAAATTTATTGACCCCAGACCCAAGCGATACCTTGGATGCTGACCGCACACGTTTCATCAATGAAAGTTTAGTTAAATTTATGACGGGCAAAGAGCCACTTTCCAACTGGGACAATTTCCTCCAGACGCTGGACACCAAGTTTGACATGCAGAAATATAAGGATACCGCAATCCAGCAATTTAAAGAAGCCGGCCTTATCAAGTGAAATAAATAAACGAAGAGAGAGTGGCTATTCGTAGCCCCTCTCTTTATTCGCATATGCTATTCTTAGTTTAAAACGGAACTAAAAGGAAGATTATCCATGCGAAGAAGAATCAGCTTGCCTTTAAAATTATTTTTTATCGTGTTTGCATTTGTATTGAGCTGCATCATCTTGATAAGCCAATTGTCTTATCGCTATGTCCAAAAGGAAATAAGAACCAATGACATTTTTTACACCAATCAAATACTAGACAAGGTAGACCAGTATTTCACCGTTAATTTTTCCTCCTTCCAGACGATTCTCTTCTCAGTCGAAACATCAGTGAAAGCCAACATTAACAATACCGAAGTGATTAAAAAGCAATTAAGGGAGCTGTATGAACTCAACAGTATTTATGTCAGTAATATTTATTTGATCAAAAGCGATTTATCCATTCTGGGTGGAAGTACACCTACTCGAATATTCGATGAACCTTTATCTGAAAGAGCCCCTTTGTTTGATGCGGCTGACAAGAATAGAAGGACTACCTTTGTTAGTGAACCTTACAAATCGAAGTATTCCGGCTGGACAGTTACGATGGTTCGATATCTGAACGGTGCTGCGTTTCCTATGGCCATTGCGGTTGATTTGGATCTAAATGCTATTGAAGAAACCTTGTTCAAGATTAATAAACAGGAACAAATGAATCTGGCTCTGATCACTGCGTCAGGTAAGATCATTGCCGGATTTTCTGAAAATAAGGGTCCTCTGAATATTCAAGATCATTCTTTTTCGATCGGAGAAACGTCAGCGGAAGAAATTCTGGATACGACAGAAACAAACCTTCAACTGTATACCAACGAAGGCACTCCGGTCTCCCTTTTGAAAAAACCAACGGAGAAATTCAACTGGACCATCATCTCGATCAATGATGAATCACGCCTAAAAGCAGCGTTGTCCAGATTGGAAACCTATTACCTCGAGCTGCTCGCTGCAGGTCTTCTTTTAAGTTTGTTCATTTCTTTTTTGGTTGCCAAATATATAAGAAAACCACTCTATACGCTCAAAACAAAAATGAAGCAGGTGGAACAAGGCATCCTCACAACGACAGTAACGATTAATCGAAACGATGAGTTTGGGGATCTTTCACGAGCATTCGATCGTATGCTTCAGCAGATTGTTGAACTGATTCGCCGAGCCGAGCTTCATAATGAACTTGAGCGGAAGTTGGAAATCCAGGTTTTACAGTCTCAAATTAACCCTCATTTTCTGTATAACACACTTGGTTCGATCAGCAATGTGATACGTCTCGGACAAATAGAGAAAGTAGATGTGGTGATCGGGTCGCTTATTTCATTATTGGAGTACGGGATAGACGATGCTTCAGAGAAGGTTTCCCTGCGCCAGGAATTACGCAATGTAGCGGACTATATCGAGATTCAGAACATTCGGTATAACCGAAACTTCAACTTGATTGAAAATATCGAAGCAGGACTGATGGATTTCCCAGTTTTCCGAATGATGCTGCAGCCCCTTGTGGAGAATAGTATCTTCCATGGTTATAACGGAGGGGGAATTGAGGGGCCAATTACGATTCATGCGTACAGGGAGGACGGCATCGTCATCATCGAAGTTGTTGATCAAGGAGAGGGAATTCCAGCTGATAAAATAAAACATATTTTAATCTCAGAACCGAGTGAAGAGGAAGTAAAAAGAAAACGAATCGGGCTGAACAATATTCATGGGCGAATAAGACTCCACTACGGAGATCAATTCGGGCTGGATATCATAAGCATACCTAAGGAAATAACCCGTATACGCGCTGTATTCCCGGCAGAATTGCCAAAAGGAGATGCATAATGGGGAGAGACTATACCTGCTTCATTGTTGACGATGAAGACCTGATCATTCAACGATTGGAATTGTTTTTTAATGAGCTCTCTCATCTGGATAGACGATTTGTTCTGGTGGGCAAAGCGAATAATGGCTTGAATGGGATCGAGGAGATCATAAAACTTAAACCGGATATCGTCATATCCGATATTGTAATGCCGCGAATGGATGGCATCTCCATGATTGAACAGCTCAAGCCGGTGCTCCCCCATACCCAGTACATACTTTTGACCGCCTATTCATCCTTTGAATACGCCCAGCGAGCTATTCAAGCCAACGTATTGGAGTACATTGTAAAGGTTCCGCTAAGGGAAGCAGATTTGAATCGAGCGTTGGATAAGGCAGCTGGAATTTTAAATGAGTTTGAGAAAAAAGAAGCGGAATTTCACTCGTTAAACGTATCCGTGCTTGAAAATAAATACAGAGTCCGCAAGCAATTTTTTAACGAATTGATCCGAGGTGAAATTCCTTCTCATCGGGCATCGGATTTTGCCAATCGCATGCAGTTTCATTTCTTTCAAGCCAACTACTGCTGCTTCATCGTTGAGATGAATACGTATGAAAGTTTCCGCAACGAATACGCGGCCGCAGATCAAAACATCTTGAAGTATGCGATTACCAATATCATCGAAGAAACAGTGATGAATGGTAGCAGTGGGGTAGCTGCGGATCTGTCCGATCATCGTTTTATTGGCTTTTTATCCTGGGAAAATAACCGCAGTGATATGGAAACGGAATATGCTTGCCTATCCTTGGGAGGGCAGATCATTTCTCATTTGCATCAATATTTGAATCAAAGGGTATCTGTCGCTTTTGGAAGTCCGCACCGAGGCTGGGAATCGATCAAACAGGCATACACGGAAGCTAAAAATGTGAGTGAGGATTTCTATTATCATGCCGAAAAAGTTGTAAAAACACCGATGCATCGGTTCCAATACCATAATGACAAAAAAGCAGATTTTCAGCAGAAGCTGGCTGATTTTCTTATACGGCTGAAGAGGAAGATTTCCAAGGAAGAGCTGGACAATGCACTTGCCGATCTGTCGCAATTTGTTACCGACCATAAAATCCATAAGTCTATCATGGCGCCAATGATTAGAGACTTGTACAGAGACATTACCGTGAAATTTAAATCGGGGAACAAGATGACCACAGAAGTTCCAGAATTCCCTATGGAATTTATGGCATTTCAAGAGCAGCTCGCCTATATTGGCGACTTCACATTTGAATACGTGCATGCGGGCCAACTGTTACATCGTGCAGAAATTATGAGTGCTATTCATTTTATAGAGACAAACTTGAAACAACGCTTAACGCTGGAGGCAATTGCGGAGGAAGTGAATCTAGCGCCATCGTATTTTAGCAGCTTATTCAAAAAAACAATGAACGAAGGCGTGATTAGCTACATTAACCGTAAAAAAATCCATCTTGCTCTCGAGTTGTTAAACGGTCGGGATTATTCTTTATTGGAATTGTGCGAGGAAGTAGGGATCGTCAATGAAGGGTACTTTTGCAAACTATTCAAAGAATACACGGGGGATACGCCTAAGCAATATCGGATAAAAATGACACGGTAGGAATCCAAATAAGGATGCAAAAAATGTATGATTTTTTCGCGAAATCCTGTAAAAAAAAAGGTGCCAAAACCATTACCATGATAGGAGCATCTAATCATGGAGGTTATCCAAATGGAACTTATGAAAGCAGATGTAACCGTCGTAGGTGGAGGAATTGCCGGGATATGTGCTGCCATTGCTGCCGCACGCCAAGGGTTGCAGGTTGCACTTATTAATGATCGACCGGTGCTTGGGGGAAATGCGAGCAGCGAGGTCAGAGTTCATATCAATGGGTCTGCATATCTCGGAAACAGTCCATCCTATTATGCTCGCGAAGGCGGGTTGGTGGAAGAACTCAAACTGAAGATCTTTCATTACAATCCGTTATACAACAAAAAACTTATGCTTTCACTTTCGGATACGGTCTTGCTTGACATGGTTTATGATGAGCCCAACATTTCTCTATTCCTGAACACATGCGTACATGAAACCGGCATGGAGAACGGCAGAATCCAATGGGTGGAGGGCCTTCAATTGGCTTCCGAAAGAAAATTCCGTTTTGAAAGCCCAACCTATATCGATTGCTCCGGCGACGGGATTGTTGGATATCAGGCAGGCGCTCACTTCCGATGGGGAAGAGAGGCGAAGCATGAATACCAGGAGGAGCTCGCTCCAGAAATGGTGGATCATTACACGATGGGTGATACGATTCTGTTTCAAGCCCGTGACGTAGACTATCCCGTTCCTTACAAGAGGCCTGGCTTTGCGTATGATATTACGAAGCTGGAGTTTTTTGATAGTATCAGAAAAGGATTAAACCATCGGTCTTTTCCAAGGAAAATCAACGGGCTTGGAGGATTGTGGTGGCTGGAATACGGCGGACATATGGATATTATCAAGAATAATGAGGACATCGCCTTGGAACTGCGGAAATTAGTGTATGGGATCTGGGATTATATCAAAAATAGCGGCGAGTTCGATGATGTAGACAATCTTATTCTGGATTATGTGTGCCCGATTCCGGGAAAGCGGGAGTCGAGGCGGTTTATAGGAGAACATATGCTATCTCAGAACGATCTTACAGCCAAACCTCATTTCGAAGATGCTGTGTCCGTCGGAGGTTGGTATATGGATCTGCATGCAAATAAAGGCATCTACGATGAGGGGCCGGCTACAGCGTGGAATTTCGTGCCGGGATTGTATAATATCCCTTTTCGCAGCTTATTTTCACGTAATATTCCCAATCTCATGTTCGCTGGCCGCAATATAAGCGCTACACATGTGGCTTTTGGGTCCACAAGGGTGATGGCAACCTGTGGTTGTATGGGGCAGGCGGTAGGAACGGCTGCTGCGTTATGCGTAAAATACGATACAGACCCTGCGGCCATCGTCAAAGCCCATATGGGTGAGCTTCAGGCGCAGCTACTTCGAGACGGGCAAACGATTGTAGGCCTTCAAGAGCCGTTAGATTCTTATTTCGCAGACGGATTAACGATTCGTGCCTCGTCTCAGCGAAGTTATGAACAACTTCATCCAACCGAAGAGATCTCCTTGGAGAACGCGTTATGTTTGGTCTTGCCGATTAAGACATCCGTGGCTGAAAGCGTGCAGATCAAAATTAAAAATAGATCCGAGCATTCGGAAACGTTGCAAGTGAAGCTGTATAGCGGTGATCGGAAGGAAAACTATATTCCCACCAGTGAGCTGAAGGGCTACAACTTGGTGATTTCAGCGGGTCACGATGACTGGATTACACTGGACCTCAGCTGCAAGAAGCCAGAAGACGACAAAATCTACATCGTATTGGAAGGTACGGCGTGCCTTGCTGTACACAGCAATGAAGAGAAAATGACTGGAGCGGTTAGCTTCCTTTATAGACCGGAAGAGCCATCCAGGTTGAAGAAACTTAATAAGAGCATTTGTTTCAAGGATCTGAAACCATCCCAAGATATGTATAATCCCGCGAATGTCGTCAACGGCTTCTCCAGACCTTATGGTCTGCCAAACGTCTGGATTTCGGAACGTACGGAAGGACAGGAATGGTTGGAACTTGGTTTTGCAAGCCCCAAAAATCTGGATGAAATCCATCTTGTCTTCAATTCACAGCTGAATTTGGAGCATTTCGACGATCCGATCGAGCCACTGATCCAGGATTATGATGTGACCTTAACGTTAGAAGACGGAACCAAGAGTGAGATTAAAGTCCGCGGGAATTATCTTTCGTTGAATAAACATCAGGTGCATGCAAAAGGGGTTACCCAAATTCGGTTTGATTTCTGTGCAACGTATGGTTCACCTTATTATGAAGTGTTTGCTGTAAAACTTTTTGCTCCTAAAAACGCTAAGTGAGGGCGGGTGAGGTCGAGATGAAGGAATTTTTCCCTCGAAGAGGGCTGCCTAATGTCATTCAGAAGTTGGAAAATGGGGAAACCGTAACAATTGTCTATTTCGGCGGCAGTAATACGCGTTCTGAAGGATACAGGGTCATGACGGCGGATTGGCTGCGAGGGCAATATCTCCATGCGGATATCCGCTCTGTGAACGCAGGCATTGATGGGACAGGATCGGACCTCGGCTGCGCCCGTTTGGAGACGGATGTGCTGCGTCATCAGCCTGATCTTGTGTTTGTTGAATTTGTTGGTAACGATAGCGGAGTTCCCGAGTCCAAGGCGCGGATCGAAGGCATTGTCCGACAGATTCGCAAGTGCAGCCGGTTTACCGATATTCTGTTTGTGTATACGGTTAAGGAGCGGGATGTGGCCTTATTTCAATCCGGCGAATACCAGAAGGGCGCTCTTATGCAAGAGGAAGTCGCCGACTATTACGGCATTCCTTCCATTCATCTGGGCGTTGCGGTCAGTCAATTGGTTTCGGATGGAAAGCTTATTTTCACCTCAAAGGCAGACGTGTCCATTCCCGGAGCCATTATCTTTACGCATGACTCGATCCATCCAACGATTCCCGAAGGACACCAGATTTACACGGACACAATCACCCGGTCGTTTGAGAAAATCAGAGAACTTCGAGATCGCGTGGGAAAGGTTGAGCATCACTTGCCGAAGGCCCCCTTGGTCCCGTCCAATCCTTGGGAGTATGCGACCATGCTGCCGCTGGATAACCTTACTCTTTTTTCGGCAGGATGGTCTTATATGACCCCTGATAATTTTGCTTTGGTGCGCAAGTACGATTGGTTGTTCCCAGGTCTATGGCGAGCAGTTGATCCCGGAGAGGCGATCACAGTGGAGTTTGAGGGAACCCACATCGGGTTATTCGATATCGGGGGGCCGGATTCTGGCCGATTGAAGGTGTCGGTGGATGGAGGGGAACCCTTCCTTATTGATCGATTCACACCCTATAACGATCATGATCGAAATCAATATGTTTTCTTGCCGGAGCTACCAAATGGGAAACATACCGTTCGCTTCGAGCTCGATCACGAGAAGACAGACAAAGCGGCCGTGTTTGAGGCAAGCGGCAATGAACGAAGTATGGAACATGTGCGGCAGCATCCAGCTTGGTATAATCAAACGGTCATTCAGCTTGGGAAGTTGCTATTGGTGCAGCCACCATTATAATTAATTAGTCCTCCTGGAACACTTGGGAGACCTACATTCTATCTGACTGCAACGGAGCAATCAATTAGGATGTAGGTTTCTTTTATTTACTTAAAATCGTATAAGAAATTCTTAAAATGAAAGAAATTTCACTGTGATCTAACATGCTAAGATAAAAACGACAGAACGGGATTAGGCAGAAGGGGAAGGTTAAGTGCTTTTTTACGATCATTTGAGCAAAAGGTAACTCATTTTTGGAAGCGCTATCATTATAAGGAGAGGTTGTGAATTGTATGGTCAAAAGGAAGTTGTTTTTCTTCATCGTTTTCATGTTGATGATCGTAGTTCCTTCCAGCCTGATCGGAATAAGGGCCGCTTATGCGGAGACCTTACCTTATCAGACGATTATCATCGATGACGGGAGCATCAAGATTAATGATGTTGTGACGCCTGATGCGGGTAACGCGAATAACGGGTTCTCTGCTCCTTATTGGACCACAAGTACGGGAGTGAAAGGGTATAATAATTCCAGTTCCAAATATACGGATGCCGTAGGTCGAAGCATTACATGGAATCCACGCTTGGAAGCAGGGACGGCGAGAATATCGTTCTATAAGCTGGATTGGGCGGATAAAGCAGATAGTAATGTGAAAATTGAGATTGTTCATAACGGGATTACGGATGTTAAGTTTATGGATCTTAGACCTTCGTCAGGTCCATCGGTTGGATGGGTGGATCTGGGGGAGTATGAGTTTAGTGGTGATGATAGCGAATTTGTCAGGCTGACTCGAACGCAGCCTTCTACGGGTACAATTATTACGCGGGCTGATGCAGTCAAGTTCGAGGGGAATATCCGTCAACAAGCACCACCTTTGCCCCCGCTGCGGAGCCGTACTTTAGCGAATCTCAGTTACACCGAAAAAGGCAGCATTGAAAATGATAACTATAAGGCAACCTTCTATGAGGCAGCATGGGATGGAGGCAAATCCATCGTGCGTGACATGTTTTACAAAAACACAGAGACGGGGAACTGGGTTCCAATCAATAATGAATCGGAAAGACTTGAGGAGCAATGGGTTTTATTAGATGGAAATGCGGGCAGCCGAACCAATTACTACGATACGATGAACAAACGCTGGATTACATTCGATGGGGTCAATTTTCCTGACAGCCAGACGGCAGTATTAACCGACTCTACGCATGGCAGTGATTACGATTTTGAAGTGAACTGGTCCATGGCAGGGGATAAACCAGATGTTTCTTTTGCCTTTACGCCTCGCCGCAACGGCAATTATGTGATTGGATATCAGTCCTTCACAACAGAGGCAGTCTCGGGCATTAATGAGGTGTTAAATGGATTCAGATCACATGCCAAAATGGTAGGTACAGCAGAATCAACAAGCTTAAGAGAGCTGAGCGCTCCGATGAGCCTGGTTGAGAAGAATGATGGTACGGGAAATCCATTGACGTATGGCATATTTGTACCTTCGGCAGAGCTTCCGGTTGAATTTGAACCGACGGGAGGCGTTACAAAACAACGGCTGGGCATGAGCCTTGTCAACAACGAAGGTAGCGTGCAGCCCATCCTGTATGCGCCTCAATTAGGGACTTATTCGCAAATGACCGCAGAAAGCACTTATCAATTTCATATGGGGCTAACCGCTCAAAAAAGCAATCTGTATGAGTCTTACGCGGATATTCTTCGCAATGAGTACGGTTATTCAGCATACCGGGAAAATGTTTCAGATCAGTCGCTCACTGACGCGATGTTTAATATGATTGATTTACTTAAGATTGAGCCTCAAGGAGACGACTCTGTTAATTATGTTCCGTCACCCAGCGGGTGGTGGAGTCGGGCCAAGGGTTTTATTGATATCGAAAACGAGGATAGCGTTCGAACAAGCTCGAATGCAGTTCTTTTGGGAGCTTATTATTTAACTGGGGATGACCAGCTATACGATACGAGAGCACTGCCGTCCGTCCAGTATGGCGTATCGCGAAACGGTATCGGTTGGTCGCCAACGCAGAAGAAAGTATACGGTGTGCCTTCCTTATGGAAAATGGCTACTCTGCCGTTCGATGTTTCAAGCGTAGCCGCTGTCAATCAGATGATGGGCACTTCGGCAGGAATTGGGGCACTCGCACAGGAAGAATACCTCGTGCGTGACCCGGCTCAGAAAGACCGGGGGCCTGTCATTCAGCCCCTGATGATGTATCGGATGACGGGAGATGCGCAGTATTTGCAAGCTGCGAAGGATGCAGCCGACAGTTATATCACGCAACATATCGATACACCTGCATCCGTCGATGTGAGTAAAAATGAGTTCATTTATTATTACAGCAAGCTGTGGATGGAGATCTTGGAGCTATATGAGGAAACTCAGGATCCCAAATATTTGGATGCCGCCTATAAGGAAGCCAAACGCTATGCAACCATGTTTGTTGCTCGCCCGGTTCCTGAAGGTAACGTTACGATTCCGCAGCCTGAGACGTATAATTATGCGGAGTCGTTCCATTGGCCGGAAAGTGGTAAATTTCAATATCCTAGACTCAAGCTTCCCGAAGATATAGCCGGAGGGGTTCAAGCGGAGCGTTGGCTTGTTTCACCGAGCGGATTGACGTTTGAAGCAGGAAGTACCACTGGCTATTATCGGATGAATGCTCAGGAAGCTCCGTTCATGCTAAGATTGTCGCTCTATACAGGGGATAAACTGCTGCAGGATATTGCTCATAATGCGGTTATTGGACGATATTCCAGTTATCCAGGTTATTACTATAAGGGCTTCGCCGTTAGCCAGCTTGAACCGGATTTTCCACTGGAAGGCCCAAGCGGGGCTACATCCATTTATTATCACCATATCCCGGGGCAGCTTGGACAAACGATGGATTATTTGATTAGCGAACAATCATTAAAATCAAACGGGAGTATTACGTTTCCTTCCGTTTTTGAAACGAATTTTTTATGGTTTAAATATCACCTCTATGGGAATAAACCAGGTCAATTTTATGGTAACTCCGACGTTTGGCTTTGGATGCCCAAGGGGATCATCCAGACTAACGATCCTCAATTGAACTGGATAACAGGAGAGAGCGGAGATAAATTCTACATCGGGTTAAGCAACGCATCTTCAGAAGAAGTTCAGACTCCAATTGAATTAAATGAACATATCATTGGATTCAACCCGGCACAAGATTACACCGTAACGATCATCCGCGACAATGGCACACCAGAGCAAACGGTTATGCGTGGTGGAATCATTCAAGCTACGGTTTCAAGCAAGGGAATCACCGCGATCATTGTAGAGGGACTCGATATTGATGTACCATTGCATCAGGTTAGAACGGCTGAACCATCGGATGCAAGTTATTTCTTTGATACACACAGTCCAATTGATGCGGTTAAAGGCATGCTGATCGTTAAGCCCGACGAAACGGTTTATGATGCTTATGTGCAGGCCAAAACAACGAAACCAGCGACAATTCATTATTCCCTGGATGGCGGGGCCACGTATACGACCATCCCAGATACGATCTATCCGATGGAATGGTCGATACGGGTGAATGATATATCCCAAACCTTTACGTATTACGTGGAATCGGAGGGGAAACAGACACGTAAGCGGACACTTTATCTGCCGGATCAGGTATCGGAAACGCCAGTCCAACCCGATGGGCAGGATAGTTCCTCTATCATAGTGGATAATACGGAGGCGGAGACAGAAGGCGTCTGGATAAGGGATACGACGGCTAACGATTATTATTATGATAACTATGTGTATGCCAAATCTACGGCTGGCACAGCGACAAGCAAAATGAGATGGCGGCCTGAGCTGCCGGAAAGTGTCACTTACAGTGTGTATTACAAGATTCCGCAAATCACGGCTGCGAGTGAAAATTGGGCAACAAATGCCTCATTTACCGTTTATTATAGTGGAGGCTCCGAGACAATTACTGTTGATGAGACAACAGCGAATGGTACTTGGGTGCACCTGGGGGATTATCCTTTTGCTGCAGGCGATAGCGGGTACGTGGAATTAACCAATAAGGCCAACAAGTCCAGAGTCGTTGCCGATGCGATCATGTGGGTGGACCCAAACAGGGTACCGCAATTGGAGTCTGCTGTGATCATGTCCGATCGCAGCGAGCTGCAGATGACTCAAACCGCACAACTAAGCGTAACCGGCTATTTAGATAACGGTTTGATCGGTGATCTAACACAGGCCAATGTGCAGTATTTCGTTGATCGTACGGATCTGGCCGAAGTGGATAGCAATGGGTTGTTGACCCTTCTTAATCTCGATGGGGACACGGATCATATTGAGGTATGGGCTACTGTCACGATTGACGGAGTGAACTTAACAACGCCGCCATTGACCATTACGATTAAGGATCTAACGGTTATCGTCGACAGTACAGATACAACGGGGTTATACACGACAGAAGGGTCGTGGAGCCAAAGCAATTTAGCTGGATACAAAATCGGGGTTAAATCCCGCTATTCAACCGTTCAAGGCTCATCAGCGACGTGGAAAGGCGAGTTTCCAGAAGGGAAATATACGGTCTCGATCTATAAACTCGTCCATACGACGGCCAACGATAACCATGTCAAAGTGGAAGTGAAGCATAAAACGGGTACCGAGGTCACCTATATCGATGCAACGGTCGGATCATCGGGTTGGGTTAACCTGGGAACGTTCGACTTTACGGGTGACGGCAGCGAGTATGTCCGGTTAACCAGGGTTACGCCTACAACGGTAGACCCGCCAACACTTCCTGCGGATATGATCTATACGAGGGTTGACGCGGTTATGTTCGAACGGCATTCCGATGATTCGGAGCTACTTGCCAATGAGGCGCCAGTTGAACCGACACTTTCTGAACAAGAGCAGTGAATTATGAATGGAAGTGGTACAACGGTAAGTGATGTTATACAAATTATTGAGAAATAACGCTAAGAGCCGAGTGGATCAAAACGATCCATTTGGCTCTTTCTGTCTAGGTGCAAGAAAGTGTGGTTACAAGGTAATGCAGTCGCCCACCTTCCTCTTACCATCCTTTAATCACTTGAGTTGGACAAATCCAACTTTTTTGGATTCTCGTAAAAAAATTGCCGCTTACAGATTATGTTTCGTCACACTCAAAACGTTTCTCTAGACCCACACAAATCTTCAATGATACCATCATACACGTGCTAGAATTGAAGATTGCAGGAGGATATCATGTGGATCAACTCAAATACGATAATCTAAAGCTGGGAGAGCGCGGAGCCATCATCAGCATTATCGCCTACATATGTTTGACCGTATTAAAACTGGTCATTGGCAATATGGCCGGGTCAGAAGCGCTCAAGGCGGATGGATTAAACAATGCCACTGATATTGTGGCTTCAATAGCTGTACTGATCGGGTTGAAGCTTGCCCAACGCCCAGCCGACAAAGATCATACATATGGTCACTGGAGAGCAGAGACCGTTGCGTCACTTGTTGCTTCTTTTATTATGATGGCAGTAGGTTTACAAGTACTGTTTGAAGCTATTGGTTCTGTGTTTCAGGGTACACATGAATCTCCGGATATCATCGCTGCGTACACAGGCATTTTCTGCGCGGTTGTCATGTATCTGGTCTATCTCTATAACAAAAGACTTGCTACACGTATTAAAAGTCAGGCGGTCATGGCTGCAGCTCGTGATAACATTTCCGATGCCTGGGTGAGCACTGGTACGGTCATTGGGATCGTGGGTTCCCAGTTCGGCCTCCCATGGCTGGACCCTGTAACGGCTGTCATCGTAGGTTTCCTGATCTGCAAGACCGCTTGGGACATTTTCAAGGAAGCCACACACCATCTGACGGACGGTTTTGATGTTGAACTGATTCAGGAATACAAAAAGACGATTGCCGGAATAGACGGTGTAGAGACGGTCAAAGACGTGAAAGCACGCAATTATGGCAATAATGCTGTAGTGGATGTTGTCATAACAGTTGATGCTGAGCTGGATCTTCAACAAGCACACGATATCTGTACAGACGTGGAGAACGAGTTAATGGAGGAACATGACGTTTACACCGTTCACGTTCATGTGGAACCTGATACGCTGGAAGAGTGCATTTAAACTCAGGATTCAGTGAAACTTCACTTCGTATACCTCTACAGTTTACTGTAACCATAAGCAAGAACAAAGGGCAGGAGGTATGACAAAAAGGTCCAAAGAATGTTCCATCCATTAAAATAAATGACATGCCCCATCCTTTTGCCAAGCCATTTCGATTAATGTCAGCGACAATGATGCAACAAGGATCGCCAACCTTGGCTTGGTGCCTTTTACTAAAATCAGCTTGTAGTTTTGATGAAGGCTGCGCAGATTGACGATGTTGCAATCCAGATTGGATTGTTCCAGAGCGCTATATGCTTGCAAAACCTGCCCGGTATAGTCAGTCTTGTAATAGCTCGGGTCATACGAAACAAGTAATTTAGCCGCTGCGAGCTCAAGCCTGCATATTCCGATAGATCAGCCAAGCCGATTGAGGCATCCTGAAAATGCTCCTCCATGAATCGAATATAGGGTGCAAGTCGGGTGG
Source organism: Paenibacillus polymyxa (assembly GCF_018614975.1). Lineage (GTDB taxonomy): Bacteria > Bacillota > Bacilli > Paenibacillales > Paenibacillaceae > Paenibacillus > Paenibacillus polymyxa_E. The sequence continues at coordinate 9,808 of NZ_JAGGNR010000020.1, read as the reverse complement.
ATTGTTGGGAGTAAGAGCGTTGGTTGTCCACTTGTCCGTAACGCTTCAGATCCATTGGAAAACGATAAACAAACGTAGAACTGTCCATTCCGCTGAATTCAGACTGCTGCCTCGCCAAACGGCTGGTGGTGTTATGAATTCTCGACAGCCTGGAATCACCTTCCCAACGAATGACCTTTGATGTGGCCAATCCCAGAGAAGAGATGATCGTAGGGGCTAAATTACCACTAAATGTGATGTACCAGGTAGACCAGGGATGTGAAGATGTGTAATAACGGTGCGGAACATGCAGCGGCAAGAGAATTCCCTGATTTGGCCCAAGTGTCATCGTGTTTCCCGCACATTCAAATTGCCCTTCACCGCCTGTCGTTTGCAGCCAGTGATAACAATGATAGCCATCAGATCTATCAAATTCTTCTTGCCATTCGTTGTATCCGGTTTGTTCCAAATAGATCGGAAGTGAACGGTCCAGATTAGTGACAACCTCAGAAATGAAAAAAATCCCTTCTCTTCGGATGAAAGAAGAGAAGGGATCATTCTATTAATACCTATAATACTGAATTATTGTCGAATTACTGGTGCTTGCTGAGAATATCAAATATGATCTTGGCATTATCTGTGTTGTCGATCAAACCGGCGAAGCGATGACTTGCCGGGCCGTAGGCATAGACCGGAACATCTTCACCTGTATGTCCACCTGTTGTCCAGCCCGTATATGAACGGTTATCCATAATCGCTTCAATGGCATTATCAATCTTTGTTACATCCGCACTTTGGGCTGCATTTTTCACCGATTGAATCTCTTCCGCCTTCAACTCCAATTTCAGATAACTTTTCAGTGTTTCTTCAACCGAAGCACCTTTTGCAATTTGTGCTGCCATGAAGTCAGGCGTGCGCAGTGCAGCTTTGATCGGATCTACGAAGAAGTTGTATTCTCCGTCTTTTCCAAGGGTAAGTCCGCCCGTGGAGTGGTCGGCAGTAGCTACGACAAGTGTTTCACCATCTTTTTTGGCAAAATCAATAGCTGCCTGAAATGCTGCTGCGAAATCTTCCATTTCACTCATCGCGCCAACGATATCATTATCATGTCCTGCCCAGTCGATCTGACTGCCTTCGACCATTAGAAAGAATCCTTTGTCATTCGAACTGAGACGATCAATCGCTGTATTGGTCATCTCAGCCAATGATGGAGTTGCAGCACTACGATCAACGAACTTGTCCAGACCTCCGTCCGCAAACAGTCCAAGAACTTGTTGATTCTTATCCGCAAGGAGAGAGGAACGATCCGTGACATAGCTGTATCCGGCCTTCTGAAACTCCTTCGTCAGGTCACGACTCTCGCGTACAAAATTGGATTTCCCTCCACCCAGAAGTACATCAACCGTATGCTTGCCATTAATCAACTCATCATAATAATCGTCCGCAATAGCATCCATATTTTTTCGACTGATATCATGGGCACCAAATGCAGCTGGTGTGGCATGCGTGATCTCCGATGTAGCCACGAGTCCGGTGGACTTGCCGTTTTCTTTGGCCTGCTCAAGTACGGTTTTGACTTCCTTCTGCTCAGGGTCAACCGCAATGGCCGCATTGTAGGTTTTTACACCTGCCGACATGGCTGTTGCTGCGGAAGCGGAATCCGTCACATTTTGTTTATCATCATCCGGATAGGTCATTTGTGCCCCAACAAGATAAGGGTCAAATACGGTTTTGTCCATGCCTTTCGTCGAAGGATCATCTTTCATATAACGGTAGGCGGAAGTATAAGAGGTCCCCATGCCATCCCCAATGAGGAAGATGATGTTCTTGATTTGTTTTTTCTCCACACTTACAGCTTGAACGGCACTTGCTTGTCCGGCAGACAAGAGAGAAGAAGCCGATACAGCCAGAGTCAGCGCTACCGCTGGTAATACTCTTTTGGATAATTTCACAATGATTCCTCCTCGTAATATCTCAACAACAAAAATGAATGCATGAATCTATATTCATTTGTTCATCATTAAGAAGATTAGCATTTATTTGTAAATGAAAAACAGGACCTTTGTATACCTGAGGTAAAATAAAGGCGATGTGTTCCAAATCACAAAAATATACTCATTCCGCTGTTTTTGAAGTATGATACAACAGAAGTAGAACGCTTTCATTTTTTTTATATTACTGTTAGTATAAAAATCAATTTCATTTCAGGAGGCTCTTACCATTGACCACACCAACTCCAAATTATGATGGGTATCTCTTTGTACATTTTATTGGCGAACAACCAGACGGAGAGCAGGTCTATTTCTCCTATAGCGAGGATGGACTTCACTGGAAGGACCTTAATGGGGGATCACCTGTGCTGTTTTCCGATCTTGGAGAAAAGGGGGTACGGGACCCGTTTCTGGTTCGTTCAGTCAAGGAAAATAAATTTTATCTGATTGCAACGGATCTCCGCATCGCAAGCGGCAAAGGATGGACTCATGCCGTTAATGCGGGGAGCCGTGACGTAATCGTATGGGAATCCAGCAATCTCGTGAACTGGTCCTCCCCATGGAACGTTACACTAGGTGTTGAGGGCGCTGGATGTGTCTGGGCGCCGGAAGCTGTGTATGATGAAATAACAGATGAGTTTCTCGTATTCTGGGCTTCTGCGACGGAGGAACCTCAGGAGCAAGAACGAAAGCAAAAAATATACAGCGCTCGTACAAAAGACTTTCGTACGTTCTCTGCATCGGAGAAATACATTGAGCGGGATAATCATATTATTGATACAACAATTCTTCCTGCGGCTGGCTGTTACTATCGATACTCCAAGGATGAAACAACCAAAAATATACGGGTTGAAAAAGGAGACTCTCTCGACAAAGAGGCGTTTGTTACACTGCAAGCCCCGTTACTGGAGGGTTTGGCAGGTGTGGAGGGACCTCAAATCTTTAAATTCAATGACCGGGAGGAATGGTGTCTGATTGTTGATCGATTTGCTGAAGGCAAGGGTTATCTTCCTCTGCTGACTACAGATCTGGGAAGCGGAGAATTCCGCATCGTCCCTGATGGTGATTTCGATATGGGAACGACTCAAAAGCGACACGGAAGTGTACTGCCAATCACAGCTGAGGAGTGCAGCCGGCTTCTCGCGGCTTTTGGGGATGGTCATCAGGTGCTCCCCGGACAATATGCCGATCCTGATGTCACCAAGTTTGAGGATCGTTACTATATGTACCCGACAACAGATGGCTTCGAGGGGTGGTCGGGGACACAGTTCAAGGTGTTTTCTTCTTCAGATCTGAAGCATTGGCAAGACGAAGGTGTGATCCTTGATCTGGGAACAGAGGATGTCGCCTGGGCAACCGGTAATGCCTGGGCACCGGCAATTGCCAGCCGAAACGGAAAGTTCTATTTTTATTTCTGTGGCAAAATGCTGAACGGCGAGAGTGCGATTGGCGTTGCTGTGGCAGATAGACCGGTTGGTCCATTCCTCGCCGAGCCGCAGCCTTTAATCACAATGGAGCAGTTGAAACGTCTGGGCATCACCATGGGTCAGGCTATTGATCCTTCCATCTATGTTGAAGATGACGGAAGAACGTACCTGTTATTTGGCAATGGACATGCCGCCATTGTGGAGCTTGGTGAAGACATGATAAGTGTCGTAGAGGACACAATGAGTAATCTGGTGGGCTTACATGATTTTCGTGAGGCGGTAACCGTGTTGAAGCAGGGTGGACTATACCACTTTACGTGGTCCTGTGATGATACAGGTAGCGAAGACTACCATGTGAATTACGGTACGGCAGAGCAGCTATATGGTCCAATTACCTATCAATACCCGATTCTGAGCAAAAATGTGGAGAAGGGCATGCTGGGCACAGGTCATCACTGTATATTTAATGATTCCGAAATGGGTCAATACCAGATTGCCTATCACCGTTTTGTCACGCCACTGTCCAGATTCTCCTCTGGAAAGGGTTATCACCGCGAAATATGTATCGACCCGCTTCTTTTTGGTAAGGACGGACTGATTCAGCCTGTTATCCTCTAATATAAGACGTTTAATTAAATCGCTATCTATAAAGGCCTGATACAACATGAATGCCCGTCAAATGTCGCTTTTAGCGATTTTGGCAGGCATTTTTGTCATCCACCTAAAACAAGCCAAACCGTAGGGTTGAGGAGGAATGTAACTTATGGAACTCCTTCATTTGAGAATACATTTGACATCCATATCAATAAATCGTATTATTACGATATAACGATTTAGGAGGAATACTTTTGAACACTCCCGCTTTTGACAGCAATAACATTAAACAGTTCGATGAACCAGCTAATCTCCTGAAAGCTTTATCTCACCCCATTCGTTTATGTATTGTGCGGGGACTGATGATGAAAAAAAAATGTAATGTTTCTTATATGCAGGAATGTCTGGATCTTCCCCAATCTACAGTTTCACAACATCTCCAAAAGCTTCGTAGTGCAGGTATTGTTGCTACAGAGCGCAATGGTCTTGAAGTGAACTATGTGCTTGCTGATCCACGGGTTGAACAGATTATAAATACTTTATTTGAAAAGGATGATTGTGAATCATGAGTAAAAAAGTACTGATTGTTGGCGGGGTAGCTGGAGGTGCATCTGCAGCTGCACGTCTTCGCCGTCTGGATGAACATGCCGAGATTATTATCTTTGAGAAAGGGCCCTATATTTCATTTGCCAATTGTGGCTTACCTTATTATATAGGTGGCACAATCAATGATCGAGAGCGTCTGCTGGTGCAAACGCCAAAAGGGATGGCAGATCGCTTTCGGATCGATGTGCGTACAAGAAGTGAGGTCGTAGCTATCGATTCGCAGAAGCGAGTGGTTAAGATACAGTCTCAGGAGCGTGGTGCATATGAAGAAAGCTATGACGAGTTGATATTGTCACCAGGTGCCAAACCAATCATTCCCGATCTGCCGGGTAAGGACAATCCGCTAATCTATACCGTACGAAGTATTCCAGATATTGATCGGATCAAAGGACAGGTAAATTCTTCTAACAACAAGTCTGCGATTGTCATAGGCGGTGGATTCATAGGTGTGGAAATGGCTGAGAATTTAAAGGAAGCGGGTCTGGATGTAACATTGGTTGAGGGGAACGCACAAGTACTCACACCATATGATCCCGAGTTAGCAGCCGCATTGTCACAGGAAATGGAGAATCATGGTGTGAACCTGCTGTTTTCCAAGCGTGTTCAGGGATTCCATTCCCTAGAGCAGGGCATAGGGGTTGAACTTGCGGATGGTCATACGCTAACAGCTGACATGGTTATTCTTGCGATAGGCGTAACGCCGGACACCTATTTCTTGAAAAATAGCGGCATTTCGCTGGGTGCACGTGGACATATTATCGTAAATGAAGCTTTAGAAAGCAGTGTGCCACATATCTATGCGGTTGGGGATGCCATCGAAGTCACGGAAACCATTCATGGTACGAAGGCAACGATACCCCTTGCCGGACCTGCCAACAAACAAGGCCGGATTGTTGCTGACCGTATCGCAGGGCTTCATTCTACCTATAAAGGAACACAAGGTACGTCCATTATCAAAGTATTTGGAATGACCGCAGCCACGACAGGCAGTAATGAGAAAACACTACAGCGTCTCGGCGTAGAATATCAAACGGTTATCGTACACCCTGCTTCTCATGCATCGTATTATCCGGGTTCAAGCGCAATTACTCTTAAGTTGCTGTTTACTCCGGAAGGTAAAATTTTAGGCGCACAAGCAGTCGGTTATGATGGAGTGGATAAACGAATTGATGACATTGCTGTTGCCATACATTTTGGAGGACATGTCCGGGATTTGACAGAGCTTGAACTGAGTTACGCGCCACCTTATTCTTCTGCCAAAGATCCCGTGAATATGGCTGGATATGCAGCAGAGAATATGATTACTGGACGTGTTCAGACGTTCACCTATAATCAACTGGCTGATCGTCAGCCGGAGCAGTCGATCCTTCTGGATGTTCGCAGTGAAATCGAGCATCAAAATGGTCATATTCCGGGTTCACTCTCTATTCCAGTTGATGAGCTTCGTGAGCGGTTAGATGAATTAGACCCATCCAAGGAAATCTGGCTATACTGTCAAGTCGGCCTGCGTGGTTATACAGCTTCGCAAATTCTGCGTCAGCATGGTTTTAGCGTGAAAAACCTGAGTGGTGGTTATAAAACATACCGTCAAGCCCAGTTTAAGCCTGCTCCATTTACTGCTGGAAAACAAGATCATCATGTTCCTGCGCTGGACGCTAAGGAAAAGGAGTCTATTCCAGCTGACTCGACACAGCCGCAACGTATTGATCATGACCTGAACGTATGCGGATTAAGTTGTCCTGGTCCGTTAATTCAGGTTAAGCAAAAAATGGATCAACTCTCGAACGGAGAAACCCTTCGTGTGAAAGCTTCCGATCCAGGCTTCTATGAAGATGTCAAAGCATGGGCCTCGATGTCGGGTTCCACAATCTTGCAGTTGGAAAGATTGAAGGGCGGAACCATTGAGTCTATCATTGTTAAAAATACAGCACAACCCGTATCAGATTCCCCCATCAGCGATCCTGCCAGCACGATGGTTGTTTTCAGTGGCGATCTGGATAAAGCGATTGCCTCACTCATTATTGCTAATGGGGCAGCAGCCAGCGGACGGAAAGTAACTCTATTTTTCACATTTTGGGGATTGAGTATTATTCGTAAGCCGCAACCGCAGAAGTTATCCAAAACGATGATCGGCCGTATGTTTGATATGATGTTACCTCGCGGCAGCCAGAAGCTTGGCATGTCCAAAATGAATATGCTCGGAGCAGGCCCGAAGATGATCCGTGGTTTGATGAAAAAACATCATGTGCCTTCATTGGAAGAATTGATAGAGAGTGTAATTGCACAAGGAGCAGAGATCGTTGCCTGCCAAATGTCCATGGACTTAATGGGAATTCAGCGTGAAGAATTAATAGATCAAGTCAAAATTGGTGGTGTAGGTTACTATCTTGGACAAGCATCACAAGCCAATCATAATCTGTTTATTTAAAAAAATTAGTAATGCTGAGCAGGATAATTGAATGAGTACCGAGAGGATGCCACGATGCGTGGCATTTTTTTGTTCAAAAAAAATGAACGTTTCATTCAGAAACGGTTCTTTGACTTACCCATAACAGCAACATAGAGTGATGACAAGGACGGTGGTTGATTTATCTAGGCAAATGAGAAGCATATACACCCTTGACTTTCCCCTGTACGGGAAACTATATACTCGCATTATGTTAATAGATTGGAGATGATATGTTGTTCAAAATCAGCGCGTTTTCCAGGCTAAGCAGGGTCTCATTAAAAACACTGCGTTATTATGACCAGATTGGCATACTTAAGCCGAGAAAGGTAGATCAAAGTACAGGTTACCGTTACTATTCCGCAGATCAGCTTCTCGAGCTCAATCGAATCTTCATTTACAAAGAATTGGGGTTTACGTTGCCACAAATCACACAGTTGTTACAGGAACATATTACGTTGGAGAATATTCAAGGCATGTTTAAGCTGAAGAGAAGCGAAATTCAGCAGATTATCGATACGGAACAAGCCAAACTCGTCCGAATTGAGGAACGTATGCAACTTATAGAGGAAGAGGGGCACGTCGAAACCGGGCAAGAAATCCGAATCAAAGAGGAAGGGGCTCGGCAGTTTCTTTTTCAGACAGGGTGCGGGAGGGAAGAGGAGATTCCGAGTTTATTTCATCAGTTTGATCAGTCATTAACAAAAGAAATGCACCAACTGATCCACGGACCACAGGTTGTTTTGTGGAAAGAAGTCGCTGGACAAGAGGAAGAGTTCGAGTTTGAAATAGGTTATTTCTTAACCTGTGAGCTGCGATCACCTCCCGACCCATTTCAACTGCGAACTCTTCCTGCTGAGCCCATGATGGCCACCATAACTTATCGTTCCAATGCCGCCTTTGCCTGTAAAGCCTGTGTTCATCTAGCTACATGGATTGAGAAGAATAACTATCAGATCAAGGAAAACGAGTCTGGTAGGGAACTATACTTACCCTTATCTCAAGAACAAGATGCACAATTGATAGAAATACAAATTCCAATACTAATTAGATAACTGAAAAAGACGGAGTGGAGTAAATTGAAAAATAAATGGATCATATATATCTTGGCATTGGCTGTTTTTCTGATCGGAACCATTGAATACATTATTACAGGAGTCATTGCAATGATCGCCGCAGAGTTGAGCGTATCTACTTCCGAAGTGGGTTTACTGGTGACTGTATTCGCTCTGGCAGCGGCCATTATCGCTCCGATTCTCATTGCAATTACAATAAATATGGATCGCAAAAAGTTACTGTTGTCCGCCCTCAGTGTGTTTATAGCCAGTAACGGACTTATGCTTGTTAACCTTTCTTACGAAACATTACTATGGGTGCGAATTATTCAAGGGGCGAGCGGAGGAATCGCTACGGTTATAGCTATGGCCGTAGCGACACGACTCGTTGAAAAAGAAAAAAGGGGCAATGCCATCGGCATCATTTTGATGGGGCTAAGCAGTTCGCTAGTGCTCGGTGTGCCATCGGGTACGTTTTTTAGTGAAATTTTTGGATGGAGAGTCCTATTTGTATTCATTGGTTTATTAAGTGTTCTTCCATTACTTATTATCTACAAAAAGGTTCCGGCAATCAAAGAGGAAGAAAAGATCACCCTCAGAATGCAGATCTCCATTTTAAAAAATCCACTCATTCTGACTGCCTTGCTTATTACATTATTGTATATCGGCGGCTATTCTACACTGTTCACGTATATTACGCCTTACTTGCAAGCTACATCCACTCTTACCATGAGCGAGATAAGCGGTGTTCTGTTACTCGCGGGTATTTGCAGCTTTGTCGGATCAAAAGTGGGCGGACAATTGGCAGATGCAAAGGGATCAAAGTTTACAATTTGTCTAGGTCTTCTGTTACAAGGTGCAACTCTTCTTTTGTTCGCTCTAGCGGGGATCAATCTTATGATTTTAATCTTGGTTTTCATGATTTTTATGTTAGCAACGTGGAGCATATCTCCGGCACAGCAACTATATCTGGTTACACTGGCACCTCGTAATCCCGACATTGCCCTTAGCGTAAATACGTCATTTATCCAATTTGGTTTTGCACTGGGATCTGGATTAGGTGGGCTTGTGATCAGTCGCACATCTGTCCTGTACTTGAATTGGTTGGGATTTGGAGCTGTAAGCGTAGCATTATTTCTTGCCATCTTACTATTTAAGAAATCGAGAAGCAGGACTGGAACGCCAGATCCAGTGTAATTTCAGTGATGGGTAATTCTTGCTTCTCAGCTTGGCTTTTTTGAGTTGCAATTGTCGGTTATATGTAAAATAAAAAAAGATCTCTTCAGCATTCACTGATATGCTCCCCCCATAGTAGACAGTAGAAAAAAACAAAACTTCTACGTCTATTATGAGGGGAGTTTTCTCATGTCTAAAAGAAGTCCCATTTCTTTAGAAATCAAATTACACACCGTACAGCGCTGCCTTGAACTCCAATCCAATCCGAATTCGGAAGCTAAACACATTGGGGTGAGCAAGAATTCAGTCAAAGATTGGGTCAGAAAATATAGAGCACATGGGTCGGATGGGTTAAAGGAATCGAAAACGTGGAAAACATACGCCGAGGAAATAAGGCTGGGTGCGGTCAGAGATGTCTTGTCTGGTCAGCTATCTTTATCTGCTGCAACAGAAAAATATGATATTTCAAGCAAAAGTGTGTTGTCGAAATGGATAACCAAGTATACTCAGGAGATCGAAGGGAAACCGGCTCGA
>NZ_JAGGNR010000019.1 GCF_018614975.1 Paenibacillus polymyxa | reverse complement strand
TCACAATACATGAGTGATGAAGAAAAAAAAATCCGTAATGCCGCAGGAAGAAGAACATCGGAAAGCCGTATGAGGGAAAACCTCACGTACGGTTTGATGAGGAGGGGCTGGAAATACCCAGCCTCTTACTCTACTCTATCCTTTTTTCTCAACATTCGTCCCTAACACGCCCCGGAATTTTCATAAATTCATGAATCTGCGCATAAGTTGAACTGTAGAGGAAGGGGGAAGACCTTCGAATGACCCGGATCAGCCGCAAGCTGCGCAGATGGACCAGTGAAGTGTTGGATCTGCCGCAGGATGTGCTTTATGATATGCCACGGTTAACCCTGATCGGCAGTAAGCAACTGTATATAGAGAATCATCGCGGTGTCATCCATTTCACCCCGGATCGCATCGTGTTGGCTCTTTCCCAAGGCCAATTGGAGATCAGAGGAAATGCCTTGGTGATACGTAACATTTTGCCGGATGAAGTAGCTGTTGAAGGAACGATTCTGGATATTCATATGAATGGAGTGGAGGGGAACGGATGAAGCAGCCCAGTCTGTACAAACTGCGGGGAGCAGTCCGAATCACGGTCACTGGGGGAGACATTGAAACACTGATCAACACGGTGGCAGAGCAGGGACTGGAAGTGTGGAACCTGCGTGCTCACGATGGACGCGTGGCAGAGATGAACATTCTGCTGCCGCATTTTTTCAGGTTGCGTCCTGTGTTGAAACGGACAGGCTGCAGGGTGAAAGTAACCCATCGCAGCGGTTTCCCTTTTTTTGCGGCCCGATTATTGCGGAGGAAGTTCTTTCTTGGGGGGATGCTGTTTTTTGTGGCAGCTTTGTTTGCGTTGTCGTCCATGGTATGGAGTGTGGAGGTTAAGGGTAACGTCACCATTCCCACCGACGAGGTGCTTGCAGCAGCGAAGAAAGAGGGCATATATCCTTTCCAATGGGGCTTCCGCTTGCAAAGCCAAGACAAGCTCTCCAGGCAGCTTGCACTCGCTCTGCCGGATGTAACCTGGATTGGAGTAAGCAAAGAAGGGACAACCATTACCATTCAAGTTGTGGAGTCTGCACAACCGAAGCGCGAACCGTTACTGAACCCGAGGCATCTGATTAGCAAATCAGATGCTGTTGTCACTCAAATCTATGCGGAGCAGGGACGCCCTGTTGTTCAGAAGGACATGCGTGTCAAAAAGGGTCAAGTATTGATCTCGGGGATTCTCGGCGATGAGGAGAACACCAAAACCATCGTTGCCAAAGGCGAAGTTCGTGGTCTGGTATGGCGTGAGTATCAGGTAGAGGTTCCGCTGGTGCAAAAACATAATACAATGACAGGTGAGAGCAAAGAACGTTTTTACATGGTGCTGGGGAATTGGGCGATCCAACTGTGGGGATACGGAAGTACACCGTTCAGTTCATTTGATACCGAGAGTGATCATAAACCATTGACTTGGCGATCCTTTACACTTCCTATGGGTTGGTTGACAGAGAAAGATCTGGAGACCCGAGAGCATGAGCAACAACAGACGATAGAATGGGCCAGAACGAAAGGATTGGAAGGGGCAAGGAACGATATTATCGCTAAAAATGGCAAAGGAACAAAAATTATAAGTGAAAAAATTTTGCATGAGAAGAAAGAGAATGGTAAAGTTTATATGAAAGTATTATTTGAAGTAGAAGAAAGCATTGCGGAAGAACTTCCGCTAGTCCATAGTCAAGGAGAATGAGGATATTTGTCAGAGCAAACACGCAGCATACAAATCTCCCTCCAGAGTGCGGGAGAGGGCCAATCTCTTTTTGGACCCCAAGATACTTTTCTTAAACTGATTGAATCCGAGATTCCCGCCCAGATTGCATCCCGTGAAGCGGAGATTGTGATTTTTGGCAACGCACAGCAGGTGGAATCGCTTGAACAATTATTTGATGTGTTACTGCAATTGATACGTAATGGATATGTGTTAACCGAAAGAGACGTGAAGTATGCGATTGAACTTGCCAAGGATATGCGGGCAGACCAGCTATTGGATCTGTTCAAGGGCGAGATTACAACGACATACCGAGGTAAACCAATCCGTGTTAAAACCATTGGACAGAAGCACTATGTAACTACAATTAAAAAACGTGATATTGTATTTGGCATTGGTCCTGCCGGTACGGGTAAAACCTACCTTGCTGTTGTACTGGCTGTTGCTGCAATTAAAGAAGGCAGCGTCAAACGTATTGTACTCACACGGCCTGCTGTTGAAGCAGGAGAGAGTCTTGGGTTTTTGCCAGGTGACCTTCAGGAAAAGGTAGACCCGTATCTGAGACCGCTGTATGATGCCCTGTATGACGTTATGGGACAAGAACAGACCGCGAAGGCACTGGAGCGTGGGTTAATCGAAATTGCACCACTCGCCTACATGCGGGGGCGTACCTTGGACGACTCGTTTATCATTCTCGATGAAGCACAGAACACAACGCCGGAACAGATGAAGATGTTTCTGACCCGTCTTGGTTTTGGCTCCAAAATGGTTATTACCGGAGACGTGACACAGATTGATTTACCGCGTGGTAAGAAATCCGGGCTTGTGGAAGCGAATACGATCTTGAACGAAGTTGAAGAGATCGGATTTGTGCATTTTGCCGAGCAAGATGTTGTGCGGCATTCTCTCGTCCAGAAAATTATCGTGGCTTACAACCACGCCGCAGAAAATCAAGCATAGAAAGGGATTGTCTAAAGTGACCTCGAAGGAACCGTCAAAAGGCAAATCTTTTCAGAATAAGGCTACAGGATGGAAGTATAGCGTGTGGGCACGCTATCTTCTGTTTTTGTTTCTGGTGATTCTTTTCTACGTGAGTCTGGCTTCCAAGCTGCTCCCTGAGCGCTATGATATTCAGGAAGGGACACGGAGTGAAGTGGACATTGCTGCGCCCATGCAGATTCCGAATAACAAGGCCACACTCAAAGCACAGGAAGAAGCTGCTGAACGGGTACAGCCGATATTTCAGATTGTCCAGTTGCGAAACGAAAATTTGATGACTACCCTGCTTGATCGTGTAGATCGATTAAATCAGGATGATCAGATTTCAAGTCAGGACAAGATTGATATTTATCGGGATGAAATTCCGCAGCGCCAGAAGGACTTTGTAACCAACTATATCAATAATAATCGGAAAGCCGGTACATACTCCGAGACTCTGCTGGAAGAGATCAGAAATGTGGTACAGGAGCAAAGCTACCGTATTCCCGAAGAAACCTATATCAAAATCTCACGTCTGACATCGGATGATATTCAAGAGATGAAACCCGTTGCGAGGGATATTGTTGCCCGGTTAATGACGGATCAGATCAGCGATGCAACCACTGCCCGTGCCAAAGTAGCCGAGATGGTGAGTGTCAGCTCTCTTGGTAAGCGTACGCAACGTGAGGTCGTGCAAGAGCTTGCTCGCCTCGTGGTGACCGCTAACCGCTTCTACGATGAAGAGGGAACCAAGGAAGCGAAAGTTCAGGCGCGTGAGAACACGCAAACCGTCTTTATCAAGCAAGGGGACACATTAGTTGCCAAGGGTGAGATGATCACCCCGGAGATGTATACTTTGCTGGATGAGAATGATTTGCTGAAAAATGAAGTGAACTACTGGCCACAGCTTGGTCTTCTTATGTTTTCCTGCCTGTTGTCGGCAGCAATTCTGATGTATATTCAGCAATGCAGCGGAACGCATTTCAAATATAATAATGCGCAGCTGTTGATGCTTGTTCTCATTTTTATGATTACGATTGTGGTTATGCATGTGACGGCGATTATCCAAACCAATGAGAGGTCTTATGTGGGCTTCCTTGCACCTGTTGCGGTAGGGGCGATGTTAATTGCGCTGTTGCTGGATACGTCGCTTGCCTTTGTATGTTCAATATTGATTGGTATGTTATCAAGCATCATTTTGAATACCCATCAGGGTCAGCTTTTTGACTTCGAATTAGGGTTCTTCGCCGTAGTAGTTTCGTTTGTTGCGATCTTTGCAACTCATCGGGCTAGCCAGCGATCAACGATCTTGAAAGGGGCCATTATGGTCTGTCTGTTCGGGTCCATAGCCGTCTTCACCCTGGCTTTGATTGACTCGGGAGATTGGAACCGAACCACGACACTGTACGGCGTTGGATTTGCATTTGCCGGTGGTATTTTGACGGCTATACTGGTCATCGGGCTAATGCCATTTTTCGAAACTTCATTTGGCATCTTGTCCGCGCTCAAACTGGTGGAACTGTCTAATCCGAACCATCCGCTTCTGCGCAAGTTGCTGACGGAGACCCCGGGTACCTATCATCACAGCGTTATGGTAGGGAATCTGTCGGAAGCAGCAGCAGAAGCGATAGGAGCTAACGGATTGCTCTGCCGAGTGGGTTCGTATTATCATGATATCGGCAAGACGAAGCGCCCCATCTATTTTATTGAAAATCAGAACAATATGGAGAATCCGCATGATTCAATTGATCCGAAACTGAGCAAATCCATTATCGTTGCCCATGCGCGCGATGGGGTGGAAATGCAGAAGGATTATAAGCTGCCCAGACCTATTCGGGATATAGCGGAACAGCATCACGGCACGACATTTCTCCACTATTTCTATCACAAAGCACTGCGCCAGGCTGAAGAAGCAGGCGTTGAGCCTGATTTCACGGAAGAAGATTTCCGTTATCCTGGGCCGAAGGCTCAGTCCAAGGAATCGGCTATTGTTGGCATTGCTGATAGTGTGGAGGCTGCTGTGAGATCTTTGCGCAAACCGACAGTGGAGCAAGTAGAGTCCATGATTGAGAAGATTATTAAAGGACGATTGGACGATCATCAATTCAATGATTGTGACCTTACGATGCGTGAACTGGATATCGTCGCCAGAACATTAAAGGAAACGGTGATGGGGATCTTCCACTCCAGGATAGAATATCCGGAGGAGATTAAGAAACCAAAGCCGACTTCACCCGAAGCAGGCTAATTTAATAATAGTTCGTGTTCAAAAGGTCGGTTTTCAGTACCGAGAAGATGGGATGAAGCTAGAAATGGAGTAGCGGAGCATAGGGAAAACTACGTGAGCAACGGACATTTCGGCTGAATTCCATATTCGATGCTGATGATGCCGCTAGGCATCCTTCGTAATCAAAAGCGGGCTTTTTGAACAACCTCTAATATGAGCAGACAGGAGTTATGAAAGAATGAGTCTTAATCTGGCATGGAATAATGAACAACAGGATAAAGAAATTACAGAACCGATGATTACAATGCTGGAACAGCTGCTGAAAATCGCCGGCGAAGCGGAAGATGTTGCAGACGGGGAAGTGGCTCTGACTTTTGTGAACGATGAGCAGATCCATGAGTTGAACCGTGATTATCGTGGCATTGACCGTCCCACGGATGTATTGTCTTTTGCGATGAACGAAACGGTAGATGAAGAGCTCGATATTATCTATGAGCTTGACGAAGATGAAGAAATGGAAGAAATGCCGGATGTTCTTGGAGACATCATTATTTCCGTACCACGGACCATCCTGCAAAGTGAAGAGTATGGACACTCATTTGAACGTGAACTTGGTTTTCTGTTTGTCCATGGTTTCTTGCATCTGCTCGGATACGACCATCAGGATGAAGCGAGTGAGGCTGAAATGATGGGTAAACAAGAAGCGGTATTGGCCCAGGCCGGGTTGACACGATAATGAAAAGGCGCTCCTGGGGTCTGGTATTCCGCAATGCTGCGGAAGGAATCGCATATGGGTTGCGGACTCAGCGTAATGTGAGAGTTCACACGGGAGTGGCTATTTTGATGTGTGTAGCCGGCTTTTTTTTCAGAATCTCAAGAACGGATTGGATGTTTGTGCTGACCGCTGTCTTTTTGGTCCTGGTGACTGAATTGATGAACACGGCTGTAGAAGCAGCGGTTGACTTGGCACACCCCCATATCCATCCGCTGGCAAAAGCGGCGAAGGATACCGCGGCCGGGGCAGTTCTGCTGGCTGCGGTATTCGCCGTCATCATCGGTTGTATCGTTTTCATTAAGCCCGTGATGAATTGGCTAGGTTTGTACTGATTTTGTTTTGATTTTGATTCGTTTTGTGATTTTATTACTACACAAATTTGTGAAGTTAGACCTTTTTTAAGTTGAACTTGTAGACGTTACACGATAACGAAGAGGACAGAAATAAACCTGTAGAAGCGAAGCGTTCGCCTTTATCCCCGGATTTTCACATTGAAAAAGTGAATCAAAAAATCTGGGGGTAACAGCGATCGAAGGGTTAATCTGGACTCGGAGTGGCTGGTGTAAATTTGGCTTTGGTTGAACTTGATTCGTAGGTACTAACTTTATATTGCACCCTAAGGGAGAGAATAATGATGGATAACGTTTTATTAATGCAAGAAGCAATTAAGGCACGTACAAAGGCGTATACGCCTTACTCCCATTTTGGTGTAGGTGCGGCTTTGCTTGACAGTGAAGGTCATGTGCATCATGGTTGTAACATTGAGAATGCTGCGTATACTCCAGGTAACTGTGCTGAGCGTACAGCGATGTTCAGTGCCATTGCGGGTGGGCAGAAGCCTCGCAGCTTCAAAGCGATTGCCATTGTGGGAGACACGGATGGTCCGATTGCTCCATGTGGCGTATGTCGTCAGGTCATGTACGAACTGTGTGAACCCGATATGAAAGTCATCTTGGGGAACCTGCAAGGTGATCTGCAAGAGACCACCGTTGCTGAACTGTTACCTTGGGCTTTTGGGCCTTCTGATTTGAATTCTGCCAAAAAATAAACCAATATTCCAGGCCTAGGCGCCTGAGGAGGAACATATGAAAAAACAAAAATTCAAATCCGGTTTTGTAGCCATTATCGGACGTCCTAACGTTGGTAAATCCACTTTGATGAACCAAGTCATCGGACAGAAAATTGCAATTATGTCGGACAAGCCGCAAACCACACGTAATAAAATTCACGGTGTATATACATCGGACAATCAACAGATCGTTTTTCTGGATACACCAGGGATTCATAAACGTCAGTCCAAATTAGGCGATTATATGAACCAGACCGCTTTGAACACACTGAGTGAAGTAGAAGCAGCCTTATTCTTGATTGATGCTTCCGAAGGTATGGGCGGTGGTGACCGCTATATTGCGGAACAGCTGAAAAATATCCGTACGCCTGTCATTCTTGTCATGAACAAAATTGACAAAATTGAGCCGGAAGCGCTGTTACCACTTATTGAAGAGTATCGCAAATTACACGATTTCGCTGAAATTGTGCCTGTCTCTGCCAAGCATGGCAATAATGTCAGCACATTACTGGAACAGCTCGGCAAGTATTTGCCTGAAGGTCCACAGTACTATCCTGATGACCAGGTTACTGACCATCCGGAGCAGTTTGTATGTGCCGAGTTGATTCGTGAGAAAATTCTGCAAATGACTCGTGAAGAAGTTCCGCACTCCATTGCTGTAACGATTGAAGATATGAAAGTACAGGATAACGGTGTAGTTTATATCTCAGCTGTCATTTTTGTGGAACGGGATTCGCAAAAAGGGATCATTATTGGGAAGCAAGGTGCCCTTCTGAAAGAAGTGGGTAAACGAGCTCGACATGACATTCAGAACCTGCTTGGCTCCAAAATTTTCATGGATTTGTGGGTTAAAGTGAAAAAAGACTGGAGAAATCAGGATCGAGTTCTGCGTGACCTTGGCTTTGGCCGCGATTGATCGTCGGAATGGTATCCAGTAATTGCAACACATAGTTTACCTTGCAAGACTCCATCCTATTTGGTAGATGCAGACGTCATTTCCGAAGAGAGGATGAAATTCCGATGCGAGATTTTTCGTGGAAGGTTTTTGCGATGACGGGGGATGTGGAGTCCTATTTGTTATATACCGAGGCGTGTAACTCGTTAGGACAGGAATTGGATAATGCAAGGGAAGTGATTGAAGATGAAGAAGCCGAGGAATAACTGGCTGATTCGGGAATGGTTAGGTGACGAGGCATGTTATACAGGGTGGAAGGGATTGTCATCCGCAGCATGGACTACGGCGAAGGGAACAAAATCATTACACTTTGCACCGAAAGCGGCGGGAAAGTAGGGGTACTCGTCCGCGGTGCCAAAAAGCCCAAGAGCCGACATGCTGCACTGGTGCAGCCATTTACGTATGGTCAATATGTATATTTTCGCAATACAGGTCTAGGCACACTGAACGCTGGAGAAATTGTTGAATCCTATCATGAGTTGCGTGAAGATCTGGTCAAGGCCTCTTATGCCTCTTATGCGTGTGAACTATTGGATCGGGTGCTTCAGGATGAAGAGACAGGTACATTTTGGTTCAAACAGTTAAAGGCGTGTTTGCAGGCGTTGAAGGAAGAGAAAGATCCGCTTGTTATTACAAGTCTGTACGAAATGAAAATATTACAGGCATCCGGATATGGTCCACAGTTCGATGAGTGCATCTCCTGCAACCAGGAGCGACCAGATGAGCAGTTGTTTATAAGTCCCAGACTTGGTGGCGTCTTGTGTCGAGCATGCAAACATTTTGATCCTCCAGCGATGTCAGTTAGTCCAAAGGCTCTGAAGTTGTTGCGTTTGTTCGCGCAGTTGGATCTGCAGCGCTTGGGGAATATATCAGTGAGTGAATCTACCCGTGATGAGATCAAAAAGTTGATGCGTGCCTTTATGGATCATCAGCTTGGTCTGAATCTTAAATCCCGTTCTTTCCTCGATCAGATGGAGAAGTACGGGATTTGAGGCGTTTTGGTGGAAGTGAAACTATATCTTGACTTCATACTAGATTTTATATATTATGAAATATAATTTCTCTTTATGAGACATGCATTGAACGAGAAAGTAAAAGACTGGATTTATTGCATTTATGGAGACAAGTTATTGTACAACACTTGGGAATCATGAATGAGCGAGCCGGGGATGGTGGAAGCCTGGTTGAATCGGTCTTTGAAACGGCACTCGGGAGCATGAATGGACACGGAAAAGTGGGCTGGAACGAACAGGATCATTCTGTTTAATCTAAGCCAAGTAGGGTGGAACCGCGGGAATAGCTCTCGTCCCTACGTCTGTACAACAGGCGTAGGACGGGGGCTATTTATTGTTGTCTGCACCGTCTTACGCTTGCTAACAAACCATTGAAAAGGAGCATGATTATGAATTTTCAGCAGATGATTCTAACGCTGCAACAATTCTGGGCCGAGCATAACTGTATTATTGTCCAGCCATACGATACGGAAAAAGGGGCAGGTACGATGAACCCGATGACCTTTTTGCGCTCGCTTGGACCCGAACCTTGGAAAGTGGCCTATGTGGAGCCTTCCCGTCGTCCTTCGGACGGACGGTATGGTGAGAACCCTAACCGGCTGTACCAGCATCATCAGTTCCAGGTAATCATCAAGCCTTCTCCGGACAATATCCAGGAAATTTACCTGGAAAGTCTGAAGCGTCTGGGCATTGATCCGCTCAAACATGATATTCGGTTTGTTGAAGATAACTGGGAGAATCCTTCCCTTGGTTGTGCAGGTCTTGGTTGGGAAGTATGGTTGGACGGCATGGAAATTACGCAATTTACGTATTTCCAACAGGTTGGTGGAATCGAGACAAATCCGGTAGCTGTTGAAATTACGTATGGTATGGAGCGTTTGGCTTCTTACATTCAGGAAAAAGAGAATGTGTTTGATCTGGAATGGGTGGAAGGTATCACTTATGGTGATGTATTCCGTCAGCCAGAATTCGAACACTCTAAATATACGTTTGAAGTATCTGATGTCAAAATGTTGTTTACACTCTTCAACATGCATGAAGAAGAAGCAAACAAGGCTATGGCGCAGCATCTGGTATTCCCGGCATATGACTATGTGCTGAAATGTTCCCACACGTTCAACCTGTTGGATGCACGTGGAGCCATCAGTGTAACGGAACGTACGGGTTACATCACACGTGTCCGTAATCTGGCTCGCCAAGTCGCTGCAACATATATGGAAGAGCGTGAGAAGCTAGGCTTCCCGCTGATCAAGAAAGGGGGAGCCGAGAATGTCTAAGGATCTGTTGTTTGAAATCGGACTGGAAGAAGTACCTGCACGTTTCATGCGCGCAGCGATCGCACAGCTGCAAGAGCGTGTCGTGAAATGGCTTGACGCATCCCGCATTGCTTATGGTGAAGTGAATGCGTATGCCACACCGCGCCGACTGGCTGTTTTGATTCAGAATGTGGCTGAAAAGCAGGAAGATATTGAGGAAGAAGTGAAAGGTCCTTCACGCAAAATTGCCCTGGACGACAGTGGCAATTGGAGCAAGGCTGCACTTGGATTCGCCCGCAGTCAAGGTGTTGAACCGGACCAGTTCACGTTTAAGGAACTGAACGGCGTTGAATATATCTATGCAATGAAGAGCAGCAAAGGTGTAGAGACGGCTTCTGTGATTGGCGAAGGATTACTTTCTGTATTACATGCCATGACGTTCCCGAAATTCATGCGTTGGGCTTCCTATGATTTCAAATTTGTTCGTCCAATCCGCTGGATTGTGGCTATGCTCGGCAGTGATGTTATCGATCTGGAAGTGACAGGTGTCAAGTCGGGTAATGTAACTCGCGGACATCGTTTCCTTGGTAAGGAGGCCGTGATCTCCACTCCGTCATCATACGTGGAAGTGCTGCGTTCCGAACATGTCATTGCAGATATCCAGGAACGTGAACAGATGATTGTATCCCAGATTCAGGCACTGGCTGCTGAGAAAAAATGGGATATTGCGATTAAGGAAGACTTGCTGGAGGAAGTTCTGTTCCTGGTGGAAACACCTACCGTATTGTTCGGTACATTCGACTCTTCATTTTTGAATATTCCACAAGAAGTTTTGATTACTTCCATGCGTGAGCATCAGCGTTATTTCCCTGTACTGGACAATGAAGGACAATTGTTGCCATTCTTCGTAACCGTACGTAACGGTGGAAGTGATTCACTGGACGTTATTGCCAAAGGAAATGAAAAAGTACTGCGTGCACGTCTGTCTGATGCCAAGTTCTTCTATCAAGAAGACCAGAAGTTACAGATTAAGGATGCATTGTCGAAGCTGGAAAGTATCGTCTTCCAGGAAGAGCTGGGAACGGTTGGAGATAAAGTACGCCGTATTCGCAAAATTGCTGATGGACTTGCTGCCAAACTGCAAGTATCCGGTGATGTTGCCGAATCCGTGAGCCGCTCAGCAGATATCTGCAAATTCGATCTGGTGACACAGATGGTGGGCGAATTCCCGGAACTGCAAGGTGTGATGGGTGAGGATTACGCTCGTAAAGCTGGCGAAAAAGAAGAAGTGGCCAAAGCGGTATTTGAACACTATCAGCCACGTTTCGCTGGAGATCAATCCCCTGCTTCTCTTGTCGGTGCCATTGTGAGTGCTGCGGACAAAATGGATACAATCGTGGGTTGCTTCTCCATTAACATCATTCCAACGGGTTCTCAGGATCCATACGCACTGCGTCGTCAGGCTGCAGGTATTGTACAGATTTTGCTGGATCACAAGCTTCCGCTGACATTGTCAGACGTGTTCGGAGTAGCACTTCAAGTTCATGCCCAGATGAACCTGTTGAAACGTGCGGATGAAGAGGTTCGTAAAGATCTGCAAGACTTCTTTGGTCTTCGTGTGAAAAAATTGTTGTCCGAAACAGTTCGCTACGACGTAGTGGATGCCGTAATTTCTTCCGGATTCGATGATATCAGCGCTGTGGTTCCAAAAGGTGAAGCATTGATGGCGGCTGTTCTGACAGGAGACGCATTCAAAACAACGGTGGAATCGTTCAACCGTGTGGGTAATCTGGCTGCCAAAGCATCCAATGCTTCCGTACATCCAGAACTGTTCACAGAAGATGGAGAACGTCAGCTACATGAGGCGTGGAGCAGAACGAATGCAGAATATCGTCAGGCGTTGACTCAGCATCATGCTGCTGAAGCACTGGCTATTGCATCTGCCTGGAAGGATGGTATTACCTCATTCTTCGATTCGGTCATGGTTATGGCTGAAGATGAAGCTGTTCGAGCAAATCGACTTGCCTTGCTTGCGGCTATTGATCGTGACTTGAAAGGATTTGCTGATTTTTCCAAGTTGGTTTGGTAATTGGGCGTATTTCATGAGTCCTTTTCCACAGACTTTGCGCAAAGCTAAAATTCAGTATTAAAGAAGGATATATGAGGGTATAAATATACGGAACGGGTTGTGAAATGTATTTTTGACAACCGCTCCGTATTTTAGCCTTTGATTTCCCTTGTTGTGCCAGAAGGATTTTGCCTGGCGGGGTCGTATATTACAATATGCAGCTATTTTATGAAACCGGGTGGTCTGGGTTTGAGTGAGTTAAATATACGTCATATTGTTGTGGATGGTGATGCTTGCCCGGTTAAAACCGAGATTGCGCAAACCGCTCGCCTTTTCAACATCCCTGTACTGTTAGTCTCTTCATTTGATCATTTGCTTCAAGGAGGAGAAGGGGTGCGTACCGTGCAAGTGGATCGCAGTGATCAGAGCGCAGACCTCTATATTGCTAATCATATTAAGCCATACGATGTGGTTATCACTCAGGACTATGGACTTGCGGCACTTGCGCTCGGCAAACGTTGTTATGTTTTATCCTTTCGTGGTCGTGAGTTCAACGATCGTGACATTGATTTCATGTTGGATTCTCGTCATACTGCGGCTAAAGCACGAAAAAGAGGCCATTACGGAAAAGGCCCAAAGCCTTTCACAGAGCAGGATCGAGAAATGTTTCAACATAAACTGACAAAACTTTTAAAAGATTTGCAGGAGAATGTGTAAGTTTATCGAATTATATTTACGTGTTGAAGAGATGAAGGTGGCCAGAGATGAGTACCGGACAAGGCGGTATACCCGAAAGTATTATTGAATCGGTGTTACAGCAGAATGATATTGTCGATACGGTGAGCCGATTTGTGCATCTGACCAAGCAGGGGAAGTATATGAAAGGCCTCTGTCCTTTTCATTCCGAGAAGACGCCTTCGTTCACCGTTACACCTGAGAAACAAATTTTCTACTGCTACGGTTGCGGCACGGGTGGAAATGCCATCAAATTCAGGATGGAAATCGAAGGGTTATCCTTTCCCGAGGCTGTCAAAACGATGGCGGAAGAAAGTCACATCTCTATGGGGGACTGGCAAGGGCGTGAATCTGCTCATGTGAATCCGGAGACTGAACGTCTATTGGAGGCTTATGAGCTTACCGCGAAGCTGTATCATTTTTTGTTGAAAAATACAGAGCACGGCAAGTCAGCCATGGAGTATTTACGCTCACGAGGTTTTGGCGACAAGTTGATCGACCAGTTCCAGATTGGTTTTGCACCAAATCGTTGGGACACACTGGTGCAATTTCTCGAGAAACGTAACTATCCGCTCGAAGAGATGGAAAAGGGTGGACTTCTATCACCGCGAAATGAAGGTCAGGGATATGTGGATCGATTCCGAGACCGGATTATGTTCCCGATTAATGGCAGGAGCGGTAAGCCAATTGCATTTGCAGGACGCATACTGGGAGATGGGCAACCGAAGTATCTAAATTCACCGGAAACCCGGTTATTTAACAAAAGCCGTGTTCTCTATAATCTGCATCAGGCCAAAAATGCAATTCGCAAACAAAGACAAGCCATTTTGTTCGAGGGATATGGTGATGTCATCTCCGCATGGGATCAGGACATCCAGAATGGTGTAGCGGCAATGGGTACTGCGCTAACCGAGAATCAGGCACTGATGCTCAAAGGGATGTGTGACGAAGTCATCATATGTTACGACGGCGACAGAGCAGGACAGGCTGCTGCACTCAAAAACTTCCCCATTCTTGAGGAAGCCGGATTGCAGGTCAAAGTGGCTCTCATTCCCGAGGGACTTGACCCGGATGATTTTATCCGGAAGCATGGTGGTGAACGGTTTCGAAACCAGATTGTGGATGGTGCCGTGACAACTACAAAATTTAAACTTATAAACTTAAAAAAAAGCCATATACTGCTAGAGGGTGGCGGACAAATCGCCTATTCGAAAGAAGCAGTAAAATTGATTGCCCCCTTACCTTCTCCAACAGAAAGGGAAGTGTATCTTCGTGAACTGGCTGCAGAAGTGGACGTATCCTTCGAAACATTGAAGCAGGAGTGTAATGAAGAACGGGAGGCAATGAAAAATAACCTCCAGTATGGGGATAATAACCCGAAAAGGTGGAATAATGGTAGGCAACAAAATAGGCAGGTGCCTACACCTAATCTGTTGCCGGCTTATCACGCTGCCGAACGCAAACTGATTGCCTGGATGTTGCAGGATGATGAGGCTGCCCAGTACGTGAATGAGCATCTTGGTGAAGCTTTTAACTTGGATGATCATGCAGCTATTGCTGCTTATCTATATGCCTACTATGCGCAAGGCAAACCGTCGGATACAAGCCGTTTTATGTCTTCACTGCATGACGATCGCCTGGAAAAAACGGTCAGTTCAATCTCGATGATGGATGGTCCAGGTGAATGGAGTATTCAAATGCTCGATGATTGCATCAGGGAAGTGCTCAAGTATCCGCGTAAGAAAGAGTACGATTTGAAAAAAGAACAAATGATTGCTGCAGAGCGGGCAGGTGATTCTGTACTCGCGGCACAGATTGCAACTGAAATGATTGCCCTAGAGAGACAGTGAACGTCTGATTTTTAGATGTTTCTAGGGAGGAGGGAGTCGAGTTATGGCGAATGATCAGCATACTGAACTAGAAACAGAATTGACACTGGATCAGGTTAAAGATCAATTGATTGAATCAGGTAAGAAAAGAGCTTCGCTGAATTACAAGGAAATTATAGAGAAACTCTCTCCTTTTGAGCAGGATGCAGAGCAAATGGATGAGTTCTATGAGCAACTGAGCGATCTGGGTATCGATGTAGTGAATGAAAATGATGAAGAGGTTACACTTCGTCCTAGTGAAGATTCCGAGAACAACACCAGAGAGGGAGAGGACGAATTCCACTTTGATGATGATCTGAGCTTGCCGCCAGGTATCAAAATCAATGACCCTGTCCGTATGTATCTCAAGGAAATTGGTCGTGTGCCACTGTTGTCCGCAGATGATGAAGTACAACTGGCTAAACGGATCGAGAACGGGGATGAAGAAGCCAAGCGTCGTCTGGCTGAAGCGAACCTTCGACTCGTAGTCAGTATCGCCAAGCGTTACGTTGGACGTGGAATGTTGTTCCTTGATTTGATTCAGGAAGGTAATATGGGTCTGATCAAAGCGGTTGAGAAGTTCGACCACAAAAAAGGATACAAGTTCAGTACGTATGCTACATGGTGGATTCGCCAAGCGATCACTCGTGCTATTGCTGACCAGGCTCGTACAATTCGTATCCCCGTGCACATGGTGGAGACGATTAATAAGCTGATCCGGGTATCCCGTCAGCTGTTGCAGGAGCTTGGGCGTGAACCTACACCAGAAGAAATCGCTGCTGAGATGGATCTGAGTGTAGAGAAAGTTCGTGAAATTACGAAGATTGCACAGGAACCGGTTTCTCTGGAAACACCAATTGGTGAGGAAGATGATTCCCATCTGGGTGACTTCATTGAGGATCAGGAAGCACTTGCTCCGGCGGATGCTGCTGCGTATGAGTTGCTGAAAGAACAGCTCGAAGATGTATTGGATACACTGACTGAACGTGAAGAGAACGTGCTTCGTCTACGTTTTGGTCTGGACGATGGACGGACAAGAACGCTGGAGGAAGTTGGCAAGGTATTCGGTGTTACGCGTGAGCGTATTCGTCAGATCGAAGCCAAAGCTCTTCGTAAATTGCGTCACCCGAGTCGTAGCAAACGACTCAAGGATTTCCTCGAATAATCGAACTATGGGAGACTTTCCGCAAGACGCTTTAGCGGCGGCGGGGTCTCCTTTATTTTTAATTTAAACGTCTTGATTTCTTGGTTTTGGAAATTCATCCTTGAAATGTTTTATTGGATTTTATTTTATCGCTTTTCCTTGTTCAATGCAAATCAATAAATTAAATGAATGGTGTAGGTGCTTCATGAAACTTTCGAATCGATTACAGCGAATACATGATCAAATTCCCGATGGCAGCCGCATGGCTGATATCGGTTCAGACCACGCGTTGCTGCCAGTAGCCGCAATCCGCAGTGGGAAAGCTGCAAGTGCAGTAGCTGGGGAAGTCAATCCTGGCCCTTATGATGCTGCATGCAAACAAGTCAGCGATGCTGGCCTGAAAGAAAAAATAACGGTACGCCGTGGAGACGGATTGGATGTAATCTCTGCAGGAGAAGTGGATGTCATCACCATTGCGGGCATGGGTGGTGCCTTGATTGCCTCTATTTTGGACCGAGGTTTATCCAAACTGGAAGGCGTCCAGTTACTTATTTTGCAGCCAAATGTGGGTGAGGATATCCTCAGACGCTGGTTGCTGGAGCATCACTGGGTGGTTGTAGCAGAACAGTTGCTCGAAGAAGATGGCAAGATTTATGAGATTATAACGGCGATGCCACAATCCGTAAGTCCGATTGCCAATGTTGAGGTGTATCGTGCACGTCCGCTTCAAGGCGGGGCAGAATTAACGGAAGATTTGCTGCTGCGGATGGGACCATATTTGGTGGATCGTCCATCGGATGTATTCTTTGCCAAATGGGAAAGTGAGATCGTCAAACTGCAAGGGGTTGTAAACTCGATCTCCAAATCCGATCAAGATTCTTCCCGGGACAAGGCGGCTGAGGTAGAACGACTTATCGCAAACTTGAAGGAGGTTTTGGCATGTTTGCCAAAGGTCAAACTGTAATTCAACTGATGGAGCAGCTCGCTCCCAAACATCTGGCTGTACCGGATGACCGCATTGGTCTCCAGCTCGGCAGTTTGCAAAAAGAAATCAGTCACGTGTTAGTTGCTTTGGATGTGACGGATGAAGTGGTGGACGAAGCGATTCGTATCGGTGCCAACCTGATTATCGCTCATCACGCCATCATTTTCCGTCCGGTTAAGTCACTGAGTACAGATACACCTGTGGGTAAATTGTATGAAAAGCTGATTAAACATGATATTGCTGTCTATATCAGTCATACAAACCTGGACGTGACCGAGGGTGGTATGAATGACTGGATGGCCGAGGCACTTGGCATCGAGAGTAAAGAATCGCTGGAAGATGTACACACAGATCATCTGTACAAGCTGGCTGTGTTTGTGCCTCGTACCCATCATGAACAGGTTCTTCAGGCCATTCTGGAAGCCGGAGCGGGGAGTATCGGTCAATACAACAAGTGCAGCTTTAACACGGAAGGTACAGGAACGTTTGTACCTGGTGAAGGGACTCAACCGTTTATCGGTACCCAAGGGCAGATGGAACGTGTGGAAGAAATGCGGATTGAGACCATCGTACCCCAAAGTCTGAGAAGTAAGGTCGTTCAGGCGATGCTTAAGGCTCATCCGTATGAGGAAGTCGCCTACGACCTCTATGCAATGGATTTAAAGGGCCGTACGCTCGGCCTGGGGCGCTTGGGACCCCTTAGGGAGCCTAAGACATTAGGTGAGCTGGTGGAGGTCGTGAAGACCCAATTCAATGTGCCTCATGTGCGGGTAGTAGGAGATCTGAACAAACAGATCAAAAAAGCAGCGGTTCTTGGCGGCTCTGGCAGCCGTTACGCGCTCACTGCCCGCTTCAAAGGTGCGGATGTTATTGTGACCGGAGATATTGATTATCACACGGCTCATGATGCGTTAATGGCAGGTATGTGTATCATCGACCCAGGACATAATTCCGAGAAGATTATGAAACCAAAAACAGCGGATTGGCTTCGTTCCCGTTTGGAAGAGAAACGATATGATACACAAGTTACAGCTTCAGAGGTAAATACGGAAGTATTCCAATTTATCTAAAAAGACCGTTGATGTGCAGTTCCCAGTAATATTAAGCTTGTCTGGGAACCTAAATGCCTGTATACTATGTAATGTTGTTCGGAAAGCTTGACAGACAATCGCTGGTGGCCTTTGTTGCCACGAGAGGAAAGTCCGGGCTCCACAGGGCAGGATGCTGGATAACGTCCAGTCAGCGCGAGTTGAAGGATAGTGCCACAGAAATGGACCGCCGATGGCCGGATTATCCGGCACAGGCAAGGATGGAACCGAGGTGTAAGAGACCCCGAGGAACGCTGGTGACTTCGTTCCTGGTAAACCCCATCTGGAGCAAGACCTAATGGGACACAGCCGCCTCTTCGGAGGAGGCAACCTTAGCCCGAGGTGTGTCTAGGTTGGTCGCTTGAGCTGTGCAGCAATGTATGGCCTAGATAGATGATTGTCGCTTCTGGTGGGAGGGTAGTTCCCGTATGAACCACGAAGAGCACAGAACCCGGCTTACGGTAAGCTTTCCTAACTGCAACAACAACACCATAGCAACACCATAGCAACACAATGTAGTCCACCTATCAGTCGAGGACAACTCGTATGATTCATCCGATGGCCTGACTGATCAGAAGGACCCATGAACACATGAACATCTGTCTGAAAAAACTTAACTCCTGTTGATAACAGGTTCTATAAAATAAGGCGGCAGTTCCGAGATTCTCGGGCCTGCCGCCTTATTTTTATTTTGTTTCTCATATCAAGTTATTCAACCTTCATACGCTATAGAATCGCGAAACGTTTATGACAGTTCATTACAGTGTAACAACACTGTCCGATGTTAAGGAAGCATGCCAGCGTTGGATGGCGCGATCCATTCTTTCCACGGCTTCCGGAAGAAGCTCAGGGTCCGTATGAGTAAAGTTGATTCGCATGCGGTTTAACTCTGGTGTACCTGCATAGAAGGAATCACCTGGCACAATGCACACTTTCTCCTGGATACCGTAAGTGAACAGATTGCTTGCCAGCATGCCTTCAGGCAATTGCAGCCACAAGAACATGCCACCTTGTGGTGAATTCCACGAGATGCCTTCCCAAGCTTTGGCTGCCATGAGAGTAGTCAGTGTTTTCATGCGTTTTTCGTAATCCTCTGAAATATGGCGGATATGCGCATCCAGATCGAAAGATTCAAGCAGTGCATGAAGCGCTCTTTGGTCAATGCTGCTGGAGTGCAAGTCGGCACCTTGTTTGGCTCGTGCTGCCATTTTTACAATATCGGGAGCAGCCAGTATCCAGCCAGTACGAAGTCCAGGTGCTACCGTTTTGGAGAATGTACTGGTGTAGATAACGTTGGAAGGGCCGTCATAGGATACTGCATCCAGTTCTGCGAGAGCAGGGACATCCAATTGCTCCGGATTGAATCGAATTTCACCATAGGGATCATCTTCCAGAATGAGTACACCATACTTGCGGCACAGATCCACAGCCTGCTGTCTTCTTTCTCGCGACCACACTTTTCCCGTAGGATTGGAGAACGTGGGATTAATGTAGACAAGTTTTGGACGATGCAACTGGAGCTGTTCCTCCAGAGATTCAGGCAACATACCGTGATCATCACAGGCTACGCCGTGAGATTCAGCCTGATAGGAATGAATGACTTGCAGAGCAGCGAGGTAGGTTGGTGATTCAACCAATACGCGGTCACCCGGGTCAAGAAGGATGCGGCAAACCAAGTCAATGGATTGCTGTGAACCCGTAGTGAGAATCATGTGATCGGGTGAAGCGGGAATCCCCTTGGACTCAAGGCGTTCGGCGATTTTGGCGCGAAGAGGACGGTAACCCTCAGTCTCCGCATATTGAAGAGCGGCTGCTCCGCTCATAAATACTTTCTCATATGCAACGCGGATGGCTTCCAGCGGGAATGAAGTCTGGGCTGGTAATCCACCGGCTAGTGAGATCATTCCAGGTGCCTGAGCGGCCTGGAGCATGTCGCGAACGACAGAGGACGGGGTGTTTTGTGCCATTTTGGACCAAGGGATACTCATGTTATTCTCATCTCCTGTTATTCACTGTTATACTGATATTATAAACTATAATAGACGGACTACACTATAACAGTAAAATGAAGATCATAACAGTTGGGGGAGCACATATGCATATTGAATTAAAGCGGGGAAGCAGTACCAAATTGTACGTGCAGATAGCGCTAACGATTGCCGATCGCATCAGATCAGGACTCATTGAACCCGGTACCCGACTTCCTTCTGTTCGTAAAATGACCGTGGATTTGGGTGTCAGCCTGGTCACTGTATCCAAAGCGTATGCTGAACTTGAAGCGATTCAATTGATCACCTGCTCCCAGGGGAAAGGTTGTTATGTGAGAGGTACATTGAACATGGATCAGATGGAGGATATGGACCGAACGCAGCGAAACAATGCCAACAATGAATCCAGTACGTCATGGAATTGGCAGATGGCACTGGTGGATTATTTACCGCGAGCCCAGCTCTGGAGACATTTTGATACGTCACCTCAAGTGCGGTATGAACTTCATATGTCAGCCATCCAGCCTGAACTGTTGCCTACACGGGAGATTATCGACAGCGCCTACCGACTCTCCTCTGATCATACCGAGCGTATGGCAGCTTACGGATCTTTTCAGGGAGATCGGGAGCTTAGACAGATCTTTGCCGAACATTTTGCCGAGCGTGGACTACAGGCTGCACCTGAACGCATGTTAATTACAAGTGGTGCTCAGCAGGGGATCGATCTTGTGGCACGAACTTTTGTCGGACCTGGGGATGTTGTATACATGGAGGCACCAAGCTATACCGGAGCCATTGATGTATTTACGAGTAGAGGTGCGAAGATCATTACGGTTCCGATGGATGACGAAGGCATGCGTATTGATCTATTGACCCGATTATGTGATACCTATCCACCCAAGCTGATCTATACGATCCCGACCTATCACAATCCAACAGGTATCACGATGAGTGCAAGAAGAAGAGCACAGCTTCTTAATCTCGCGCAGAGCTACCACTGCCTCATTCTGGAGGATGATCCGTTTGCAGATCTTTATTTTCGGGACCCTCCCCCGGCTTCCATTAAATCGATGGATGGGACAGGTCATGTCGTATATATCAAAAGCTTCAGCAAGGTGCTCTCTCCAGGTTGCCGTATAGCCTGTGCCATCGCAGATGGAAGTGTATTGACCCGGCTTGTGGCTGCGAAATCTACTGCAGATTTGGGCAGTCCGCTGCTTACACAAAAGGCATTGCAATCTTTTATTCAGAATCAGTACGGTGCCTATGTATCCCGATTGAGAGATGAGTTGTATTCTCGCTTGTGCGCAGCATCCGAAGTGCTGGAACAGCATGCTACTAAGGGTATGCAATGGCGCTTGCCGGAGGGAGGACTCAATCTGTGGCTTCAACTTCCGAGTAACCTGGATATGCGTGAGTTGCATCATCAGTCACTTGCTGCAGGGGTCTCTTTCCTGCCGGGTTCCGCCTGTTATGTAGGGGAGATGGATACACCAAGTCTGCGTATCTGCTTCACGGTAACAAACGTTGAGCTTTTGTGTGAAGGTCTTCGTGTACTGTGCGGAGTCATTGACAGAGTAACACCTGGGCAGGGTGGGACAGTGGCGGACAGGCTACCGCTCATATAATTTTTCAAACTATGGACATACATCCAATCCACTTTTGATCTGTTGCAATAGGTTATAGTATCACCAGAAAGGGAGTTGGTTTTGAAATGAACCATTACTGTCCACCGCTTTGCCCGATTGTCTGTGACCCGATCCAGGTTGTTGAGGATTATTACATCCCACAGATCGTGCCTGTAATCCACCCGATTGAAGTGATCAAAAAACATCACTGTGTTCCGATTCATCACCACATGTATCCTGTTGTTGTCAAAGAAGAAGACCCTTGCTATGTATCCAGTTATAATCCGAAGAAAAAATCCGTGAAAAAATCAAGTAAAGCCCGCACATCTTCTCGCAAGCGCTAAGCGCAGCGGGTGCCCCGGGGAATTGAATATATACCAAAAGAGCAGCGTACGCCCCGGGGCGCAGCTGCTTTTGTATTTTTACTGAGTAGAGTTATTACGATTAATGAGTATACTTTTTCATTGTATTATCCATTTGTTGTCTGACATGTTGCGGCCAGAACTGCAAAGGAGCGCTGTTGCCTGATGCGGCTTGCAGTGCCTTATAGACATCAATTTGGCCATAGCCGAAATACTTGTCGTGCCCCGGATCACCGAGGTCAATAACACTTTGGCGCATCAAATCCATCACTTCCGTGTTGGTCAAGTCCGGGTTCAACGAACGAATCAATCCTGCAAGTGCGGCTACATGCGGGCTAGCCATGGATGTACCAGACAAAGCTGCATACTGATTGTCCGGATAGGTACTGGCGATACTGGACCCCGGAGCCATCACATCCACATAGTCCCCGTAATTGGAATAAGAAGCTTTGCTCATATCCGGGTCCGTAGCAGATACGGCAAATACTTCCGGATAGGCAGCAGGGTATCCTGGACGCTCTGTATTATCGTTCCCCGTGGCTGCAATCAGGACGATATCCCGGTCAAAAGCGTATTTAATGGCATCATGAAGAAATTGCGCATCAGCATAATTGCCCAGACTCATGTTGATCACTTTGGCTCCATGGTCGGCTGCCCAGATGATGCCTTCGGCAACGGCATACGTGGTACCAGAACCTGAGTTGTCGAGTACTTTAACCGGTAGTACCTTGTTATACCAGCTCATGCCTGCCACGCCCTCGTTATTGTTGACAATAGCGCCGATAATGCCTGCGACGTGTGTCCCATGTCCCACATCATCCATCGGTTGGCTTCCCGGCTCGACCACATTATAACCCTCAAGGAGCTTGCCCTTCAGGTCAGGGTGATTCATATCAACCCCCGTGTCAACCACTGCAACAATGACATCTTTGTTTCCCTTGGTAATATTCCAACCTCTGTTTGTCTCAATCGCAGGTAGGTTCCACTGATAATCGGAGAACAAAATATCATTGGGTATCGTTACATCTGTTTGTTCAGTTACAGTATCATTGGTTAAATACATATAGTGGGGTTCCATGTAAAGTGGATTCCATTTGCTTTCGAAATAACTATGCAATTGTTTGTAACTCATGTGTTCTGACCGAAAAACATACGTGTATCCCAGCTTGCGCGCAGATTGCGCTCTCAGATCAGATTTAATGATACGCATATCCCGTTCACCGGGCTCCTGGCGAAAACGGATGACGATTTCATTTTCGTAAAAATGACTGGCATTTGCATTATCATGTCCGGTCTTCACTGTGATCTCGTTAAGCGTATCCGGGTGAACAGACTCAATTTTGAATTTACCCTCACGCGGATAAGGGATCATGCGCAGATTTTTGCGCTGATGTTGTTCAACAGCATTTAATACGTTCTGGCTGAACAAGGCAATTACAGCTCTTTTGCCATCTTTGGAGGGTTGCCCTATAACAAAATATTTTTCCTTTCCCAAAGGAAAAGAAGAGGATTCAAAACTTTGACGTTTGTTTACCGCTTTTTTGGCAAGGTTGAGCGAATGTTGAAGCTTCTGTTGTTCCAACTTGCTTCCTTGTGTGGAGACCTGATCAAAGGCCTTGTTAAGAGAGCCATTGGTATTCATGAGATGAATGGATCTGATATGTTCATGTGAACTTTGGAGATCATTGACATATCGTCTAACCTGCGCAGCATTCATTGTGGCAGTTTTCTCCAGCATGATACTGAGATGTTGCTTGGCATCCATGCGGGTCAGAAGATCGGTTGCTTTGACATCCTGCACTTTCAGACGCTGCTTACTCGTGTGCTCTTCATGAGCAGAATCTGACAGGGCACTTGGCTTGGGTTCTTGACGATTGGATGTTGGAAGCAGAAGCGTCAGGGCGAGTGCTCCCGCACCAGCTGCAAGGGCCCAGTTAATCCATTTCGGTCTGGACATGGTGGATGGAACCTCCTTCGTTCATTTGGACAATCATTAACAGTGCTTCATCGTTGTCACTGGTTATATCTATCGTTAGAAAAAGCGGATATTTTTATGCAGGCGGGTTAGAGTCTGACTGCGTATAATAGGCAAGTTTAACGGCAGAAGCGGAAAGCATGATTAAGGGATACCGCTCGTCATCTTTTTATGGTAGGATTATAGCTGAGAATTCAAAGGTCAGGGGAAAACCACCGTTGGCCGACCTATATGTAAGGACTTATTTAAGGGGGAGCTACCTTTATGTCAGCAGCCAATGTACAGAAAACATGTGAGTCAACTAGGGAAAAGTTAAAACCGGCTATCGATCGGATTGAAAAATTTTTGAATGAGAATGCTTTGCCTGAACTGGATCAGAATCAGACGGAAGAATCAACAGCCTTCTACAAAGGATTTCTTTCAGATCTCCGTCATTTGCTCGTTTTTTCTGAAGTTTCTTACGAAAAACTTGGCGTTGTGCTGCGTCGTGCCAACTTTGATGTCGATTTTGCCGAAAAGGCTCTTTATAATACGTATCACCAATGCGTAAACAGCTTTTTCTATCCCAAAAATGAATGTTATTCCGAAGACGGAAGATACGCTTACACAGGACAAGATGCCATTCGTTTCCGTGACAAGCCAATCCGTGCAGTACGGGATGTCATTCTTGAGGTTTCCAAAACGTACGAAGAATTGCGCGATGATCTGGCATATTATGAAAGTGATTACCTGACTCAGCGCCGTATGCAAAATCAACGGAATCACGCCTAATCAACGTTTAAACCTGAATATGAAATTGGACGAAACCGCCCTTGTGGCGGTTTTTTTGTGTTATTAGTGAGAAGCAAGATGAATGTGATCATGTCATCATCTGGCATTTTGGCGAAGAATATCGGGTTTGTGGCGGGGAGACAATAGTAGTCGAGGTGATAAAAAATGAGCCAAGACAAACCAATTGTCAAATGCAGCGTCTCCAACTGCAATTTTTGGGGAGAAAACAACTTCTGCCAAGCTGATGCCATCATGATTGACATTGACCAACATGCCACCCGTCGTCTGCATGAGGAATTTGCCGGTGAGACATTTGACTCGGACCACCATGATTATGCACGTACATCCTCTGCAACTTGCTGTCACACGTTCAAACCCAAGTGAGCAGTCATCCCTATTCATAACGGAGGTGCTTCCAAATGAAAAATGACGATAATAACATTCATTCCACTGATCGTCCTGAAACCAAGGGGGAAGGTGAAAAGCAGCGTATGCGTGTCGATTATCCAAGAAAAGTACATCGCGAAGAGTATGGGGCAGAGGTCGCTCCTCCTACTGTTGTAAGAACTGGAGGTACCGAACGCTCGGAACCTGTAGCTGAGAAGCATGAGGCAGACCGTGTCATGGAGTCAACAGGCAAGGTCGCAGGTTATATGGGGCTTGCCTTTGGCATCGCGTCCTTGTTCATGTGGTCAATCGTACTTGGACCGGCCGCAGCCGTACTGGGTTATTATGCGTATGTCAATGGTCGGAAAACAGCGGGAGCTTGGTCCATTGGACTGGGTATTGTAGCCACGCTGAGTTATTTTTTCATGATTCCATTTGCTCGTTAAAGTGTAAAATGTTCATTCAAAAGCCTTCTGTTCTCACCCAAATGTGGTGAACTACAGAAGGTTTTTTTCGTATATGCGCAGGTTATATGAGGAGATTCATTTATTTTTATGAAAACAATGGAACCTTACTGTAAAACGATGTAGAATAAGGTCATAATACGCTTAATTATACGGGAGTGGGTATAACTCATGCAGATTGATCCAAGCGGATCGCGGCAGTTGTTGGAACTGCAATTGTCCAATTTAAATAATCAAACCAGTGGATCACAATCGGATGCTGGTTCAACTGTGAATTTCGCCAATGTGATGGACGGGCTGTTAGGTACGGGTGCCAATTCGACGAGCAATACGGATTCCACCGCTACGGTCTCCAAAAGATCCAGTGATGGTTTGTTGTGGCTGCAACTCGGAAGCACGTACAATCCGGATATAAATACGGCAGTATCGTCCTCTGTATCCAATAACATCGTTGAGTCTTTATTATCTTCATCCAATACAGGAATTGTGGATTCCGGTGCATCTGTACCTACGGATTATGAATCTTTGATTGCCGAGGCAAGTGCCAAGTACGGTGTTCCAGAATCATTGATCAAGGCCGTCATTGACACAGAGTCCAATTTCAACCCAAATGTCGTGTCCTCCGCTGGTGCCAAAGGGCTCATGCAATTAATGGATGGGACGGCTGCAGGGCTGGGCGTGAGTAATTCATTTGATCCCGCCCAGAACATTGATGCCGGGACTAAATATCTTTCTCTTCAGCTCCAGCGTTTCGGTGGAGAAGTGAAGATGGCACTTGCTGCATATAATGCAGGACCAGGACGTGTTTCACGTCTGGGCGTGTCGAGTGATAGCGAACTGATGAGTGTACTTAACCGTCTGCCTTCAGAAACACAGAATTATATCTCCAAGGTGGAGAATGCACGGTCGAAATATGTGATCTAAACTCACAGATAGACATTTGCGATAACCATCATAGGCAGGATGAGATCAAATGTGGGAGCAGTAGCGCTTGTAACGCCTGTTCCCGGTTGGTCTTTTTGTGTTGTATGGGTATCGTGTTACAATGCTCACTGTAGGTTCATGAACGAAGAGATAAAGGGAGGTCTAACCTCATTTGAAATATTTTGATTATGCTGCAACCACACCTCCCCATCCCGATGTAGTTCGTACGATGGCCGAAATTATGGAGACACAATTCGGTAATCCGTCCTCTATTCATGGATATGGAGAGCGTGCCGATCAGTTGCTGCGTCGTGCTCGATCCGGATGTGCTGCGGCAATCGGCGTTAAACCTGAAGAGATTGTATTTACTTCCGGTGCCACCGAGAGTAATAATCTCGCGATAAAAGGTGCGGCATTACGTTATCAGTCACGAGGCAGACACATCATCACTACGGCTACCGAGCATGCCTCGGTGTACGAAAGTTTTATGCAATTGCAGCAGTGGGGATGGGAAGTGACATTAGTTCCCGTGAATTCCGATGGAGTGGTCAACGCTCAGCAGGTTGTAGACGCGACCAGGCCGGGCACGGTGCTTGTGAGTCTGATGCATGTAAATAATGAAACAGGAGCCATCCATCCGATTGCAGAAATCGGCAAACAGCTCAAAAAGAAAGCACCACGGGTGCTTTTCCATGTGGATGGTGTTCAAGGCTTTGGAAAAATGAAGGCTACACCTGCTGATTGGGGTGCGGATCTGTACAGTCTGTCTGCTCACAAGATCCGTGGACCGAAGGGAGCAGGTCTCTTGTATGTGCGAAGTGGAGTGGAACTTACGCCACTATTGTCAGGAGGATCACAGGAGCAGGGCCTAAGAGCAGGCACAGAAAACGTGGCTTTGCTGGTAGGCATGGCAAAGGCCATGCGGATGGCAGCAGAAGGGCAGGTTGATTTTGCCCGGCATACAACGGTGCTCCGTGATCGATTGATGGAAACGATACGTGCTGTTCCTGAATTTGAATTGAACAGTCGCACAGAGGGTGCACCTCATATTGTACATTTCTCCTATCCCGGGATGAAGGCAGAAGTGGCGCTGCACACCTTGGAGCAACTTGGCGTAACCATATCGACCCAATCTGCCTGTTCTTCGCGTTCGGCTGAACCGAGTCGGGCTCTACTTGCGATGGGCAGAGATGCAGCTTGTGCTGGTGGCGGATTGCGTATTAGTCTTGGAGATGAACATACAGAAGAAGATGTAGCCTTGCTTGAACGGGCTTTACATCAGATGGTGGCGCAGTTGCGCCCCCTCGAAAGGCGGATGTAATGGATATGAAATATGATATGCTGCTTCTCCGTTTCGGAGAGTTTATGTTAAAAGGGAAAAATCGTGCCCGATTTGAAAAAACGATCATTACACAGGTGAAAGCTTTGCTTAAACCTTATCCAGGAGCGAGCCTTCGCAAAGAATATGGCCGTGTCTATGTGGATCTGGGCGGTGAATCACATACTGAACTAATTAAGGTGCTGAAACGGGTATTCGGCGTGATGTCGATTAGTCCGGTTAAAGTTACTCCATCCGAGCTTGATGAGATTGTGAAAACAGCAGTCGCGTTTATGGACGAAAGGGAAGACGAATTCAAGGAAGGTACCACATTTAAGGTCAATGTAAGGCGGGTATGGAAGGCGTTCCCGAACTCTTCACATGAAATGAATCATCTGGTTGGTTCCCCGATCCTTCGAAAGTTCCAGCAATTAAGTGTTGATGTTCGCGAGCCTGATATTGAACTGCGAGTGGAAATTCGGGATCAGGGCACCTATATTTTCAATGAAACCATCCCGGCAGTAGGCGGGTTTCCGCTGGGCACGAATGGAAAAGCGATGGTACTGCTATCAGGTGGAATAGACAGCCCGGTTGCAGCCTGGTCTTCCATGCGTCGTGGTCTTGAAGTGGAATGTGTACATTTTTACAGTTACCCGTTCACAAGCCAGCGTGCCAAAGAGAAAGTCATTGATTTGGCGCGTGCCCTTGCTGATCATGCAGGAACAATCAAGCTGCATCTGGTTCCATTTACGGAGATCCAAACAGCATTTACCCAACTGGGTCAGGATAATCTGATTATTACGCTGATGCGACGTTCAATGCTGCGAATTGCCTCCAAACTTGCCGAGCGTGAGCGGGCACTCGCACTGATCACCGGGGATAGCCTGGGCCAAGTAGCGAGTCAGACTCTTCCGAGTATGAATGTCATTGGTCGTGCGACGGATATGCCGCTGTTGAGACCACTGGTTATGATGGATAAACAGGAGATCATTACCCTGTCCAAACAGATCGGAACGTATGACATATCTATTTTGCCATATGAGGATTGCTGTACTCTCTTTGTGCCAAAGTCACCTTCAACCAATCCAAATCTTCGAATTGTGGATAAAATAGAATCAACGATGAGCCATCTGGCAGAATGGGTGGATCAAGCGGTGGAACAAACTGAAACGATAACATTGCACGCCGGTGAAACTTCTGTGGTTACAAATCAGACAGGAGACAATGGCATGAAGGATGAATGGTTCTGAGGATTATTATACAACATATCCGAATACTATTATGAAAAAAAGTGTAGGATAAATAGGTGATATCTACTTTTAATATTATATTAAAGTTAATTATTGACAAGGGTAAATTTAGGAGATATAGTTGTGTAGGTTTTAAATCATTTTAGAGAAAGAAGGTAATCAGATGGGAAATCAAGCCAAAGGTAGAACTATTATTAACAATGACAGAGGCGTAAGTCGTTTTGGACAAGGTGCAAAGATGAATAATGTTAAGTTTAAGAATGAAACAGGAACAGGTGGCGGTTGTGGAGGTTGTGGTTCCTGTGTGGGATGGGATACGATAGCATGCAGTTCGTGTAGCCCAACTTCAGGCACATGTGGCTGTGGGTCAGCTAACAAAGTAAAGCAAAAATAAAACTTTAGAAGTAAACAAAGTGACCCTAATAGCATGGTGCTAGTAGGGTCAAAATTTTATGAGAATTGAGGGTTAAAATGAGTTATCGAATCTCAAAATATATCATGTTCCAAGTTGAAAATGGTGACATTGTAATCCAAAATCAAGAAAGTATTCTCAAAGTAAGCGATAATTTAATGAAGCAAGTAATATCTAAGTGGGATCTTGAACAAAAGGAAAACGTTAGTAATGAAGAACTTGAAGAGCTGTTTGGTGATTTGGCAGAGGAAGCAATTGAGTTCTTAATGCAATATTACATCTTGACTCCGATGAAGATTAAGACGGTTACAGTTGAAAAAATTGTAATCGCAAGTAACGACATTGAAACCGGAAAAGCAATTCATCGATATCTAAGTGAAGAGTATCATTCACAAATCCCTGTTGAGGTTTATGATTTAGATTCCCTGCCTTTAAGTGATCAAAATGAGCTTACTGTAGTTTTTATGAGTCCCTATAGTAAAAAGAAAGGAAAGGAAATTGTCTTAAGGCAAGATAAACAAACTAATTCCAAATTACTTTTTAGTTATGTTTATCACGGTAACTTTTATATGGATTGCTTGTATTCACCTCAATGGAAGGTTCCTTGTCACTTGTGCCATATTGGTCATATTGAGTCTAGTGGTCTGGTAGAGGACACGGATCAGGACATGACATATCAAAATATGATTGATCTAATTTATAAAGAAAACGAAGCTTTTGAAATCCAAATGCCTTTAAGTGGAGTTCAGAAATTGAATATCACAAGCAACTTAGTAAATAAGATAAGAGAATATATTGGTGACTTTAGTGTAACTAAGGCACACAGGGAGGATATAACAACCTGTACGCTTGTAGACCTCCAAAATTTTAAAAAAATTCGGGATACTTCACTACATTGGGAGTTGTGTAATTGCTATGAATGAGAAACAATCACAAAGCCGACTTGATGAACTTGCTCGGTCATTTACAGCAGAATATTTGCAAGAGAATTTACAAGACAAAACAGTGATGTCTACTGTCTTGAAATTTCATCAACGTACTACTTGGCAGGAAATAGGCGACTATGAGATAGAAACGCGTCTAACCGATTGGTTGAATTTAGTTCAATACAACGATATTTTACCAGAGTATTTTCAAGAAAAATTTAAATTTGGTGTAAAAAAAGAGGAGAAATCTGAAGGGAACTCTAAGCGTGTTTTCGATCTAACGCTTCCGATAGCATATGATACTTTAGGTGAGATACTACATTCTGCATTTGGACTAGCAGAAGGATATCGCACCAAGCCTTATCCTTCTGCAGGGGCCTTATATCCTATAATACCTCTTTTGGTGATAATTAGTGAAGATGCGATTAATAAGTTATTCCCAGGAGTATATGTATTTGACTCCCGAAAAACAGAGCTTCTTTTAATTAAAAGTTTTACAGATGAAGACATATTGAATATAAGTAAAAATATCTATGGCGGAAATCTCTCTAATGTATTTATTGGTTATTCTTTAGATGTAAGAAGAGCAATTACAAAATATCGCACAAGGGGCTACAGACATGCGTTAATTGAAGTTGGCCTTATGGCTCAAAGCTTCCGAGAGGCCATAAAAAAACATAATCATTTCGGAGACTGCTTAATTTCAGGCTATAACGATAATGCTTTGACTAGTATTCTAGGAATGAACCCTCGAATATCGCCAGTTGTGTCAATTCAATGGTTTGGTAAATATATATGATTTTTAATCGAAGTAGAGGTATTCATTTTAGTCTAAAAAATAAGACGTTTACTAATTTCCCTGCTTATATATCAAACTCCGTTATCGGGAATTATCTTGATGAAGATGGGTATATGGGACCAATTGGAAGTGGTGCTATATCTTTAGATAAACGAAGTGCAGTAATTAAGGCGTTCTCTGAGTCAGTTGAACGTAGATCGCTGTTATTTGGTTCAAAATCAATTGATGAAATGAGCCTTGCTTATGATTTATTAAATGAGAGAACATTTGAAATTCCTACAAAGTTAACAAAATATAATGAATATAATCCTGTTGTAGATACTACGGGGACAGCTGTTCACAACAATCCAGATTATGCGGTATATAATGCCTTGGTTGAATTGTTGGAGAAAAATTGTGTTTTTTTATTCTGGTATGGAAAATGGGGAAGAAAATTAAAAGTTGAGAAATATAAATCAATATATACAAATAAAATGGAGGAAGAGGGACTACGAATTCATTTATTTGTTCAAGATTTCTTTTCTCCATTATTGGTAGTTTTATGTATGGTTGAAGATAAAATGGGAAAGATTACGTACAAATTTGGTACCGGCTCAGGATTTGATATGAATTCTGCTGTGAGTAAAGCGGTATCGGAAGCTTACTTCTTGGGAAGATACCATGATTTAAAAAATTATTTTGAGAACCAAACTCTTAGCGATTATTATCAATTAGTAAATTCTCCAAAAACAGTAAATCATATTAATGATTTACTTGATATAGAATACTTTAACGATTTTTCTACTGGGGATTATAATGAACTGAATGTTAAATCAAAAATTTTGAATATAATTAATAATTTCCCTGCATGGATCACAGGTGTGTATGTTTTGGTACTGCTTCAGAAAATTCATGTTCCCTCTATTTCTGTCAAAGTGTCTTCAAACGAATTATTGACGCATGTACCCTTTAAAAAATTTATAGATGAGAAAGTAATGATCAATCAAAAGACATTAGGGCTTTCGTTTAAAAGTTTAGACTCCTTACCCGACTGTCCGATAATTTAATGGAGGTTAGTCATGAATAACGCTGCACCGTTCATTAAGAAATCAATAAATATTTGTCAGTCTACTTTTGTTCATAGACCGAAAGGATGTACTATAAATTCATATTTACATTCTGAGATAGTGGGCTTTTCAAAAAAAAATAACGTTAGACAGTTAATGAAGTCATCTATTGGTGAATTCGAAGAACGATTAGCAGGTATAAAATATCTAAAAAAAAATTCTAATAATAATAAGCCTATCTTTCAAGCGTTTAATCTTATATCAGGAGAAACAATTAATGTAAATGCAGAATCAATATTGTTAAATCATAATTTGCCAATTTTTGATTCTATGGAACATTGTGATTTTACAGATAGTACGGGAAATGCAGCACATGTCAGAAGTGATTTGGTTATTGAAAAAGGGTATATGGAATTTATAGAGCGACAGTCTTTAATTTTTTCTTGGCTCAGTAAAAGTCCTGGTGAAGTGGTAGAACTTGAGCATATACAAAATGAAAAACTAAGAACGAAAATAGTGCATATTAACTCAGCATTGAAAAACTTATCTTTTTATAGCATTTCTATATTAGAGGGCATATACGTGATAATGTGTGTAGGTTATGGAGATAAAGCATTTTCAGTTGGTTTAGGAACCTCATGGAATCTAGAAACAGCATTGGAATCAAGTTTGGATGAATTTGTAATGATATTTGAGAGCGTAGTTTGTCACAAAGTGTATCGGGAGGGTACAGATCATAATTACAAAAACATGTATATTGAAATGTTTTATTCTATGCATATCAGTGATTTCTTAGACGAGATTAGTTACTTGCTAAATAATAGAAAATTATTGAAATATTATCCTTATGAGGATTTAATATCAGATAATCAGTTATTTAATTCGATTAGAAAGTTTAAACAAAGGTTTGACATAGATGTTTACGTTTCTCAAATGATATCCCCTTATCCTGAGAATAAGATCAAAATAGCAAAAGTATTTTCTCCGGATGCTTTTCCACATATTAATACATTGCTCTACAATCCTAATGACTTTAAAATATCTGAAAAATTAACAACGAATATTTATCCAAATAAATTCAAAATGATACCATTCGCTTAAAAGAATTGAGGTTCCTATAAATGATAAGAAAAACGTTTGAGTTTTATATTTTTTTCAATAAAATTATATTAAGAGAAGGAATAGGGAACTACTTATGGTCGTTGTTGATGCCTATTCTAATTTTTGTATCTATTAATATTAATTGGTTTTATAAAACACCCCCAATACATGAAATCATT
Source organism: Paenibacillus polymyxa (assembly GCF_018614975.1). Lineage (GTDB taxonomy): Bacteria > Bacillota > Bacilli > Paenibacillales > Paenibacillaceae > Paenibacillus > Paenibacillus polymyxa_E. The sequence continues at coordinate 78,777 of NZ_JAGGNR010000019.1, read as the reverse complement.
TCTTCTTTCAGTGCAATTTGGTCTTATAATTTTGTAGGTATTTTCCTTTATGGCATTGCAAGTAGAATCTCAATTTTCCGAGAAAATGGCTTTCTGAGATCTTTTACTTATGTTGCAGGGGACAAAAAGCCTATTATTTTTAGTTTGTACTGGATTCAAATTATTCATGGCTCGATCATTGTCTTAGCATTTACCATAATCTCGGCTCTTATATTCAGATTACCTGTGATTGAACTGGTTGAAATTTCAATTGTATCGTTCTTAATCGTTAGTCTTCCTTTAGCAATGCTAATGTTGCTGTTAGCTGCTCTACCAGTAACTACAGCTACACTTAACTCTGTTGCAAGCTTGGTTATGTTACCTGCTCTATTCATGACTATGTTCAGAAACTATAATTATACTCAAATGAACGACTTATTCTTACTCAGTCCAGTTGAATATGTATCACGAATCTGTCGTATGATATCAGATTTCTTTTTTTATGGACAAACAAAAGAGAACTTCTCTCTTTTGTTAGTTATTACTTTTGTTTATTTAATTATAGGTATATTCTCATTAAAATTTCTTAAAATTAACTCTAAAATTGTTAGAACTTAGATTGGAGATAATCATGATCAGTTTGAATAACATATCTTTCAATTATCCTAAAACTAAATTTAATGTCATTAATGGAGTGGATATAACATTTGAAAAGAACCTTGTTAATGTACTTATAGGATTAAATGGTGCCGGTAAAACGACACTTTTTGATTTGTTAATTGGACAGTACAAGCCTTCTGAAGGTCAGATCGTAAACCTCCCCAAATACGAAGATATTCTGTATCATCTTCAAGGAGCTTTTATTTCGTATTTAGTAACAGGTAAAGATTATGTACGCTTAATATTCTCAATATCCGGAAAAACATTCATTGATGATAAAGAGGCAATAATGAGTAAAATAGACTTGAAAAATGAAAGAGAACTTACCTTATTTAGTCAGCTCTGGAGTAAACGAATAGGTCAGATGTCTGTGGGCGAACGAAAATGGCTCTATATTGTAACTTTAACGCAAATTAAGAAAAAACTATATATTTTTGACGAACCAACGGCTGGAGTAGATCCGTCATCAAGGGTTAAAATTTACAAAAGAATAGAAAAATTGACAGAACATGAAAACTCCACGATTATTTTCTCTACACATCACTTGCATGAACTCAAGGATATTAAATGTAAAATTATATTTTTACACAAAGGTGAAATTTTATTTCAGGGTGACTACACTCAGTATATTTCGAGTTTTGATACTACTAACCCAGATGAAATATTCGATCTATTTATAAGTTGAGACTGTTTATCTAAAAAAAGATAGCAACTGTTTTTACAGTTGCTATCTTTTTTTAGGTTTTTTTTTGGTTATTAGGTGTAAACAAACTAAAGCTAGTTAAAAGCATGGATAATTTTAGTTTTAAGTCTAGGAATAGGAACCTTGTTGCTCTTGAGGGCCAGCCTTGTCGCTAACTGAGCGTTTGCGATAACCTGCAAAGACTACACCTGCAATAACCACAACGATGAAGAGAATGCGCAATGCCGGATGTTCAGTAAAGTAAGGCAAGAGTCGCTGTTCCTCAGTGATCATGTTGGAAGCCGTATACCCAAGAACAATGGCTCCGATATAGATGATCCAAGGAAAGTGATTAATTAGCTTGATAAACAGGGTACTGCCCCAGACGATAATAGGTACACTAATCAGGAGTCCAAGAATGACAAGCACGAGATGCTGCTGCGCTGCTCCAGCTACTGCAATCACGTTATCGAGTCCCATGGCTGCATCCGCGATCACGATGGTACGAATAGCGGTCCACAAGGAAGTTCCCGCCTGGATATCATTGTGTTCATCCCCCTGATCCGCCAATAATTTATAGGCAATCCAGATCAGAAGTATGCCTCCCACAAGCAAGAGCCACGGAACTTTAAGCAACCATAAAACAACAACTGTTGCTAAAATTCGAATCAAAAGTGCGCCGCCAGTTCCATATAGAATCGCCTTTTTCTGCACAGAAGGGTGCAAATTTCGAGCTGCGAGACCAATGACGATGGCATTATCCCCAGCCAGAATGAGATCAATAAAGACAACGTTCAGCAAAGCCAGCCAGAATGTGGGACTAAATAGCTCCATGATATATGTCACTCCTTATATACGGTTCAATCATTAAGAATAGCATGGACAACTCCGACATACAAGTTAATGTGGGGGGATGAGGACATGGATACACTATGGCTGTTAACTGAAATTTTAATGATCAATCTGGTATTAAGTGGAGATAATGCGGTTGTGATTGCGCTTGCCAGCAAGGATCTGCCACCAATACAACGCAAAAAAGCGGTATGGTGGGGAGCTTTTGGTGCGGTGCTGCTGCGTTGTGTGTTAACCTTTGTAGCGGTATTATTGCTGGGAATTCCCTTTATCCAAGCGGCAGGTGGGCTGCTGCTACTCTGGATTGCAGTAAAGCTGCTGCTTCAAAATGAGGATGAAGTACATATTCGAGAAGCTTCTACGACCTGGAAAGCCATTCAAACCATTCTGATTGCCGATTTTGTAATGAGCTTGGATAATGTTTTGGCCATAGCAGCTTTGGCAGATGGAGATTTGGCTCTGATCGTCATTGGTATTGCAATCAGTATCCCCATCGTCGTATGGGGGAGCGGGTTAATTGTTGGTTTGTTGAAGCGATTTCCGATTCTTGTATTCGCCGGATCAGGCATCCTAGCCTTCACAGCAGGTGAGATGGTGATGAAAGACCCCAAGTTAGGAGAATGGCTGGGAGGTATGGCATCAGAGGTGCATACGTTATTACCTGGAGCAATGGCTGGTCTTGTAGTTGCGATTGGAGGCGCACATAAATTTGTGCGGAAGAACGCATAGTTTGATTTCGGGAAATTGCTTGGACAAAAGGCCGTCTGAACCATCCGGTTTAGGCGGTTTTGTGTTGAGAGAGATACTCTTGTCCATGCAGTTCTCATTGGGCTAGTCATAAGTTGCAGATTTTAGGGTAATACAGGTAAAGAGCGCACGCAAAGTGCGACATAAAGTATAGTTTTTTGCCGACACATCGGATACACTAGAAGCAGGGTTACAGGTTAGGAAACCAACAGTCAGCGTGGAATGCGTATCGTTTATTAAAAAATAAAGTACATAGCTCTGGAATAAGAGGTGATTGCAGATGAGAATGAGAAATGAAAAAGCGATTGGACTATTTATTGTAGCTGCGGGAATTATTATTCTGCTTGGCAAGTTTGGTGTGTTTGGATTTATTGGTCGTAATTTCTGGCCTTTGCTGATCCTGCTGCCAGGCATCGCCCTTCATGCGTTTTATTATGCGCGTATTTCACCATCGTGGTCACTTGTTCCTGCCGGCATACTAACGGTGTATGGTGTTTTATTCAGTATAACGAATACATGGGGCGTTGGACTTATGAGCAGGCTGTGGCCAGCATTCTTGCTTGGGATCGCCATAGGGTTACTCGAGTATGGAATGGCTGAGCGGCGAAGACCTGAGTATGTGTTACCTGCAGCTTTGATCCTTGGTGCGGTGTCCATCATATTATTTGGATTTACCTTGCTGCAAACGGGAATAATCTATGTAATTGCTGTCCTTTTGATCTTGGGCGGAGCCTGGTTATTGCTTGGACGAAGACGTCAAGGGAGAGGCTGGTAACATTCCCAGTGGTCTTTTCGTGCGAAATATCTTGATTTTTACCTATAATAAACTATAATATAAGGGATATAGACATGCGTCGGGATATCACCGACGCTTATTTTGTGAGTAACCTGCGAAATTGCGGGAAGTTTAAGTAGATATGATTTGAAATTGGAAAGGATATGGATACAAAACATGCATTCAAGAGAACACATTCGCAATATTGCGATTATTGCCCACGTCGACCACGGAAAAACAACACTCGTTGACAAGTTGCTCCAGCAATCCGGTACTTACCGAGATCACGAAACGGTACAGGAGCGCGCAATGGACTCCAACGATTTGGAGCGTGAACGCGGTATTACGATTTTGGCCAAAAACACGGCTATAACTTATAAAGATTACCTGATTAATATTGTGGATACACCAGGACACGCCGACTTCGGTGGCGAAGTGGAACGTATCATGAAAATGGTTGACGGTGTATTGCTCGTTGTTGATGCATATGAAGGCTGTATGCCGCAAACGAAGTTTGTACTTCGTAAAGCACTGGAGCACAACCTGACACCTATCGTAGTTGTAAACAAAATTGACCGTCCAGCGGCTCGTCCGTCTGAAGTCATTGATGAAGTATTGGACCTGTTCATTGAACTGGGTGCCAACGATCAACAACTCGAATTCCCTGTTGTATATGCTTCCGCACTAAACGGAACATCCAGTATGGAAGATGACCCTGCCAAACAAGATGACAACATGATGGCGATCTACAATACCATCGTTAGTCATATCCCACACCCTACCGAAAAAGTGGAAGAGCCGCTTCAATTCCTCGTTACTTTGATGGACTACAATGAATACCTTGGCCGTATTGCCATTGGTCGTGTTAACCGCGGTGTGATCCGTCAAGGACAATCGGTAACGGTTATTATGCGTGATGGTAAGAGCAAAACTGCACGTATCGAGAAACTGTTCGGTTTCCAGGGTCTCAAACGTATTGAGACGGAAGAAGCAGGAGCAGGCGACATCGTTGCAATTGCAGGGATCAAGGACATCAACATTGGTGAAACCATTGCCGACCCTAACAACCCGGAAGCTTTGCCAGTTCTGAAAATTGATGAGCCAACACTCCAAATGACGTTCCTCGTGAACAATAGTCCGTTTGCGGGTCGTGAAGGTAAATGGGTAACTTCCCGTAAACTTCGTGAGCGTTTGTTGAAAGAATTGGAAACAGACGTTTCTCTTCGTGTTGACGAAACGGAAAGCCCAGATGCATTTGTCGTTTCCGGACGTGGTGAGCTTCACTTGGGTATCCTGATTGAAAATATGCGTCGTGAAGGATATGAGCTTCAAGTATCCAAACCAGAAGTTATCGTAAGAGAAGTTGACGGTAAGAAAATGGAACCTGTTGAGCGCTTGTTGATTGATATCCCTGAAGAGAGCATGGGTTCCGTAATGGAGAGCCTGGGCGCACGTAAAGCAGAGATGGTTAACATGGTTAACACAGGTAGTGGTCAAGTTCGTCTGGAGTTCCTGATTCCAGCACGTGGTTTGATCGGATATAGCACAAACTTCCTGACATTGACTCGTGGTTACGGTGTAATGAACCATGCATTTGACAACTACGCTCCAGTAGTATCCGGTCAAGTGGGTGGACGTCACCAAGGTGTACTGATCTCAACTGAAACGGGTACATCTACGTTCTATGGCATGATGGGCGTAGAGGATCGCGGTACGCTCTTCCTGGAGCCGGGAACTGAAATCTACGAAGGTATGATTGTTGGTGAACATACACGTGACAATGATATCGTAGTTAACATCTGCAAAGAAAAACAACTGACTAACGTTCGTTCTTCAGGTAAAGATGATACGGTTAAAATTAAAACTCCGATTATCTTCTCGTTGGAACAGGCGCTTGAATATCTGAATGAAGATGAATACTGTGAAATTACACCAAAATCTATTCGTCTTCGTAAGAAGATCCTAAACAAATCCGAGCGTGAGCGTGCAGAAAAACAACGCAAAATGGCTTCTAAAGCCTAATAACAACAAAATAGTATATATAAGTTAGCATTTGATGGGCCCAGCAAGTAACGAGAGGGTTGTAAAGCTAAAGTAGTGTAGGGATCAGAATCGATTCTGAAGAAGCGAAGCGCTCGCCTTTATCCCCGGATTTTACCATTGAAAAATGGATCAAAAAAATCTGGGGATAACAGCGATCAGAAGAACGAGCTGAGACCGAAACGGTCACGATGCACGTACTGGCTCTCTAAGTTGCTAAAGGGAATTCCATCAACCAGTTAACTTATCCTAGCATGAACACGAAAGGAGCTGGCTGTGCATGCAAGCATGGTTCGCATCACACCCGATCGTAGCCTACATCGTCATCTTTGTATTGATCACTTACGTATATAATAAGGTGTTTCGGGTACGTCAGAAATTACCACTTGGTAAGGAAATCGTTCTCTATATATTGATGGCGATGGGCACATTCATGCTTCTTATTTTTCAGATCGACAAGCTTCCCATCATTCAATGTTTGTTGGTGGCGGTCGGTTTGATGTTGTTAGTGAGAGTGCGTTATTTCATTGAAGGACGTCAAAAGAAAAAAGCGGAAGCTGCCGCTCGAAATCCATAAATCCTGTCTTGTACAGACCATCCGTTTTCCTTAGGGAAAGCGGTTGTCTTTTATTTAGACAAAAACAGATGTGATAAAGGTGTTGAAGATATGAACTCAAATTCGAACGGACTGCCTCCACGTAGACAGGCACCGACGCAATCCGGTGCTTCTGGATCAAAGAATGGCAAGGGCAAGCAGCCTAAGAAGAAAAAGAGAATGAATGCTTTTGTCAGAATCCTTTTAAGTCTATTGGTTATTGCCATTGTGGTAGGCGGTGGATATGCGTACTGGGTATACAATCAAGTCGTGGATACAGGCATCGATAAACCGGTACCTCCCGGGATGTCAGCCACAACCAAACCGATCACGATGCTGTTATTAGGCACAGATAACCGTCCTGAAACGGGCACATATCTCTCGGATGTTGTTATGGTGGCTTCGTTGAATCCGGAGACCAAGACGGCAACCATTGTATCTTTGCCTCGAGACACGCGTATTCAATTGGATGGGTACAAAGCGAGCAAGCTGAATTCCTATTATCCAAGATTCAAAGCACAGGAAAAAACCACTGGCAAAAATGCAGAGGATCAGATGAAAGAAATGATGGGCAAGTATTTGGATGTAGATATTAATTATACAACCGTCCTGAATTTCCAGGCATTCCGTGATGCTGTCAATGCCGTGGGTGGCGTGGATGTGACTGTGGATAAAAATATGTGTTATAGAGATACAGCCGATGGTACAGATATCAATCTGGTCGCTGGTGCACAACATCTCGATGGTAAAGCGGCACTGGATTTTGTTCGTTACCGCAAATCCAATTGTAATCCAAAGACTGATGAATCTAATGACTTTGATCGTAACAAACGTCAAAACCAAGTGCTGAACTCCATGCTGGATCAGATGAAATCTCTTGGAGGCATTACAAAGATCAGCAAAGTGATTGGTGCAGTTGACAAGAATATGACGACAGATGTGGAATCGGAACAAATGAAAAACTTTATCTCGACGTATTGGAACATTTCCACCTCGGATGTGCATTATACTCCGGTTACCGGAGAGTGGAGAAGTCCATATGTTTATATTAATGAGACGGAACTTGCCAATGCAAAGCAGGCTTTGCAAGATACACTTTCAGGTAAAGTAACGGCTTCACCATCAGGCGAATAACCTTCATTCTTTTGGGATTGGAAGCACGTTAATCGATATGCTATAATAACATAAACCAAGTACAAGAATTGCATAAAGAAGGTTAGGGGGCTGGTTGAATGTCCGAAGCCGTCACACAATTAACTGAATCTCTTTTACAGCAATTCAAGAATGAGACCTTTGTGCTTCTGAGCACAGTGGATGTAGAATCCGGAGGTCCGACTTCAACAGCCATCTCCTGGATTTATGCGGAGAATGCTTCTACTTTTCGTGTAGCAATCGATCATCGTTCCCGTCTGGTGAACAACATGATGACTAATCCGCTCATTACGGTTACTGTCTTTGGAGAAGAGACGGTGTATGCCGTGAATGGACGTGCTGTGGTACGACAAAATCCACTGCAGGATGTTCCATTTAATATGTGCTGTTTCGACATTACGATTGAAGCGGTGCGGAATGCTCTGTTCTACGGCGCTCAACTGTCTTCTGTGCCTCAATATGTCAAAATATATGATCAGCGTGCTGCTGAGAAATTAGATGAGCAGGTTTTTGCTGCCATGAAAAAAGCCTAGTGAGAGATCACTGGGCTTTTTGTTGTCTTTTGTCCGATGAATGCTGCTGCATTTGTTGCTCCTGATTCTGGTGTTCATCCGGATTTTGACGGACTTTGACGTCTTTTGGGAGTTGTGGAATAATTCGTCCCACCATGTCTGCGAGTTCTGAAGCAAAGCCTGAGATCGGGTGCCCTTGTCGAATATGTTCACCAATTTCTTTAATTCGTTCAGTGACATCCGCATCTGCAGTAACAATGGAATCTACACCTTCGGGGTCTTTACGAAGCGCTTCGGCAACAGCGTATTTGATGGTACCTACCCGAGCACGTTCCAGTTCACCATCAACATCAATACCAACGACAGCAGTATTACCAAGTATGACGCAGTTCGCATCTTCAACACCTTCCACTTGCTTGGCAAGGGCTTTAAGGTGACTAATTCGTTTTTCATTTGGCATCCGGCCACTCTTTGCATCATCCGCAATGTTGGTATCGTGGACTTCACCTGTATTTTCATTAAGACGGTTCAAACGTGAAGGATTCATCCGATCTTCCTGTGCATCAAGCATGTGAGATCCTTTCCTTTGATCTTGCTGAGTTGTAATATTTCCTCCGTAACTTCTTGGATGTGACGTATGCGGTTCCTGAGAAGCGTTACGTGTGGTACTGTTGCAACCTGTAAGTATACAGATCAGAAGCAGCGTGCAAACCCATATTTTCATAAATGTTCATCCTTTCTTGGAGTTTTTCAGAATGGTTGACAATTATTTTGCCCTAGTCGAATACATTTATGTATGGGATCATGATTGTCCATGCCGCTGCTGAAAGATCACACTATCCATGCCTTTAACGACGCCGCTTTGGAGGGGATTGAATGAAAAAGATTTTTGTATTGGATACCAACGTGCTTCTGCATGACCCCAATGCTATATTTGCCTTTGAGGAACATGAGGTAATCATTCCCGCGGTTGTACTGGAGGAAATCGACTCCAAAAAAAGAAATGCCGATGAAATTGGGCGTAACGCCCGCAATGTATCCAGACTGTTGGATGGATTACGTGAGATGGGTCACCTGCACAGTGGAGTACCTTTGGCTAATGGAGGTAATCTGAAAGTAGAGCTGAATCATCGGAGTTTCGTGAAAGTTCAGGAAATGTTTGGAGAAGTGTCCAATGATAATCGGATTTTGGCTGTCGCGCTGAATTATCAGATCGAGGAGAATGAAAAGGAAGTAGTCGAGCGTCAGGTCGTGCTTGTCAGTAAAGATGTACTTGTGCGTATCAAAGCGGATGTACTTGGTCTGTTCACACAGGATTACTTATCAGATCGGACGGCAGGACTCAGTGAGTTATATCCAGGTTATACGGCCCTAAAAGTTCATCCGTCAGTGATTGATGAGTTTTACACATATCGTTTTTTACCAATCAAACCGTTACAGTTGTCTTATTCGTTGTATCCGAATGAATTTGTCATTCTCAAGGATGAGATGGGTACCAATAAATCGGCTTTGCTTAAAGTGAATACAGAGGGAACAAAGCTGGAGCCGCTTTTCCTCAGTAATGATAATGTCTGGGGTATTAGCGCACGTAACGCACAACAACGCATGGCACTGGAACTGCTTTTGAATGACGACATCCCGCTTGTTACCATCACCGGTAAGGCTGGAACAGGGAAAACCTTGCTGGCACTGGCAGCAGGTCTGCTTAAGGTAGAGGATGATCATAAGTACAAAAAACTGTTGATCGCTCGCCCTGTCGTTCCGATGGGGAAAGATATCGGTTACTTGCCTGGTGAGAAGGAAGAAAAACTACGTCCATGGATGCAGCCGATTTATGATAATCTGGAGTTTTTGTTTGACACCAAAAAAGCCGGAGATATCGATAAAATATTAATGGGGCTTGGCAGTATTCAGGTGGAGGCCTTAACGTATATTCGTGGAAGATCGATACCTGGACAGTTTATCATTATTGATGAAGCCCAGAATCTGTCCCGCCATGAAGTGAAGACCATTGTATCAAGGGTCGGTGAAGGCAGTAAAATTATTTTGATGGGAGACCCCGAACAGATAGACCATCCGTATCTTGATTCTGCCAGTAACGGTCTGACGTATATTGTGGAACGGTTCAAGCAAGAGGGCATCAGCGGACACATCATGCTCGAAAAAGGAGAACGGTCCAAGCTGGCACAGCTTGCAGCTGATTTATTGTAAAATTTAGGGGATTTATTTCCCGGAAAATGTTGTTGCTATTGAAGCCGGCTTCTGGAGCCGGCTTTTTGCTGAAAAAATAAGTAAGCGTTATTACACAGAACTCGATATGCTCGTATTATGCAAAAATCCGAAAAAGTGTTTTTCAGCAGGGTAGGACAAGAGTACTACTTATTTGTTACAATAATTGCTGCAGGAAAAAACTAGGTGCACAGGGAGGGAAGTTAATGAAGCGTAGACATCAGGTTGTTTTGTTCGCGGTATTGCTGCTTTCGTTAACGATCTTGTCACCGAGTTTTGACTTTAGAGGTTCGCAGCTCAATCAGGAACGCGATCAGGAGAAGGATACCTTTCCAGGTTCTTTGTCCCGTAATGAAGATGCTCAAGCTCCGCTAGAGATTGTAGTGGCCATGTCGGATGAAGAGTTTCAAGCCTTTCAAAAAATAGCCAAAGAAGTTGCTGCTTCCCAGCTGGTGGAGATTAATCTTCGGAATGTGAAGCAGGATACATATAAGCATGTTTTGGATCTTGAATTTTCACTAGGAGAGAACGGTGATGTTGTTCTGCTTGATAGTGAGGAAGTGCAATATTATGCCCAAAAAGGGTACCTGTATCCGTTAAACGGAACAACACTATCGAAGTCGCTAGGAGATACGGTAGTTGAGTTACGAGGAATGACAGAGTGGAATGGTTATCAGTGGGGAATGCCTTTTGATTTTGATCCGTACATTCTGGCTGCACAATCTTCATTTCTGAAGAGAGCTGGTCTAGAGTCGTTACCTCACAATAAAGATCAGTGGGTCAAACTTACACAACAAGCCATTGCGGAAGGCATCCCTTTAATTACAATGAAAATAAATGATATGTACGGGATAAATGCGTGGCTGAATCATTTGGAACCGAGGATGGCACCAGATCAAGTTAAACGAACACAAATAGATTCGCAAACGGGGGATCTTCAGCAGGGGATTCAGTTGATGAATCAGATTCAGCCCCTTATTAGGCTCGAGTCCACCAATCCTCCAACTGCTGACCAGAACGACACACCGATGGTTGTATCATTGTTATCTCAATTATTAAGTGCCAATCAAGCGAGTACAGTTGATGAAGATTCCTTGGAACGGATTTCTTTCGAAAACTTGGAAACTGTAAATTCCAGAAGCCTTGTCATTACTGCGGATTCGGTTGAGGCAGAGGAGGCCAGTAGATGGATTGAAGGAATGACGTCCGCTACGATACAGTTGAAATGGTACCAACAGGTTAACCGGTTGCCCGCAAAGCAACAGGAACTGGATATGGAGACTGAGAAACTCTTTGGACGTTATGACATGACAAAGGGACAACCCTGGTTCTCAACAACCCAAGATGTCCCCGCTGCAACGACCGAAAGTCATCCTCTAATAACTCGTATTCATCAAAAAGTACAACAATTCTTAAAGGGACAAATTACAGCGAATCAATACGTAGACAGTATTAGAACGACGAATTAACTTTAAAAGGATATAGCTAGTTTTACTTCCAGTATGCCTTCACTTGTTGAAACATCGGTTGCTTTGACAAACGAAAGGATCTTCTGTGGATAGAATCCAAGGTCGAATTCTCTTTCCAGCATTCGGCGAGTGGTGTCTGGTAATTCAAGCTGGTTGAATACAAGTTTGTCCACATGAAAACGAATGGAGTTTTGAGGTTCATTTTCTACCGTATAATGTCCTTCGATGCTTAATTGCAACTCATCCCGCTGACCGGAAGCTATAATCTTATCCTGGTTAAACTGAAAGGCAAAGTCTTCAAAGATTGGATTTTGGGAACGCAGAAATGCATTAAGCTCATCCTGCCCAATTCGAATCGTATACGTTGTTCCAGTCGTGGATATACCTCCGTTTTGTTTTTGAATAAAATCAGGCAGGTTCTGCATGGCAGATGCCAATGCTTTGAAATATCGTTTCACCTCGTAGATGCCGATATTCTCCCAATAAAGGGTTAATTCATCCATCAGTTTCTGAATCGCTGCCGCATCCCCGCTGGTGGCTATCTGGGCATCCACTTCTTTTTGCAAGGTGATTACACGTTCCCGCTGGTTTTGAAGATTAGTCTTCATTTCGGTTAATTCTGTTGTAGTCTGACGAATCTGAGTAGAGGTCTGTTGCAGGGTGCGATAACGGTCCTGATACTTGTCCAGCACAGCCTGATCCCGTCCGATAATAATCTGGTAATAATCATACAGTACAAACAGATCTTTGAATGACCTGGCTCCCAGGACCGTCATGAGGAGACTGTCGCGTTCTCCTGTGTAGTAGGACCTCACTACAGCTCCGGCCCGATCTTGCTGAATATGTATCTGCTCTTCCTGTTCCTGAAGCTGGTCGGATAATGTCTCGTATTGTTGAGCCAGCTGCTGCTGCCTTTCGGTGATGCGTTCGATCTCGTGATCGATTTCAACGATGGATAGACTTTTTTGCAATATCTCACGTGTATCCTCAGGTGAAGACTCTCCATAGGCATGGGCTAAAGGTAGCTGGAGGAATAAAATGATGCATAATATAAAGGCGGAAATGCCGTATTGACGTTTCACCGATCCATTCTCCTTTCCACTTCTTATATGACAATCGTACAGGCTTGTTGTCTTCCAGACAATATATGAAACAAATACGTGAAATATCCTTAGTGGTTACATAACACCATGAGCATTCATTTAATCTGAACACAACAAAAAAGCAACCCGACAGATATCGGATCACTTTGATGCTGCAGGTGGATTAGAGCGGCAAACCCATTTCGAATACGGTCCAGTAGCTGAACCCAGTGAATGTTACGATCATATAACCCCAGAAGAGCAATATGTACGTTCGCTCGGTAAATTTCAAGTATCCCAAAATGACAAAAAACGCAGTCTGCAGGAAAAAAAGCAAAGCCATTTCGACCAGATCTCCCGCAAAAGCCATCAGGCCAATTGCAAGCGTGAAGAACCCGAGTACCCGAAACATGCGTGCCACGGTAAATCCTCCTCTCCTAAGTACGTTCATAGATTGTCTACACAACATTATACCGGGAAAGGAAAAACGTGTAAACAAATTTGGATATGAAAGCGAATTCTTTTTTTCACCAAAGTAAGTATAGAGGGATAAGTTTTACGTATGTCACGTATGAGCAAGCCTGAATGTGGAAATACATTTTAGTATGAAATCAATTCTATGAACTCTATGAGAGGCATAAGAATGAATGAAGCAGCTTTTATACCTAATTCACATACCGGGCTTCCGGTAATGCGGACGGTTATTTTAGGATGTTGTTAGGAGGGTATTATAGCATGACTGCAGTGAGACAGGATGCTTGGAGTACAGAGGATGATTTGATATTGGCAGAGGTTACTTTGCGTCATATTCGGGAAGGTAGTACACAATTGGCCGCTTTTGAAGAGGTGGGCGAGAAAATAGGCAGAACGTCTGCCGCATGCGGCTTTCGCTGGAACAGTTGTGTACGTAAAAAGTATGAGTCTGCGATCAGTAACGCCAAGGCACAACGGCAAAAACGAAGTTATCTCAGAAAACAGCCAGCTATGCTCGGACCACAGGTTGCTGCATTGTCTACCCTGGACACTGAAGAACATCTGTACAAATCAGATGGGATCTCAGACGATTCATTATCGATGGATGCAGTAATCCGCTTCCTGCGACAATGGAAGGGAACAGTGCAGGAGAGTAATCGTCAACTCAAGATGCTGGAGAAGGAGCTTCGGGAGAAAGAAGATGAATTGCTTGAACTGCGTCTTGAGAATGACCGTCTCTCCAAGGAAGTGAATGAAGTACAGACGGATTACCGTGTGGTGAATGATGACTACAAAGCTTTGATTCAGATTATGGATCGGGCTCGCAGACTCGCATTTTTGTCCGAAGAAGAAGAGGAACTTAAGACACGTTTCAAGATGGATGCCAACGGGAATTTGGAACGAATTGAATAACAAGTTCAGACGTTTGATTTGTGAAATTCAGGTATGAGCCCGCCACACCTCCGTTACACAACGGCAGGTATGACGGGTTTTTAGTTTGGTGTTTTTGTTCTATTATAGATAATAAAAGAGAAACTACTGAAGCGAAGAGGAGTGCATCATATGATCATTGACATCGTAGGAGCGGGGGCACTTGGTCTTTTGTATGGCGGGAAACTGCTGGCGTCAGGTAACCAGGTCAGATTTTGGACCAGAACAACTGCTCAGGCAGACCTCCTCAGTCATGATGGAGTAACCATTGTGGAACAAGACGAGGAGATACATATTCTACCGGAGCAAATACAGGCGAAACCAATAAGTGAGCTGACTGACACATGGAAGAACACACCAGGAGAATGGTTGCTGCTCATGATTAAGCAGACAAGCATTGATGATTTCATTCATGAGATCAATCCATTACAAGATTATGTGCTGAATGTCGCTTGTTTTCAGAATGGGATGGGCCATCTGGCGAAACTTCAAGCAGCTTTGCCGAAGTCGCTTCTGTGTAGTGCGGTTACAACAGAAGGTGCGAAGCGTACACAAAGTCAGGTGACTCGTGCAGGTACAGGTGAAACCAGGCTGGGGAGGTACAACATACATATAGTAGCTTCTACCTCTATAGAAGAGAGGGAAACATTTACTCTAGCGGGATTATTGCAGCAGGCAGGATTTGACTGTACAGTGTCGAATGAAATCGATAAGCTGATATACAGGAAACTATTGATTAATTCAGTCATTAACCCGCTCACGGCAGTATGGAGAATCCCTAATGGAGAATTGATCGTTAAGGAAGAACGAAAGAGGCTAATGCGCCAGTTATATGATGAAGTATTGTTAATCTACTCTGCAAGTGGAATATGTTTGGATCAGGATATGTGGGATCAACTGATATCGGTCTGTCGTTCTACTGCCACGAATACTTCCTCCATGCTCGCAGATGTTCTCGCTGGACGTGGTACAGAAGTGAGGTCAATTAACGGTCATATTGTAAAGATGGCACAGAAGTTGGACCTTGTTGCACCTACACATGAAATACTGCTTCATCTGATTGAAGGAATGCAACCGGAAGGAGTGAGTTAATGGGACTTTTTATTGTGTTGAGCATATTGCCCTTTTTTCCGTTCTTTCTTGTCTATTGGGGCATGTACGTATGGAAAAAAGACAAACGGAACGCCATGCGGATGGCAATGGATGTAACCACTTTTTTTCTTGTTTTTTCAGTATCGGCGTTATTCAACTTAACATTTGATTCGAATTTTGGTTTTTATCTGACATTATTACTCATACTACTAGCACTTGGATTTATCGGAGGTGCGCAAAATCGACTAAAGGGAAAGGTCGATGGGGGGAGAATGTTCCGGGCCGTATGGCGCATGGCCTTTGTCATCATGAGTTTCGGGTATATTTTGTTTACTTTATTTGGATTATTTAGATACTTCATGCAACAGATGTGAGGATACATAACGCAAAAGAGGCAAAAAATGTGTCGATTTTGTCGAAAACTGAAAAAAACATTACTTTCTGAAAAAGTAATGTAGATTTTTTTGACCGGTGGTTGTATAATCTATAAACATATAAACCATATCCATTTAGGGGGAACGTGTTAGATGAAAAGGAAAAGTCTATTAGTCCTTTTGACGCTGATTTTGGCGTTCGGTACCGTACTTGCAGCGTGCGGATCGAAAAACGAAGGCACAGGTAACACCGATACTGGTTCTGCAAGCGAAGGAAATGGTCTCGCTAAAGATCAAATCCTGAAAATCAACCTGACTGCTGAACCTCCTACGTTGGACCCGGCTCAAGCAAAAGACAGCCAAACCAACACAGTTCTGAAATTTTTGTATGAAGGTCTTGTACGCATCGATGAAAACGGTAAAGAAGCCGCTGGCGTAGCTAAAGACTGGACGATCTCCGAAGATGGTTTGAAATATGTTTTCAACCTGAACCCGGATGCTAAATGGAGCAACGGTGATGCAATCACTGCCGAAGACTTTGTTCGTTCTTGGGAACGTGCTTTGAAACCGGAAACAGCTTCTCCATATGCATACCAATTGTACTATATTAAAGGCGCTGAAGGTTACAACCTCAGCAAAGATGAAACATACAAAGGTACTAAAGTCACAGATTTCTCACAAGTAGGCGTTAAAGCTACGGATGAGCACACACTTGAAGTGACGTTGGAAAATCCAACACCTTACTTCTTGGGTCTGACAGCATTCTATACGTACTACCCAGTACATGCATCTGCTGACACAAATGACAAATTCTTCACAGACTACAAAAACATGATCGTTAACGGACCATTTGTAATGGACCAGTTCGCTAAAGGTCAGAAAATCGTTGTGAAGAAAAATGATGCTTATCACGCAGCTTCTGATATTAAATTGACTGAAATCAATATGTCTCTGACAAGCAGTAGTGCTTCCGAACTGCAAGCTTACAAATCAGGACAATTGGACTACACTGGTCATCCGAATGGTGAGATCCCAACAGACCAAATTCCTTCCCTTAAAGCTGAATTGCCGAATGAGTTCAAAGCAACGGGTATCGCAAGCACGTATTACTACCAGTTCAATGTAAATGAAGCTCCATTCAACAACGCTAAAATTCGTAAAGCATTTGCGATGTCCATTGAACGTCAACTCATTGTTGATAAAGTAACACAAGGTGGACAAATTCCAGCATTCGGCTTTGTACCTCCAGGTATCCGTGGTGAAAACGGTGAATTCCGTGATGAGCACAAAGACGATTACTTCACTGAAAATGTGGATGAAGCGAAAAAATTGCTTGCTGAAGGTATGAAAGAAGAAGGCTACACGACGTTACCTGCTGTTACTTTGATCTACAATACAAGTGATGGTCATGCGAAAATCGCGCTTGCTGTTGCTGATATGTGGAAGAAAAACCTTGGGGTTGACGTGAAAACAGAAAACCAAGAATGGAAAGTATTTTTAGATAACCGTCAAAAACAAAACTTCCAAATCGCTCGTTCGGGCTGGTCTGCTGACTATAGCGATCCGTACAACTTCTTGGAAATGTGGACTACTGGAAACACAAACAATGATGCCAAATTCAGCAACGAACAGTATGACAAAGATGTTAAAGACACTGTGAAATCTGCTGATCCAGCTACACGTATGGCTGCTTTTGCTGATGCTGAGAAAATCCTGATTCAAGATGAAATGGGCGTAATGCCAATCTATTATTACACTAACGTATCTTTGACCAAGCCTTACCTGAAAGGCGTACAACTTGATTTCAGTGGAGCAATTGACTTCACGCGTGCATATCTGGAAGAGAAATAAGTTGTTCTGAAGTCTAATATGAATACTTCGGGATATATATGTGGAATTCCATATATATCCCGATTTTTTGTATGTGCACCGAATTTCCTTATAATTCTTGAAATTTCCGATATATGGATTGGACTTTATTTCTGTCTAATTCTACAATCGATTTGTATACAAAATATTGTTTGTGGAGGTGTGCAAGGGTTGGTTAAGTACGTGTTGAAGAAACTACTATTTATGCTGCTATCGCTTTTTATACTCGCATCGCTGACTTTCTTCCTGATGAAGGCGATTCCTGGTGACCCTTTTACATCGGAGAAAAAAGTATCGCCTGAAATTCGGCTATTACTTGAACAAAAGTACGGACTGGATAAACCGATGTATGTGCAATATCTCAAGTATATGGGTGGTATTGTAAAAGGGGACTTTGGGGTTTCAATGAACTATCTCAACCAAAGTGTCTCTGACATGATTGTTCAGACATTTACAGCATCCTTAAAATTGGGTATATTTGCAATCATTATCTCCATTGTTGTTGGTGTGTTGCTGGGTCTTCTCGCAGCAGTGCATCACCGCAAATTGATTGATGATGTCACCATGGTCGTCGCTGTCATAGGTATTGCTGTTCCGAGCTTCTTGCTTGCGTCGTTACTTCAATATGTCTTTGCTTTCAAACTGGGCTGGTTTAACGTTATGGGCTTTGACGGACCACTTGATTACGTTCTTCCGGTTGCAGCGTTATCTGCATCTCCAATTGCTTTTATCGCTCGTTTGACGCGTTCGAGCATGCTTGAAGTCTTACATGCAGATTATATCAAAACAGCTAAAGCCAAAGGTCTGAAATGGCCTGCAATTATGTTTAAACACGTTGTAAGAAACGGTATTCTACCAGTAGTAACTTATGTTGGTCCAATGACAGCGAATATCATCACAGGTTCCGTTGTAATTGAACAGATCTTTAACATCGGGGGAATTGGTAAAGTATTCGTAGAGAGTATCACAAACCGTGATTACACTATGATCATGGGGATTACGATTTTCTATGGTATCCTCCTGATGTTGGCTCGTTTCTTTACGGATATCGCTTACGTGCTGATTGATCCTAGAATTAAGCTGGAAAGCCGGAAGGGGGCATAACGTTGTCTGGCACGAATAATAAAAACAATGAAACGGCGAACACTGACCTGACTAGTCAGGCAGCGGTTAAACCGCAAGAAAGTGTATCCCTTTTTAAAGATGCCATGTACAGACTTGCAACCAATAAGGCTGCAATGATTAGTCTAGGTGTATTGTTTCTTGTCGTGATTTTCTCTTTGATTGGTCCAACTTCTTTGTTTACTAGTTATAATTATTATTCCAATGATTTGTTGAATGCCAATGCAGCGCCGAGTGCGGAGCACTGGTTCGGTACGGACGAGCTTGGTCGTGACGTGTGGGTAAGAACTTGGGTAGGAGCACGTGTATCCCTTACTGTAGGTTTGGCCGCAGCCTTGATTGACCTTGTTATCGGGGTTATTTATGGAGCGATCATGGGTTTCTACGGTGGACGTGTAGATGGAATTATGAACAAGTTTTCCGAAATCCTCTACTCCTTGCCGTACATGCTTGTTGTAATTTTGTTGCTGGTTGTACTGGAACCAAGTCTGACAACGATTATCATTGCCCTTACCATCACAGGCTGGATCAGTATGTCATGGATTGTGCGTGGTGAAATTATGCAACTCAAAAACAGAGACTTTATTCTTGCTGCAAGGTCCATGGGAGCAAGCACAGGGCGTCAATTGTTCCGTCATTTGCTGCCCAATGCAATAGGACCGATTCTTGTAACATTGACGTTGTCTATTCCAAATGCCATCTTTGCCGAAGCGTTCCTGAGCTTCCTTGGATTAGGTGTATCTGCACCAAGATCTTCACTTGGTTCTATGATCAATGATGCACTTACAGGCTGGACGCTATTCCCGTGGCGGATGTGGTTCCCAGCAGGTCTGATGGTTCTTACAATGCTTGCATTTAACTTGCTCGGAGACGGTCTGCGTGACGCACTCGATCCGAAATTACGTAAATAGAAATAGGAGGTGGGATTATGGAGCCGATTTTAACAGTCAAAGACCTGAGTGTGTCGTTCTCAACACGTTCTGGTGAATTTGATGCCGTTAAAAATGTAAGTTTTGAAATTGGCAAAGGAGAGACGCTGGGGATCGTAGGTGAATCGGGTAGTGGTAAGAGTGTTACCGCCCAAACCATCATGAAATTGATTCCCTCCCCGCCTTCGAAGGTCAAAAGCGGAGAAATTACTTTTCACGGGCAAGACCTGCTGAATAAGACAGACAAACAAATGGAATCGATTCGTGGTAAAGATATCGGTATGATCTTCCAAGATCCAATGACATCATTGAATCCTACCATCAAAGTTGGTAAACAAATTACGGAAGTATTGCGCAAGCATCAGAACATGTCCAAACAAGCGGCGAATAAAGCGGCTTTGGAGATGCTGGAACTTGTAGGTATTAAAAATGCGGCTATTCGCATGAATCATTATCCTCACCAATTCTCTGGTGGTATGCGTCAGCGTGCCATGATTGCGATCGCGCTTGCATGTCGTCCATCCCTTCTGATTGCGGATGAGCCGACAACTGCACTTGACGTTACCATTCAGGCTCAAATTCTGGATGTCATGAAAGATATGCAGCAAAAGCTTGGAACGTCAATCATGCTCATTACGCATGATCTTGGTGTTGTAGCAGGTATGTGTGACCGTGTTGTTGTTATGAAAGAAGGCGAAGTTGTAGAAACAGGAACAACTGCTGAAATCTTTAGTAACCCTCAACATCCATATACGATTAAATTGCTGAATGCATTGCCTCGCCTGGACGAGCCCAAAAAAGAGAAACCAACTCCGGCTGGTATTATCAAAGGCAGCAATAAGCCTCTGGTACAAGTGAAAAACTTGAAACAGTACTTTAATTTGGGTAAAGGTAACATTCTCAAAGCGGTCAATGACGTAAGCTTTGATATCTTTGAAGGTGAAACACTTGGCGTTGTAGGCGAGTCTGGCTGTGGTAAATCCACAACAGGTCGTACCATTCTGCGTCTTTATGAGCCAACTGGCGGAAATGTTAACTTCAACGGAACGGATATCTACAAGTTGTCCCCGCGCAAAATGAAAGAAATACGTAAAGATATGCAGATGATTTTCCAAGATCCATATGCATCTCTTAACCCGCGTTTCAATGTTATGGATATTATCGGGGAATCCCTGGATATCCATGGCCTGGCTTCCAGCTCTAAAGAGCGCAAGAGACGAGTGGAAGAGCTGCTTGATCTGGTAGGTTTGAACCCAAGTCATGCACTCCGTTATCCACATGAATTCTCTGGTGGTCAAAGACAACGGATCGGGATTGCGCGTGCACTTGCTGTAGACCCTAAATTCATCATCTGTGATGAGCCATTGTCTGCACTGGATGTATCCATTCAGGCGCAGGTCGTTAAATTGCTTGAAGAACTTCAGCAACGTCTCGGCTTGACATACCTGTTTATCGCGCATGATTTGTCAATGGTTAAACATATCAGTGACCGTGTCGCTGTAATGTACATGGGTAAAGTGGTTGAGCTCGCAGAGAGTGAAGAACTGTATGCGAACCCTGTCCACCCTTATACCAAAACCTTGCTTTCAGCAATCCCTGTACCTGATCCGGAAGTGGAAGCGAACAAACGTCGCATCTTGCTGCCGGAAGAGCATATGAGTCCACTACAGAATGGATCTGGTGGTCCTGCAAATGACCCATACAACCTGGAAAATGCTCAATTAATTGAGGTTTCCAAAGGTCACTGGGTTGCAGAACCTTACGTATAACAGGAATATTAAAGCGATATGCTATTATTGATGTTTAAGTGCCGCCGACTCGTTCGGCGGTTTTTTCGTTTTTTAATTACTTTCTTTTGACGAAGCGGCCTTGAATTCGGTACAATTAAGAAAGGCTCTTTGAAGTAGAATAGGAGGCAGACCTCATGAACGGTATTACCGAGGCACTCCGCAGCGGATCAAGACTTGCAGAAGATTATATCTGTTCAAGAGATGCTGCGCGTGGCCTTTACGAGTATGACATTCGCTGGGAATCAGGACTTCAGGCGCGTGCCGAGTGGCTGGACCAATCGGAAAACACACGTATTGATCGTCGTGATCTGGCAGAGTATTTACGTATATATAATAAGCGGGTGAACGACCATGGAGAGGTTCATGCGTCCATCACACGTCTTGCAGAACAAGATGCACTAGTGGTTACAGGAGGACAGCAGAGCGGTCTGCTCACCGGACCACTGTTCGTCATATACAAAGCCGCCAGCGTAGTGGCAGCTGCGCGTGAAGCGGAAGAAAGACTTCAACGCCCGGTAGTTCCAGTGTTTTGGATTGCCGGTGAAGACCATGACTGGGATGAAGTTAATCATACGTATCTACCTGATCATCAGGGAGACATGAAAAAGGTCAAGTTACAAGGACGATTCGCAGGAAGGGATTCTGTGAGTAATGTTCATGTGGATACGCAGCAGTGGATGAATGTACTCGAACAGGTAGAACATCTGTTACCTGATACGATACATAAACCAGGATTGATGAAATGCATCACAGAGATCCATCAATCCAGTTCAAATCTGAGTGATGCATTTGCCCGGATGATATCTGCTTTGTTTGCCAGCAGTGGACTTGTTCTAATGGATGCATCAGATCCAGAGTTACGCAGGTTGGAGCAGCCCGTGTTTGAGCGGTTGATACGCAAAAATGAAGTGCTGCGCAGCGCATACACACAAGGAGCTTCGCTGGTACAACAAGCTGGTTATGCTATGCCTGCCGAAGTAGCGGAGGATGGAGCCAATCTGTTCTACATTCATGAAGGTACGCGACTGCTCTTGTTGTTGAAGGACGGGTTATATAGTGATCGCAAAGGTTTGGTTTCTTTCACAGAGGAGCGTTTGCTTCAGGAACTGGAAGAACATCCGGAGCGCTTCAGTAACAACGTATTGACACGACCATTAATGCAAGATTCCGTGCTGCCTGTAGCCGCTGTTATTTTGGGGCAAGGTGAAATTGCATATTGGGGTTTGACTCGGGAAGCATTCCGTCAGTTCGGACTGCAAATGCCGATTCTGTTGCCGCGGTTGTCCTTCACCATTATGGAAGATATTCATCACAAACGTATGAAACAATATGGACTTTCTTTTCAGGATGTTCAATATCATATGGAAGAAAAGAAGGAGCAGTGGCTCGCACAGCAGGAGACGTTCCAGGTAGATGAACAGTTTGACAAGGTTCAGGAAGCGTTTCTTGATCTATATGGACCGTTGCTAGATGAGATCGCGGAGATTCATCCGGGGCTGGAACGAATAGGCGATACCAATTTGAGTAAAATCAACGAGCAAATGCAGTATCTGAAACAGCAGACTCACAAAGCTATCGAAGACAAACATAATGTCAGTCTAAGGCACTGGAACGGCATTCAGAACTCCTTATTCCCAACGGGCAAACCACAGGAACGAGTACATAATGCACTCTTTTACCTGAATCGTTATGGCACCGAGTGGATCGATGAACTGATTAAGGCCTCAAGCGAATTCCTTGGAGAGCACAAGGTTATTGTACTATAGAGCCCTTTATAATAGAAGAAACACAAAAACGAGGAGGATATGATATGACTACACCTGCATTGCAAAACAGTATTGTTAAAGATATGGGACTCGCTTCAGAGGGGCACCTGAAAATTGATTGGGTAGAAGCACACATGCCGGTGTTAAACCGCATTCGTCGCCAGTTCGAACAGGATCTGCCCTTCAAAGGTTTGAAGGTTGCCATTTGTCTTCATCTGGAGGCGAAAACAGCTTACTTGGCAAAAGTGATTCAAGCGGGTGGTGCAGAAGTAACAATTACGCATAGCAATCCATTGTCTACACAAGATGATGTTTGCGCAGCATTGGTGGAAGACGGCGTTACGGTGTATGCGAAGTACAATCCGGAGCCTGCGGAATTCAAATCACTGCAACTGCGTGCGCTTGAGGTGAAGCCTGATCTCATTATTGATGATGGTGGAGACTTTGCAACCATTATTGCATCCGAGCGCCCTGACCTCGCAGCAACAATTCGCGGAGGAGCAGAAGAAACGACAACGGGTATTATTCGTCTGAAAGCATTGGCGAAAGAAGGCCAATTGAAGTTTCCGATGGTTGCGGTTAATGACGCATACTGCAAGTATCTGTTTGACAATCGCTACGGTACTGGACAATCTGCATTCGACGGGATTATTCGTACAACCAACTTGGTTATCGCTGGTAAAAACGTAGTGGTAGCAGGTTATGGCTGGTGTGGTAAAGGTGTAGCGATGCGCGCCAAAGGTCTTGGTGCGAATGTGATCGTAACCGAAATCGATCCAATCAAAGCAGTAGAAGCACACATGGACGGGTTCCGGGTCATGACGATGGTGGAAGCCGCCCAATTGGGTGATTTCTTTATCGCAGTTACAGGCAATAAGGATGTTATCACAGGTGAGCATTACGATGTAATGAAGGACGGAGCGATCCTGAGTAATGCAGGTCACTTTGATGTTGAAGTGAATAAACCTGAACTGGCTAAACGTTCCGAATCGATTCGCACAGTTCGTCGCAACATTGAGGAATATCGTTTCAAAGATGGTCGTAAAATGTACCTTCTTGCAGAAGGTCGTCTTGTGAACCTGGGTGCAGCAGATGGTCACCCTGCCGAAATCATGGATACGACGTTTGCCTTGCAGGCACTTGGTCTGCGTTATGTGAGTGAGAATTATGAAAACTTGGGTAAAAACGTTGTTAATGTACCTTATGATATTGACCAGCAGGTTGCCAGCTATAAACTTGAAAGCCTAAATATTGGCATCGACTCCTTGTCAGCTGAGCAAGAGAAATACCTGGATAGCTGGAAATTTTAAGCACTACCCAATAATTACAAGCTGATGAAATGATTCAATAGATATATAATGGTTTATTGGTGATATGGCTCATGTGTGGGTAGACATACGATTGCCCGTTTACGGGAAGCGTCTTTGATCCTGAATGACAGGATCAAGGACGTTTTTTTATGCTGAAAAATTAAAAAATCAAGTCATGCAAGAAGGGTTTTGATTTTTTTGTGCGAATCTATTATGCTTAGGTGGTGGAAAGTGGGGCAAAGTGGGAGAAACGGGTGAGGAGTGAGTGGGCCAATGTTTATGGGGGAGTTCCAACATAGCATTGATGATAAGGGTCGGGTTATCATTCCGGCCAAATTCCGCGAATCTCTGGGACCTTCTTTCGTTGTCACACGGGGTTTGGACCAGTGTCTTTTCGTGTACCCCATGGAGGAGTGGGGGGTCATGGAACAGAAGCTCAAAGCACTGCCATTGATGAAATCTGATGCACGTGCGTTTACCCGATTTTTTTTCTCGGGTGCAACCGAATGTGAACTGGACAAACAGGGCAGGGTAAATCTGCCGGGTAATTTAAGAGAGTATGCCAAGCTGGACAAGGATTGTGTTGTTCTTGGCGTGTCGAACCGGGTGGAGATTTGGAGCAAAGGCATATGGGAGAGTTATTTCAATCAATCCGAAGAAGCATTCAACGACATTGCCGAAAAGCTGGTCGATTTTAATTTTGATTTATAAAGTCAGGAGGGGTGCAGGTTGTTTCACCACATAACCGTACTCAAAGAAGAGGCAACAGAGGGATTAAACATCAAGCAGGACGGTATATACGTGGACTGCACTTTAGGCGGTGGCGGACATAGCTCCGTGATTGCTTCCAAGCTCGGTCCAGGGGGACGTCTGATCGCACTTGATCAGGATGATTGGGCTTTGGATAATGCTCGCGAGAAACTCGCTGCTTATGGAGAACGTGTAACATTGGTGAAAACCAATTTTCGAGATCTGGAACAGGTACTCAAGGATCTGGATGTACCAATGAAGGATGGTGCACCACAGGTCGATGGTATTTTGTACGACTTGGGTGTGTCATCTCCGCAATTTGATGAAGGAGAACGTGGTTTCAGCTACAATCACGATGCTCCGCTCGATATGCGAATGGACCAGGATGCAATGCTGACGGCCAAAGAGATTGTGAATGAGTGGCCAGAAGAAGAGATTGCTCGAATTTTGTATCGCTATGGTGAAGAGAAGTTTTCGAGAAGAATTGCCCGTGTTATCGTCGGAAAACGAGCGCAGTCTACCATTGAGACAACAGGAGAACTCGTGGAGCTGATCAAGGAAGGCATCCCGGCGGCAGCTCGCCGTACTGGTGGACATCCTGCCAAACGCAGCTTCCAGGCATTACGTATTGCCGTCAATGATGAGTTGGGTGCGTTTGAAGAAGGTTTGCATCAGGCTGTTCGTTGTCTGGCACCAGGAGGACGTGTATCTGTTATTACCTTCCACTCCCTTGAGGATCGGATATGTAAACAGATTTTCAGCAGTTATCTGGAAAAATGTACATGTCCACCCGATTTTCCATTGTGTGTATGCGGCGGCAAGGGGACCCTGCGTTTAGTTAACAGAAAACCGTTGATTCCAACGGAAACGGAATTGACCGAAAATTCACGTGCTCGTTCAGCCAAGCTGCGCGTAGCTGAGAAATTGTAGATCAAGAGTGGAGGAGAGAATCGGAGTATGGCATATACACGTGGTAATCTCGCTGTAAAAGAAAAAGTGTCCCAGGAACGTGTGACCCAGCAACGATACAAAGAAACGACCAAAGTGGTGACCCGTCGTACGGGTCTTCCGGCACGCGAGAAGATTTTGTATCTGATTACCCTTGTTGCAGTTATCCTTGTTGGAGGAGCCTTGATGTCTCGTTATGCTCAGATCTATGATCTGAACAAGCAGGCGCAGTCCACTATTTCGGATATCAAGGGGTATGAAAAGACGATTGCAGACCTGCAGGTGGAAAAAGAAACATTGAACAACCAGGTCATCGAAAATGCAAAACAACTGGGTTACGTTGAAGCTTCAGGTAAGGATGTCATTTATGTACCTCGCTCAACAAGTACGAAATCAACTGGTACTGAGTCGTCCTCAAATACAGCAAGCAGTAAGTAAAGAGGTGTTCCGATGATAAAAAGAATAAAGATGCGCACGTTGCTTATAGGGGGATGTATTACCCTCTTTTTTCTTGTACTCGTAACCCGAATCTTTTTCATTCAAGTTGTGAATGGCGGTAAATGGCAGGAACGGGCGGCTATTCTGATAGAGCGGGAACAGACGATTAAAGCTGCACGCGGAACGATTACGGATCGAAATGGTAACATTTTGGCTACTGATGCGCCTGCGTATACGGTTTCTGTTAATCCGTTATTAATTAATGAACTCGGAATTCAGGATGTTGTTACGGAGAAACTCTCTGCCCTTCTTGGGAAAAATGAGAGTGAGATGCGTGCTTTGGTCACAGCCAAAAATGCCAAGGATGAATTCTATCAGCAACGTGAAGTACGCAGTGAAGGATATAAGATAAGTCCTGAGCTTGCGGAAAAAGTCAACGAACTGCGTGAGGAATTACAAGAAGAGTACAAGGCTCGTAATGCAATTGTCATGGCTCAGGAGTCGAAGCGTTTTTACCCTGAAGAAACACTTGCTTCTCATCTCTTGGGATATATGAGCCGTGACGGGAAAGCTGTCAATGGACTTGAAGTCTCCTATGATGAAGCACTGACAGGCACAGATGGATATCTGAATTATCAGAAGGATGCCAAAGGCATTAAACTTCCGGATTCACAGGATAACTATCTGCCACCTCAGAACGGTAAAAACCTTACGCTAACCATCGACGACACGATCCAGTTCTACATTGAGGATGCAATGAAAGAAGCCGTTGCCAAGTATAATCCACTGAGTATGACGGTCATTGCAGCAGACCCGAGCACGATGGAGATTCTAGGCATGGCGAATTGGCCAACCTTTAACCCGAATTCGTATGGGAGTACACCTGATCAAAAGAATTTTATCAATCATGCTACGCAATCCATCTATGAGCCAGGTAGTACATTCAAAATAGTTACGCTGGCAGGGGCTGTAGAAGAAAAACTTTTCGACCCCAATGCAAGTTTCGAATCCAAACGTATGTATATCGGTGGTTTCCCAATTAGTGATAATGGACATGCCTATGGTTGGATATCTTATCTTGAAGGTGTCAAAAGGTCAAGTAACATTGCCTTTGTTAACTTGGGTTATAACATGCTTGGTGGTGAACGTCTGCGTCATTACATAGACGAATTCGGTTTTGGTAAAAAGACAGGTATTGATCTGCCGAATGAGTCAGCGTCACCGATCAAGCCACTTGTATACAAATCCGAGATTGCCACGGCTGCCTATGGGCATGGTCTTGTACAGGTAACACCAATTCAACAGGTTGCAGCCATCTCTGCAATTGCCAACGGCGGCAAATTGTTGGAGCCACATCTGGTGAAGGAGATCAAGAACCCGAATGATGGGACAACGGAAGTGATCAAACCTAAAGTGGTTCGTCAGGTGATTTCCAAGGAATCTTCCAAGCTGGTGAGCGGTTATCTGGAACAAGTGGTTGCAGACCAAACGATTGGTACCGGTCGTAACGCCTATATTGAAGGTTACCGTGTAGCTGGTAAGACAGGTACGGCAAGAAAGGTTGTTAACGGAGCATACAGCAAGTCAAAAGACGTTGTATCGTTTATTGGATTCGCACCCGTGAATAATCCGAAGATTGCTATACTAGTTGTCATTGACCAACCTGCCGGTACCAATATCGGGGGAGGAACTGCAGCTGCCCCTGTATTCAAAAAAATCGTTAGCCAAACGCTTCAATACATGGGAGTACCCAAAGATACAGCCAAAACTCCTGACAAAAAGTCAAAAGAAGTCTCTGTCGTGCAAGCCAAGGCGCCTGATCTGAGTGGCAAGACAGCCAAACAGGCCAGAAGCCAGCTTCTAGGCGCAGGTATTGCTTATGTGACTCTTGGTCAAGGTGATAATGTAATTCGGCAGTATCCGGTTGCTGGCGCCTCTATGAATCCAGGCCAACGAATCTATCTGCTAACTGAAGAAAGCAGCAAGATGAAGATTCCCGATCTAACAGGTGAATCTCTCCGTGATGCTCTTGAGGTACTTTCTCTCATGAAAGTGGGGGTTACAGTCAAGGGTGAGGGCTATGTCGTGAAGCAAACCGAGCAGGTCGCAGGTGAGCAGAGAACCGTACAGTTGAACCTGCAAACTGCCAAAGCTGCAGTGACAGGTATAGCCGATGAGGCTCCAATCTCTTCTGATCCGTCGTCAGAAGATGAAGTGAAGGAACAAGAAGCTTCGGGCGGAGAAGGTAAAACAGACGAAACAGATAACAACAAGGCTCCTGCCAATGAATCCGAATCCTCTGACGATCCAGCCACAAACGGAGCTTCGCTTCCTTAGGGAGCTCTGACAGCTTGTTCTAACCCCCGGTTGTCCTGAATATTCATGAATGGAACGAATGTCATGATTTTGGGACGAGTGGGGGGATCTTTTCGTGAAGGGATCAAGCGTAAATCTGCGGCGCAGATTGCTATGGAGTTTAATGATTTTAGTTTTGTTATTTTCGGCCTTGATGATCAGGCTTGCTTATGTACAGCTCGGGGAAGGCCCTGAATTGTCAGCAAAAGCAGAAGAATCCTGGCGGCGTAATATTCCTTACTCAGCCAAGCGAGGGGAGATCCTGGATCGAAATGGAACCTCTCTGGCCTATAATGTGACAACACCGACCATTATGGCCATTCCGGCTCAGGTTAAAGAAGCTGAAACGACAGCTAAAGCGCTGGCCCCATTGCTTGGGATGACGGAAGAAAAAGTGCTCGCAACCATCAAGAAACGAGAACTCATTGTACGACTACAACCCGGCGG
This sequence comes from Paenibacillus polymyxa, assembly GCF_018614975.1. Lineage (GTDB taxonomy): Bacteria > Bacillota > Bacilli > Paenibacillales > Paenibacillaceae > Paenibacillus > Paenibacillus polymyxa_E. The sequence goes on along the minus strand of NZ_JAGGNR010000019.1, from coordinate 49,409 downwards.
CCGCAAAATTACGATGGAGAAAGCTCAGCGCATCCGTGATTTGAAGCTTCCGGGTATCGTTGTTGCTGAGGACAATAAACGTTTTTATCCTTATGATGATTTGGCTGCCCATATTCTTGGTTTTACGGGCATTGATAATCAGGGCTTAACGGGTGTCGAGAAGAAGTATGATGATAAGCTGAATGGTTTGAATGGCAGTGTGTCCTACTTGTCCGATGCGGCCGGAAGGCTAATGCCGGGCTCATCCGAGAAGTATGTGGAACCGAAGGACGGCCTTAACCTCAAGCTGACCATTGATAAATCCATTCAGTCCATCATGGAGAGAGAACTGGATCAGGCTATGGTGAAGTTCCAGGCGAACTCAGCATTGGCCATAGCGATGAATCCCAAAACGGGTGAAATCTTGGGGATGTCCAGCAGGCCGGGATACGAACCTGCCGATTATCAGCAATATCCAGCGGAGATATACAATCGCAATTTACCGATCTGGATGACCTACGAACCGGGCTCCACGTTTAAGATCATTACTTTGGCAGCAGCGCTTGAAGAGAAAAAGGTCAATCTGCAACAGGATCAATTTTTTGATCCCGGATATGTTGAGGTGGGTGGAGCCCGTCTGCGTTGCTGGAAAAAGGGCGGCCATGGAAGTCAGACCTTCTTACAAGTTGTGGAGAACTCATGTAACCCGGGCTTTGTGGCTTTGGGGCAGAGGCTGGGAAAAGAATCGCTCTTCTCCTATATTAAAGACTTTGGCTTCGGCACCAAAACAGGGATCGACCTCAGCGGAGAAGCCAGTGGAATTCTGTTCAAACTATCCAGAGTGGGGCCTGTCGAGCTTGCAACGACGGCTTTTGGTCAAGGTGTATCGGTAACGCCCATTCAGCAAGTAGCAGCTGTGTCAGCAGCCATCAATGGGGGTAAACTTTACAAGCCCTATGTTACGAAAGCCTGGGTCCATCCCGTTACGGGAGAAGTCATGGAAGAAGCCAAGCCGGAACTCGTTCGCCAAGTGATTTCGGAGAATACATCCAAACAAGTACGTGAAGCACTCGAGAGTGTTGTCGCCAAAGGTACCGGGCGTCCGGCATTCATTGATGGATACCGGGTTGGTGGCAAAACAGGTACAGCCCAGAAGGTTATCAACGGACGTTATTCCTCTACGGAGCATATCGTATCCTTTATCGGTTTTGCTCCGGCAGATGACCCTCAGATTGTGGTTTATACCGCAGTTGATAATCCCAAAGGTATTCAATTCGGAGGTGTGGTTGCCGCCCCGATTGTACAGAACATCCTTGAAGATGCGTTGCATTATATGAATGTCCCTGTTCGGAAGGATCAGGTCGCCAAAGAATACAAGTATGGTGAAACCAAAATCGTGACAGTCCCAGACCTGACAGGAGCTACAGTTGAAGATTTGTACGAAGATCTGAATATGAATTTTATGCTGGCGAAGTCTGGCAGTGGTAAATACGTGATTAATCAGGCACCTAAGCCTGGCGCTAGGGTAGATCAGGGATCAACCATCCGCATTTATATGGGGAATGTATTGAACGATGCACATGATCACACAAAGGATGAATAAAGGGGCTTAGGGGTAGTTTGAGGCTTCTAGCGCAACAAAATTCATCCAGGTGCGTTTCATTATTTGGTTGTATTGACGATATTAATAAATACAGACATATGTTAAAACAGAAGTATAATTGGAAAAGTGAGGTTATTCATGTGCTTTTAAAACAATTTGCATCGATGCTGACCACCGCCCGCCTTGTGGGCGAATCAAATACAGAATGCCAAAACCTTCAGACAGATTCCCGGCAGGTAAAACCGGGTGATCTGTTTATCTGTCTTCCGGGACATACGGTGGATGGTCATGATTATGCAGAAAAAGCTGTAAATGCCGGTGCAGTTGCATTGGTGGTAGAACGGCAGCTGGATCTGCCTGTACCACAATTGCTGGTGAAGGACAGCCGATTTGCGATGGCTGTTTTGGCAGATTTCTTTTTTGACTCGCCAAGCCAGAAGATGAATATGATTGGTGTAACGGGAACGAACGGAAAAACAACGACCACCTATTTGATTGAAAAAATCATGAGCGATTATGGACGCAAGACGGGATTGATCGGTACCATTCAAATGCGATATGACGGTCGTACCTTCCCGATGTCAGGAACAACACCAGAGGCGCTTGATCTGCAGCGTAGTCTGCATGACATGGTTCAGAAGGGTACGGACTGCTGTGTTATGGAAGTTTCTTCACACGCACTTGAACAAGGTCGTGTAAAGGGAACGAATTTCCGGACTGCGGTGTTCACTAACCTGACGCAGGATCATTTGGACTACCACCATTCCATGGAGGAATATCGTGGGGCCAAAGGCTTGTTCTTCGCACGATTGGGTAACGGATATACGGAAGATGCTTCACAGCGTAAATTCGCTGTCATCAATGCAGATGATCCGGCTGCTGCTTATTTCATCTCTGTGACTGCGGCTGAAGTCATTACATATGGCATGGGAGAAGATGCGGATGTACGCGCATCTCAAATTTCAATCACCTCTCAGGGGACTTCTTTCCACGTGGATACATTTGCAGGCAGCACGGATATTCGCTTGCGCATGGTAGGCAAATTCAATGTGTACAATGCAATGGCAGCAATCTCAGCAGCACTGGTGGAAGGCATTCCGCTGGAAGAGATCAAGCGTAGTCTGGAGACGGTTCCCGGCGTGGATGGACGTGTTGAAGGAGTGGACGAAGGACAGCCATTTGCTGTTATTATCGATTATGCCCATACACCGGATGGGTTGGAGAACGTGCTGAGGACGGTGAAGGAATTTGCCGAAGGACGTGTGATCTGCGTGTTTGGCTGTGGTGGTGACAGAGACCGTACCAAACGACCTCTCATGGGGAAAATTGCGGCAAAATATAGTGATTTCGTGCTGGTCACTTCCGATAATCCACGGACAGAAGATCCGTATCTGATTCTCCAAGACATTGAACAGGGCCTGATTGAAGAATCCGTTCCTGCTGAACGTTATACGATGACTGTGGATCGGCGCGAGGCGATTCATGAAGCTATTGAAATGGCAAGCCCAGCCGATGTAGTATTGATTGCGGGCAAGGGTCACGAGACCTATCAGATTATCGGCACAACCAAAACCGATTTTGATGACCGAATCATAGCCAAAGACGCGATAAGGGGCAAATCCAATTGATAAAAAGAACATTGGCACAATTGGCCGAGATGTGTGGAGGAACATTAAGTGACGTTGCCGCTCATGACAATGTAATGGTCGAAGGGGTATTTACCGATTCGCGTAAACCTCTGGAAGGCAGTTTATTTATCCCGCTAGTGGGTGAAAGGTTTGACGGACACGAATTTGTGCAAGCCTGTTTAGAGAAGGGGGCTGCAGGGGCGATCTGGCAAAAGGATCATGGTATTCCACCACAAGGAGCTGTCATTGTTGTTGACGACACACTTGTCGCACTGCAAGCACTCGCATCTGCTTATCTAACGGAGAATAAAGCGGCTGTAGTCGGCATTACAGGCAGCAACGGCAAGACAACAACGAAAGACATCGTGGATGCCATTCTCTCAACGACGTTCAAAGTGCATAAGACGCAAGGCAACTTCAATAATCACATTGGTTTACCACTGACTGTATTAAGTATGGACCCGGATACCGAGATTATCATTTTGGAGATGGGTATGAGTGGTCGCGGGGAAATTAACGATCTGTCGGTTATTGCGCAGCCAGATGTAGCGATTATAACCAATATTGGTGAATCTCATCTGCTTCAGCTGGGGTCCAGATTGGAGATTGCCAGAGCCAAAGCCGAGATTGCTGCGGGGTTGAAGCCTGGCGGGTTACTGATCTACAACGGAGACGAGCCTTTAATTGCACAAGTCCTTGAAGAGCCCAAAACGAAACAACCCAATGGATTGCAGCGGTTTACATTTGGTCTGCAAACCGATAATGATGACTATCCTACGGGACTTATGAATGCACAAAATGGAGTAGTTTTCACCACCAAACAGTCGGGAGAACATGCATTTACGCTACCTCTGCTGGGAACGCATAATGTCGTTAACTGTTTGGCTGCCTTAGCTGTTGCACGTCATTTTGGAGTGACTACGGAACAGATTGCCACGGGATTGTCTCGCTTGAAACTGACAGGCATGCGCATTGAGGTTACTCAAGGCGTTAGTGGTCTAACCCTGCTGAATGATGCATACAATGCAAGTCCAACCTCCATGAAGGCCGCAATCGATGTACTGGAAGGTCTGAAAGGATACCGCATGAAAGTGGCTGTGCTTGGTGATATGCTTGAACTCGGTCCTCAGGAGCAGGATCTGCATCTTGGAATTGGTGAGTATATTACATCTGCCAAAATGGACATGGTGCTCGTATATGGTCCGCTATCAGCACATATTGCTGAAGGAGCAAGAAAGCATATGCCGGCAGAGGCTGTGCATGCTTTTATAGATAAAGAAGAAATGACCCGTTATCTACTGGAGAAACTACATCCGAGAGACGTTGTCTTGTTCAAAGCCTCAAGAGGCATGAAGCTGGAGGACGTGGTCGAAGCACTACAAATAGCACCATTACAGAATCGAGTAGACTAGAGGGGTGAACCCATGGATTTTCAGGTATTACTGTTAACAATCGGTGTTTCATTTATTCTGGCGGTGATTGCCGCACCGCTCCTGATTCCGCTGTTACGTCGAATGAAATTCGGACAGCAAGTTAGGGAAGATGGGCCTCAGAGCCATTTGAAAAAAAGCGGAACACCTACAATGGGTGGAGTCGTCATTTTAGTTGCGTTCACATTGGCCTTTTTGAAATTTTCGGCAGTCAAGAATACAGACTTTTATGTCTTGCTCGTGGCTACGCTGGGCTTCGGGTTGATTGGCTTCCTGGATGATTACATCAAAATTGTGTTTAAACGTTCGCTGGGACTGACGGCCAGACAAAAAATGCTGGGCCAATTGTTCTTCAGTGCAGTGATGTGTTTCTTGCTGATCCAGAATGGACACAGCACAGCCATCTCTATTCCGGGTACGTCATTCTCGTTTGACTGGACCGGATGGTTCTATTATCCGTTTGTCGTATTCATGATGCTTGCCATTACGAATGCGGTTAACTTTACCGACGGTCTGGATGGTTTGCTGTCAGGGGTTAGTGCGATTGCCTTTGGCGCGTTTGCTATTGTGGCGATGCAAGCCACGTCGATGCCGGCAGCAGTGTGTGCAGCAGCGATGATCGGAGCCGTGCTCGGTTTTCTGGTATACAATGCACATCCTGCCAAAGTGTTTATGGGAGACACCGGTTCTCTGGGTATTGGTGGTGCAATTGGTGCGGTAGCGATTGTAACCAAAACAGAGCTTCTTTTTGTCATCATTGGAGGGATTTTTGTTATCGAGATCCTGTCTGTCATCATTCAAGTGGTATCATTCAAGACTCGTGGCAAGCGTGTATTCAAAATGAGCCCCATTCACCATCACTTTGAATTAAGTGGTTGGTCAGAATGGCGGGTTGTTATTACCTTTTGGGCGGTAGGCGCAATTTTGGCCGCTCTTGGACTTTATCTCAACAAGGGGTTGTAAATCATGAACCATCCTGATTCATATCGCGGACAACAAGTTGTCGTGCTTGGATTGGCCAAAAGCGGCGTACAGGTCGCCAAAGTGCTGGATCGTGCCGGAGCGAAGGTTACAGTGAATGATAAAAAGGAGAGAGATCAATGTCCCGAAGCTTCCGAATTGGAGGCTTTGGGAATTTCTGTTGTATGCGGAGGACATCCGGATGATCTGATTCACAGTGGTGTGAAGCTGGTCGTCAAAAACCCGGGTATCCCATACCATGCAGCTCCTGTGCAGCAAGCGCTGGCATTGGGCATTGAGGTGGTGACAGAAGTAGAGGTTGCCTATCATCTATGTGCTGCACCCATGATCGGTATTACAGGCTCCAACGGCAAGACAACAACAACCACTTGGGTGGGAAAAATGTTGGAACATGCCGGCCTCAAGCCCATTGTCGCCGGTAATATTGGAATACCTCTCTCTGAAGCAGCAGAGCAAGCTTCTCCAGATCACTGGATGGTTGTTGAGCTTAGCAGTTTCCAACTCAAAGGAACGGTTGATTTCCGTCCTCGGATTGCCAGCTTACTTAACGTTGCAGAGACGCATCTGGACTATCACGGGAACATGGATGATTATGTGGCTTCCAAAGCCAAACTGTTCGCCAATCAGCAGCCTGACGACGTAGCCATTCTGAATTGGGATGATGCGGTATGTCGTGGTCTGGTTCCTTATATCAAAGCCAGATTGATCCCCTTCTCGATGACCGAGAAATTGGAAACAGGTGTGTATGCAGATCCTCCTTATGTGGATGGCGAAGAGGATGATGTGAAGCGTCAGGTAATTTACGTGGATGAAAACGGAGATCAGCACATCATCATCGACATTGAGAACATTGGCATAGCTGGACGATTTAATGTGGAAAATGCAATGGCTGCTGTGGCGATTGCCGTAGCTGCAGGAGCTGATCCAGCGGTACTGGCTGCGCCGCTTGCAGATTTCAAGGCGGTTGAACACCGACTTGAATATGTTCTGGAGCATAATGGCTCTGCATACTACAACAACTCCAAGGCAACCAATTCAAAGGCTACGGTCATGGCCCTGAATTCGTTCAAGGAACCGGTCGTATTAATTGCCGGAGGGCTGGATCGTGGGTCAGACATGATGGAGTTGTTACCCTTGTTTCAGGAACGGGTAAAAGCTGTCGTTGCAATTGGAGAGACACGGACAAAAATTGCCAAGGTCGCGGAACTTGCCGGATTAAAGCAAATTAAGGTCGTCGATAATGAGGAGAACGCTGCCCTGACGTTAACCGTTGCTGTGCAGGAAGCATCGAAGCTTGCCAGTGCCGGTGATGTCGTTTTGTTATCCCCGGCATGTGCAAGTTGGGACATGTTTGCTTCCTATGAAGAGCGGGGACGCATTTTTAAAGAGGCGGCGCATAACTTGTAAGTAGGGGGGTGGAAAAGCCCCTACTTCCATGCAAGGGGTGGCCTCCTGATGAAACAGACGCGACCGGCACCAGATATTTGGTTGCTGATTTGTATTTTGGCATTGCTTGCCATCGGCATTATTATGGTATATAGTGCGGGCTCGGTGCTTGCCTTTCATGACTATGGCGATTCATTTTATTTTGTAAAAAGACAGGCCCTGTTTGCGGTGCTTGGGCTTGTGGCCATGTTCGTAACTGCTAACGTAGACTACCGGGTGTGGAGGAAATATGCCAAGCCTATATTGATTGCCTGTTTTATTATGCTCATTGCGGTGCTCATTCCTGGAATCGGTGTGGTTCGTGGTGGTGCACGAAGTTGGCTGGGCATTGGTTCGTTCGGTATTCAGCCCTCAGAATTTATGAAGCTGGGCATGATTCTGTTTCTCGCTCACTGGCTGAGCAAGGAACCGGGCAAAATCAAAACCTTCACATCGGGGCTTCTGCCACCGCTGGGATTGATCGGGTTGGCTTTTGGAATTATTATGCTGCAACCTGATTTGGGGACTGGCACCGTGATGATGGGCGCATCGATGCTTATTATTTTCACAGCCGGAGCGCGAATGAAACATCTGAGCTTGCTTGCTCTTGGCGGCGTAGCGGGGTTTGCAGCTTTGATTGCAGCAGCACCCTATCGGTTGCAGCGTATCACAGCATTTTTGGACCCGTGGTCCGATCCGCTGGGTGCCGGATATCAGATCATTCAATCGTTATACGCGATTGGTCCTGGTGGACTGGCGGGATTGGGACTGGGTATGAGCCGGCAGAAGTACAGTTATGTACCTGAACCGCAAACGGACTTTATTTTTAGTATTTTGGCCGAAGAACTCGGCTTTATAGGTGGAATGATTGTATTATTGTTGTTTCTGGTGCTGGTGTGGAGAGGGATGCGTGTAGCCATGACCGTTCCGGATGCCTTCGGCAGTCTGCTTGGTGTTGGTATCGTAGGTATGGTCGCCGTACAGGTCATTATTAACATTGGTGTTGTCATTGGCATGATGCCTGTTACGGGTATTACATTGCCTCTGATCAGTTACGGCGGATCATCATTGACCCTCATGCTCACAGCACTGGGCATTTTAGTGAATTTATCCCGTTATGCGAGGTGACTATGCGATGCGAGTCGTTCTAAGCGGTGGTGGTACGGGTGGACATATCTATCCGGCCGTTGCCATAGCAAGACAATGCGAGGCGGAGAATCCGGACTCGACATTTCTATACATCGGAGGAACCAGAGGGCTGGAAAGCAAGCTGGTTCCCCAAGAAAATATTCCTTTTAAATCCATTGATATTACGGGCTTTCGACGGAAATTGTCCATCGAAAACCTGAAAACGGTCATGCGTTTCATTCAAGGTGTACGCAAGTCCAAAAAAATGCTGAAGGAATTCAAACCGGATGTTGTGATTGGTACAGGTGGATATGTATGTGGACCTGTGGTATATGCAGCAACAAAACTGGGAATTCCGAGTATAATTCATGAACAGAACGCCATTCCTGGTCTGACGAACAAATTTTTGATGCGTTATGTGGACACAGTTGCCGTTAGCTTTGAAGGTTCTGAAAAATCGTTTTCCGGCGCAAAAAAGGTGATCTACACTGGTAATCCGCGAGCGACTACCGTAGCTCAGGCTAGCCGTGATCGTGGTTTTGCCACGTTAGGTGTACCGATGAACAGCCGTGTTGTTCTCGTAGTTGGTGGAAGTCGCGGAGCTAAAGCAATCAATCAGGCCATGGTGGAAATGGCTCAAATGCTGGAACAACTGGACGATGTACATGTGGTTTACGTGACAGGTGATACCTATTTTGATGAAACGCGTGAAGCCATTCGCAGCTCATTGGGTACGATGCCAAACCACCTGCATGTCCTGCCTTACGTGCATAATATGCCTGAGGTGCTTGCCTGCACATCCTTGATTGTAAACCGCGCAGGTGCATCATTCCTTGCGGAGATTACATCACTGGGTATTCCTTCTATCCTGATTCCGTCACCTAACGTGACTAATAATCATCAGGAAGCCAATGCACGCACGCTTGAGGGTGGAGGCGCATCACTCACGATGCTGGAGAAGGATCTTACAGGCAAAGCCCTGTATGAAGCCATCGCCAAGATTATGAATGATGAATCGGGACGCAAACGAATGGCTGAAGCTTCCCGGAAACTGGGGAAACCCGATGCAGCTGAAGTGCTTGTTCATGAAATTCAGCGTCTTGCTGCACGCCGATAAAGTGCCTTTGTGGGCGATTGTCACACACAAGACGGGGCTGACATAAGATACCGTATAAATCGTGACCATCGTTCCATGGCGCCAGAACACGGTCTGTAGCAACAGAACATACCGTGCTCATCGGTTTTGAAGCAAAGGAGGAAGCAAACATGCATCAGTGGATATCGTTACTATCCCAGAATAATGTTGGCAGAGTTCTTGAAAACGAATCGCTAGCCAAATACACCACATGGAAGATCGGCGGTCCTGCGGATGCACTGGTCATTCCCGAGAATAAAGAGCAGATGATGAATCTCGTTCAATTGCTTCACACGTATCAGATTCCGTGGATGCAACTTGGACGGGGCTCAAACATGCTGGTGTCAGACAAAGGAATACGTGGTGTTGTGGTGAAACTAGGCGAGGGCTTTGATTATGCCGAATTTCACGAAGGCGGTGTAACCGCCGGAGCGGCGCATTCTTTTGTTAAACTCAGTGTGGTTGCTGCCAAAAAGGAATGGACCGGTCTGGAATTCGGCAGCGGTATACCCGGCACTGTCGGTGGAGCTGTGTACATGAATGCAGGCGCGCATGGATCGGATGTGTCACGGATATTCAAATTCGCTGAGATTGTACTGGAGACAGGGGAATTGGTACGTTACAGCAAGGAGGACATGGATTTTGCCTACCGCCACTCTGTTCTGCATGATCGGAGAGGCATTGTGCTGGAAGCTACATTTGAACTCCAGCATGGAGAGCGCAACGTCATTTCGGAGACCATGGCGGCTTACAAAGATCGCCGGCGCTGCACACAGCCACTGCAGATGGCATGTGCAGGTAGTGTATTCCGAAATCCACCGGGTGATCATGCAGCCCGACTGATTGAAGCAGCTGGGCTGAAAGGAATGACTCAGGGAGGCGCACAGGTATCCACCATGCATGCCAATTTCATTGTTAATACAGGCCAAGCAACAGCAGAGGACGTTATCACCCTAATGCAGCAGATTCAGAGCACTATATCATCTCAAAACGGTATTAACCTGGTACCGGAAGTCTTCGTAGTGGGTGAGCGGTAAACCCCGGAGGTGATACATTGGACAAATTGGTGATTGAAGGCGGGAAACCCCTCTCAGGATCCATACGCATCCATGGAGCAAAAAATGCCGCTTTACCGATTATGGCCGCAAGTTTGTTGGCAGATGGAGAAGTTACACTGCATAACGTTCCACACTTGCTGGACATTGAAGTGATGCTGTATATCCTGGAACGGCTTGGATGCACGTGTCGGCATGAACAGGGAACAGTGACGATTAATACCTCGTCTATCCGGTCATATGATGTGCCAGAAGATCTAATGAAGCAGATGCGCTCTTCCATTTTTTTGATGGGACCATTGCTGGCTAAGTTTGGGCAAGTGTCAGTGTATCAGCCAGGCGGTTGTGCCATTGGAGAACGCAAAATTGATCTTCACCTCCGGGGCCTGGAAGCGCTCGGAGCCTTGATTGAAGAGCAGGACCAACAGATTATCTGTCATGGGCACAATCTGGTGGGTACAGATATTCATTTGGATTTCCCGAGTGTGGGAGCGACTGAGAATATCATGATGGCAGCCGTTATGGCTAAAGGGACGACAACCATTTGTAACGCGGCAAGAGAACCTGAAATACAGGACCTGCAACACTTTTTGAATGCTATGGGTGCAAGCATTATTGGTGCAGGAACGAATACAATTACGATCAATGGCGTTGAGAAACTGAAGCCTTGTTCCTATGAGATTATACCGGATCGAATCGTTGCCGGAACCGTAATGATTGCAGCAGCAGCAACAAGAGGCAATGTTACGCTTACACACTGCAATCCTGCGCATCTTACTTCACTTATACATGTATTGAAGCGCACTGGTGTTCAAATCACAGTCTGCAATGATATAATGACGGTGAGCTGTATGAGCCGTCCCAAATCAGTAGACCGTATTGTGACTTCTCCGTATCCTTCGTTTCCGACAGATTTGCAATCGCAAATCATGGTGCTGCTCAGTCTGGCAGACGGATTCAGTGTGATGAAGGAAACGGTATTCGAGGGCCGGTTCAAACATGTGGATGAACTGAATGTGATGGGGGCTGATATTTCAGTCGATCTGAACGCAGCATTTATCCGTGGTGTTCCCCGTCTGTACGGGGCTACAGTAGAAGCAACCGATCTTCGTGCAGGTGCAGCTCTGGTAATTGCTGGTCTGGCTGCTCAAGGCAAAACGGTTGTGGAGCAAGTGCATCATATTGACCGGGGCTACGATCAGATCGAGAAGTTATTCCAAAGTCTTGGAGCATCGGTTGAGCGACAGTCGCCCGTTTCGAAACAGTTGGATTTTGCCAATTAACGTCCTTGGCGTCCCCTTCTTGAAGGGAGGGGACCTGAGGCTTTGTGGAGCGCTACTTATGCCTAAAAGTCAAATTCCGGTTCTGAAGAAGAATCGGCCAAAAGGAAACACAAGCCGCAAAATTGTAATTATTCTCTTATTATTATTTATTGTATTGCTCGCTGTATTATTCTTTCGTTCTTCCATGAGTCGGATTTCGGCAATTGAAATTACGGGTAATGTATATACAGCAACTTCAGAACTGCTGGAGAAAAGCGGGCTGAAGGAAGGCGAACAATTTTTTGGGACAAGTACTGCCGAGGTTATTGAGCGTCTCAAGACCATCAAGGCGATTTCCACCGTTACTGTGGACAAGCAATTTCCGGGTATTATCCATATCAAGGTTCAGGAATATGCCACGGTTGCTTATGAGCTTGGTTCTGACGGTACCCTAAAAGCGATATTAGCCAGTGGGACAAGCTTGACGGTTCCGGCAACAATTGGTGTTGCTGTGGAGAAGCCCATATTGACTCAATGGAAGGCTGATGATCCACTCAAAGCCAAACTGAGCCAGACACTGGCTAAAATTCCAAATGAATTGACGACGGATATTTCGGAAATTATTCCGAACCCAACGCCTTCATTTCCGGATCAGATTCGGATGTATACCAAATCGCAGTTTGAAGTGATTACAACCGTGTCTCTTTTATCGGATAAAGTGGAGTATCTGAATCAGGTGATTGAGACCGAACGGCCTGGGAAAATCACCATGCTTGAGGCAGATACCTATGTCCCTTTCATTCCGGATGACCCGGAAGATGATGCTGAACCAGGAGCAACCCCCTGATCTTTGCCACTGTGAGGCTGGACTGAATATAAAGCCTAGGCAGGTCGGGGTTTGACCCCGTCAGAGCAATGAAACTTGTTCTTTCTGAGATGAAGAAAAAATGATACACTTGAGCTTATGGCACATGAGTTGCCTCCTTCTTTTTTCTTCAAGGTTTTATGTCTGGCAACCAGATTTTGACACCCAAAAACATTGTAGAAAAAAGAGGGAAAGCCTGAAGTGTGTTGAATATGTTTTAAGAGTGTTTAAATTCGAACGTAATTTACTATTGGAGTCAGGAGGTGCCACAGACTTGAGCAACAATGACATCATTGTTAGTTTGGACATCGGTACATCCAAAATTCGCGCTATTATTGGGGAAATGAATAATGGAACCTTTAATATTATAGGAGTTGGATCTGCCGACTCGGAGGGAATTCGCAAAGGTGTAATCGTAGATATCGATCAGACGGTGCAGTCGATTCGCAACGCAGTGGATCATGCAGAACGTATGGTAGGTATTCAAATATCCGAAGTGTATGTTGGAATCTCGGGAAATCATATCGGACTGATGAGCAGTCACGGCGTCGTGGCTGTGTCTAACGAGGACCGTGAAATCGGAGAAGAAGACATGGAACGGGTGTTGAAAGCAGCCGAAGTCATTGCAGTTCCGCCGGAACGGGAAATTATTGATGTTGTCGCCAAGCAATATGTTGTAGATGGCTTGGAGGGCATACAGGACCCCCGTGGTATGATTGGTGTTCGTCTGGAAGTTGAAGCAACAATCATAACGGGTGCAAAAACCGCGATACATAATCTTTTGCGCTGCGTGGAAAAAGCGGGTCTGAAAGTAAGCGATCTGGTTCTCATGTCGCTTGGAGCGGGTCAACTGGCTTTGTCTAAAGATGAAAAAACGATGGGTTCAGTGCTTGTTGATATCGGAGCAGGTGCAACAACCATCGCCATTTTTGAAGAAGACAGTCTTGTTGCAACATCAACGTTGCCTATAGGTGGGGAATTCGTAACAAATGATATCGCCTATGGCTTACGCACGTTAACGGATCAGGCGGAGAAGGTGAAACTGAAATATGGCTGCGCCTGGTTGGATGATGCTGCCGCGGATGTGATGTTCAAAGTCACCCGAATTGGCAGTAATGTAGACAAGGAGTTTTCACAGGAGGATCTGGCAGCAATTATTGAACCTAGGGTTCAGGAAATATTCCAGATGATATCCCAAGAAGTGAAGCGTCTTGGTTACAACGAGCTTCCTGGAGGTTATATACTAACGGGAGGTACAGTCTCTATGCCGGGGGTTCTGCAGGTTGCTCAGCATGAGCTTGCTGCTTCGGTACGAGTTGCAGTTCCGGATTATATTGGTGTGCGTGACCCTGGGTTTACAAGCGGAGTCGGCATATTACACAGTGTAATTCGCAGTTTGCGTATTCGTCCCTCGATCAATAACGGCGGTGGAAATAACAACAACAATACTAACAACAAGAAACCGACCAACCGTCCGAAGCCAAATGCAGCACAGGAATCGGAGCAAAAACCCGGTCTCTTCGAGCGGCTGAAGAATATGTTCAGCGAATTTATATAACAGGTTGGATCCATTTCATACATTCTTGAAGCCGTCTGAATGCGCCGGTACTAAAATAAACGCTTTCGTTCGTTGATATATGAAATTGATTCGGTTCAAATCAAAAATTGGACGGGCCATCCATGCACATTGAGGGGGAGATGGAATAATATGTTGGAATTTGATTTCGAGATGGAGAGCTTGGCTCAAATTAAAGTCATCGGTGTAGGCGGCGGCGGAAGCAATGCAGTCAACCGTATGATTGAAAATGGTGTACAAGGTGTTGAATTTATTACGGTGAATACGGATGCGCAGGCGTTACACCTGGCGAAATCCGAGCATAAATTGCAAATCGGTGATAAATTGACTCGTGGTCTTGGTGCTGGCGCCAACCCGGATGTAGGTAAAAAAGCAGCGGAAGAGTCCCGCGATCTGATCATGAACACGTTGAAAGGTGCAGACATGGTATTTGTTACAGCCGGTATGGGCGGTGGTACAGGTACAGGTGCGGCTCCGGTTATTGCTGAAATCGCCAAAGAGTGTGGTGCACTTACAGTGGGTGTCGTAACTCGTCCATTTACATTTGAAGGACGCAAACGTTCCAGCCATGCAGAGCAAGGTATTGAAGCTCTCAAGGAAAAAGTCGACACACTGATCGTTATTCCTAATGATCGTTTGCTTGAAATCGTAGATAAAAAGACACCTATGCTTGAAGCGTTCCGTCAAGCGGATAACGTACTTCGTCAAGCGGTACAAGGTATCTCTGATTTGATCGCTGTACCGGGTCTGATCAACCTTGACTTTGCTGACGTCAAAACGATTATGCATGAACGTGGTTCTGCCCTTATGGGGATTGGTGAATCAACAGGTGAGAATCGTGCCGCAGAAGCAGCACGGAAAGCCATTATGAGTCCCTTGCTTGAGACTTCCATTGAAGGTGCTCGCGGCGTAATCATGAACATTACGGGTGGCGTTAATCTGTCCCTGTATGAAGTGAACGAAGCGGCAGAGATCGTAACGTCTGCTTCCGACCCGGAAGTAAACATGATCTTTGGTGCCATCATTGACGAAGACCTGAAAGAGGAGATTAAGGTTACGGTTATTGCAACTGGTTTTGAAGATAAACCTGCTCCACCACCACCAGGACGTAAGCCAGCTCCAGCAACAGCGGAGACGACAGATACGCGTTCACCGAACCTGCGTCCTTTTGGAAATCAGCCGAGCAATGATCAGCTGGACATTCCGACATTTTTACGCAATCGTTCACGCAATAATAACAACGATTAATACCAAATCAATTTATTGGAAACCCGGTACTCCTTATGGAGTGACCGGGTTTTTTCTGTTTATTTAGATATCATAGCATACAGCAATGAACAAATTCTGAACAAACGGCCTGAGCAATTCCGACAAAAAAAGTTGGAACCACACCCCCATGATTAGACAGACTTTGAGCAGGGGGCTCCGTATACTTGTGAATATGCTCATGAATATCAGGATATCGGGTACCGGTATTTCGATATGTTGCGCGCAGGCAGGTGAAGACTTTGGTTGTTTATGTGGATCTAATTTTTTTGACAAACCTGTGTATTGACGGTGCACTCATCGGAATGACCGCCTGGATGCGCAAGACAAAACTGGTTTGGTGGCGATGGTTGCTGTCAGCCATTGTGGGTGCATTATATGTGGTCATGATGTTTGTACCGGAGTTTGATTTTATGTTCACTTTTTTGATTAAGTTCGGTTTCTCACTGGTCATGCTTACGATTGCTTTTGGTTTTAATGGTCTGCAGGCTTTTGCGAGGACGCTCGGTACCTTCTATGTGATTAATTTTGTCGCTGCCGGAGGTATTCTGGGTGTGCATTACATGCTTCAGAGCTCCGGTGAGTTGTTTAACGGCATTTGGTTCACGGCTTCTGGCGGTATGTCATTTGATCTGAAAATTGCTTTCTGGTTCACGTTTATCGTATTTTTTGCTGTCCTGTTTTTATTCAAAGCTGTGCAGAGCTCAAAACGGAAAACGGATCGCATGACGACCTATTTGGGCAAAGTTGAGGTTTGCATCGATGAGGTAGTCATTTCTTGTACAGGCCTTCTGGATACGGGCAATCAACTTACAGATCCCTTATCGCGTATGCCGGTCATGGTGATGGAGGTTTCGTTATGGCAAGACATGTTACCTGCTTCATGGAAAGGTAGACTCAAGGACGAGGCGCCGGACAACCTTATTCTGGAGCTTGATCAGGAAAGTTTTCAGTGGCAGGATCGACTGCGGCTAGTGCCTTATCGGGGCATTAACAAAGGGACTGCGTTTATGCTGGCAATGAAGCCGGACCGGGTGAAGGTGACGATGGAGGAAACATGTTATGAGACGACAAGGGTACTCATTGGGCTGGATGGAGGTGTTTTGTCGTCGGATGGGAAATACCAGGCCGTGATTCATCCTGAACTTGTGCAAGACGCTGCTTCTGCGCAGTCTACGGCTCTCTCTGCGGGAGCAACAGAAAAGCCGCTGAATGTGGTATAGGAGGAACGTACATGCTTGTGAAATGGAAACTGGTGGCGCAGCTGCAATATTACCGTCTGTTATTTTTGTTGGGGCTCAAAAGCGAAGAGATCTATTATATTGGGGGAAGTGAGGCACTTCCGCCGCCTTTGACAAGGGAAGAAGAAGAATTTTTACTGCAAAAATTATCCTCGGGAGACTCTGCCATTCGCGCGATGCTTATTGAGCGCAATCTGCGTCTGGTGGTGTACATTGCACGGAAATTTGAAAACACAGGAATCAACATTGAAGATTTGGTCTCCATTGGAGCTATCGGATTGATCAAGGCAGTTAATACATTTGACCCGGAAAAGAAAATTAAACTGGCAACCTATGCTTCACGTTGTATCGAAAATGAAATTCTGATGTACCTGAGACGTAATAGTAAGATCCGAACTGAAGTTTCTTTTGATGAACCGCTTAACATTGATTGGGATGGAAATGAACTATTATTATCCGATGTATTGGGTACAGAAAACGATACAATCTATCGGAATATTGAAGAGCAGGTAGACCGGAAACTTTTGCACAAGGCACTGGAAAAATTAACGGAGCGCGAGCGAATGATTATGGAGCTCCGTTTTGGCCTGACGGATGGGGAAGAAAAGACGCAAAAAGATGTAGCGGATCTACTGGGAATCTCCCAATCCTACATCTCTCGTCTCGAAAAAAGAATCATTAAAAGACTCCGCAAAGAGTTCAATAAAATGGTCTGAAATACATCATTGGTCAGAATGGGTATTACTGGCAAGGGTGCCAAGTACGAATAAAAAAGCCTGCCCCGGAGATAATGTACATTAATGTTTCTCCTTGGGAGGTAAATCACGATGACCCGAAACAAAGTCGAGATTTGTGGCGTGGACACCGCAAAATTGCCTGTCCTCACCAATACTGAAATGCGGGAATTGTTTCATTCCCTTCAGCAACACCATGATCGCTCAGCAAGAGAGAAATTAGTGAATGGCAACCTGCGTTTGGTACTCAGTGTCATTCAGCGTTTTAACAATCGGGGGGAGTTTGTCGATGATCTGTTCCAGGTTGGTTGCATCGGCCTGATGAAAGCCATTGATAATTTTGATTTATCCCAGAATGTCAAATTTTCAACCTACGCGGTGCCGATGATTATCGGTGAAATCCGTCGATACCTGCGTGATAATAACCCGATTCGGGTATCTCGCTCTTTGAGGGATATAGCTTACAAAGCGCTTCAGGTCCGTGACAGCCTGACGAATAAAAATTCCCGGGAACCGACGATATTCGAAATTGCGGAAGTACTGAATGTGCCGAAGGAAGATGTTGTTTTTGCATTGGACGCCATTCAGGACCCGGTCTCGCTCTTCGAACCGATTTATCATGATGGTGGAGATCCGATCTATGTTATGGATCAGATCAGCGATGACAGAAACAAAGATGTGTCATGGATCGAGGAAATTGCACTCCGTGAAGCGATGCATCGTCTTGGTCAGCGGGAAAAAATGATTCTGTCGATGCGGTTTTTCGAAGGGAAAACCCAGATGGAAGTGGCTGATGAAATTGGCATTTCCCAGGCTCAGGTATCACGTCTGGAGAAATCAGCGATACAGCAGATGCAAAAACATGTAAAGTCGTAACACGATGCAAAGGCAGGCGGACGATCAATCGGGGCAGTATATACCGTTGGTCGTCTTTTTGTTTTGGACCGTTTCCACATTCGATGAAAAACAGGACATTTTTCGCCCTTGAAACATATATTGTATAGAAGCGTGAAGAACGGGCAGAAGAGGAATAACAGGGGGCGGAAATGAATGAAAGTAAATACGAGCGAAGTAGCGGCACGAGGCATGAAAATCTCGGACTTTCAGACAAAGGATGTCATTAACATTACGGATGGTAAACGCCTCGGTCAGATCAGTGATTTGGAGCTGGATCTGAAGCAGGGACGAATTGAAGCGATTGTAGTCCCAGGGTACAGCCGTTTTATGGGTCTTTTTGGCGGGGGGACGGATCTGGTGATTCCCTGGAGAAATATCGTGAAGATTGGTTCAGATGTGATTCTGGTGAAGATGGATGAGGTGAAGGAAAATACGTATGACGAGCGTGATCGCGAAGCGCGCCTGTATGACGAACAGCAGCATAACCGCACAGAGCGTGTGGAACGCATTGAACGATCAGACCGTAATCAGCGTCGAACGATATAAATGAGACAGAATGTGGCTCATTTGGTACACTGGAAGTGGTGAGGTGAGATAATGGAACCCTTTGTATTGGATAAAGAATTACTTGAACGGACCAAGAACCCAAATTCAGATTTCGGTCCTGATCCGTTAATATTATATGTTGAGCCTTGGACACAGCAATTTGAACAGCTGTCAGTCGGGTTTACGACGAGGCATGGTGGAGTCGGAAGAGTTCCGTATGCCACGCTCAATTGTGCTTATCATGTGGGGGATGACCCTGAAGTTGTACTTAACAACCGCAGGCTTGTAACCGAGAAGCTTGGCTTTGCAGCAGAAGCATGGACCTGTGGAGAGCAGGTGCATGGCAAACATGTAGCTGTAATTACCGGTGAAGATCGGAGCAGAGGATTATTTGATCGTCAATCTGCGTTGCAGGATACGGATGGATTGGTCACGAATGTGCCTGGTGTGATGCTGGCTTCTTTCTATGCAGACTGTGTTCCACTTTATTTCTATGACCCTGTGCAGCAGGCGGTAGGTCTTGCTCATGCCGGCTGGAAAGGTACGGTCTCGGGTATAGCCCTATCCATGGTGGAGACGATGGAACGGGAGTATGGCAGCCGTAGGCAGGACATTCGAGCTGCAATCGGTCCGTCGATTGGGGATTGCTGTTATGAAGTGGATGAGGTGGTCATGCAGCATGTACGGGTTTGGTTTGATGATTCCCCGGTTAATGATGAATACAAGGATTCTGCTTCTAAACAAGCATATCGAGCCGTGAATAACGGTAAAACGATGTTAAACTTGAAAGAATGTAATCGACACATTATGATGAAAGCAGGAATAATGCCGGATCATATCGAATGTACAACATGGTGTACAAGTTGTCATCCCGAACTATTTTTCTCCTATCGGAAGGAAAATGGCGTTACAGGGCGGATGGCGAGCTGGATTGGGCTGGAAGAGAGGTGACCCTCTGTGTCATTGGAGGAGCGTATACAACAGGTAAATCAGAAGATCGAGGATGCATGTCGGCGCAGTAACCGTCATCGTGATGATGTGAATGTGATTGCGGTCACGAAATATGTCTCACTTGAAACAACGGGATCGGTGCTGGATCATGGTCTTGAGCATATTGGAGAAAACCGGTGGCAGGATGCACAGGCCAAATGGGAAGCTTTTGGTCAACAGGGTACCTGGCATTTTATCGGTCATCTGCAGACAAACAAGGTGAAAGACGTGATTGGCAAGTTTCGTTACATACATTCACTGGATCGTTTGTCATTGGCGAAGGAGTTGGATAAGAAAGCAGCTTCACTTGGTATCCAAGTGGAAACGTTTTTGCAGGTGAATATTTCGGGTGAAGAGAGCAAGTATGGCTTACAGCCTGAACAGGCAAGTTCTTTTTTGCGTGATATTCGTTCGTTCAACAATCTCAAGGTCGTCGGCCTGATGACCATGGCACCTCACGAGGAAGATCCGGAGCTGACGCGTCCCGTATTTCGTGGATTGCGTGAGCTGAGAGATCAATTGAATGGACAAGCCCTTACAACAGAGCCATTGACTGAGCTGTCAATGGGGATGTCCAATGATTTTGAAGTGGCCATTGAAGAAGGTGCAACCTGGGTACGGCTAGGATCGATTCTCGTAGGAAAAGAGGAGGGTTCACGATGGGCGTAATGAATAAATTTATGAATTTCCTTGGACTTCAGGAAGAGGAAGAGATTGTGGAACGTGAACGGATGGCTGCGCAGGAGGAAAATGAGTCTGAACAGCAGGAAGCTGAAACCTCCAGTCTCGATAAACGTAGAAACCAAAGGGGGAATAATGTGGTGAGCATTCATTCCCAGAAAAATGTTAAAGTTGTCCTGTATGAACCGCGTTCTTATGACGAGGCTCAGGAAATTGCCGACCATCTGCGTTCGCATCGTACTGTTGTGGTAAACCTGCAACGGATACGCCAGGACCAAGCGCTGCGCGTGATTGATTTTTTAAGTGGCACGGTATATGCATTGGGTGGCGGTATTTCCAAAATCGGCGGAAACATTTTTCTCTGTACGCCAGATACGGTTGAAATTCAGGGATCAATTACGGAAATACTGGCTGACAGCGAGCAAGATTATAACAGAATGAGGTGAGCCGTTTTTGTATCAGATCGAGGTTGTGTTGTCTGCGCTATACCAAATTTACTTCTACATGGTCATCGTCTACATATTGATGTCATGGCTTCCCAATGCACGGGAGAGCTTTATCGGTGAATGGTTGGGTAAATTAGTGGAACCATATCTAAGTCCGTTCCGTCGATTTATACCGCCTTTGTTCGGTGTGCTGGATATTTCCCCGATTGTGGCGCTGATCGTTCTTCAACTGGCGCTTAGCGGGCTAATCTCCATACTCCGGTATTTTGCATATTAGAGGTTGTTCAAAAAGTCCGCTTTTGATTACGAAGGATGCCTAGTGGCATCGTCAGCATCGAATATGGAATTCAGCCGAAATAAGCGGGAGGCTTACGAAGTATGTTTCCTTCGGAAACATTGTAGTTGCTCACGTAGTTTTCTCTACGCTCCGCTACTCCATTTCTAGCTTTATCCCATCTTCTCGGTACTGAAAACCGATCTTTTTGAACACGGACTATTAGGGTAGGGTGACATAGATGAGCGGTGAAATTTATGAACATTTTAGCCATGATGAGCGGGATTTTGTAGATAAAGCATCGGATTGGGTTGAGCAGGCAGGTAAGTATCATGACATGAAGTTAACTGACTTTCTTGATCCAAGACAGGTTTTTATTTTACAAACTCTTGCCAATCGTCGAAATGATGTTCAGATTCGTCTGGACGGTGGTTACGAGGCTGCTGAACGCAAGCGTGCGCTGGTTGCAGCTGATTATATGTATCTGGATGATGAAGATATGGGAATGCAGGTGCTCAGTATTACGTCTGATGATCAGAAAATCTCGGAGCTGGAGCATGGGGACTATATGGGTTCCCTGCTCGGGCTTGGGATGAAACGAGGAAAGATCGGGGATATCCAAGTGCTGGAGGACGGTTGCCATACAGTGGTGGCGGCGGAAACCGGCGCTTTTTTATCGCTTCAACTGAACCAGGTGCATCGGTTACATGTGTTCACAGAGTTACTTCCTCTGGATCAGATGCGATGGTCAGAGAACAAACTGGAGACGATGGACATTACGGTCGCTTCTCTTCGTCTGGATGGAATCTGTGCAGATGTGTATCGGCTTAGTCGCAGTAAGGTGCTGGTGCCAATCAAAGCCGGTCGCTGTCGTGTGAACTGGAAGGTTGAGGAAGATCCCTCCAAATCGCTAAAAGCGGGTGATGTCGTTTCCATTCAGGGATTCGGTCGTTTCAAGGTTATGGAACAGGATGGGATGACCAAAAAAGGGCGTTGCCGAGTGAAAATCGGCAAATTTGCCTGAGTCTGTTGCAGGAAAATCCCCTTTCTTGTCGAAATGTTTATCATAAAGGTGTAGAAAATACGCGGTGTATCCGATATACATTAAGTCAAAGATTTATGCTGCAAACCTTCTCTGGACGGGAAGGAACTTTAACAGGAGGTGGACAGCATGCCATTAACGCCGCTGGACATACACAACAAGGAATTTTCCCGACGTTTGCGCGGGTATGACGAGGATGAAGTCAATGAATTCCTGGATCAAGTCATCAAAGATTACGAAGGCGTCATTCGCGAGAACAAAGAGCTGAGCAATCAGTTGCTGTCCGTTCAGGAAAAGCTGGATCATTTTTCCACAATTGAAGAAACACTTAGCAAAACGATCATCATTGCACAGGAAGCTGCCGATGATGTGAAGAGTAATGCGAAGAAAGAAGCGCAGTTGATCGTGAAGGAAGCAGAGAAAAATGCAGACCGGATCGTCAATGAATCGTTGGGCAAATCACGTAAAATTGCTTTGGAAGTGGAAGAACTGAAAAAGCAGGCATCGATTTATCGTGCCCGTTTCCGCACGCTTGTTGAAGCGCAGCTTGAACTGTTGACTCAGGATGGTTGGGAAGTGCTGGAGAGCCGGGAGCAGGAAGTGCGTGACCGTGAGCGTGAGATGAAGGAAATTTATTAGTCTATCGCCTGGTTGACTTTTGTCTGCAAAGAGGCTATAACTATATTCATAATGAATAGTGATTCCATGACGGGTTCAGTACGTTATGATCTCATCCCTCAGAGAGTTGGTGGTTGGTGCAAACCAATGGATGAGTTATAGCCGAATATCTCCCCGGAGAAGTGACGCTGAAGCGGTGTGCTTGAATGCCGTGTGTAAGCCGAACCGTAAGCCGTACGTTATAACGGCACCCTGCTGTAGTATAGCGGGGCATAAGCGCTGTTGATGACAGAGCATACCCAGGCTTGCTTGGTTGTGGTTTGTGATGAACAGAATTAGGGTGGTAACGCGAGTATAGCCTCGTCCCTTTCCAGGGACGGGGCTTTTTTGTGTCCAAAAAAGGCGAACGTCCATGAGGCCCGCAGGGACCTCAAGGAGAGAGCCGACCCGCCGGGAGAGCGAAGCGCCCGGCAACACCCGCCTCACGGTAAGGCCATGCGGCGTTCACGCAGGGAACAGCGGCAAAATGGCCGCCACTACGCACATCCCCCTCGCCCATAAGCGCCACCAATCCGCCACCGACAACTCATCCCGGGTGTCCAGAGGGCGGAGCGCCTATGGGGTCCCCCTTAGCAAGGGGGATTTAGGGGGATTGAAACGCTTTTTGTGCACGGTCCACAATTCAACACAGCTGAAAGGAAGATGATCACCATGCAACGAGTTGACGTCAAAGAGAAGGCACGTGCCAGAGAATTACGCGTGTTAGATAAATGGAAAACGGAGAATACATTCAGAAGATCCATCGAAAACCGGGAGGGCAAACCAAACTTCGTATTTTATGAAGGGCCTCCTACAGCGAACGGTAAACCACATATCGGTCACGTACTGGGACGCGTAATCAAGGATTTCGTTGGACGGTATAACACGATGAAGGGTTACCGCGTCGTTCGTAAAGCGGGCTGGGATACACATGGTCTGCCTGTAGAGCTGGGTGTACAGAAAAAGCTTGGCATCTCCCACAAATGGGAAATCGAAGATTACGGCGTGGAGAAATTCATTAACGAATGTAAAGCGAGCGTATTCGAGTACGAGCAACAATGGCGTGATTTGACAGAAGGTATCGGATATTGGACGGATATGGATAACCCGTATATCACCCTGGATAACAACTACATCGAGAGTGTATGGAACATCCTGGCGACAATTCATGAGAAAGGCCTGTTGTATCGGGGGCATCGTGTGAGCCCGTATTGCCCATCTTGCCAGACCACACTGAGTTCCCATGAAGTTGCACAAGGGTACAAAGACGTCAAAGACCTGAGCGCTACAGCGAAATTCAAACTGGATGACAGCGGAGAATTTGTACTGGCTTGGACGACAACACCTTGGACACTGCCTTCACACGTTGCACTTGCCGTGAATCCGGATATGGACTACTCCCGTGTTCGTCAAGGTGACGAAGTGTACATCATGGCTACCAATCTGGTTGACAAAGTGATGAAAGATACCAAAGGTGAGTATGAAATCATTGGTGCACTGAAAGGTGCCGATCTGGTTGGAAAAACGTATGATCCTCCGTTCAACTACGTACAGGCTGAGAAAGCCAACATCATTTTGGGCGCAGGTTTTGTAACGGATGCAAGTGGTACGGGTATCGTACACATGGCTCCTGCCCATGGTGAAGATGACTACCGTGTATGCCGTGAGAATGGGATCAGCTTTGTGAACATGGTGGATCTGGAAGGTAAATTTGTCGCTGAGGTTACTGACTTTGCCGGACGTTTCGTGAAGGATTGTGATATTGATATCGTGCGATATCTGTCTGAAAATGGACGTTTGTTCAGCAAAGAAAAATATGAGCACAGCTATCCATTCTGCTGGCGTTGTGATACACCGCTTCTGTACTATGCAATGGACAGCTGGTTTATCCAAACAACAGCCATCAAGGACCAATTGATTGCCAACAACAGTGAAGTGGATTGGTACCCGGGTCACGTTCGTGAAGGTCGTTTCGGGAAATTCCTTGAGGATCTGGTGGATTGGAATATCAGCCGTGATCGTTATTGGGGAACTCCGCTGAACATCTGGGTATGTGAGGAGACTGGCGAACAATTTGCTCCACACAGCATTGCTGAATTACGTGCTCGTGCGGTAGGCGACGTGCCTGAGAATCTTGAGCTGCATAAACCATATGTGGATGACGTTAAAGTCATGAGCTCTTGTGGCAAATATGAAATGAAACGTACACCGGAAGTGATCGATGTCTGGTTCGACAGCGGTTCGATGCCGTTTGCCCAGCAGCACTATCCATTTGAAAATAAAGAAGTATTCGAACAGCAGTATCCTGCTGATATGATCTGTGAGGGAATTGACCAGACTCGTGGCTGGTTCTACAGCTTGCTGGCGGTTTCCACCCTTTTGACAGGTAAAGCGCCTTACAAAGCGGTTATGGCTACAGGACACGTTCTTGATGAAAACGGACAGAAGATGTCCAAATCCAAAGGTAACGTTATCGATCCTTGGGAAGTGATTGAAGAGTACGGTACAGATGCATTCCGCTGGGCTTTGTTGTCTGACAGTGCACCGTGGAACAGCAAACGGTTCTCCAAAGGTATCGTAGGCGAAGCCAAATCTAAAATGGTCGATACGCTGGTTAACACCCATGCATTCCTGACGCTTTATGCTACCATTGATGGATTTGATCCACAGGAGCACCCGTTCCAACTGTCTGCACACAAGCTGGATCGCTGGATTCTCTCGAGACTGAACAGCCTGATCCTGGTTGTAGAAAAAGCGTTGCTGGTTAACGACTATCTGAACTCTTCCAAAGCGATTGAAGCATTTGTTGATGAACTGAGTAACTGGTATATCCGTCGTTCCCGTGACCGGTTCTGGGGAAGTGGCCTGACAGACGATAAACTGGATGCTTACCGTACATTGACTGAAGTACTGGTGACTACTGCGAAGTTGGTTGCTCCGTTCACACCGATGCTGGCAGAAGACATCTATCTGAACCTTGCAACAGGTGAGAGTGTGCACATGGAAGACTATCCGGTAGCTAATGAAGCGCTAATTGATGCAGGACTGGAACAGGATATGGAGACGGCTCGCCGCGTGGTTGAACTTGCCCGTAACGTTCGTAACGAAACAGGCATCAAGACACGTCAGCCACTGTCCGAATTGATTGTATCCCTGGATAAAGGTTTTGACCTGGCAAGTTATGAAGAGATCATCAAGGAAGAGATCAATGTGAAAGGAATCCGTACAGAGCATAATGATGCGGAATTCGTTGACTTTACATTGAAACTGAACCTGAAAGTTGCAGGTAAGAAATACGGTAAAAACGTAGGATTCCTGCAAAACCTCTTCAAGGGAATGTCGGCCGATGAGACGCGTAAAGTGGTTTCGGAGGGTGTGCTGAACATCGTTTCACCGGAAGGCGAAGAGCTGCAAGTGACGAGCGAAGAATTATTGGTTGATAAACAGGCCAAATCAGGTTTTGCTTCTGCATCAGGTTACGGTCTGACGGTTGCGCTCAATACCGAAATCACGCCAGCACTGGAACAGGAAGGCTGGGTCCGTGAAGTGGTTCGTGCTGTGCAGGATACCCGGAAACGACTGGACTTGCCAATTGAGAAAAGAGTACGTTTGACACTGGATGTGGATGCATCCCTTCAGGAAGCTATTCAGGCGTTTGATGATGTGTTGCGTGAAAATGTTCTCGTAACCGAAGTTACATTTGGCTCGAATGAGTCCATGGAACGCGTTGAAGCCGGAGGCAAATCAATCGGTATTTACATCGAAGCGTAATTCGGAGCCTGTCCCATCCAATTAGGACAGAATATAGAGTATAAACAAACGAGCCGCAGAGGCAGGGACATTTTCCCTGGTTCTGGGCTCGTTTGTTTTTTATGCAAAAAGGCAATGATTCTATAGTGCAGTCAATCTATATTGATCAAAGGAACTGAGCAAACATGAGCGAACATGATGAAAAGCAAACGGCATCCATTTCAAAATCAACATCAGATGATCTAACTTCACATGACAAAATTGAAGAGTTACATACCTTGACTAACCGACTGGCTAATGAACTGGAGCGTTCCCGGATTGCGCAATACACGGAACTTTTGAACAGACCCTGGAAGCTGATTGGATTAAACTTGTTGTCTGGAGCAGCCCGTGGTGTGGGGATTGCGATTGGGTTTACCTTTTTCGCAGCGACGATCATCTATGTTTTGCAGCTGCTTGGGGCACTTAATCTCCCTATTGTTGGTGACTACATCGCTGATATTGTTCGAATTGTACAACGGCAGCTGGAACTGACCACCTACTAAGCCATGTAGCGATTGTATCAAGGTGCAATTAATACATGTCATCCGTCTCCATATCGGGTTCCAGCAGGCCGTCACCTTCACGGTTCTCCAGGTACTGGCGATATTGCCGATTGCGCACGATGGAGACGTCATGACCATAGATGTCTGTTGCAACAAAGCTTTCGTACGCTTCAACGCAGCCTTCCACTTCATCTGTGGCTTCAATAGCCATAACATCATAGCTGTCAATATCACGTCCTTCAGCCATGGCTGGTGAGTTCGATGTGCCCCAGCTCTCAACAATCTGCCAGGTGTCTTCACCATCGAAGCCATTTTGATCATCTCGCTCGTCCAGACTGGTTCGACCAAATGCCGGGGCAAAGAATTCTTCCTCTACAGGACGGTTCTCAGAGACAACGGTTTCCGGTTGATGTTTTTTGCAGTATTTGGTGTAGGGAACAGCTTCCATGCGTTCATAAGGGATGGGTTGCTGGCAGACCGCACATGTACCGTAATGTCCTTCTTCGATGGAGTGCAGTGCAGAATCGATTCGCTCCAATTGGAACTCATCATGTTCCAGCAGGGAAATATCTTTCTCGCGTTCATACACCTCCGTGGCTATGTCACCAGGATGATTATCAATCGGTGATAATTCACCTGTCTGTAGTTTAAGGGAGTCTCCAAGGCCATAATGCTCGTTTTCCGAAAGTCTATGTTCAATATCGCGCTTATCGGACATCAGTTGGGAACGTAGAAATTGCAGTTGTTCGGTAGTAAAATGTGACATGATTTTCCCCTTTCTGCTTTCATGCTGGAATCCGGATTTTGACTCTATTGTAGGATGTGCCATTAAGGGCAAGATTACAGAAGGGAAATGTTATCGTTTTTGCCATAAGCATTGCGATGTAGCGCGTCGTGGACGATTTCCAAACAGCTGTGCTACAATAAACAAGTCTGGCGTAAGCCTGGTATCGTTTGGAAAAGACAAGAACGGAGTGACAAACAAACGTGGTGTATTATATCCTCGCTTTTATCGTATTTTTATTGGATCAGGGAACCAAGTATCTGATCGCAACCCGGATGGAACTCAGAGAAGAAATTCCGGTCATCGGCAATTTCTTTGTCATCACATCACATCGTAACTCAGGAGCAGCTTTTGGCATTCTGCAAGACCAGCGTTGGTTCTTTATTGTCGTTACGTTGATTGTGGTCGTTGCCTTAATTTGGTATTTGCAAAAGGTAAAAGATACTCCACACAAATTGCTGCCTGTGGCGCTTAGTTTGGTGCTTGGTGGAGCAATTGGCAACTTCCTTGACCGGGCATTGACCGGAGAAGTTGTAGATTTTGTACAACTTAATTTTGGAAGTTATACGTTTCCCATTTTTAACATCGCCGATTCGGCAATCTGCATCGGTGTAGGGTTGATCATAGTGGAGACATTGCTTGAAGGACGGCGCGAAAAAGCAGCCGCGAAGATTGAAGGGAATGAACATCATGAGTAATCCGAATAAGGAACAGATTAACGACGAAGAACTAATGAATGGCAATGAACGTATGGAATGGACCGTTGCCGCTGAACATAAAAAAGAACGAATTGACAAATATATTACGGAAGCCGTGGATAACGTATCTCGCTCCCAGGTTCAATTGTGGATCGGAGACGGAATGGTTACGGTAAATGGTGCTGTAGTCAAAGCCAATGCCAAGTTATCCGAAGGGGATCTGGTTGAGTTACAGATTCCAGAACCAGCTGCTGTGGAGATCATTGCCGAAGATATTCCGCTGGAAGTGGTATATGAAGACAGCGACCTGATCGTGATCAACAAACAGCGTGGTCTTGTGGTGCATCCGGCACCAGGACACACGTCGGGTACCCTCGTTAATGCACTTATGCATCACTGCAAAGACCTCTCGGGTATTAATGGAGAGTTGCGTCCTGGTATTGTGCATCGTATCGATAAGGATACATCTGGCCTGATTATGGCTGCCAAGAACGATCGTGCGCATGCATCACTGGCTGCTCAGTTGAAGGAACATACGGTGAATAGACGGTATATTGCGCTTGTTCATGGTCATCTTAACCATGATCAAGGGACCATCGATGCACCGATTGGACGCGATACCAATGACCGCAAAATGTATACGGTCACAGAACGTAACAGTAAACATGCCGTTACGCATTTTACCGTTACAGAGCGGATTAATGATTACACCTTGCTGGAATTGAAACTGGAGACAGGACGTACTCACCAGATTCGGGTTCACATGAAATTTATCGGTCACCCGCTTGTAGGAGATCCAACTTATGGACGGAATAAAGGCATCAAAATGCAAGGACAGGCACTTCATGCGGCCATTCTTGGATTTGTGCATCCAACAACGGGAGAATACCTTGAATTTTCAGCTCCGATTCCGCAAGATATGGAAGACGTGCTTGCCTCGTTACGCAGTCGTTAACAGTTCCAAAAAAGTACAAATGTTCGGATACTTTGTCCATGGCTTTGATCACGCAAATGCTTCATATTAAAGTGTAGAAATTTGCGTCAAATGAGGAGATGAACAACGTTATGAGTATCGATAAATATCAAGAAACTTACATTCAGACTAATTTTGCCGACCGTATCGGTGGCTCCAACTATGGTAAAGACACGAACATTTATAAATTCGAGAAAATCAAACGTGCCAAAGCTTCGGCCAAACAAGATTTTCCCGATGTGGAACTGATTGACCTTGGTGTAGGTGAACCGGACGAAATGGCTGATGCAGGCATTGTCGCTGCACTTGCAGAAGAAGCTTCCAGACCTGAGAACCGTGGTTATGCCGATAATGGTATTCCTGAATTCAAGGCTGCTGCTGCTTCCTACCTGAAAAACGTATTTAACGTAGAAGATATAGATGCAGATACTGAAATCGTGCACTCCATTGGTTCCAAACCGGCTTTGGCGATGATGCCTTCATGCTTCATCAATCCGGGTGATGTGACGATCATGACCGTTCCAGGTTACCCGGTTATGGGCACACATACGAAGTATCTGGGTGGAGAAGTGTTCAACATTCAATTGACAAAAGAGAACAACTTCCTGCCTGATCTGACGGCTATTCCGGAAGACATCGCAAAACGTGCGAAGTTGCTCTATCTGAACTACCCGAACAACCCAACAGGTGCAAGCGCGACGGTGGAGTTCTTCACTGAAGTCGTGGAGTGGGCTAAGAAATACAATGTTGTGGTTGTACATGATGCTCCATACGCAGCGTTGACGTATGATGGCAAAAAACCGTTCAGCTTCCTGTCGGTACCTGGTGCGAAGGATGTGGGCGTTGAGCTGCACTCTCTGTCCAAGTCCTACAACATGACGGGTTGGAGAATCGGATTTGTAGCGGGTAACCCGCTTGTAGTCAAAGCATTCAGTGACGTGAAGGACAACAATGACTCCGGTCAGTTCATCGCGATTCAAAAGGCTGCTGCTTATGGATTGAACCACCCTGAGATCACTGAAAAAATTGCAGAGAAATATTCCCGTCGTCACGACATGCTCGTTGCCGCATTGAACGAACTGGGCTTCCAGGCAGAAAAACCTAAAGGTTCATTCTTCCTGTATGTTGAAGCACCAAAAGGTGTGGTTGGCGGACGTCGCTTCGAATCCGGCGAAGATTTCTCCCAATTCCTGATCCGTGAGAAACTGATCTCATCCGTACCTTGGGATGATGCCGGTAACTTTGTTCGTTTCTCCGTAACCTTTGAAGCCAAGGGTGAAGAGGAAGAGAAACGTGTTATTTCCGAGATCAAGCGTCGTCTGAGCGACGTGCAATTCGAATTTTAATTGTAGTACCCTATAGATTAATCATATTAAAACGAGAAGAGACCGGTAACGGTCTCTTTTTTATGCCCATATTAAATTTTTTTCATTTACTCCCTTTACAAAATTATACAAGCAACATATGATTAGATCTTTACGTTATTTGTTATATACAGAAGTTGTTTTTGAAGGGAGTTATTACAATTGTTATCATCACGAACAAGTACGGTGTCCTCACCGGCTACAGGAAATGGTACCTGTATGCGGGACACTATCTGTTTGCGTTCTTCCTGTTGGGTGGAGGTTTTGTCATCAGCCTTCGTCCGGGATTGGGGAGAAACGCACTAATCATTCTGCTTATGTTATCCGCGCTTATTACGGCTGGTAATAATATATATCGTCATATCGTATGCTCTTCCAAGATTCAGACTCAGTCCATTAAAAGTATTCTTAACCCTTTACCGCATCCGTGGATGCAGGTAGAGGGTTATTTTGGTTATATCAAATTTCTCATTTGCCTATGGATAAATATGCAGAAATGTTGTATAATTATGAGTAACCAATGAGATGTATTGTGTATGGATGTTTTTTGGCCTAACTGCTGATTCTAAGAAGAACGTAGCAGAGGATTTTCACCTGCGATGGTGAGGTGTTGACAGAGGGTTGTCTTTCTGTCATAATTCATGAAGACAAACGGACATATTGATTACAGAACCCTGTGAGGTTCTGCAATATGAACGACATGAATAGCACCTTTAAATCAGTCCCGTGAGACTGGCAAGGTAACGTGAACGATACATCGTTTTTTGCTGCGGCAAATAAAGCGATGCATCCCCGAGAGTAAACTTTCTTCAGAGCGGTCTGAAGTTCGGAGACTCCTTGCCAATAAACACGGCAAGGAGTCTTTTTTGTTCTCCTCGTCACGGGGCCATGATGCTGAAGGGAAATCCTGAGGAGGCTGAACGCATGAGCACAGAGACACATGTCATTATGGATGAGACGGCGATCCGCCGCGCATTAACACGGATTGCCCATGAGATATTGGAGAAAAACAAAGGAATTGACGATTGTGTGTTGGTCGGTATCCGTACACGCGGGGTTTACCTGGCAGAACGGATCGCGGCCAAGATTGAAGAAATCGAAGGCGCCAAAGTACCCTGGGGAGAATTGGATGTGACTCCTTACCGCGATGACCGCTTGGATGAAAATAAAGCGAATCGCAAGGAAATGTTGATTATGACACCTGAATCACTTTCGATCCATAACAAAAAAGTGATTTTGTTCGATGATGTGCTCTATACCGGACGGACGATTCGCGCAGCGATGGATGCCCTGATGGACTGTGGAAGACCGCAGAACATTCAGCTGGCTGTACTCGCAGACCGCGGACACCGGGAACTTCCGATTCGACCTGATTTTATCGGCAAGAATGTACCGACTTCCAAATCAGAGGAGATCGAAGTAGCACTCATGGAAACGGACGGACAGGACGAAGTCAAAATCACTCAGAACCGGGGGGAGCAAGCATAATGATTACACAGACAGCATTGAGAGACCGAAGCTTGCTTGGACTGAAGGAACTTAGTCGAGGAGAAATCGAATCCATTCTGAACAGAGCGGATCACTGGGAAGCGCAGAAAGAGAAACTGGTTCCTGTACTGGAATCACGCTTCGTTGCGAACATGTTCTTCGAGAACAGCACGCGTACCCGTTTCTCCTTCGAAATGGCAGAGAAACGCCTGGGCGCACAAGTGCTGAACTTTGCGGCAGCCGCATCCAGTGTGGAAAAAGGAGAGTCCATCTACGATACGGTACGAACACTTGAGTCGATGGGCATTGATGCAGGCGTGATCCGGCTGAAACCGGCAGGCGTTCTGCAACAACTGGCTAAGAAAGTGAGTGTTCCGCTCGTGAACGCCGGAGACGGCAACAATGAGCATCCCACACAGGCGTTGCTGGACCTCTACACGATGAGGAAAGCATTTGGCGAACTGAAAGGCTTGCGTGTTTCCATCATTGGTGACATCCTGCATAGCCGTGTAGCTCGTTCCAACCTGTGGGCACTGCAAAAGTTTGGTGCGGATGTACGCTTCTGTGCTCCGCAAACGATGCAGGCACCGGAACTCGCAGAGCATGCTCCTTATGTCGGTCTTGAAGAAGCGTTGGATGCAGATGTAGTCATGATGCTCCGTGTTCAACTTGAACGTCATCAACATGGCTTAATTACTTCAGCTGAGGATTATCGCGAACACTACGGATTGACGGAAGAACGGGCATCACGCCTAAAACCAAGCACCATTATCATGCACCCTGCTCCTGTGAATCGCAACGTCGAGGTAGATGACGCGGTTGTGGAGAGTGAAGCATCGCGGATCTTCCCGCAGATGGCAAACGGCGTTCCAATCCGCATGGCGGTTATGGAACGTGCGATGAAACTGTAACAGGGTCTGGCTGTGGGTCATAGGCTGACGGTACGGTAGTTCTTATAGAGCAATAAGAGAGTACACGATAAAGAAAATCATCCGGCTTGCCTGGTAAGCCGGACAGAACCGAAGCGGAGGGCAATTATGCTACAGATTATAAAAAACGCGAACATCTTGAACCAAAAAGGGGAACTTGAACGGAAAACCATCATTATAGATGAAGGTAAAATTAAAAAGATCGTTGGTCTGGAAGACCAAGCTGTACTGGATGCGGAAAAATCAGCGCAGAGTGTAACAGACGCATCAGGCAAACTGGTCATTCCGGGATTAATCGATATGCACGTGCATCTGCGTGAACCTGGATTCGAGCACAAAGAGACGATCGAGACAGGTGCCCGTTCAGCAGCACAAGGTGGTTTTACAACAATCGCTTGCATGCCCAACACAAGACCAGTAACAGATACAGCAGAAGTTGTGAAGCTGGTACTGGATAAGGCCAAAGAAGCTGATCTGGTTAAAGTGTTGCCTTATGCAGCCATTACAAAAAACGAACTGGGTCGTGAACTTACCGATTTTGCCGCCTTGAAAGAAGCAGGCGCTATTGGATTCACCGATGACGGTGTAGGCGTACAAAACGCTCAAATGATGAAAGATGCCATGAGCCTCGCGGCAAGTATGGATATGCCAGTGATCGCACACTGTGAAGATGACTCACTGGTTGTTGGTGGATATGTGACGGAAGGTGAGTTTTCCAAACGTCACGGCATCAAAGGAATTCCAAATGAATCCGAGGCCATTCACGTTGGCCGTGATATCCTGCTCGCAGAAGCAACGGGAGTCCATTACCACGTCTGTCACGTAAGTACAGAGCAATCGGTTCGACTGATTCGTCTCGCGAAGTCCATCGGCATTAAAGTAACTGCTGAGGTGTGTCCGCACCATCTGGTGTTATCGGATGAAGATATCCCGGGCATGGATGCCAACTGGAAAATGAACCCCCCACTGCGCTCACCACGTGATGTGCAGGCTTGTATCGAAGGATTGCTGGATGGCACGCTGGACATGATCGTAACTGACCACGCGCCACACAGTGTAGAAGAGAAAGCCAAAGGCATGGAGCTGGCCCCTTTCGGAATCGTAGGATTCGAAACAGCCTTTCCGCTGCTGTACACCAAGTTTGTGGAAACAGGACTGTGGAGCTTGGACTTCCTGGTGAAACGCATGACAGCTGATCCGGCACGTGTATTCCGACTGGATACTGGCAAACTGGAAGAGGGAGCACCAGCAGATATCACGATGATTGACCTGAACGAGGAAAAAGCGGTTGATCCTGCAACGTTTGCAACCAAAGGAAGAAATACCCCATTCACAGGCTGGAAACTGAAAGGTTGGGCTGTACAAACATGGGTGGATGGCAAAAGTGTGTGGAGCAACACTGTACAACAATAAAACAGTACCATAGTAATTCAATAAATCATTAGACCTTATATCTTGAATTCTTCAAAAAAACAAGCCTTTATAACTCTAAATTTACAACTTTTACACCAGTACCATCTTTACAACTAACTCGAGGCAGCTCATGCCGAGAGTCCAATATACAAAACAAAGAAAAGTTGAATAATGCTTTTGAACATGGACACCAACGTAACTGCGGAGTGGGCAGAAAGAACCCGAAGAAGCAAAGCGGTCGCCTTTATCACCGGATTACTCCATTTGAAGAATGGGATCAAAGTAATCCGGGGATAACAGCGATCAAAGGTTTTCTGACCACGGAGCCGCACCAAACGTAACGTCTACCATGTTCAACTCAAAATATTCAACGTTGATAAACACAGAGGAGTGAAATGGGATGCAGGCACAGGCAAGATTATTGTTGGAAGACGGCACACTGTTCACCGGGAAAGCATTCGGTGCTGAAGGTGAAACGACAGGTGAGGTCGTTTTTAATACGGGAATTACAGGCTATCAAGAGGTGCTTTCGGATCCTTCCTATTGCGGTCAAATCGTAACCATGACGTATCCGCTGATCGGAAACTACGGCATTACGCGTGATGACTTTGAGTCGATTCGTCCATACGTACACGGTTTCGTTGTGCGTCGTCATGAGCCAACGCCAAGCAACTGGCGTGCGGAGTATAGCGTAGACAATCTGCTCAAGGAATACGGCATCGTAGGAATCAGCGAAATTGATACACGCATGTTGACTCGCCGGATTCGTCACCACGGCACAATGAAGGGAATTCTCACAACAGGATCGAAGCCTGTGGAAGAACTGCTGGAGATGATGGGAGACACCACTATCGCCGAGCTGCGTAACCAGGTGCCATTGACTTCTACGGAGCATGTATACAACAGCCCGGGAACGGCTGAGCGTATTGTGCTCGTGGATTATGGTGCCAAAACAGGAATCTTGCGCGAACTCAGCAAACGTAACTGTGACGTTGTTGTTGTTCCACACGATGTAACAGCAGACGAGATTCGTCGCCTGAACCCGGACGGCATTCAACTGTCCAACGGCCCTGGGGACCCGAAAGACGTACCTCACGCAGTTAACATGATCAGTGAACTGCTTGGCGAATACCCGATCTTCGGCATCTGCCTGGGTCACCAGTTGTTCGCACTTGCGGCAGGAGCAGACACCGAAAAACTCAAGTTTGGACATCGCGGAGGAAATCACCCGGTGAAAGAACTGGAGAGCGGACGTTGCTTCATCACATCCCAGAACCATGGATTTACCGTAAACGAAGAGTCTGTGAAGAGTACCGATCTGGAAGTTACGCATATCAACAATAACGATAAGACCATTGAAGGTCTGAAACATAAATCATTCCCGGCATTCTCGGTTCAGTATCACCCTGAAGCAGCCCCGGGTCCTTACGACAGCAGTTATCTGTTCGACCGCTTCATCGAGATGATTCGAGAGCACAAAATCACCAACCCGCAA
The DNA here is from genome assembly GCF_018614975.1 of Paenibacillus polymyxa. Lineage (GTDB taxonomy): Bacteria > Bacillota > Bacilli > Paenibacillales > Paenibacillaceae > Paenibacillus > Paenibacillus polymyxa_E. Next base: position 13,129 of record NZ_JAGGNR010000019.1, on the reverse strand, counting down.
AAGCCGCGTCAAGCCGTATTGGCAGCCGCAGTGAAAGGAGCACAATAACATGCCGATTAACAAAGATCTCAAAAAAATTCTGGTGATTGGTTCCGGTCCAATCGTCATCGGTCAAGCGGCCGAGTTCGACTATGCCGGTACACAAGCTTGCCAGGCACTGAAAGAAGAAGGCGTGGAAGTTGTACTCATTAACAGCAACCCGGCGACGATTATGACGGATACAAACATGGCTGACAAAGTCTACATCGAGCCAATCACACTGGATTTTGTAACCCAAATCATTCGTCAGGAGCGTCCAGACGGCTTGCTGCCAACACTGGGTGGTCAGACAGGTCTGAACATGGCTGTGGAACTGGCGCGTGCGGGAGTTCTGGAACGTGAAAATGTGAAATTGCTCGGCACACAGCTGACCTCCATCGAGAAAGCAGAAGACCGTGATCTGTTCCGTGATCTGATGCGTGAACTGGAGCAACCTGTACCGGAGAGTGTAATCGTAACGACACTTGAAGAATCACTTGAATTTGCAAATGAGATTGGTTATCCAATCATCGTGCGCCCAGCCTATACGCTGGGTGGAACAGGCGGCGGAATCTGTGCGAACGAAGAAGAGCTGCGCGAGACTGTGGTAGCGGGAATTCGTTACAGCCCAATTGGGCAATGTCTGGTCGAGAAGAGCATAGCAGGCATGAAAGAAGTCGAGTATGAGGTTATGCGGGACAAAAACGATAACTGTATCGTTGTCTGCAACATGGAAAACTTTGACCCGGTAGGTGTTCATACAGGCGACAGTATCGTCGTAGCACCAAGCCAAACCCTGTCGGACCGTGAATATCAAATGCTGCGTTCAGCTTCCCTGAAAATCATCCGTGCCCTGAACATTGAGGGTGGATGTAACGTACAGTTTGCACTGGACCCACACAGCTTCCAGTACTATGTTATCGAAGTCAATCCACGGGTTAGCCGTTCATCAGCTCTGGCTTCCAAAGCAACGGGTTATCCAATTGCAAAAATGGCTGCCAAAATTGCTATGGGTTACACGTTGGATGAAATCGTGAACCCGGTAACAGGCCAAACGTATGCTTGCTTCGAGCCTACGCTGGATTATATCGTGAGCAAAATCCCACGCTGGCCGTTCGACAAGTTCATCTCGGCGAACCGTAAACTGGGAACTCAGATGAAAGCAACAGGCGAAGTAATGGCTATTGGACGGACATTCGAAGAGTCGATTCACAAAGCCGTTCGTTCCCTGGAAATTGGCGTTCATCGCCTCTACCTGAAGGATGCCGAAACGTTGGATGAAGCTACCCTGAACGAGCGTCTGATCAAAGCAGATGATGAGCGTATCTTCCTGATTGCCGAAGCATTCCGCAGAGGTTATACGTTGCAACAGCTACAGGATCTGACCAAGATTGACTGGTGGTTCCTGGACAAAATCGAAGGTCTGATCGCATTCGAAGATCGCATTCGCGAAGAATCCGAATTGTCTTCTGACATTCTGTATCAAGCGAAACGCCTTGGATTCACAGACCGTGCCATTGCTGAACTGCGTGCGCAAGGTCAACCAGGAGGCACATTAACAACTGAAGCGGAAGTTAGAACTCGTCGGGAAGCAGAGAACCTGCGCCCAGTGTACAAAATGGTAGATACATGTGCAGCTGAGTTCGAAGCAACAACGCCATATTACTACTCAACTTACGAGACAGAGAATGAAGTGATCCCTTCAGACAAGAAAAAAGTTGTGGTGCTGGGTTCAGGACCAATCCGGATCGGTCAAGGGATTGAGTTTGACTATTCTACTGTACACGCAGTATGGGCATTGCAAAAAGCAGGATATGAAGCAGTCATTATCAATAATAACCCGGAGACGGTGTCTACGGACTTTAATACATCCGATCGTCTGTACTTTGAACCGCTCTTCTTCGAAGATGTCATGAATGTGATTGAACAGGAGAAACCAGTAGGGGTTATCGTACAGTTCGGTGGTCAAACGGCCATCAACCTGGCAGCACCACTGCGTAATGCAGGTGTAACCATTCTCGGAACGGACCTGGAAAGCATCGATGAGGCGGAGGACCGCAAGAAGTTCGAGCGTCTGCTCTCCCGTCTGGAGATTGCACAGCCAAAAGGTAAAACGGTCATTTCGATCGATGATGCGGTAGAAACAGCTCAAAGTCTGGGTTACCCTGTGTTGGTCCGTCCTTCCTACGTACTTGGTGGTCGTGCCATGGAGATCGTATACTCGGATGTAGAATTGCTCACGTATATGGAGCAGGCGGTTAAAATCAATCCGGAGCATCCGGTTCTGATCGACCGTTATATGATGGGTAAAGAGGTTGAGGTTGACGCCATCTGTGATGGTGAAACGGTATTGATTCCGGGGATCATGGAGCATATCGAGCGCGCAGGGGTTCACTCCGGTGATTCCATCGCGGTATACCCGCCTCAACACCTGTCCCAGGATCTGAAAGAGAAAATTGTAGAGATTACAATCAAAATTGCGAAAGAACTGAAAACGGTCGGGCTGGTTAACATTCAGTTTGTTATCCATGATGGCCAAGTATACATTATCGAGGTGAACCCGCGTTCATCCCGTACCGTACCATTCCTGAGCAAAGTAACCAACATTCCAATGGCGAACTTGGCAACACAAGCCATTCTGGGTGTGAAACTGAAAGATCTTGGTTATGTTGACGGGCTGTGGCCTGAGTCGGACCATGTATCTGTCAAAGTTCCGGTCTTCTCCTTCGCGAAGCTGCGTCGTGTTGAACCAACCCTTGGACCTGAGATGAAATCCACAGGTGAGGTTATGGGTCGTGACCCGAATTACGCTAAAGCGTTGTTCAAAGGTCTCATCGGCGCAGGAATGAAAATTCCGGCAACTGGAGCGATTGTTGTCACTGTAGCAGACAAAGACAAGGACGAAGCGGTTCCTTTGCTCGAAGGTTTCTACAGACTGGGTTACAAAATCATGGCTACCGGCGGAACAGCAGCTGCGCTTGAAGCAGCGAACATTCCGGTAACGACTGTGAACAAATTAAGTGAAGGTTCGCCGAACATTCTGGATATGATTCGCAGCGGCGAAGCAAACTTTGTCTTCAACACACTGACCAAAGGCAAAACACCACAGCGTGATGGATTCCGTATCCGTCGTGAAGCAGTAGAGAACGGCATTGTATGTATGACTTCACTGGATACGATTCGTGCGCTGCTGATCATGCTGCAAACGATCAACTTCTCTTCGGAGGCCATGCCTGCTTTTATAAAATAAAAAGTACTGATGAAGGACATCAGTCAGCCTGCGGGCTGGCGGGATGTCCTTTATATCGGGCAAAAATGGAAAAATGAGCAAGTGAGGGGAGCGCTGGTGATGAATCAAGCGAGTTTCAATGAAATGGCTGGCCGTCTGATGGTGGCACTGGATTATCCTGGAGCGGAAGAAGCAAAAGCATTGGTACAAGCTCTTCAGGGCATTCCCTGTTATCTGAAGGTGGGTATGCAGCTGTTCTACGCAGCAGGACCGGACTTTATTCGGGAGCTTAAATCCAAAGGGTACTCCGTTTTTCTGGATGTGAAAATGCATGATATTCCCAACACCGTTCGTGGCGGTGCTGAGAGTATCACGCGTCTTGGGGTAGACATGTTCAATGTGCACGCAGCGGGCGGAACCATCATGATGCGTGCTGCACGTGAAGGGGCTGAGGCGGCGATTGCTGCTGACCCTTCCTTACACAGACCCGAGATCATTGCAGTCACCCAACTGACCAGTACAAGTCTGGAAACGATGAATAACGAGATTGGCATTCCGGGAAGCGTGGAAGCTGCTGTGGTTCGTTATGCAGGACTGGCCCAAGAGGCCGGACTGGATGGAGTTGTTGCTTCTCCACTGGAAGTGCCCGCCATTCGGGCAGCGTGTGGCAGTGCTTTTCACACCGTTACACCAGGAATTCGTCCAGCGGGTAGTGGTCTGGGAGATCAGACACGCGTCTTGACGCCGGGTGAAGCCATCGCCAGAGGAAGCCATTACATTGTTGTAGGCAGACCCATTACAGGCGCTCCCAATCCGCGTGAAGCGGCAGAAACCATTTTGAAGGAGATGTTGAACGCATGATCGAACTAAATGAGATCCCGAATCATATTGCTTCCCAACTGTTGAAAATTAAAGCCGTGGCGTTGCGTCCGCAGCAGCCATTTACATGGACATCCGGTATCAAATCACCCATATACTGCGATAACCGCTTAACGATGTCCTACCCCGAGATTCGTAACGATATTGCTGAAGCCTTTGCAACGATTATTCGTAACCAATACCCGGATGCAGATGTCATTGCAGGTACAGCAACCGCAGGTATCCCGCATGCTGCCTGGGTGGCTCAGAAACTGGATCTGCCGATGGCCTACATTCGTGATAAAGCGAAAGGACACGGCAAAGAGAACCTGATCGAAGGTCTGATTACCGAAGGACAGAAAGTGGTTGTCATCGAAGATCTGATCTCTACAGGTGGCAGTTCGATCAAAGCAGCCGAAGCCGTACGCGTAGCAGGTGCAACACCGCTCGCCGTACTTGCCATCTTCAGCTACCAGCTGGATAAAGGTGTTAAAGCATTCGAAGATGCTGGAATTCCACTTCAGACGTTGTCCAATTATACGGCTCTGATGGATGTGGCTTTGGCTCAGGGAACGATTCAGGAGAGTGATTTTGAATTGCTCAAATCCTGGCGTGAAGATCCTTCTTCATTTGGTAAATAATATCATTGCATGATGCAATATGTGTTCAATGTTAAACGGTATCAAAATTGTAATGATTGCCGTCATAGCGGCAAAACCATCGAATATGCAAGAGGCATCCCATACATTGGGGTGCTTTTTTCGTTTGTTCATCAAAATATTAACTTTTTCGCTCTACCGTTGTAAAAAGCTTGTAACTTTTAGTTGGGATCGGTCGTTTATAATTCAGTGTAGGATGGAACAGATTTCTAATTTTAGGTTTTTTGAAGAAAATGATCGGGATTTCAAGAAAGGATGAGCGTGATTGCTGGCATGAAGAATTTATTTCTCAGAAAAAGACCTGCCAAGAGCCAGTCAGGCGATGAACATCAACAGGGGGAAACACCGTTGGAGGCATCGACGGAGTCGGGGGGAAATACATACATAGGTGAGCCAGCGCACCCGACAAGTGAAGCATCTTTATCTGAAAGTGGAATTGGTTCGGATGAAGTGGCTGCAGCTGCTGTCACTACCGTTGATGAACCCCAGAAGAAGATCAAACCAAAGAAGGAGTTGCTGCCTCCATATGATGGACCTGTACTGGAGGTGCGTAACGTGCATCGCAGTTTCCAGACAGGCAGTCGTATCATCCATGTGCTCAAAGGCATTGATATGGAAGTGAATCCGCAACAACTGGTCATGCTGAAGGGGCGATCGGGCTCAGGCAAAACTACACTGCTGAATATGCTCGGTGGACTGGACCAGCCTTCAAGTGGAGACATTCTGTTCTCCGGCCAGCCTCTTCAGGATTGGGGAGACCGACGGCGGACCGCTTTGCGGCGCAAGGAGATCGGTTTTATTTTTCAGGCGTATGCACTCATGCCCTTATTATCTGCTTGGGAAAATGTAGAACTGTCGCTGCGCATGGCGGATGTACCGCGAGCGGAGTGGAAGGACAGGGTTGACCATTGTCTGGATCTGGTTGGACTGTCCAAACGGGTGAAGCACCGTCCTTTCGAGATGTCCGGGGGAGAGCAACAGCGGGTGGCTATAGCCAAGGCGATTGCCCATAGACCCAGATTGTTGCTTGCGGATGAACCTACAGCGGAACTGGATTCCAAGATGGGCGCTCAGGTCATGGCCGTATTCCGCAATATTATTGAAGTAGAACAAGTAACGATATGTATGACTACACACGATCCTACAATTTTGGAGGTTGCGGACCATGTTTATGAAATGGCGGACGGCAGATTTATCAAGTAGTAAAGGGGCCGCTCCGAAGAGGGGGAAACGCGCAGCACTTATTGTACTTGGTGCGATAATGGTTGCAACGATGTCCGGCTGCTCATTGCTGCCGTCAGAAACAGAGGAAGAAGTGCTTCCGCCTATTACACCACCAACGATCTCCAAGAAACCGGAGTATGAAGTCCGGACGGAAACGTTGGAGAAAAAAGTAAGTGGCAGCGGCAAGATGATGAGTCAGCGGGAAGAGAAAGTGTACTTCACGCTTGATGGCATGCATGTCAAAGAGCTGAATGTTAAACCGGGGGATAAAGTGAAAAAGGGTCAGCTTCTCGCGGTGCTCGATGTGGAGAGTGTGGAGAAGGAGATTCGTGGCAAGAAACTGGCTATTCGCAAATCCGAAGTTCAAATGAAAGAAACACTCCGCAAGAAGGATGAGATGGACCCGGTGGAGTTCGAAGAAGCAACGATTGCGTTTGAGGAACTGCGCCAGGAACTGGCCGATCTGGAGGAACAACTGGGTAAAGCCACGTTGACAGCTCCGTTCGGTGGCACCGTAATTGCTGTGCAGGTTGAGAAGGGCGCAGCCGTGAAAGCGTATGATCCGATTGCTACAATTGCGGATACATCGAATCTGGTTGTGGCTGCAACCTTTGCCAAGGAAGATCTGGAGAAGTTCTCAGCCGGGATGAAGGCAGAAGTGGACATTAATGGTGCCGGTAAAGTCGCTGGCAAAATTAAAGTTATGCCTACCGCGGAAGCATCGGGAAGCGGAAGTGGCGAAGGGACGGGTGAAGGCGCTACGCCTCCAACCAAGGAAACGCTGGATAAGTATGTTATCGTTACACTTGCAAAAATGCCAAAAGGCGTCGAACGTGGCACACCACTATCAGTCTCGATTGTAACGCAGCGTACCGAGAACGCGATTGTGATTCCTGTATCCGCTTTACGCTCCATCGGTTCAAGAACGTACGTACAAGTGGTGGAGAGTGATGGCAGCAAGCGTGAAGTGGACGTTGAAGTTGGACAGCAGACGTCGACAGATGTCGAGATTCTGAAAGGTCTGACCGTAGGCCAGAAAGTAGTGGGACGCTAATGGGGCTGCCATTGCTTCGGCTGCTGTTCCGCAAAATGTGGAACACGCGCTGGATGACCTTCAGCACACTGATCGGATTGATTGTGGCGGTAGCGTTCACCGTCAGTATTCCAATGTATGCCGATGGTGCGTTGAAACGGGTCGTCGCGCAAACGCTGCAGGATAACAGTGAAGGATTGCCAGCCGGTTCATTGCTTATGAGTTATCAGGCACCCGGTGGAGTCAAGACAGACACACGGGGTCTGGATGAAGTCGATCGTTATATTCGTGAGGATGTTCCTCGCGACATCGGGTTTCCTTTTCATACGTATGTGAATTCCAGATCTATTCGCAGCACAGAGGTGAGCCCGGAAGATCCAACCAAAGTGGATGCCAGCAGGGCGCGCAGTATGAGTCTGGGTACGATGAGTGGGCTGGATGCACAGGTGAATTACTCTGCCGGGGTGAAACCTGGCAACCAGGTTAAGGACGATATTATCGAGGCAGTCATGTTGGAAGAGGGCATGTATCGTAACGATCTGCATATCGGCGATATTCTGGAATATCCGGTGTATAGCGGCCTTGATATTACGTTACGTGTGAAGATTACGGGGTCCTTCAAGGCAGATGATCCAAACAGCCCTTACTGGGTACAGGGATTTGACGGCATGATGAATGGACTCTATGTGGATGAATCGGTCTTTAATGATGTTTTACTGAAGGAAAAAGGCATTCCACTTCAGAATTCACGCTGGTATTATGCCTTTGACCTGAAAGACATTCAAACCAGTCAGCTATCAGGTCTCACGTCCATGCTGGAAAGGCTGGATATCGATCTGTATCAGCGGCTGAAAGATACAAAAGTGGACATTACTTTCGGTGATCTGCTCAAGCAGTTCCGCAGTCAGAGTCTGCAATTGCAGACCATGTTGTTTACCTTGGCAGCACCGATGATTGCGATGGTCTTTTATTTTATTGCAATGAACGCCAGACAGTCATTACAGAAGCAAGAGAGTGATATTGCGGTATTGCGCAGCCGTGGAGCTTCAGCTCGGCAGATCTTCTCTCTTTACCTGCTTGAAGGTATATTCCTGGGCGTTATTGCGTTGATTATTGGACCGTTTCTCGGTTGGTTTATGGCCAAGAGTATCGGTTCAGCAAGTGGCTTTCTCTCGTTCGTAGATCGGAAGTCCATTCCGATTGGCGTATCCAAAGAAGCCATCCTCTTGGGCGTAGCAGCGGTGCTTGTTGCGATCATCGCATCACTTATCCCTGCAATAACCTATGCACGGGCAACCATTGTATCTGCCAAACGGCGGCAAGCGCGAACAGACCGCGCTCCAGTATGGCAACGCTGGTTCCTGGATGTTGTGTTGCTGGGTCTGGCTGGATATGGATACTACCTGTTCTATGAACGTCAGATGCTGACCTTCCAGACCGGAATGACAACCGATCAGTTGCAGGTACAGCCGTTTCTGTTTTTTGTACCCGCACTCGCGATCTTTGCGCTTGGACTATTCTTCCTGCGCTTGTTTCCGTGGATATTGAAGCTCATCCAGTTGATCGGTCGCAAGTTTCTCCCGGTCCCGCTGTATCTGACATTAACGCAGTTATCACGTTCATCATCTTCTTATTATCCGTTGATGATCCTTCTTGTATTGACACTGGGACTTGGGGTGTACAACTCGGCTGCGGCTCGGACGATTGATCTGAATTCCACTGAGCGCACCTTGTACCGTTATGGTTCTGATGTAATTATGCAAACGGTATGGGAGGGAACACCTGAGATCAAGCCGACTGGTTCTGGACAAGGCGGCGGTTCAGGTGGTGGACAGCAAGGTGGAGGAGGCGGTGCTGGAGGTTCTGGAGGTGGCGGCGCATCTGGTGGTGGAAATGGCGGCGGAGCCTCGGGAGGCGGCGGTTCTTCGCAGCCAAGCAAAGTGATTTACTCCGAGCCTCCTTTTGAAGTTTTCCGCAGCCTGGATGGTGTTGAACATGCAGCACGAGTGCTGCAGACCAAAGGCAATATTATCGTCTCTGGTAAATCGGGCGGGCAGGGGATGCTGGTCGGAATTGATAATGTGGACTTTGCTCAAGTGGCGTGGTTCCGCAACGATCTGTTCCCGGCACATCCCTACAAGTACCTTGACTTGCTTGGTAAATATGAAGGGGCTGTATTGATCTCTTCCAAATTTGCTGACAAGTTCAAACTCAAAACGGGAGATCTCGTCTCCATGGGTGTACAGGGACAGGCGATTGAATTCGTCGTGTTCGGGATCATTCCTTACTGGCCAGCCCAATATCCGGATCAGATGCCATTCTTCGTTGCCAATCTGGATTATATCTATGATCAGGTGCCTTTGATTCCTTATGAGGTGTGGCTGAAAATGGAACCGGATGCCAAAGTGACTCCATTAATGGAGAAACTTGCAGCAGAGGGAATTGAGTTATCTTCTGTGCGTGACGTCCGCACTGAATTGGTATCACAGGGTAAACACCCGTCAAGAGGTGGCGTATTCGGGATACTGAGCCTTGGATTCCTGGTATCGGTTATTATCTCGTTGATCGGATACGTGCTGTACTGGTTCTTCAATTTATCCGGGCGTGTTGTGCAGTTTGGTGTATTACGAGCCATGGGGTTATCCCGGGCACAATTGAGCGGTATGCTGCTGCTGGAGCAGGTATTCACAGCGGGGCTATCGATCCTGCTAGGTATTGGGATTGGTCAGGTATCCAGTCGTTTATTCCTGCCATTCCTGCAAACGACGGATAATGTATCTGCTCAGGTACCTCCGTTCCGGATTGTGTTTGAACAGCAAGATATGTTGCAACTGTATGGGGTCACCGTAGTGATGCTGGTCATTGGTGCAACGATGTTGCTCTGGCAGATTCGCAGGCTGCGGGTTCACCAGGCGGTCAAAATGGGAGAGGAGAGGTAAACGTGATCCAATGCGAAGGACTTGTCAAAATTTTTAAATCCAGCGATGTGGAAGTCGTTGCCCTTCAGGGTCTCAACCTGACTGTTAATCAAGGTGAAATGATGGCGATCATCGGTAATAGCGGTAGCGGTAAATCCACGTTGCTGAACATTCTGGGCGGACTTGATCGCCCTACGGCTGGTACCGCGGTTGTGGGAGACTGGGATTTGCTCAAGATGACAGATGCCCAATTGGTCGAATACAAACGTCATACGGTAGGTTTTATCTGGCAAAATAACGGTCGTAACTTGCTGCCTTATCTCACTGCACTGGAAAATGTGGAGACTCCCATGATTCTGGGAGGCAAGCGTGATCGTGCTTACGCGAAACAGTTGCTCGAATGGGTAGGCCTTAAGGATCGGATGCATAACAAATTGCATCAATTGTCAGGAGGAGAGCAACAACGGGTAGCGATTGCGATCTCATTATCCAATCGTCCCAAAATTCTGCTTGCAGATGAACCTACCGGTTCGGTCGATTCCGAGACATGTGATACAATCATGGGCATTTTCCGAAGAATGAACAAGGAACTCGGCGTTACGATTGTCATCGTTACCCATGACTTGACGCTTGCTGGCAAGGTGGACCGGATCGTTGCGATTCGGGACGGCTTGACCAGTACCGAGTTTGTGAAGCGCAACCCGAATCTGGATGATGAGCATAACTTGTCCGAGGCGGGTATGCCAGACATCCATGAAGCATTTGTCATTATTGACCGTGCAGGACGACTTCAGGTGCCAAAAGAGTATCTTGAGGCCTTATCCATTGATAACCGGGCTACATTGGAATTTGACGGTGAACGTATTGTCATTACACCGCCAAGATAATTAAGAGGGGGAACTGGGAAATGAAGAATAGTATGTGGGGAAAACGTGTGCTGGCTGTCATCGCTACTGCAACGCTAGCACTGCCGCTGATTGCCGGCTGTACGGCAAGTGAGGCCAAGGATACGGAGCAGCGTGTATTACGTGTGGCTACATTGTGGGGAGGACAGGATGACAGTTACTTCCGTCAGCAATTTACCGATGCTTTTGAACTGACACATCCCAATGTAACAATCGAGATTGTAGCTGCTGTTGATCAGAGCAGTATGTATGGGTATGGTAACACGGAAGAACAGCCGGAAGTCCCGGATACGATGGAGAGTCTGAAGAAGATTATGACTGGGGATAACCCGGTTGACGTTATCGTGGCCGATACCGCTACAGTGAAATCATTAATTCAGGAGAATCTGGTGAAACAGTTGGACCCACTGATGCAGGAAGATAAGTTTGATACCAGTGATATCGTGCCTAGTGTACTGGAGGGAATTAAGGACCTTGGGGATCAGAGCATCTATGCATTGACACCAACGTTTTCCTCCTCGGCTCTGTTCTATAACAAGGGCATATTTGAAAAAGCAGGCGTGGAACCGCCAACGGATAACATGACATGGGACGATATTTTTAATCTGGGTACCCGACTTATAAAAGGCGAGGGTAAAGATCACGTATTTGGCTTCTCCTTCACCACATATCAGGGTGGTTCGCCTTACCACTCCATGCAACAGTACTATAGCTCTTTGCAACTGAAAACGTTTGATGATAAAGCGGAGAAGATGACAGTGGATTCTCCTCAATGGGAGAAAGTGTGGAGCACCATCAGCAAACTTGCCATTGACAAAGTGATCCCTAAAGGCGACGAACCACAGGATCAGGATCCAAGTGGACGTTATGATCCAGTACAGGGTGACCTGTTCCTGAGCGGCAAGGCAGCCATGGTTATTGGTGATTACAGCTATATTAATCAATTAATTGATGCCAATAAAAATGCGGATAAAATGAAAGACTTTACGAAAGTGGATTGGGAGGTGGTGACACCTCCAGTTCACCCGGAAGCTCCTGAGATTGGAGGTAGTATCTACCTGAGCAACCTTATGGCAATTAACAGTTCGGCTCAGAACCCGGATGATGCATGGGAACTGATCAAGTACATGAACAGTGAAGATTGGGCCAAGATCAAGGCACGTAGCAGCTATGAGATGGTATCAAGAAAGAGCTTTATTAAGCCCAAAGATGGCCTGGATTATAACATTCAAGCATTCTATGCGCTGAAGCCGGTTCCGCCAACAAATACCAATCTGGATAAAATGTATCAAAAATCCCCAGGCTTATGGCAAGTAAATGAAAAAGGTATGGAATATTTCAACCAAGTACTAGAGAACAAAAAGACACCAAAAGAAGCGCTTGGTGAGTGGGCAGCTAAAGGAAACGAGATGCTGGAAAAATTGAAAAAGGATCCTAAAGCTACGTTTCAATGAGATTGGATGAAGTAGTCATATCATAAGTTATGGATAGCCGCTGAAGATTTTAATCTTTAGCCGGCTATTTTTATGAAAATGGGGTATTCTACAAAAAGCAGGAATAAATGACGACTCCGGAAAGGACGAGCGGTATGCACTGGGTATATTTCAGCAAGTTGTATGCAACCAAATTTCAGGCAGGATGTTTGGCCAAACGAATGGAGCAGGACGGGTGGATCTACGGTCACAATGAACCGGCAGAAGTCGAAGTTTATCGTTCACGTAAAGGTCGTTATGGTGTGCGTTTTATTCCCTGACATTACCCCTTGACTTATTAGGATAGAATGGTGTATATTAATTAAGTCGCTGTTTTAATATTTCTTACTGACGCGGGGTGGAGCAGCCCGGTAGCTCGTCGGGCTCATAACCCGAAGGCCGCAGGTTCAAATCCTGCCCCCGCAATTTAGTTTTACTGGATGATTTACAGCCATCATCTGCACGTTATACATTTTTGTTCAGGGCCCTTAGCTCAGTTGGTTAGAGCGGTCGGCTCATAACCGATTGGTCACAGGTTCGAGTCCTGTAGGGCCCATACTCTTAAACCCCTTGCTATGCAAGGGGTTTTTTCTGCTTGCGCGCCTAGCCAAGCTAGACACAACTAGCCGGTGAAAGTCCGGTCGAGGTAAGAGCCAAGTCGCCTCGTAGCTGACGGGCAGCTGGTGGAGAAATCCTAAGGTTGAAGCCCCGTGACAAAGTAACTTCAACACGAAGTGCGAGCAAATCCACAGGCCGTAACATGAAGTGAATCCTTCCGCATGGTTAAAACTAGCCTTGTTTTTAGCACAAAGG
>NZ_JAGGNR010000001.1 GCF_018614975.1 Paenibacillus polymyxa | reverse complement strand
CTATGAGGGGAGCATATCAATTGGTGCTTTGGGTGTACTTTTTATTAATGACTGCCTAGCCCAAAAATCTCATTCCCAACTGGAGTTGTCATACGGACAATATGGCATCGAATAGTTCGCTCAAAAATTGGAATTTGAAAAGGTCGGGGAACATCCGATGTACTGGTATACTATATGACTGTAACTGATGTATCCGTTCCTGCAACAGTATTTTGTAATTGGCATTGTGGCTGTACTGTTTAAGGACTGGAAGTGAGAAGTGAAAAGGCGGTGCTATCCCCCTTATGATGGAAAACACCGCCCTAGTTTAATGTTTAAGTAACTCATTCAATGACAGCTTCCAAAAGATTTTGAGAAGGCTCTGCGCTAGGAAGTTCTTGAACTTTCCTTAACTTACGTTCAATAGCTCTGGTCCGAACTGAAGCTTGATCAATATGGTTACTAGCCTCTTGCAATTTTTTTTGCGTTTTATCAAGAATATCCCCAAACTTCCCGAACTCTGTTTTAACCCCGCTAAGTACCTGCCAGACTTCACTGGAGCGTGTTTGGATAGCAAGAGTTTGGAAACCTAGTTGTAGACTGTTCAAAACAGCAGTCAACGTAGTAGGACCTGCAATAACGACTCGGTATTCTCTTTGAATGCTTTCCCAAAGTCCAGGTTTACGTAAAACTTCGGCAAAGAGTCCTTCAATAGGCAAAAACATAATGGCAAAATCAGTCGTGTTCGGTGGATCAATGTATTTATCCCGAATGGACTTGGCTTCATTTTTAATTTTAGTATCTAGAAGTTTGGTGTTTTCGCTGATAGCTTGGCTGTTACCTTCCTCATAAGCATCCAGAAGTCGATGATAATCTTCGAGTGGGAACTTGGAATCAATAGGTAAGTGTATAATTTGATTTTTATTATTCTTATCAGGAATTTTAATTGCAAACTCTACGCGGTCATTGCTGCCTTTTTTGGTTATTACATTTTTATCGTATTGTTCTACCGTTAGTGTCTGATCTAATAAATTCTCTAATTGTAGCTCGCCTAGTGTACCTCTTGTCTTTACATTAGTCAGAACTTTCCTCAAGTCTCCAACTCCGTTAGCTAGAGTCTGCATCTCCCCAAGACCTTTATGTACAAGCTCTAATCGTTCACTAACCAGTTTGAATGAGTCGCCTAATCTTTGTTCTAAAGTTGCGTGTAACTTTTCATCGACTGTGGCTCTCATTTGCTCAAGCTTTTGGTTGTTATCTTGCTGCAACTGAATTAACTTCTCTTCAACAGTTCCACGAATACGTTCTAGTTTTGTTTCATTCATTGTGGTCATATCCGACAATCTTTTTGAAAAACTATCTAGCAGATTCTTTTGCTGAGATGCAACTTCTCCAATGTTGTTAATTAGTGATTGATTCATGGTTCCAATTGATTTAGCAAGCTCTTCTCTATTCAGTTTAGCTGCTACATTCGCTTCCTGTCGGTTCTGAGTGGCTTGTTCGACAAGCAACCTTCGTATTTCTTCTTTTGTTCTTTCTAACTCCGTCCTAAGTTCGTTTAGGTAATTCCCATTCTGTTTTCTTAAGTAAAGGGCGACTATTCCTAACAAGATGATCACATTTAAAGCTAAAAGGGCAGCTTGCATACAGTTTTCCTACTTTCCTTAGGTTAATTTGATTGTCTAGCCTCCATTACTCTTACATTTTTCGTCGCTTTTTGTATAAATCCTTCTTTTTTGTTGGAATTAACCCTGAACATAATCGTTTCTAAATTTCCAATTATCGAGACATCTAAGAGGGAGTGATGATCACTCTTATTGTAGTCATGCACTCAATCCTGTTATAATTCCGATATGTCTATCGTATTGGGGGTTATGACGTGGCAATATGGATGATGCCGGATTGCTCGTTCGCTAGAAAGCCTTACGCAAAGCCTGAATAGGGGCGGACTTTGTGTAGGGCGCGACAAAATGAGATCGTTTGCCCTGAAATCAACATCAAGATCATGGTTCAACCCGCAGGCTTTGCACCTTACTTTATTTTCCTAATAAAAATAAGGGGCTGAAAGCCATGCAAACACCATTTATTCACAATCATCAATTCAATTATATTCATAAACAAGCTGATTTCCTGCTTAAAACGCTGCGCTCGGTCGTGGACCCTAAAGTGCTGGAAACCGTCCGTTATACGGTCGGCACGAATGCAGTAGGCATCTTCGATGAACTGACTTCGGAACAAAAGCAACTGTTGGAGCAGTTATCCACTTATGAGACGACACATGAGTTGCAGACGTATCTGAACCAGCTGGAAGCATATCTGATTCCATTTCCGCAAGTATCCGCGAAGCAGATTCAGAAGCTGTTTCCCAAGGTAAAGAAGCTCAAAGTGCCGGATCTGGAATCCATCGATTATGCACGTACAACTTATCTGAGATGGACCGACATTGCTACCGATCGCTTGTTCATCGTGTATCCGCACGAAGGCAGATTCCTCGGTATTGAGGGACGGCTTACAGCCACGAACAAGAAAGGGTACTGCATGTTCTGTCATCGTCATCAGGAGCTCGGATTTTTCAACGTGAAAACCAAGAGTTATACGCCGGATAATATTTCTTCCGTTGCCCAGTATGTATGCATGGATAACACAGCTTGTAACCATAGCATTACCGATACCACCATGCTGGAGAAGTTTATTCTCTCAACAGTAAAATAGTGTAAGGCACAAAGGCAGGGTCGCTCTTCGGAGCGCCCTTTTTGCCGTGATCATGCGGAGTTGTTCTATTCCCGTAAAAGCGAAGGTTAGCGTGATGGTTAAAGTGAGTTATTTTCATATAGGAAGTTGCGAATCACAGAAATTAAACCAGTTCGTCCAGACTTCATAGGGTCACATATCATTATAGAGTTGGATTATCGTTGGCATAGTTCAATCCCAAGTGATGCGCATGGTTCAGCAGTGCCTCATAATGCTCAGGTTTGGATTCCAACGTTTCATATAAAAACTCAACCCTGGATTGGGACACCCCGCAATAATCGGCAATCCCCACATTGAGCAGATTGGCGATCGATTGACCATAGTTGCGCTTGTGCATCTGTTCTTCCGTCACACCAGAAAGAGCAATCCACAATATCTGCTGATGAGGGAGCTTGTTCGCGCCGTAAGCAAATCCGTTGTTCATGACACGATCTACATAACCCTTCAACATGGCTGGCAGATGCCACCACCAGAGAGGAAACACAAAAGCCACAGCATCGTGCTTCTTCAAGCGCTCCATCTCGGTTTCAACCTCAGGCGAGAACACCTGATTTTCTTGGGTGTAGTCAGGTTCATCCATCTCTCGGAGAATTGGGTCGAATCCAATTCCATGCAAATCCAATATCTCATAATCGTGACCGGCATCGGTAAGACCCTGTGCAAAACGTTGAGCTACCTGAAAGGTCAAGGAGTCTTTTCTTGGGTGGGATACTACAACGAGTACGTTCATCTTATCTTTCACTACCTTTCTGCATTGCAGTCTTGTAGCCATAAATCAATGGCTGATGCTATTATAAACAGGTATGAAAACATCTGGAAGTACGCACTTTGATGTTCTATAGGAAGAATGAAGTGCCATAGGAACATTAAAGTACCCTAAATGGATGCCTCGAAATAGGCTCAAATAATAGAAAAAAGAGCAGCAAGAAGATTAAGTTTCACCTTGAATACAGCCTATTTATGGAGGGGTTCGAAAATGACGGAACATGGAGAAACGAATGCTCCAAAAAAATATAAAGTAGGCGTGGAAGCTGCCTTGGAAGTGATGGGCGGGAAGTGGAAGCCTTTGATTATTTACCACTTGATGACAGGACGGAAACGCACGTCGGAGCTTCGGCGGTTAATACCGGACATTACGCAGAAGATGCTGACAACGCAGCTCAGAGGACTTGAAAAGGATGAGATCGTACAGCGCAAGGTATATTCGGAGGTACCTCCCAAAGTGGAATATGAGTTAACGGACTACGGTTGGGGGCTCAAGCCTGCGCTGGACCATTTGTGTTATTGGGGAGAAGATCATCTGGACAAAATCCACGGGGATAAATTTAAGGTTCTGGAAGACTTTGATTCCGAAGAGAAGGGGGCGGGAAGGTGAATTATTCACCCATGGGGGAGTACATCTACACCGCTCCCGTATTCGTAGGGTATGTGGATGATAACCAGCCTGTCCGGTTAAATCATGAACATACCGAGTACCAATGGATGACGTTTAACGAAGCCAAGGAAAATGCGGCATTGCCCGGCATTGATGATATTTTGGATTTTGTTGAAAAGCATTTTGCCAAGAAGGCTCCGTTGAAATGGCTGCGGATTGATGGGAAGATGTAATTCGAGATCAGAAGATATGAAGTTTTTTAGAGAAATTCAGAAGTTTAGAGGCATAATAATGAAAGAGGTGTGAGACAAATGATTAACGAAGAATATTATGTGAAGCTTAATCGAGATGCACAAGAACAGTATCAATCTTACAAACAAGAAGCAGAAGCACGGGTACATAGAAGAGAATATACGACAAGCAAACGGTATGACATTTCTCCGTACTGGTATGCGCGCCAAGGTGAAATTCCTGGAGATATCTCGTGTGAAGTGACAGATACCTATTATGAGTTTGATGATGAAGGTAGAATACGGATTTTGGCCTGTGACGATTTAATTGATGGCTACACGTATGTTACATATGAAGAAAGTCATATAACGACAAGAACGTATGTCGATGGCGAATTGGACTCAGTCAAGGAATATTTGATACAAGACGGATTAATCTATCGGTTAGTGGAGTATTTTACTCGATTCAATAAATTAGAGTATGAAGACTATATCTATGAACGCAACAGACTCGTGGAAGTATATCAACCTCAATACGAAAATAATGCTCTATTTGCTCACCTTCTTCGAACGTATTTCGAATATGATGAGCAGGGTATTCTTCTGCGAATGTTAGATGGAACCAAAGGTGTGATTTACGTGACGATGTCATCCGAAGAAGTCTCAATACTTCGGGAAACGGTGAAAAAGGAACTCATTCTGGCTGTGAAAGACATTATTGATGTTCTATGTGAAAATGAATCGGGTAAAACATATTGTTTTCTGTCGATTTACTTACACGATGAAGTGGATACGGTATATTCACCTATTTTCGATCCAGGTTTGCAAGAAATAAGAGAAGAACAAATTGAAGAGAAAGATGAAAACGAAGATTACTATTACAACATTTGGAATTCAGGAGAGCATCCTGGAATTGATCAACAAGAACTTACGAATCATGATTTAGTTGAGAAGCTTAGAACTCTTATTATGTATTGGCGTAGCAATGGAGATTGGTGGGAGGAAGGAATGAGATTGTGGAAGGAAGTCGCGTATGACCTCAATGAAACGACGAATTGGTTCGATTACTCCCGACTTACGGAAAACTTTGTTGTGTTCGTTGAATGGGAAGCGATGGATGTTATGAATGGAGATTTGCAAGAAAGCATCCCTCCTGCCAAGTTAGAAGTTTTTCAATCAGAAGGCTTAGCGCCAATCATTTAAGTCCAACAAATTCACAAGTAGAAATTTGAGAGGAAAATATCATTACTGAACATGAATTTGAGCAAAATAAAGAGAAGCTGCTTACCAAGATTAAAATGGTTCAGAGACAACTGCATAATTAACAATGGACGATCACCTAAAGTGGGCATCCATTGTTAATTTTATCTTCGTTAACTAATTATCTAAGTCAAACTTACTCATTCGTAATATTTATCGTTTCATCAGTGATTGTTTTTCCATCACTCCCCAATGCTTGAACCACTAAACGATTGTGTAAGGACTTACCCGCAATATTCCACGTTATTTTCCAACCATCATTCCCACTGGTATCGTATCCGATTAGTTCTCTTTCTCCCCATGTCTCTGTCCCAGTTGGAACGGACCAGAAAAGAAGTGTTTCCGCGTGGGTAGTCTCTACAGTGACAGTTAAATCAGAACTGTTTGCAGGGACTACAACCCAACCTTCTTTTTCAGGGAAGTTAGTTTTAATACTCGTGATCATAGGTGCAGACTCTTTTCTTTGCACATCCTCAGTCTCATGATTTTTCGCAGAGTCTTCTGTAGTACACGCAGTGAGAAGAAGAAGGAAAAAAAGAAGCAGATAGAATGCTTTTTTTGTCATTATCATCACCTCCCTCTATAATTTTGAATGAATAATCTATATTATAGAAAAAATTAAATAAAATTCCAAAAAAACGCCAAACTTTACGTTTGACGTTTTAATCTGAACGAAATGATTAATAGTTCCCAGTTTGGATGTATCCACTACTTTTATCAGAAAAACTGTAATAATAGCTTAGTATAGTGTAGTAGTTATACTCTGGGTAATTTTGTGCAATATATTGTGTGCCCCATTGACTTAATACTCCACCCCAAGCTGTACCAATATCCCCTTCTGATCCTGCTCTGTACTGAGCGTCAAAAACTTTGCCATCAGAATTGACCATGAAGATTCCTGATACAGCATTAACGGCATTATTTGTAGCTGTTTTTCCAGAATTTGGAACATAGTGTTGGTAATTTTGCCAGCGGTCTGTCAAGTGTGCCCCATAATCTGTTGCAGGTTTTCTTGGATAAGTGGCGTTATACCATGCATATGTCTTAATTGTTACTGCCCCAGCTTTCAGTGACTCTGATTTCCATGATCCATACCACTCGTTTGGCAATACATTCTTAGCGTAAGTGTCAAAGCCGATATTGGTGATTGTTCCTGAACCAGTAATATACAATTTAAATGTTGATGGCGTACTAGTAGCACTTAGAGGTTGTATATCGCCCGAATTACTCTGAGCGTTAATTCCGTTCTTAGCTTTTTCCAAATTTAATTGTTCTCTAGGTTTCTTAATCGTAGTAGTTTCGGGAAAATCCTGATTTAGATCTATACTATTTTCTTCTACTATTTGATTTAATTCTTCATGTTGTGCATCTTCTTTAATAGTAGTTTGCTGGATAGATTTATTCTCAAAATTTACTATATGCCCTTGTTCTCGTTCTTTAACTACGTTATTTGCTTGTTGCTCAGCTGCCGAATTAAATGCATAACCAAGAGCTACAAGTTCATCAATGTTATAAACATTTTCATGACCAATAATATATTCTTGTCCATTTAGTTTCCCTGTTGCAATTAACTCATATTTAACACCATTGTAGAAGAATTCACTTTCTTTATTGACTGTATAATTAAAACCAACATAGTAATATCCGATATCCGTATATGCTGAGCTAATGTCAGCAAAATAGGGCTCTACTTTTAGTATATTATTGGAAGGAAGTTTTTTAGCCTCAAATACACTTATAGATTCTACAGATAGAATACCAGTTTTATTTTCCTGTTGTTCTTTATTAGGGAATCCTTCATAAAATTGTTGACGATCAGGCGAAAAAGATTGAACAAATGAATTCCAGTCTTTGTTATTGATTGAATCGACATAATCAGATACAACGGTAGGCAATATGCTGTTAGATGCACTAATGGTCTTAACCGATTCAGTTGCAAAAGCGTTACTTGCAAGTGGAATTGTTAGAATCGATACCATGCAACAAGACACAAATACTGATTTGAACATTTTTAGCATGAATGTTATTCCTCCCGGTTATTTAGAATGGATAAACTATGAAACAGCGTTAAATGAACTTTCATTTATCACCACCTATGAATTCAAGCTACTCCCGATCATAGATCTCTATAAATCTTATTTCTCTAAAGGTTGTAATTAGCGGAAGTATCAATGAATATTTTTTAATATATTCCTTATATTGAATCTTGACACAATTACTATTTTTACCTATTTAACTCTATATTGTCAATGATGTTTTTGTGATATTTTCGAATTTTAGACAGATTGTCAAACCGAGTGCGACAGTTCCTCTGTGAAAGATTCGTGAGCAGTTCTCCACCCCAAGTATTTTCGGGGTCTGTTATTGATTAAATCAAGGGAGTGGGCGAGATCTTCATCCTCCACTTGAGCGAAATCGGTGCCCTTGGGGATAAACTCTCGAAGTAATCCATTCCCATTTTCGTTGGAACCACGTTGCCAGGATGAATACGGGTCAGCAAAATAAACATGGAGGCCGTGGGTCGTCTCTAGATTGGCGTAGCAAGCAAATTCCTTCCCTCGGTCAGCGGTTGCGGTGACGAAGGCCCCTTTCGGGTACTGAGAGATGGCTACACCCAGCGCAATCTCCATGGACAATGCGGTACGATCAGGCATGAGAATAGCGGTATACAGACGCGTTTTACGTTCGATGAGTGTGGCTACACAACCTTTACTTTTCCCACGACCCGATACGACGGTATCCAGTTCCCAGTGCCCAAAGGTTTCACGGGAACGGACTTCTTTCGGGCGATCTGAAATGGTTCTGCCAATGGCGAATTTACCGCGAGTTTCTGCGGGTTTCTGACACTTCCCTTTGTGACGTAAGACCTGTAATGTACCTTGAACCAGACGTCCTGCGTAGATCCAGCGATAGATGGTTTTGAAGGAGACTACGGGCAGACCATCAGCGCGGAAACGTTCGGTGATTTGTTCTGGAGACCATGTGGCCACAAGTTTTTCTTCCAGCGAAATAGCCAAGGTATCCGACCATTTCCCTGAAGGAACCGAGGCCTGACGACGTTCCTGATATGCATGCTGAGCTTGTTCTGCTTTGTAGGCTTCGGATGAAGCTGTGCGCGCTAATTCACGACAAATGGTCGAGGGATGTCTGCCCAGCTCCTTTGCGATCGCTCGTGAGCTTTTGCCTTGCTGGTGGAGGATTTCTAGCTTGCTACGTTCGATTATGCTAAGATGTGTGTAGCTCATGGTGGATTCTCCTTGTGTGAATGGTTGTTGTGGTGACTTCATTCTACACGAATCCGGCCATGAGCCCTTTTTTATTTATTTCCAGTAGGTGTCGCACTTCATATTACAATCCGTCGTATTCTGCCAATCAATTCGAACAATATTATTCACCCTTGGGAGAGTATATCTATACCGCTCCCGTATTCGTAGGATACGTGGATGAAAGGCAGGTTGTCCGGTTAAATCATGAACATACCGAGTACCAATGGATGACGTTTGACGAAGCCAAAGAAAATGCGGCATTGCCCGGAATTGAAGACATTTTGGATTTTGTTAAAAAGCATTTTGCCAGAAAAGTCCCTTCCAAGTGGCTTCGGATTAATGGAGAGAATAATTAGGAGCCATTCCTGTAAT
>NZ_JAGGNR010000018.1 GCF_018614975.1 Paenibacillus polymyxa | reverse complement strand
ACCCAGCCTCTTACTCTACTGTCTGAAAATAGAAGAACGGACAAGTATCATAAGCATGGACATTATTTCCTGAGCGGTGTTATTATGAAAACAATATTGAATGAAAACAAGCAAGGTGCTCTTGCGTACGCAAGAGGTAACAGGGAATCGGGTGAAAGTCCCGAGCGGTCCCGCCACTGTAATGGTGAAGCCCTTTTTGATTCAAGTCACTCGGAAAGCCGGGGAAGACAGAAAAGGAAGCTGATGATCCAAAGCCAGGAGACCTACCTTGCATGTGTCACCGAACCCTTCGCGGAAAGGAATGGTGTACGAAGAATCAGGAATTGGACGAACAAGCGGTTCGCCCGGCTGGCCCCCTCGGGCCTCATAGTCACAGGATTACCCTCTGGGAGTCTGGGACTGTGTTCTTGAGTGTACGTACATGCGTATCCCATCCGTTACAAGGATGGGATTTTTTTGCTTTTTTTAGATAAATGTACATTCTTGCGATACCCAACCATATGTCGGGAAATTGCAGATAGAGGAATAGATTAGTTTGATCATAACAGGTGGTTGATAAGAGGGCCTGGTTCGATAGTCTGAGTAAACAGAGCTGACGAATTGAACATGCAGTACAGTTCTGGAGAAGGTCGGTATAGCCTCCCTTCTTCACTGTTTAGACCAGTTCGACAAGTGTGATGAAGGAGGAGAAGCAATGCAAGAGCAAGGCAAGCTGCTGATTATCGGGTTTGGTCCGGGAGCCATGGAACATATCACGAAGCGGGCACTCGAAGCACTTCAGGAGAGCGAGGTTATTATCGGATATAACACCTATGTGGATCTGATTCGCCCTCTGTTGAACGGGCAAGCGATTGTACGCACAGGCATGACGGAGGAAGTAAGTCGTGCACAAGAAGCGGTCAGACAGGCGGAGATGGGCAAAATTGTTGCCGTCATTTCCAGTGGTGACGCCGGCGTATATGGTATGGCGGGTCTGGTGTACGAGGTGCTGATGGAGCAAGGCTGGAAGCCGGATACCGGTGTTGCTGTCGAAGTTATTCCGGGCGTGTCGGCCATTCAGTCTTGCGCATCACTGCTGGGTGCCCCTGTCATGCATGATGCATGTACGATCAGCCTCAGTGATCATCTCACGCCGTGGGAGACCATTATTCGCAGAGTCGAAGCCGCAGCGTCCGCTGATTTTGTCATTGCCCTGTACAATCCACGCAGTGGACGGCGCACACGCCAGATCGTGGAGACACAGGAAATGATCCTGCGTTATCGCGATCCACAGACCCCGGTAGGTCTGGTGAAAAGTGCATATCGTGAGCGTCAGGACGTTGTCATGACCACACTGGAGGATATGCTGAATCATGATATCGGCATGCTGACGACCGTGATTATCGGCAACTCCTCGACCATGATGTACGAAGGACTCATGGTCACACCGCGCGGGTATCAGCGGAAATACACGCTGAACACCGCGGAACAGTCGCTCAGACCCCATGAGCGACTGCGCACCGAAGCCGAGCCATGGTCGCTCGGCGCAAGGGACGCCCGCGCTGCCGCCTCCGGCGAGGCAGCGGGCGAGAGCGCGGCCAGCGATGCATCGGCCGCGCAGCCACAGGCGGAGCCAGCCCTGCGCGGCGCAAGCGCCGGAGCGGGCACGGCCCCGCAAGGGCAGCCGCCCGCGGGTGCAGGGGCTGCTGCCGCTATGCCTGCGGCAAGCCCGGCGAGCAGCGCTGGCACCGCCGTGCTTGCCGGCGAGCGACCTGCGCCCGCTGCGGCAGAGGCCGCGCCGGGCCGAGTCGCAGAAGCGCCACGCGCTGGCGCAGCTGCACTCGCCGCCGAGGCGTTGACACGGCTCGCGGCAGGCGGCGCGCTCGCGGGCGAATCGGCGCGCCGCTGGCTGGACACAGCAGCGCCGAGCCAGACGGCAAGTGCATCGCAGGCTGCGACCGCAACAGCGGTACGTACTGCGCCCGAGCCTGGGCGCAAGGCGCCGTTGTTCGAAGTCGGCGTGTCGCCCGGCGTGGGCAACAAAAAATTCACCGCAGCCCAGATGGCGCTGCTGGCGCAGTGTGCAAGCGAAGACGGCGAACTGGAGTACACGCCGGAGCACCAGATCATTTTGAGAGTGCCGACATTTGAACCGGACTCGCTGGTAGAAGAGCTGCGCGCAGCCAATTTCATCGTTGTACCGATTGGAGATGTCATCAAGGTGAAGGCCTGTGACTTCTGCAACATGGAGAAGGACGATGCTGTTCCGATGGCTAACCATTTACAGGCTGTGATTGGTGGACTTGGTGCACCCAAAGAAACAAGTGTGGCACTGAATGGCTGCGGCATGGCATGTTACGGGGCAGTGCTGGAGGATATCGGCATCGTGTATCGCAAAGGTGCATATGACCTGTTCCTCGGTGGCAAGAAATTCGGCCGCAATGCTCACCCTGCCCAGCCCGTAGCGGAGGGAATTCCGGGTGACCAGATTGGTGGCATTGTGGAACGCATTGTAGCCGATTACAAGGAAAAAGGCCATCCGAACGAGCGATTCCACAAGTTCTTCAAACGAGTTGGCGTAATTCAGGGCTTCCGCCATGTGGATGCACCGGTCACGGTGGAAGTAAACCCGATATGTGGTGACTAATTCCGTACTAATTCCTTGACTAAATCGCTTCATTCATGGAGACGTGATGGTTAGCCTTGTCAGGACGTATCTAATATTTCGCAATATTCGCTGGATTTCAGCTGACATAGATGGATTAATTTTTCGAGTAATGTGTCAAATGCATGGAATGATTGATTTTGCGTAGTCTTTGCCGGATGAACTGGAGTGTCGAATGAATATGAAAAGTCTGATCTACGGGTCAGGCGGGGGAGGAATAACAAAAGATGGATGCAATATTGTTGGTGGGACACGGGAGTCGTGATCCCGAGGGGAACCGGGAATTGAAGGAGTTTGCAAATGAGGTAGCAGCGAAGGCACCGGAGAATACGTTGGTGGAAACTTGTTTTCTGGAGTTAACGAGACCAAGTATTGCTGAAGGTGTTACCGCTTGTGTGGATCGAGGGGCAACACGTGTTGTGTTGGTGCCGATCATTTTATTTGCTGCCGGTCATGCCAAGATTGATATTCCTAACGCCATTGACCGGGCGAAGGCACGTTATCCGCAGGTGGAATTTGTATATGGTCGTCCCATCGGTGTTCATGAGAAAGTTGTTCAGATCATGCAGACCCGTCTGCAAGAGGCACAACCTGTACTTGTCGCATCCCAAGGCGGTACAGCGGTAGCGGCTCCGCCTGCTCCGGTGACGGATGAAGAGACTGCCGTACTGGTGCTTGGACGGGGAAGCAGTGACCCGGATGCCAACAGTGACTTTTTCAAAATGACCCGGATGTTATGGGAGAAACTGCCGTACAAGTGGACGGAAAGCAGCTTTATCGGTGTGACTCAGCCCTCTTTCCCGGATGGATTGGAGCGTTGTCTATTGCTGGGCGCGAAGAAAATCATCATCATGCCTTATTTCCTGTTCACAGGTGTACTGATCAAGCGCATTGATGAAATGACTGCGGAATTTGCTGCGGCACATCCTGACATTCAGGTCGAGGTTGGTGGATATTTCGGCTTCCACCCGAAGCTGGTTGAACTCGTACTGGAGCGGGCCCATGAGGGGTTATACGGACGTGTAACAGCCAACTGTGACAACTGCCAATTCAGACTGGAAGCAGCCAAACACCATCATCACCATCATGATCACGACCATGGGCATGACCACGATCATCACCATGATCACCATCATCACGATCACGAGCATAGTCACGACCACCATCATGAACACAGCAATCCGCACAACCACGATCATTCGGATCATGATTACTCGCATCAACATGATGAGCATGACCATCAGCATGTACATGCACACGATGACCATACACATAAGCATGACCACGGTCATGAACACACGCATACTGCCGTCGATCGTCAAGCGTCACACGATTATCATCATGATCACGATGAAGAGTTGCATCATACACATCACGAGCACGAAGTCATTCGGAACAACCATGATGACGTAGTAGGAACGGCACAAGAAGATGCATCTCCCGATCAGGCACAGGTTGCAGCAACCTCGGAGCAGGTGAATCGACCATGATCTTCATGTTGTGTGGTACGAGTGATGCCAGGGAACTGGCTCTACAGATCCAGCAGCAAGGTGCAGACGTGCTGACTTCTGTTGTAACCGACAGTGCGGCGAATAGCCTGACAGAGGCCGGATTACCTGTTCGGACAGGCCGTTTGAATGTGGAAGCGATGGTGGAACTCATGCGTGAAAAAGGTAGCCATGCCATCGTGGATGCAAGTCATCCGTTTGCCGAAGAAGCACATGCCAATGCGATGGAAGCAGCCAAACAGGCCGGTATTCCATACATTCGTTATGAGCGCACGGGTCTGGCGTACGATGATCATGCATTGCTGCATGTTGTATCTTCCTACGATGAAGCCGCACTCAAGGCCAAAGAACTGAAGGGCTCAGTCATGCTGACGACAGGTAGCAAAACGTTACAGATTTTTACCAAGCACCTGCTCGGTGATCCGGACATTCGTCTCGTTGCCCGCATGCTTCCACGTCTCGATAATATGGAGAAATGCGGTGAGCTTGGTGTTGAACAGCGCAATATTATTGCGATGCAGGGACCTTTTTCCCGTGAAATGAATGAAGCCTTGTACAAGCACTATGCAACGACGGTAATGGTTACCAAGGAGAGCGGTAAGACCGGAGCGGTGGATGAGAAAATCCAATCTGCACTGGAGCTGGGCATTCATGTTGTGTTGATTTCACGCCCCGAGGCTGAATTTGGAACGGTGTTTGACCATTTTGAAGGAGTACTGGATGAGTTGAAGCGTGTATTGGTGCAGTAGAGCACCCCAATAGTCTTAATTTGAATAACGAATATTTTAATGACAACACCACTTGAAGGAGTGAAATGCACATGGATTTTAAAACGGAATTTAAACCGTTGACCGTACAACCACAGGAGATTGAGGGCAAAAGCTTTGAGATGATCACGGAGGAGCTGGGAGAGCATCCTTTTACAGATGAACAATATCCAGTGGTACAGCGTGTCATTCACGCCTCGGCTGACTTCGAACTGGGCCGGAGCATGGTGTTCCACCCGGATGCCATTCAAGCAGGAATTGCAGCGTTTCGCGCCGGCCAATCCGTTATCGCTGACGTACAGATGATTCAGGCTGGCGTTAGCAAAGATCGCATTCGCGGTTTTGGTGGAGATGTGCATGTACATATATCAGATCGCGATGTGATGGAGGAAGCCAAACGTTTGAACACCACTCGGGCAATCATCTCAACGCGTAAAGCAAATCAATTATACGAAGGCGGAATCTACGCCATTGGTAACGCACCAACAGCACTGCTGGAACTGATCCGTCTGGTCAAAGAAGGCGAAGCCAAACCAGGCCTGATCATTGGTATGCCGGTCGGATTCGTATCCGCAGCCGAGTCCAAAGACGAGCTGCGCAAACTCGACATCCCGTTTATTACCAATATTGGCCGTAAAGGCGGAAGCACCATCGTCGTAGCCGCCCTGAACGCCATCTCCCTGATGGCAGTAAAGGCATAGTCATTTTTAAGTAAACGACCACAGGTTCAGTTACCCAAAATAAACCTCAGGGCATTGTTTAGCCCTTTAGAGGAATGCACGAACAACGAAGTGGGCGAAGACGCAGGTAGCAGCGAAGGGGACGGAATCGATTCTGGAGACAACAGCGATCATAAGAACGATCCGTCCCCGGAGCGACCACTCAGGCGCCAAAAGCCACCCACCACGCACGCAGCGTAATCAACCTAACTAATAAAGGACGGGAGGTTCAAAACCCATGATAGGCGGCAATACAACAGACCCCGATAAACCAATGCGTTCCGGTTTCACCACAGGAGCGTGCGCCACAGCGGTAGCCAAGGGAGCGACGCAGCTCCTGTTAACAGGTGTTATTCCGGCACAGGCCGTGGTTTCGTTGCCCGCGGGCTTTGACCACTCGTTCGAACTGATCGAGCAGGAATTGACCGATGGCGTAGCGACCTGTGCCACCATCAAGGATGCCGGGGATGACCCGGACGCCACGCATCGGGCGAAGATCATCGCACATGTGTCTTGGCGGGACGAGCCCGGTATGGAGCTGGATGGGGGCATCGGCGTAGGCCGGGTCACGAAGCCCGGACTGCCCGTGCCTGTAGGCGAAGCGGCAATTAATCCCGTTCCGCGCCGCATGATTACCGAAGCCGTCACCCAGGTGCTTGCCGAACATGGCACAGCCAGAGGGGTGCGGGTTATGATCAGCGTGCCGGACGGCGAAGAGATCGCCAAGAAGACACTGAATTCCCGTCTGGGCATTCTGGGTGGCATCTCTATTTTAGGTACACGCGGCGTGGTCGTTCCGTTCTCCACCTCTGCCTACAGAGCCAGTGTAGTGCAGGCGATCTCGGTTGCTCAAGCATCCGGCTGTGAACATATTGTGCTGACCACGGGCGGCAGTAGTGAGAAATATGCGATGAAAATGATGCCTGAGCTGCCAGAGGAAGCCTTTATTCAGATGGGTGACTTTGTCGGCTTTGCCATCAAACACGGTAAACGGTTGGGCATGAAACGAATAACTCTGGTCGGGATGCCAGGCAAATTTGCCAAAGTGGCTCAAGGCGTCATGATGGTGCACTCCAAGAGTGCGCCGGTGGATTTTAGATTTCTTGCGTCCGTGGCCCGCGAGACCGGAGCTGGAGATGAACTGGCGCAAGCGATCGAGGAAGCCAACACGGCGACTCAGGTGGCGGATATGATGACCGAGGCCGGGTATTTACCCTATTTTGAAAAGTTATGTACATATGCTTGCCAGCACTGTTTGGAACATGCAGGAGACGGCATAACGGTGGAAGTGGTATTGGTAACGATGAAAGGAATGGAACTGGGGAGGGCGGAAATCAGTGAACTCGAAGACAGCAACTGGAGCAAAGAATCGTAAAATCCGCATTATCGGCGTGGGTGAAGAAGGCGTGGCAGGATTAACAACGGAGAGCCTGAATCTCATTCAGGAGGCAGATGTACTTGTTGGCGGAGAGCGCCAGCTACAATATTTCCCGGCATTTGCGGGTGAAAAGTTAGCGATTAAGAGCGGTTTAAGCGATCTGGTTGTGAAAATAAAAGCGTTACAGGCCACACACAACGTTGTTGTGCTTGCCTCGGGAGACCCGCTGTTCTACGGCATAGCCGGGTATCTAGCGCGCAAATTAGGCCCGGATCTACTGGAGATCCGGCCTAATCTCAGTTCGCTGCAGCTGGCATTTGCCCAGCTTGGCGAGAGCTGGCATGATGCCGTGCTCGAAAGCGTGCACGGACGCCCGCTCAAGGGCCTGGCACAGCGCATTGATGGCAAAGCCAAAATTGCGCTGCTCACGGACGAGCATAACAGCCCCGCTGCGATCGGGGCTTATCTGCAACAGTTCGGCATGACCGAGTATGATGCCTACGTTGCCGAGAACCTGGGCGGGGCAGAGGAGCGTGCCCGCCATTACACCCTTGGCGAGCTGGCGGCAGCAGAATGCAGCCCGCTGAATGTCGTGATTTTGCTACGCCGGAAGGATGCACCTGCGCCGCGCCGGGGATTCGGTTTTGCCGACGAGGAATTCCATCAGCGCAAACCCGAAAAGGGCCTCATCACCAAGCGTGAAGTCCGTGCGTTCAGCTTGGCCGAGCTGAAACTGGGCGAGGACAGCATCGTGTGGGATATCGGCGCAGGTTCAGGATCGGTGGCGGTGGAGTGCACGCGACTGGCGCCGCGGGGCCAGATCTTCGCCATCGAAAAAAACGAAGGTGACCTCGTGAACATCGAGGCCAACCGGATCAAATTCCGGACAGACTTCACCGTCCTTCATGCGAAAGCACCAGCAGGGCTGGACGAACTGCCGAATCCGGATGCGGTGTTCATTGGCGGCAGCGGCGGCGAACTCGCGCAACTGATCGCCCTGTGTGCGTCCCGGCTGTGCCCGGAGGGACGCATTGTGGTGAATGCAGCGACCATCGAGACGCTGCATGACAGCATGAAGGCCATGCGCGAAGCAGGCCTGATTGCCTCCGTGACGTTACTTCAGACGGCGCGCAGCAAGCCGATCCTGAACATGACCCGTTTTGACGGATTGAATCCGATTTACGTGATTACAGGACAGCACACAATAACCGAAGAAGCGGAATCCACAGACGGAGCAGAGTGATTTTTGAATGAACGAACAAGGGGGAGAATGGCATCAGCACAACAACAGGAAATACGACATGGGAAATTACAGATACAGATGTGTCGTTGAGCGGTAAAACAGTAGGTACGCTGTATGGCGTGGGTGTCGGGCCGGGAGACCCGGAGCTGATTACCGTGAAGGCGTACCGGATGATCCGGGAATGTCCCGTGGTCGCTTACCCGAAGAAGCGCAAAGGCGGTAAATCGTACGCCCACGAGATTGTGGAACTGTATGTGAACCCGGAAGAAAAAGAGATGCTTGGCCTGATCTTCCCAATGACCAAGGACCCGGTGGTGCTCGAACGTGAGTGGGGCAAGACCGTTGAAGCATGCTGGGGTGCGCTCAAGGAAGGCAAGGATGTGGCCTTTGTAACCGAGGGTGATCCGAACCTGTACAGCACATTTATTCATCTGGCTCGGCTGATGCGAGAACTGCATCCTGAAGTGCCGATTCGTTCGATCCCAGGCATCTCATCCGTGTTGGGTGCAGCGGCAGCGCTGGATATTCATCTGGCAGACGGAGACGAACAGGTGGGTATTATTCCGGCTACGGCAGATAAAGAAGCGATGCGGCAGGCGATTGAGCATCATGATACGATTGTATTTATCAAGGTGGCGAAGGTGCTTGACCCGATGCTTGAATTGCTGGACGAGATGGGACTCGGCGGCAAAGCGTCGGTTGTAACCAAAGTCACTTCTCCATATGAACTCGTCTGGCGTGATGCCCGTGAACTGAAAGGACAGGAGCTTGAATATCTGAGCCTGATGGTGGTGAGCAAATGAAGACATTGGAAGCGAAAGTCTACATCGTAGGTGCAGGCCCGGGTGACCCGGAGCTAATTACGGTGAAGGGCTCGAACATTTTGAAGAGCGCGGATCTGGTGCTGTATACGGATTCCCTTGTGAATGATGAACTGATTGCGACCGCAAAGCCTGAAGCAGAAGTGCTGCAAAGCTCTGGCATGGATCTGGAACGTCAGGTTGAGCTGATGTGTGAAGCGACTCGTGCAGGACGGAGCGTGGCCCGTGTGCATACGGGTGATCCGGCGATGTACGGCGCGATTCTGGAACAAATGGTCCTGCTGAAACAGCAGGGCGTGGAATATGAGATCATTCCGGGTGTCAGTTCGGTCTTTGCTTCGGCAGCTGCATTGGGGGCTGAACTTACTGTACCAGAACTGACACAGACCGTAATTTTGACGCGTGCAGAAGGTCGCACCCCTGTACCTGAACGGGAAAAATTACGTGATCTGGCATCCCATCACTGTACGGTGGCGCTTTTCCTGAGTGCAACTTTGGCGAAAAAAGTCGTGGTTGAATTCCTGGCCGCAGGTTGGAGCGAAGATACACCGGTGGCAGTTGTGCAGCGGGCAACATGGCCTGATCAGAAGATTGTACGGACCACGCTTGCCAACCTGGCAGCGGATCTGCGCGCCGCTGGCATTACAATGCATGCGATGATTCTGGCAGGCTGGGCGCTCGACCCCGATCTCGTGAACAGGGATGCACACCGCTCCAAGCTGTACGATAAATCCTTCACTCATGGCTATCGCAAGGGAGTGAAGGCCGGTGAGTAATCCGTTTGCAGCCGTTGCCATCACGAAACATGGTGTGGAGATGGTACGTAATCTGGCAGGGCAGTTCCAGGGCACCGATGTCTATTATATGAGCAAGTTTGAACGCGGGGATGAAGAGCAGTTGGGTTATGAGCTGTTCGAAGGTTCGGTGAAGCTGATTTTGCCTGATTTGTTCAAACGATATAATGGCATCATTCTGTTTATCTCACTGGGTGCAGTTGTGCGGATGATTGCTCCGATCCTGGTGGACAAAAAAGTTGATCCTGCCGTACTGGTCATTGATGACCGCGGCGAAAATGTCATCAGCGTGCTGTCTGGTCACCTCGGCGGGGCGAATGAGTTAACTCGTCAGGTCGCGGAAGTACTTGGCTCACGTGCTGTCATCACGACAGCCTCAGACGTGCAGGGCACCATTCCGGTGGACATGTTTGGCCGGGAGTTGGGTTGGATCGTAGACAGCTTCGACAAGGCGACACCTGTCAGTGCGGCTGTTGTGAATGAAGAGCCTGTAGCTCTCATTCAGGAGACTGGGGAGCGGAACTGGTGGAAATATAACAAACCCGTGCCGGATCATATCCGTGTTTTCAGCCGTTTGGAGGAAACGGAATCATTCCCGTTCAACGCTGCGCTTGTCGTCAGTGACCGCCTGCTTTCGGCAGAAGAAGAGGAACGATTTCTCACGAGTGGCGTACTGTATCGCCCGAAAAGCCTCGTGCTCGGCATGGGCTGCAATCGCGGCACAGCTGTAGAGGAATTGGAGCAGGAAGTCCTCGCTACCTTGGAGGAGTTATCCCTCTCCGTGAAGAGTGTGCGCAACATCGCCACGATTGATCTGAAAAAGGATGAAGAAGGCCTGTTGGCGCTCTGTGCCAAATACGGCTGGGAACTCGTGACCTACACCCCTGCGGAACTGAATACAGTGAAGCTTGCCAATCCTTCGGAGACAGTATTCAAATATACGGGAGCATATGGCGTAAGTGAACCTGCGGCATTGCTCTCCTCGGGAGCCGACCATTGGCTGCTGGAGAAGAAAAAGAGCGGTAATCTGACGATCTCCGTAGCACGCGTTTCATTTGAGTAGAGTATGCATTAATCTTGACCGCATCGTTATATGATGCGGTTTTGTTATCTCGAAGAAAAGGTGGAAATGACAATGACCATTTCAGATCGTAACGCCAGACCCCGACTGATCATTGCAGGCACCGGAAGTGGTGCAGGAAAAACGACAGTAACCTTGGGACTGATGAGAGCACTCGCTCAGCGTGGTTTGAGTGTACAAGGGTTCAAATGCGGCCCGGACTATATTGATCCTACATACCATAGCGCTGTCACGGGCAGAACGTCACGTAATCTGGATGCATGGATGACATCGCCAGAGTATGTGAGAGATACGTTCGAGAAGGCATCGGAGGGACATGATATTTCCATTATTGAAGGTGTGATGGGCCTCTACGATGGCAAAGATCCGCTCAGCAATACAGGCTCAACTGCAGAGATGGCTCTGGTCACGCAGACCCCTGTGATCCTGGTTGTGGACGTACGTAGCATGGCTCGCAGTGCGGCCGCGATTGTCCTGGGTTTTCAACAGCTGGAGCCTGAATTAAATATTGCCGGAGTGATCGTCAACCGTTGTGGAAGTGCGGGTCATTATACCATTGTAAAAAAAGCCATAGAGCAGATGTGCGGCATTCCTGTGGCTGGCTGGCTGAAGCGGGACGAGGACATGTCCATACCCGAGAGACATCTGGGACTGGTGCCTGCCATCGAGCGCGGTGAACTGGAACCCTTATTCCAACGTGCAGCCGATGTGCTCATGGAAGGCACTGATCTGGATCTTCTGCTGGATCTGGCAGCAAGCGCCCCGCCTTTCAAACGACCAGATGTGAGCTTTGCAGAGGCAAACACAGATTCTGCCCATTTGTTTGGCGCACCAGAAGCTACAAAAGTTGAAGGTGTTGCCTATGCGATGAGTACAGTATATACTTCATCTCCTGTGGATCAAGACTCACAATCCGATCTCCATTCAGATGCAGAGACAATCGCTTATGATGCATATGTTGCTGAGGATGCACGTCCTGTCATCGCAGTTGCGCGGGACGCGGCATTCAATTTCTATTATCCCGATAATCTCGAACTGCTCGAAGCAGCCGGGGCACGATTGCAATACTTCAGTCCACTCGCTGGTGATCCTATTCCTGTTGATTCGGATGGCATCTATTTGGGCGGCGGATTTCCTGAAGAATTTGCAGCAGAGATTGCCGGTAACCAAGGGTTCTTGGAGGGACTTCGACAGGCGGCACAATCGAACATGCCTTTATTTGCCGAGTGTGGCGGCTACATGGTGCTCGGGGAAACGTTGACCGACCGTGAGGGCGTTACTTTCAACATGGCGGGTATTATCCCCGCACAGGTGCAGATGCAGAAGAAGCGAGCTGCGCTTGGTTATCGTGAAGCGAGAAGCGTTCAGGATTCCTTTTTGCTGAAAAAGGGTGAAGTGCTTCGGGGGCATGAATTTCATTATTCCACGATGACCTATCGTGATGAAGAAACGATCCCTTATGCGTATGAGACCAAGGGGTTACGTGGCCTGAAGCAAGAAGGGTATGCTGCAGGCAACATCGTGGCGGGGTATACACACATTCATCTGGGCTCTTACCCGTCGGCCGCTCGAAGATGGGTGGAGCATTGTTTAGCCTATCGGCAGGAGCGATATGGGTCACGAATAATAACAGAGCAATAAACAGCTCAATTCAATAAGCAGAATGGCTCTAATCTCGCTTTTACCTCATGAGTCTTTGGTCGTAAAGTTGGCGATCCCATTCTGAATTAAAGGTTTTCAGATGAATATGTGGAATGAATAAAAGACAGAATCATTATGCGAGGGAGGGACATCATGATGAGAACCGCATGTGTAACGGGAGCTGCCCGGGGGTTGGGACTCGCTTTGACGGCACAGATGCTGAAGAGAGGTTATTTTGTGTATGCGGCCGGTCTGGACGTGGAAGATTCAGAGGGAATTCGTAGGCTTGCAGAAGGATATCCTGACCATCTGCGCGCCATCGAATTGGATATTGCGGACGACCTGTCGGTAGCTCTGTTCACGGAGACGTTGAAGCTGGATACGAATCATCTGGATATGCTGATCAATAATGCGGCTATACTAGGGAGTATTACGGATCATATCCGCGGGCCGTTGAATATGGCGGAGATGGCTGAAGTATTTAATGTGAACACCTTAGGTACACTGCGTGTGACTCATTCCCTGTTACCCCTCCTTCATCAAGGACAGGTCAAGCTGATTGTTAATATCTCTTCCGAGGCTGGAAGTATAGAACAATGCAGTCGGGATGGGTGGTTTGCCTATTGTATGTCCAAAGCTGCTTTGAACATGCAGGCCCGTCTTGTGCACAATGGTCTGAAGGATGAAGGCGGACAAGTGATGCTTGTGCATCCCGGTTGGGTACAGAGTTATATGCGGGGTGAATTGGATGCTTCAGCGGATCTCACGCCCGAGCAATCTGCACAGCATATCGCAGTACTTATCGACCGCCATGAACAATTTAAAGGAGATCAGCCCGCATATGTGGACTACAAGGGAGAGAAGCTCCCCTGGTAGTTGGTTTTATACAGTGAGGTGAACAAGAAAGGAGATTGATTGAATGGATCAACGTAAAAAAGCATTGTTACTTGGCGATTATACACATCCGGACTGGCACCCGCTTCAGGGTGTAGATGCAGAGATTAGCCGAATTTTCCATGATACTATGACTGTGCAGTGCAGTGAGAATCGGAATATGCTGCTGCAAGAAAATATAACGGGGTTTGATGTATGTATCTCATACATGGACGATTGGAAAGGTAAAGTCTCTCCACAGCAGACAGCAGGTTTGTTGTCCTATGTGAGTAATGGAGGTGGACTGGTCATCATACATAACGGCATTTCGCTCCAGAATCGTTATGAACTCAAACAGATGATCGGTGCCAAGTTCCTGCATCATCCGGCGTATGCACCACTTGAGTTCACTGTAACGGAGGCAAGCCATCCCGTGACGGAGGGCATTTCGAGTTTCACGATGGAAGAAGAACCTTATGAGTTCGAGTTTGGTTCTTTTGCCGAAACGAAGATTTTGCTGGAATATCAATCCGAAGATGGACCCAAGCCTGCGGTTTGGGCGCATCGATATGGTATTGGACGTATTGTTTATCTGATGCCGGGTCACCATGTACCGTCTTTTGCGCACGAAACGTACCGCAAGTTACTTCTGCAAGCAGGCAAATGGGCTGCACGTTACGTCTGATCGGACTGACATTTTTGCATGCGGAGTATAAGGGGTATAATATAGAGAAGAGCGAAGAGGAGGATGACAAAAATGAGCGATTTGTTCAAAAAGGCAATCTCGTTAGGACTTGGTCTTACTGTCGTAAGCAAAGAAAAAATGGAGAAAACCGTGGATGATTTGGTCAAGCGCGGGGAACTTGCGCCCGGTGAATCCAAAGCTTTGGTTGAACGCCTGATGGAACGGGGCGATGAAGAGCAGGGTCAGTTCAAGAGAATGATTCAGGAACAGGTCAAGCGAGTGCTTCAGGAAGCTGGTGTGGCATCCGAAAGTGATGTGACCAGTCTGGAACAGCGCGTTGCTGTCCTGGAGAAAAAACTTGCCGAACTGGGCAACTCACCACAGCTTCAACCTGATGAATCCCCGGCTCCACTTGAAGTTCCTCCTCCTCTCAAAGGAAACGAGATCGAGTAGATGGCAGTGCGAATCAAACATGTCGGCAGATACCGTGAAATTGCCATGGCGCTAGTGCGTCATGGCTTCGGTTATATGGTCGAGGAGTTGGGCTTGTTCCAGCTGCTGGCTCTGCCACGGCGGTGGATGTCGCGTGAAGCACACACCACTTTAACGCTGAGTGAACGCATCAGGCTTGTGCTGCAGGAGCTGGGGCCAGCTTTCGTCAAGCTGGGGCAACTCGCAAGTACAAGGGCAGATCTATTGCCTGAGTCTGTCATTCGTGAGCTGGTGAAGTTGCAGGATCAGGTCCCGCCGTTCTCTTCCGAGACGGCACGGGGTATTTTGGAACAGGAATTGGATATACCGCTGGAGGAGATCTTTTCCCGGTTCGAGGATACCCCTGTAGCTGCGGCCAGCATTGGACAGGTGCATCTGGGCAAACTTCGAAGCGGTGAATCGGTAGCCATCAAGATTCAGCGGCCGGGTATATCGCGTATCGTGCAGCGTGACCTGGATATTTTGCGTGAGCTGACAGCCATGGCCGAGAAGCGATGGGACTGGGTGAAGCAATATCAGATTCCGCAGATGGTAGAGGAATACGCTCAGGCATTGATGGCCGAACTAGATTATACGGTCGAAGGCCGCAATACGGAAAAGATTGCACAGCAATATCAACAGGACAACAAGGTGAAAATCCCGACCATTTACTGGGATCAGACTTCGTCCCGAGTGCTCACTATGGAGTATATCGAAGGTATCAAACTCAATGATCGTGAAGAACTGGTCAGACGTGGTCATGATCTGAATAACATTGCCGAGCGGCTGGTGGATTCATTATTAAATCAGATTTTTATTCAGGGTTTCTTTCACGCTGACCCACATCCGGGCAATCTGATGGTATTGAAGGATGGTCGTCTTGCCTTTATAGATTTCGGTATGGTGGGCAGTCTGAGCGATGAGATGAAACAACAGCTTGCTTCGCTTATTATTGGGTTAATGCGCAAAGATACGGACAGTATGATCCGGGCGATTGAGAAATTGGGCATGATGCCAGATGACATGGACCTGCGTGGGCTTCATGTAGATTTGGACAAGTTGCGTACCAAATATTACGATATTCCCTTTTCCAAGATTAGTGTGGGTCAGGCGTTGAATGATTTGTTCGGCGTAGCTCAGAGACACCGTGTGGTCATGCCTGCCGATATTTTGCTGCTCGGTAAATCGTTGCTGACGATGGAAGGTGTAATCGAACATCTCGACCCTTCCCTGAGTATCGTAGATATGGCCGAGCCCTTTGGCCGGAAGCTGATCAAGGAACGTTTCAGTCCAGGAAGAATTAAGAATCGGTTGTTCCGCAGTGCGGCTGATATGGCCGAGAGTGTCATTGGTCTGCCAGGGCAGTTAAGGCAGCTATCCTCCATTATCAGCAAAGGCAAGCTGAGGCTTGAGATCAGCGTCCCTGAACTGGATGCGCTCATGCGCCGAATGGACCAGATCAGCAATCGGCTGTCCTTCAGTATTGTGTTACTGGCCTTTTGTATCATCATGGTGGGATTGATTATCGGTTCTTCGATCAGTCATCAGTCCACGATGCTGTGGGATATTCCGGTTGTTGAGATTGGCTTCCTGGTGGCGATTCTGATGGTGGCTTTCCTGCTCTATTCGATATTCAAATCAGGAAGATTTTAGAATAACAACAAGACCCGCAAAGAGACCTTTCTAAAGGATCTTTGCGGGTCTTGCTTTATTTTACTAGTTTCTTGGAGAAAGCCATATTCAGGCCAGCAATCAGTATACGTGGAGCCATGACAGCTAATATAACTCGCCTGTATCAATTCTTGCTTCAGAATACAGTTAATGATTATGCCCTCTTGTGTGCTTATATCAATTTTAGAATCTTGCATTTGTGAACGGCATAGGTTCTGGAGCTGACCCTCAGCTTTTTATACACGCGCCCTAAGTGATATTCGACATTTCGAGTAGACATGAAAAGGGATTCCGCGATTTGTTTATTGGTTTCGCCTTTAGCCACCTTTTGCAGCAATTTTATTTCGAACTCGGTCAGCATAGTTTCAGGCGCGTTAAAGGAAGCTGTCGGAGTGAAAATCGTTTTAAGGAAATCCAAAGAAAAGACCACCGCCTCTTCCATGCACATGGAAATGCTTGTGAGCACCTGCTGCGCTGAAAAAGACTTGTCGATAAATCCGCGAATGCCTGCCTGGACCGACATTTGAAACAGCTGAATCATATCCTCTTGGGAATAGAAAAGCATGATTCTTGCATCAGGAATGATCTCCAGTGTTTTGGTTGCCAGTTCAATTCCGTTAAGGTCCGGCATAGACAAGTCATACAGGTAAAGGTCTATTGCATTGGCCTGTTCTTTTATGAAGTCTAGCGTTTCAAGGGCTGAATGAAGTACGGTTACCTTCATGTTGTTTTGTTCCAAAATCAGCTTCATTCCACAGGTAAATGCTTTGTGATCGTCTACCAGAATTACGTTCAGCATGATATGCACCTCGTAAGTAGTATTTTCTTTTCGGGCCGAAAAATAACCGTAAAAAGCGGGTTTGTGGAATCTTGGCGGTTTTCGGGGATTTATTTCGGTAAAAACCCATTATTTCTATGATATATTAAAAATGTAATATATTTCAAGTAGAGAGGCGGTGAAATATATGCGTAAAGTTCAAGTGGCTCCTTTGAAGAGTTATGGTGCATTCCTGACAGTAACTCTCTCCAAGAAAAGTAAGCCGGGAGATGGCAAATTCGGTCGTGGAGTAAAACGTGGTTAATTTCAAAGGCATTATATGTTCACCAGAGAGGGCCTTGCGGCTCTCTCTAGTCATTTCCACCTATTACATATTACCTTGCAGAGAGGGGTTGCAGGCATGAAAATTGCCCGAAGCGAGGAAACCGCAACGACGTCATTAAGTGAGGAATGTATCGTGCTGGACATCAATAACGGCGAATATTTTGGACTTGAAGGTGCGTTGATGGAGCTGTGGCTGGAACTGGAGACTGGAACAAAGGATTTCGACCAAATTCTGAGTAAATGGAAGAGGGAATTTGATCAATCCGAGGCGGAATTAACCGATATTCTGCAAACTGCAATTCAGGAACTCTCGGCTAAAAGACTGGTCAAGGTCGATGCCTCATGAGCAAGGCCATCCCTGTCCATAACAAGGTTTATTTTACAACGGTCCATGCGTTTGTCCGCCTGTTACTGCTGGAGACGGATTTTATGGATGCTTATGAAAAAATGGCAATACATATGTACCCGCTTCATGTAAGCGCAGGGCGAAGGGAAGCGAATCGGATCGACACGGCCGAATTGTGCAGACTTGGGCAGATGTTGTATGAAATGGATGAAAATGATCATCTTATTACCTCATGTGTATCCATAGCTATGACGGTTCAGGCTATTTTGTTTAGTGCCGGCTATGAGAGCGACTTGTTGATTGGTGTGAAAAAGATAGATGAAAAACTGTTTTCTCACGCGTGGGTGCGTCTGGAAGACGGCCGGACGATTGACCCCAATCATAAAGGAAATGATTTGAAGGTGTTGAAAACATATAATATGAGCGAATATGCCGAGAGGTGGGTGCTATCTCTGGGATGAAGATATGGATTGCTATGCAGGGCCAAAATCAAAATATTTGGCTGGAGTGGATGGATTCAATTAAAAGGTGGGCAAGGGTTACCGGAGTGAATGTATATACGGACGATACGTTCCATTTAGCAACGCTCTCCTATGGTTACGGACCGCAGGCTTCCAGTTCCTTCAAGGATGTCCATCTTGAGTTTCCCATCATTCTGGATGGCTGGGCAAGCGGCGAGCTGCAAGCCCACGCCGACGATTTCCCGTCCCTTTCATCTTATCAGCAGGAGCAGGCTTACCGCCTGCTGCAAGAGAAACCTGAATATCAACTATGCAAGTCCCAAGGGGAATTTACACTGGTGTACTGGGACCAGAAACGAAGCAGTTTAATTGTTGCTACGGATAGCTATGCAACCCGACCCGTTTATTACTGGATTAGCCCAAGAAATGAATGGTTTGTTGCCAATGATCTACGCGTGCTTTTGTTGCTTCAGGATATTCCTTTTGAGGTCGATGAAGACGTGTGCCGAATGTATCCGACTTCTGGCTTTGCTGTAGGGGAGAACGGACTGGAAGAGCGGACTTTTTTTAAAGGCATTCGCAAGCTTCCCACAGCCTCCATTGCTTGGTGGAACAATTACCAGGTGAAAGTTCAAAGCTACTGGGGGATGCGGGAACTGACAAGCCAGCCACAGCTCTCAGAAGATGCTGTCCCCCAATTTCGTCAATTGTTTAAGCAGGTGACCCAGGAACGCTTTAATGGTAGCAAACGAATTGTTGAATTGAGCGGAGGACTCGATTCGGCCGCGGTTGTAGCTGCCGCCATTGCCGGCGGGAATCGGGAGCAGATTCTGGCTGTCAACATTTCTTTTGCGGAGCCGGATATGATGCCAAGTCATGATAAGGATCTCGTCAAAAAAATGATGAGGGATCTGCGTATTCCCGGCTTGATCATTCATGCGGACGCAACGGCCAGAATACCAAATGCCGAAATTGGCAGGGACCCGTTATGGTTCGTGGATGGTCCAGACCCCAGGGCCAATTCACTTGTGAACGAAACGTTTACGGTGCTAGCCCGGCAATTCCGGACTGCTGCCGTTTTGACGGGCGAAGGCGGAGACTTTGTATACAGCGGTGAGGCTGCTGTCATTGATTCCTATTTTCGGCAGAAGCATTATCGGGAAGGGATTAGTCAGCTCAGGGAATGGACCGGCAATCGAGCGGGTTCCATGCTAAAAAGGGGATTTCAATATGGATTGGCTCCATTTCTGCCTTATATTAAGGAAAAAATGTACTACAAACTGTTATGGTCAGATACGGAATACGACTTGCCCGAATTTTTTACAAACGAGCATCTCCAGAGAGAACGGCAGATGAATGCGGAGGAGGTTCACCGATATCGCAAAAGCAGGCCACTAAACTATTGGGGAAAGCGTTATCATTACGACTTTCTGTGGCCTCGTGCAAGATACATGGACTCTGTAGGCATTACCTTGCCTGCGTATCATCCGTTTCTGGACCGGCGCATGATCGAGTTTTCGTTCTCGGTTCCGCCGGAGCAGCATTTTGATCTCTTGAAGGGGGAGCAAGACAGCTATGCCGGTTCCAAGCTGCTGCTTCGAAAAGCATTCACGGATATCTTGCCTTCGTATGTCTATAACAGGTCTTCCAAAACAACCTATGCCCATATGGCCAGGAAAAGCTTTTTGAATGACCGCCAGCATATTTTGCAATTGTTTGCGAGCGGAAAGCGTGTGCTTGTTACGGAACTGGGGATTATTGACCAGAGATCGTGGTGGAAACATCTAGTCGCTATGGCGATCCGTTCGGAGGACCCGAATAATGATTTGGGTATGGGTTACCAATATATGCGCTCTGTTATCGACTTGGAGATCTGGCTGCAGGAGATGAGTCGTGGCAAAGAACATGTGCTCAACCGCTCCAGACCTTCTCCGGCAAGGATGCTCGGAGACATCGAGGAGGTCAATATGAATGAGAAGAAACCCATGTATTTTCATGCCTGATTCAGGGCCATTTCAATCATAAAGGTGCAGACCAATGGAGAAACACATGCTTGATCATGAAGAACGGTGCAGCAGAGCACAACGAACACGGCAAACGACCCATTTGCTCGTGCGAATGTTATGGCAATCCGGTCCGGTGTTAACCTTGCTAATCATTTTGTTCATATTCATTGAGGGGGCTGTTCCAGCACTTCAGCTCTATGCCTCCAAACAAATCATTGATGGAATTGCGCCAAACGGATTAGAATCATACGCGGCACGGTGGTCTATTGTCTATGCTTGTAGCCTGGTCTTGCTTAGCATCGTGAACGCCGCGCAAACCTGGCTTAAAATGCTGCTATCGGAGCGATCCATTATTACTGTGAACAGCGTTTTGCTGGACGCCTTCGAACGTATTCCCGGCATGCGCTTTTTTGAAGAGGAGGAACACCGAAACCGACTGGAAGCGCTGCGAGATCGATCCAATTGGCTGCCAGCACAACTCCTGAACTTCAGCGCGAATTTGTGCACGTCTGTATTTTCGGCTATTGGTATTATTATGCTGATTGCCGTGCTCTCTCCGATGCTGTCCATCATTCTGGTGCTGTCAACAGCTCCTTTTGCGTTTATGCAAAACCGTTACAACGAGATGGAATGGCAGTATGCCAAAGAATATGCAGTTACAAGAAGAAGATTGGATTACACTCGAAGCCTAATGATTAACCGACGTGCCGCCAAGGAAATTCGCTTGTTTGGTCTGGGCAGCCATTTTCACAATATCTATCAACATACGTTTGCCCGGCTGTATGAACAGTTTCGAATGATCCAGGTCAAAAGCGCCAGAGGAACGGTTTTTACCGGTCTTTTTTCGGGTATGGTGGCAGGCGGAGGATATTTTTGGGTGGTTAGTCAATCCGGATCGGGCTCGATTTCGCTGGGGGATATTGCTCTGTATCTAGGGGCTGTGTTTCAATTGTCTGTTTCCTTAAGAGAGATTGCCAAGGAAGGGGCCGACACGATTGACATCTGGAGAATGGGAAATGATTTCGTCATATTTATAAATGCAGAGGAAGATATCCGAACGCCTTCACATCCCGTTCCAATGAATGCTGGCCCCCTATCTATAGAATTCAAGGGAGTAAGCTTCAAGTATCCCTACCAGGAACAGGAGAGTGCTGCTTCCGAGGAAGCAGCTGATGATTTCGATCTGGACCTGGACAGTGAGGAAGCCGATGACGAAAATGAGGACGAAGTCCTCGACCATGCTGAGGATTTTAATGAGAATGAAGACAGACGTTCCCCCTGGGTTCTTGACCAAATCAGTTTCAGCATATCGCCCGGGGAGCGCATCGCGATTGTTGGCGCCAATGGCTCAGGCAAAACGACACTTGTCAAGCTGCTGTGCCGCTTCTATGAGTTTTACGAAGGCGAGATTAAGATCAACGGTGTGGATATTCGCTCGTTTGATGTCAGGGAGCTGAGAGAGCATATCTCGGTTGTTTTTCAGGAATTCGGAAAATACGAGTTATCCTTGCGCGAGAACATTATGATAGGTAGCCTGAACACAAAACTGAGCGACAGGGAGATGAATCAGGCACTTCAAGGATCAAGGCTGGACCAGATCGTTTCGGCGCTGCCTCATGGAACCGAGACCCTCTTGGGTCCCGAATGGGGAGGTACTGATTTCTCGGGTGGACAATGGCAACGTGTGGCGTTAGCCAGAGCGATGGTTCGTGAGGCTGGTCTGGTGATTCTGGATGAACCGGCGGCGTCTCTTGACATTCGGGCTGAATATGAGATTTTCAATCAGTTTCAAAAAATGACAAAAGGTAAAACGGTGATCATGATCTCTCATCGATTCAGCACGGTTAAATTAGCGGATCGAATCCTTGTCCTGAAGAATGGCTGCATTGTGGAAGAAGGCAGCCACGAGGCCTTGATGCGCAAAAATGGGGAGTATGCCACCATGTTCCGGTTACAGGGAAAATCTTTTCAAGAGGAGGAGCATATCCAGTGATAGCATTGCAACGAATCACAGCCAGGCGGCGACAGATGGCTTCCTCCGTTTTGTTTGGACTGTCCTTGCTATGGACATGCTCGCCGGTAAAAGTGTGTACCGTTTTTGTAATCAAAGTGCTTGAGGCATTGCTTGGTCCGCTGCTTGTGTGGCTGAGTGCCCAGATCATTGACAGATTGGCAGAGCAGCCGTTTGTTCTTGCATCA
Organism: Paenibacillus polymyxa; assembly: GCF_018614975.1. Lineage (GTDB taxonomy): Bacteria > Bacillota > Bacilli > Paenibacillales > Paenibacillaceae > Paenibacillus > Paenibacillus polymyxa_E. The sequence goes on along the minus strand of NZ_JAGGNR010000018.1, from coordinate 170,000 downwards.
TGGGATGCGCTGGCTTGGATGGTGCTGTTGTATATTGGGCTAACATTAGCTGTGGATGCCCTCCAACCTGTATCCGAGATGCACAAACGTCTGTTGACTGCAAAACTTCAAGCGCATATTGATGAGTTGTTGATCACCAAAGCAATGTCGATTCCGGATATTGCTCCTTTTGAAAAGGCAGGCTTCCATACAAAAACTCGAGTTATTCAATATAACGAATACTTCGTTACAATGTGGTTAACGATTATTTCTCAGACCATCGGAGGACTGGTCGTGATTGCAGCCGGGAGTATAATGATCGGAACGATCGCTCCCTGGGCCCCGATCGTCTTGCTGGCGTTGGTCGTTCCCAAGCTGTATTGGGAAGCGAAGCTCAACAACGCCACCTTTGAAGGGCGTGAGGAGGTCCAGGAATTAAGGCGGCGGGCTGAATATTACGCTGGTACACCGCTCAGGCCTGAAACAGCAGGAGAGTTGAAGGTATTTGGTCTTGTTCCTTTTTTTAAGGAGAGATACCTGAGCACTTCACGAGAGCTTCTGCTTACACTTTCAGCTGACCAACGGAAACTGGCTCTCCATCAATTATTGTGGTCTGTGCTCCAGTCGTTGGCCGCCGGCCTCATCATTATTTATCTAGTTGGACAGGCATTTTCCGGTCATTTCACAGCAGGGGACATCTTTTTATTTATAGGTGCCACTATTCAGTTGAATGAGGGAATGAATGAATTGTTTGCAGCCTTTGCGATCGGTCCCAGGGAAGCCAGGCATCTGGAGAAGATTCGTTCTTTTCTCTATAGCGAGAATGAAATGAAATCAGGCTCATGTCCTGCGGCGGTATCCGTCAAAGAGGGCTTCCGGCTGGAAGGAGTCCGTTTCCGGTATGATGAAACCCAAGTTGTGCTGGATATCCCTGAGCTTATTATCCCTGCTGGAAAAGTGACCGTGCTGGTCGGTGAAAACGGGTCAGGCAAAAGTACGCTTGTCAAACTGCTCTTGCGCTTCTTTGATCCGAATGAAGGAGCGGTGTTTTACAACGGCATTCCGCTGGGAGAGTATGATATCGCTGCCTATCGGACACAGGCCACAGCGGTATTCCAGGATTTTGTGCGCTATGAAATGAATCTTCGGGACAACATTGGGCTAGGCAATCTTGCGGCTGTTAACGAGCAAAGGATAATTGAAAGAGCTGCCAAGCTGGGTGGAGTGGACGAATATCTCCACAAGCTGGGGCACAAATATGATACACAGCTAGGCAGGCTATTCGGAGGCAGAAGCCTTTCCGGAGGAGAATGGCAGCGGATTGCATTATCCCGTGCTTTTATGAGAGAAGATATTGCTGGATTACTGATCATGGACGAACCTTCTTCTGCGCTTGATGTGTTCATGGAGGAAGACGTGTTCCAGCGAATGCGGGATTTAATGAAAAACAAGACGGTGGTCATTGTCTCGCATCGGTTAAGCACTGCACGACACGCAGATTATGTAGTCTATATGGAACAGGGCAGAATCATGGAGACGGGAACCCACGACCAGTTGCAGGCGAATGGGGCAGGGTATGCCGAACTGTACAACATGCAGGCTGAAAAATACAGATAAGAGGTGAGATGAAATGAGCGTGGTATTGATTGACAACCTGCGTCCGTTTACTGAACGCGATCTGGCGATGCTGGAGGATTGGTTTAAGGATGCGGAGGTTCATCGGCGATTGGAGGGAATGCTTCCTTTAGGCGATTGGTACCGGCATGTCGAGCAGCATCCCGGTTATGACGTGTGGGTCGCGTTCTCGGAGGGTGAAGCCGTAGGTGTAATTATGATTGAGCGGGAGGGGCAGAATACGGGAAGTATCGCCATCGTTGTCAATCCGTCGATTCGGGGTAAGGGCTACGGCAGAGCAGTGGTTGGAAAAGCCATGCAACTGCCTGAGCTGGGAACGATCTATAAATGGTACGCCGGAATTGAAGCTGACAACGCTGCTTGTTTGAAGTGTTTTCAGTCTGCTGGTTTTGTACTGGAGAATGAAGCTCCAGATGAAGACGGTTATTTCTCGTTATGGCATATCGCTAATATCAATGTGTAGAGCGGAAATAAGGAGGGAAGGCAATGAAAAGAACAATATGGCTGCTTGTGTTCATTCTGCTTGTCTCGTTTCTTCCTGTAGCTGAACTAAAAGCATCCGCTCGGCAGGCCGATTACACCTTTCTCATCTATATGATTGGTTCAGATATGGAAAGTGATTTTCATATGGCAAGTGATGACTTGAAGGAAATGATGAGTATCGGCTCTTCCAGCAATGTAAATGTTGTCGTTCAGACAGGAGGGGCCCGAAGCTGGGACCATTCGCCCATCGAACCCGGTCTGAATCAACGATGGCGTGTTGAAAAGGAGAGGTTGGTCCTTCTGGATAACGCAGGCTCACAAAATATGGATACATCCGATTCCCTTACAGATTTCATTCGCTGGGGAACCCGCGAATATCCGGCCCGGAAGCATGTGCTTATGTTCTGGGGGCACGGTCTTGGACCGATCGATGGATACGGGGGCGACGAGCATTACGGAAACAAAAAAATGAGCTTGACCGAGCTTCAAAAAGGAATTGGGCATGCTTATAACGAAACGGGAATTAAATTTGAACTCATCGGCTTCGATAATTGCAAAATGGCAAGTGTGGAGGTGGCCTATGCACTTAGGGACTACAGTAAATATATGCTTGCATCTGTCGATTACACGAATCAGAATGGGTGGGATTATACGAAAATGCTGAAGGCAGTTCAAGACAAGCCCGGGATTTCCACCCTTGAGTTGGGCAGAACTATTGCTCAGGGATATCTGGAACAGTCGAAGGAAAACGGCGAAGAGGAGGACCTTCAGCAATCGATCATTCGACTGGATCGGATGGAGGAGGTTGTGATGGCAGTCGAGGCATTCAGCAAAAGGTTGTTAAAGCCCCAAGCTATGACAAAGGGAATGAGTCATTTGAGAAAAGCACGGGATCAAGCCGAGGATTATGCGGACGAAGCCGATTTGGTGGATCTTGCTGATTTGTTTACCTTGATCAGCAAAAGAATGAAAGCTGAGAACGAGGCGGACCGCGTCAAAAAAGCAATTCAAAAAGCGGTTGTTTATAACATGAAGTCTCCTGAGCATCCCAAGGGAGAAGGAATGAGCGTTTATTTTCCAAGTAAGGATGTCCATCGCTTTACTGAAAAGGCCAGTGTGTACCAAAAAACGGAATTTAGTTCAAGCTATAAGGCCTTTATTACTGAATACTCGGCATTGTTATCACGTCAAACTCAAAATACGTATCGGAGATATGGCCGAGGGTGTCATTGGTCTGCCAGGGCAGTTAAGGCAGTTATCCTCCATTATCAGCAAAGGCAAGCTGTGGGATATTCCGGTTGTTGAGATTGGCTTCCTGGTGGCGATTCTGATGGTGGCTTTCCTGCTCTATTCGATCTTTAAATCAGGAAGATTCTAGCATGACAACAAGACCCGCAAAGAAACCTTTTTAAAGGATCTTTGCGGGTTATTTTTTGTATATGAAAGGGGAGTTTGTTGATCCTCCGGTTACATATTCGAACTTCGTGGCTGATGTGTCCCATAATGTATAATAATTACGTCAATTGTGGATTATTAAGGTTACCAATTAGTTCTCCAGATAACGGTACAACGTCGTTTTGCTGATTCCCGTTTGATCCTTGATCTCGGCAAGACTATATTTTTTGCTCTCATACATCATGATCGCCTTTTTTATATTTTCGTCCGTTTTTCGTGGTCTCCCAGGATTATTCCCTTTTTGCTTGGCTTCAAAAAGTCCTCGTTTTGTTTTTTCACTTATAACATCACTTTGAAAATCAACTAAATGTCTCACGACGGAACTGAATAAATACCCTTCCGATTGGCTGGTATTAATACCTTCCATTATGGAATAAATCGCTGCCTTTTTTGCATCCACCATTTCCAAAAGTTCGACGAGGTGGCGTGTGGAATCTGCTAATGCAAACAGCTTGGATACAATAATGGTGTCTCCGGGTTTAAGATTTTCCATCATATGGGTAAGATTCGTTCTACGCTTGGCCAAAGCGTGATCTTCCACAATAATGGTGTCACACGGAATGGATTGGAGCAGACTCGTTTGTTGTTTATAGTCCAGGTCATCCTGATAAGGTCTCATATATCCTATACGCATACGGTACTCTCCTTATTTTACAATGCTTTCTTTATCATAACATATTTTTTTGTGTCGAAAAGGTTCCATTAAGGGAAGATAGATGATAAACTGTTTTTAGAAAAAATCGGCTGAATGTTCTGATTTGTGAATTGCCGAAAAAATACGAGGTGGACTAAAGTGGTGGAGAAGCTAAAACGAAACTGGTTGTTTAATGTGAAAGGAGATGTTCTTGCAGGGATAGTTGTGGCGCTGGCGCTTATTCCCGAGGCAATTGCTTTCTCGATCATTGCAGGAGTTGATCCCATGGTCGGTCTGTATGCTTCCTTTTGCGTTGCTGTAATTATTTCTTTTGTAGGTGGTCGCCCGGGTATGATTTCGGCTGCTACAGGTGCTATGGCTTTGCTGATGGTTCCGCTTGTCAAGGATCATGGACTTAATTACTTGCTTGCAGCAACGATACTGACAGGTGTAATACAGATCTTATTCGGTGTGTTCAAGATAGCAAAAGTGATGAAGTTCATACCGAGAGCCGTCATGATTGGTTTCGTTAATGCGTTGGCGATCCTGATTTTCATGGCTCAAGTTCCGCATTTTGTGGGAATCTCTACGATGACGTATGTGTTTGTTGCCATTACATTACTCATTGTATATGTAGTTCCTTTGTTCTTTAAAGCGATCCCGGCACCACTTATTGCTATTGTTGTATTAACGACAATTGCGATTTTTTCAGGGTTTCACTTAAATACTGTTGGCGATTTGGGGAATATTAAACAATCTTTGCCTTCATTCTTCATACCGGACGTTCCCTTTAATTTTGAAACGCTGCAGATTATATTCCCGTATTCTCTTGCGCTGGCGATCGTGGGACTGCTGGAATCATTGCTTACTGCATCGATTGTCGATGATATGACAGGTACAGATAGTAACAAGAACAAAGAAGCAAGAGGCCAGGGCATTGCCAATTTCATCACCGGCTTTTTTGGCGGGATGGCAAGTTGTGCCATGATCGGGCAATCTGTAATTAATGTGAAGTCCGGCGGTAAAGGCAGATTATCAGCTCTTGTAGCAGGTACTTTTCTGATGTTCCTGATTCTCGTGCTGGGTGACCTAGTTGTACAGATCCCTATGCCTGTTCTTGTGGGGATCATGATTATGGTGTCGATTGGTACATTTGACTGGTCTTCGTTTGCATATTTGCGGAAGGCACCCAAAACAGATGCTGCTGTGATGCTTGTGACGGTTATTATTGTCGTTGCTACACATGACTTGTCCAAGGGAGTTATCGCGGGGGTCATCCTTAGCGCAATCTTCTTTGTAGCCAAGATATCACATATCGAAGTTCGCAAGCGGCAAGATAAAGCTAAAACCGTATTCGAGGTGGAGGGTCAACTGTTTTTTGCGTCTGTGGATGGTTTTGTAGATGCTTTTGATTTCTCCGTTCGTGATACGGATATCGTTGTGGATTTCTCGAACGCCCATATATGGGATGATTCAGCGGTGGGTGCTATTGACAAGGTAGTTATTAAGTACCGTGAGAACGACAATAAAGTTATGATCAAGGGTTTGAATTCTTCCAGCAAAAAAATTGTAGACAAATTGGCAATTTACAACGATGTTAATGCAACATTGAGTGCACATTAAACTAAGGTTAGGAGTGAATAAATATGTATAATCGGATTCTGTTAGCTGTGGATGGATCAGAAAATTCATTGCGTGCTACGAGGGAAGCAGCCAAGCTTGTAGCCTTCTCCCCTGATTGTAACGTAGAAGTCATTAGTGTAGCTGACTTCTCTCGATCCAAAAGTGATATTTTGCACGCACAGGGCAAAGAGGAGCTTGAATTAAAAAGACGTCAAAAACTTGCGCCAGTGGAAGAAATACTGAAGACAAGTCAAGTCTCGTATAAGCTCAAAATTATGCATGGAGAACCTGGCCCGACCATCATTGAATATGCTAATCATGAAAAGGTTGATCTGGTTGTGATCGGCAGTCGTGGACTGAACGCTCTTCAAGAGATGGTACTTGGCAGCGTAAGCCATAAAGTTGTAAAACGGGTTCATTGCCCAGTCATGATTGTGAAGTAATCCAAACAACGACTGATGCATTGAACAAATAGAACAGTAGAAATACCCCTTTGTCATTGACGGTGAGAAGGAATTCATGTACGGAGTGAATTCAGCACCTGTCAAACGAAGGGGTTTTTTGCGTAGACTCAGCAGCTACCAAGAGTTCTCAAAAAAAGAACCGCTCCCTTTAGAGCACAGGGAAACGGTAGAGGGATCGATTTGCGGATGTATCAAATGATGATTCTACACAGAACGGACCGTTGGATTAACCAATTCCTTGGCAATCAGTTCCAGGACGATGGTCTCACGTTCCACAGAGAAACCCATGGAGGATTCCCGGTTGGCAATGACCTGTCGATTATGGCGAATCGCTTCATGAATATCAATCCAGACTGCGGTCATTCCATTCGAAATTTCATAGTCCTCAAGCCTGGATTCACCAAGAGATTCACCGATGGTGCACACATAGTAATACGACAACATATGGATCAGATCGTACTCCGGTTTATAATGGGGTCTGTACTCGTCAATATAGCCCAATTCACGAATAACCTGTACTTGTGTGGCTCCGGTTTCTTCAGCGAGTTCCCGGTGTAGTCCTGCAATTAAGTCCTCGTCCAGCTCAACCCCGCCACCTGGAAAGCTGTAGTCATTATACCTTTTAGTGTACAGGAGCAAAATTTCCGAACCTCTCATAATAATGCCTCTGGCAGCTTTTCGTTCATATATGGTACCTTCAAGGCTCTGTACATCCTGATGAATCATGTTTTGGATCAGTTTCATTGGTTTATTATCCTTTGCAATTAGATTAAATTTCATGAATGGAGGGCAGGATCAAGGGCACACGTCCCAACTCCTTGTAAAACAAGTCATTCAGCATTTTAACGGTATGATCCTTCCACACGGGAAGATCGAACTTGTTTTGTTCATTCATGTTTTGTAGTGAACTTTTCAATTTCATCTCAGCATTTTTAAGTAACGCTCTGGAATCGTTCATATAGACAAATCCGCGACTGATTAAATCGGGTCCACTTACAAGCTCGCGTGTTTTCTTCCGTATGGTCATCGCTGCCACGACAACTCCGTCCACGGCAAGTCGACTTCGCTCCTCCATCAGATATTTTTCATGGTAGCGCAACTCGTTGCGACCAACAAATATGGAGCCGGAGGGGATCTTCCTCCCATTATAGGCTTTCTGTGGAGTTATTTCGACGGTCTCACCGTTCTCCAGAAGGAAGATGTGATCGGAAGGAATACCGACCTGTTCCGCTAATCGTTGGTGACTCACCAGCATCCGGTATTCACCATGGATTGGAATGAGATATTGTGGACGGATCGTTCGTAACATGAGTTTCAAGTCCTCGCGCGAACCATGCCCGGAGCTGTGGATATCGAACCCTCGCCCGTAGATGACATCGGCGCCCGAGCGCATCAACATATCAATACTTCGATTGACATTTCGAACGTTACCTGGAATAGGAGATGAAGAGAAGATTACAGTGTCTCCTGGTTGAATCTGAACATTTCTGTGAGATCCAGAAGCAATTCGGGTCAAAGCCGCGTTGACTTCTCCCTGACTGCCTGTACAGATGATGAGGATTTCATGATCTGCCAGTGTATGAACTTTGCGGATATCAATCAATGTTCCCTCAGGCATGTCAATATAGCTCAACTCCTGAGCGATATTGAAAATTTTGTCCATACTGCGTCCAATGATTGCAATCTTGCGATTACACGCCAATGCTGCCTGCACGGCTTGTTGAAGACGATATACATTGGAAGCAAATGTGGCAAACAAAATGCGTCCGCTGCATTGTTGAAATGAATGTAGTATAGATTGTCCTACAGTCTCATCCGAAGTTGTTTGCTCCATACGTTCACTGTTCGTACTGTCAGAGAGGAGAGCAAGAGCCCCTTTCTCACCAATCTTCATCATCTTGTGAATGTCAGCAGGTGTGCCCTCTGGTGTGAAATCGAATTTAAAATCACCCGTGTGTACGACAGAGCCATGAGGAGTATTCACTACGATGCCAAATGAATCCGGGATGCTGTGCATGGTACGGAAAAAATCCACATGAAGATGATGGAATGAAATGGTCTCATCGCCTTGTATAACATGGAGTTCGGCTCTGTGTAATTGCTGATGTTCATCCAGTTTGGCTGTTAACAAACCGATCGTTAGAGCGCCGCCGTAAATGGGTACAGAAATTTGCTTTAGCAGATAAGGGATTGCTCCGATATGATCTTCATGTCCATGAGTCAAAAACAAACCCTTGATGTTGTTTGCTTTTTGCACCAGATAACGAATATCCGGAATGATGTAATCAACGCCAGCCATATCAGCATCGGGAAATTTAAGTCCGGCATCAATAAGCACAATTTCATTCTTGTACTCTATGCCGTACATGTTTTTACCTATCTCTCCAAGTCCCCCTAAAGAAAATATACGGACAGGCTCATTGCTCTTATGAGGAAGATCCCTGTTGTGTGTGTTGGATGATTCTATGGGTTTATTCATGTGTAGATGTTGTCCTCTCTGTATTAAAGTTTATGAGCTGCTTGGTCATTGCAGAGAGGGCAGACCAGTGAAACATTCTGAATATATATTTAAATTCGCTCCCCCTTCTTCAAACGTTCAATTAATTCAGAAAGATCACTTTTCTGTACTCTCCAGTGTCTACCAATTTTAAAAGCAGGAATAACGCCTTCATTAACAAGCTTATATGTGGTTATTTCACTTAACTGCAAATATTTAGCAACCTGAGCGATAGTCAAAATTTCATGCTGTTCTTCCAAATGGATTACTCCCCTTTGTAATTCTTCAATAGATTATACTTAATTATACTGGATATAACCCAATTATATCAAACCATTCTTAATTTTAATCTATTAATGTGTATTATAGTGTATATGAACGAAAAATACAGATATTTCGTCATGATAGCGTTTACTTATTGGATTATTTACTTTGTTTATTGATGTACAGAAAGCTATAATTTTGCAGTCAGGCTGGTAACGGACATGATTCAACAAGAGTGAGGGGAAAGGGAAATTGGAGTAATTAAACTGAAAAGTTCTGAATTGGAGGGATCACAGACATATGAGCAAAGCTGCACAGACAAAAATTCCGTTTACTCCTCCATTCTTTTACGGATGGATTATTGTAGTCATTTCTGGAATGGGGTTGTTTTTTTCCGGACCGGGACAGACCTATTCGATCTCCACTTTTATTAATGCTTACATTGAAGAGTTTGACTGGAGCAGGTCACTGATCTCCAGCTTGTATTCTGTAGCAACGTTTCTTGCCGGAATGTGCCTGTTTATCGTTGGACGTGCCGTGAACCGATGGGGGCAGCGTAAAGTCATGTTCATTGTGGCCGTCATCCTCGGTGCGTCATGTCTGTGGAACAGCATGGCAGTTACTCCCGTTATGCTGTTTATGGGATTTTTTATGACACGTCTCTTCGGTCAAGGGGCGATGACCTTGGTTCCTGTAACTTTGGTATCCCAATGGTTTGTAACTTATCGTGGACGGGCATTTAGCTTAATGACAGTTGGAACCTTTGCGGGCTCGGCCTTCATTCCGATGATCAATACCTGGCTTATTACGAACTGGGGAATACAGGAGGCATGGCTCTTCTGGGGTTTTCTGCTATGTTTGTTTTTTGCACCTTTGGCGTATTATATTACTCGGAACACACCGGAGAGTGTAAGCTTATTACCAGATAACCGTGTTAGACAGCCGCTCGCGACGGAGTCAACAGAAGTGTATGAGGAGAATTGGACGTTGAAAGAAGCAATGCGAACAAGGGCTTTTTGGCTGTTATTAATCTGTGCTAGCATTCCTGCAATGGTAAATACAGGCCTTGTATTCCACTTAATATCTATCTTCGGATCTAAAGGTATAGATGCAACCTTCTCCGCTTTTGTCCTAAGTTTAATGGCGTTAACTTCCTTTCCTGTAACGTTTATTTCCGGATTCATTAATGAGAGATATAAGACCAATCATATTCTTGCGGTTGTATTTATGGGGCAGGCGTTAACGATGCTAATCCTTGTTTTTACCGGAAATACGGGTGGGGCAATTGCATTTGGGATTATTCGCGGAATTGTAGCAGGATTTGAGTCCATCACCCTGAACACGATTTGGCCCAATTATTTTGGCAGGGCAAGTATTGCGAATATTCAGGGTGTAACCATGACATCAACGGTAATTGGCTCCGCTTTTGGTCCATTGCCCTTCGGTTTTGCATTTGATTTTTTTGGCGGCTATACAGAAATTATCTGGATCATGCTCTTGTTCCCGGTAATAGGTTGTTTTTTTGCTTTGATTAGCCCGAAGCCAGTAAAAAAAGCAATTCAAAATTAAAATTATATTCCCATAATGGTTCCATTTTGGGAAGGATCGTGATAAACTCATGTATAGTAATGGCGGATCAGTTGAACAGAATTGAATTCCAAATCTACAAGACATGAGAGGTGTAAGCAGAAATGATTGAAAAGTTAAAACAAAACTGGTTCTCCAACGTGAGGGGAGATGTCCTGGCGGGCATTGTGGTGGCCTTGGCGTTAATTCCGGAGGCAATTGCCTTCTCGATCATTGCCGGGGTAGACCCGATGGTGGGATTATATGCCTCCTTCTGTATTGCTGTAGTCACAGCATTTGTGGGTGGACGACCCGGAATGATATCAGGAGCGACAGGCGCTATGGCTCTTCTAATGGTTCCGCTGGTGAAGGACCATGGTCTTGACTATCTGTTAGCTGCAACGATACTGACAGGAGTTATACAGTTACTGTTTGGCGTCTTTAAGGTTGCACGATTGATGAAGTTTATCCCTAGAGCGGTAATGATCGGTTTTGTGAATGCATTGGCCATTTTGATCTTTATGGCTCAAGTTCCCCACTTTATTGGTATTTCCACTATGACATACATTTTTGTTGGTATAACTTTAGTTATCGTATATCTGTTACCAAGGTTTTTCAAAGCAATTCCTGCACCTTTAGTAGCTATTGTTGTGCTAACGGCGGTAGCCATCTTATCTGGCGTTAAGCTGGGTACCGTGGGCGATTTGGGTAACATTACGCAGTCCTTACCGTCCTTTTTGATTCCGAATGTTCCATTTAATCTGGAAACATTACAGATCATTTTCCCGTACTCCATCGCGCTGGCTATTGTGGGACTCCTTGAGTCTTTGCTGACGGCATCGATTGTTGATGATATGACGGCAACCGATAGTAACAAGAACAAGGAGGCCAGAGGTCAGGGCATTGCCAATGTGATTACCGGATGTTTTGGAGGTATGGCTGGCTGTGCGATGCTCGGGCAAGCAGTAATCAATGTGAAGTCAGGTGGCCGTGGCAGATTATCAACACTGGTTTCCGGGGTGTTCCTCATGTTCCTGATTATTGTTCTGGGTGGTCTGGTTGTACAGATTCCGATGGCCGTCCTGGTTGGAATTATGATTATGGTATCGATTGGTACATTTGATTGGTCATCATTCTCGTATCTTCGGAAAGCACCGAAAAGTGATGCGGTAGTTATGCTTGCGACGGTTATTCTTGTAGTAGCCACTCACGATTTATCTAAAGGTGTACTTATTGGCGTAATTCTGAGCGCAATCTTTTTTGTAGCTAAAATCTCAAAGGTCAACGTTCAATATCGTGAAATGAATAATCAAAGCCGGTTTCAAGTGGAGGGACAACTATTTTTCGCCTCAGTGGAGAGTTTTGTGGACTCATTCAATTTCTCTGTCCAACAGTCAGAGATTGTGATCGATTTCTCGAATGCTCATATCTGGGATGACTCTGCTGTTGGAGCGATTGATAAAGTGGTCATCAAATATCGTGAAAATGATAATCAGGTGATCGTTAAAGGGCTGAATTCAGCAAGTAAAAAAATCGTTGATAAGCTCGCCATTTATAATGATCCAAATGCAAAGTTAAGTGCACACTAAATGTTTTCAAATAGGAGCGATTGAGATGTATAAACGCATATTGTTGGCAGTCGACGGATCTGAACATTCGTTACGTGCTGCTGAAGAAGCGATGAAATTGGGCGGATCGACTACAAACTGCATCATAGACGCAGTTCATGTTGTGGAATTCTCCAAATCTAAAACAGAAATTTTACATGCACAGAGTCAAGAAGAACTTGAATTGAAAAGACGGGAGCAACTACAACCTGTAGAAAAATTGCTGACGCAAGGTAAAATTATGTGCAGACTTGAGATTATACATGGAGAAGCAGCTTCGGCAATTATTGAATATGCTGATAAAGAAAACGTGGATCTCATCATATTGGGGAGTCGAGGGCTGAACGTTGTTCAGGAAATGGTGCTTGGCAGTGTGAGTCATAAGGTTTTGAAGCTGGCTCCTTGCCCGGTAGTCATTGTAAAATAAAATAAATTATAAGAGAAGGGTGCCGGAAGTTGTCGGTACTCTTTTGTTTTGCTTGACTAACGTGTAAACTACAGGGTATGGAGAAGAAGAGCAACGAGTGGATTGCTTTTTAAAAAATTCATTTCATAATCATGGTTGAACTAAGGAAAACTAGTCTTGATTGCAGATACTGAGGTCATTATGAAATGGACTTATCTAAATGAATATACAGAGGTGTAACGATTGGCAAACTTTGAACAACTGGGCATTCGCCCGGAATGGTGCGAGATCCTGAAACATCAGGGTATCGCCGTGCCGACTCCGGTACAGGAGCGTTCGATTCCGGTACTGCTGGGTGGACGCGATATTATCGCCGAGGCACAGACAGGCACAGGGAAAACGCTGGCTTTTTTGCTGCCGATTATTCAGAAAATTAACGTATCCGACCGTTCGCCGCAAGCGCTGATTATCGCGCCTACGCGTGAGCTTGCGCTGCAAATTACGGAAGAAGCCAAGAAGCTCACGGCAAACGACGATAAACTGCATGTGCTTGCCGTATACGGTGGGCAGGATGTGGACAAGCAACTGCGTAAATTGCAGAACGGTACACAGATCGTTATTGGTACACCAGGCCGTCTTCTGGATCACCTGCGCCGTGGCACGCTCAAGCTGGATAATGTAAAAAAACTGGTGCTGGATGAAGCCGATCAAATGTTACACATGGGCTTCCTGGACGATGTGGAGACGATTCTTAGCGAGCTTCCACACAAACGTCAGACCATGCTGTTCTCAGCAACGATGCCAAAGGGTATTCGGAACCTGGCGAAGACCTACATGAAAGATCCGGAAGATGTGAAGGTATCTTCCCAATCTGTTATCCCGATCAAACAGATTCGCCAGCAAGTGCTGGAATGCACGGATCGCGGTAAATTAGAAGCGCTTCGCGGCATGATTGATACGTATCGACCATACTTGGCGATTATTTTCTGCCGGACCAAGCGTCGTGCATCCAAGCTGAACCAAGATCTGCGTGAAGCAGGTTATGCAAGTGATGAACTTCATGGAGATCTGTCCCAATCCAAGCGTGAGAACGTAATGAAAGCGTTCCGCGATGCCAAACTGCAAGTGCTGGTTGCTACAGATGTAGCTGCGCGTGGACTTGATGTTGAAGGTGTAACGCATGTATTTAACTACGATATGCCGCATGATGCGGAAAGTTATATCCACCGGATTGGTCGTACGGGCCGTGCAGGCGGTACAGGTCTTGCTGTAACGTTTGCAACAGAGCACGACAGACCGGAACTTGCACGTATTGAACAAGGTATCGACCAGAAGCTGTCCCGTATCCAGTGGACAAGCGAAGGTCCAATTGCTTCAACTGGAGCAGCTAGACGTTCCATCAACAGTCAGGGTGATGACGAACGTTCAGGGGGACGCTCTTCCGGAACTGGTAGTGCCCGTCGCGGTGCAGGCCGTAACGATCGCAGAGATGGCGGACGTGGGGGTCGTGGGTCCCGCGGCGGCGAAGGTGGACGCAGTGAAGGCGGCCGTAGCGGTGGCCGCAGTAGCGACAGCAGTCGCGGTGCAGCAGGTCAAGGTGGACGCGGTGCAGGTCGCAGTGGCGATGAGCGCAGCGCAGGTCGTGGTTCCGCGCGCAGCAGCGACAGCAGTCGCAGTGCAACGGGCCAAGGCGGACGCGGTGCAGCTAGCAGCGGCTGGGCTGGACGTAGCGCCGACAAGCGCAGCTCCAGGCGCAGCAGTGAAGGCTCTCGCCGTCCGGAATCCGCAGGACGCGGACCGGCGAAGGGCGACCGTCGCGATTCTCGTCGCGGACGGTAAAGCCTTGGCGCAAGCGGGCAATATAGCCGCATTTGCGCAGGCACCATGCCATGCCACAGCGTTTGGCATGGCACATATGAGAGGGTTCAGGTACAGATGTGCCGAACCCTCAGATCAAGGGTCGCGACGTTACCACGTCGCGGCCCTTTTTCACCAGGACAGAGATCATTTCCGCTTATTGTTTTTGTCATCTGCAAGTGCCTGTTTGCGCGCCTGCTTCATTCCATGGAAGATGCCATTTAGGTATTCCCCATCTAGTTTTTCTTTTCTTTTCGGTACTGCGCATAACACTTGGCAGACTGCCATAAAATTCAAAACACCTCATCCTAGACCTAAGGATGGGGTGTTTTTGGATTAATTCTTATATCATTAGAAGCATTAGCTTTGATTTGTGGTGCTGACGCGCATGCAGGGGTGGATGAAATTGTATTCGTCTATATACAGGAAGTGAGTTTGCACTAAACTACGTTTTTTTTCTCAATATATCATCCCTACAGCTGAACATCTGCGTATTGATCCCGATATTTCTCGTTATACACCCGACCTACCGACTCTGCCAGTCCTCCGCGTGCCTTGCTCGGATAGCGTTCAATCGTGTGATAAAGTCTCATGAATCGATCTTTGGGCATAAAGCGGGCGTAGCGGGTAATAAGACTAGGGAATAACTCAATATATTTGCTCTTGCGCACGGCAGCAGCAGCTACAGCTGTGAGAATTTGAATTCCATTGTGCAGCTGTAAAATGTTCACTTCATAGGTAGCGATATAACGAATCGCATCTTCACGGATCAAATCCGGCTTAAGTCGTGCGATCTCACCGATATATTCAGCGAGCAGCCGCTCGAAACTGCGTAGAAGCAAGGGCTTGAGCTGCAGATCCATATCACTGCGCAGGACAAAGGATTGTAATAGCGCAACCTGTTGCAGTCGAATCCGGTCATTGTAGACGAGTGAGCCGATCTCGCGGAGCATCTCATAGGCGAGTGCTTCATCCTGCTTTCGAGCTTCGGCGACCAGAGCCCAGTTGCGGTTAATGCCCTGGCGGATGAGTTCCTCATCCTGTTGCAACGTGCGCTTTAACTCGCGCTGCTGCTCTACCTCGAACGAACGTTTCTGCATGAAGATCAGTAAGGCCAGAAGCAGCAGGGAAACGCTGGCTGCCGCCATGGTCTGATCTATGGTTTCGCCAAAATAGGTGGCCGCTGCACCGACCAATATCGTAATGAACAGGTCGCGTGCAATGCGGCGTTTCACACGGGAAGTTGCCTTCGCCTGAACGGAATTCAGGGTACCTCGGCCACAGGCCGTGCACTCCTCTTCCCACAGGCAGGTATACTGTCCACAACGGGAGCAGACTTGCAACTTTTCATAGGCATAGGTCGTTCGTTGAAATGGTTTTATGGATACAACTCGTTTAGTACTCATGCTCAATCACGCTCACCATTCAGAATAGTGTAGAGGGTACGATCCGTGTCTTCGCGGGAGACCGGTTTCCGCCGATGAAGCTGGAGTGCAAAACCCTTTATGATGACAAAAAGAAACAATATGGCGAGGCATCCGTATGTAACCATAATCCGTTCCCTTCTATGGCTTGGTAAACAAGCACTGTTATATTGCAGTTTGCTGGCAATAACTATATCATATTTCCATAGTTGGTACTTTTGAGCCAGTTCAAGGTATGAAATCGTCGATTTTTGTCAGTCATTACAAAACTGTAACTCAAGATAGGGGTGCTTTTCAGAATTTATTAGCAGACTGTTAAGATTTCCTTAAGGCTTGACGCCTATAATAAACTATTCCCATTTTAATCTCAAACGTGAAGGAGTACACCCAATGCTGCGGACACGCAAAATACGCTGGCTCAGCGGAACGATGGTTCTGCTGGCCATTCTAACGCTTCTGCTACCTCAAGCGTTGCTGCCACAAGCTGCAGCGGCTCAGGCACAGACAAGCGGAATCGATGCGGTACTTGTAGCCGATGTAAGTAACTCAATGAATACAAGTGACCGTGACAAGATCAGTAATGAAGCCATGAAAATGTTTATTGATATGCTGCCAGTCCAGGGGGACAAGGTAGGGATTGTCGCTTATACCGATCAGGTGGAGCGGGAAAAGGCATTGCTTACGATTCAGTCCGATGCGGACAAGAGCAGCCTGAAGAATTTTATTGATCAGCTCGGTCGAGGCCCATATACCGATGTTTCAGTTGGTGTCGCCGAAGCGGTGAACATACTGAATCATGGTGCAGACCCATCTCACTCGCCAATGATCGTGCTGCTGGCGGATGGTAACAATGACTTCAACAAAACCAAAGGCCGTACACAGGCACAATCCGACGCTGATCTCGCGAAAGCCGTGAAGGAAGCACAGGATCAGGGTATCCCGGTATATACGATTGGACTGAACGCCGATGGCAAGCTGAACAAGAATGCACTCGCAGACCTGGCTCAGCAGACTGGAGGCAAGTCATTCATTACCGATACGCCGGATGATCTGCCACAGATTCTGAGTGAGATCTTCGCCGATCATGCCAAACTGAATGTGGTGAAGCTGCCCTCTGTAACGGGAAACGGCAGTTATCAGGAAGTTACCGTGAACGTACCGAACGATAGTGTATTGGAAGCAAACATCTCGATCATGTCCTCGAAGCCGGTGGAAGTGCAATTGACAGACCCTTCCGGACAAGCCGTGGACCTGAGCTCGGATGCAGCCAAGCTCTCGACATCAAAGAGTTATTCACTCGTGAAGCTGTTGAAACCCCAAGAGGGAGACTGGAAACTTCGGGTAAAAGGGGCTCCGAAAGACAGCATCGATATCAACCTGTTGTTCAACTATGATCTTCAACTCGTTGTGGACCCGATTAAGACCAAGTCCTATACCAAAGGAGACCAGGTTGATCTTGCTGCCAAACTGGAGAATGGCGGTCAGCCGCTTCAGGATAATGATCTGTATGCAGATATGAAGGCCACGCTGGTCGTGAAAGATGTAGATACAGGTAAGAGCGAAGAACAACCTTTGGAAAACACAGGTTCTGGTTTTGCCGGAACGTTTGAAGTACCGGACAATCATAATTATGAGTTGATCATCCGTGCGGAAGAAGACAGCTTCTACCGCGAAAGTTCGCCAATCACGATCAACGCGAGCGGAGCAGCTGGAAGTGGATCTCAACCGACAACCTCAGGCGGTGAACAGGACAAGCCGTTTCCTTGGTTACCTGTCATCCTGGGTGTTATAGCTCTGATTGTGGTTGGTGTTGGTTCCTGGTTCCTGATGGGCTGGCTGAAACGCAAAAACCGGGGATTTGTAGGCCAGATGGTCGTGGAGATTCGTGATGAGAACACGGGAGACAAGTCATATCCGCAATATAAAAAGCTGGTATCCTTCCGGGGCAGATTCCATCTGCATCAGTTGTTGCAACTGGACCCTGAGCTGAAGGAAACCGAAAAATATGTATTTACGCCCGGCAATGGGGATCGAATTATAATCCGTAACACCGCAGGCGGTACACTGGAGAAATCTGGTCGTGCAGTCGATGCAAGCTCAGGCGTTGAACTGAAGAACGGTGACCGACTGAGCATCCCGCTGCAACAGGCGGACAAGACCATTTTAATTGAGTATCTGGTGTAAGTTGATTATTTGGTTTAAAAGGAATGCAAATTTAAGTTGGATATAATTGTTTACACAAGAACGGAGAGGACAGAGAAAACCTGAAGAAGCGAAGCGTTCGCCTAAAAGCTTTCTGAAAGAAAGCTACATCGGAAGCATACGCTATCCTCAGATTTTTCCCTTTAGAAAAGGGAATCAAAAAAATCTGAGGATAACAGCGATCGAAAGGTTACTCTGTCATCGGAGTGGCAAGTGTAATGAGTTTGTAGCCCAACTGGTCTAACTAAAGGGAGGACATGGAATGAAACCGATTGTTAGAGAACATATTCAGCAACTGGATGTATCACTTGGCGGAGGGATCGTCAGTGAGAAAATTCGAGTTGATACGATTGATAACCCCATTCTGATTATTGGTCTGGGAGGAACGGGAATTGATGCGTTGCTGCGCCTCAAATATCAGATTAACCGTCGTTTCAAGCTGCCACAGGACCCGGTATCCAAGAAAAAAATGGACAAACCGGACAATGTGGAGTTTCTGGCTTTTGAGACGAACGAACAGGATCGTGCCAAAAAGTATAAAGGGATCGGACTCGATCCGATCAATGAATTTGTGTTGCTGTCCAATGCCGAGATTGGCGGACTCTTACAGAACCGCAGCGTGCTGGAGCCGTATATTACGGACTGGCTGTCTCCGGAACTGAGCATCACGGATGGCATGAACGGCGCAGCAGGCGTGCGTCAGGCTGGACGTCTACTGCTGTTCACGAAGATTAATCAGGTCGTGCAGGCCATCGACAAAAAGATCAAAACCTTATCCGTAGGCACCAACAAAAAACTGATGGTGTTTCTGCTGACAGGACTGTCCGGCGGTACAGGCAGCGGCTGTTTCCTCGATATATCCTATATCGTGCGCGGTATTATCGAACGTGATCACGGTTCTGCCGGGATTGACCGCGTCAATACGCTTGGATATCTGTTCACGCCGGACGTGAATCTGTCCAACAAAAGCTTGAGCGAACACACGCGTGAATACATTCGCAAGAACGGATATGCTGCGCTCAAAGAGCTGGATTACTGGATGAACGTGGATAGCCGCGGTGAGCGGTTCACACAGAAGTACGGTAATATTTTAACGGTTAACTCACCACTGCCACCATTTAACCTGTGTCATCTGATCTCAGCGACGAATACCGAAGGCAAACTGCTGGAGAACGCCTACGATTACTGCATGAACGTCACGGCCGAGAACATTACCAACTTCATGGCAAGTGAGGAGAAGCAGTCGGGTGAGGAGTTCGCAATCCATGACTATATCAGCAACATTCGCACCAACATCGCACAGATGAACAAGGTGTACCCGGCTAACTATGATTACAACATCATTGGTGCATCTTCGGCTGTACTGCCGATTGAAGAGATGACCACGTATCTGGCGTATCGCATGTTCGACAAAATGAACACCATGTTCTCCAAAGCGCCAAACCAGGAGGATACCGAGAAGTTTGCCCGCAAGCTGGGCATTGATCTCGAAAGTGTGGTCAAGTCCTTTGAAGCGCGCGTGCCAGAGCCGCTGCCTGGTTATCAGAACAGTGAGCGTCTATCCTATGGCAACGTGGTGAAATCACAGGTTGTGAATATGGACACCGAACTGGAGCAGAACTTCCTGGCGCGTGCCCGTGAAGAATATATCAAGGCGAAGAAACAACTGCCTGGTGAGATTGCGGGTCAGTTCACCGAACAGATCCGGCGTATGTTTTTGCATCCCGAACAAGGTCCGTTCTATGTCTCTCGTCTAATTTATACGGAAAAAGGCTTCTGTGTACTGAAGATGATTCAGTCGTACATCGAAACCCTGCGTGAGAATGCCTTCCGCATTCCGCGAGATATTGAAGCAGCTCAGGAGCAGTCCGAAGAGAAGCTGGGCGATGCGAAGAGTGCTTTTGTCTCCAAAGAGAAGAAAAAGAATGCTTATATTGAAGCAAAAATTCATGAGTACTGGCTGCACGCCGACGTGGAACGCAACGATCAGATGATCGAGTTCTATGAAGATCTGTATGAGTTGCTGAACCAGGAGAACAGCCGCATTTATAACGTATTTACCGAGACGCTGAACGCCCTTAGCTCGATATTCGCGAAGAACGGTGATCTGTTGACACGTGGCGAGGAACAAGCCGATCACAAAGGCAACAAGACTTATTACTGGAACGTCGTAAGTGTACCGGATATCGTCAGTGTGGTGGACGGGCTGCTGGACAAGCGAGATACGGATGATCTGATCCGCGACTTCTCCCGTGAATTGCTGGAGAACTCCAGCCAGTGGGTGAAAGAAAACGAGATTGATATCGTCAGCTCCATCTCTGACTTCCTGAGTGAGAAATTCGGTGATCTGATTACTCGTTCCATGGAAGATTTCCTGGTGATCAAATACGGTCAGGATGAGTCGGTCGAGAAATTCGTGGAACGTTTCATTGCTGGCAAGTTGGATGATGAGGCCGTTCCAGTGTTTAATCTGAGCAACAGTACAGGCAGCCTGCATTTCCCTTCATGGGGATTTGTATCGGTACCGGCACAGGCGCCAGGCATTCTGAAAGGGATTCGTAATTATCAGAACAATGCGGTGGGCAAATCTCATTTTACGGTCAAGGAAAGTGAAGTACGTAACCGGATTTTCTGGCTGAATACCCGCAACGGGGTACCGCTCTTTGTATATACACCGCTCAAAGTATATGAGGAAAGTTATGAACGTACCATTTTGGACAAAGAAGGCATTGGTCGACACTTGGTGCAAACGGAGAAAAACAACTGGACCTATCTGCCGTCTCCGATTCCGGAGAAATCATGGGGAGATGTGTACGAGAACGCCCGCGTGAAGCAGTATAACGCCCGTGTGCGTAACGAGTTCGAGCAGGCGCTCGGTTACAACATTGTGACGGCCAAATCCATTGATGAGAATACAAGCAACCGGTATGCGATTGTGACAACAGAAGCGTTTGATTTGTCTGCCAAACTGGGAGCCTACGACATGCGTCTGACGTCCACAACGCCGAACCTCGGCGAAGTGAAGCGGGCCGTGATCGAGCTGAAACGTCTGCAATCCGAAGGGTTGCCTCGTGTGGGAGTTAAGGATATTTTCGGCAGTATTAATGAAGATATGGCCAAAGAAAACCTGGTACGCTCCCCGCAGCTAATCGCGCGCGTACGTGAGGAACTGGCAAAGATGAATGCCATCTCGGCCAAAGTTGCCGAACTCGAAGGCATTCTTGCCCAGTACCAGGACGAAGAGCAGTGGTATGATCGCTTCATCGAAGCGCTATATACCGACACCATCGTCAAAAAAGGTGCGCTCTACGTCTATGACCGTGACCCGGAAGAAGACGCATGGGAGCCATTCGCTAACCTGATGAAGAGCCGTAACTTTGCCGAGTATGAAGTGTTTGGCAACTTCCGCGGTCTGGCGGAAAAAGACCGCAGTACACTGCTGCGTAAAGCCTCTCGTCGGGATAATGATCTGACGGCTTCAGAAGATATCACCCCACTGCTGACAAAGCTGGATGATCTGGCTGCGCTGTTCATGGAATCGCGCGATCGTCTGGAGTATGAGCGGGTGGAACTCGCGAACGGGGAAGACATCTATCAGTTCTATAGAACGATGTCGTCGAAGCTGAACGACATTCGCAGAAGGCTGAAGTAAGATGGCTGCCGGGATGGAGTTAGGCTCGAACAATACCCTGAAGCGCGATCTGGAGAAGTACGCGGTACAGTACGCAACAGAGCAGGAGCGCCAAGGCAGCCTGGGTGATGGACGCAGCAGCATCCATTACCCGGCCTTGTTTCTGTTCGTAGGTGATCTGGTTGCACCTGCCGTGTCTGCTGTGCGGGAGATCAATCGGCTGAAATGGGATAACGGAGACGGTGTGGTCTACGTTCAGATCGGGACGGAAGATCAGGAAACATCCCCGGGTGAAACGAAGAGTGATAGCTCATCCGGTGACGACGGTCAGGTAACTCTGCACCGCTTACCCCTGTCCACTGGGCAGAAGGAGCGACCGTCCAAAACACGGCGCAAGGATGTGCATCGCAGTTTCCATGAGTCGGATCAGGCGCTCTACGATCTGAATCGTACGCTGCGGCGGGTCAGTAACCGAATTGCCGAATATGGACGGCTGTACTCGTCATTTGATCGGATTTACGTTACGGTGGTAACCAGGGCGGATGATCCGCTGAATGTATTGTTGCCAGAGCTTACCAAGCTGACGGAGACCATTTTGTCCCAAGCCTTCAAGTCGGTGCAGACGGATCTGCATGTATTGGTCAGCGAGATGGAACAGGTGGATTCCTTCGGGTATGCCAGCGCAGCAGGTCTTGCTTTTCTAAGGGAGCTGGATTATATGCAGTCGCTGGACTACACGTTCAGCGGTAATCTGCTGGTGACGGAGGATGGGATCTCCATTCCTGTTACACATCCCGCGTCACCGTTATTTGATCTTGTATATCTGTTGTCCGACAAAAATGAGCGTGGAACTGGCGTTCCCGGTGGCTGGATCGAGAATGCCGAGATCATCTGCCGAATCTGCCTGCTGAAGAACCGGAAGCAGGATGCAGATCACTTGGGCAGCGTTTCAAGTACGGGAGCGAACACGTACAACAATACATCCTTTAAAAACAATATTCGCACCACCTCTGATCAGCATGGTTATGCAAGTGCGGGTTTTGCCGAGATCAGGCGGCCAAACAAGCCGATAGCACTAGCGGTGTTATATCATATGTATCGGTATCTACTCGCACGCATGCGGCAGGAGCCGGATTGGAGCATCAAGGACAAGCTTGCTTTCTTCGGATTGGACGCGGCCTCGGTGGAGCGCAAGGTCGAAGGTCTGCTGCCGAGTGAAGATCTGGTTAGTGGCATGAGCGGCATCATGACGCATAATGTCAGTTTCTCCGATCTGAAGCCGCTCTCGCTGCGTGAAGCGGAGAGAGCATTGTTCGGACAAGGCGCTGAAGCGTACTTCCGTGATAACGTCGTCCGTCTTGTTGAAGAGCGTGTGCGCGAGCGCAGTTCTGGCGGCTCTTTGCGGCGTCAGGCCGAACAATCCCGCGCGGAGCATCCAGAGGTCGGTTTCTTCCAGTGGGCAGCCTGGAGTGACAGTGAGCCTGGCAGTGTACGTGAAGCGCTGCTCGGACTGATTCGGGATAAATCGATGCAGCTTGAATCGGCACGTGCTCTGCTAGAGCAACGTCAGCAAGAGCGGGTGGAAGATCAGTCGTTCAAACGGGCTTTGTTCCGTGATAAACAGAATGTTCGCAATCTGATTGACTGCATGCTGGAGCGAGTGTATGTACCGAAGGTAGAATTATTGCGACTGGAAAATGAATTACATCTGCTGCGCATCTACGATACGGAGATGGAAGAGCTTCACCGTTTCAGTCGCCACGTCACAGCAGCACTTGAAGCTCTGGAACGCACACTGCGAGAGACAGCCGCCCAAAGTATCGCCGCTGCGGATGAATACATCGGCCAGAACGTGATGGAGTACTACGGCAAAGTGACGGAAGAGCTAATCATCGACCTGGAAGCCAAGCGCGGACGGGATGTATGGTTTGAGGACCGTTACATGGGAGACATGAACCGACTCGCAACGGAAGGCGATGACCGCCTGCTGAAACGTCTGATGGAGGTATGTCACTCGTTGCTGCTTACGGCCGAGCCGCTGCGATTGCCATTTGAAGAAGAACTGTTGCAGCGAGCCAATGTAACGATTGCCTACGGAGACAAAGACGTATTAACCCGGGATGATCTGTTCCGCAGGTTGTACCACACACTGGAGGATCAGGCGGTTGTTCGGGTACGGGTATTCGATTATACGCAGGAACATCGGTATGAAGAGAAGTATTTCTTTGGTGACCACCATAGTGCTTTCATGGACTACGCGGCGCACGCCGAAGAGACGTCACGCATCTACAAGTTGGGTGTGGTGTATGAAGAACGCAGCAGTGGTGTAGAGAAGCTGAATCTGATGGGCGGTTTCCATCTGGAGGATCTCATGGTGTATCGGAACGGCAAGGTATATTATGATTCGTATACGGAGAATGGGTACGAGCTTCACCCTGCAGGTCTGGCTGAGAAGCTCTCGCCAATGCGATAGAATTGTAGGCTGTGTTTAATGGTGTGCCTTATGGATGGAAGGGAGGTACAGAATGCACGTATCCTTGGAATGGGCACAGTGCAGTTCAATGTGAATGATTGTGCAGTTGCTGCGTGTCTCCAATGGATTTTAACGTTCATCTGTTCTCCGTCCAGAGCAGGATGCAATTAGAACATGTTTGTCACCCGATATCTTGTATTAACTCAGCCCACTTCCGGTGGGCATTGGAAAGGATGCATGTGGACATGCAGCGAAAAATTAATCTTCTCCTGGTCCTGTTCAGCCTGATTGGCGGGGCAGTGGGCTTTGCGGCAGGAGAAATCATGCTGCGTCAATGGCTTGGGGAGATGCCACGTCTGTTGCTGCTGGGATTATACTTTGGCGTACTTGCGCTGAGTGTTGGATTGTTCTGTTTGATCGCAGAGATGATCTCACCCAAGCTGAATGGCGCTTCATGGAAGCTCCGATATCTGGGACTGTCGTGGAAACTGCTTGTTCCGGCAACACTGGCTCTGTTGTTTGTTGTTGGACTCGCCCTGCAATTGTTGTATCAGATCAATCCGGGCGGTGTGAAGCAAGTGAAGGACATCGTACTGATGATTGACAACTCGGGCAGCATGAACGATACGGACCCGGATAATGGACGCTTCGAGGCGGCCAAGACACTGATCAGCCAAATGGAGAGCGACAAACAGGTGGCGGTCATTACGTTTGATGACCAACCGCAGTTGTTGCAACCGTTTATTGCGCTGGGTAGTGAAGTGGCCAAGAATGAGGTTTATAGCAAAATCGATGGCATTGTTACAACTTCGGGTGGGACCAATTTTGATGCCGTGCTGCGGGAAGGCATGGAGCAGATTCAGGGCAAACAGGACCCGAAACGCGGTACCGTCGTCATCTTGTTATCCGATGGATTCAGTGAAGCGGATACGACCGATATTTTGTCCCAATATAAAAACGAACAGATTTCCATTAATACAGTCGGCCTCAGTCTGGTGGACCCATCAGGAACGGATCTTCTGCGTAATATTGCCCAGCAAACGGGTGGCATGTACTATGATGTACCGGATTCCGGTGGTCTGAATCTGGCATTCCAGCAGATCTACGATACGATTGATGAACGGACACTGGTGACGGAGCGTACAGGAATGATGGAACACAGCACGTATCTGGCGATCTTCCGTGTAGGAGCCATGCTGCTAATTGGAGTTGCGCTGGGTGTATCACTCGGATTGGTGTTTGATAACCGTCATCTCGCGCTCAGCTTTGGTATTGGTGGTGCGGTGTCGGGTCTGCTGGCAGGGTTGCTGCTGGAATGGGGCCTCGACGGTTCGAACGTGGGGGATACATTCGTACGTCTTGGTGCGATGCTCATCTTGTCTGGCGTACTGACCCTGTTCTCCTGGATTGTCCCCATTAAGGAGAACACGCCGCGGAAGAGCAGGGGTCGCCGTGAAGCTGGCGGCGGAACTTCTTCTGCCGAAGGGTTTGGTCAGAGACCAAGAGATACACGCAGCAAAGGATTCTAACGTCGGGAGGTCAGTGGAAATGCGGTTTACGGATGCAGACCCTTCGACACCCTTGATTCGAAAACTGACACTTGCGGTGGACGAAGGACGTTATACACTTCGCTGGCTCTGGCCGGAACGGGTGGAGGCAGTGTATGTGGAGCGGTTAGAGCTGGATATGATGAGCGATGATCGTAACGGTGAAGAGCCTGCACAGGGCAAGCTGAAGCTGTACACGAGAGAGGAATATAAGGCGAGCAATGGTTACACGGATCGGGTCACAGGTTTTGGTGCCATCAAGTACACGGTGTATATATGTCAGATGGAGGAAGACGGACCTGTGCTGATCCGTCAACGAGACGAGGACAACATGGTGATCGCAAGCGCAGGGAAGGCGGACATCCGCTTTTCCATTCGCTACAAGAGCGGCTTTTTTCAGAAACGAAAAAGTGTATTGATCACCGTCACAGCGGAAGTACCTGTTCCAAAGGAAGCCCTCTGTTATGTTCGCAAGCAGGGCGGAGTTCCGCTGAATAAAGAAGATGGTACGGTGTATCCTTTTGTGAGTGATTTTGCTCCCGGAAGAAATGAGATGCCGCCCGTTGAAGTCGCCAAGAATGATTATGTGCGATTATTCTTCACCGACGGACCGAAATATGGAGCCGCCTATCGGCTTATATCAGACTAGATAGTTGGACTAGCGATTGGAAGGTTACTCTGTCATCGTAGTGCAAGTGTAATCACCTTAGTCTGACTGATCAGGGGAGGGGAGTGGTTATGAGCTTTTTTAGTCGGTTTTTGAAGAGACAACAGCCGGAGGAACGTCCGCTGTTTTACGATATTGTATGCCCTTATTGTTTCAGCAGGTTTTCACCGGAAGAGGTGGTGTTCCGCGCCGCCCATCACCGCGATGATGATGAGGACTACGCACTTGGGGAAGATGCAAAGTTGAATCGATACCGCGAACGATTTGGACTTGACACGGTATTTGATATGGAGGCTGTGCTGGCCCCGCATGATGTACCGGAGGAACATCGGATTTATTCGGATAACATCGTGATGGGTCTGAACGATCGGTATGGTGTCGTTACACGCCGCCGGCTGTGTCCGCAGTGTCATAACGAGCTACCTGTTACAGCAGGTAAAGCACCGAGCAATATCATTTCCATCATTGGTGCATCCCAAGTAGGTAAATCCGTCTACATGACTTCATTGATCCATACGTTGCAGCATTATACGGCCGATCATTTTGACGCGGCTTGCATGCCACTGAATGCGGAGATCAGCCGCCGGTTCCGTGCGGATTATGAAGAACCGCTGTTCGAACGGGGCGATCTGCTGGATTCCACGCAGAAGGAGAAACTCCAGGAGCCGTTTATCTTCCAGTTTGTGTTCAAGGATGAGGATAAAGCGCCGCTAACCCTGGTGTTCTTTGACGTCGCAGGTGAAGGTATGGTGGAGCAGGATTATCTTGGACTTCACGGGCAGCACATCAAGAACTCGGCAGGTATTCTGTTCATGGTGGACCCGCTTCAGATTCGTTCGATTCGGGACAAAATTCGCATTAACCTCGGCAACGAGCCGGGAGAGTGGACACCAAGATACGATGAGCCGCGCGATGTGGTGCTCACGATGTTCGGTGATTTTATCGCGTATCAGGACAAAGCCAAGACCAATATTCCAACGGCCGTTGTGCTCACGAAAAGCGACATGCTGCATTCCCTCAAGGATGAAGAGGGGGATTATATCAAATCCAACAGTAACGTATTCCGCAACATGGTTCACCGCGATTGGTTCGACCTAACTGAGTTCGAGAATATCGACGGGGAAATCCGGCGTTTTATCGAGAAGGTGGACCGTCCGTTCAAGGGCACGATGGATGTGTACTTCAAGGATACAGCCTATTTCGCAGTATCTGCGCTGGGCAGCAATCCGGTGGATATGAAATTGCAGGGTGTGGTTAGTCCGATCCGCGTGGATGAACCCTTCTTATGGCTATTGTACAAGCTGAAGTACATTGAGGGGAGAGTGGGATGATGCGTTCTTCCGTAACCCCGCCCATTGAACAACAGCTGTATACCCGAGAGCGGCGCGGGGTGTTTCGCACAACGGAGGGGT
Source organism: Paenibacillus polymyxa (assembly GCF_018614975.1). Lineage (GTDB taxonomy): Bacteria > Bacillota > Bacilli > Paenibacillales > Paenibacillaceae > Paenibacillus > Paenibacillus polymyxa_E. Next base: position 142,174 of record NZ_JAGGNR010000018.1, on the reverse strand, counting down.
TCGATACGGTTGCGGCATCGCCGGGACTGGACCCTTCTTTTATCAAAAAAGTACTTCACCCCTACTGTGTCTATGACGCTCCAGCGGAGCTGACAGGCCGTAGCGAGAAGGATGGGACAAAGTTCCCGGCGTCCATTCACCTGCTTCATCTGGAGAGTGGAGAGACGATCCTTGGGCAAAATGTATACCAAGCTGCGGATTTTACCGGGCTACGCAGCGCCTTTTTCGCTCATAATTACGTCTTGTCTCCCGAACGCTCGGAAGAGCAGATGAAGCAAGGTGGCTGGCTGGATGCTGTGTTCGCTACGTCCTATGACATCGAACAAGGTACAGTTCTGCCAGCACTTGCTGAATTGCCTATATCACCGGGACGTGGTCCTGATTCATCACCAGGCCAGATGCTGAGCGCCTTGAAGATGAACGAAGTGCTGTTCAAGCGCCTGCTCTACGCAGTAATGCAGTCTGTAGCGACACGCAGAAAAGTATACATTGCGCTGGACCTTCCCGCAGAGGAAGTGACCCCAGGGGCCAAAGGATTGTTACGTTTGCTGTACACGGCTTTACCCTACGCATTCCGGCGGCAGCTGGGATTCATGACGTTTGCCAAGGAGCCACAGGCCAAGAAGGGCATTCACATCCAGTTTGTAGAGCGGGGGACGTTACGTCCGAAAGACCGAAATACGGAGAAGGATTTCACCTTTGATCTGGTATCCGGCAGAGTGACACATGCGGATGCATCTGTGGCGAAGTTACCTTATGCGGAATTCGCCTTGGCCTTATTGCAGGAACCGGGTGCAGCGCATGCGTTCTATACATTTGCGGATGAAATGTTGTCCGGCATGGAGCCTGGAAGGGAGCTTTCCATTGAAGCCTATGGCGAACTTGCGGTGTTCTATGGTCTTGAACAAGGCATGGAAGACCTGTATCTGGATAACAAAAGCCATGTCCTGAGTGGTTTGCTGACCTATCTGAAGCCGGAAGGTGGGGCAAAGCAGCGTTCGCGTCTGAACGAGCTGTTCCTGACCTTGCTCAGCCGGGAACTGGATAGCGTGAAGCGTGAGAACGTACCCGAAGAAGCGGTCGCTGCTCGCATTGGAGAATATTTCAGTGTTGCCTCGCCCGTGGTGCAATCCCGGATTGTGGACTATTTCATCTATGGTGTGAATAATGCCCGCGCCCAGAAGCGTATGCGTGCTGTGCAGGAATTGTATGCTGTGCTGGATCGGGATCCGCAGCTGAATCGAGCTTTCTTTGATAAAGTGCTGGCCAATGAATCGCTTACCAAGCTGTTGTTCGAGCCTTATCTGGACAATCAGCTGAAACGCACGGAATCGGCAGCGCACGTTGTGGAAGTGATCCGAAGATGGGTTACGTCCCATCCATCTGCGATCCACTACAGCTTCTTGCAGGAGCGGACAGCCAGTGAACTGCGTGAACGGTTATGTTCTGCACCTAATCCGGTACAATCTGCGAATGAAGCGCTCCAGCGGGTTAGTGTGCTCGACAGGGTATCCGTGGAAGATACTTATGATACAGGCATTAAGGCACGAATTGGGCAATCTGAATCTACAGCCCGCCCTAATCGCAAAGGGGGATCTCCGTCTGCCAGTCAAGATCCGGCATATCAGGAGGAGTTAACCCGCCTTGCAGACAAGCTCGCTTATGTCATTAACCTGTTTATGATTCAGGATCTCGATCTGGATCGGGTTAATCGTGAACAGCTATTAAGCATTGATATTTTGCAGCATGGTAATGAGGTTCGGGATTGGGCGGCACGTCAGGGTTCTGATGTATCTGCTCGAACGAACATGATGCTGGCTGCGAGAGCGTGGCTTAGTGGCGAGGGGAATGAAAAAGAGGCATTGGAGGCACTTTCCCTGGCAGAACGCAATGAACTTCAACGCTGGACACGTCGCTGGCTTGCCGGAGAGTTGCAGACTCATCCGGGGATCGCGGCATATGAAGCTTTGCCGATGGCTTTTTATCGGGGAGGAAGCGGTAGCAATCGGTTGGACTATTCTGGCCTGATTGAATTCATCCGCACCAATGCAAGTCGTGCTGAAGGGCTGTATCCATTCTTCGAATGGTCAGGAGATCATCGAATGTTTGTCCGAGGTTCCAATGCGCATAAAGGATATGCGGATGCCATCGTGGCGTATTTCGAAGCTCATGACCGTGAAGCTTTCAAGTCGAAGTCGGCTTTCAAACCGTATTATGCAAGAGCCAGCAAGACAATGAAGCCGGTCTATGACCGTGCGAAGACGGAATTGTCCTCTCCACTGGTGCGGATGCTAACGGGTAAAAGGAAAAATCTGTTCGGATTAATCCTCTTGATCCTGATTCTTGGTATTGCTGGCGGTACATATGCATGGATGAAAGATTCTGTAGAGCCGCCAGCGGCATCCCCTCCATCTACCCAGGAGCCTGTCATACCGGCTGAACCTGAGGTACAGCTCGCGGAGCAGATTGCTTATATGATTCCTGCGAGTGAACAGGAGGGTACGGAATCACCTGCTCAACTGGTGATCCGTTTCAGGAATGATACGGGAAGCACTGAGTTTGAGCAAGGCAAACTTCAATTGACGATGAAGGATGGCAGTACTCAGGAGTTGGATACCACAGGCAAGTGGGAGAGTTTTAATCGGAATGAAGAGCCGGATACCCAAGATCCTTCCGATGGTAGTTCAGGAAGCACTTCCGAAGGGAGCACGGATGGGGCGTCAGCCGGAGACGTGGGGAACACAGAGCAGACGGAGGATGGCGATCAGCAGGCAGATCCTTCAACATCGGGTGATTCCGCTTCAGATTCTGCTACCGATACAACAACGGATACAGGGACGAATGCATCGTCTAATGCTGCGAGTGGACACCCGGACCAAGGGACCGATTCAGATCAAGCTACAGGTTCAAGATCGCCTGACACATCAGTATCCAATGAAGAGGATGCGACCACTCCTGCACAGATGTCTATTGGAGAGGTAGATCGCCTCTATCCGTATGGATTGCAGATTGATCTTCCAGCAGATGTTGACGCCGAGAGTATTGCCAGTGTGCAGAGCACTCAGGGCGGGATGACCGTAATCCAATTGATGCCGAAGCCGAAGCTGTAAGTTATTTTATATGAGCATGTTGCATAGATTCATTAAGTGTCTTTTGGTCCAATAATGAAAAATGCTGACTTCACACTTATTAAACGAGCGTATGTGAGATGACCTTGGACTTTAGATTTCAAGGTCATCTTTTTTTGTTCCACTTCCTGGATATAGCAAACGCATGGAAAAAACTCACACATTCACAATTCGGACATAAAATTAACGATTCAAGAGTTCGGGAGATAAGCAGAATGGATGAAATGCGCGGGATGAGTGAGAAAAGCTCTCATATGTATTCGTAAAGAAGAACTCCAATTGGCTTAAAAAGGTCTGAATGGAGCTTGGAACAAGCAGAAGAATTTCATTTTCATGTTGACAAATGATAATGATTATCAGTATCTTTAATGTAGAAGATATTTGCGCCGGAAATACACTTAATTACAATTTCGTTTTTGTTGTCTATAGCCGGATTGACATAACCGGGATAAATGAGAGAGGGATGATCGCATGTTTCGTCTGGAGACGACCAAGCTGGATATCGCTTATGAGGAAAGACTAATTGTAGAGGATCTGAATATTCAGATTCCCCAAGGAAAAATTACAGCACTTGTTGGAGCCAATGGTTCAGGGAAGTCAACCATCCTGAAAACGATGGCACGTATTATGGCTCCAAAAGCAGGTAATGTATTGCTCGACGGGAAGTCCATCCATAAACAGTCCACGCGTGAAGTTGCCAAGCAGCTTGCGATTTTGCCACAGAATCCAACAGCCCCTGAAGGTCTTACCGTTACTGAACTGGTATCGTATGGTCGCTTTCCTTATCAAAAAGGATTTGGCTCCATGCGTGCGGAAGACAAACGAATGATTGAATGGGCTATCGAAGTGACAGCCATGACTGAATTCCATGATCGTCCGATTGATCAACTGTCCGGTGGACAGCGTCAACGTGCCTGGATTGCCATGTCACTTGCACAAGAAACAGATATCCTTTTCCTGGACGAGCCGACTACGTTCCTGGATATGGCTCACCAGCTTGAAGTACTGCAACTGTTAGAGCAGCTGAATGCCACAGCTAACCGTACCATTGTTATGGTTGTGCATGACTTGAATCATGCTTCCCGTTATGCACATCACATGATTGGTATCAAAAAAGGTAAAGCCATTGCTCATGGTTCACCTGTGGAAGTCATGAACTCGGATGTGCTTCGTGAAGTATTCAACATTGAAGCAGATATCGTGATTGATCCGCGTTCCGGTGTACCGCTCTGCTTGCCTTACGCTCTTGCAGGTGAACGTCAGCAATCAAAGACGCCAGAGCAGATGGTCATGAACAATGCGATGGTTCATGCTGGAGGACGGACGGAACCACGTGTTCAAGCGATAGGAAGTTAACGAAATGGGCCAAACATTATAGAATGAAGCCGCTGTGCGCTATTGCACGCGGCTCTTTTGCATTCATGGGGATTTGCAACGCATGGGAGCAATGGAATGTGGGGAGATCCGAGATTTGGTAATCGCATCGGATCAGGTCTATAATAATAGGACAGGCTGTGGGTTCATTGGTTATGCCAACGTGCTCGCAACAGCCCAAACCAACATATGTCATGGGAGGAATCAGTCATGTCCGTATATTCATATCAGGCGGTAACCACCGCTAACCAAGAAGTCTCACTGGATCTGTATCAAGGTAAGGTATTGGTCATTGCCAATACAGCCAGCAAGTGTGGGCTGACCCCGCAATACGGTGAATTGCAAAAGCTCTATGATCGTTATCGCGATCAAGGCTTGGTTGTACTGGGTTTCCCTTGTAACCAGTTTGGAGGGCAGGAGCCAGGTACAAGTGAGGAAGCGGAATCATTTTGCCAGATTAACTATGGTGTGAATTTCCCGGTGTTTGCCAAGGTAGATGTGAATGGTGAGGATACTCATCCCCTGTTCCAATACCTGAAGGAGCAACAACCTGGCGTAGGTGAAACAAGCGACATCCAATGGAACTTCACCAAGTTCCTTGTTAACCGTGAAGGTGAAGTGGTAGGTCGTGTTGAACCAAAAGAATCACCGGAGACAATGATTGCAGATATCGAGAAATTGCTCGGTTAAACCATGACCATTTGAGAAGCCTGTCCTTGCATAAGTGAGGACAGGCTTTTTTTGTTTAACTGGTCCGCGTAGAAAGGTACATCTTCATCCACGTTATAGAAACGGTACCAGATGACACTCCCTGCATCCGGTCTAAAATATACGGTCCTTGCCGGTTATACTTGGTTCCATTCTCTCGCGCCGTATCGAACCATCGCAGGGCCCCTTTGGCGGCTCGTTCAATCGCGGAAGCCATTGCATAGCATAAAACGACCGGAATCCGGGGACAATGAAATCAATAAAAATGAAGGGAAGAAAGGCTTAAATACAGCGAAAAGACCTCTTTCGACAATTTTTTTTGCTCTACCTATTGCAATGTGAAAAATATCACATTATAATGAGTATATAAAGTGAAATAAATCACATACACAGTATCGGATAAGAAGTGAAATATTTCACAACTATATAAACCTTATATTCAAACTCAGTTATATAATTTCGAGGAGGAACTTTTAATGAAAATCGCAGTTATCGGATGTACACACGCAGGGACCGCAGCCATCGTAAATACCGCCAAATTGTACCCGGATGCTACCATCACCGTGTATGAGCGCAATGACAATATCTCCTTCCTGTCTTGTGGCATTGCGCTCTATGTAGGTGGGGTTGTGAAAGACCCTGACGGCTTGTTCTATTCTTCGCCTAATCAACTGGCAGAGCTTGGTGTTGAGACCAAGATGCTTCATGAAGTAACAGCAGTAGATGCCAAGGGCCATACCCTTCAGGCTAAAAACCTGCAAACCGGGGAAGAATTTGAAGATACGTTTGACAAACTGATCGTGACAACGGGTTCATGGCCTGTTGTTCCGAAGCTTGAAGGCATCGAGATGGATAACATTTTACTTTGCAAAAACTACAATCATTCCAACACGATTATTGAAAAAGCCAAAGATGCCAAACGTGTTACTGTTGTAGGTGCAGGATATATCGGCGTAGAGCTGGTGGAAGCTTTTCAAATGAATGGCAAGGAAGTTACTCTGATCGACAGTGTGGACCGTATTTTGAACAAATACCTGGACCCTGAATTCACGGATGCGATTGAAGATACGTTGACTGGACGCGGCATCAAGCTGGCTCTTGGTCAAACGGTACAGAAGTTTAATGGAGAGAATGGCAAAGTGACCAAGGTGATCACGTCCAAAGGGGAGTTCGAAACCGATTTGGTTATTCTGTGTATCGGCTTCCGTCCGAATACAGAGTTGCTCAAAGGCCAAGTGGATATGCTGCCAAACGGCGCGATCATCGTGGATAAATATATGCAAACGAGTCAAAAGGACGTCTTCGCTGCGGGTGACAGCTGTGCCATTCATTACAACCCAACAGGCAAAGCATCTTACATTCCACTGGCGACCAACGCCGTGCGGATGGGGACACTTGTAGCCCGTAACCTGGTTCGTCCTACGACCCAATACATGGGTACACAAGGAACATCGGGTATCAAAATTTATGAGCAAAATATCGCGGGTACCGGGATGACAGAAACGTCTGCTGCTGACGAAGGTCTGATTGTTGAATCTGTCGTACTGGAAGACAGCTACCGTCCGGAGTTCATGCCAACGGCTGAGAAACTGTTGCTTAAAGTAGTATATGAGCAGGCTACTCGTCGGATCGTCGGAGCACAGGTGATGTCTCAGGTTGATCTGACCCAATCGATTAATACGATCTCGGTCTGCATCCAAAACAATATGACCGTAGATGAGCTGGCCTTCATCGACTTCTTCTTCCAGCCACATTACAACAAACCATGGAACTTCCTGAACACGGCCGGTCTGCAAGCACTGCCTCCAATAGAAGTAAAAGCACCAGCAATGGTGTAAGGAAGGTTTATAGATGGTTGAGCAGATTGCATGATAAATGCCATAAGAAGATAAGTCATGCTTGTCCGTAAATAAGAGGTGTACAATAACTGCCAAGATTACGAAACAAGGCGGACTTTTTATAAAGGAAAAAGAAGACTGGCGAGTATATCGTCAGTCTTTTTTGTAGTTTTTTTTAGCTTCAAAAGGCCTTACTATACTCTTGCTGTCATAACTATTCCAAGAGGTTCTTAAAGTATCTTTTTAAACAACATTGTGATAATTTGCACAAAGTTTTGCATAGGACCAAGATACAATTAGGATATGGCGTTCGATGCATAACTAAGGAATTTCAGATGGTTTTATTCAATGATGAATGAACAATGAAGGAGAGGATGAATGATATGGCAGCAAAAACACCTCTTGAGGTTGCACAATATACGGCGCAAACAGGCATGAAGAAGGCTCAATATCCCGTGTCTTCTGTACTGGTGCTTAGTTTTCTGGCAGGGGCTTTTATTGCGCTGGGTTTTCTATTGGATATTCGGGTGATTGCTTCTGCCCCGGCAGAGTGGGGAAGTCTGGTCAATCTGATTGGAGCAGCAGTGTTCCCGGTTGGATTAATCTTGGTACTCATAGGTGGTGGCGAGTTGCTGACGGGAAACATGATGGCAGTTCCACTTGCAACGATTGCACGAAAATTATCCGTGGGTAGCATGTTGAAAAATCTAACCTTAGTGACGATTGGTAATTTTGTTGGAGCTTTGTTTGTCGCGTACGCGTTTGGACATGTGCTTGGTCTGACCGGAGAGGGTGTATATCTGGCGAAAGTGGTGGATATGGCTGGACATAAGCTGCATGATGGCTTCCTGCAGGCTTTTATCTCCGGCATCGGCTGTAACTGGCTGGTCGCGCTGGCCGTGTGGTTATCATATGCTTCGGATACGATGAGTGGCAAGGTACTGGGCATCTGGTTTCCAACGATGGCGTTTGTAGCCATTGGATTTCAGCACGTTGTGGCCAATATGTTCCTAATTCCAGCGGCAATCTTCGAAGGACATTATTCGTGGGGGCAATATGTAATGAATTTCATTCCGGTATGGCTCGGCAATCTGACTGGAGGTGCTCTGTTTGTAGCTGCAGCCTATTGGGTGGTGTACCTGCGTAAGTTGGAGCCGAAAGTTAAGCCGGAGGTAGCAACGTCGATCGAACCTGTGGAGACGGAAGCCAGAGTGATGTTGAGCAAGCAGGCGTAGCGGGCACAGCGAGGCATGTATACACGTATATTAGAAGTGAAGACGATTCTGATCTTGCTCGGATCATGGCGAATATGCTGTGATGGAGCCGGGCGGGATCGTTTTTTTTGTATGGGGTCCTTGTTGGAATTCAACGCAAAATAAATTCGCCATGACAAGGTTCGGGGGAACGAAACCTGTTCATGGCGAATTTCGGGAGTGGTCCATGATATGGCATGAGGAGGAAGTGGGGAAACACTAACCTAATGCCTTGTTTTTAATTTACCCCTGAATTTTGAAGATGAATCAGACGACAAAACATTTTTTTGAAAATAATTTGAAGCTGCTATAGCGGCGAATATTAGGCGAAAATATACTGTTTTCTTTACGTGATAACCTCGAAGAAGATATGATATAAGGATAGCTTTTTAAAGAGGGGGAGCCTTACGATGATCGATCAGGAGAATGGTGTATTTGCAGCGGTATGCCCGCTCGATTGTCCGGACACTTGTGGTCTGTTGTTACATAAAGAGAACGGGAAAATTGTGAAGGTGGCAGGCAATCCAGATCATCCGATAACCAAGGGTGCCATCTGTAATAAAGTCAGAAATATGACCGAGCGGGTGTATCACCCCGAGCGTCTACAATATCCGATGAAACGTGTAGGAGCCAAAGGCGAAGGCAAGTTCGAACGAATGAGTTGGGATGAAGCGATTCGCGAGATTACGGCCAAATTCACTGCATTGTCCGAAACCTACGGACCTGAGAGCATCCTGCCCTATAGCTTCTACGGCAACATGGGCATTCTTGGCGTAGACGGCATGGATCGGCGTTTCTTCAATGCGCTAGGTGCAAGTGTGCTGGAGCAGACCATCTGTAATGCGGCCGGAAATACCGGCTGGAAATATACGATGGGCGCCAACCGGGGAACGGTGCCGGAAGATACGGAGCATGCGGATCTCATCCTGGTATGGGGCGGCAATATTGTCAGTACGAATATGCATCAGGTCGTTTTGGCGGAGAAAGCCCGCAAGAAAGGCGCCAAGATCGTTGTAATCGACGTTCATCGCAATCGTACAGCCCAATGGGGCGACTGGTTTATTCCGCTGTACCCGGGCACCGACAGCGCACTGGCGCTGGGATTGATGCATGTGCTGTTCGAACGGGGACTGACGGATGAAGCGTTTATGCAAAAGTATACGGTGGGTCATGAGGCACTGCGTGATCATGTCCACAGTTACACTCCTGACCGGGTTGCACGCATTACGGGCGTGCCGGAGGAGACGATTGTGGAGCTGGCGGAATTATATGGCAACGCACAAGCAGCCCATATTCACATCGGCAATGGCCTCCAGCACCATGATAATGGGGGGATGAATGTGCGTAGCGTTGCATGTCTGCCTGCCATTACAGGGCAATGGCTGAAGCAAGGCGGCGGTGCCGTGCGTACCAACAGCTACGCGAGCACGAATAGCGATGCGCTGGAACGTCCGGAACTGCGGCAGAATTCGGAGCCGCGAGTGGTGAACATGAACCGGATTGGTGAAGCGTTGCTGGAAGCAGAGCAGCCAATCCGGGCGATGATGGTTTACTGCAGCAATCCACTGGTGGTGGCACCGGATACCGAGCGGGTGGAGCGAGGTTTTGCACGTGAAGATCTGTTCACGGTTGTGCATGATCTGTTCATGACGGATACGGCGAAATATGCAGATATCGTATTGCCAGCCACATCTTCATTTGAAGCGACGGACCTGTACACCTCTTATTGGCATCAGTACGTTCATCTGCAAGAGCCGGTAATTGCACCGATTGGGGAGAGCAAGAGCAATGTGGAACTGTTCTCACTGCTTGGGCAGGCTATGGGGTACGATCCTGCAATCTTCGGAGAAACGCCGGAACAGATGATTAAGGACGCACTTCAGGACACAGGCAACCCCTACATGAATGGAGTCACGTTAGAGGGACTGAAGGAACACCGATTCGTGAAGCTGGATATGACGCCATATGCTGCATATCTGGATCAGCTGCCCACGCCTTCAGGCAAAATCGAATTGTATTCGGAGACGATGGAACAGAGAGGGCTTCCGCCGCTCCCTACCTATAGCGCTCTGATTGAAGGCTATGATGGGGAGAATCCGGCTGGACCTGCCGATACGTATCCATTGATGTTCCTGTCGCCGCCAAACCATAATTTCCTGAACTCCACCTTTGCGAATTCAGCCAAGCATCAACGTTTGGAGAAGATGCCTCTATTGCAAATGCACCCCGAGGACGCTGCCCGCAGAAACGTGGAGGATGGCGATGCCGTGATCGTATGGAATGATCGTGGGCGCATCGAACTTACCGCCAAGGTGAGTGAAGCCATGTTGCCCGGAACCGTCATCAGCCAAGGCTTATGGTGGGATGGTGACGGGAAGAAGCAGCGGGCGAACTCGCTCACGTCCAATCGGTTGTCGGACATGGGGAACGGGGCTACATTCTTCTCGGCCACTGTCGAAGTGAAGCGTCAATGAGTGTGCTTGCAGCGTGATTTTTTTGAGGTAAGATGAACAAAGGCTAGAATTTGAGCAGGATCTAAAGAGCAATACATGTGACACATCATAAAACCTTCGCTCTGGCTGGTTATGGTTATGCCGTCAGGGCAGAGGTCTATTTTTTATGGCTATTTTCTTGTGCAGAGGTGCTAAGGAGAATGAATTAACGATGATGAGATGGCTGGATAACTATCCCAAAGAAGTGAGAATATTTTTGCTGGCAAGTCTGGTTAACGCAACAGGCAGTGCACTGATGTGGCCGCTGACCACCATGTATGTGTTTGATGAACTTGGACGCTCGATGGCTAACGCGGGTTTTGTAATCCTCATTCAGTCCCTGGGTGGCATCTTTGGACAATTGCTTGGAGGTTCATTGTACCACCGGGTGGGCGTGAAGAAGCTGATCATTGGCTCACTGGCGCTTAATGCGTTAGGTTTGTTTGCGTTGCCCTGGATTAGCGCGTACTGGGTCGTATTTATATGTGCCATGGGCTGGATTGGTCTGTTCAGTTCATTGTCACTGCCAGCGATTCAAGCCTTTATAGGCTTCCGGTTTGCGGAGCGACGCGGTGAATTATTCAATATTATCTATGTGGCGAACAATATCGGGGTAGCGATTGGTACGGCGCTGAGTGGTTTTCTGGCTGACTTTTCCTATCATCTGAGCTTTGTACTAAATGGTGTGACCTCAGCCGGGTTTGCGATTTTCTTCTGGTATTATCTGTCGCGGGTTGAACCGGATCAGGGGGAAGTACATCTGACGAAACGCAAAACCGTTCCCGATGGGCCGGGCGTCTGGGCATTGCTGGGCAATACCCGGTTATATCTGTTTATGAGCTTGGGCGTGCTCTTCCTGTTATTCGGCAACTCTATCTGGAACACAGGTGTGTCCCCGTATATCATTTCTGAGGGTATGGAGAAAAGAATGTACGGTCTGCTCTGGACCCTGAACGGTGTGCTTATCTTTGTGGGCCAACCCTTTACCAGCTGGGTTAAACGGACCATGGCCCGTACCTCCACGGCCCAGATGACGGCGAGTGCGGTATTCTATGGCATGGCCTACATTGTCATGATTACCATGTACAGCTATCCAGGCATGGTGCTCGCCATGGTACTTGCCACGTTTGGGGAGATGTTGATCTCTCCTGCAACTCCTGCGTTTATCTCGGAGCATGCCGGTAGGGCAGCCCCTTTTTACATCGGGATATCGGGTGGAATCGGTGCGGTTGGACGGGTTATCGGGCCCTATGCGATGGGGGTTATGTATGACAAGCAGGGACTTATTCCTGTAGCGTGGCTTGCAACAGGTACAGCAGCTATTGCGGTACTTGGTTTTGTACTGCACGCGGTGTTGAACCGTAATCGTGAGGTGAAGGAGTATGGGATGGATACGTAACGCTGTAACGTAATTTCTTTTCCCGATGAGATGAGCCAGGAATGTTCAGAAATCAGACTTGTTAGAGTGCATTCCCATGTCATTCAACGTTCTCCCCTCTATTTCTGCATAATGCTCATATAATAGAATGGAACTGGTTAAAGGCAGGGGGATGCATACAATGTACAAGGTTTTGTTGGTTGATGATGAATTTATGATCTCGGACGGGATCTCCAGTGTGGTGAACTGGTCCCGATTAGGAACAGAACTGATCGGCATTGCTCAAGATGGATTGGAAGCGCTTGCTTCAATCGAGCGGCAACGCCCGGATATCATCATCTCGGACATTCGTATGCCGGGAATGGATGGCTTACAGCTGGTTGAAGCAGTGGCGGAGAAGTATCAGCATATCTCATTCATCATGCTCACGGGTTTTACGGAGTTCGAATATGCGAAGACCGCCATGCAATATGGGGTGAAGCACTACTTGCTCAAACCCTGCAGCGAGGAGCATCTTGTACAGGCTATCAGTGAATTGGTCAGTGAGAAGCGAGAGTTGACCGATCAGGAACATTTTGTGCAGTCGATCCAATATAATCTGGAGCGTGTACTGCCACATGCCAAGGAATATTTTCTGAAAGAGCTAGTCACGAACAGAACATACGGGGTCAAGGAATGGAAGTATTTCGAGGAATTATTCGATGTTCAGTTTCAGGATCAGCGTGTGCGGTTGCTGCTGGTAGAGATTGAGGGGGATCATGAGTATTTGCACTTGTTCGCGGTGAAGAACATTGCCGAAGATATTTTTCACAATCCCATCTTAAGTGCCACGGTTGGAAGGCATGTGCTATTAATCATGGAGGACAAGTTGTCTGAAACGCAGTTGTTCCATAATATCGATGAGATTCGCGCGACATTTACCCGATATTATCATGATGATCTCACGATTGCGCTGAGCGAGCCAGGAGACCTTTCGCAGGCACGGCATTTGTACATGCAGACGCTGGTCTATCTCAATTACCGCTTTTACCTCGGTGAGGGCAGTCTCATTATGGAGCGGGATGTCTACTCTCCCGGGGAGCGCACCCTTCCCGAATTCGAATACGATCCGGAGCGGATGGTTACTGCAATCAAGGCGGGACACTGGCAGGAAGTTGGATCAGAGCTGAACCGGATGTTTCAGCTGCTTGCCAGCTTGCGATACGATATATCCCAAACGAAGTCCTATCTTATTCAGATGTTTATGGAGATAATTCGACTCAGCGGCTCTGCCGAGATGAAAAGGTATATGGATCAGTTGCCAGGCATGATTGAATCCAGCACCTTGCATTCTTTTCAACAGTTTCTGCTTGCCGTTGCCAAGGAGATCACCCTGCGTCGCTATGAACAACACCGCTCCAGACAATCGCAGATGGTAGGCAGTGTGAAGCAGTTGGTAGAGAAACGCTACAGGGACGAAACACTGACACTCCAGTCCATCGCCGGGGAAATATATATGAATCCAGACTACATCGGCAAAATGTTCAAAAAAGAAACCGGTGAGAAATTTACGAACTATGTGTTAGGCTACCGCATCCGTAAAGCGTTGGAGCTTCTGGAGCAGGACGGGAACTGCACCGTATCCTCGCTTGCCGAACAGACGGGGTTTGGTGCCAACTGGCCGTATTTCAGCAAAATGTTCAAGAAATACACGGGATTCTCCCCTTCCGAGTATAAAAAAGCACCCTAGACAGCGCTGCTGTCGCTTCTACATAGCTAATCTTTATATCCGATCTACATCTTATCTGTGATCGTGCCCTGTATGCCATTCATCGGTAGCAGGGTCTTTTTTTGTCGGACGGAACTCGGTTTTGAACATCCATTTAACGGAAATGAGCATGGGAAGAAAAGGCGCTCGCTTCTATCATTAGAATTGTCATGTTAATCAATTAATACCGAGAGTGGAGGGCGAGTGGATGGAGCTGAATCGAAGCCGGGGGATTGAACCTGGGCGTTTGAAGCCAGCTGGCAAATGGAGTTCGGTGAAAAAGGAATTTGTCCGCAACAGATACGTCTATCTGATGCTCGTTCCTGTTGTAGCCTACTATCTGATTTTCAGCTATGGGCCAATGTACGGGCTACTGATGGCATTTCAGGAATCCTACAACCCGATCAAAGGAATCTTGGCAGGGGAATGGGTCGGATTTGACAACTTCACCATGTTTTTTGAAAGTTATTATTTCTGGCGACTGATTAAGAACACACTGATTTTGAGTTTTTACAGTATTGTGTTTGGTTTCCCGGCTCCGATTCTACTAGCACTGCTGCTGAATGAAGTCCGGAAGAAGTGGTTCAGAGGCGCAGTACAGACTATCAGTTATATGCCGCATTTCATTTCGGTTGTCGTCGTGGTCGGAATGTTGAAAACGTTCTCATCTCTGGATGGCGGGCTATTCAATGTCATTCGTGACTTTTTCGATCTGCAGCCAATTATGTTTCTGGCGGAAAAAGATATGTTCCGTCCGATGTACATCCTGTCCAACATATGGCAGGGAGCTGGCTGGGCCTCGATAATCTTTTTGGCAGCACTAAGTGGTATTGATCCACAGTTGTATGAGGCTTCCAAAATTGACGGTGCAGGTCGCTGGAGACAGCTGCTACATATTACACTGCCAGGCATTATGCCAACGATTGTGATTATGTTAATTCTGCGTATGGGGGCGGTCATGAACGCGGATTTTCAGAAAATATTGCTGATGCAAACGGCACCGACCTATGAGACATCGGATGTCATATCCACCTTTGTGTATCGATCGGGTATTTTGGAGGGGAACTATACGTATTCAACCGCCATCGGACTATTTAACGGCGTCATTAATTTTGCGCTGCTCATTATCGCAAATGCGATCAGCAGAAAGCTTAACTCAACCAGTCTCTGGTAATCGGAAGGTGAAGCGATGAAACAGTCTATAGGGGAACGACTTTTTGATGTATTTAATACACTGCTGCTCTTGTTGATCATGGTTTTATGCTTGTACCCGATGCTGTACGTGTTCAATTCTTCAATCAGCGACCCGGACCAGATGCTTCGTTCCCGGTCACTGATGCTCGTTCCTGAAGGTTTTCAGCTGGGAGCGTACAAGTCGGTATTTCAGGATACTCGCATCTATACGGGATATATGAACACCTTGTTCTATGTTGTGGTGGGTACCGCCATCAATCTGCTCATGACTTCGCTGGCCGCATATGGGCTGTCACGCGGTGATCTGATGGGCAGAAAAACGCTGATGAAATTAATTACGTTCACGATGTTCTTCGGCGGGGGGATGATTCCAACTTTTCTGCTGATTCAGAATCTGGGCATGGTGGATACCCGTTTCGCGCTTATTATTCCGGGTGCCATCAGTACGTTTTATTTCCTCATTATGAAAACAAACTTTGAAGGCATTCCGATCAGTCTGATCGAATCGGCGAAGCTTGATGGTGCCAATGACTTTCTGATTCTGTTCCGAATTGTACTGCCTTTGTCAAAGCCAATCCTGGCCGTCATGATGCTGTATTATGCGGTTGACCATTGGAATGATTATGTTGGACCGATGCTCTACCTGCGCAGTCAGGAGTTATATCCGATCCAGATTATTATGCGTGATATTCTGATCAGCAGCAGTACAGAGGCCATGGGCGCTGGCGCCGATACCGGCTTTGCCATTGGGGAGAACATCAAATATGCAACCATTATTATCTCTACCCTGCCGATTATGCTGGTATATCCGTTCATCCAACGTTATTTTGTTCAGGGCGCTCTAATCGGTGCTGTGAAACAATAAAAAATGTATCCTATGGAGGCGAATTACGTGAAAAAAAGAATGGGGTCCATCCTGTTGTCATCGCTACTTACCATGTCTTTACTTGCGGGCTGTACGGGTGATAATGAACCAGGTAACGCAGAGCCAGCAGAAGGAACAGAACCTGCGGTTCAGGCATTGACTGAGATACCGCTACCGATTACAAGTGAGCCTTTCACCATTGACTACTGGCGCGCCAATGATGCCAAATTGACGGCTTCCTTGAACAATTTTGGCGATATGGCGGCGTATAAGGAAAAGGAGAAGCTGACGGGTATCCAAGTGAAGTTCACACATCCTCCGCTTGGACAACAGCGAGACCAGTTCAATCTGCTGATCTCCACGAAGGAGCTGCCCGATGTCATTTATTACAACTGGGCAGATGCTGTTGGCGGACCGGAAAAAATGATCAAAGATGGCCGGATCATCCGGTTGAATGAATTGATCGACAGTTATGCACCGAACTTAAAGCGGATTATTGAATCCGATCCGGATGTGAAGAAGCAGATTGCACTCGACGATGGAACGATCTATATGTTCCCGCTGCTGAAGCTGGATGCATTAAAGCTGAATGCCACTTCCGGTTTAATTATGCGCCAGGATTGGCTTGATAAATTGAATCTCAAAGTACCTACCAACATCGATGAGTGGTATACGGTGCTTAAGGCATTCAAGGAACAGGACCCCAACGGCAACGGCAAGCCTGATGAGCTTCCTTTCACCGGAAACTGGGGGCCGGGCAACCTGACCAAGCTCCATGATTTTGCTGCGGCCTTTGGCGTAATTGGAGGCTTCCAGATGAATGGAGACAAGGTGGAATTTGGACCGATTCAGCCGGGCTACCGTGATTTCCTGGAGACCATGGCCAAGTGGTACAAGGAAGGGCTGATTGACCCCGAGATCATGACCAATGACGGCAAAGCGTTCGACTATAAGGTTACCAGCAATCTGGCAGGCGCATATCAGGGTGGTGTGTTCAGCGGCATGGGGAAATACTTCAATCTGATGAGAGATACCGATCCGAACTTTAACGTAACCGGCGTACCTTGGCCCGTATCTCCGGATGGAACTTCGTATGCGACATTTAATCTGGAGAATAAGGTACTAAGTTATGGTGAGGCCATTACGGCTTCCGCAGACGAAGACAAATTGAAATATATTGTTCAGTGGATGGACTATAACTATAGCGAAGAGGGCAGTGATCTGTTCAACTTTGGTATCGAAAATGACAGCTATGTCCGCGACGGCGAAGGTGTCAAATTCACAGATACCATCATTAATAATCCAAACGGTCTGACGTATGATCAGGCACTGGCTTCCTATGCCTTATCCATTATGGACGGTCCAATCAATCAGGATAGCCGTTACTTGGATGCATTATTATTTGACGATGGACAGCGTGCGGCAAATGCGGAATGGATGAAAGCAAGCTCTGCATTAACGCTTCCGCCAATTCGTTTGTCAACAGATGAGGTAACCACAAGTACGTCCATCATGAGCCAGGTGAATACGTATTTGAATGAAACGATGACTGCCATCATTAGCGGACAGAAACCAATCACTGAATTTGACACGATGGTCGAAACAATCAATAGCATGGGCATTGACCGGGCGATTGAAGTTCATCAGGCGGCCTATGACCGATATCAGTCCAAATAATACGTAAGAAATCGAGCGCTAAAACTTTGGGAAAACCTTCCTGCATGTGATATACCTAGTAGTATCACGTGGTTCAAAGGAGCGCTTTGGTCATGACAGCCTACCGCAAACTGAGCATCAAAATGAAAATGTTTCTGATGATGTTGTTCATGATGGCGTTTATCATCATCCTGGCGTTTGGGTCCTTGTATTATACGTACTCGGTGTATGACAAACAGCTGTTTGATAAGTCGTCCCGTCTCCTGAATCTTTCTTCGTCTACAGTGGATGTTGAACTTCAGAAGTTGGAAGCGTTATCAATGAGTATGATTTCCGATACGCAGATTCAAAGAGCCTTGAAGTCGTTGCTGGATGACGATAGCGCATATTCAAGCTTTATTGAACGAAAGAAGATCACGGATCGGTTATGGGAGCATATTAGTGGGGCTGCACGTTATGTGCAGTCCGTTCATCTGATTGATTCCAGAGGAAGAGTGAATAAATATGGGGAGACACTAACCGTATCCCAGGAAAAATATGATCGGATGATTGCGGCTGCGGAGCAGGCCAATGGTGCAGTACGCTGGTTATACCCGGATGACGATGACCCGATGCTGGTTATGGTCCGTCAGGTGCGAGCCTACGAACCAATGACCCTGGAACCGGTAGGCATACTGTTTCTGCGTATTAATATCGAGCGACTCGTTGAGGAGTATGCGGGCATGGATAGCCAGGACAGTGACATTATTTTAAAAGCAGGCAGTGAGGTGGTGTATCCTTATCGCCAGCTTCCAGAAGCGGTGTCCGCGGGGCTGAATCCACTTCCAGGCAGTGGGGGATATGAGATCAAAAATCTGGATGGGAGGGAGATATTTCTTTCCCAGAAGAAATCTACCTACACCGGCTGGGTTTACTATAATATGGCCTCTTATGATGAAATTTTCGAACGTATTATATGGTTGAAAAATAGTTTGATTGTCGTTTATCTTATCGCCATTCTGGTTGTTCTCGCGCTTGGTATGGTGTTCGCACGCAGTCTGACAAGGCCCATCAGGCAGCTCATCAGTCAGATGAAGGAGGTTCAGTATGGGGATCTGGAGAACATAGACGCCAACCTGTCCATTCCAACGCACCAGCACATGGATGAACTGGGATTGTTACAACGTACGTATCGACTGATGATTACACATATTAATACATTGATCAAAGAAAATTATGCAAGCCAGCTGGTCATTAAAGAAACGGAGTTTAAGGCGCTACAGGCGCAGATCAATCCCCACTTTCTGTATAATGCGCTGGATTCGATCCATTGGCTTGCCAAAAAGAACAGGCAGGAGCAAATCTCCAGTATGGTGTTGTCACTCGGATATTTGCTGCGTTCCTCCATCAGCTTCAAGCAAAATATCATTACCATTGCCGAAGAGCTGGAGATTGTCAGCCATTACATCACCATTCAGACTTACCGTTTCCGGCAGCGGCTGGATTTCCGCTTGGATGTGCCCGCTCCTTATCTGGAATGTGCCATTCCCAAGTTAACCCTGCAGCCATTACTGGAAAATGCCATTCAATACGGATTGGAACCACAGGTAGGATCATGTCTGATTCGAGTGTATGCCGAGATATCAGGTGGCAAGCTGGCCCTTATTGTAGAGGATCACGGTCCCGGCATGGAACCCGAATATGTGGAACAAGTGCTGCGCGGTGAAGTGAAGACCAGAGGAACAGGTATTGGTTTGCTGAATATCAGGGAGCGGGTACGTCTGGCTTTTGGCGAAGAATATGATGTTCTGCTGGAGAGCAAGCCGGGGCGTGGAACGAGAGTAACGGTGCTGCTGCCACCCCCATCACCAGGTAAGGAGGAGAAGCTATGGGAAGATGGATGCGAGTGATAGGCATGCTCTGCCTTATGCTGACTCTTCCTGGTTGCGTGAACCAGTTGGATCAAAGGCCAGGCATGATTGTGGAAGAAGAGCCGATAACGCTGCGAATCGCTTGGTGGGGTGGGGAGTTCCGCAACAATGCAACGATCGCCGTTATCGACCTGTATGAGAAGTTGAATCCACATGTAAACATTGAATACGAATATAGCAGTTTCAACGAATACTGGAGAAAACTTGCCCCGCATGCAGCAGGCAATGCGTTGCCCGACATTATCCAGATGGATATCTCCTATCTGTCCCAGTACAGTTCGCTGCAACTGTTGGAAGACATGACGCCGTACATGCAGAGCGGGCTGATTGACACGACAGATATTGAGAAGGAACAGCTGGAGAGTGGTAGCCTGAATGGAAAAACCTATGGTCTCAGTTTGGGGGTTAATGCCATGCTCAGCATCTATGATCCGGAAGTGTTAAAGGCCCATGATATTGAATTGCCAACGGATACGTGGACATGGGCGGATTTTGACCGGATGGGCGAGCAATTGCTCGGGGAAGGCATCTATCTGGGAACCTATTTCACGCCGGAACAGTTTTTCGCGTATTACTTGAGACAGTACGGTTCCAAGCTGTACGCCGAGGATGGCAAGAGGTTGGGTTATGAGGATGATGAGCTGTTTATTGAGTACTTTGGCAGGATGCAGCAGCTCGCAGAGAAGAAGCTTATTTTTGCACCGGATATCTGGACATCAGATATTGGCCAGCCTGATAACGACCCGTTTTATCTGGGAGAGGCTTTGTTTAGCTGGGGGTATTCCAACCAATTTATCAGCACCGCTCAGCGTTATGGCAAACCCTTAACCATCTCCCCAATGCCTGGGCCAAACAGCCAGGATGGGTTGTTCTTGAAGCCAGGCATGTTTTTCTCCATGGCGGGCAATTCCAGGCATAAGGAGGAGGCTGCCAAGTTTATCAGCTTTTTTGTAAACGATTTGGATGCCAATCTGCTGCTCAAAGGGGAGCGGGGGGTGCCCGTCTCATCTAGTGTCAAAGAGCGGATGAAGCTGGTGGTTGAACCGGAGCTGGCGCAGGTGTTTGACTACATTGATTGGGTTGCCGATAACAGCACTCAGATGGACCCCCCTGATCCTGTAGGTGCACCAGAGGTCACTGCGGTATTGCGTGAGTTGTATGATCTTCTGCTGTTTGGCAAAATTACGCCTGAGCAAGCGGCGGTTGAATTTCGTGAGCGAGCGAATACCATTCTGGGGGGGGAAGGTATATAAATTAAACTAAACGTTAGTTACACTTGCCACTCCGATGACAGAACAACCTTCCCTCTAGTACAGAGGGAAGGTTGATTTGCTGTTGCAGTGACTTATTTGTACAACTCATATATTGAACTAACTTATAGATTTTAAGTTTTACCTTAACCAAACTGGGCTTGATGCAGTCGGCTGTACGAGCCTTTGCGCGCAAGTAGTTCTTCATGACTTCCTTGTTCAGCGACGCTACCCAAAAGCCTGTACCACGCGGATGCCGCTCACATTGTTCTCAACCCGTGCATTATAATCGGCGATATCTAAACATGCGCTTGAACGCCTTGGACATTTTGTGACTGAAATACAGCTACAGGTAGATCATCAGCGGCACAATGATGAACGTCATCACAGCGAGCTGCCAGTTGATCCCCAGCATAATCCCGAAAGCTCCGGCGAGTGTCATGAAGGCAATGAATAAGTCCTCGGGTCCGTGATGCGCGATCTCACCAATATCCATCAGATCGTTGGTCATGCGGGAGACCAGATGCCCGGTCTTATTGTTATCGAAGAAGCGGAAGGACTGCTTCTGTACACGCTGGAACAGCTCACGCCTCATATCGGATTATATATTAATGCCGAGCTTGTGGCCCCAATGTTATTTACGGTTTTGCTCGGCACGCTCTACGATCATATCGGCGAATTCCTCAGCCTGACCTTGAATCGCAATCGGGTCGAAGTACCAGTAACGGTCTTCCAGCAACTCATACACCTGATTGTTTTTCACAGCCGGCAGGGATTGCCAGATGGAGTCACCTTGGTAATTTTTATTGTTCTCCCCTACGGTCAAGAAGATATGATCCCCTGCATAATCACCAACGACTTCACGCGAAATTTCTTTCCATTGGGTATCGCCCATCAGTTCTTTTTTGGTGATTTCGAGTGGGGCAAGTTGCAAAGCACTGTAGACCGCTTGTCCTCCTCGACCAAAATTGTCTCCATATCCATAATAACTCTTGTCGGATACTTCAAGGATGGAGAAGGTTTCCTCCGGTTTAATGACTGTTTTCACCTTAGCGCGAGCGGCTTCAATTCGTTCATCGTACGTTTTCAGCCAAGCTTCGGCTGCTTCGGATTTGTTCATCAGCTCTCCGAATCCCCGGATTTCGTCATGTACATTGGTGAATGTACCATACGGAATGACCACGGTAGGTGCGATCTTTTGATAACTCTCAATCTCTTCGGGTTGATCAGAGTAGGTAATGATCAGATCCGGGTTCAAGGCAACAACCTTCTCCATGGATACCGCCGCCCGATCACCAATACTCTCTATGCCCGCCACCTGATCCGCATAGAACGGGTTTTCCAAATAATATTGAACAGCACCAACGGGTTTCACACCCAGTGCAAGCAGATCACTTACGTACATATCGGTAACGATTCGTTTCGGTTCAGCCGGAATCTCAACATCCCCGCTTAATGACTTGTAGATTCGTGTAGCATTTGAATGATCCGAACCGGGCGACGCGTCTGTGTTAGTCTCGGAAGAGGCTGTTGTCGTTTCTGTTCCCGTTGCCGATGTCTGTTCAGTGGCAGTCGAGCCTGTTCCGCTGCTACAAGCAGCCAGGATCATAATAATGGCGAGCATAAGAAGCAAGCCGGAAAAGCGTTTTTTTGCAGCAAACATATTCTTGTTCCCCCTGTGTATAATCAATAATGATTATTATTCTCATTAATAACATAGAGGAAGATGTGAGTTTTGTACATGGACAACTATGATCACTACGGCATGGACAATTATGATGTCAGGTGATGCATGATATGCTGCAATTGCTCTATAACGGACAAGGGATCAAATCCATAGAACATGTCGGCATCAATCTCGTGTACACGTCCTTCAAGAACGGCGGAGAGGGTTCCCCAGGATTCCTGATTCAGCAGGTTATCCAGCATTTCGCGTTCGCTCATTTCCTCAGGATAGGCGACAAACATGTGATCTGCTGCATACAAGTGAATCTCAGACAACGGAACATGAACGTACCCCGTGAGTAACTGCCCATCCTGCTCCATACGTGATGGCGGAGTGAAGCCCAGCGATTGATACAGCACATGAGAAGCTCTGCCCCAGCCATGACCATAGATATAAGCGCCGTCCTCTCCAATCATAAACATGCAAACGGCAGACCCTCGTGTCCCTTCCATCCATTGATCCAATGTATGATTGGCCTCTTGCTCAAGTTGATGATATTGATCTAACAACGCTTGTGCATTGGACTCCAGCCCAGTAATTCGGCCGAGATGAAGAAGCTGCTCCTGCCAATCGAGTTCCTCAAAGGGCATCAGAATAGTCGGTGCGATCAGACGTAGTTCATCAGAAGCGGGATGTGGTGCATAACCGATAATGACATCAGGATGAGCATTCGCAATCAACTCCGGATGTTTAACCAGATCATTTTCGGAATGCTGCTCAAATTGTTCATGACCATTACGACGATGTTCATCCATTTTTTCTTCCATCCAGCTGGCTACGGCGCCGATGTGGGGAGTGTGGCCCAATGCCAGAAGTGAGGCCGTATAGTTGTAAGTCAGAGATACAATCTTTTTGGGCATTTTCCGGTAGTGTGTTGGTGCTGATCCAACCATCTGTTTGAATTTGCGGCTCAGATAAAAGGTGTCCCTGTAGCCTGTCAGTTGTGCAATTTCCTGTAGTGTAGGGTTCGCGAACAACAGATGTTCTTGAGCCATTCTGATTCTGAGACGAGTTACATATTCAACAAACGTAAGACCTGTATGTTTCTTGAACTCCCGTGAAAAATGCTCAGGACTCACATTTGCATCTCGTGCCAATTGTTCGCGGGTCAGCGGATGTGTATACATCTGATGGATATGTCTGAGCACGTTATCGAGCCAAGAGTGATCTTCATGAGCAGAATGGGCCACATGATCTTGCAAGATGTCCAGTAACTCATAGAAAAGCATATGTGGCCTGAAGGGGCTGGAATCATGGCTCTTCGAACTTGCTTGAACCAGCTCTAGTGCCCTATCGGTGAGAGTACGACTCGCAATGGGAGCCGGTATCCCGAACGGCCAGAACAGCTGTTCATTATCAGTGGAATCAAAAGCAATCGCAATGCCCTGTATTGGCGACAGGGTGCCGCGTTTATTCTCGTGCTGAAGCAGGTTTCCAAATTGTCGAACGACTGCACAGCCTGCATTTAATGTCAGTTTACCCTCTGCACTGATCAGCCTGGCCTGGCCAGCAGTAATGACGTATAGTACGTGAAGTGTGCTCCACATCTCATCTATGCGGGAGAATGCCTCACGGTCGTGAAGCTGCACCAGATGGCACAGCTTGAACAGGGCAACAGGTACGGACTGAATCTTCTGCAAGGAAATGGGACGGGATAGCGATTTTTTATGGTAAATGGGCTTGGAAATATTCATTAGATAACTGTCTCCTTACATAAGTCAGCTGGGGCATTATTCATCTCATGCCCTTTGTATACTGGCGTAATTCTCGGATCTCGACTATTATGCAGTATATACTATAAATGAAGTGACGTGGATGGACAGATTGGACAATTCAACTTTTTCTGTGAAAAATAGATAAAGTGGTTGAAATCGCTATCAACACCGACTATAATGAAAATGTCGAAACGTTTCAATCTAGCGTTTACTGCCAGTTTCATTGTGTTAGGCAATAACTGTTCATAGGGCGCCAGATTGAAAGAAGCGTCATTACCATTATTAATGGTATGGATTGGAATAAGGTACTTCAACAGCGGTACCGGAAGGATTGAGACAAGGATTTTTTTTGAAAAGACCTCGAAACGTTTCGATTGATAGCTATACCTTTGATATGTAAAATGATTAATGAACGATAATGAAGGATTTAGTGGTTGTTCTAACCATGTACCGTATAAAATGTAGATAACCTTAGAATTTGTTTTAGTTTAGAAGGAGCGAACGTGGAATGGCAACGATTAAGGATGTGGCAAAGCTGGCAGGTGTAGCACTCTCGACGGCATCCTATGCGCTGAGCGGGGATAGCAAGGTTAGTGCCAAGACCAAGGCTAAAGTGCTTGAGGCAGCACGAGAATTGAATTACCGCAAGAACGGCTTTGCCATGGACCTGAAGCGGAGCCGGACGAACACGATCGCTTTGATCCTGACCGATCTGTCGGGCCCGTATTACTCGGAGTTGATCCGTAGTGTACAGGATGTAGCACTTGCAAACGGGTATGACTTGATTGCTTGCAGCTCCATGGGTGGACGGGATTCAACGGCAGTGCGATTTTTGCGTGAAAAAAGAGTAGATGGAGCCATAATCCTGGCGCATAACATTCATGATGATATTCTGGTGGAATCTGCCGGTCCTCGTTTTCCGATCATTGTGATGGATCGCCAACTGTCGAGTGACCATCTGGTCAATGTGCTGGTGGATGGAGAGCAGGGCGGTTACCTTGCAACCCGCCACCTGATCCAGGCTGGGCATCAGAAGATTGCTTATATCAGTGGCCCATCCAACTCGTATGACAACGCGCTCCGTTACCAAGGGTATCTGCGAGCGATGCGGGAAGCGGGACTTGAAGAAAAGTCCAAATGGCGTCTGAACGGTAACTTTGTGCGTGAGGGCGGATACAGTGCAACCAAAATGATGATCATGCAGGGCGATCTTCCCTCAGCGGTATTTTACGGTAACGATGAGATGGCGATTGGCGGCCTGAAGGCATTGGAAGAGCGTGGTGTGTCGGTGCCGAATGATATTTCCGTGATCGGTTTTGATGATATTCAGTTGTCCGAATATGTGCATCCACCGCTGACAACGATACGCCAGCCGAAGCATGAAGCCGGGTCGCTCGCCGGACATCTGTTGTTCCAGATGCTTAATGGCGAAGCGGTGGACCCTTCATATACGTTAACGATTAATATGATCGAGCGCAGCTCCGTACGTTCGGTTTAGATTGAGTCTGAACAACAAAGAACTGCCTGCATGCTGAAGTAAAAGTTTAATGATGGGGTTATCGTCCGGACGGGCTGTAAAAAGCCGGTTTGAAGAGGCCCCTATTCTTTTTCAGATTTATCGAAACGTTTCGATTTTATACTAAATCAAGGAGTGAACCTTATGACAACGATGATTAATGAACCGATCCGGTTGAGTGCCGGGGAGTTATCCTTTACCTTTTTGAACAGTGGCGACCTGTACCAGGCTACATCCGGTACAACGATGTTGAACCAGTTGCTCAGCAACCAGATTGATGGATCATTGAACAACCTTTACCTGCGTGTACATGAGGGAGAGAATATCAGCTCGTTCCCGTTGCTCGGTGTACGTTCGAACAGCAAGGTGATTACAAGCAAGGCACAATCCAGCAACCAGTTGATCTGGGAGGGCACAGTCCAGGTGGATGGCAAAGAAAAAAGCATTGGCTACCAGGTTGTATTTACGGCTACACCGCAAGGTGTCTGGTTCTGGGATGTGAAGCTCACAGGACAACAACATAGCGTAGACGTGGTGTACGGACAGGATGTAGGTCTTGCTGATCCAGGTGCGGTACGCAGCAATGAAGCTTATCTGTCACAATACATTGACCATACGGTGTTTGAAGATGAAGCGAAAGGTTATGTGGTGTGTTCCCGTCAAAACCAGCCTCAGGGCGGTGCATTTCCATATATGCAACAAGGTTCCCTGACGAAAGCAGTCGGTTACTCCACAGATGGATTCCAATTCTTCGGTCTGTCGTACAAGGAAACGAATCAACCAGAGAGCTTGAATCGCCCAACGCTGGCAAATGAGACATATCAGTATGAATTTGCCTATACGGCATTGCAATCTGAACTGCTGAATCTGAACGGAGAAGCTCAGGTGGTCTTCTATGGACTGGCAAAGCCTAATCATGCCGAAGGAATCTCTGCACTGGAATTCGGAGATGAAGTTACAGCAGCATGGAATGAAGTACAGGCTCTGACTGTGGAAAACGGCGATACGTTGGAACAGGTGAAACTGTCCTCCTTCCTGGGTGAACCACTGGTAACACTTGATCTGACACAAGATGAGATTCATGATCTGTTCCCTGATCGTCATCAGGAAGAACACAGCGGTGAGGAACTGTTATCCTTCTTCACAGGCAGCTATGAGCATATCGTTCTGAAAGCAAAAGAATTGCTCGTAGAGCGTCCACACGGTCACATTCTGATGAGTGGTGGCAACGTGCAACTTGGAGCACAGGTTATTACGACAACGTCGTATATGTACGGTATTTTCAACTCACAACTCGTTATTGGTAACACCAATTTTAATAAAATGATCAGTAATGCCCGCAATGCATTAAACGTGCCGAAAACGGCGGGACAACGCATCTATGTGGAAATGGACGGACAATATCGTCTGCTGACGATGCCTTCCCTGTTCGAAATTGGCTTCAACTATGTACGTTGGATCTACAAAACCGAATCCGATACGATCATCGTAACGAACTATACAGGGGCACACACCACTGAAGTAAGCATGAACGTACGCTCCACAAGTGGCACGGCATACCGTTACCTGGTAACAAACCAGATTACGATGAATGTGAATGAATACGAGTATCCGCTGCATATGACGCAGGATGGTGATACATTGATCTTCAAGGCTGATCCACAAGCGATGAGTGCAGGAACGTATCCAGATCTGCAATATCGTATGTCGGTGGATGGCGCAGCTGTAAATGTAGGTGACGAGACGTTGCTGGCAAGTGGGATCCGCAGTGGTTCCGCATCTCTGGTAACGCTTAGTCTGGAAGCGAGTGCTGAATGGACGCTGAAGGTACAAGGGGTATTGGAAGGTCAAGCGGATAGCGGAGCGGTAGCAGGCTCAAGCCTGACGTTTGAAGAGGAAGTACAGGCATACCGCGAGTTCTTCGCAGGTGTGATGAACGGTTTCCGTTTGTCCCGTGGCGAAGGTCAGCGTGCAGAGGATCTGTTCAAAGTAAATGCGCTGGCTTGGTGGTACACCCACAATATGTTGGTTCACTACTCCGTGCCTCACGGTTTGGAGCAGTATGGCGGCGCGGCTTGGGGTACACGGGATGTGTGCCAAGGTCCGGTGGAGTACTTTATGGCAACGCAAAAATATGAGCAAGTTCGCGATATCATCAAAATGGTTTATACCCACCAATATGAAGATGATGGCAACTGGCCGCAATGGTTCATGTTTGATAAATACTTTGCGATTCAACAGGAAGAAAGTCATGGCGATATCATCGTATGGCCTTTGAAAGTATTGGCGGACTACCTGACAGCGACTCGCGACTATGCAATCCTGGATGAGAAAGTACCTTATACCGTCAAGCATAGCTTCGGGTTCACGGAAGAGACGGCAACGGTATTGGATCACGCAAAAAAAGAGATCGAATATATCCGTTCGCACTTCCTGCACGATACATTCCTGTCTTCCTACGGAGATGGCGACTGGGATGATACGCTCCAACCAGCCAATGCACAGCTGAAGCAATACATGGTGAGCAGTTGGACGGTGGCATTGACGTATCAGTCCGTGAATGTACTCTCGCAAGCGCTAAAATTCAAGGATGCGGACTTTGCACAGGAGCTTGACGTGCTGGCTCAAGGCATTCGTGAGGACTTTAACCGTTACATGCTGGGCACAGATGTGATTCCAGGCTTTGTGTACATGGAAGAAGCGGACCAAGCGAAGCTGATGCTTCATCCAACGGATACAGAGACAGGTATTCAATATCGCCTGTTGCCAATGACGCGCAGCATGATTGGTGAATTGCTGAACGCGGAGCAAGCAGAATCGCATTACGCATTGATCCGTGAGCAGTTCCTGTGCCCGGATGGCGTGCGTCTGATGAATCGTCCGGCTCAATATGCTGGCGGAGTAAGCACACACTTCAAACGTGCAGAACAAGCATCCAACTTCGGACGTGAGATTGGTTTGCAATATGTACACGCCCATATCCGTTACGTGGAAGCGATGGCGAAGCTGGGTAAGACAGATCAGGTGTGGAATGGTCTTGCGATGATCAACCCGGTTGGTATCGGCGAGGTTGTACCTAACGCGGAGATTCGCCAGGCGAATTCATACTTCAGTAGTTCGGACGGTAAGTTTAATACGCGTTACGAGGCACAGGAGCATTTTGACCAGCTTCGCAAAGGGACTGTACAAGTGAAAGGTGGATGGAGAATCTACTCCAGCGGGCCTGGAATCTACATGAACCAGCTGATCTCCAACGCACTTGGCATTCGTCAAGAGGGCGGCGATCTGGTCATTGACCCGGTATTGCCAGCTGAGCTGAACGGCATGCAATTCGAATTCGAGTATGCGGGTGAGCCAGTGACGTTTATCTATCACTTGAACGAAGGTGCTGTGAGCCATGTAGCGGTGAACGGCAAGGACATTCGCACAGAGCGTACAGCGAACCGTTACCGTCAGGGCGGGGTCTGCATCTCGCTTGATGAGTTCAGACAAGCACGCAGTGCAGCTGAGCGTACGGTTGTTGATATCTATATGTAATGTCATAGCATGATGTACACCAAGGTCATCCTCCTTTATTCAAGGCGGGATGGCCTTTTTGGTTTTGTGGGAATAAGCTCTAGGCGATTCGTCGATTACCGCAGCGGAACTGCCAGCAACGTATGTAACAGCTCGTTATGCCGCACATGCTTGGTTACGTAGCCCTGTTGCTCCAGCCAGCCGCATAGCTCACTGAGCAGAGGGAAGTGACGCTCACGCAAGGCGCGGAGCTGTTCCTCGTGTCCTGTGGTTTCTGCCTTCCAAATATAGGAATCACGGTGAGTCGCATCAACAAACATCAGATCGGTTAGACCGATACGTCCGCGCGAGGTTAAAACACGCTGCATCTCCTGTAATGCCAATAGTTGCTGGTCTGGACTCAGATGATGGAAGGCAAAGCTGGATACAACAAAGTCGAAGGAATGATCGGTAAAAGGCAGCGCCAGAAAATTACCAAGTTTCACATGCATCTCGGGATATTTGGTACGGCATCTGCGCAGCATCTCCCGGGATTGGTCGATTGCAGTCATGTCTGCGCCGTGTTGTAGCAGTTTCCCAGCCAGGTTCCCTGTGCCTGTACCAATATCGAGTCCTTTCTCACCAAGAGCGGGAGAGATACAATGAGCTGTCTGTTCGAGCGCTTCGTCATAGTTGTGATACAGATAAAAGGAAGACTGTACCGTATCATTGGAATCGCTTGGTGTGGAATGATCTGCATCCTGGTGTGGATGTAGAACTTCATGCTCATTGCTTATGGGCGAGGCATTGTCCGAATGATGCCTGCCCTCTGAATTGGGATGTTCAGTACTGACTCTGCCTTCTGTCTGCACTCTCTGATCGTGGATGGCTGCCTGCGTGTCATAATTCCAACGATCATGCCAGTTCTGACGTGCTTCACGCAGGCGGCGCGCACTGTCCGCGAGATCGTGCAGATGGCTGACATCCAGCGGTCCGTCCTGACGATTCAGGTCAATCATACGCTGGGTTGTATCCATCATACGTTTCAGTTCAATCCACTGGGCATACATGACGGCCTGTTGCAGCTCCAGGTACTCTTCCAGCCGCTGCTGGTTTCCCTGATCGATCTCTCCGAGCGCGTGTCTAATATCCTGTAGCGACATGCCAATCTCACGCAGTGCAGCAATGGTCTGCAGCCGCCAGATATCATTCTCGGTATAGGTGCGATACCCGTTACTGGACTGTTTGGCGGGTAGAATTAATCCTTTTTCCTCATAAAAGCGAATGGCTCTCGCCGATATACCGAGCCTGCTTGCTGCCTCTTTGATATTCATCGTGCATCCCCTCCTTATCAAAACAGTATAAACTATGACGTTACGGCAAGGTTAAGTGTATATTTCGTTTTTCTGAATGGTAAAGGTCAAATTTCGTTCATCTGGAGTGGAATTTTAGTCAAAGCTGAGGCTATGCTACAATATATAGAACGAATATATGAAACAGTGAAGCAAGCGAACAACGTATTCCTACGTTTCTTACCTTGATTAACTTCCCGGACGTTGTAACGTACAGCGTTGTCGACTATAGCACGAAAGGTTGAATCATTATGCTTACCAGCCATACATTTACGATTCGTCCATCCGAGATTAAAGATGCAGCCCAGCTAATGGAGTTGGACACTCTGGTATGGGACAAATACACCTCTCCTGCACCGATGCAATGGCGCTCCAGACAGCAATACCTGCAGCATTGCCCGCCAGGCAGTCAATTAATTGCGGTGCAGGGAGAGCGGGTATGTGGTTATGTGGGCTTTCAGCCAGCCACAGGTATGCCGGTCAACCGTCATGTCTACGAGATTCATATTGCAGTTCATCCTCATGATCGGCGTTGTGGTATTGCTACAGCTTTGATGGATGCCATCAAGCAGCATGCGGCCCAACAAGACGTTCGCAAGCTCAGGCTGCGCGTGCTCTCCAGCAATCCGGGAGCGATTACGTTTTATACACAGTGTGGATTTGTGACAGAAGGCAGGTTGGTGTCCGAGTTTTATATCGGAGGCAAGTATGTGGACGATATTCTTATGGGTTATTTTATCCAAACCAATATAGAAACTAGCTGAGGAGGAGGAACAACGATGGACATGGGACTTCAAGGTAAAAAAGCACTGGTGCTGGCTTCCAGTCGCGGGCTGGGCAAAGCGGTAGCCGCTCAATTGGCAGCAGAAGGTGCTGACGTCATGCTTGCCAGCCGGAGCGAAGAAAAGCTCGCAGCAGTGAAGCAGGAGCTGCTGGCGCTTGGTGGTGGCGGACGTGTAGAATACTTTGCAACCGATGTGACACGCAAGGAAGATATTGAGGCTCTGATTCAGAAGACAGTGGAGCTGTTTGGGCAGATTGATATTCTGGTGAACAATTCGGGTGGCCCGCCATCGGGTTCATTTGAGTCACTGACGGATGAGGATTGGGAGCGTGCATTTGAATTAAATGTACTCAGTTATGTAAGACTGATTCGCGGTGCTCTTCCTTATATGAAAGAAAGCGGAGGACACATTGTGAATATCGCTTCAACTTCAGTGAAACAGCCGATTCCGGGTCTGGTTCTGTCCAACACGTTCCGTACCGGCGTGTTTGGATTGGCGAAGACCTTGTCTCAAGAGCTTGCTCCATACGGTATTTTGATCAACACGGTGGCGCCAGGGCGTATTGCAACAGACCGCATTCGTGAGCTGGATGCAGCACGGGCAGAGCAGAACGGAGTCAGTGAGGATGAAGTCTCTGAACAGTTCCGCAAGGAGATTCCACTGGGCCGTTATGGTCAACCGGAGGAGTTTGCCAAAGCGGTGGTGTTCCTGTTATCCGGGGCCAATACATACATTACCGGAACCTCATTAATAGTGGATGGTGGCATGGTCCGAGCCCTATAAAAGTCATGGATACAATAAAATACCCTCTGTCACCACATTCCGTGGAGATCGAGGGTATTCCTGTTATTCTGATATGTTGGGAGAGATCACTCCCCATTCATTATGTAGGCGAATTAGCGTAAAAGTTCCCATTCATGCTGAAGCATGCCGTATACCGCATGGTTCACGTAACCTTTAGGCAGCTTCTCTGCCTGACGAATGACACCCTCGAGAACAAATCCGAGTCTTTCAGGGATGGCACGACTCCGTTTGTTATTCGTTGCCGAGCGAATCTCGACGCGATTCAGGTCCAGGGTCACCAGTGCATAATCAACCAGAACGCGACAAGCGCTTGTCATCAAGCCTTGACCCTCAAAACCTTTGCCAAGCCAATATCCGATGCTTACCGAGCGATTGGTCCAGTTAATTTCGTGGAATCCAATGACGCCTGCTAGATCCCCTTTTACCCATACTCCGGCGGTGAAGCCGCCATTCTCAGCACCTTGTTTTAAGGCGTTTGTAATAAAGTTTGAGGTGTGTTCCACTTCTGTCACATGATCCACCCACGGCAACCAATGTCTCAGTTGATCCCGCGAGCGATCTGTCAGTTCGAACAGCGGTTTGGTATGTTCCATGGCCAGCGGCCGGAGTTCGGTATATTCATCCAATGAATAGGTAAACATGAATGCAACCTTCTTTCTTTGTATAGTGTTGTTCAAAAAAATCCACTTTTGATTACGTATTATGCCTAGCGGCATTATCAGCATCGAATATGTAATTCAGCCGAAATAAGCGGAAGGCTTACGAAGTATGTTTCCAAAGGAAACATTTTGGTTGCTCACGTAGCTCTATCTACGCTCCGCTACTCCATTTCTAGCTTCATTCCATCTTCTCGGTACTGAAAACCAGATTTTTTGAACACGTATTTGTAGTGGATTAACGGGAAGTCTTGGGTAACTTTTGCTCCAGTGCAAACAGGTCTTCTTCCATTGAGGCCATGCGTTGATTGACCGTTGTGCGTGCGTCACGGAGTGCCTGATTATATATGTAGGGAGCGAGCTGTGTCATGAATAGGTCGAGGACACCCCAAGCGGCCAGATCACCCAGCTCTTCGCCACGTTCCTCTTCGAAATACGACTGGATGGTGCGAATGGCTTCATCCTGCTGTTCTTTGGTCAGTTTAAGCGTGTTCAATGGGAAACCCTCCCTCCCTTTCATTTGCTTTTACTATCATGCTACATGATTCGAGCGAACCCGTCAAAATGGTTTAGGGCCTATTTATGCACGGCTTATCCTGACTTTGGTGCCGTTCTTTATTGAACTCCTCCCCCGTTAAAGGTATATTTATATGAAACGCGTACGAAACTTTCCAAGAAAATAGATTTTTTCAGGAAATGACTTCGTTATTAAGGAATTATAGCCGGAATTGCTGCAATTCCCTAAGGCTCCAATCCATTCATGAAAGGTTTGATACCTGTGGACAATCGTACAACCCCACCTAACTTTATCAAAAATATTATTACCGAAGATCTCCGGTCTGGGAAAGTCCAGGAAGTGATTACCCGTTTTCCTCCGGAACCGAACGGTTATCTGCATATCGGCCATGCCAAGGCGATCTGGATCAACTTTACGCTGGGCGGCGAATTTGGCGGCAAAACGAATCTGCGCTTTGATGACACGAATCCGGTCAAGGAAGATGTAGAGTACGTTCAATCGATTCAGGAAGACGTGAAATGGCTCGGATACGAGTGGAACGAGAAACGTTTTGCCTCGGATTATTTTGACGAGATGTACAACCGTGCTATCTTGTTGATTAAAAAAGGTAAAGCCTACATCGACGACCAAAGCGCCGACGAAATCCGTGAAATGCGCGGAACGCTGACGGAGCCGGGTAAGAACAGCCCGTACCGTGATCGTTCGGTGGAAGAGAATCTCGACCTGTTCACACGTATGCGTGCAGGCGAATTCAAGAACGGAGAGAAAGTGCTGCGTGCCAAGATCGATATGTCTGCACCAAATATCAATCTGCGCGATCCGGTCATTTACCGGATTTCACATGCACACCATCATAACACGGGCGACAAATGGTGTATCTATCCAATGTACGCTTTTGCTCACCCGCTTGAAGATGCAATTGAAGGTGTAACGCATTCCCTCTGTTCCCTGGAGTTTGAGGATCAACGTCCATTCTACGATTGGGTTATTGCCGAGTGTGAGATGGAGAGTAAGCCGCGTCAATACGAATTTGGTCGCCTGAATCTGTCCCAGATGGTGACAAGCAAGCGGAAGCTGAAACTGCTCGTGGACGAAGGACATGTGGATGGATGGGATGATCCACGCATGCCAACGATTTCGGGTCTGCGCCGCCGGGGTTATACACCGGAAGCTATTCGTGATTTTGTATATGAGACAGGCATTTCCAAAAACTATGGGGTTATCGACCTGCAAACGCTGGAGCACTTTGTACGTGAAGACTTGAAACTGAAAGCTCCGCGCACGATGGCTGTCCTGCACCCACTCAAAGTGGTCATCACCAACTATCCTGAAGGACAAGTGGAATGGCTTGAAGCAGAGAATAATGTGGAGAACCCAGAGATGGGTAATCGCCAAATTCCGTTCTCTCGTGAGATTTATATTGAACAAGACGATTTCATGGAGAATCCGCCGAACAAATATTTCCGTTTGTTCCCTGGCAACGAAGTTCGTCTGAAACATGCATACTTCATCAAATGTAACGATGTGATTAAGGACGCAGAAGGCAATGTAACCGAGATTCATTGTACCTATGATGTGGAGACAAAGAGCGGCAGTGGCTTCACTGGCCGTAAAGTCAAGGGAACAATCCACTGGGTAGAAGCGACTCAAGCGGTACCTGCTGAATTCCGTCTGTATGAGCCGTTGATCCTGGATGAAGCACCGGAAGCAGAAGTGGAAGTGGCAGTAGCTGGAGCTGAAACTGAGGTTGTGGAAGAGCAACCGGAGAAAACGTTCCTGGATCAACTGAACCCGAACTCCCTTGAGATTGTCCACGGGTATGTGGAGCAAGAGATGAAGGAAGCGAACGCTCAGGATAAATTCCAATTTTTCCGTCATGGTTACTTCAGTGTAGATCCGAAACATTCCGAGCCAGGTCGTCCGGTATTTAACCGGGTCGTATCCCTGAAAAGCTCATTCCAACTGCCGAAGGCATAAGGCCGCTGGAAGAACTTATGGTCTGTATCAGAGTGCTGGTAAGCAGCCAATTTATAAGTTAAATGAGGGGCATCCTTCGTCATGATCATGGCGAAGGATGCCCTTTATGTTTTTCTGGATTTAGCCAGGTCCAGTTTTAGACGTAGTAATACAATTTCGCATGAACATGAACATGAACATGAACATGAGCTGAGGCCTTAGGTGTGCGTATGAGGCAAAAATCTAACGAACCGAAGACACGTTATTCAAGTGTATTTGGACATTCCAGCAACGTAATGAATCGTAGACACCTTATTTCCCCGTTCGGTCTGTCTTTTTTGGATTTTTAACATCTTTTATGCAAAATAAGGTGGCTGAGATTCTTTAGCTTTAGAATTTCGTGAAATTGCTGCAAATAAGGCGTCTAAGGTTCGTTTGGCAACAAACCTTAGACGCCTTCCTCTTTACTGCACCTATGCTTAATCTTTTGTCTGAATGTTTGAACGTTTTATTTACACCATAACGGAGAGGACAGAAGAAAGCTGAAGAAGCGGAGCGGTCGCCTTTATCCCCGGATTTATCCCTTTGAAAAGGGAATCAAAAAAATCCGGGGATAACAGCGATCGAAAGATTGTTCTGTCCTCGTAGTGCTCCAGTGGAAATCCTTCAACTTTTTCAAACAAAAGATTATCGGTCCTCATCCATATTACCCATCTCCGTCAATACAACCGGCTGATAGCCGTTACGTCG
Organism: Paenibacillus polymyxa; assembly: GCF_018614975.1. Taxonomy (GTDB): domain Bacteria; phylum Bacillota; class Bacilli; order Paenibacillales; family Paenibacillaceae; genus Paenibacillus; species Paenibacillus polymyxa_E. The sequence goes on along the minus strand of NZ_JAGGNR010000018.1, from coordinate 106,109 downwards.
ATTCGATAACCACATGATGCTAAATCCGACAGCGCCGATGAGCGAGAAGAATACGCCAATGCTATACATGATTTCTGCACCGAAGCTCTGGAACAACCAGCCGCCGAACAGACCGGCAATCACGCCGGAGAGACCGCCCCAGGCCATCGTATACACCGCTTGACCGGAGGAACGATAAGGTCTTGGAATGAACAGCATAGTCAGCTGTGTACCTACATAGAAGTACCCACCAAACGTAATGGAGTGCATCAACTGAATGAATACAATCTCCAGTGGGTTGTTAGCCAGTGCCATGAGCTGCCAGCGAAGTGCAAACAGCAGACTGATCAGAATGAGAGATGCCAGGAGCATGCTCATTTTGCGTTTGAGTAAGCGGTCGAGCAGCAGGAATACGCCGACTTCGAGAATGGATGAGGTGAAGATGGCCCAGCCGACCATCTGTTTGTCGCCACCCATTTCTACAATATATAGTGACATAAACGTACTGTTCATCGCATTAGGCACCGATACGAGTACACCCAGGCCGATAAATGCCATAAAATACGGATTGAACATGACTTTGCCAAACCGCCGAAAAGTAACCACGGGTGTATCCGAAGCGATCGGCTGTCTGGGTAGAAATACGGATAATACAAAGGCGGTGGCAATCATGCACGCAAATATAATGGATACACTGCCGATGCCAAAACGGTCAATGAGCGGTCCGGCTGCGACGGCAGTCAGTGCCCAACCGAGTGAACCCCAGAGCCGGAATGACCCAAATTTTTGGGTTGTACCATCGATATATCCGAGAATCAGGCTGTTCGTTTGGGCGAATAATGGACTTTGAAAAAAATAAAAGAAAATCATGGCTACATAGATCCATGTATAAGTGGGCGCATAGAACACACCCTGGGCGAGCACAAATGTCCCTCCCATCATAATCATCAGAATGATGCGAATGTTGCGAGATTTATCGCTCCAGAAGCCCCAGAACGGGTTGGCGAACAAGGATACAAAGGGTCCAATCGCCATGAGACTGCCAATCTCCAGTTTGGTCATACCAATCTCTTGCAGGTAAAGCTGCAGGAATCCGGCGAAGATCGAGATGGCTCCATATATGAAAAAGTTATATAGTTTCAGAGAAACCAATGAGGGATTGCCTCTTGAAGGTGCAGGTCTGTCCAATTAAGCCATTCCTTTCAAATGCATATTGTTCAATGTATCATGTGTTGAAAGGGGATTCAATGCATAGCGAATGTTTTGAAATTGATGCAGTCAAACACCTATCGTTACCAGGAGGGAGCATAACAACATGAACACACGTGAATGGACAGGCATCATATTGGCAGGAGGGTTATCCAGCCGCATGGGGACCAACAAAGCCATGCTGGAACTGAACGGTTCCGTTGTACTGCAACATGTCACAAAGGCCATGAGACCCGCCGTATCCCGTATCATCGTGGCTGCCGGACCCGATGTGACAACCTACAGTGCAATGGGCTACGACTGCGTTCAGGATCACTATCCGGGGAAGGGGCCACTCGCCGGTCTTCACGCGGCGCTGGAAGCTTCCGATACAGACTGGAATCTGGTATGCGCCTGCGATATGCCGCTCCTGCAAACGTCTTTTTTTGATGGACTAAAAAAACTGGTCGAATCGCATAACTCTTATTCTGCTATCGTTCCACGCGTGGATGGACATGTCCACCCTCTTGCAGGGGCTTACCACAAACGAGTGCTCCCTGATCTCGAGCAGCGCCTGATACAGGATCATCTTCGAGTCATCCGATGGCTTGAAGAGATCGGTTGCTGTTATGTCGAAGCGGAAGAGCTTGAGAGAGCGGGTGTTCATCAAGTAGCGATGCAAATGAGTAATATGAACACGCCGGAAGAGTATGAACGTATTCGTAATCAAGATTCTGGACTCGATTCAGATCTGTAGGATACAGGATCACCTGATGCATCTGTATGATGATTGCGATATTGAAGCGGGCTTTGGCCTGTCCACCGTTTGAATTGTCTGCTGAAATGGGACAGATGGGTGTAACCTAGCTTCCACGCAATTTCCCCGAGCGACAGCTCTGGCTGTTCGATCAGCACTTTGGCCTCCTGCAACTTCAAGCTGGACAGGTAAGCTCTGGGGGAACGCCTGTACACCTTGCGAAAGACCTGTAGACCATATCCCGGGCTGATGCCAAACGAGGATATAATCTGCTCTACTTTGACCGTGGATACACTGCTTTCCTTGGTTCGAAGCTGGGCATGGAATGCCTGCTTGATTGCCTCCGCTATAGCTCCCGCATAATGCATGGCTGTTGGAGCTGGTGCATGTGAAGCAGCAACGGAAGTGGTGGACTCCGATTCATTGTCAGCGGCTTGGGACAACAGGGCGAACAGTTCAAACATGCGGGCCTGCATGATCATTTTGTCAGTGGACGTGTAGGCCTCAGATACGTTAATCATCCCCATCCAACTCTCCAGCACAATACGAATCTTCTTATTATCAGCCGTACCTGCTGCGTAGATTTGGCTATGCTGTGACATCAGCTTCAAGGTGAAAACCGGATCATCCACATTAAAATGAGCGCTAAAATAAGTCATGCCTTCCGGGGATACACATTGATTCGTATGTTTGAACCCGGGCGGAATGAGAAGAATGGAACCTTCCTCCACGGTATAGGTATAACCATGAATTACACTCTCCTGCGTACCTTCGATGATCAACATAATCTCAAAGCCCGGATGTGATTCTTCCGGCATTGCCCATCCATAGGGTACTTGTTGGCTGTGCGCACCATAGAATTTGATGTTACAGTCGATAATAGGCAGCCAGTGGGCCAACGTATGGTGAGGCATTTCTCGGAGCTGTGATCGAATATCCATCATATTCACCTCGGAAAAGGGTAAAAACAACTTGCCTTATACAATCGGCACCCGTAGTATATTTCATTATAATCAGTTTAACGCAAGCATGGATTATCCATGGAACACATCAGCGTTTGAAGTGGTTGCTGAACAATCGAAGTTCTTCAACCGACAATAATGTAAACGCTACCATTATGGAATGGAATATGTCAACTCTTGCACACGTCAAGATCATTATATTTTCCACCTAAAAAGGAGATTAAATCATGGACAAATTATTATATGGTGTAGCTTACTATGATGAATATATGCCTTACGAAAGAATGGACAAGGATATTCAGATGATGAAGGATGCAGGCATCAACGTGGTCCGCATTGCAGAATCCACCTGGAGTACTCATGAACCGCAGAATGGTGTATTTGACTTCTCTTCCGTGGATCGTGTGCTGGATGCCATGCATGAGGCGGGGATTCAGGTTATCGTTGGCACACCAACGTATGCTGTTCCTACATGGATGGTCAAGGAACACCCGGATGTGCTGGCTACCACCTCACAGGGTCCTGGCAAATATGGCGCAAGACAGATCATGGATATTACACATCCAACCTATCTATTCTATGCTGAGCGGATTATCCGTAAGCTGATTTCTCGGGTAAGCACACATCCAGCAGTAATCGGTTATCAGACAGATAACGAGACGAAGCATTACAATACGGCCGGAGATAATGTACAACTGCAATTCGTCAAATATATGCGGAACAAGTTCAGCTCCCTGGATGAGCTCAACAAGGAGTTTGGCCTCGACTACTGGAGCAATCGGATCAATAGCTGGGAGGACTTCCCGTCTGTTGTAGGAACGATTAACGGCAGTCTGGGTGCTGAATTTGCCAAGTTCCAGCGACAGCTGGTAACCCACTTTTTGGCTTGGCAAGTGGGAATCGTGAACGAATACAAACAGGAAGGACAGTTTGTTACCCAGAATTTTGACTTTGATTGGCGTGGATATTCGTACGGCATTCAAGGGGATGTGGACCATTATGCCGCATCAAAACCTTTTGACATCACCAGTGTGGACATCTACCATCCTTCCCAGGATGATCTGACCGGCATTGAAATTTCATTCGGCGGGGATGTGGCGCGTTCGACCAAACAATCGAATTACCTTGTACTGGAGACCGAAGCGCAAGCGTTCTGGCATTGGGTTCCCTATCCGGGACAGCTGCGTCTACAAGCATTTAGTCATCTGGCATCAGGAGCGAACATGGTCGCTTACTGGCACTGGCATTCGTTGCACAATTCGTTTGAGACGTATTGGAAAGGTTTGCTCAGTCATGACTTTGAACCGAATCCGGTATACAACGAAGCCAAGACCATTGGCAGGGATTTTGCCCGTCTCAGTCCGCAGCTTGTGAATCTGAAGAAAAAGAATCGGGTGGCGGTGCTGTTCAGCAATGAGGCCCTGACATCAATCAAGTGGTTTGGTTTTAACTTCACCAGTGACAAGAATTACAATGACGTGGTGCGTTGGATGTACGATGAATTGTATAAAATGAACATTGGCTGTGACCTCATCGACCCATCTGTTGAGAGTTATGCGGAGTATGACGTGCTCGTTGTACCTGCTCTGTATGCAGCTTCGGATGCATTGTTGGAAAAATTAAATCGATTCGTACAGGATGGCGGACATATCGTCTACTCGTTCAAAAGCGGATTCGCAAATGAGCATATCAAGGTACGCTCTACCCGCCAGCCTGGTCTAATTAGTGAGGCATGCGGCATCAGCTATAACCTATTTGTAGAGCCAAAACATGTCTCGCTGCGGGATGATCCATTTGGCGTTGGCAAGGAGGAGAGCCAGATTCACACCTGGATGGAACTGATTACGCCAACAACGGCTGAAGTACTCGCTTGGTATGATCATCCACATTGGGGTGAATATGCGGCAATTACCCAGAATGCCTATGGAAAAGGCAAAGCCACCTATGTCGGCTGTTATACCAGTTCTGCGGTAATTCGTAAGGTACTGGAGCGTGTCATGAAGGAAGCGGGAGTATGGGGAGCCGATCAGGAGCTGGCTTTTCCTATCATTGTGAAGACGGGTGTGAACGATCAAGGGAACACGATTCGCTACTATTTCAATTATGCGGATGAGGCAACATCCTTCGTGAATGCTTATGGGGAAGGGACCGAGCTTCTGGCAGGAACCCCGATTGCTGCGAGAGAGAAGATCGAACTGGAGCCATGGGGCATACGGATTATCGAACAATATAGGAAATAATAATTACCAAAAACGAATATAAAGACCAAAGCGCCCTCAGCTTCCATGCTGGGGCGTTTGTCTATTTTAGCTCAGGAGTGGATGCGCTGTGTTTACCGAATGTTATCGGAAGCTGATTGATCCTTTCAAACGCAGCATTCGCAATAAATTGATTCTTACCATGACGCTGCTGGCTGTTCTGCCCGTCATTGCCATGACCGCCATGGCAGCCGAGAATACCCGCTCTTCCATGGAAGAGGAGATTATGGAGACCAACCGAGCCAATATGAACTGGGCCTCCATCTATCTGGGTGAACAGTTCGCCCGCATGAATAATATTATTTATTCGATTCAGATCAGTGACGAATTGCATCAATATCTGGCGTTGAACCAGGAAGCGCCGGCAGCCAGCCGATTCGATGAACAGAAGGCCATGTTTAATATGCTCAACAGTGTATACTATTCCGCTGGCAATTATGTATTTGGCGTTGAACTGTATCTGAAGGAATTGGACACCCTGTTCACCTTCAACTCCATGGATTCTCGCATCAAAGCGGTATCGGAAATACCGGAAGATTATCATGAACTTTTTGCACAACATAAAGATTTTACGATTATCAATGATCCGGATGATCCGCAAAAGTTTCACATGACCCGCAGCATGAATCGGTTCGAGGATCAGGCACAGATTGGGGCCATCAGTCTGGAGGTCAAGTGGGCTGAGTTCAACCAGACCCTGGAGCTGCTGGATAGCCGGGGAGACTATGCGGTATACATTGCTGACAGCATGGGCAGTCCGGTCTATCAGCCAAATCAAGAGATTCAGCCTTCTACGGAAGCACTGGAGAAATTGGCAGGCACCAAAGAAAGTTCAGGCTTCATTCGTACAGCCAAGGAATACGTATTCTTTCATTCCATTGAGCCGTCAGGACTGCGTGTGATCAAGATTGTACCTGCCCATGTCGTTAACGAAAGTGCCTTGGAAACGATGAAATACGGATTGGTTGTGGGTGGCCTGGCCACCGTCATATCTGTGGGACTAGCTGCGCTGGTGGCCTGGCGTACATCAAAGCCTATTGTCAGACTGGCCAATTCCATGAAGGGTATCCAACTGATTAAGGACAGAGAAGTGGTACGAAGCGGCCGGGTAGATGAGATTGGTCTGCTGGAGAAAAATCTGCACGGCATGGCTAGTCGTATCCGGGAACATATTCGCGACAACTATCTAATGAATCTGGAGAAGCAGACGGCCGAGCTCAAAGCACTGCAATCCCAGATCCATCCGCATTTCCTGCAAAATACACTGCAGATGATTGGTGGCATGGTCTACTCGCAAAAACCGGCAGACAGTTACAAGGTCATTCGAGCCTTGAGCGAGATGTTTCGTTATATTGTGCGAGCGCCGGACGGACTTGTGCCCCTACAGTCTGAACTGGACCAGCTGGAGCATTATATGCTGATTCAGAAGCAGCGTTTTGGCGGCAAGCTTGAAGATGCACTGGAGATTACCGGAGAACTTCGGGCGTGTTATATTCCCAAGTTGTCTTTGCAACCTATTGTGGAGAATGCATTTTTGCATGGTCTGGAGAAGAAACCGGGCGAATGGAAGCTGGGCATTGAGGTCGTTTGTGAACCTGAAGATGTAACCATTCGAATTTGGGATAACGGTGTGGGTATGGATGCTGAGAAACTAACGGAGATGCAGTCTAGGCTGGAGCGACTTACCTGGGAGGCCGATCGGGTGTGGAGTTCGGGTACAAGTATTGGACTGGTCAATGCGGCCTCACGAATGGTAATGCATTTTGGACCTGAATATGGGATGAGCATAGAAAGTGAATACGGACAGGGGACAAGCGTTACGGTACGAATCCCCTGCAATACAGGAGGCGAAGCCTTATGAACAAGGAACTGTACAGAGTGCTGCTAGTGGACGATGAACCGTGGAACCGGGATATTTTGCGCAACCTGGGAGATTGGAATGAACTCGGCATGACCGTTGCAGGTGAGGCAGAGGATGGTGAGCAGGCCATACAACTGGTCAAGCAGCATCAGCCTCACATTATCATTACGGACATGCGCATGCCCGGTACAGACGGTGTGGAACTGTTACAGACGCTGAGCGGACAGTACCCACAGATCAAGGTGATCGTGGTGAGCGGATATGATGACTTCAATTATGCAAAACATGCGATTCGCCATCGGGCCGCAGATTATCTGCTCAAACCGGTGAATCCGGATGAACTGAATGGTGTACTGGCCAAATGTGCAAAAGATTTGGAAAAGGCTGAATCTACGCCTGAATCATGGGAATCATATCCTTCTGCGTTTGCTGGTGAGTTCTCCCTGTTTCAGCAGCAGGCTCGCTTGCGGTTTAATGACCTGAACGTTCAGAGTCTGCGGGAATGGTTCCAGCAATTACAGCAGAAGCTGGAACGATGCGAGATTAACAGACCCCGGCAGCTTGGAAGGGTGGCTCATGAATTACAGGCTTTGCTGGATGAGTTGTGCGTCTCCAATGGCTTGTACGAGCGGCCCGAAGCAACGGCGCTACCTCCTGCGGCTGCACTGGCTTCCATCGAATCCACGATCGCATGGATTTCGACTCCGTACTATCAGGCTTTGGAGCAGCTCATTGCGCAGCGTAAGTTCAAGAATAAGCTGAACATGGACGAGGTGAAACAATACATTGAGCAGCACTGTATGGAGATGATTACCCTGGAGCAGCTCGCCCAGATCTTTTTTGTCAGCAAGGAATATCTCAGCAAGGTATTCAAGAAAGAGTATGAGGTGAATGTGACCGACTATGTTGTCCAGTTACGCATGACACGAGCGAAGGAATGGGTGATGGATAAACAGATTCCGTTCAAGCATATTGCCGAGATGGCGGGTTATGAGGATGTGTCCTACTTCTATCGGGTATTCAAGAAACATTTCGGAGTTTCCCCGGGGGAGATGCGGAAGGGACAACCTCGGTTATCAGGCAATTCTGGCAGTAGCACGGAATGAGTCGTTTAATAGAGCATTTGCGGCAGGATTAAGGTTTAAAATAATCCAATACACAAGTCTAATTTTGTCCAATGAAGCGCCTTCATTATCTAATATATAATGAGCCTATGAAAGACAAACCAGTTACACACCGGGAGGTCATAAGAGATGAAAGTATGGAAAAGCGTAGCAAGTGCGGTACTGGTCAGTGTTCTGCTCGCAGGTTGCGGTTCCAATGCAGGAACGGACAATGGGCAGGAGGAATCGGCGTCAGGCAGCACGGTATCACTCAAAGTATTCGTTGCACAACCTCGGCTGAAAGAACATTACGATAAATATATAGAACAGTTCAAAGCCAAGGAGAAAGCAGAGAAAAACATTGAAGTGAACGTGCAACTGGAGATGCCGCCTGCGGACAATGCACCTCAGATTCTGAAGACTCGTCTCGCCTCCAATGATGCACCGGATGTGTTCGCCCTGCATGCCGTCAATGAGATCCCACCATTCAGCAAAGCTGGTTATCTGGAAGACCTGTCGGGCCAACCTTTTGTCGATAAGCTGCTGGATTCGGTGAAACCTTCCATAACGGATGCGGAGGGCAGAATCGTAGCTGTTCCATTGGAAACAGTATCATGGGGCTATCTGTACAATAAAGATATTTTCAAAGAGCAAGGGCTGGAAGTGCCAACGACTTTAACGGAAATGAAAGCGGTCGTGGAGAAACTCAAAGCAGCCAACATTACACCGTTTGAACTATCCTACAAAGAAGCCTGGATTCCGCAATTATTCCTGCCACTTACCGTGGGTGCATTAACTCAGTCTGAGCACAAAGACTTCGTGGAGAAGATGAATCAGGATCAGGGCTCCTTCTCCGATATGAAAGCATTGTTCGATATCTTCGATCTGGTTAATGCCAATGGAACGGACAAAGCGCTGGAAGTGGGCGGAGATGATGGTTCAGCAGCCTTCGCATCAGGAAGCGCCGCGATGTGGATTCAGGGACCATGGTTTGCCGAAACCATTCTGAAGTCCAACCCGGACTTGAACTTTGGTGTAGCACCAATGCCGATCAATGACAATCCGGATGATACCAAAATCAATCTGAGCACCTCCACTTCATTGGCAGTATCGTCATCTAGCAAAAACAAAGAAGTGGCACTCGATTTCGTGAACTACATTCTCGATGACAAGGATTCAAGTGCATTCTTCGAAGCACTCAAGTTCAATCCGATTGCCAAGATCCATGACTTCAAGAGCTTCCCGTGGGTAGACGATGCCCAGAAATATGTGAGTGAAGGTAAAGCTTATGAGGACCCATCCCTCCCTCAAGCGGTGAAAGACGAGTCAGGCAAAGCGTTGCAAGGCTACTACTCTGGGCAATTAAATCAACAGCAGGTTATCGATGCGCTCGACAAGGCGTGGAAATCCTACAACAAAGTCAACAAGTAAGGAGCTGTGAGGAATGGAGTATCCGCTTTTGTTGGCAAATCTCAACGGTCTGAGAGTTTTGTCAACAAATTAGCGGTACTTTGTTTCGTCACAGTCTCCAAGCAGATGATACGGCAGGCAGAACGTTCTTCGTTCCCTCGTTTGCAATCATCCGCTTCGAGTGAAAAGGGGGAGAACCAATGGCTACGAATGTGTTCAAGAAGTATCTGTCACTGCTCGCGTTCACTGCGCCTGCCTTTGTCATTTATGCGATTTTCCTGCTGTATCCCACGTTTAGTGGCATGTTCTATAGTCTGACGGATTGGAACGGACTCAATCAGGGTTACAGCTTTATCGGTCTGGGCAACTTTGTGGAATTGTTCAAAGAAGATCCCGACTTTCTGAACTCCCTGTGGTTCACGATGAAATATGTAATATTTATGCTGATTCTGCAAAATGGAATTGCCTTGCTGCTCGCTGTGTTGATTGAGTCACGAACGCGCAGCAAAGGGCTTTTCCGGACGCTGTTCTTCATGCCTAACATGATCAGTACAATCATCAGTGCTTTCATGTGGACCTTCATCTTCTCTCAGGTGCTGCCACAGCTCGCAGAGAAACTGGCCTTTTCGTTCCTGGACCAGCAATGGCTGGGTGATCCGAAGTTTTCATTTTACTCCATTCTGATCGTATCGCTCTGGAACGGTGTAGGGTATATGATGATCATCTATCTGGCTGCTCTCCAGGGTGTACCAAAAAGTCTCAAGGAAGCGGCTGTTATTGATGGGGCCAACGCATTCCAGGTACTGCGCAATGTGGTGTTGCCGATGATTACTCATGCCGTGACCATCTGTTTCTTCCTGACGCTGAACGGAGCATTCAAAGTGTTCGAAGTGGTGTATGGACTGACGGGTGGTGGACCGGGCCGGGCCACGCAGGTTATCACGATGAACATCTATGAAGAAGCGTTCTCCAACAACTTCAGATACGGCTATGCGAGTGCCAAATCGGTTGTGCTGTTCATCATCGTACTCATCTTTACACTCATCCAGATCACCGTCATGAAGAAGAAAGAGGTGGAAGCATGAGGATGCAACGACTGAACCGTTATCTGATTCGACTGCTGCTGATTCTGGGTTCTCTCGTCGCCATGCTGCCGATCTACATGGCGGTGGTGAACTCTTTCAAAACACAGGGTGAGATGTTCCAATCCTTTATCGCGCTGCCAACAACGTTGCACTGGGAGAATTATTTGGACGCGTTTAACAAAATCAATCTGTTGGGCAGTTCGATGAACTCGGCAATTGTATCTTTTCTGGGGATCGGGGGAATTGTTTTCTGTGCCTCCCTTGCGGGATACAAGCTGTCACGTACCTCTGGCCGCTTGAGCAACCTGATCTTCTTCCTGTTTGTTGCGTCCATGCTGGTGCCGTTCCACTCGATCATGATTCCGCTGACACGGGTAGCCAAAGGCATGGGTGTACAGGGAAGCACATACGGATTGGCCCTGATCTATATCGGGCTTGGTGTGAACATGGCAATCTTCCTCTATCACGGGTTTGTGAAGTCCATTCCGCGTGAATTGGAAGAATCAGCTCAGATGGACGGATGTAATGAGTTCCAGACGTTCTTCCAGATTATCTTCCCGCTCTTGCTTCCGATCACAGTCACCATCGCGATCCTGGACTTCCTGTGGATCTGGAATGACTTTTTGTTGCCACTGCTCATGCTGACCGATGTGAATCGGTATACGCTGATTCTGTCTACGAACATGCTGTTTGGTGAATATAACAAAGAATGGCCGTTGATTCTGTCATCGCTGGTACTGACTGCGATTCCCGTTATTCTGATCTATGCGTTCTTCCAAAAGTTCATCATGGAGGGCATTGCGGAGGGTGCGGTAAAGGGGTAAAACAGTTGAAGGAATGCCTTATCTTCGCCGGTAACTACGCGCTTTTGGTATTCGAACACACTTTCGAAATTACGCTAACAGCCTTGATCTGAAGGACATGGTCCTTTAGATCAAGGCTGTTTTCTTTTGAAAAATAAAACTCCCCGTAGCAGTAACGCACGGGGAGTTAGAAATGGATGCTGAACTTGGTCATTCATGTATTCCTAGTACAACGTTCTATTTCACGTTTCCAGCAATGAATGCTGATTCACGTAAAGGTATACAACGCCAGCATGCATCATCCATGAAACACGTGCTATCCGCCAATCTGGGACATGCGGCGTACCGTCGGTGTATGAGATTGCATTTTTTGTTCCAAAGCCAGAGCCATCTCATGATTCTTCGGTTTCGTACCCAGTGCTTTGAGGAAGAGTGCCGCCATGGCATCCGGATCATCCACGAAGCGGCGAACATTATACTCATCCGACCAGTACAGGCAGGCTTTAATATGTCCGTCAGCGGTCAGCCGAAGTCGGTTGCAATTGTCACAGAAGTGATCGCTTACGGGATGAATCAATCCAAATGTGCCTTCGGAGCCCGCAATTTTCATATTGCGTGATGGGCCATTGCCCGCAGGGCCTGTTGTATTTTCTACCGTCCAGCCTGCTTCAGCACATACATCAGTCACGGCTTCCAGCGGCAAATAAGATTTGCGCCATGAATCCGAAGCCTGTCCAATCGGCATATATTCAATAAAACGCACATGAAGAGGTTGATCAATCGTCATTGCAATAAAATCTTTGATTTCATCATCGTTGATACCCTTCATCAGCACAACATTCAGCTTGATTGGAGCAAGGCCAGCGGCAGTTGCAGCTTCAATGCCTTTCAGCACCTTGTTCACATCTCCGCCGCGGGTAATCATGGAGAAGCGATCAGCGCGCAGGGAATCCAGACTGATGTTAATCCGGTTCAACCCAGCATCTTTCAACGCCTGAGCTTGTTTGTCCAGCAGAAGAGCGTTGGTAGTCAGGGCAATATCGTCAATCCCGTCAATTGCCGAGATCATGCTGACGAGCTTGTGCAGATCCTTCCGTACCAGCGGTTCACCCCCCGTGAGCCGAACTTTACGCATGCCCATCGGAGCAAGCACTTTCAGCACCTGTGCAATCTCTTCGTAGCTCATAATCTCATCATGTGGAGCAAACTCCATACCCTCTGCGGGCATGCAATACACACAGCGTAAATTACAGCGGTCCGTAACAGAAATACGGATGTAGTCATGTATCCGGCCAAATGAATCCTGAAGCAGTTCCATGCAGACCACCCTTTCATCGGTTCAGATTGGAAATCTTCTATTATAAATGATACGACAAATTCAAAAGGAACAGTTGCATCAAATTTTAGCTATTTCTCCAATCCGCGTCAACGATGACGTCAGATGACAGTATTTTTGGCGGGGTGATTCAGATGGAATTGTCCCACGAGTTGTTGCAAAAATACCGTAATGGCTTCCACGTTATGCGAAGCATGCTGAACCTGCAACATGTCATGGATCAGCTCCATCATCTCTGCTTCTACCTCAGCAGAAGTCGCCCGATTTTGATGGCTGATTGCAGCAATATTCTCCATCAGCATGACCACTTGATCCACGACTTGAGTGCGCTCAGGTTCTTCAGCGGTAGCATTTTGCAGAAGTTGTGAAGCGGCCTGAACCAGTGTAGTTCCTTCAGCCAGCACCTGATCACCCTCTGTGATTAATTGGGATGCAGCTCCTGCTGCCGTTGAGATTCGGTCCAGAATCTGATGAATATTTTCAGTAGAAGAGCGGGATAACTCGGCCAGCTTACGGATTTCCCCTGCCACGACTGAGAACCCTTGGCCATGTTCGCCCACGCGTGCAGCTTCAATGGTGGCATTCAGAGCCAGCAGGTTGGTCTGAGCTGAAATTTCATCAATGACAGCCAGTGCACGGTAAATTTCTTTCATTGTGTCCATGAAGGACAGGATGGTACGGTTGGTATCCGATACCGCTCCTGAGATTTGTGTCATTTTGTCACCGATTCGTTCCACTTCCTGCTGGGCCACGCCGATCTGTTCGGTTGCAGAGGTCTCCAGTTGTTGCAGCGTTATGCGCATGTGATCGGCAGCGATCTTGGCCTGATCGAGATCTTCCAGTTGGGTGCGAATGGCCTGAATCATCGAACCAAGCTTGTGGTTCACACGTTCAGTCGTACCCTGGGTTGTCTCTGTTGAAGTTCGCATCTGATACTGGTTGTCCATAACGTCTACCGTGGCAAGTTGTACCTTCAGCATAATGCCTTCCAGAGAGTCAATCATGTTGTTGATCCACTTCGCCAGTTCGCCTGATTCATCTTGGGCAAAAGCAGACGTGTCCAGGCGTTGGGTCAGATCACCTCTGCCTTCGGCGTTAATTCGAATAAATCGGCTGATGCGGCGTAAGTCTTCATGAACCCGTCGATATTGGCTGCGATGCAGCTGTAATGCAGTGAAGAATCCTAATAACACATTAAAAGCGGCCATTGCTGCTGCGCTCCAACCACTACCAGTGAAGGCATAGACAAGGGAGGCTCCTGCAATGCCTGACAAGAGCGTGAAGAAACTGTGCTGCTTGAACTGGCGCCAGCCGATGCTTCGGATCCGATACACTTCCTCCAGATCCCCTTCACACATCATACCCCAGCGATCAGGACAGTGTGGCAGCTGGAAGGTGATGCCTTTGCCGATCACAGAAATATGGCGGTAATCCGAGTAGCCGGGAAAAGCTACGAACAGATTGGAACCATTCTGAATGGTATTTGCTACTCCGGGGTGCAGTTCTCCGGTCGACGGATCAGTGAACATGAGTTCCAGCTCGGTGTGCTCCTTAACGGAAACGATACCCCATTCGGTGGTGACACCATCTTTGAGATTTTCCCCATGTGTAAAAGTACGATCCTCGAAGCGGCTTCGAGACAAGGCAGTGCCGGGCTGTAGATGGGGCCGTAATTTCGACTCAGCCATAAAGAGATAGTTGTCACCGGAGTCGGGATAGATATGGCCTGATTCTCGTTGAATCAGGTCACCCAGGACATCCCCGGGAACACGGCTGCATAATGAACCAACATATCGACCTTCCTGTAGAATTGGGTTGATAAACAGCAAGGTGACATCATCGTGAAAAGCGGACGAGCGTGGTCCAATATCCAACGTCAGTGGATCGGAATAAGGGCCATACAAACACTTTTTCCCATGAATATCTGCTCGGGAGTAACTCAATCCTGGTCCAATCAAAGCTTCCTGATCTTCATAGATCTGTCCAATATGTTTCTTATATGTAGAGAATACCACCTGATTCTGTTCGTTCAGCATGAATAGCTCCGTACTGTCAACGGCTCGAATATAACTGGCTTGAAACCATGGATCTAGTTTGCTTCGTTGCTGTGCACCTTGTAATACATCCTCTAATTGGACCGACTGTAACTGTTGGAGCAATCGATCCAGGTGGTTCCATTGTTCATCTGCCCAGTCCATCATAAGCTGCCTTCTCGTTTCGGCAATTCCCTCAAAAATCTGTTCCACATCTTCCTTCATATGTGCGTTCAACCGATACGATCGCCACAGCGACAATCCTTTTCTCCATCCCAGCCAATCAAACATCATGACCACCCCGATTTCTGGATTTGAAAGCTTCGTTCTACTGGATTCCACCCTCTCTATTCAATCTTTATACAAGAAAACGAACAAGAATACGAGGGGATATGTCATATTTTCCGAATATTTAATCAATAAATACAAATGAACGTGCGCTTGTTGTTAGGTGAAATGTACGTTAGCTATCTACGAAGAAAGCTCACATGTATGTATCTGAGAATCCGTCTCATTTTACATTGTGTAACATGAACAGGCCCATACTCAAAACACACTGTATAATGTAATTCCCGCCCAAAGCGATATAGTATTATCTAACAAGCAAAACCTGTTACGTTCGTGTATATAAACCTCCCATTCAGCCTCGGTGTGCAATGAAAACAACTTCCCCATAAAGGAGAATGCCCATGTCCTCCATGTCCTCAGCCACAGTCCCCGAAGCCTGCCATATTGATGTTGATCATGTGTCCGTTATCTTTGGGACCTGGAAGAAGCGGTGAAATAAGCGTGGACGAACATTTACACGAAAACGAAGAGTGCAGAACCAATCTGAAGATGGTACTGCAATCGGAGTGGCGAGTGTAAAGTCTGTAGGTCCAGCTTAAAGAGAGGAGGATGACGAATGAGTTCTGTGGATCAGCAGCCGCTTGGCGGTACGAAGGAAGAATGGCTGGAGAAGGATCGCAAATACGTATGGCATCACATCTCGCCTCATAACGATCATCCGATGATTGCGGTAAGTGGGGAGGGCAGTTGGATCACTGATCAGGAGGGTACGCGTTATCTGGATGCGATGTCCGGACTGTGGTGTGTGAATGTGGGGCATGGCCGTGAGGAGATTGCGCGGAGTGCCTATGAACAGATGAAAGCACTCGCTTATGTACCGATGACGCAGAGTCACGAACCGGCGATTTTGCTGGCAGAGAAGCTGAATGAATGGCTTGAGGGGGAGTATCGTATATTCTTCTCCAACTCAGGTTCAGATGCCAATGAGGTGGCTTTCAAAATAGCCCGTCAATACCACCATCAGAACGGTGAGCCTACTCGTCACAAATTCATTTCCCGTCACCGTGCCTATCACGGTAACTCCATGGGCGCACTGGGCGCCACCGGGCAAGCCGCCCGCAAGATCAAATACGAGCCGCTCGGCGTAGGTTTCTCTCATGTTCCACCACCCTATTGTTACCGATGTCCGTTTGGACGAAACAAGGATGGATGCGGACTCGAATGTGCAACCATCTATGAAGAGGTGATTCGTTGGGAAGGTCCTGAGACGGTTGCCGCAGTAATTATGGAGCCAGTGATCACCGGGGGCGGCATGATTGTCCCACCGCTGGATTACATGCGTACCGTACAAGAGATCTGTCAGCGCTATGGCGTGTTGCTCATTGTAGATGAGGTAATCTGTGGTTTTGGCCGCTCAGGGCAGAAGTTTGGTCATCAGAACTATGGTGTGCAGCCAGATATTGTGACGATGGCAAAAGGCATGACCAGTGCGTATTCACCGCTATCGGCAACGGCCATGCGAGCCGATCTGTATAACACGTTCAGGGAACCCGGCCCGGATGCGCATTTTCGCCATGTGAATACATTTGGTGGTAATCCGGTGTCCTGCCGAGTTGCACTGGCGAATCTGGAAATTATGGAACGAGAGAATCTCGTCAGCCGCGCGGAGGAACTGGGATACCTGCTTCGTGAGAAGCTGGAACCTCTGCTGGAGCTGTCCATTGTGGGGGATATCCGTTCATTCGGATTCGCCTGTGGGATTGAGTTGATTGAACCAGACGGTTCTCCTGCGGAAGCGGATAAAGTAATGAAGGTACTCGCCAGTTGTAAAAGGGATGGCATCCTGATTGGCAAGAACGGTGATACCGTGCCGGGGTTTGCTAACATTTTGACGATTTCCCCACCTTTTGTCACCACCGAGGATGAGTTGGATCTGATCGCCGGAAGTTTGCTCGTTGCGCTACGTAGTCTGGACGCAGGTTAACGTGATAAATATACGCAAGGAGGCGAGGGAGGATGCAGAGCACAACAGGCAAACTCATTAATCAGCTTCGGCTGAATGAGCGAATTGAGCAGTTGTCACAGATTGGCCGAATCGCGGAGACGGGTGTCTGCCGACTTGCCCTGACGCCGGAAGATATGGATGGCATCATTCAGGTTCGTCTCTGGATGGAAAAGGCCGGTTTGACGACGCGACTTGATCCGTTTGGCAATCTGATTGGTCGTCTGGAAGGTGCGGATCAGGCGCTGCCGATCCTCATGATTGGTTCCCATATCGACTCTCAGCCGTATGGCGGTCGATATGATGGAGCAATCGGTGTGCTTGGCGCACTCGAAGCCGTGCAATGTCTGATCGAAAATGGCATTCAGCCCCTTATGACGATTGAGGTAATTGCCTTTTGCGATGAAGAGGGTTCCCGTTTTAACAAAGGGTTGTTCGGCTCACGCGGTATAACTGGTCAATTGGAAGAGGGAGAACTGGAGCGTCAGGATAAAAACGGAGTGACCCGCCGGGAGGCGCTGGAGGCTTTCGGCTGTTCTCCATCGGATTTTGAAGAAGCGATCTATCCGCCAGGTTCCATAGGCAGTTATCTGGAGCTGCACATTGAGCAGGGGCCGGTGCTGGAAGCGTTGAATGCACCTGTAGGTCTGGTGACGGGCATCTCGGGCCCGCTGTGGCTTACGGTGACGATGAAAGGCATGGCGGGTCATGCCGGCTCTGTTCCGATGGGGATGCGGCATGATGCTTTGGTAGGCAGCGCCAAAGTCATTGCGGCTTTTGACGATATGGTGAGAGAAGACCCGGAAGTTCCAACCGTAGGTACGGTGGGTAGTCTGAGGGTGTTTCCAGACTCCCGGAATATCATTCCGGAGGAAGTAAGCTTCACGGTTGATTTACGAGACATGGAGATGGAGCGCAGGAACCGGCTTGAAGCCCGATTGATGAACATGTTGGATGACGTGAGTTCCCGATATGGTCTAACTTACTCGCTGACAGAGGATACGAACAGTGAGCCGCGGTATTGTGCAGAGCCGATCATGTCGGTGATTCGTTCATCCGCGGAAGAGATCGGAGTGCCTTTGCCAGAACTGATGAGTGGCCCGTTCCATGATGCATTGGCCCTGTCGGTTGTGTGTGATTATGGCATGATCTTTGTTCGCAGCAAGGACGGCATCAGTCATCATCCCAGCGAATATTCCTCGCCAGAGGATATTGGGCTCGGCACGGAAGTGTTATATCGCACCATTCGGAGGATGTGCAGTGGAGTGAACAAACCAATCATTTTACCCCAGGAGGCGTTGTGACGTTATGGGCAAAATCAGCATCGGATTAATACAGGCTTCTCATGAGATTGAAGGTTCGGCTCCCGTTGAAGTGCACAAAGAGGCTGCGGTTAAGAAGCACATTGCGCTGGTCCGTGAAGCTGCTGCAAGAGGCGCCAAGATCATCGGGTTGCAGGAAGTATTCTATGGGCCGTACTTTTGTACAGAGCAGAATCCAAAATGGTATGCATCCGCTGAACCGGTGCCGGAAGGACCAACGACCAGACGGTTTCAGGAGCTGGCGAAGGAGCTTGCAGTGGTGATTATTTTACCCGTGTACGAGGTGGAGGGCATTGCTTCGTATTACAATACGGCAGCTGTCATTGATGCAGATGGTACGTATCTGGGCAAATATCGCAAACATCATATCCCGCATGTGGAAGCAGGTGGGGGTACGAATGGGTTCTGGGAAAAGTATTATTTCAAACCAGGTAACCTCGGGTTTCCGGTATTTGATACGGCCTACGCCAGAGTCGGCGTGTACATCTGTTATGATCGTCATTTTCCGGAAGGGGCACGATTGCTCGGGCTAGCGGGGGCAGAGATTGTGTTCAATCCGTCCGCTACGGTTGCGGGTACATCGGAATATCTGTGGAAACTGGAACAGCCTGCTCACGCGGTAGCTAACGGCTATTATGTTGCAGCCATCAACCGGGTCGGTATGGAAGCGCCATGGAATATGGGTGAATTTTATGGACAGTCGTACCTGGTCGACCCGAGAGGCACAATGGTAGCGATCGGCAGCCGTGATCAGGATGAGGTCGTTATTGGCGAGATGGATACGGAGATGATTCGTGAGGTACGTAATGTATGGCAGTTCTACCGTGATCGCAGGCCGGAAACGTACGAACAGCTCGTTAGTCTGTGAAGCAGCTGGAGGTTAGCCAGGATCAAACTTCAGGAGGTGCATGACATTGATGAACAGTTCAGGAACAACGTTATCCGATTATGGGTGGGAGAATCGTTTTGCTGAGATGAAACCGACCATGACAGGCAAGGAAGCGATGGAGGAGTCAAACCGCTGTCTGTACTGTTACGATGCACCTTGTATCAAGGCCTGTCCAACCGATATCAATATCCCTTCGTTTATCAGCAAAATATCAACAGGGCACCTGAAAGGATCGGCTCGCACTATCATGGATGCGAATCCGGTTGGAGCCAGCTGCGCACGTGTATGCCCCACAGAAGAACTGTGTGAAGGCGCATGTGTGCTGAACGAATCGTCGAAGCCGATTCGAATAGGTGATTTACAGCGTTACGCCACCGACTGGGCCCGGACGAAGAATGAGCGGTTATTCCAGGCGGCACCTGCCAATGGGAGAACCGTCGCTGTTGTAGGAGCTGGACCTGCGGGATTGTCAGCGGCACGTGAACTGGGGCGTGCAGGATATGAGGTGACGATCTATGAAGCCAGATCCAAAGGCGGCGGGCTGAATACGTATGGCATCGTATCCTTCCGTTTGCCCGAATCGGTTGCGCTATGGGAAGTGGAGCAGGTAGAAGCGCTTGGTGTACAGATCCGTTATGGAGTGCGCATCGGTGTGGATATCCCTGCTTCGCAGTTGCTGGAGCAGCATGAAGCGGTCATTCTGGCTTGTGGCATGGGTTCAGTACCTATGCTGGGCATAGAAGGGGAGACACTGGAAGGTGTCTACGATGCAATTGAACTGGTGGAGTCTACCAAGCAGGGTGTTCCGCCCGCGCTGAATGGTCTGAAGGTCGCCGTTATTGGCGCGGGTAATACGGCGGTAGATGCCGCGATCTGTTCGGTACGTCTTGGTGCGGAGCGGGTGCAGATGTTATATCGGCGCGGGCAAAGCCAGATGACGGCGTATGCGTTTGAATATACTTTTGCCAAGCAGGAGGGTGTGGAGTTCCGCTGGTTTACTATGCCGCAGCGTATCATTGGAGATGAGAACGGTCGGGTTCAGGCTGTAGAATGCGTGAAAATGGAGCTGGTTACCCCGCCTGGCGGTGGGCCTGCATTGCCTGTGCCTGTCAAGGGATCGGAGTTCATGATTGAATGTGATACGGTCATCCGGGCGATTGGACAGCATCGTTTATTACCACTAATCGAAGCGTTTGGTCTGCGTCATCACTGGGGTGTCGTTGAGATCGAGCCGCATACGTACCGTACCTCGCATCCTCAGGTCTATGCGGCAGGAGACGTTATTTTTGGTCAGGGTCAGGGTGAGGCGATGGTTGTCTCGGCTGCACAGCAGGGTAAGCTGGCTGCTGCCGCAGTTATGAAGGCGTTGCCTGGACAGGTGGAAGAGCCGGCATGAGCAGGCGCTATGCAATGCACGGGTAATAAATTGTATGTGTAAGTATCTTCTGTGCCATAAGCAGCAGACTACAAGTTCAAACAACACCAAGGAGGGATCGTTATGGCAGACTTATCCATTAATCTGGCAGGTATTCGATCACCCAATCCATTCTGGCTGGCTTCTGCACCACCGACCAATACAGGGTATCAGGTTCAGCGTGCGTTCGAAGCGGGTTGGGGGGGTGCGGTGTGGAAGACACTGGGTGAGCCAATTATCAATACATCCTCGCGTTTCGCGGCGGTTCATTTTGGTGGACAGCGGGTGGCGGGGTTTAACAATATTGAACTGATATCGGATCGTCCGCTGGAAGTGAATCTGAGGGAGATTGCCGAGACCAAGAAGCGATTCCCGAATCGCGCCGTTGTTGCTTCACTCATGGTGGAACCTACGCGGGAGAAGTGGCATGAGATTGTGAAAAAGGTGGAAGCCGTCGGCGTCGACGGTCTGGAGCTGAACTTTGGCTGCCCGCATGGCATGGCTGAACGTGGTATGGGAGCCGCCTCTGGTCAGCAACCTGACCTGGTCGAACTACAGACGATGTGGGTGAAGGAAGTGGCGACCACACCGGTAATCGTGAAACTTACGCCGAATATCACGGATATTACGGCGACCGCCCGGGCAGCCGTACGAGGCGGCGCGGATGCGATCTCCCTGATCAATACCATTAACTCCCTTGCAGGTGTGGATCTGGATTCGTGGAATACCGTGCCGCATGTAGGTGGCAAAGGAGCGCATGGTGGATACTGTGGTCCAGCGGTGAAACCAATTGCTCTGAACATGGTTGCCGAGTGTGCGCGTAATCCAGAGGTGGGTGTGCCGATCTCGGGTATTGGTGGCATATCCGACTGGCGGGACACAGCAGAATTTTTGCTCATGGGCGCTACAGGGGTTCAGGTATGTACCGCAGCGATGCATCATGGATTCCGCATTGTGGAGGACATGATTGATGGGCTGAATGATTATTTGGATGAAAAGGGTCTAAGCAGCGTAGCAGAACTGGTCGGTCAGACGGTTCCGCGTTACTCGGATTGGGGCAATCTCGATCTGAACTACAAAGTGGTCGCTCGCATCAACCGCGATGTCTGCATCAATTGCAACAAATGCCATATTGCTTGTGAGGACACCTCGCATCAGTGTATTGATATGTTGACCGACCCGTCCGGCTCCTATCTGGAAGTGGTGGAAGAGGACTGTGTTGGCTGTAATCTGTGTTCGATCGTGTGCCCAGTGGATGGGGCGATTGAGATGGTTGAACTTGTGCCAGAGCAGGAACCTGTAACCTGGAATGAACGTCAGTCTGCGATTGCGATGCTGCAATCGGTTAGAGATCAATCAACCAAGGAGGCGATATCATGATTACCCGCAAATTGATTCGTAACGGTGTGTTGGTCACAGCGTCAGATACCTTTGAAGCAGATATTTTGATCGAAAAGGGTAAAATCATGCAGATTGCCATTGGGCTCATACCGGACGAACGAACGGAAGTCGTGGATGCAGCCGGCTGTTACGTCATTCCGGGCGGTATCGATCCGCATACGCATCTGGATATGCCATTCGGTGGAACGGTAACGGCGGATGATTTTGCGACGGGAACGACAGCTGCAGCCTTTGGTGGTACAACAACGATCATTGATTTCTGTCTGACACAAAAAGGCCGTCCATTAATCGAATCCCTCCAGGAGTGGCATGCCAAAGCCGAAGGTAAAGCCGCCATCGACTACGGTTTCCATCTCATGATTGGGGAGATGAATGATCAGGTGCTGGAGGAGCTGCCGCAGATCATTGAAGAAGAGGGTGTGTCATCCTTCAAGGTGTTCATGGCATATAAAAACCAGTTTCAGGCCGATGACGGGATTCTCTTCCAGACGTTGCAAAAGGGAAAAGAGTACGGCGCACTTGTCATGGTTCATGCCGAGAACGGGGATGTCATTGACCTGCTGGTTCGACAGGCGCTCGCCGAAGGGCGCACGGACCCGATTCATCATGCGCTGACTCGTCCATCCATGCTGGAGGGAGAAGCAACAGGGCGTGCGGCCCGTTTGGCTGCACTGGCGGATTCACAGCTGTATGTGGTGCACGTGACCTGTGCGGAAGCGGTGGAGCAGATCGCGCGTATGCGTGAAATGGGCTACCGAATCTGGGGGGAGACCTGTCCTCAGTATTTGACGTTGGATCAGTCGATTATGGATCAGCCAAACTTCGAGGGTGCGAAGTATGTCTGGTCACCACCGCTGCGGGAAGCAGCGCATCAGGAAGTGCTGTGGAATGCATTGAAAAGCGGTCAACTGCAGACAATTGGCTCCGATCATTGTTCTTTTAATTTCAAAGGGCAGAAGGATCTGGGGAAGGATGATTTCAGCAAAATTCCTAACGGGGGGCCTGTTATTGAGGACCGGCTTAGCATTCTGTATTCGGAAGGTGTAGTCAAGGGGCGGATCACGCTGAATCAGTGGGTCGATCTGTGTTCGACAAGAGCGAGCAAGTTATTTGGATTATTTCCGCAGAAAGGGACTCTGGCCGTAGGGACAGATGCGGATATCGTTATTTTTGACCCATCTGTAAACAGGGTGATCTCGGCAGATACGCATCATATGAACGTGGATTACAGCGCATTTGAAGGCATGCAGGTACAGGGTTGTCCGGTGACGGTGTTGTGCCGTGGGGAATATGTCATTCGAGATCGGCAATTTGCCGGAATGGCAGGGGCGGGGCAGTATGTGAAGCGTGCTAAATACGATGCAGGTGCACCCGTACCGATGAAACAGCCTGTAACGGCAGTGAATGGAGGGAGAAGCTGATGTCGGATCATGATGTGTTTGAAGCGGAGAGGATCGCCATAGAGCGAATGGTTGCGCAGGGTTATCGGATCTATGCGGTACGGGAACATCTGGAGGGTGCTCACGTCATATGGGGGCACCCGGATCTTCCCGAAGAGAAACAAGAGCAATACGTAGGCACAGCGTCTGGACGGAAATGGTTCAGTCACATCCTGATTCGCCAGCTTCAGGAGCAGCGGGGAGCTTAGCATATGCTGAAGATCTTCATGCGATCGGGCCGTGTACGTACTCATAGGCATAGAGTGCAAGTTCGAGCGCTACCCGCTTCTCGGGGAGGATATAGTCTTCTCCCAGAAGGGCTTCGATTTTGTCCAAACGGTGATATAGCGTCTGTCTAACGATATATAGCGCGGTGGCCGTTTCTTGCTTGGAGCAGCACAGGACCAAATATTGCTTGAGTGTGCGCAGCAGCTGACCTCCTTTCTCTACATCGTAACGGATGAGCGGCCCCAGATATTCTTCGATGAAATCATCCAGATTGCCACTCTGCTTCATACTGGCGATGATGCGGTAACAATGAAGATTACTGTAAAAGGGCTGCTGCATCACCCCGATGTCCTTCTGAATTCGCAGTGTCTCCTTCGCGGATTCCAGACTATCCTTGAGACGGGAGAGGTCTGTGCAGTTATGACCGATACCGATCAGGCCTGAGAAGAGGCAGTGGGTCTGTTCCTGCTCGTGCTGCTGCAACTGTTCGATACAGCGCCAGAGACTGCTTTTGCGCTGAGATCCGGATAGTGGGTCGAGAATGATAAGAATGATCTGGTGGTTCAGAACGGTGCTGTAGAGGGTGAAGTTCTCCCGACCGAACACGGAACGGGCGACGATGTTGCGTTGGATCAATAATTTCTGAAGTTTAAGACTGTCTGTGTATGCGGGGTTGCTGTCGAATAAGATTATGGTGGCTTTGCTCGTTGCGAGAAGGGGATTAACGTTAGATACATATTCATGGATTTCCTTCGTGGAGTGATGTCCGTTAAGCCAGTCAATGACCCACATATCTTCCTTGTAGCGGCGTTTCTCTTCCATGTATTTGGTTCGCATCCAGTCCTGGGCAATCGCGGCCGCGCAACGTTCCAGTGCCTGAATGACGAATTCATCCGAAGGTTGGATTGGTATGCTTGAATCGTGATCCGCCAGTTCTTGGTGCATGAGTACAAGATCCGCAAAGGTGTAGTCCAACGCCTGAACAGGCATACTGATCACATCCAATGTGATCTCCGTGTATACTTTTAACGCTGTAATATCCTCTCCCGCCAAATGTCCTCGCTGCAAAAACCAATCCTGCCGACGAGTCTCCAGCTGCTCTGGAGGGCAGTAGGGAACGCTACTCGCTTCCCCTTCAAGTGGATATAATGCCACAGCACATCCGGTTGTTCGTGACAATAATCGAAGCAAAGGTTGTACGCCATCTCCATTCAGAAGAAGTTGGTTAAAGGAGGTGGTGAGACTATCGAGTTCAGCGATCATCCGCTGATGACTGCGAATCAGGGTGAAATGCAGGTCTTGCGTAATATCGATATAACGGACTTGTTCGTGGAACCAGATCAGCGGGAAATCCGCGGCAACTGCAATGTCCTTCATGGCACCGAGCTGCGATTTGGTGTGGTCTCCCAGCTCCATGCATAGTCCAGCAGCCCCGCGTGCAATTAACTGACGCAGAAAAGACAGACCTTGCTGCTCACCTTCCTGCCAGCCAATGCCTGTCGTCAGCACCAATTCCCCACCGTTGAGCAAGTCCCCTACCTCGGGAACCTCCATGATATGAACCCAGCGTACATACCGCTCCAGCGCACGATCACTGGCCAGGACTTCTGCCTTGCGAAACACGGGACGTTTTAACATGTCTCTAACTGTAATATGAAGCGTTGTCTCCCCCACACAACCACCGTCCTTCCCCAATAACATGTGATCTATCTGGAGTCTGGAATCTATCATCTTGCATAATTAATCCATATTATAATTCCATTTACAGCTGATGGGCTGAAATCTAACGTTAATTTGTTTCAAATGACAAATGAATCTGTGCTTTTTGTGATTTTGATTAAATTGAAGCATTTCTATGTCAGTCTATGTGACGCATATGCATATTCTGGAACGTTATTCAGCAAGAAGAAACCACATTAAAAAAGTTTTTTAAGCGGCGTTGGCATTAAACTGTTTGTTCCAGGAGGAAGGTGCGTAATATGGATTCACTCGGACATGAAGATCAGATAGATCGTAGGATCTTTTTGCGTATGTATAGGACAAACAATATAATTTCACCAAATCCGATAGCATCGGTAAATAAAGACACTGTTGGCAATACGATGGTAGTTATTTTTTGGTTTTAATGTTTATATATGTATATACTATATAGGTATATATTTACATCAAAATCTTTAAATGGTATATTGTGTATATATAATGTAATTAGGAGGAAATAAAATGAAAAAATTAGTAAGTAGTTTAGTTGCAGGTGCTCTTTTGTTATCTTTATCAGCAGGAGCGGTATCTGCCGATACGAGTGTACATAATCTTCAAACGGCACCACCTGCAAATATAAATGTAATCACTCCAATGGGTGCTAACGCGCCAGGTAGTAATGCGTCAATTCATGACTTGTCAGTAAGTAGCTATAATTACCAAGTTAGTGAGGTTGGTGCACAAGTTTACACTGATAAATGGATAAAAGGATCTTCAAAAATGAAAGTTACTGTCACGAATGTGAAAAATGTAGGAGAGACTCCAGGTAGCTTGAGCGGAGTGACAATTACAGTGTATAATGCTAGTAATCAGGCAGTAGCATCCGGTAACATTAATCCTAATACAACAAGCTCTATCACATTTTCAGGTTTGAGTTCTAGTAATAAATATTACGTAGAATTTTCTGTACCTAGAAGTGGATTGAAGTTTGCTTTTAATGGCACTATATCTAGTGCACAATAACCAACTATTTTAAAAAATGGGAGTCAGAAATCTGACTCTCGTTTTATTTTATTTATTCAAAAAAAGAAAGTGTGATAATAATTATAAAAAAGATCATTGTTACTACATTTGTGATCTATCTACTCGGACTAGTTAATTTTGTTATAGTGAAATTCTTTGGTAATTTTCATGTTGTTGAAAAGAGAATTGAAGAAGTGCTTCAACAACGAGAACGTTATGGAATATGGAACATTTCGATCGAACCCTTCCGATCAATATCTGCTTCAGTACATTCTTTCATACGTGATCCAAGTTTAGGAGTAGTGACTCAATTTTTTATTGGAAACATATTGATCTTTATCCCTTTAGGATTTTTGTTACCTTTACTATATAAAAGATATTCTTTCACCAAAGTAATGCTTACTTCATTGGGTATCATTGTTAGTATTGAATTAATTCAATTTGCAACCTGTCTAGGTATTGCAGATATAGACGATGTAATTCTAAATATGTTTGGTAGTGGATTAGGATACCTAATTTTCATTTTAACTGAGAAATTGTTTGCTATCAGAAAAAATTATCTCGGCTCTCATAGTTTTTAAAATGACTCCAACAGACTTATATGTTGGAGTCATTTTATTTTAGGTAAATAACTGTACTTGTAAATAATCACTTTAATAATTTGGAAGTCTAAAAAGCCTACAAGTATCCATATACTGTGTCAGTGAAACATCTGTGCTTAGAAAAGCCTTCATATCCTGGGGCTCAAAACCTTCCCCCTCTTTCCAACACAACAGCATTGCGGCGTTGTCCAAAAGAATGTGCTTTCCTTCATAGCGATATACCCGATAAGCGGCGGAGCCGATGGTCACTAGATTGGTATCCGATTTCGAAATATAAGAAGCAAAACTTTTGAGCGATTACCAAAAACGAAATGCGGTTGGTTTCCAAGCCACTAATGTCATGAAATCCTTGCTTGGTATTGGTTTGAAGCACCGAAAACGTTTGATACCATGAGTCCATCAGTACGTAGGCTTGGCACATGGACATAGGAGCGGCCTGCATCATCTCGCAAGCCAGTGCAATTTTTCTCTTCCTTTCGGATCGTAACTTTCCGTAGCAAAGGGATACAGATCACCCGAACGAAGGCTTGGTTTTTTCATACATGATATCGTCGAGAATCACAAAAATCGGGCTGTGATGTTGCTGAGCGCTCTCTGTAATCTGATGAAAAGTCATAGGTTTAAGGTAAGAAGTGTTCCAGTGTTTCTTCAAATACAAATTCCGTCTTTAAGTGAGATAAGAAAGACTCAATACAAGCATTGTCATAGCAGTTCCACTTCGATAATGGCTTCCTCTAATAATCTGGCTTTCGCTCTTAGTCCTATCCTTCTTCCACTCGCAGACGAACGGCCTCTTCTTCGTTTCCTCACTATATCGATTAAGCTAACAAAAATCCCCTCCGGTATCCAGTGTTTGAGTTCACTGTCTGCCATGAGGGGATAATAGTATTATCTAATTAATCTTCAATTCTTTTCTTTTTAAATTTCATCAGAAACTCATACACAATCGGTACGATAACCAGTGTGAGCAGCGTGGAGCTGATCAGACCGCCGATAACGGTGATTCCGAGTCCTTTGGAGATGATCCCCGCACTCTCTTCGAGACCCGTTACCAGTGGCAACAGGGCACCGATGGTCGCGAGAGCGGTCATCAGAATTGGACGCAGACGAGTTGCACCGGCTTCCAGCAAGGCTTCACGGGTAGGCATACCCTCTTTTTCCTTGTGAATAACACGGTCGATCAACACGATGGCGTTGGTGACTACGATACCGATGAGCATCAGTCCACCCATCATGGCGGAGACGTCTAGCGTACCACCCGCGATGAACAAACCTACCATAATACCGATAACTGTAAATGGCAGGGAGAACAGGATTGCAAATGGTGCCAGTCCGCCGCCGAATGTAACAACGAGCACAAAGTATACAATGGCGATGGCTGCCAGCATGGCGAGACCCAGTTGAGTGAAGGTATCATTAATCTGTTCGGTTGTACCGCCGAACTTCACCTCAACGCCATCAGGCAGATCCAGTTTGTCGATCTCGGCCTGCAAGTTACTCGAGGCTTTCGTTACATCCGAAGCCAAGATGTTGGCTGTAACTTGTACAACAACCTTACCATCAATTTGCATGATGGAGTTCGGGGACGTACCTTCTTCCACTTTGGCAACATCTTTGATCGGTACTTCGATGCCAAGCGGTGAAGTGACGGTTTCATTCTCAATCTCTTTAATGCTGCTGAATGATTTGTTGTCTGTCTCTACATATACTTTGTACGTTTTGTTATCAATATCGACTTCCGTAAGCACAGGACGTTCCCGTACCGGGCTGAGCGTCATAGCCAGTTGGCCTGCAGTCAGGCCTAGGGAACTCAATTTCTCCTGATCTGCCACGAGCGTATACTGCCCGTAGGTGTCAGCGAGTGTTGTGTCTGCTTTTTCAAAATTATCCTTATCCGCTTCAACCAGTTTCAGAATTTCATCCGATACAGGTTTGAGTTGCTCTACATTATCGCCATAGATGGAAAGGCTCAGACCACTGCCACCCAGACCGCCGGACATATCAAGCTCACTCCAGGTTCCTACGGTAACTTCCTTCTTCAGACCTTCGACAAGCTGTTCTTTCACTTGAGTAAAGTCTTTCGTATCTTCGTTATATTCAATATAGAATAGAGCCGAGTTGGAACCACCGCCACCCATGCTGCTCAGTGGATTACTTCCGCCGATGGAATATTGCATTTTCTCCAGACCTGGTTGTTTCAGCAACCACTTCTCGGCAACGAGTGCTTCTTTTTCCACATCTTCACGCAAAGCCCCGGTTTGCGGACTGTACGTAATGGTCACATATTTATCCTGTTGTTCCGGCAGGAAACTTGCACCGATGAACGGGTACAGGAACAAACTGCCGACCAGCAGGATCACTGCGATACTGACCGTGATGAGTTTGTGTGATAGTGTCCAGTTCAGCAGGCGTTTGTAACCTTCCGCCATTTTGCCTGGTTTTTCTTCGTGATTCTGTTTGTTCTTCAACCCTTTACGGAACAGGGTATGCGCGAGCATCGGCACAATGGTAATGGCAACGAGCAGGGATGCCAGCAAGGCGAATACCATGGTCAGTGCAAATGGCGTGAATAACTCACCGACCATACCGCTTACCAATGCCAGTGGCAGGAATACAGCAATGGTTACGATGGTGGAAGAAAGAATTGGAATGAACATCTCGCGAGTTGCTTCGCGGACCAGTTCACGGCCTTTCAATCTCTCGCCTTTAAGTGTTAATCTGCGGTAGATATTCTCGATAACAACGATGGAGTCATCGACAACCCGTCCGATAGCAACCGTCATGGCACCCAGCGTCATCATGTTCAAGGTGATGTCCATCATATTGAGCGCAGTCAATGCCATGAGCAAGGAGAGCGGGATCGAGATAATGGAGATAATGGTTGAACGAATATTACGCAGGAATAGCAGGATGATCAGGATGGCAAACAAGGCGCCAAAAACGGCTTTGCCCAGCATCGTGTTCACCGAGTCCTGAATCGGCTTACCTTGGTCAAGCAGTACATTCAAATCTGCGTTTTTGAACTGCGTTTGCAATTCTTCCGCTTTGTCTTTGACTGCGTTAACGACATCAACCGTGTTGGCATCGTTGGATTTTACAACGGAAATACCGATCGATTCCTTGCCGTCTGTCCGGGAAATGGATTCCGCTTGACCGATGACTTCGATCTTGGCAATTTCACTTAGTTTTACAGTTGGAATGCCAGGCGCGTTGGCAGCACCTGAAGGACTACCTACACTGGCATTACCGCCAGCTGCTTGGCCTGCGGCCTGGTCTGTTCCTTGTGCAGAGTCAGGAGCTGTACCTTGAGCTGCGTCACCAGCCGCCGAGCCTTCACCAGCTGGTGCTCCAGAGCCTTGTGGCGCTGCGCCTGAACCATTGCCTGTGGAAGCATTGGCACCGCCGGGTACGACTGGAATGGCAAGGTTTTTCAGATCATCGATGTCGATGATGTTTCCATCTACGACAACGGCTTTCTGGGATTTATCCAGTTCAAACAGTCCAAGGGGCACACGAATGGATGAACCTTGAACGATGCCGTTTACCGTATCTTCGGTCAGGCCCAGCTCGGCCATTTTGGCTTGGTCAAACTTCAATTGAACTTCTTTTACATATTGACCGGACACCTGAACCTGAGCTACACCGTCAATATCTTCGAGTGCAGGCTGAATATCTGATTCAACCAGTCGTGTCAATTGTTCCAGGTCACCGCCGTCCTTGTCGGACAGGCTCAGAGATACAACCGGGAAAGAGTTAATGCTGAACTTGGAAATGGTCGGCTTCTGCACGCTGTCAGGCAGTTGTACTTCATTCAGTGCCTCACGAACGGTTGCAGTCGCGTTGGTCAGATCTGTTCCATAATCAAATTCGAGTGTGATCGATGCAGCATTCTCCATGGAAGTGGAGGTCACTGTCTTCACGCCATCTACATTGCGTAGTTTTACTTCCAGCGGCTTCGTGACATCTTCAACAATTCCCTCCGGTGCAGCCCCCGGATCAATGGCAGTGACATTCAGAAACGGTACGTTGATGTTCGGAATGGTCTCTTGCTTCATCGTGAGTCCGCTGTACAAACCTGCGAAAGAGATAATGATTGTCAGAATCCAGATCGCAAACTTGTTGTTCAGTGAAAAATTAATAATACCTTTCATACGATGGTTTCTTCTCCTCTCTGTTTCTCCTGTTTATGTGTGTGACGAGTCAGCAGGGATGAACCGGCTATACATGGCATCCAAAATATGCTGAAGCTCGGAGTGCAAGGGTTGAATGGCAGTTACGTTCTCCAGATTGCGCATCATACCCAGAATAATGGCACGCCGCGGCGTGAATTCCATCATCTCATGCCGGAGAATGGCAATGGTCTCAAGTGCATCATTCTTAGGTTGCCCTGCAGGCAATTCGGAGGCAGCAATATCCTGCATTTGCTTGATAATATGTATAGGATGCCGCATCACCGTGGAATCCGGATGGGGTTCGGTAATCCAGGCAGGCCAGTCCTCCAAAGGAATCAAAGGCAAAGGTCGCTGCTTAAGGAATCCGTGCGCTGCATAGTCCATCATTTGCAGTAAATTTGTTGCCATTTTGGTAACGGTAAGGGACGGCATCTCCGTAAACCAGATCTTGACGTAAGAGAGGAACAGCCCCTGTGTCAGCAAAATAAGGTCAATCGTATAAGGTTCAATCTCCGATCCGTACTGCTCCTCCAGCTTATCCTTAAACCAATGTAAGGTACGGACCTCCAGATCTCTTTGCAGCGGATGGCATTGTTCCTTGCGTTGCTGTTCATCATCCATCATCATGCTGCGCATCTGTACTCGCAAAAATTCCTTGAGTTCGGAAACATGGATCAACAGTGTCTCGATCTGCTTGTGCAGACGTTCACGCGAGGTAAGGCTGATTTCATGCTCAATCTGTGTCATCTCGTCCATTAGCGTGTACATACAGTACTCCAGAGTACTGGCTTCTAATTCCTCTTTGGATTTGAACATGATGTAGAGACTGCCCTTGGACATCCCGCATAATTCTGCAATTTCTTGCATGGATGTTGCAGCACTGCCTTTGGATGAGAATAGCTTGAGTGCTGTAGTAATGATGAGTTTTTTCTTCTCATTCATCTCATGTATAGGGTTCATTAACGATACATTCACCTCATCAGGGAACTTGTGAGTTCTTGAATTGACTTTAAGGTCAAACCAAGTATAAACGATCTGGTTAAAGGAATTCAAATGGGAGTAAATTGGAAAATGTATATGGGGAAAAGAGGATGATCAAAGGGAAGGAGAGACGGCAAGTAACAAGGTACAGCTTGTATGTACGATATGAATAAGGTATCAAGAAGGTTTAAGTTAGTTTCCTCCAGTGAAGGCGTACAAGGCAAGCATAATAATAGCGACTAGAGCGATGAGATAGAAGATGGCCATGCCGATCAGAAGGGTATACCCTGTATAAGAGCCCATGCGTGCCAATAACTTTTTCATGATTTACGACATCCTTTCTTACGTAGCAGAGTGTAGAGAGGTTCCCTATTTATATCATATCCCAAAAAAGACGACTTTCTGATCGAAGTCGTCTTTTTTATATTACAGAATTTAATAGATATCATAATGGAAGCTAAGAATTACACGATAACGGAGATTGCAGAACCGACTTGAAGAAACGAAGTGTTCGCCTTTATCACCAGATTTATCCCTCTTCAAAGGGAATCAAAGAAATCTGGGGATAACAGCGATCGGAAAGTGGTACTGCAATCGGAGATATAAGAGTGTAATTCAGTTGTTCCGTTACGTGATCAGTTTCAGCCCAACCGCTGCCACCAAAATCATCGCGATAAACAGGATCCGCTTCGCTTCTTTCCGTTCACCGAACAGGAACATGCCTGTTAACGTACTGCCGACTGTCCCGATCCCCGTCCACACGGCATACGCTGTGCCCATGGGAATGGACGTCATGGCGTAGGATAACAACGAGAAGCTGAACACAAACGACACCAGCATCAGTACGATATATGGCCAGCCTTTTCGAGTCGAAGCACCATTGATACCGATCACGCCAAAAATTTCACATATCCCTGCACCTACAATTGCCATCCAGGCCATTATGCTGCACCTCCTTGGGCTTCTTGCTGATCGGTAACCAGCTTCAGTCCAATTACGCCGCAGAGCAGCAGCCCGATGAGCAATACTTTGGCCAAGCGGAACGGCTCACCAAACAGTACCATTTCCGTAAGGACGGTACCCGCCGTACCAATTCCCGTAAAGACGGCATACACCGTACCCACAGGCAGTCTTTTGGAAGCGGCAATGATCAGTCCAAAGCTGATCACGATAGCAATCCCCGTCAAAGTCCACTCCCAAGCATTCGAGGCATGCTTCAGCCCGCTTACCCAGACAATCTCAATAATTCCCCCGATAAATACGTATAACCAGTTGCGGTTCATGATGTTGAATCTCCTTCCGGCACAACGTGTTGTGCCTCTTCGTCCAAATGATGAATGCCATACCAAAATACAGGCCAGGATGCTTCCAACCGTCTCTTGTACCGACGTGAGCTTCCATAGATAATCTCCACGGTAATACCGTCGAGGAACGTCATAAATGCAATGGCGGCTTGTTCCGCGGGAAGGGGCGGTATATCTTCATTACGCATTGCCCTTTGCAGCAGACGAGTCAGTGCACGTTCCATGCCATCGATAAACGGATAGACCTGATCCATCACTTCTCCATACAGAGAAAGGGGTGGATAAAAACAATTACGCAGCATCAAACGAGCCGAAGCATGGGCATTGTATTCTTGTTCGAACCAGATCAACAAGCCTTTCAGCCTCTGCTCCAATGGCAGATCCGCATGATCACGGAAATATTCCAGTGTGTGCCGTTTTACCTCGTGAAAAGCAAAGGCCAGGGTGTGTAAAAATAAATCATCCTTGCAGCTGAAATGTGCATATATGGACGGTTTTTTAATCCCGACTTCATCAGCAATAGCTCTCAGAGAGGCCCCTTCATAGCCATCTCTGGCAAAATGGAACAGGGCTGCATCCCGAATGGATTCAGCAGTCATTCAATCACCTTCCTAACGGTCGTTAGGTAATTATATTTTCACACTTCATATCACCTGTCAAGATGAAAATATCCGCCTGCACAGTAGAGTGCAGGCGGATATAACACGTATGGATATGGTTTCTGATCAAAAGGTCGTAAGACCCAGAATCAGCTGCAGCTTGTATAGGATGCCTTTCAAAAACGTAGTCTTCTCCTGAAACTCATCCAGGTTTAGCGTAAACTCGGCATCATCATTATTCCAAATGCGCTCAAAATAATTCGCGATATCAAGCGTGAACTTATTGTCTGGAGGTGCAGCAACCCATAGATCATTCTCCAGATTGTAGTCATTCATGTTTCGTGGTGTGAAGTTGGTTGAACCCCCGAGGACAATATGATCTCCGGTTGCTTTGGCAAGATACATCATCTTGGTATGATATTGCTCCTTGGTGGTGTTATACCAGCGGATCTGAATTTTACCGTTGGATTTATCATGCAATTCGGCGGCGACAGGACGGTTCGGAATGCCGATCTTTTCCTGACCAAAGGCATTTTCATTTGGATCAAGTACAAGCCGGATCTCGGTTCCTCGTTTTGCAGCTTCCAGCAGGGCTTCCAATACTTTCGGAGAGGCCACATAGAACATGCCCAGCCATAAGGTATCACCTTTGCCAGCCTGATTGATCTCATGGAGTACAGCGTCATTCACTTTGCCTTCAGTTAAATAGCGTATTCGCAAATCTCCCGTATTTGAATCCGAGGAGGGAGCTGTGTAGGCAGGAACCTGGCCTCCGCCTGAGATATCCAGTACAGCTTGCTCTGACTGAAGAATATCGCCAATAATTGGACCTGTTACTTCAAATGCAATGTTCGAGTGGTAGGCACTCGCATCATGAATATTGCCAGAAGAGACAATTGCCGTCTTCTCACTAACGAAAACTTTGCGATGATTTGCTTTCACATTAAGCAACTTGAGATAGGAACGGACCGTTACATCCGGACCATCCGTGGCCATCAGGTTTTTGATCCAGCCATCTCCAGATTGACCGAACCATTGGAAGAAGGTCCGCCAGACCGCAGAGTATACTGGAGTTGAATCACGCAAAGGGTCCACATCCGTGATGACCACGTGAATGCCTGCTTGTTTCATTTGTTCCAGCAGCGGATTAGGTGCTGAGTTATAGTTGGTATTTACTTCATCTGTAATAAACCAGATGTCCATATCAGGATGTTGATTTTTTTTGGCGACCAGCGCTTCGGTGAATTCAGTACTCACGGGAGGAAAGTTCTGTCCCTTGTGCTGATAATTATTGAACAGGAACATATCCACCAGGACAAACTGCTCTGCTTCCTGTACAATCTGCATCATGCGCTGGAAAATCTGCTGTTCGTGCTGCATCTGTCCGTCGGAGGAAGGATATGTGAGGTCATGAAGGAACTCGACTTGATCCACACGATACTCCGGACTTTCGTAGGAAATACCCGTTGGTAATGGTTTGTAAGTTTGATAGAGCATGACGGCGATGAGCCATAGGACCAATAGGACGAGTCCTGTTCGTATGTATGGAAATTTGCCGCGTGAAGACTTGGGGTCTGATGTATGGCGGCGTAATGAGACCAACAGTGGGCTCCCCCCTTCTGTACTTGCTGACTTCTATTACCACATGGATGATAACGTTGACGCAGGAAAACAAGGTAGAATAACTGATGTAGCGGTAAAATGCATATGGCAAAATTGGCAGGATGCAATCGACAGGTGTCAGAGCGTTGTGTATAATGAGTGTATTATTTTTGTAGAATGTTAGGGTTTTTATATGCCTGACAAGGACGGGGAACCAATGATATAACCTTTGAAATCTGGACATTTAGGAAAGAAAGTGGGTAATAAGGTGTATTCCATCAAACAAGTCGCTGCCATGCTCGGTATCAGGGCGGTAACAATCCGGGCTTGGGAGAATCGGTATAGTGCGGTCACCCCTGAGCGGACGGAATCGGGTTATCGAATGTATACCGAAGAGAATGTTGCGGATCTGCGCTGGTTGAAAGAACAAGTTGAGCTGCACCAGACCAATATCTCGGAAGCGGTACGGATGTTGAAAGTAAACAAATTAAATCCGCCCGAGGCTGTACCCACGCCGATCATGGCTCCGGTGCCTACGATGGAAGAAGCCTACGCACGCATGGCAGATCAGATCTATGACTCGCTCTACAACTTTCAGGGTGAACGTGCCAATGGTCTGATTGATTTTGGTTTCACCATGTATGGATATGACTCGATGTTCTATCATGTGCTGGTACCCATTCTGGTTCGGGTTGGAGATGCATGGGAGCAAGGCAGGGCTTCAGTGGCGCAGGAACACTTCATGACACAGCTGATATCACAGCGGTTTTATCAGTTTTTCCATCTGTTCCCGATCTATCCGCATCTGCCCAAAGTTCTGGCGTTGTGTCCGGAAGGGGAGCACCATCAGGTTGGGTTGCTGCTGTTCTCTCTCTTTATGCGTAAAAATGGAGCGGAAGTACTGTATCTCGGGGCGAACACGCCAGAAGAAGGCATCTTCCCGATTATTCGGGAGCAAAAGATCAAGTTGGTCTGCCTTTCGATCACAAGTCCAGGGCTTCTTGAACGGTGTGATCAGCTTATAGAGCGGATTAAAAACGAGTTTCCACATATTCGCTTCGTACTTGGTGGAAAAGGCTATGAGCGTGCAGAGCATGCTCGTTACCCGCAATGGATTATGCCAGAGGATTCAGCGGATTGGCAGTCATGGATAGAACGCGAGTATCTCGCAAATCGACCACCTGGTGCGAGGTTTGGACAGGCAAATAACTAAACATAATCTCAAATGTTACGAATAGGTTAGTGAATACAGGACATCCTTTGACGAAGTGATCAAGGGATGTTTTTTGCGTTTATAAATGGATTAGTAGATTATTTTGACCAGCGGGTCATTTTTTGGTTTACAAGGTCGTATAATATTTGTATTATATTTGTATAATGTTTTTGCCAGGTACCGCTTAAAGTGTTCATGGGCGGTTTAATAATAGGCCAGGGGCTAGAGAACTATAGGAATTCCCTACATAGAAAGGGTGAGTGGCATGATACCGAATCAACAACGCAAACGTGCAGCTGTCATTGGCGCAGGTCCGGGTGGACTTGCAGCAGCGATGTTATTATCCGGTCAGGGGTACGAGGTAGATGTGTATGAGAAACAGCCAGTCATCGGGGGGCGTTCTGCCAGATTGGAACTGGGTGAATATCGATTCGACCGGGGGGCTACGTTCTTGATGATGCCGCAGCTGATTGAAGAGATGTTCGATGTGGTGGGTCGCCAATTATCCGATTATGTGGATATGAAAGAGCTAACCCCACTGTATGCACTGAACTTTGGTGACAAGGTGTTCAGGCCTTCTCGTAATCGTGAAGATACAGCTGCACAGATTAAGGAATTATTTCCGGGCAATGAAGACAATTATCTTCGGTTCATGCAAGAAGAAGAAGTGAAATTTGGCAAAGTCATGCCTTTGCTTCGTCGTCCTTTTGGCAAGCTGACTGACTATTTACGCAAGGATGCGGTAACAGCTCTACCCAAGCTTGATGTCCACAATACAGTCTATGGAATCTTGTCCCGCTATTTTACAGATGAGCGTCTGCGCTGGGCATTTACATTCCAATCCAAATACCTTGGCATGTCTGCCTGGGATTGCCCGGGTACCTTTACCATATTATCGTTTATTGAGCATCACTACGGATTGTTCCACCCCATTGGCGGCGTGAATCGGATCTTCCAAGCCATGGCTGATGTCGTGGAAGAATACGGAGGACGAATACATACTTCCACCCCGGTGAAACAGGTTATCGTTCGCAATGGTCGTGCAGAAGGTGTGTTGCTTGAGAACGGTGAACGCATCGAAGCGGACCATGTGGTTGTGAACGCTGACTTTGCACATGCTGTGAATCATCTGTTCGAACCAGGCGTGCTTAAGAAATATACCCCGGAGAAAATGAAACGAAAAAAGTATTCCTGCTCTACAGCCATGTTGTATCTGGGTGTGGATGGTGATGTGGACCTTCCGCATCACTCGATTTATTTCCCCGAGGACTACCGGTTGAACGTTGATGAGATTACGAAGCACAAAATGTTGTCAGCCGATCCTTCTCTATATATTCATAACCCTTCCAGACTCGATTCGACGCTGGCGCCGGAAGGGAAATCTGCTTTATATGTTCTTATGCCTACGCCTAACCTTACCGCAGACATTGATTGGGAGGCAGAGCGGGAGAATGTGCAGGAGGCCATGATGAAACGTATGGAAGGCATTCCTGAGCTGGCAGATATTCGCAGCCGCATTGAAGAATGTATGCTGTTCACTCCACTCGATTGGGAAAATGAACTGGATGTGTACCGCGGAGCAACGTTCAATATGGCGCATAACCTGGGTCAGATGATGTATCTTCGTCCCCATAACCAGTTTGAAGAGTTGAAAAGTGTATGGCTTGTAGGCGGCGGAACACATCCGGGCAGCGGGTTGCCAACGATCTTCGAATCGGCACGGATTAGTGTCCGACTGATTCAGGAAGAGGACGCGCGCACTCGCGCCAAGCCATCCTCGTATGTGAAGACGGCGGAAGCCGGAGGGCATTCATGAAGCGGGCCGCTATTGTAGGGGCAGGAATTGGTGGACTTACTTCTGCCCTGTTATTGAACCGTCAGGGATGGGATGTCACCGTGTATGAACGGGGTTCCCGCGTTGGCGGACGCATTGGATATGAGCAGCAAGGGGAGTACCGGATCGATCAGGGGCCGACCATTGTCCTGCTGCCAGAGATGTTACTTGGCATACTGGAGGAAGCAGGCGTAGATCGTTCGAAGATTGAGTTACTTCGCTGTGATCCGTTATACAGAGTGCACTACCACAGTGGTCGTGTCATGACCAAGATGACGTCACGTGAAGAGCAGACGGTGGAGATTGAACGTTTGTTCCCGGGAGAGAGCCGGGGATTCACACGATTCATGAAAGATATGGACACGTTGTTTCCGGCAGGCCGGGCAGCTTTTCTGGAAAAGGCTTTTCCGCGTAAAAGGGATTTCTTCACGCCTTCTCTCATGTCACTCATGGGCAGATTGCGTGCACACAAAAGTGTTCGGAAAGCGGTAGGCGATTATTTTGAGCATGAGGAATTGCTCGACGCTTACTCACTGCAAAGTCTATACATCGGTGGATCACCGTTTGGAACCCCAGGCATCTATTCCCTTTTGCCTTATGCAGAGCATGAATATGGTATCTGGATGGTCAAAGGTGGATATGCAGCATTACCAGCTGTTCTGGAGCAGGAACTGATATCACGTGGTGGACGGGTCGTGCTGAATTCGGAAGTTACCGGGCTCACAATAAAAAATGGCGTGTGTGAAGGTATAGAAACGGCAGCAGGCGCAGAAAATGTGGATGCAGTTATCTACAATGGTGATTTCCCCCATCTATCAGGTTTGCTGGGTCAATCACCAGAGGTAGCGCGGAAAAGAAAGCCGTATCGTCCCTCTTCCGGATGTGTACTGCTCTATGTGGGCGTGGACATAACCTGGGAAGATGCAATAGCACACCAGTTCTTCTTGCCACCGAGTCTGGAAGGCAGTTTACAGGAAGTGTTCAATCAGCGACGCATTCCGAACAAGTCTTCATTTTATGTATTTAATCCGGTTGCATTGGATGAAAATGCAGCGCCTCAAGGACAGAGTGTATTGTATTTCCTCATTCCGGTGCCCGATGCCGAAGGTGTCGACTGGGATCAGGAGAGCGAAGCATTGGCAGAACGGGTACTGGAAGAAGCGGAGCAACGTGGCTTCCCGGGACTTCGTGCAGCGATCAAGTGGAAAAAGGTACGTACACCCGCTGACGCAGAGCGAGACGGGCTCTATGGGGGCGGAAGCTTCGGAATTGCGCCAGTATTGTTCCAGTCCGGTGTATACCGACCGCAACCCAAACCATTCCCCAATATACAGGGATTATATGCAGCAGGAGCATCTGTACATCCCGGAGGCGGAGTGCCAATTGTAATGCAGAGTGCACGTATGGCCGTCAATCAACTCATGAAGGAGATGGGAACATGAATGAAGCAATTTTGAGCAGGTGTGAAGAGTTGATGCAAAAGGGTTCTTCCTCTTTTTATCAGGCCTTTAGAGGGCTGCCAAGTCCACGTCGGGAAGCGGTATATGTCATTTATGCCTTCTGCCGCATGATTGATGACAGTGTAGACGAGCCGGAACATTCGCCCTATACGATTCACGAGATCCATGACTTGTTTGATCGGTTGGACGATGCGGAAGGACACTTTATCTGGCCAGCACTGAGATGGTTGTTCAGCAGTTTTCCTCATCTGGATAAGGGGCCATTTTTCCGTCAGATGGAAGGGCAGCTCACAGATCTTAAAGTGACGCATTATGCAACGATGCAGGAACTGGAGCATTATTGTTATCTGGTGGCCGGAACCGTAGGCGAGATGTTGTTGCCTGTATTACGGGATGATAATGGTGCGGAAGTAGCCATGAACGGGATTGCTTTGGGTAAAGGGATGCAGATCGTTAATATTATTCGGGATGTTGGTGAAGATCGGGCCAGAGTGCGCCGGTATGTTCCGCTGGAAATCATGGAGAAGCATGGTTACTCCGAGCAGGACTTTGAAGACGGGGTCGTGGACGAACGTTTTATTGCCATTATTCATGAATTAAAAGCTGCAGCATTGAACTGGTTCCGTATTGGCATGGATCATCTGGATACGTACCCAACGGAAAGTGCGTTTTCCATCGAGCTGGCAGCAGCCTTTTATTCCACCATTCTACACGCGGTTGAACGCAACGACTATGACGTATATACCAAACGGGCATATGTTAGCGATGAATTGAAACTGGAGATGCTGGGTGCGATTGTTAAACGTTACCCGATGCTGGCCTATCAAGCCTCCCGAACGGCGGTATCCTGATGATTCAGTGGCTTTACTGGGCGTGGTATGTCATTGGAGCAACCTTGATGCTAACGATCGGTGTGCCGGATGTATTGTCCTTTTCGAATGGTTTATTTCTAATCTTCTATGCATTGTATGTGCTGGATCTAATCTACCAAGGGCGTAATCAGACAGGCCTATCCGACCGGTCAGTCATCTGGATGAAACCTGGACTCTGGATAGCCTCTGTGATCATCTGGCTTGGAGGTATGGGCGTAGAGTGGGTAGGAGTGCATACGCATTGGCCGTTTGGTGAGTATGCGTATTCGAA
Source organism: Paenibacillus polymyxa (assembly GCF_018614975.1). Lineage (GTDB taxonomy): Bacteria > Bacillota > Bacilli > Paenibacillales > Paenibacillaceae > Paenibacillus > Paenibacillus polymyxa_E. Next base: position 64,720 of record NZ_JAGGNR010000018.1, on the reverse strand, counting down.
CTTCTTCGGTATCCATCTATTCAGTGTGCCAGTTACGCTGGGTTTCGCCTGGATCGCAGTGGTTGGTAACTCGGCGCTGTTAAGTGGCGGGGGTTCAACCCGGACTGGCAAATTGCTTCGAGCAGTGAAGACCGGGTTCTGGGCGATTGTTCTCGATCTGGTACTCGACCCTGTTGCGCATGCGAGAGGATTCTGGGAGTGGCAAGCTCCAGGTGGATTCTACGGTGTTCCGTGGACCAATTACATAAGCTGGTTTGTCATGGGTGCATTCCTGTCCCTCTTCCTTCCGGCCATGCCTAATGACCGTAGCTCATTGCAGCGTGCAAAATGGTTGTATCAGCTGTTTATTCTTCTGTTCGGCCTGCTTGCCCTCAAGGAAGGGATTACAGGCAGCTTTATTATCGCCATTGCTGGTGTGCTTCTTGCCGAAGGGAGCTGGCTCTATGATTCGCGCCGTAAAATCAAAACCGTTTAATCATATGTTTGCCTTATACAATCATTATTATCTGCTGCGTCGGCGCTTCCGCTCCTTCACGCTCACAGGGTCACTGGACCCGCAGGTGGACATCAGAGACAATTCCCCGATTGATCCGACTCGTCCGGTAATCTACTTCATGAACCACAGCTCCTGGTGGGATGGTCTGCTGCTCTATCATGCGGCCAGGCAGACATCGCGAGGTGATCATTATGTGATGATGGAGGAGCAACAGCTTCAGCAATATGCTTTTTTTCGTAAATTGGGTGCGTATTCGATCAATAAGGAGAGTGCGTCCGGTATTCGGATCTCTCTACAGTACACCAGTGAGCTGCTGGATTCGGGCAAAAGGGTCTGGATTTTTCCGCAAGGAGAAATTCTGCATCAGGAGGCCAGACCGATTCAGTTTCGTCCAGGCATCGGATTGTTGCTTCGTCGCTCCCCGAATGCCATCGCCGTACCGGTAACCTTGTGCCATGGGATGGTCCAGCACGATTTACCGGAAATATCGATGCAAGCTGGCCCGCCTGTGATAGAAGACTGGAAGGCGTGGAAGAGTGAAGAGATTGCCTCCAGACTCGGCCATCTGCTGGAACAGCAGTTAGACGATCACAGATCAGAGCTTGTACGAATGGGGCAGGGGAGCTTGCCAGATGCGCTTCCACTGATTCGTCATGTACGTTCAACAAGTGAAAAATACGATGCCACGCGAAAGCGGGTGAACCGTTAGGATGAATGCATCTGAAATCTTCTGGATTGTGCTTACAAGTATATTGGGTATCCAGTTGCTGTTCGCTCTATGGAACGTCTCCTGTCTGCCCAAAGTACGTTCATTCCGGGCAGACAAGATACAACCACCAGACCTTCTGGTCTCGGTGCTTATTCCAGCCAGAAATGAAAGACTACATATTGAAGGATGTCTTGAAAGTGTGCTCGCGAGCGATACGTCAGGATTCCGGATGGAAGTGCTGGTGCTGGATGATCGCTCCGAAGATGAGACAGCGGCCATGGTACAAGCGATTGCGGATCGCGATGCACGTGTGCGTCTGCTGCATGGCGCTGATCTTCCCGAGGGCTGGATGGGGAAATCTCATGCGTGTCACAGGCTGGTTCAGGAGGCCAAGGGAGAATGGTTTATGTTTGTGGATGCGGATGTGCGTCTGGAGCCAAATGCCATTCGGCAGACTCTGGCAGCAGGGTGTGAGCAGAGCGGGGGGCTGGTAACCGGTTTTCCTTATCAAGTAACGAAGACGTGGATGGAAAAGCTTGTTGTACCGATGATGGTCTTCACCATCATCAGTCATCTGCCCATTTTTATGATACGCAGATCATCCAGTCCGATGTTTGTGGCCGCTACGGGGGCTTTTTTGCTGATTCATCGCTCCAGTTACGAAGCATCCGGCGGTCATGCTGCCATTCAAGGGCATCTGGTGGATGACATGAGTCTCGCCAAAGCAGTCAAACGTGCAGGTCATCCGGTGATGCTGACCGACGTGCATGACGTAACGAATACTCGCATGTATCAGAACGGGGCGGAAGTATGGAATGGATACAAGAAAAACATGTACGAAGGCATGGGGCGCAAAGATGTACTGCTGCTTGGCACGATGTTGATGTATACGCTGATGTATATTGTGCCTCCACTGGGCTTGATTATTGGACTCATGACGGGGAGTTCGGTGTCCATTCTGTATGGATTGATAGGAACATTACTTGGTATGGCTGTGAAAAGAGTAGCGGATCATGCTGGCGGACAACCCTGGTGGCTTGCCCTTCTGCAACCGGTCAGCATGGCCTGTGTCATCGCCATCGGACTCGCTTCCTGGCAGGCAGGCCGCTCCGGCAAGGGGTATGTATGGAAAGGTAGGCGGTACAATTGAAGGGTCATGTGAGAAGTAACATCACTAGTGAATTGAGCGGTCGTAATTCGAAATGTGATGTCATCATTATCGGTGCAGGATTCGGCGGGTTGTCTTGTGCAATCCGTCTTGCATCCGCTGGAGTCCGTGTGACCATTCTGGAACGGCAACAACACGTAGGTGGCAAGTTGCAGCAGATTGAGCGGGACGGGTATCATTTTGACCGGGGACCGAGCACGATCACGATGCCATCAACCTTTCGTTCAGTCTTCGACTATGCGGGTGTAGCGATGGAAGATTACGTACAGCTATATCAGTTAGAACCGCGCACGCGTAATATATTCGCAGATGGCACAGTGGTAGATTTGTCAGGCAATCGCGGGTGGATGAAGGAGCAGATCGCGGCGTACAGTCCGGAGGATGCGGCTCGTTATGAGGCATTTATGGATGAGTCTGCTGCACTGTATACGGAAGCCAATCGTCATTTCCTGGGTAAGTTGCTGCTGTCTCCTTCTGACAAATACAATTTTCAGATGCTGCGCAGCCTGCTCCGCGTACGCCCAACGGTGAAGCTGGATAAGTTGCTGCGTTCGTATTTCCAGCATCCGCATACGCTGGCGATGTTCGGACGGTACGCAACCTATGTGGGATCATCGCCGTATCAATCGCCTTCTATCTTTGCCATGATGGGGCATGTGGAAGCAGAAGTCGGCATCTATGGGGTAAAAGGCGGAACCTATCAACTGATCGAAGGAATGACCCGGCTGGCTCGGGAAAAAGGTGTACAGATCATTACTGGCACAGAGGTCCGGCAGATTGTTGTTCGGAATGGCAAAGTAGCTGGAGTTGATACCGATCAAGGCTTCCGGGAAGCCGATCAGGTGGTTGCCAATGGCGATGTACTTAGCGTGAATCGACTGCTGCTCGCACCGGAACATCGTAAAGAGATGAGCGATGCCCGCATACGGAAGTATGAGCCATCCATTTCGGGATTTGTGACGCTGGCAGGTGTGCGAAGACAATATGATGCGCTGTTGCACCATACGGTTTTCTTCCCGGAAAGGTATGAACCGGAGTTCGACCAGATTTTCCGTGACCGTAAAATGCCCGACGACCCCACGATCTACATCTGTTACTCCGGTTATTCGGAAGCAGGTATGGCCCCGACGGGAGCCAGCAATCTGTTCATTCTGGTTAATGCCCCCTACTTGTCGGATTCATGGAATTGGGAGCAACAGACGGAACGTTACGGTGCGTTTGTACTGGAACAATTGGCAGCGCGGGGAATTACCGGTTTGAACCAATCCGATGTGCTGATCCGATACACGCCGCGAGATATCGAACGGGATACTTTGGCGCATCAAGGGTCGATCTATGGCATCTCCTCCAATTCGGTAAAACAGACCTTTATGCGACCGGGCAACCGAAGCAAAGATGTACAAGGTCTCTGGTACGTGGGCGGAACAACGCATCCAGGCGGTGGAACCCCAATTGTGACATTGTCCGGACAGCTTGTTGGTGAGCAGTTGGCATCGCAAATTTTGAGATAAGTAGGCATTAAGATAGTGGTGCTCCGGGATTTAAGTGAGACATTTGGTGTCGGGGCATCCTTTCCATAGCTGGAATGGAACGTTATACTGGATAGAGTTATGCTGCAATGCTTATTAGAATTAATGTTTTTGTCTTTTGCAAAAAGACTTATATACATAGAAGCTAGGAACAGGCAGGTTATCCTGTCGATCCGCACGATTCTCACATAGGAGGTCTCATCATGAATGAACAAGAGCGAGCCGGCGAACGGCTGCTTCCCGAAGTGGCTACGGGAGAACGGAAGCTGGAACACGTGCGCCTCTGTCTTGAGGAGAATGTGGCAGGAGAAGGGGTAACCAGCGGTATGGAGCGGTATGCTTTTCGCCATCACCCACTGCCGGAACTGGATTTTGAAGAGGTGCATCTGGAGACTTCGTTTATTGGCAAAAAAGTACGCACACCCTTGCTCATCAGTTCGATGACGGGTGGAAGCAAAACAACGGGCGCCATCAATGAGCGCCTCGCCCGAGTAGCAAACGCCAGAGGCTGGGCGCTCGGCGTAGGTTCGATCCGTGCTGCCGTAGAACAGCCGGAACTGGCGAGTACCTTCGATGTGCGGCGCTGGGCACCGGACATCCCGGTCATTGCCAACCTGGGTGCGGTACAGTTGAACTATGGTTTCACAACAGCTGATTTCCAGCGTGCTGTAGATATTGCGGGAGCGGACATGCTTGTGCTTCATCTGAACACGTTGCAGGAAGTTTTCCAGCCGGAAGGCAACACCAACTTTAGCGGATTATTTCAGCGAATTGAAAACTTGTGTCATGAGCTAGATGTACCTGTTGGCGTGAAAGAGGTAGGATTTGGCATCGATGGCGTGACGGCTCAACGCCTATATGAAGCGGGTGTCGCGTTTATCGATGTGGCTGGTGCAGGTGGCACAAGCTGGGTACAGGTGGAAAAATATCGTAACAATAACCCCGTACGCCGGGCGGCAGCTGAAGCTTTTGCCGACTGGGGCATTCCCACAGCGGAGTGTATTCAGGAAGTACGAGCGCTGAACTCTACTGGTGCCCTGATTGGCAGTGGTGGGCTGTACACTGGCGTGGATGCGGCCAAAGCCCTCGCGCTCGGTGCAGATCTGGCCGGTTTCGGTCGATCTCTGCTCGAATCGGCAGTCGCTTCCGATGGTGCACTGAGTGAGCGACTGGAACAGGTCGAATTCGAGCTGCGTACCGTGATGTTTGGCATTGGCGCAGGGCGGATCGAAGATCTAAAGCAGACGTCACGTCTGGTGGAACCGCGTTAGGGCCGAGAGTTAAAATGAAGGTGAGATCTTCAAAATCACATGATTTCCCTGGGGGAACCCCTTTAAAAAAGGTAGGAAACCAAAAGCAGCTTCCGAATCCGGAGCTGCTTTTGGTTTGTAAAGGTATATATTTGTAAAAAGGCACCATTATAAGGGATTAAAATATTAGCCGCTGGAACAGGTCGAATTCGAGCTGCGTACAGTCATGTTTGGTATTGGCGCAGTGCGGATTGAGGATCTGAAGCAGACGTCACGTCTGGTGGAGTGAACTCAAGCTCACATGAGCTGTTGCTTGCACTTCTTATAGGGTGGCGAATGTATTGAAACGCAGGTGGTACTGTGCAAAAATAGAGAGTGAGAACGATACTACATGTCTAACAGATCATCATTCGGTGTATATACGAGAAGAGAGACAAGCTCGTTATGATAAAGGGAGTGAAAACAATGCAGGGACAACACAAGGCGGCTATGGTTACCGGCAGGAGAGAGCTTATTGCCGTTCTGCTTCCGGACGGGCAGTATGAACTGGACTGGCAAGGGGGGCCATGGCAATCCGAGACTGAACCCGGCGGGCAAGCACTTCAAGATGAGCTGTATACGCTGTTTCGCAAGGATCCGGACGGATTCCTGCTAGAACTGGCTTTGAAGCGGCGGAATGAGGTATTGTCGGAGTCCCTCCGATTTATGCAGCGTATTGGAATGGCGTTCCTGAAAGGAATGGCGCTACATCCTGAATTGGAAGGAAAGCGTGATGCAACTGTCCTTGCACTTGAGATAAAGAATGTACAGGAATGGCTGGCAGATGCCCCGTATCTGATTGGATCGCAATATTTGGATGAAAGCTTTATTGAAGAACTTTGGCAGGGCCTGCATCGTGCTTTTACAGCGAGTGTGAAACGACATGACGGTAGCATGGCTCAATGGTTCACGGATAGTGGATCTGCTTTTCAGCCGGCAGGACGTGTCTACTTTCACCTTGTGGAGAGTAAGGAAGGGGAGGAATTTCCTTTTTCATTCTTATCTACCTATGCAGCAGAAGAGCAGGAAGCAGGGAAAACCAGACATTTGCCACTCAAGCAGGCATTGATGGATTACGGAGAGAATAGCGGAAAGCTGTTGGAACTTCTCTCGACGGTACATCGTGCGGCAGAACATAGTGAGCTGATTAGCGAGCTGGTGGAGTCTGGCGATATTTTTTATGCAATTGGACTGACATCTGAAGAAGCATATGACTTTTTGCGAGAAGTAGGGCTCTATGAAGATGCAGGCGTGTTGTGCCGGATTCCAAAGTGGTGGCGCAGTAAGTCCAATGCCATCAAGCTCAATGTTAGCGTGGGAGAAAAGCAACCTTCTCATCTGAGTGCAGAAGAATTATTAAGCTTTCAGGCTGATCTGTGGCTGGGAGATGAATCGTTCTCCCCGGAAGAGATACGGCAATTGCTAGTGGAGCAAGAAGGGTTGGCGCTGATCAAGGGCAAATGGGTAGAGGTTAATCACAAACGTCTGCAACAGGCGCTAACTGCTTATGAACAGGCGGAGAAAACCGCAGGTGTCTCCGGATTAACGCTCATTGAGGCCATGAAACTGCATATGAATGCGGAACGTGTTTTGCAAGTGGATTCGGACAAGGTAGAGGTTGAGGTCACGAACGGGCAATGGTTGGAAACGGTCATGGAGCGGTTGCGAGAGCCAGACCGGATTGGAGCTCTTGACGGGGTTGGTGAGAACTTTCAGGCAAGCTTACGGACTTATCAGGAACGCGGGGTAACCTGGTTGCATATGATGAAGACCCTTGGCTTAGGTGCTTGTCTCGCCGATGATATGGGTCTGGGCAAAACGATACAGATTATTGCGCTTCTGAACTATATCCGCAGTGTGCGGCAGGAGCGGGCACTGCTCATCGTCCCGGCTTCACTGATCGGGAACTGGATGCGAGAGATTGACAAGTTCGCGCCTTCTCTGAAATATTACGTATGCCATTCATCGCAGAACAAAGATATTCAGGAAGCCGTTGCTCTTGGAGCGGGGACTCAACTTGTCATTACAACGTACGGGATGTTAGCGAAGTATGAGTGGCTGAGGACGCAGGAGTGGGACATGCTTATCCTCGACGAAGCCCAGGCGATCAAAAATCCAGGCACAAAGCAGACGAAACTCGTCAAGCAGATTCAAGCCTCCTATCGTATCGCGATGACAGGTACGCCAATCGAGAACAGGTTGGGCGATCTGTGGTCGCTGTTTGATTTTCTCAACAAGGGATTGCTCGGAACGGTAAAAGAATTCGGTGCTTTCACGCGTGGACTGCGCGATTCCAGCGATGGCTATGGCAGGCTGCGGCAGACAGTGAGTCCGTTTATTTTGCGCCGGTTAAAGACAGATCGCACGGTTATTACCGATCTGCCTGACAAAATCGAGATGAAAACGTATGCGACCCTTACGAAAAAACAGGTTGTCCTGTACAACAAGCTTGTCAAGGAATTGCAGGAGAAGCTTACAGCTTCGGAAGAGGGTATTCAGCGCAAAGGATTGGTACTGGCGGCGTTAATGAAATTCAAGCAAATCTGTAATCACCCTGATCAGTATTTGGGTCAGCAGGTCTATGCAGAACCAGATAGCGGCAAGTTTGCGCGGCTACGCGAAATCTGCGAGACGATCTACGAGAAGCGGGAGCGGGTGCTTATTTTTACCCAATTCAAGGAAGTGACGGAAGCGTTACAGATGTTTCTGGAGCCGATCTTTCAGCATAAAGGGCTGGTTCTCCATGGTGAAACGCCGATTGGGAAGCGGCAAGAGTTGGTGGAAGCTTTTCAGGGCAAAGAATATGTACCGTTTATGGTGCTGTCCATCAAAGCGGGTGGAGTGGGGCTGAACTTGACGGCGGCCAATCATGTGGTTCATTTCGACAGATGGTGGAATCCGGCGGTGGAAAATCAGGCGACAGACCGGGCATTTCGGATTGGTCAGCAGAAGAATGTGATTGTCCACAAATTTATTACACAAGGGACGATTGAGGAGAAAATCGATCAGATCATTGAAGACAAGGTACGTCTATCACAGGAAATCGTGCCGGACATCCAGGAAAGCTGGATCACAGAAATGGACAATGATCAACTGCTGAATTTGATGAAGCTGACAGAATAGCGCTGTGGGAGGGATGAGAAGTGGGTTTCTATAATGGCTTCCCTGAATATATACCCGTTGCTGAGAAGAAGCGCAGAGCAGCAGCGGCTGCAGCAAAATTGCAAAAGAAAAATGCTAACGTATGGCCCGTTGTCATAACGGGACGTTCCGTTGCGACAACCTGGTGGGGGAAGGCGTGGTGTACGAATCTGGAGAGCTATGCCGATTACAGCAATCGGATTGATCGTGGGCGCAGCTATGTGAGGCACGGCTCAGTGCTCGATTTACAGATTGCTAATAATAAGGTGGCCGCTCTCGTTCAAGGAAGTTCCTCTAAGCCATACAAGGTAGAAGTTACCGTAGGTTCGTTGTCGGATTCCGTGTGGCAGCAGATCATCAAGGGATGTGCGGGCAAAATCAATTCGTTGCAGGAACTTGCAGGTGGCAAATTCCCGGCTGGACTATCGGAGTTGTTCACAACCAAAGGTACGGGCTTGTTTCCATCACCCCAAGACATTAGCTTCACGTGCAGTTGCCCGGATTATGCAGTGATGTGCAAGCATGTAGCGGCTGTGCTGTATGGGATCGGTGCAAGGTTTGATCATGATTCGGCGCTATTCTTCCAGCTTCGCAATGTGAAGATGGACGAGCTTATATCGGCATCGCTTGCTGCACAATCTCAAGAGATGATAGGCAAGAGCGGCCGCCGTGGAAGAAGAGTTGTGGATGATGGTGACCTGGGTAGCACATTTGGTATTGATCTGGATCAGGGGGCAGAAGTCGACACTTCTACCACCAAAGCAACCGTGAAGAAGGCCCCCAAGAGCCGAAGTTCAGTTGCCAACAAAGCAACAACCAAGGCGAGTGCTCCGAAGGAAGCACCCGCTACCGGGAGTGAAGTAGCGAAGCCACGGCGAGGAAGACCGCCGAAGAACAAAGCCGTGGCTGAGGTGGATCAGGTAGCAGTTGATGCTGTCCCTAAAAAGAGTCGCAGACGTCTGTAGCGGTGCGAACCCCAAGCTCACATGATTTCCCTGGGGGATTCGCACCTCGAAATTTGTCGAATACGTTGTTTTCGTGACTATTTGGCAACAGGTAGGTTGAGATTATACGTTGGCGTGGCATATAATGAACGTATTATTTGTTCGAAGTATCGCAGTTACGCGTGTGATTATGTTTTATGTGATTTTATTGCGCGTAATTTCTCTGTCGCACTCCGTATGGAGTGCGTGGATTGAAATCAATGAACTATTGGGTATTATATTTTCGGCGTGTGGCGATAGCTACACGCCTTTTGCTTAAAAACTATATTTTTGTAAGAAGTCAATTGATATGATTGAAAAAACTCTTTTTAAATAGATAGTAGTAGACTCAATACCTTGTATAGTGATCCAGAACATCAAGAAGTATTGAAGCAAGAGGTTTATTCTATTCAAGAAAACATGATAGTCGTTAAAAGAAATTGTAGATAGTGGAGTGGCATTTAACGAAATTGTATTCGAAAAGCAGGATTCAAGAAAAGTTCTTAATTTCGTAGGCTGAGGAATACAACATAAATGATAAAATTTTGAATCAAACTGATGGTGATTTTTCCACAAAGACCTGCTCAACTAAATTGGGCAGGTTTTTGTTTTGCACTATATATCAAATTATATCAAGGTAGATAAAACTTAAGTTCCTAAAAGATAAAAGGTATCTAACCCATTGAATATATAGTTAAATATTTACAAGTAAAATATTGCTAATTAACTGAGGTGTATAGTATTATTTAATTGACCATTGCTTAATTTTGTTTGGAAAGGTGGTGTACCTTTGAACTCAGTAGCCACAATACGTGATCATTTAGCAGACTACTTAAAAACGAACCATATGACACTCAATCAATTCTCTGAGATATCGGGAATTAATTCAGGGACGTTGAGTGGCACGCTGAACGGGCTGCGTCCTATTGGCATGCAGCAGTTGGATCGACTTACTGCCGGGATGGGTTTAACAGAGGGTTACTTCTATGAATTATACATAAATGAGTGTTTTGTACATGCAAGTCCGGATTGGCGAAGACTTGGGCCTTTTTTATACCGTTGTGCCGAACTCGGTAAGATCAATTATATGGAAGAAGCCGTTAATCTAATTATGGATAATCTTTCCTATGCACCGCTTTTATTCGAATTGGCTGAACAGTTATATCATGAAGGGAGGCTTGAAGCGGCCAAGCCCCTGTACCTTTGTGTAGCTGAGGGCGAGAAAATGCAGCATTCTGAACGGTTAGCTCTAAGTCAGTATCGTTTGTTCACAATCGGGCTTTCCCAGGATCAGTTGAGCAATCTTACACTTGCCACGCAGTTTGAGTTTTTTGTAGATCGGCTTGACGAGCCTTACCAGTTGGATGGACTGAACGACCTGATTAATGTGTATGCATCCTTGCGTCGATGGGATAAGGTGAGGGGTCTTGCTAATCAGTTAAAGTTAAAAGCAATGATTCATTATGAGTTAAGGGAAACATCTGGAGCAACTGAAGCTAAACTCAAAAAGCAGGATATTTTTTACGTTTCATACGCATATTTGATGCTTGGAGAGGCTTGTTTCTATTATGAAGAATATGAAAAAGCACTTCAATATGTTTCGTTGTACACCGACTATAGTTGGGTAAATGATCCGAGCGAAGAGGAAACTGTCGTTATTCGTCAATTCGAAGAATGGGCAGAAGGCAACCGATATCTATATGAACTAATGTCAGGTAAAACAGAGGTTATCCAAAGTTATATGAATTACATCTCTGAGAGAGAGAATGAGATCTTTCCTGCTTTATGTGCAATTGTGAATGCGGCAAATCGGTTTGATATCAATATTGATTCAGTTCTTGAAACGTATGAAGCTTATTTCATGTACCAGGAACAGAGTAGCCGTATTGGAAAAATCAGCGAGCAATATACGAATGATCAATATGGTACTTTGCTTGTGGGCCTAGGGACATACTATTTAAAACATGAAGATTATAACAGAGGATTTGAGTTGATTCTTAACGGTTTGGATTTTGCAATTAAAATTAAGAATAAAGATAGTATTCTAGAATGTATAAAATTATTTGAAGAATTTTGGTATGGTGCAGTCGAAGAAGCTAAACTACGATACAAACAATTGATTCGGGAGGTATGAAGACGAATGAAGATGAAATTGGCAACATTTATATTTACATGCAGTATCGCCGTAGGAGTAATTATTCCTACTATTCAACCAATCTCCCTTGATATAGAACGTCCAGCAATCATAAAGACCAATGGCCACGGCACAGGGAGTTAACCAACATTTCTGAAAAGAAACTCCTTTAATATGAGAAGCTCCCTCAAGTAGATTAGTGAATTGTCTACGCTGAAGGGAGCTTTTTCGTGTTGGAGTTCGCCTGATTTCCTACTAATTAGCAGAATGGACTAGAATGTTACAACAGGGAGGGGTGAATATGGATTGTGGTAAGCTCAAGTTGCAGATCGAAGCAGCGAGGCAAAAGCTCTATCAACTCAAGGTGGACTATGGAGATCTTCTTCATCCTCATGTTATACAGCAATCTATAGTCCTGGATGATCTCATTAATCAATACAATCAGGTTAAAATAAAAAAGCCGATTGAATAATTCAATCGACTTTGGGCGAGAAACTTTGGCGGGTCGCTCGCCCCTATATTTTAACATAAGTCCACAGAGCGAAGTATCGTTATTACATACATTCCTCTTTCACGGTGACATTCTCATTGGTTACAGTAACATAGGAGTTGCCGGACAAGTATTCCGTATAACCGCAAACCGTTTTGGTATAGGTTTTTCCGCGGCTGTCCGTAAACGCCAAGGAGACGGCCCCCTCCCCGGAGAGTTTCAGCTTCGGGGCGAATTTCACGTTTGCTCCGCTGAGAATATCCTTATCGAATATGTAGGTGGAGCCACTCTCGTTGTTGTTAAATGAGTTGTCGCCTTGTACCAGGCTAGCCTGAATATTGGTGAGGTCATAGTCGGACTGATTATGGATTGTGATCCTTAAATGTCGAAAGGGATCCATTGCATTCAGAAAGCTCATAAAAGCGACGATGGCGATTCCGAGTATGATGGCGGACAAGATAATCATTTTCTTTTTAGAGAATCGGCGATGTGTGTTCAATATGATCCACTCCTTTCCTTCATGAGGTATAAACGATGGGAAGAGATCAAAAGTTATGAATCAAATGGATAAATATGAAAATTGAAGCTCAAATCGTATGAATAACTTCATGCGCTAAGCGGGAGAACAGGATACAATAAGATACTAGTAGTGCAAAAAGGACTGTACAGAGATCATACATAATGAAGACCACTCGAAAAAGGAGGGGAAATAAGTTGGAACTTTCTCCAATGAATCAGGAAGATTATGCGAGTTTTCGCATTCGATCGATTAAGGATTTTGCACAGGAAAAAGTAGAAGCGGGCACCTGGGCTGAGGAAGAAGCACAGCAACTGGCGGAGGAATCTTATGAACGTTATCTGCCAGAAGGCCTGAACACACCTGGAGCATATCTCTACAATCTGGTGCATCCTGTGGACGGCAATGTGGGGTATATCTGGTTTAATATCACGGATAACCGTCGCGGGAAGGATGCCTTTTTGCTGGATATTGTCGTTGAAGAAGCGCATCGGGGTAAGGGATACGGAACAGAGACGATGCAGGCGCTTGAACAGACGGCCTTGAGTCTTGGCGTGGATCGCATTGGTTTGCATGTGTTTGGACATAATGTGCGGGCGAGCAGCCTGTATCGCAAGATGGGATATGAGGTAACGGATCTAACCATGTACAAGGAAATCAAAGGGTAAACCTAATAGGGGATATTCTAGGCAAAACTTAAGATCTGCGCAAAACGAATTATCCGCAGTAACCGGGGATTTCGGGAAGCGTATGGGACTCTAATCGAATTGGCGAAGTTCCTTGATGCCTTGAGGTTTGTCATATATAATGTATAGGATTATCCATACCGAACAAGTAATCAATGAGGAGTTGTCATATACATGGCTTTGAAAGCTGGAATCGTGGGTTTGCCTAACGTTGGTAAATCTACATTGTTTAACGCAATTACACAAGCAGGTGCCGAATCGGCAAACTATCCGTTCTGTACGATTGACCCTAACGTGGGGATCGTTGAAGTACCCGATGAGCGTTTGGACAAATTAACAGAACTTGTTGTACCTAAGAAAACAGTACCAACGGCGTTTGAGTTTGTAGATATCGCTGGTCTGGTTCGTGGTGCGAGCAAAGGCGAAGGTCTTGGTAACAAGTTCCTTGCCCACATTCGTGAAGTAGATGCAATTGTACACGTGGTACGTTGCTTTGTAGATGAGAACATTACACACGTCGATGGCAAAATTGACCCGGTGAGCGACATCCAGACGATCAATCTGGAGCTGATCTTGGCCGATATCGAGAGTGTTGAGAAGAAAATCGATCGCTCCAAGAAAAACATGAAGGGCGGTAACAAGTCTGCCTCTCAAGAAGTAGAAGTGTTGGAGAAAGTGAAGGCTGTTCTGTACGATGACAAGCCGGCACGCAGCATGGAACTTACGGATGACGAGCTTCTGATCATACGCGATCTGCACTTGCTGACCCTGAAGCCTGTTCTGTACGCAGCCAATGTAGCTGAGGACGAAATCGGCGACGTGGCGAACAATGCTTACGTGCAAAAAGTAAGAGAATTCGCGGCTGCTGAGAATGCAGAAGTGGTGCCAATCAGTGCGAAGGTTGAAGAAGAGATTTCTGAGCTGGAAGGCGAAGATAAACAAATGTTCCTGGAAGAACTCGGTATCGAGGATTCCGGTCTGAACCTGTTGATCAAAGCGGCTTACAAATTGCTCGGTCTGTACACATACTTCACAGCAGGTGTACAGGAAGTTCGTGCGTGGACAATCCGCAAAGGTACCAAAGCGCCTGGCGCAGCGGGTGTCATTCACACCGACTTCGAACGTGGATTCATCCGTGCAGAAGTGGTTTCCTACGACGATCTGGTTGCAGCGGGTTCCATGAACGGTGCCAAAGAGCGCGGACAACTTCGTCTTGAAGGTAAAGAGTACGTTGTAAGTGACGGCGACGTTATGCACTTCCGTTTCAACGTATAAGTTGTGGCATGTATCGGGGACGCATTAGCCTCGCGGCTACATTTTTGCTGCTTCCCGTACAACCCCCGGAATTAAAATTTTCGGGGGTGTTTGCCGTTTCCATATAATCAGGCTTTCTGCCCCTCCACAATGAATGAAATCCTGGTAGGGTTATCATACTAATGGGAGTGTTTTCAAAAAAAGAAACGGTATTGGAGGCAGGCTGAATGCAAGTGCTCGTTATTTCATTGGTGCTTTTAGTTCTAAGTCTCGTTTTTGTTGTTCTGATGGATTTGTTGGTGGGACTTCCTCTATCAGTATCCTTTAATAATATTACCTCCCCATTTCTCTTCATGAAGATGGACGAGATGATCATACTTGTCCTCGTTATACTCTATGTTATTGCCAAACCGATTATCCAGAACTATCTGAGCAAAAGATAATCTTCAGCCTCAATATTTAAGATGGTGTGCTATTTAATCTGAATCGTTTCTTGATCCATCCAAAAATCAGTAACAGGACAGGAAGCGCTACCCCCATGAAGATAAACAACGTTCGTAGCGCTAGATTACCCTCCTCAATATGTTCTGGAAAACTTCCGGCGCTTGCGAGTGAAGTCAGTAATATCAGGAGACCAACAGGTAGAATCATCCTGCGCTCATCCTGAATGTGGAAGATATCGGTAATCGCGCTCACGCAAGCATAATAAAACATCGCAATCTTGAAAAACACCCCGATAATTAAGGTCAGAACAACAAAAACGTCCAGCCTTTGCACAATTGAACCAATGTCGATCAAACTGATCATGTACAGCAAGGGGAATGTACTGCGTGAGGTGATATCTGTACCGAGAATGGTGATCTGTAGCATACTCGATATGGTGAGAACAATGCCACTGATTACCACAGCGACAAATCCGAAACGAATCCCCTTTTTCGTTTGATTGATCAAAGGCAGCAGCATCATGAAGCAGATTAATTCGCTATATGGAAACTCGAAGGTTTGCTGCAAAACGGATATCAGAACAGGGCTCCAGCCGTTTCCAAGGACGGGAAATAGTCGCTCCGTCTCAATCAGGCGAGAACAGAGTAAAAAAAACATGCTGAGCAGACCGGTCAGCAGTAATACGACCAGGAAAATTTGTGCTGTCCGGGCCAAAACTTCTATTCCTTTGTTTAAGACATAAGCAACGGACAGAATCATTACTGCCTCCACGACAGTAAGAGGAGTTTGATCGAGGACAGAATTGATGAGCAAATTACCGGCGTCTCGCAGATCCCTTGCAGCACCGTACATAAAAAAGATAATGTACAACATTCCTGCGACAAAGCCAATTCTTCTGCCCAGCATCGTCCTCAGATGGCCAGTCAGCCGAAGGTTCGGGGCAAGAAGGTGAAGAGCCGCGTATACTCCGAACAGGAGAAATCCTCCAGCAGCTCCGAGCAGATTTGCCAGCCAGGCATCTCTTTCAGCACTTGTCCCCAGACTGACCACAAGCGCTGTTCCCATATTAAACAGTATCATTAGAGCAAGCAATTGCTGAGAATTTATTTTTACTTTGTCCACGTTCTGTCCCCCCTGTCATTCACTTTACTTCATGAGCTTGCCCAGTTTGGCCACCATCCACAAGACGAGAGGAATGCCCAAGCCAAACGTAAGAAAAACAGTAAACAGCAAAATATCTCCTTCCTCGATCTGTTCTGCAAAATTACCTGAAAGCACCAATGACATCAGCAACACAATCACTCCGATCGGGACCACAAGCTTTCGATAGTCCGGAACCTGAAACAGATCTGTGGCAGCCATGATGCCTGCATAAAAAAAGATTGCGATTTTAAAAAAATCCCCGACAATCAGTGTGAGCACTACAAAAACGTCCAGACGTTGTACAAAATCGCCG
Organism: Paenibacillus polymyxa; assembly: GCF_018614975.1. Taxonomy (GTDB): domain Bacteria; phylum Bacillota; class Bacilli; order Paenibacillales; family Paenibacillaceae; genus Paenibacillus; species Paenibacillus polymyxa_E. The sequence continues at coordinate 48,424 of NZ_JAGGNR010000018.1, read as the reverse complement.
ATGCTGATCAAGCTGATGGTGTACAAAAGCGGAAAGGTGGCCCGTTCAGCTATTTGAGCTCCCAGAATTGCGATATTGGTTGCGCTGGAGTAGGAAAGCAGGATTCCGCTGGTTAGCACTGCGGCAAACCCCGCCCGTATTCCGCGCCCGGAGGTATTATTCATATATGGCAAAAGCATTGTAAAACAAATCAATTCTTCATACGGGAACTGGATGGTTTGTTTCAAGGTGACATTCAGTACGGGAAGCCAGCCGTTCCCCAATACAGGAAGCAGATGATCCATCTCGACGATTCCGGAGAAATACATCAGCAGGTTGCTGATCACCGCCAAAGCTCCCAGGGTAAAAGCAAAGATCAGGGCGGTTCGAGCCAGCACTTCAATGCCCTTGTTCAGCACATAGGCAATAGACAGGATCATCACTGCACTGACAACGATCTCGGGCGTCTGATCCAGTACGGAGCTGATCAGCAAATCCGAACCTTCACGTAAATCTCTTGCCGCTCCATGAATGAAAAAAAGAACGTATAGTACACCCAGCAGCCACCCAAGCTTTTGACCCAAAATAGCTCTTATATATCCTGAGAGCGGGAGCTTGGGATACAGCCGATACAGGGAGATGTATACGGAGAAGATGAGCATGCCTCCTACCAATCCAAGAAGGATAGCGATCCAAGCATCTTTTTCTGCTTTGGTCGCAAGAACACGTATGATCGCGGTCCCTGTATCAAATAGCAAGATTAAGGAAAATAACTGTCCTGGACTGAGTTTTGCTTTTTCCACGCTGTCATCACCCCCGTACTTACTGCTCTTCTTTCTTAATCTCATGCAAATATGGCTTCGTGATCTTGCCTGTGCGTCTGATCTTCGACTCCACAGTTACATCAAATTCACAGGTGGAGAATAACGTATCCCATTGTTTCTCTATCTTCTTCCAGCCCTTGGGATTAGCCCGTTCAATGGCTTCCCCAAAACCGAGCACATCCGTTTTCATGGATTGCACCTTTCTGACGGCTTGTACAATCTCTTCTTTAACCTTTTCATTCCACTCAAGCTCGAGCTTGCGAAGCTCCGCTGAACTGGACGGATCAAATGACGAACAGATGACCTCTCCCACCATGCCAACATCCCGAATCCCGATATGTACAATCGGCTGCCCTCCCCTCCAATCAGCCTTGATCCGTGTCTTCGTGTTGAACACATCAATGGCAATTCCGTTCTTGTGATCTTGGCAATCGAGACTGACAATGGTGTAGTTGATGTTATTGTTGATCCAAGCGACTCCCCGTGACTCTCCATTATTGAGCCAGCCGATCAATTTACCCTCTTTGAAGAGGCCTATGCCGTCAAGTGAAATCTCTGCAGGGACATCGGTCCGCTCCAGGCTCGACTTGTATTTTGCCAGCTCTTGTTGGCCGGAAAGTTTGATTCCGTTGACAACGGGTCCACCTCCTTTAGTCAGCAGACCACGAATGACATCATCGATGCTGACCTCGTAGTTTTCGCCAAAAACTTTTGCCGTTGTTTTTAGCTTTCCCAGCATAGCATTGGCCGGAATGCTTTCGATGGGGGTGAGAGCTTTAAGAATCGATTCGGCATCCGTGTTTTTTGCGATAAACACACGGGTCCTCAGTCGAGGTTCCGCATCCCGCTCCATGAAGTCAAATATTTCCTCCATTCCATTTCTTGCCAGATCCTCGCCGATAATCAAATCACTCACATGTTGGACATTAAGCCGTCGGGGAATTTTTTTGGATGCCTTGCGGGCAGCCTCCAGCAAAGTACGTCCATCGCTGGAATATACAACAACCGGGACGACAGCCCCTGATTTATTACCGGCAATGGCCCGAGCATTAACCACCTGAAACGAGAAGTGATATAAATCAGTTTCGGGCACCCTATCAATACCTATGGCCAAAGGGAACGCCAAATCGTTAAGTTCGCGGTAGTTCCAGCATCCGCTCATAAGCAGTAAGGAGAGAATGGATAACACCAGGAGCTTATATCTAAGGTTCACGGCTGTTCATTCCTTCCGGTGTGTTCGTTGATTATTTGAAGAAGAGGTGTCCTCGTTTGCATGAGACTCGGATATGGGCTGTGAGTGCGAAGTTTGAGGACGTGTAATTTCTGACTTTAACGGAGCTCGCCAAATGGTATCCTTTTGACCTTTCAAGTCAAATGGAGAGAATGGAGACATATAAGGCGTGCCAAAAGACTTTAAACTGGTCAAGTGAGCGACCAGAATAATCATGGCGATGATGATCCCGTAAAATCCCAATGTGGAGGCAGCCAGCATCAGCGGAAAGCGGATTAGCCTGGCGGCGTTGGTTAAGGTGTAGCCTGGTAAAGCGAAACTAGAGATGCCTGTAAGTGAAACAATGATAACCATCATGGCGGTAACGATGCCTGCTTCTACGGCCGCTTGTCCCAGCACGACGGCACCCACAATCGATACGGCTTGTCCCACAGCCCTGGGCATACGTGTGCCAGCCTCGCGCATGATCTCAAAAGCTATCTCCATCAGCAGTGCTTCAATCGCAACAGGAAATGGAACCCCCTCGCGCTGTGCTAACAGATTAATGGCCAGAAGTGTTGGAATCATCTCATGATGGTAAGCTGTGACGGCAATATATATGGAGGGCACAAGAATAACAATAAAAAAGCTCAAATATCGAATGGCCCGCATAAAGGTGGTGAAATCGAATCGTTGGTAATAATCTTCTGCTGCTTTGAAAAACTGTGAAAAGGTAGTTGGCAAAATCAATGTGTTTGGCGTGCCATCAACCAGTACAGCGATTCGCCCCTCAAGCAGATTGCCAACCACGACGTCCGGCCGTTCCGTATTGTATACCGTCGGAAAGGGGGACAGGATATCGTCCTTGACCAGATCCTCAATATATCCAGATTCAAGAATGGCATCAATATGGATGTCCTTTAAGCGTCCTTTCACTTCTTCGACAAGATGCTCCTCGGCAACATTTTGCAGGTACATGATTGCTACCTCGGTGTTGGAGACCGTACCGATATTCATCGATTCCAGCCATAAATTCGGAGTTTTTAAGTGCCGGCGAATGAGCGAAATGTTGGTTGCAATGGATTCGGTAAAGCTGTCTTTTGGACCGCGAATATTGATCTCCGTTTCGGGGGGCATGATACTTCGTTCCTTGCTGCTCCGAAGATTGGCTATGATGCAGTTACTGAATCCATCCACAAGAACGATTAGATCCCCCGATAAGATAGAGTTCACCATGCTGTTCCAATTGTTATGAATACGAATGTCACCCACACTCAATGCCCTGTCCTTAAAAAAGTCAAAGAGGCTCTTTGTATCCGTATCGAGGGGCAGAGTAGCACTGAACGGCACATCTACCAATAAGGATTGGGCAATGAAATCATTAATTCTCTCTTTGTCAGCCAACCCCTCCATGTAGACGACTGCAACGTGAGCGTTGGAATCGCGATGTGACTGGAAGGTGCGGATAATGATGTCCGAGCTGTGACCAAGCTCATTTTGGATTTGCAACAGCTTTTGCTGCAAGTCTTTCTCCAGTGGATGATTTTCATCTTGAACATCCATAGAGAAGCCGATTTCGTTGGATTTACGTATTTTCTTCAAACGAAAGTACCGTCTCAAGGACATGAACATCCTCCTTTGATGATCTGGTGTTGATGTGTATTATCAGTAATATGCAGGAAATTATACGGAAAACAACGAAATCCTGGATTAAGAATTCGCAGACGTATGTTCGCCTTGTTAGAAGTGCTGTATTGTCCGGTAAACAGTTACTATTCAGGAGCATAAGAATATGCTATAATTAAGAGTCGTATACCACGTAAAAATTCGCGCTTGAACAGATGAGCTGAAGCGGATTTCATACAGGGTACACGATTTCTTGATTTCACTTTAAAAGTAAAGGATTTGATGACGTTGTAGCGATGTTATACGTCGATCATACAGGAATGTGAATACATGCTGCGGTCAGGGGATTCGGTGAGAATCCTGTGCGTTGTGGAATATAGATTATAGATGTTATGAATAATGAAACCGAAATAATTATTAAAAACGATATTTGCATGGACAAAATAATGTGTGAGGTGACTATACATGTTGGATAAATTACAGGCGTTAGCCGACCGTTATGACAAGTTGAGTGAGCTTTTGTGTGACCCGGATGTGGCAAGTGACAACAAAAAGCTGCGGGAATACTCCAAAGAACAATCCGATCTGCAACCGACTTATGAAGCGTACAATGAATACAAACAGGTAAGTCAGGATCTCGAAGCTGCGAAGGAAATGCAGGGTGAGAAACTGGATGATGAGATGCGCGAAATGGTCAAAATGGAGATTGAGGAACTGAGTGCGCGCAAGAAGGAGCTGGATGATCTGATTCGTGTGCTTATGCTGCCGAAAGATCCAAATGATGACAAGAATGTTATCGTGGAAATTCGCGGAGCGGCTGGTGGAGATGAAGCAGCGTTGTTTGCAGCAGATCTGTACCGGATGTACACACGTTATGCAGATGCACAAGGCTGGCGTGTAGAGCTGATGGACGTTAACACAAATGATCTCGGTGGATTCAAAGAGGTTGTTTTCCTGATCAACGGACGTGGCGCTTACAGCAAAATGAAATACGAAAGCGGCGCACACCGTGTGCAGCGTATTCCAACCACCGAATCGGGCGGACGTATTCATACGTCAACTTCAACGGTTGCGGTTATGCCTGAAGCCGAAGATTTCGATATCGAAATTCATGACAAAGACATCCGCGTCGATACGTTCTGTTCGAGTGGTGCTGGTGGACAATCGGTTAATACCACGAAATCGGCAGTACGGGTAACGCACGTTCCAACGGGAATCGTGGCGACATGTCAGGATGGAAAATCACAGAACTCCAACAAGGAAAAAGCGTTGCAGGTTCTGCGTACACGGATCTTCGATATGAAACGTATGGAAGAGGAAGCGAAGATCTCTGTTGAGCGGAAGAGCAAAGTAGGAACGGGTGACCGCAGTGAGCGTATTCGTACGTACAACTTCCCGCAAAGCCGTGTGACGGATCACCGTATCGGTCTGACAATGCACAAGCTGGATCAGATCATGAACGGGGAGATTGAAGATATCTTGTCTGCACTGACGATTGCTCAGCAGACTGAGTTGATGGATAGAGGAGAATAATCTGTGTCCCGCGCGCAGTTCGTTATGACGCCGGAACAGAGCTGTCGGGAAGCCTTCGTGGAGGCTTCCTCTTTTTTGGAAAAGTGCGGCGTGTACGAGCCGCAAAACAATGCCCGGCTGCTGCTGGAACATGTACTCGGCGTTTATGGCGCCGCGTATTACATGATGCAGCCAGAGCCCTTTCCCAGCGAGCATCGCAGCCGCTGGGAGGACGCCGTCACGCGCAAGGCTGCGGGTGAGCCGGCGCAATACATTATCGGCAGCCAGGAATTCTATGGGCTGCCGTTCGAGGTCACGCCGGCCGTGCTGATTCCGCGGCCGGAGACCGAGCTGTTGGTCGAGGCTGTGCTGCGCGAAGCCGACCGCGTGTTTCCCGACGGCGCTCCGCTCGCCGTCGATATCGGCACGGGCAGTGGGGCCATCGCGGTGACGATGGCTTCACTACGCCCGCGCTGGCAGGTCGGCGCCGGAGATCTCTCGGCGGCTGCCCTGCAAGTGGCCGCGCGGAACGCGGCCGCGAACGGGGTACAGATCGACTTCCGTGAAGGCGATCTGCTGGCCCCGTTCGCCGGGGAACGGGTGGACATTCTGGTGTCCAACCCGCCGTACATCCCGGCGGCAGATATCGCCGGGTTACAGCAGGAGGTGCGCGATCATGAGCCGCGCATGGCACTGGATGGCGGTCCGGACGGGCTTGCACCGTACCGGATCATGCTAGAGCAACTGGCTCTGCTGCCTGCGCCGCCGCAGATCATTGGTTTTGAGCTGGGCCAGGGGCAGGCTCGCGACATCGCAGCTCTGCTTGAAGCGGCAGGACATTGGCCGGAAATCATCATTGTACCGGACCTTGCCGGAATCGAGCGGCATGTCCTGGGTGTTCGTACTTCGGAACAGGTGACGAAAATGTAAGGTTCCGCGGGTTTTCTTTTTGCCGTGAAATCCTCTACAATGAGATATACCGAAGATTTCTGAATGCTTGGGGGAACATAATTACATGCTGCACAAATTTAAAAAGATAGACTATTCTATTGTGTTTATATTGGTTATTCTGATGGTTATCAGTATTCTGTCGATTTACAGTACAACGTTTGGTCGTCCGAAGCTGGAGGGACTCCCGAAAAGTGCAGTGATCTTTTATATTTTGGGCTTCATCGTCTTTTTTGGGATGTCGATGATCAATTATAAATTTATAATCAAAAATTATTTATATATCTATGGCGTAGGTATGCTACTGCTCATTTTCGTAATGTTCTTTGGTAAAGAGTATTATGGTGCAAAAGGGTGGCTGTCCATCTTCGGGGTCAGTTTGCAGCCTGCTGAGTTGTTCAAGCTATGCCTGATTGTGTTTTTATCGGCCTTTTTGGCCCGAAAGAAGAATCGCCCGCTCTATTTTGGACGTGATGTTATTCCGATCTCACTCTGTGTTCTGCCGCCGTTACTACTCGTATTACTTCAAAATGACTTGGGAAATGCGTTAAGTTATGTTGTCATTCTTGTGGGCCTTTTATGGATTGGCAACATTAAATTTACACATGCCCTCATTGGTTTTATTATTGCTGTGGCTACCTTTATCGGCGGTACACAAGCATATATTCATTATCATGATGAGATTGTTAAATTTCTGAATGACATTGGACGTTCGCACTGGGCGGATCGTTTTGATCCCTGGCTTGTGCCAGAGCTGACCTCAAGAGATGTACTCTGGCAGACGTATAATGCAAAGCTTGCGATTGGTTCTGGCGGAATTACGGGCAAAGGATATCTGGAAGGCACAACGATTCAGTCGAATCGGGTGCCGCTGGCCTATGCAGACTCGATCTTTGTGCAGATTGGGGAGGAATTTGGTTTCATCGGTGCCTCGGTACTGCTTCTCCTGTACTTTATCCTGATTCACAGGCTGGTGCTGATTGCACTGGAGTGTAAGGATCGCGCGGGGCCTTATCTCATTGTTGGGATTATAGCGATGCTGCTCTACCAGATCTTTGTCAATATTGGTCCGTTCATTGGTCTGATGCCATTGACAGGGATTACGCTGCCGTTTATCAGTTCGGGTGGTACCTCCATTATGATCAACATGATCAGCATGGGTCTTGTGATGAGTATTAAGGTCCACACGGAAGAGAATGAGGATATTCTTGGCTCTGCGGAACAACCGAGTATTACAGATCTGGTGATGAAATTGCTAAGACGTAAGCCATCCCAGCAGGAACAATAACATTCTCGAATCAAACTGTGAAATAACACGTTAGATTGATGTATATAAGTTAGATAACTATAGAACCCTGGAACAGATCAGCCCCACTCACTTAGGGATGAATGTTTCGGGGTTTTATTGTGTTTGTACGGTGGGAGACAGGCCGTGGAGTTGTTTAATATTCATCCTGAAGCAATCCTGATTTCCTTTTTATTATCCAATTATATACAATGGTAATATTGAGTTCAATTGGAAATCATAGAATGCTAGATTCAGGGGGATGGACGGAGTCATGGTGAGAATGTTGAAAAAGATGGACGGTGTGATTCTTTTTGTCATGCTGTTGCTCATGATTATTAGTGTATTTGCGATTTATAGCGGAACGCAGACAGATGCCAAACTGGCGAATCATCATGTCAAAACGATTTATTTCTATGTAGCCGGGTTCATTGCGGTGCTAGTGATCGGGCTTGTGAATTACAAGTTATACGTGAAATATGCGTTTTATTTGTATGGCTTGGGGATCATCCTATTGATCCTTGCGAATGTCTTGGGCAGTTCGATCAATAATGCTAATGGCTGGCTGAAGCTGGGCGAGAACTTTTCTTTTCAACCGGCAGAGTTGTTCAAGATGATTCTGATTCTGTTCCTCGCCCATTTAATTGTGAAGAGACAACGAGGCACGCTGAAATTTTGGAGAGATATTGTGCCGATTGGCTGCTGGACGTTTATTCCGTTTGCCCTTGTTATGGCTCAGAATGATCTGGGAAATGCGCTGGGGTATGTGGTGATTCTGGCTGCGGTATTCTGGATTGGGAATATGAGGCTGAAGCATGCATTGATTGCACTCGCGATTGTGGGAGTGGCGTTTTTTGGCTTTGTTAAAACCTATACCTTCTACCATGATGAAGTGTTCACCTTTCTTGAAAAGATAAAACGTGAGCATTGGGCAGAGCGGATTGATCCCTGGCTTGTACCGGAAAAGGCTACCTCCAAGGCTTCCTGGCATACGAAAAATGCAGGTTTAGCCATCGGTTCAGGGGGCATCATCGGCAAAGGTTATTTGCAAGGAACATCCGTTCAGAGTGGACGAGTTCCCTATACGTATTCTGATTCCATTTTTGTTGTAATCGCAGAGGAGTTTGGCTTTGTTGGTGCATCTGTACTGATTTTGTTGTACTTTATTATGATTCAACGTATGGTGTGGATTGCTCTGACTTGCAGAGATCGCGCGGGACCCGTCATCATTGTAGGTATTATCGGAATGTTGTTGTATCAGGTATTTGAGAACGTGGGGGCGTTCCTCGGACTGATGCCACTCACAGGTATTACGTTACCGTTCATCAGTTACGGCGGCACCTCTTTGCTTATTAATATGGCTTGTATCGGTGTAGTCATGAGCATTAAGTTGTATGGACAAGAAGAGGAGGATGAACTTCTCATAGGGGAGCAGCAACCTCGGCTGTCGGAACGTTTATGGAATATGCTCAAGAAAGAGAAAAGTGCTGTGTAACTGTTGAGTCGGTGTAGGTGGATAAGTAAAGCGGTGGAGCGTATAACGTGATCGTTCGTAGGAATAAAGAGGTTGATTTGCCCTGTAACCAGGTGCAGATCAGTCTTTTTTAACATGATGGGTGAGAAAGTGTGAATGAGAGAATCAATATAGTAGATTTATTGCAAATGCTAGGTTTACTTTTGTCTCCCCGGGGCATACTGATAGACATGAGAGAGTTGCAGGTAGCGTGATCAGAGAGCCGAGGGGGAGAACGGAATGAGCAGACGAATTGTAAAGCAAATCGGACTTATTATTGTATGTCTTATGATGATGATCATGATGTGGGAGGGTCAGAAAACGGATGCAGCTGTGGCGGCCACAGAGATTCCGGAACAATCGATTCGCTTGCGTATTCTAGCAAACTCGGATGCACCGGGAGATCAATTGGTGAAACGTGAGATTCGGGATGCTGTCGTTGCTCAGATGGGCGAGTGGGTAGCCAAACTGGAGAATCCGCAAAGTTTGGATGAAGCGCGCAAGGTTATTCGTGAGCAGTTGTCCGAGATTGAGAATAGAGTAGGAGAAGAGCTGGCGAGTCGTGGTTTGCATTATGCATATCAGGTGGAACTGGGTTCTGTTCCGTTCCCGACCAAACTATATGGAGGTACCGTCTATCCTGCCGGAGATTATGAAGCGGTTCGAATCACGCTGGGCGAAGGCAAAGGTCAGAACTGGTGGTGTGTGTTGTTCCCGCCGCTGTGCTTCATTGATGCAGGGACCGGGGATGCACTGGCGAAACCTTCAACCGTATCGGCGGCAGCAGCTGAACCTGGAGATACAGAGGCATCTGTGCAGGGAGATACACCGGAGGCGAGATTCTTTCTGTGGGACATGGCTGTGAAACTGTGGAGTTGGATAACTGGATTATTCGCATAACAACGTATTTATAATATGAATAAGGGCGACTTCGATTCTGGAAGCTGCCCTTTTGATATGAATTGGTAGCGAAGTTATAGTGAGACTCATGCGTGGAGTGAAGTGTGAAGGGCATCCGAGGCGGGACAGGTATGTTATAATTACTTATAGTGCGTGTTCAAAAAGTCTGGTTTTCAGTACCAAGAAGATGGAATGAAGCTAGAAATGGAGTAGCGGAGCGTAGGCAAACTACGTAAGCAACGGACATTTCGGCTGAATTTCATATTCGACGTTGATGATGCTGCTAGGCATCTATCGTAATCAAAAGCGTACTTTTTGAACAACCTCTTATATTGAATATGGATATGAACTAACCTACTTGAAGTTTAGGAATGATGATATATGAGCAGAGAAAACGAACCATTGCAACACACCTCTGAGATGAGGGATGGTAGAGACGAACGTGATACGAAAGCTCCGGGAGAACTGGTCACCGAGATGTGGGATGTACGCGTCTTGGTGAGCGCTGAGAACGATCACGGATTGGGTAATATTGAAATGTTAGATGTGAAAAAGGGGAGCGCCGATCAACAGGCGCTCGCCGACTTGCAGGCTGCCGCAGCCTGCATTCGTCTCGGTCAGACGGTAGCCTTTCCGACCGAGACGGTCTATGGCCTGGGTGCTGATGCGCGTAGCACAGCAGCCGTGGAGGCTGTATTTGTCGCCAAAGGCCGACCTTCCGACAATCCACTGATTGTGCATATCGCGCACCGTGACCAGTTGGATAATCTGGTCACGGAAGTGAACGAAACAGCCGAAGCGCTGATGGCGGCCTTCTGGCCGGGACCACTGACGCTGGTGCTGCCGATTAGGCCAGGGGCGGTGTCCCCGCGTGTCACAGCCGGTCTGGACACGGTGGCCGTGCGCATGCCGGACCATCCGGTTGCCTTGCAGTTGATCGCGGCGGCGGCATGCCCTGTGGCTGCGCCAAGCGCCAACCGCTCCGGGCGGCCAAGCCCGACACTCGCGGCCCATGTGCGCGAGGATCTGGATGGCCGCATCGGCGGCATTGTGGACGGCGGCCCCACCGGGGTGGGCGTCGAGTCCACGGTTGTGCAGGTCGGTGACGACGGTACCGTCACCATCCTGCGCCCTGGCGGCATTACGGCGGAACAGCTGTCCGCCGTTGCCGCCTGTGTCGCCACGGACCCCGCGCTACTCGCGGAGGGGGCCGATGGCGTGGGCAGCCCGGCGCCGCGCTCGCCGGGCATGAAGTACACGCACTACGCACCCGCAGGGGCGCTGTGCGTGGTGGAGGGGCCGCCCGCAGCGGTGGCGGCCTGGATCAGCGCCGCCCTCGCAGAGGCGGCGCAGCGCGGAGAGCGCACCGCGGTGCTGGCGTTCGCCGAGCACGCGGAGCAGTACCGCGCCGATGCCGTGTTCTCGCTGGGTGACGCCAGCGAGCTGGAAGAAGCAGCGCGCAGGCTGTACGCCGCGCTGCGCAGCTGCGATGAGCAAGGCGCCACATATATTGTGGCGGAAGCCTGCTCACGCGAAGGGCTGGGAGCAGCCGTCATGAATCGGCTGCTCAAGGCTGCAGGTAACCAACTCATACAAGTTGGCAACCAGCGCCCCTTATAACCTCTCCTGATCATACAGTCAGGAGAGCTAATCACTCTTTTTCCAAAACAAAATCAAGATTCTATAAAGCCAGCATCCAACCATAGATCCGTCGCCGTTTGTCTTTCATCGGTCATGTTTAGGTCCTTGTCCGCATATCGTGTACAAGAACCTTTACGTGACTTGGGGGTATAGGGATGTGGGATGTGTCTGCCCATGTAGGGCAGTTGGTAACCATTTTGATCATGGCTGTTGCGCTGGGCCTTGATGCGTTCTCGCTCGGAATCGGAATTGGCATGAAAGGTATTCGACTGCGGGATGTATTGCGGATCAGTACAGTAACAGCACTGTTTCATATCATCATGCCACTCATCGGCATGTATATGGGCAAATACGTCAGCTCGCTACTCGGTGACATTACGACGTATGCGGCAGGTGGATTGCTTGTTTTGCTGGGTGCTCATATGATTCTGAATGCATTCCGTGAAGGCGATACCAAGCTGGTGAACCACCGTTCCCTGCTCGGCGTTGTTTTGTTCTCCCTCAGTGTAAGTGTGGATTCGTTCTCCGTTGGTGTTTCCTTAGGGATGTTTAGCAGTGATCTGATCTTAACCGTACTTGCCTTTGGCATTTGTGGCGGGGTGATGTCGGTTATGGGTCTTCTATTAGGGCGTCGGGTGAGCCAGAATCTCGGGGATTACGGCGAAGCTATTGGTGGCGCAATCTTGCTTGCATTTGGACTTTTGTTTATATTTTAAAATAAAACTTGAGATATCATATCATTCGCATCATATGTAAAATGGGGAGGCTAACACAATGAAACATATTTTATTCGTATGTACAGGAAATACGTGCCGCAGCCCCATGGCAGAGGGGCTTTTGCGAAAATTGGCATCGGAGCGCGGCATTCAGGTAGAGGTTCGTTCCGCAGGTGTGGCAGCAACGTCGGGTATGCCGATCTCCCGACATGCTGAAGCGGTTTTGAGAGATCATAACGTTGAAGGTCCACCTCATTCCACACAGCTTAGCTCTAACCTGGTAGGTTGGGCCGATCTGGTTCTTACATTAACACGGAGTCATAAGCAGCATGTCATACAGGTTTTTCCCGATTCAGTCCACAAAACCTATACATTGAAAGAATATGTGGAGGATGATGAACAGGTATTAAGTGATGTTCAGGAGTTGGACAGCCTGTTTGCGACGCTTGAGATGAAACGTGCCCTTGGGCAAGAGATCCTGGCATCGGAGCGTGAGCGAGCCATTGAGATTAGACAACGAATTCCAAGTTTCGACATCTCCGATCCGTTTGGGGGAAGTCGTGATGATTACAATATAGCTGCTGCTGAGATTCGGACGGCATTGGACCGGCTTTTGGATAAGCTGGGAACGTTCTGATCCTGCGGGGCAGGTTATAGAAATAGGACATGTGATGTAAATTAACCGTTGATTTTAGCTGCGGGTTGTTTTATGATGAAGGGGAAAACAAGGATCCGGTGTAACTGGCGACGAAGTGGGCATAACCACGATGGAGCACCGGAACAAACGGCCGGTCGCCTGGGCAAAAGAGCAATTCTGCGTTACCCGCAGACTGCTCTTTTTTTCGTCTTTCATCTGAATATTCGCTATAATAGGTCCTGAGATGCCGTGCAAGAATACGAAGGACAGCCAAGAGACAGCGGGCATGATTTTATCGGGAGGCGATGATAGGATGACTATAGAGTTAGATTCGGAACAACCCGGATTGCAGGAACAGACCGCGTCTATCCTGCATGAACTGGCGCTTGCGGGGCAGCTTGGGCCTGGACAGATCGTTGTGATCGGTACAAGCACAAGTGAAGTCGCAGGTGAGCGGATTGGTACGAGTGGTGCCATTGAAGTGGCGCAGCAGCTTCTTGCGGGTATACGCGAGGTGCAGGAGGAGTTCGGTTTTGACACGGTATTCCAATGTTGTGAGCATCTGAACCGTGCGCTGGTCATGGAACGTTCTGTGCTGACTCGTCTTGGATTAACTGAGGTAGGTGCAGTACCTGTGCCCAAGGCCGGAGGTTCCATGGCATCCGCAGCGTATCGTTCGCTGACCGATCCATGCCTGGCTGAACATGTGCAGGCCCATGCGGGACTGGACATTGGGGAGACGATGATTGGCATGCATCTCCGGCATGTAGCCGTACCCTATCGTACAGCGCTTCGCTATGTTGGAGATGCCCGTGTGACCACAGCGTTGACCCGCCCGAAGTTGATTGGCGGCGAACGTGCGGTGTATCGTATGGAAGAACAACCAGATTCGACATTTTGTGAGTGAATTTTTATAAACTGGGAGGAATTTAATCATGGAACAATTGCGCAAGAATGACCCGGCAGTACTGGAAGCGATGAATCTTGAACTGAAACGTCAACAGAACAACATTGAACTGATTGCATCCGAGAACATCGTAAGTGAAGCAGTAATTGAAGCACTGGGATCTGTTCTGACCAACAAGTACGCTGAAGGATATCCAGGCAAACGTTACTATGGCGGTTGTGAGCATGTGGACATCGTTGAAGACATCGCGCGTGATCGTGCAAAAGAGTTGTTCGGAGCGGAACACGTGAATGTTCAACCTCACTCCGGTGCACAAGCGAACATGGCAGTATATCTTGCAGCATTGAAACCTGGTGATACTGTACTTGGTATGAACCTTGCCCATGGTGGACACCTCACACACGGTAGCCCGGTTAATGCATCCGGTTTGCTGTACAACTTTGTAGCATACGGCGTTCAGGAAGATACATTCCTGATTGATTATGATGAAGTGCGCAAAGCGGCTTTCAAACACCGCCCTCGTCTGATCGTTGCAGGAGCAAGTGCATATCCGCGTACCATTGATTTTGAAAAGCTGGCTTCCATCGCCAATGATGTAGGTGCTTTGTTCATGGTGGACATGGCTCATATCGCAGGACTGGTTGCTGCTGGTTTGCATCCAAACCCGGTTCCACATGCGCATTTCGTAACAACAACAACACACAAAACGCTGCGTGGACCTCGTGGTGGTATGATTCTGTGTCGCAAAGCGTGGGCAGCAGCAATTGATAAAGCCGTATTCCCTGGTTCCCAAGGTGGACCTCTGATGCACGTGATCGCTTCCAAAGCGGTAGCATTCGGAGAAGCTTTGCAACCTTCATTCAAAACATATGCACAGAACGTTGTGAAAAACGCACAGGTTCTGGCTGAAACACTGATCGCTGAAGGATTGAACATCGTATCCGGTGGTACAGATAACCACTTGATGCTGATCGACACACGCAGTGTGAACATTACAGGTAAGGAAGCTGAGCATGTGCTTGATTCCATCGGCATTACCGTGAACAAAAATGCAATTCCATTCGACCCTACAAGCCCGTTTGTAACGAGTGGTATTCGAATTGGTACACCTGCTGCAACTTCCCGTGGCATGAACGAAGAAGCGATGGTAGCGATCGGTAAAATCATTGCCAAAACGCTGAAAAATCCTAAAGATACAGCGAAGCTGGATGAAGCTCGTGCAGAAGTGACTGCACTGACAGACCAATTCCCGCTCTATACCGACCTTAAATACTAAAAAACTTTGCTCATGGTGTTTGTATTTGAGATGTTCTTAAAATGGGATACAAAAAAACGAAGCAGACAGAATGAGACCGCAGAAGCGAAGCGTTCGCCTTTATCCCCGGATTTTTCCCTTGTTAAAAGGAGAATAAAAAAATCTGGGGATAACAGCGATCGAAGGATCATTCTGTAGGCGGAGTGCCATTGTATTCATCATTTTCATTTTCTCAATGACATAACAGCAAGAGCAAAACAGGACCGGATGGATCATTTTCCGGTCCTGTTTTTTTATAGGATTCGGTATTCTGTAATGATTGGGTGCCCTTTGATGGTGTAATTCGTTGTTGGTGATGATATAATATACAGGATTTATCGAGCCCATGAATGGTGGCTAGGTATATTTGGAAATGCTGAACTTGAAGAACTTACCGGAGGGACAAATTAGATGGGAAAATTAGTAATATGTGATCACCCTTTGATTCAACACAAACTGACGTTTATACGCGACATGCGTACGAATACGAAAGATTTTCGTGAATTGGTGGATGAAGTAGCAACGTTGATGGCTTATGAGATTACAAGAGATGTTGAACTGGAAACGATTGATGTACAGACACCTGTAGCTGCAACACAAGGTAAAGTCATCTCTGGACGTATGCTCGGACTGGTGCCGATTCTGCGCGCAGGACTCGGAATGCTGGATGGCGTTGTGAAATTGTTGCCAGCGGCAAAAGTTGGACATGTTGGTCTGTTCCGTGACCCGGAAACACTGCAACCGGTGGAGTACTACACAAAACTGCCTACAGACGTGACTGAACGTCAACTCATTGTGATTGACCCGATGCTGGCGACTGGCGGATCGGCTATCGCAGCCATTGACGTGCTCAAAAAACGCGGTTGTACTCAAATCAAGATGATGAACCTTGTTGCAGCACCGGAAGGCGTAAAAGCTGTGCAGGATGCACATCCCGATGTGGATATCTATGTAGCAGCATTGGACGACCGTCTGGATGATCATGGTTATATCGTTCCAGGGCTTGGAGATGCAGGAGACCGTCTATACGGCACTAAATAAGCATATCGCATGCTTGTAATCGGAACTTATAGAAAAGGGGCTTTGCTCGAATGTCCAACAAAATTAAAGTCATGACGATCTTCGGGGTGCGTCCGGAAGCCATCAAGATGGCTCCGCTTATTTTGGAATTGCAGAAACACCCTGAGTCTATTGAATCTATTGTTTGCGTAACTGCGCAACATCGCCAGATGTTGGATCAGGTACTTGAAGTTTTCGACATTCATCCCGATTATGATCTGGATGTGATGAAGGACCGTCAGACATTGAATGAAATCACAATTCGTGTGCTTGGCGGTCTGGAGCCGGTGTTAGCCGAGGCTAAGCCGGATATTGTACTGGTTCACGGGGATACATTAACTACCTTTGTAGCGAGCTACGCAGCATTCTTGCAACAGATCCAGGTAGGACATGTGGAAGCGGGGCTGCGGACGTGGAACAAGCTGTCTCCATATCCAGAAGAGATGAATCGTCAGCTGACGGGAGTACTGGCTGATCTACACTTTGCGCCTACGGATTGGTCTTCTTCCAATCTTGCCAAAGAAAATAAATCAGAGTCTAGTACGTACGTCACAGGCAACACGGTAACAGATGTGTTTCAATATACAGTACGGGAGGACTACACACACCCGGTACTTGATTGGGCCCAAGGCAAACGCCTTGTGCTGATGACAGCTCATCGCCGTGAATCTCAAGGCGAGCCTCACCGCAACATTTTCCAGGCCGTCAAACGGATTGCCGACGAATTCGAAGATATTGCCATCGTGTACCCGGTGCATCCAAGTCCTGCTGTGAAGGAGCCGGCTCACGCGATTTTGGGGAATCATCCCCGTATTCAATTAATTGATCCACTAGACGTGGTGGATTTGCATAACTTTTACCCGCACACTCACTTGATTTTGACCGATTCAGGCGGTTTGCAGGAAGAAGCGCCTTCGTTTGGTGTGCCTGTGCTCGTATTGCGCGATACAACAGAACGCCCGGAAGGTATTGAAGCCGGAACGCTAGAATTGGTAGGTACCGAAGAGGAACGTGTGTATGAACGGACCAAAGCTCTGCTTACAGACAAAACATTGTATGCAAGCATGAGTCAGGCTGCCAATCCATACGGTGATGGACATGCTTCTGAAAGAATTGTCAATGCGATTTTGCACCATTTCGGTGTAAATAGTGAGCGTCCGGAATCATTTCACAGAAAATTCAAAAAATAATACATTTTTTCTGACGGATTTATAAAGGGCAAGCATACAGTTAAACTGTACGGTTTACGCGGGTTTATGGGCTTTGAGGGTCTGTATTCCCGTCGTTTTCCCCTTTAAAACGCTAAAATCATTCAATTGACAAAGGCTCTCATCATTCAGTAAAATTAACTGGGATTGCAAGGGTGGCGTGGAAAATGGCCGATTCGAACAAACCAAATTCATCCCGTAACCATGACGATAATGTGTGGAAAGCGATGGGACTCGTGACAGCTTTTGGGATCGAGATTGCCATTCTCGCTGTTGCCGGATATTACGCTGGCTCCTGGTTGGACAAGACCATCGGAGGTAACGGAATATGGATCGCCGTAAGCGTTCTCTTTTTTCTTGCGGCAGGCGGTGTAAGCATCTACTTTATCGCGAAAAAAGTCATGGGGGAAAGTGATGAGTGAACTAACCAGATACCGCAGATCGATGACTGTTTTCATCATGTACTTTCTTATGATTTGTTTTCTCGCAGCGGCCTTTATGCCACGTGTGGAGACAATTGCTTTGGGACTGGCCCTGGGTACAGGAATTAGCTGGATCAATGCATTTTACTTGGGCTACAAAGTAAGGAAAATGTCTGATGATGCGGCAGAAGGTAACTTGAAGCGTGTGAACCTGGGATTTTTGACAAGAGCGGCACTCGCTGTGCTCGGTATATTCATATCGATGCGCTTTCCGCAGTACTTCAATACATATGCGGTTGCAGGCGGTCTCGTCATTGCACAATATTCCTTACTGATTATAGGGATTGTCCATTCCCGCAGAGCAGAATGATGTTAGGTGCTGCAGCTTTCAAGTCGAGAAAGGGGTGAGAAAAATATGCATGAAGCTCCAATTATTATGCTTGGCGGATTTCGACTGGATCTATCGGTTGTGTTGATGCTGGTAGTCACAGGTGCCCTTGTTTTTATTTTTGCTGTACTGGCCACACGAAGACTATCCGTTGAAAACCCCGGCAAGCTGCAAAATTTTATGGAGTGGGCAGTAGAATTCGTCCGCAATCTGATTTCCAGTACAATGGATATGAAGAAAGGTAAACATTTTATCTCTCTTGCTCTTTCCATGATCATGTTCATTTTTGTAGGAAACATGCTCGGACTTCCGTTCCAAGCGGTAACTGCAGTGGACAGCGCTGAACAAGCGCAAGTGTTCGGTCAGCCGATTGTTACAGCGGTGGAGGCGTTTGAAGAAGCGCATGCCAAGGACCCGGAAGCACATCCACACGTTGAACTGGCCTGGTGGAAATCACCGACAGCCGATTTGTCTGTAACGATGGGACTTGCTCTCGTAGCGTTCCTTGTATCTCATGGACTCGGATTGTTCGGTAACACCAGAGGATATCTCCAGCATTACCTGAAGCCATTCGCCTTGTTCTTGCCAATCAACTTGATTGAGACGGCATCCAAGCTGTTGACACACGGTATGCGTCTATTCGCGAATATCTTCGCGGGTGAGGTTCTGATCGCAACGATCCTGAAACTGACCACATTCAAAGTGTTTGGTGCCATTGCAGCGATTCCGCTACTAGTGGTGTGGCAAGGCTTTAGTATCTTTATCGGCGCGATCCAGGCATTTGTGTTTGTTATCTTGATGATGGTATACATTTCACAGAGCATCGAGACGCACGACGAGCATTAAGTTTCAAGCCTTACGAAGATTTCTTCACCAGGCTGAACAATAAAAAATTCGATTTATCATTTTAAGGAGGATATACAAATGGGAGCAATGGCATTAATCGCAGCAGCAATTGTTGCAGGACTGGGCGCGTTTGGCGCAGGTATTGGTAACGGTATGGTAATCAGCAAAACGGTGGAAGGTATTGCCCGTCAACCGGAAGCAAAATCCACTCTTCAAACAACAATGTTTATCGGTGTAGGTTTGATCGAGGTATTGCCGATCATCGGTGTGGTACTCGCGTTCATGTTCTATGGTATGGCTTAATTAAATTTTAAAGGTTTGGCGGGGAAGGCCATAGCCATCCGCGCCTTCTTTTTAGGTAATGTCTGCTACCTGCAGATGAATGTTCCAAGGATACCTCCAGGAAGGAGTGAACAGATTGAGTTTCATATGGGAAAATACGCTTCTTGCGATTGTTGCATTCGCAATTTTATATTGGCTGCTTAGCCGTTATGCTTTCGGTCCTTTGTTCTCCATTATGGAAAAACGTCGTGAACTCGTGTTGACGCAGATGAATGAGGCTGCACAGACCCGGGAACAGGCCATCGCCTATGTGGAGGAACAAAAACAAGCTCTTGAGCAAGCGCGCCAGGATGCTTACGACATCATTGAACAATCCAAACAAACGGGTGGCAAACAAGCTGAATCGATTCTGGCTGATGCGAAAGCAGAAGCTAATCGTCTGAAAGACGATGCAGTACGCGAAATCGAGAGCGAGAAGAACAAAGCAGTCGCAGCGCTTCGCAGCGAACTGGGTACCGCTTCCGTTCGGATTGCATCCAAGTTGATCAAAAAAGAAGTTGAGAACGGTCCTGCACAAGAAGAACTTGTGAACCAATACCTCAATGAGGTAGGAGGCCGACAATGAGCCGCGATACGATTGTTGCCAAGCGTTATGCGAAAGCATTGTTCGAAGTTGCTCTTCAGCAACAGCAGGTGCTTGAGGTTGAACAGGAACTGGTTGCAGTAGTCAGTGCATTGACCGGAGATGCTGATATTGAGAAATTTATCGTATCCCCTAACATTTCTGATGAAGCCAAACAGAAGGTGCTTCACTCAAGTCTTGATGGTAAGGTATCCGAGCCTGTCATCCGCACTGTCTTGTTGATGATTGAACGCGGACGCGTTGAATTGCTGGGAGATTTGCTGAATGATTATCGGAAGATCCAAGGTGAGTCACTCGGCATCGCTGATGCCCGTGTCTACTCGACTTATGCATTGAATGATGAAGAAAAAGAAGCGGTAGCCCGTGAATTCGGTGGCCGTGTGAATAAAAAGATTCGTATCGAGAACATTGTTGATCCGACTCTGCTGGGCGGATTGAAAGTCGCCATTGGCGATACGATCTATGACGGCAGCTTGGCTGGCAAGCTCGAACGTCTTGAGCAGTCTTTTAACAGACGAGTACAGTAGATTGGGGTGAGGACACTTGAGTATCAAACCAGAAGAAATCAGTACATTAATTAAGAGCCAAATCGAACAATACAAGACCGATATCGATGTAGTCGAAGTTGGAACGGTAATCGAGGTTGGTGATGGTATCGCTCGTGTTTACGGACTTGAGAACGTCATGTCCAACGAGTTGGTTGAATTCCCAAGCGGTGTTATGGGACTCGCCATGAACGTCGAAGAAAGCAATGTCGGTGTCGTTATCCTGGGACCTTACTACGATATTCGTGAAGGTGACCAAGTGAAACGTACTGGTCAAATCATGCAAGTGCCTGTAGGCGAAGCATTGATTGGACGCGTTGTGAACCCGCTCGGTATTCCGGTAGATGGCAAAGGGCCAATCGCTACAACGGAATTCCGTCCGGTTGAAGGTAAAGCACCAGGCGTAATGGATCGTAAATCGGTTCATGAGCCGATGCAAACAGGGATCAAAGCCATTGATGCCATGGTTCCAATCGGTCGCGGACAACGTGAGTTGATCATCGGTGACCGTCAAACAGGTAAAACATCCATCGCGATTGATGCGATCCTGAACCAAAAAGGTAGCGGCATGAAGTGTATCTATGTGGCTATTGGTCAGAAACAGTCTACCGTTGCTCAAGTTGTGGAAACTCTTCGTCGTAAAGGCGCAATGGAGTACACAATCGTTGTAACTGCAGCAGCTTCCGATCCGTCCCCACTCCTGTACATCGCACCGTATTCCGGTTGTTCGATGGGTGAGTACTTCATGTACAAAGGCGAGCACGTTCTGGTTATCTATGATGACTTGACCAAACAAGCCTCTGCATACCGTGAGCTTTCCTTGTTGCTTCGTCGTCCACCGGGCCGTGAGGCTTATCCGGGTGACGTCTTCTACCTGCACTCCCGTTTGCTGGAGCGTGCTGCGAAGCTGAATGATGAACTTGGTGGTGGTTCTTTAACCGCATTGCCGTTTATTGAAACACAAGCTTCCGACGTATCTGCATACATCCCAACGAACGTAATCTCCATCACGGACGGACAAATCTTCCTCGAAGCTGACTTGTTCAATGCTGGACAACGCCCGGCGATCAACGTAGGTATTTCCGTATCCCGTGTCGGTGGTTCTGCTCAGATCAAAGCGATGAAAAAGGTTGCAGGTTCCCTGCGTCTCGACCTCGCTCAATATCGTGAGCTTCAAGCGTTCTCCCAGTTCGGTTCCGATCTGGATAAAGCGACTCAGGCCCGCCTGAATCGTGGTGCACGGATGATGGAAATCCTGAAGCAAGGTGTTAACCAGCCTCTGCCTGTAGAACAACAGGTTGTCAGCTTGTACACTGCGGTTAAAGGATTCCTGGATGAGATTCCAACAGGTGATGTGACTCGTTTCGAGCGTGAGTTCCTCGCGTTCATGGAGAGCAGCCATCCGGAGATTCTTGCATCCATCCGTGATACTAAAGAATTGACTACAGACAACGAAAATGCACTGAAAGGTGCAATTGAGAAGTTCAGAAAGAGCTTTGCTGTCTCTGTCTAAATAAATGATTGCAGGTGCGGAGTTGTCTAACCGATTCCGCATGTCTGCATGTAATACTTTGACTCTGTCAAAAAAGATGATGCTTACGATGTAGTTTTGACCTTGTCAAAACTAGTGGTGATGCTTACGAAGTAACTTTGACTCCGTCAAAGTCAGGGTTAGGCTTACGAAGTAGTTTTGACTACGTCAAAACTTGAAGGTGGTGAAATCATGGCAAAAGGCATGCGCGAAATTAAGCGGCAAATTAAAAGCGTACAAAGCACCAAGCAGATCACCAAAGCAATGGAGATGGTAGCTGCTGCAAAACTGCGTAAGGCGCAGGAAAAAGCGGAAGCAGCCCGTCCTTATTCGGAGAAACTGAAAGAAGTTGTAGCTAGTATTGCATCAAGCACGCAAGGTATACAGCATCCGATGCTGGAGAGCCGTCCGGTCAAAAAGACAGCTTACCTGATCATTACATCGGACCGTGGTCTTGCAGGTGGATACAATGCGAACGTTTTGCGTCAGGTTAATCAGACGCTCAAAGAGCGCCACAACTCCCAGGATGACTACGAATTGTTCGTCATTGGAC
The DNA here is from genome assembly GCF_018614975.1 of Paenibacillus polymyxa. Taxonomy (GTDB): domain Bacteria; phylum Bacillota; class Bacilli; order Paenibacillales; family Paenibacillaceae; genus Paenibacillus; species Paenibacillus polymyxa_E. The sequence goes on along the minus strand of NZ_JAGGNR010000018.1, from coordinate 25,955 downwards.
GTAAAGGACGCGATTACTTCAGACGTCGTGAAATGGCGATGGCATCCACAACTACGGATCTGTCGGATTCGCCTTCATTTGCAGATATCAAATCCATCGCACACGAAGCTGTTCATGGGTTTGAACTGGCTGAATTTGATGAATTGTACATTTGTTATAACCGCTTTGTGAATGCGTTGACCCAGATTCCTACGGTAGAAAAACTTCTTCCGATGGAAACACCTGAGGTAACTGCTGCGGAAGGACCAACGGCAAGCTACGAATACGAGCCGTCTGCTGAGGCTGTACTGGAGGTTTTGCTTCCGCGTTACGCGGAAACGCTGATCTATGGTGCACTTCTGAACGGTAAGGCAAGTGAGCTGGGTGCGAAAATGACGGCAATGGGTAATGCAACCAAAAATGCATCCAAACTCATTAACGACTTGTCATTGACATACAACCGTGCCCGTCAAGCGGCGATTACGCAGGAGATTACGGAAATTGTGGCAGGTGCCAACGCAGCACAAGGCTAACCGTTTTTTTATTAATGAAGGCTTGCAGAGCAAAGATAAACGAACGGTACATTATTTTTGCAAAAGTAGCAGGCTTGTAGGAGGGGAACGTTAAGATGAACAAAGGACGCGTTGTGAGCATCATGGGTCCGGTTGTTGACGTCGAGTTTGATCGCGGCGGGCTGCCGGAAATCCTCAATGCCATTACGATCACTACAGTAAGTGAGAGCGGCGTAAGTGTAAACCTTACACTCGAAGCTTCGAAGCATCTGGGTGACAACCGAGTACGTTGTATTGCGATGTCCTCCACGGATGGACTTGTTCGTGGTATGGAAGCTTTAGATACAGGAGCACCAATCTCTGTACCCGTCGGAGAAGCAACACTGGGTCGTGTATTTAACGTACTCGGCGAAGCGATTGATACTGGCGGTGCTGTAGCTGCTGAGCACAAGAACCCGATTCACCGTTCAGCACCTGCATTTGATGAACTGACTACCCAAGCAGAGATGCTGGAGACAGGAATCAAAGTTATCGACTTGCTCGCACCTTACGCTAAAGGTGGTAAAATCGGACTCTTCGGTGGTGCCGGTGTAGGTAAAACGGTAACCATTCAGGAATTGATCAACAACATCGCACAAGAGCATGGCGGTATCTCCGTATTTGCGGGTGTTGGTGAGCGTACACGTGAAGGTAATGACTTGTATCACGAGATGAGTGATTCCGGCGTTATCAACAAAACAGCAATGGTCTTCGGACAAATGAACGAGCCTCCAGGCGCACGTCTTCGTGTAGCCCTCACAGGTCTGACGATGGCGGAATACTTCCGTGATGAAGAAGGCCGTGACGTGTTGCTCTTTATCGATAATATCTTCCGTTTCACCCAAGCGGGTTCAGAAGTATCTGCCTTGCTTGGACGTATGCCTTCCGCGGTAGGTTACCAACCTACGCTGGCAACAGAAATGGGTCAACTGCAAGAACGTATCACATCAACGAAAAAAGGTTCTGTAACATCCATTCAGGCCATCTACGTGCCTGCGGATGACTATACTGACCCGGCTCCTGCAACGACGTTTGCCCACTTGGATGCAACGACAAATTTGGAGCGTAAAATTTCCGAGATGGGTATCTACCCTGCGGTAGATCCGCTGGCATCCAGCTCCCGGATCTTGTCCCCTGAAGTTGTAGGTGAAGAGCACTACAGCGTAGCTCAAGGCGTTAAACGTATCTTGGCACGTTACAATGAATTGCAAGATATCATTGCAATCCTGGGTATGGACGAGTTGAGTGAAGAAGATAGAGCGCTTGTATACCGTGCTCGTAAAATCCAACGTTTCTTGTCCCAGCCTTTCCACGTTGCTGAAGCATTTAACGGTATTCCGGGTAAATACGTTCCGGTTAAAGAAACGGTGCGCAGCTTTAAAGAGATTCTCGAAGGTAAGTATGATGATCTTCCGGAAGCAGCTTTCCTCTTTGTTGGTACAATTGAAGAGGCAGTGGAGAAAGCCAAAACACTGGTTTAGTCTGAATCCAGGATTGTCCTTATGTGGGCTATCCTTCGGATAGTTTCAGGAGGGATGGAATTGAGCACCTTTTTGTTGGAGATTGTAACACCCGAGCGTCTGGTATATTCAGAACAAGTGGATAGCATTACAGCTCGTGGTATTGAAGGGGAGCTGGGCATTCTGCCTGGTCATATTCCTATGGTTACACCTTTGCAGATTGCACCGATCTATATCCATAACGGAAAAGAAAATAAACGAGTTGCTATCGGTGGCGGGTTTATCGAAGTTCGTAAAGATAAGGTTGTTGTACTTGCAGAGAGTGCTGAATTCCCGGAAAACATTGATGTGGATCGTGCGCGTGCGGCGAAAGAGCGGGCAGAACGTCGGCTTGCAAGCCAAAGCAATCAGGACCACTTTGATCACCGTCGTGCAGAAATTGCGCTGCAAAAAGCGGTTAACCGGATTAATGTGTTCGGCAAATAAACGGTTCTTGGAAGCCCGGCGGCGTAGTCTGCCGGGCTTTTTTGAGTTTGTTTGATAGAATTGTTTTATCGAATATATCAAAATGGCTGACCACAAATTACATCCTAACCCCCTTCAGTAAACAGAAGTATTTTAAGCGAATTATTCACCGATGTTGAGGATTTGAATAGAATGTAGGACTAAAGTAGTGGGCGTATTTACCACTAAGAGAACCATTTTTTTCATGAATAAATTTAAATTATTTCCGAGGAAATGACAGAATCGATATCGAAATAGCGCTCTTTTATGTCGTTTTAGTCACAAAATCCCGGCATTTTAAAATTAAAATATTTTAGAAGTGGAAATCAATGTAATTGACAATGTATGATGAAAGAGCCTATATTCCATAGAGTCAGCAGAAGCAGGAAGCTGCGTAGTAGATTCCATAGTCATGCACAGCCGCATTGTTGCTGCTCGGTGATTGGGCATCAGGAGATTCCTGCCTGGCAGGAGTAAATCTGACAGTACGCTCAGTATGTTATGCTCAAGACATTCCAGTATACTAACAAGTTATGGGTGCCGGGCATATGATATGCTGATCGCTGCAACAAATGTGGAGGTAAAGAATATATGGATACTGATCTGACGAATCAGGTGAACCAGGCGTTAAGCACCAATGGCTTGGTCTCAATCATCGTCTCCCTGTTATGTATTGCATTGTCTTGGTGGGCTTTGACAAATCTCAAACTGGATTTAATCATCAGGCAACCACGAGGTGCTCAGGGAAGACTGTTGCATTTGCTCTTGGCCATTATTTTGGGGCATGCCGTTGCTGGCTTTGTCATTGACTACTTGTCTTGGACACAAATGTTGCGTAATTTGTTTTAATGTCGAGATGGTTGGTTAATCATCTGTTAGGTTCTTCAAGCTGCTCTTTGTCGAATAACATCGATTAATTGTGTTAACAATTAGAGTATGAGTTGTCGGTAAAGAAATTAAGAAAAAAATGTGACGTAAAATTGGATGAATTTGAGATGTTTTATGTAAAAATGCTTGTATCGTACAATTCAACAATGTTATGATGGAAGTTAGGGAATTCACAATTGTTCACTTATTTTGTAGTTATAAACGGGATATCCGGTTCATGCCGGCTAATAACCATCCCACTCTGTCTGTTCTGATGCTCTGCTGGCTTGTAAGTCACTAATTTTACATGCTGAATAGCAAGATGCACGGCATATGGTATCATTGATATGGATTATAAAACCAATTCTTTTCTGAACAGACATCTGTGGCAATATGCCAGAATATGTCGAAATTCCACACATAGCAACAGTCCTTTCTAGCATAGTGGGGCTTACGTATTCCGGAATGAAGAAAAGGGAATAAAAGCGCGGAGGGAACCATGATGAGCAAATTTATCGTCCGCGGTGGCAAAAGGTTGACCGGAAGTGTCAAAGTTAGCGGCGCTAAAAATTCTGTTCTTCCGATCATCGCTGCCTCTCTCTTAGGGGAAGAAGGACATAGCGTTATTATTGACGCACCTCCTCTAGACGATGTGATGACGATTAACAAGGTGTTGGAATCGCTGGGAGCGGGAGTTACATACCGGGACGAAGTGATTACCGTAAATGCGGAGAAACTTACTTCCTGTGAAGCCCCGTATGAATGGGTAAGTAAAATGCGGGCGTCTTTCCTGGTCATGGGGCCTTTGTTGACTCGAATGGGTCATACAAGAATCTCACTTCCTGGAGGATGTGCCATCGGTACACGGCCTATTGATCAGCATTTGAAAGGTTTTGAAGCCATGGGCGCAGAGATCAGCTTGGGCCAAGGTTATATCGAAGCTCGTAGCCAAGGACGGTTGCGTGGCGCGAAAATTTATCTGGATGTGGCTTCCGTAGGTGCCACTCAAAATATTATGATGGCAGCAACATTGGCCGAAGGTGTAACTGTTCTGGAGAACGCGGCAAAAGAACCTGAGATTGTGGACCTTGCCAACTTCCTGAATGGAATGGGTGCCATCGTACGTGGTGCTGGTACTGGAGTGATCCGCATTGAAGGTGTGGAGAAACTGACAGGTGTTACACACACCGTTATTCCGGATCGGGTAGAAGCGGGTACGTATATGGCTGCTGCTGCAATTTCCGGTGGTGACGTGTACATTGAAGGTGCAATCTCTGATCATTTAGGCTCCGTTATCGCGAAGCTTGAAGAGATGGGTGTTACAATCCAACCGGATGAGAATGGCGTGCGTGTAATCGCAGATCGTCCTCTTAAGGCTGTGGATGTGAAAACATTACCTTATCCAGGATTCCCGACAGATATGCAATCCCAGATGATGGCACTCTTGCTCGCATCTGAAGGAACAAGTGTCGTGACAGAGACTGTTTTTGAAAACCGATTCATGCATGTGGATGAGTTCCAATTGATGAATGCGGAGATCAAAGTTGAAGGACGTTCGTCCATCATCACAGGTAATGCCAAACTGAAGGGTGCCAAAGTAACGGCTACCGATTTGCGTGCGGGTGCCGCACTCATTATTGCAGGTCTTGTTGCTGAAGGTACAACGGAAGTGGGCGGTACTCATCACATCGACCGTGGTTATGTACATCTCGCTGAGAAGCTTAATGGACTTGGCGCTGACATCTATCGGATTTCGGTTGATGAGCCTAAGCTGGAAGCAACCAAAGCACCTAGTGAAAAAGTGGAGAAAGAAGTACCGATGTTTAAGGTGCAACCAACTTTGGCTTAACACTGGATTGAATAGAAAAAATATGGTCCCCCTATTGTGAGTCACACGGTTGTGTGGATTATGAATGCGAAGGAACGTATATTGTAAAAAATGATAAGGCTAAGCCATCTGGCTTGGCTTTTTTTGTGTTTACTTTTAAGAAGACGACGAGATAATTGATACCTGATTCTATTAATAGCTGGTCCTAACTTGTATAGCATAACATCGTAATCTGTACCGATTCTGAACCAAATGAAAGAGCGTACCTTATATGGGGTGTCGGATCCAGCTAACCAGCGGTATTCAGCGACAGATCAACGTTTCTAAGATGTACATAGCAAAAGAAAACAGGAAATTTAACAGAATTAAAAGGGCCTCGTTTCTCTTAAATCAGGTTCTATCAGATCAAGCCAGCTCATAACCTAAACTATGGATTTGAACAACACGACCGGCACATGACCGGCCATAGATAACGGAGGGTTATATTCGAATGAAAGAAGCTCGTGTACAGGTAAAGGTACCCCTTGTCCCTCGTCCAGGTATGCAAGAGGCGGAGGGAAATACCGTTTCTGGAATAGGAAAAGACAAGCCTGCCCCATTGAACCTGAGGACTGTTCCATCACAGCCTGCAAGATTATCCAATCCAGGACAGGTGTCGACAGATGAGCTGAACCGACAGACAACCGAGCACATTCATATACCTGTTATTGAGCTGGACCAGTTCCGCCGTGTGAAGCGTCGCCGAATGCGGACATTTGGACGAAAACCCCGATGGGGACGCAATACGACACGATGGCAACCGGCTGCCGCTGTATCTGCCTTATTGGCAATGGCGTTGCTGATTCCGGTAATTCTGGTATGGCCGCGGACAAGCGAATCACCAAAGCCGATCCCTGCTCCAACAGATGCCAACAGCACAAGAACCCCAGCCCCTGCGCCAGCCGTTCCTGTTACCTACCCTGAACCCAAAGTACGCGTATACCTGTCTGCAACGGGCACAACGATGAATCTGCCACTGGAAGACTATGTTACCGGGGTTGTGGCAGCTGAGATGCCAGCGGAATTCAGACTGGAGGCGTTAAAGGCGCAGGCGATCGCAGCCCGCACATTTATCGTGCGTAGGTTAGCTGTGAGTGATACAAGCGGTGTTCCATCGGGTGCGGCGGATGTGACGGATACGGTCAGCCATCAGGTGTTTATTCCGCCAGATCAGGTGAAAGCGGATTGGACGCGTCTGGGAAAGGCGAAGGAATGGGAGAAGCTGCAACAGGCTGTACGCGAAAGTCGAGATACGGTGATGACATATCAGGGCAAGGCAATCACCGCGTCCTTTTTTTCCACAAGTAATGGGTATACTGAGAATGCGGAGGATGTGTGGGGGAACGCTGTGCCGTATCTGCAAAGTGTAGACAGTCCGTGGGACAAAAACCTGGCACCAGGATTCAAGCAGACCGTCACCATGAAGCGTAACGAGATTCTGCAGAAGTTGAACCTGGATGCCATTCCGGTTACCGCCCAGAAGGGTGGATCGTGGATGGAAGTATTGTCTACAACCAAAGGACATCGGATTAAGGAAGTGCAGATCGCAGGTGAAACATTCAGCGGACCCGAGGTGCGTAAACTGCTTGGATTAAGATCCAGCCAGTTCAGTTGGAAGACCACAGGTGACGAGGTCCAGATTACAACGTACGGGTACGGTCATGGGGTTGGCATGAGCCAATGGGGAGCAAACGGTATGGCGCAGGAGGGACACACGGCCACCCAGATTCTCAAACACTACTATACCGGCATCTCCTTCGGACAGGCATCCAAGATGCTGGCAGCGAAGTAGGAGAGATGAACACGGATGGATAGATAAATGCTTTGACGCATGAGGACGTCAGGAAAGCCTTAGTCGGCCGGTATCCAGTCACATCCTATATCATTTCGCCTTCTGCTAGTAAACTCACTTCTGAGAAAGGATTGGTCATTAAGCCAATTCACGCTTTTTACCAACCGCCCTTTCCGGAGGTTTTAAGACTTGGCTATATATGCGGAGAGTGCTAGCGTATGCAGAGCGCAGGGGACAGAAAAGACCTGTAGAAGCGAAGCGTCCGCCTTTATCACCGGATTTCTCCCTTGGGAGAATATAATCAGGAAATCCGGGGATAACAGCTGGTCGAAAGGTTTTCTGGCCCCGAAGCGGCGCACGTACCAACACTCATCCTCAACATATATAACACTCTCTGAAACCTCCGTGAAAATAATTAGAGTCGCGCGTGTATAAAAGAGTTGCACCCGGTAACACTTGTTACTGAGGTGATCAAGATGAATGAACAAAACAAAAAAACAGTCCAAGAAGAAACTCCTAAAACAACTCAAGGAGTACCGGCTAGTCAGCCCTCTTCATGGAAAAGAGCAATGTCCAAACGCTGGGTCTTCCCGGCAGCCTACATCGCAGCAGCAGGCATTATACTAACCTTAGTGTGGGTCTATCAGGGCACAGGCGACAAAACGCTGAACTCGGACCCTGCTAGCGGGGTAGTAGAAACAGGCGTATCGACGGGTACAGAAGGAACAGCAGTAGGCGGAGAAGAAGAAAGTGTGGAAGTTGTTGCAAAGTCGGAGAATTTTGTATGGCCGGTAGCGGTACCGTCCGAAATTTCGGTAGTAAAACCTTTCTATGATAGCGAAGCTTCAACCGAGGAACATGAAGCGGCGATGGTGCAGTACAATGATACATTCATCCCGAACACAGGTGTGGATCTGGCACGTGGGGATAATAAAACGTTTGAAGTCAAAGCAGCGCTTGCCGGAAAAGTTACCCGGGTTGAGCAAAATCCGCTCACAGGTCAGGTTGTGGAAATCACACACAGCGATAACCTGAAGACGGTATACCAAAGCTTGGCAGACGTCAAAGTGAAACAGGACGACGAAGTGAAACAGGGAGATGCGATTGCATCCGCTGGCGTCAATGAATTGGGTAAAACGCTTGGCAACCACCTTCACTTTGAAGTGTACGAAGACGGACAGCCAGTTAACCCGCAAGGATATCTTCCGGAAAAATAAATGATTATTACCGCAGCAACATGATGGGCAGAGGGGTTGAACCTCTGCTCTTTTTGTGCTTTTCAGAAAATAATGGGACCTTCGAAGCTTGTCACACCTCTAAACCGCGAATATATAGGCATGCTCCTCATATAATGTACCAAACTATCCACACAGTAGGGAGGCGGGAGCGTGCACGATTACATCAAGGAACGGACCATCAAAATTGGTCGCTGCATTGTTGAGACGAGGAATACGGTCCGTACCATTGCCAAGGAATTCGGCGTGTCAAAGAGTACTGTGCATAAGGATCTGACGGAGCGTCTGCCGGAAATCAACCCTGATCTTGCTGACCAGGTGAAACACATTTTGGAGTATCACAAGTCGATCCGCCATTTGCGGGGCGGTGAAGCGACCAAAATTAAATACAAAAAAACGAGTGGCAAGAAACGTGAGGTGTTGGCTTCCGCCAAATTGTAAGCATCTTCTCAAAGACGTAGGCCAAAAAGCTCACACATGCATTGAATCCCTCCCCTGAAGTATGATATGTTAAAAGCTGGTACAGGATCGAATTATGACATCTTATCAGCCCGATTTTTACATATATATGTTGCACTTTGTCGAACGAGCGGTGACGTGATAAGGGACTCTTTTTCACAGGATACGCTGACCAAATAATATCACTTTGGGGGCTCTTTTATGTTTAGCAAGGATATCGGTATTGATCTTGGCACGGCGAACGTGCTTATTCACGTGAAAGGAAGTGGGGTTGTTCTTGACGAACCTTCCGTCGTGACCATTGAAAGAGATACGAAGCGTGTCCTTGCTGTTGGGGAAGAAGCGCGTCGTATGGTGGGGCGTACTCCAGGTAACATTGTTGCCATTAGACCGCTGCGTGACGGCGTTATTGCGGACTTCGAGATTACAGAAGCGATGCTCAGACATTTCATTAATCGTGTGGGTGCAAGAAGCTGGTACAGCCACCCTCGAATTCTGATCTGTGCACCAACGAACATTACTTCCGTGGAGCAGAAGGCCATCCGCGAGGCAGCAGAACGCAGCGGTGCCAAAGAAGTGTTTCTGGAAGAAGAGCCGAAAGCGGCAGCGATCGGTGCGGGAATGGATATTTTTCAGCCGAGCGGCAATATGGTCGTGGATATCGGCGGCGGTACGACTGACGTTGCAGTTCTGTCTATGGGCGACGTGGTCACCGCCTCTTCTATTAAAGTTGCAGGGGACAAGTTCGACGAAGCCATTATCAAGTTTATCAAAGCCAAATACAAGCTCATGATCGGCGAACGGACCGCTGAAGATCTCAAAATTGCGATTGGTTCCGTGCATCCGGATGGAGGCCAAACGGAGATGGATATTCGCGGACGTGATATGGTATCCGGTCTGCCAGTTACCGTAACGGTATCGGGAAAAGAAGTACAGGAAGCACTGTGGGATTCCGTGCAATCCATCATCGTTGCAGCGAAGTCAGTATTGGAACGTACACCGCCGGAATTGTCAGCAGACATTATTGATCGTGGTGTTGTATTGACTGGCGGGGGAGCACTGCTGAACGGACTGGACGAGCTTTTGTCCAATGAATTGCATGTACCGGTATGGGTTGCGGAAGATCCAATGCACTGTGTCGTGAAGGGGACAGGCATTATGCTTAATAATTTGGATCAGGTGGTTAAGAAAAAATTCTAATCTGCCGATATAAAAAGCAAAGGTTCGCCATGCTCGGCAAGCAGAACGGACAAGCAGCCAACCTGTGATGCAGGACAAGCGCTTGAGGAGAGGGGTTAATTCATGTTAAGAGGTCTGTACACCGCTACTGCGGGAATGATTACGCAACAACGCCGCCATGACACAGCAACACAGAATATCGTAAATATGAACACCACGGGATACAAACAGGTGAACAGCGTAAGCCGTTCCTTCCCGGAAATGCTCATTACCTTGGTAGGCGGAGATGCAAATCTCCCGACAAAGCGGCTGGGCAAGCTGAACACGGGGGTGTTCGCGGAAGAGAGTTTGTCCATGAATTTGCAGGGGACCATTATGGAGACTGGGCAGAAAAATGATTTTTCCATTTCATCCAATATGACTGTCAATGATCCGCAGACTGGACAACCTGTCCCGTTTGACGCATCAGGCAAATTTGTACGGGCCGACGGCACGGTAACTTACCAGCCCCAGGCATATTTTACAGTTCAGGATGCAGAAGGTAACACCGGATATACACGTGATGGTCACTTCGAGATTACAGGAACGGGACAATTGCTGAGTTCAACAGGTTCACAAGTGTTGGATAATAATGGACAACCTGTCGTATTGACAGGTTCCGTAGAGCAATTTAAAGTGGATGAGCAAGGCCGTTTGGTGGATGCAGCAACGGGTGTACCAACAGGGGTTACTCTTGGCATTAGTGTCATTGACCAGCCGAATCAACTGGTTCGTCGAGGTGATGGCAATTTCAGTCTCAACGATGAAAATGGAGCAACTGCTAGGATGATGGCTGCCGGTGATAATGTGCAGATCCGTCAGGGATACCTGGAAGGTTCCAATGTTGATGCTTCACAGGCAACGGTTGATATGAACGCCGCATTCCGTGCGTATGAAGCAAACCAGAAGGTCGTACAATTCTACGACCGCAGTCTGGACAAAGCCGTCAATGAAGTCGGGCGTGTATAACGCCGACGTTTAAATATAACCGCGCATCGGGGAGCCAAACGCCCTTTGCGTAGCAAAGCAGAGAGGCTCACGCGGAGCGCGAGAGCCTGGACGCAACCGAGCATATGCGAGGGATGCGTGGCAGTACCTGAGCGCAGCGACGGTCACGACAGTCCTTTGCGGAGCAAAGCAGGGAGAGACCACGCGGAGCGCGAGAGCCTGGACGCAACCGAGCATATGCGAGGAATGCGTGGCAGTACCTGAGCGAAGCGACGGTCACGACAGCCCTTTGCGGAGCAAAGCAGGGAGAGACCACGCGGAGCGCGAGAGCCTGGACGCAACCGAGCATATGCGAGGAATGCGTGGCAGTACCTGAGCGAAGCGATGGTCTCGACAGTCCTTTGCGGAGCAAAGCAAGGAGAGACCACGCGGAGCTACACGCCGTATAAAGAGCGTGTCGTGCTATGATTCAGCCATGTGAAACTATGGCGGAAATCATAGCACGGCAGTCGCGGCGCGCACACACCACCGCCACTTAGCAAGATCGTACCCCACTTATCTACTCCGCCTGTTTCGGGAGTCCAGAGGGCAGCGCCATCTGGGGCCCTCCCTGCTAGGGAGGGTTTGGGAGGGTGAAAACAGGGAGGGTAACCACCAATGAATAATTCCATGATTAGTGCCAAGGTGTCCATGACTGCCATACAGCAGCGTCTGGATGTCATTTCCGATAATATTGCCAACGTGAATACGGCAGGCTATAAGAGCAAGCAGGCGGCATTCGAGGATGTGCTGACCCGGGTTCAACAACAACCGGACAAGTACAAACTGGATGGACGTTCCACACCGATGGGATATAACCTCGGTTTTGGTGCTCGTTTGGCAGATGTAACGAAGGATATGTCTCAAGGCCCCATGAACGAGACGGGCCTTCCGACCGATCTGGCCATTGAGGGAAATGCGATGTTTGCAGTTGAAGCGAATGGGGAGAAAATGTGGACACGTCAGGGTGCATTTCATTTTGTACCGGATACAAGACCTAAACCTACTCCGAATTCACCTGATATGATGGTGATGGTTAATGGCGAAGGCCACTTTGCCCTGGATCGTCAAGGCAATCGTATTACGGCGCCGAATAATAGCAAAGTTGCTTTTGATGAAAATGGCAACCTGTTAATCCGACGCGGTAATGAGGCGAATGCAACCATTGGAGCACAGATGCAAGTGGTAGACATTGAACGCCCAGAGGGACTGGTACAGTATGCGGATAACCTGTTTGGTCTGGATGCGGGATTAACTGAGGATGATGTATTTGGCGCTAATGCAGCTACACGTCAAGCGGCTGCCTTGATCCGTCCAGGATTTCTGGAGCAATCTAATGTGGATCTGACACAGGAGATGTCTTTGCTTATGCAAGGACAGCGAACATATCAACTGGCGGCAAAGGCGCTTACTTCAAGTGATTCCATGTTGGGTCTTGCCAACAATATGAGAGCGTAAAAGGTGAATGTGATGACAGAAACACAGCAGCAAAACAGTAAGCCAGAGAAAAAGGAAGTCAAGAAGAAGAAGAGTGGATGGCGCATCGCAAGATGGTTCCTGGTCCCGGCCCTGCTTGTTCTTGCCCTCGCTGGCGGAATGGTAGCTGGATATGTGGTACTGGGAAAACAGGATATCGGTTCCGTATGGCAATGGAGTACATGGGAACATGTATATAATCTGGTGTTCGCTCCATAATGTAACGAGTTAAGCGAAAACTCCTGCGCAGGCAGGAGTTTTCTTTTTGACGTTGAAAACAGTATAATGATGGATGACGTTTGACGTCAAAAGAGGCCTCCCCTGCGAAAGACATTCGTCATCGCGAAGAGAGACCCCTTATCTTAACCTTCACTACTGCAGTCATGAAGGATATAACTAGTGTTAACCGAAAATATGCTTTCCATACAAAATTAAAAAAATTAAAAACCCATTTATATGAGCTTCGGCTTGATCATAATGAGGTTTTCCATGTCCGCACTAAAGTCAGTGAAGGGAACGGAATCGTTCGAAAGAAGCGAAGCGCTCGCCTTTGTTTCCTAATGTTATCCATCTGAAAAATAATTCAGAAACATTAGGAAACAACAGCGATCGAAAGAACGATCCGTAACCGTAACGGTCACCTATGCGCACATGAAAAATCCATGATGAAGAATGCTCATATAAACATCCCGAGAGGAGATTACACTGTGCTCGATATCAAACAGATTCAAGAAATCATCCCGCACCGCCCCCCGTTTCTGCTAGTGGACAAGATTCTAGAGATTGAGGATGGCAAACGTGCCGTTGGTCTGAAAAATGTAACCATTAACGAACCTTTCTTCATTGGTCATTTCCCAGAGTATCCGGTAATGCCGGGTGTACTGATTACAGAAGCGCTGGCTCAGGTTGGTGCGGTAGCCATTCTGAATTTGGAAGGCAACAAAGGCAAAATCGGCTTTTTGGCGGGACTGGACAACTTCCGATTCCGTGGACAAGTTGTGCCCGGAGATACGTTGATTCTGGAAGTGGAGATTACGCGTCTCAAGGGTTCTATTGGTAAAGGTAAAGCAACTGCCCGAGTGAACGACAAAGTGGTCGCTGAAGGCGAGATCATGTTTGCACTGTCTGACCCAAGCTGATTACATACGTGAGCATTGACATCATGCAGGAACGTAGACGAACCGAATGATGCAAGATGCTGAAGTAACTCAGCACACCTGAATTTATATAGACGGAAGGGGTTTATCGGAATGGAACAGTTAAGCACAGCAGCAGCAGAGACGTTGCAGCAATGGTTGGAGGATGCTTCGATTGATGAAGCAACGAAACAGGAGCTTCGTGACTTGCAGGATCAGCCGAAAGAGCTGGAGGAACGTTTTTACAGAAACCTGGAGTTTGGTACAGGAGGATTACGTGGAGTCATTGGTGCGGGAAGCAACCGGATGAACCGTTACACCGTTGGGCGGGCAACGCAAGGATTTGCGCGTTATTTGCTTGAGCAGCATGGTGACCAAGAAGGCAAACCTTCTGTTGTCATTGCTCATGATTCCCGTCATTTCTCACCTGAATTCACACTGGATGCTGCGCTTGTACTGGCTGGAAACGGCATTGTAGCCAAGCTGTTCCCATCCCTGCGTTCAACTCCTGAGTTGTCATTCGCAGTGCGTCATCAGAAGGCCACTGGCGGAATCGTTGTAACAGCGAGCCACAACCCACCGGAATACAACGGATATAAAGTCTACAATCATGAGGGCGGTCAATTGGTACCGAATGAAGCGGAAAAAGTCATTCAGTACATCCAGGAAGTGCCTTCCCTTGCTGACGTGAAGAAGCTGACGCAAGAAGAAGCAGAAGCACAGGGGCTACTGATCTGGCTGGGTGAAGACCAAGATCAAGCGTTTGTGGATACCGTAGCAAGCCGCAGTCTGAGCCGCGAACTGATCCAATCCGACATAGGCCGTGATTTCAAAATCGTCTTCACACCGCTTCACGGTACAGGCAACATCCCTGTACGTCGCGTGCTGGAGCAGATCGGATTCGAGCAAGTGCACATTGTAGCAGAACAGGAACAGCCGGATGCGGAGTTCTCTACCGTGAAATCTCCTAACCCGGAAGAACGCGAAGCGTTTACGCTTGCAATGAAGCTGGGCGAATCCGTGGGCGCTGACATTCTGATGGGAACAGACCCGGATGGCGACCGTATGGGTGCTGTTGTGAAAGACAACGATGGCAAATATTTCGTCTTGTCCGGTAACCAGTCTGGTGCGATTATGGTACATTACCTGCTCAGTCGCCTGCAAGAGACAGGTACACTGCCGAGCAACGGCGCGGTTGTCAAAACGATCGTAACAAGTGAGATGGGTGCTGTTATTGCTGAACATTACGGTGCAGAAGTGATGAACACACTGACAGGCTTCAAATATATCGGTGAAAAAATGAACCAGTTCGAAGCAACAGGCAGTCATACCTTCTTGTTCGGATATGAAGAGAGTTATGGCTACCTTTCAGGCAACTATGCCCGTGACAAGGATGCTGTCCTTGCCTCGATGCTGATTGCTGAAGCAGCAGCGTATTATAAGAGCCAAGGCAAGACGCTGTATGATGTCTTGCAAGAGCTGTACAACCAATTCGGATATTTCCTGGAGAAGCTGGAGTCCCGTACGCTGAAAGGCAAAGACGGCGTAGCTCAGATTCAAGCGAAAATGACGGACTGGCGTTCCAATCCGCCACAAGAAGTAGCGGGAATTGCTGTACAAGATGTACTGGACTATTCCCTTGGTCTGGACGGTCTTCCGAAGGAGAACGTACTGAAGTTCATTTTGGCAGACGGTTCATGGTTCTGCTTGCGTCCTTCAGGAACAGAGCCGAAGATCAAAGTATACTTCGCCGTGCGTGGTGAGAGTTTGGAAGATGCCGAAAGCCGGATCGAGCGCCTGGTGACCACCGTAATGTCGCGTGTAGACGCACAATAATACAAATGCAACAAAGAGTTAGGACATGAGAAGGCCTCTCCGCACCGTAAGGTTGGTTGGCGGAGGGGTTTTTCTTTGAAATAATATTACAGATGGATCTATATAAATTGAACTGAACATTTACACGAGAACGTAGAGGGCAGAAATAACCTAAAGAAGTGAAGTGTTCGCCTTTATCACCAGATTTTCACCTTTATTAAAATTGAATCAAAAAAATCGGGGGATAACAGCGATCGGAAGGTTGTTCTGTCATCGAAGTGGCAAGTGTAAATAATGCTTTAGTTCAGTCTATATAGCATATAAGAGGGCTTGTTGACACAAGCTGTTTGTAACCTATTGTATGAATGGTATATGAACGAATTACTTGAGCTGAACGTGCATTTGGTTCCAACACTTGAGGAGGTACATGTAGTGCGTCAAAAATGGCTTTATTGGAATAACGCTTCTCGGAAGTGGTTGTGGCTCGTCGTTATTATCGGTCTGGTTGCGTCCATCCCTGTAATCAGTGATCGGGTGCAGACAGAATCTTCTGCCAAAAAGGTAGAGCTTGTCTTCAACTATCGGGGTCTGCTGGATATCTCCGCGTATCAGGCACATCCGCAAGATTTCATGAATGAACAATTGACTCGTCTAAAAGACGCAGGCGTAACGACCATGGCTGTGTTCGAAAGTACATTGGACGAGCTGAGAAAGACACGCCGACTAATGGTATATAATGGCCAGGATCTTGCCAACCTGACCAAAGATGTAATTCCTTCTAACGCAAATTACACGTATGTGTTATTTACATCAGAGGAAAACGCACAGACGTATACCCCTATTATTGAACAAACGTTCGCTGATCGGCATATTCCGGTAGTACCATGGGAATATGAAGGTCGTAGCGGCTTAATATTGCAGACTCCTCCGGAGAATGCCAACATGCAGCCTTTGCAGCCCGATCCGGTTGCCGTGAAGATGCTGCGTGATAAAGGGTTCTACATTTTGCCGCGGATCTCGGACAGTGTGCCATACAGCCAGGAATCGATGGAGCGCTTGCTTACCTTCTTCGAAGAGAATGGTGTAAAGCGCATCTTGTTTGATGGGGATGCTGTGAAAGGGTACAATGATAATGCAGAGATGAAGAGTCTCGACCAATTCGCACAGTTGCTGAACAAGCACAATATTGGTCTTGCAGCCATCGAGAACTTGAAGAAACCGCAGTCTGGATTCCAGACCCTTGCTTATAAAACGGATTACAACGTTACGCGTCTGTACTCGCTTAGTGATGGGGATGCCAATCTGGACGTAGATACGATTGCTGACCGTTTTGTTCTCGCAACCAAGGATCGCAACATTCGTATGCTCTATATGAATGCATCACCAAGCCGGAATACAGCCAAGGCCATGATTACAGATCCAATTGAGAATCTGATCAACAGCTTGGGTGAGCCGGGTCACGCGGTAGAACGCATGGCGAAGCATGGATTCGAACTAGGACAAGCTGAAGCATTTACAGTTAAGGATTCGTCGATTCAGCGTTATGCCAAGCTGGTTGCTCTTGTTGGTGCAATTGCCATGATTGCACTTATGATTTCTTATTTTATCCCACTACTGACCTTGATCGCATTTGTAGTTGCTCTGGTGGGCAGTGCAGGATTGTTCCTTTTGAAACCAACGCTGCTGGAGCAAGGAATTGCCTTGCTTGTGGCCATTGCCGCGCCGACCATAGCGATGGTGCTGGCCGTTCGTACAGTGAACTATCAGCAACAGCGTCAACCAGACGCATCCGCGGGTCGTCGTTTGAAACAGACCTTAGTTTTATATGTAAGAACTTCGATTCTGTCGTTCCTGGCGGTACCTTTTGTCATCGCGTTGCTGAACAGTATTACGTACAGTCTGGTGATTAACCAGTTCCGCGGCGTGAGTCTGTTGCACTTTGCACCTATGGCGCTGGTAGCGATTTACATTGTGTTTTATCGTGGTTCGGGTTCATTCTCGATGAAGAAAATTAAAGAAGTGCTTCGTACACCGATTAATGTATTAATGGTTGTTTTGGGGCTTGTTGCTGCCGTGGTTGGGTACTATTACTTGAGTCGCACAGGCAACTCGGGTGCAGTAACGCCGTTCGAGATGTTCCTGCGTACCACGCTGGAAGATACGTTCGGTGTACGTCCGAGATTCAAAGAATTTATGCTGGGACACCCGCTGTTTATCGTTGGCGTGTTCGCCGCTTTAAAATATCGTAAAGTCATCTTTGTACTCATTATTGCAGCGATTGGACAGTTGTCCATGGTGGATACGTTCGCGCATATCCATACGCCGGCTGTATTGTCACTCATTCGTGGAGTGATGGGATTGGGACTTGGCTTAATCTTCGGTATCATTGCTGTGGGTGTGTGGCAAGTAGCGGAAGGATGTTGGAAAAAATGGTCACCACTTCTCAAAAGTTAGTCATCTCGGGGTATTACGGATTCCGCAATAGCGGAGACGAAGCGGTGCTAAAGTCGATTTTGACAGCGCTGGAAGAGGAAAGCCAAAGGTCGAACATCACCATTGAACCTATTGTTCTCTCGGGTGATCCCGAGTCGACAACCGCCATGTACGGTGTGCGCTCCGTGCATCGTATGAAATTGAAGGAAGTCCGTGAAGCACTCAAGGAGAGCGACGGGTTAATCAGTGGCGGAGGAAGTCTGTTGCAGGATGCAACTGGACTGAAATCCATTCCTTATTATCTGGGTGTAATCAAGCTGGCTCAGATGTTGAAAAAGCCAACGTTTATCTATGCACAGGGTATTGGCCCTGTGAAGCGTAGAATTTTCGATCCAATGATCAAATCGGTCTTCAAGGCCTGCACCTATGTATCCGTTCGGGATGAACAATCTGCAGACTACCTGCGTGGGCTCGGGTTACAGTGGAATCAGATCCATGTCGTACCCGACCCGGTAATGGGCTTGCCATTACCTGAAGCAAAAGTTGAGAGTGGGGCAGGTACTGTCTCAGCAAATGCTGCTACTCAAGCTAATCGAGTGGAACCTTCATCTGGAGGACATACCAAGCTTCCTGTGATCGGCGTATCGGTACGTTTTTGGGAGTCGGACAAGAAGGAACTTACGGCTATTGCAGCCGGATTGAAAAAGCTGTGCTCCAAAAGAGCGGTGCACTTGCGTTTTCTACCATTTCATTTGCCGATAGATGAACAGGCATCACGATTCCTTATGGAAATGCTAGGTGATGTGACCAGCAAAGGCAGTGAGATTAGCATCACACAGGATCTGACCGACCCACAGCTTATGCTGGAGGAAGTCAGCAAGTGTGATCTGGTGATTGGTATGCGTCTGCACAGTCTGATCTATGCGGCATCGCAATATGTTCCTCCGGTAGGCATCTCGTATGATCCGAAAATTGATCAATTCCTGCTTCGTCTGGATAGTGAACCAGCAGGGAATACGAGCTCACTCGATGGTGTTAAACTTGCCAAGACTGTCGTTGGATTGTTGGATCAACGTTCACAGTGGTTGAAGGAACATGAAGAAGGCATCACCGAACTGAAGCAGGAAGCCAGAGTACCTGCACAGCAGATTATTAACTATTTAGGCCGCAAAGGATGAGATGAAAATGAGTCAGACCGGATCAATACCTACCGTTTCAATCTATGGCATTCCTTTTTCCAAACTGACGATGAAAGAAACGGTAAAGGTTCTCCAGGAAGCTGTGCTGTCCAAGCAACCACACCAGGTCATCACAGCCAACCCGATTATGGTTATGGCCGCATTGGAAGATCCCGCAATTATGGAAGTCATGCAAGCTGCGGAATTGATTGTTCCTGATGGAACAGGTGTCGTATGGGCTGCGAACTATTGTGGAGATCCTGTAGCTGAGCGAGTGCCGGGATTTGAGCTATTACATGAATTGCTGCGTGTTGGAGAAAACTATCGATGGGGCGTATATCTGCTTGGTTCCACCCCTGAGGTGATTCAAGAAACGGCAACTCGGTTACAACAGCAATATCGGGCGATTCGAATTGTGGGTTATCGCGACGGTTATTTTGGTCCGGCTGAGGATGAACAGGTCATCGCTTCTATTCGGGAAGCATCACCTGATCTGTTGTTTGTAGCACGGGGGGCGGATACCCAAGAACCGTGGATTCACAAACATAAACACGCACTACAGGTTCCCGTAACTATGGGGGTCGGCGGCAGCTTTGATGTGATTTCGGGTAAAACCAAACGTGCGCCTATGCTGTTCCAAAAGTTAAGACTGGAGTGGTTTTATCGCTTATTGCGTGAACCAAGCCGGGCTGGCCGGATGCTTGCGCTTCCGAAATTCGCTGTTAAGGTGATGCGTGACAAAGAAAACGTGACGAAAGTCCGTTAAAAACAGGTAATTGCAAGATAAATGCCTGTTTATGCTAGAAATTAAGGATGGCTATTTAGGTGGGATAAGCGTATAATTCATTCCGGATTACATGTGTGCCACTCCATGAAAAACGGAAGTTGTTGCATACGGCCACTTCGATGTCAGAATAACCTTTTGATCGCTGTTATCTCTGGATTTCTTTTATCCACCTTTGCAAGGTTGAAATCCCGCGATAGCATATGCTTACGATGTAGCTTTCTTTCAGAAAGTTTGTAGGCGAACGCTTCGCTTCTACAGGTTATTTCTCCCTCTCCGTTCTGGTGCAAATTGCATTTTTCATCAAAAGTGACTAACAATAATTTTCATATATAAAAAGAGATCAGGGGATTTATAATTTCGTACAGGTATTATAATTGGGGGTCGAATGTTCAAATGGTAGCGATCTTTATCATTGGATTTATCGTGTCAATGGGACTGGCTCTTGCCCTGACACCACTTGTCAAAAAGTTCGCAGTCCGCATTGGCGCAATGGATACGCCGAATGCACGTAAAGTACACACACGAATCATGCCGCGTCTTGGTGGTCTGGGGATATTCCTGGCCTTTATTATTACCGTTGCTGCATTGCTTCCGTTTGTATCGGCATGGTTCACAACTCGGGACATGAGTTTTGTCAGCGCGTTTCTGATTGGTGGAACGATTATTGTGCTGATCGGCGCACTTGATGATCGGTTTGAACTGTCAGCCAAAGTGAAGTTGCTTGGTCAGATCGTTGCTGCTTCTGTCGTTGTATTTGGATTTAATATCCGGGTAGATTTCGTTAATATTCCGTTTCAGGATTCCTATTCTTCACTGGAAGCCTGGGTATCCATTCCGCTGACGATCTTATGGATCGTTGGTGTAACCAATGCGATTAACCTGATTGATGGTCTGGATGGTCTGGCAGCGGGTGTATCTGGTATTGCAATTGGTACCATTGCCGTAATGTCCTTCCTGATGGGGAACATGATGATCGCTTTGATGTGCCTTGTGTTATTGGGTAGCATCATTGGATTCCTGTTTTTCAACTTCCACCCAGCCAAGATCTTCATGGGGGATACCGGATCACTATTCCTTGGTTTCTCTCTGGCAATGCTATCTATGCTGGGATTCAAACAAATTGCTATCGTGTCCTTCATTACACCGCTGATCATTATCGGTGTGCCGCTCTCGGATACCTTCTTCGCGATCATTCGTCGTGCGGTACAACGGAAACCGATTTTCGCACCGGATAAAGGTCACCTGCATCACTGCTTGCGTGAACTTGGATTCAGTCACCGTCAGACGGTGCTGATCATTTATGGAATTGCCGCATTCTTCGGAGTTCTGGCGATTATCCAATCTTCCGCTGCCATGTTCGAAGCGAACTGGGTAACGTTCGTTGTGATCTGTATCATGATGTTCTTCCTTCAGGTGGGAGCAGAAGTCATCGGGCTTGTTAGCAAAACAAGAAGACCGGTTATTAACTTCCTGATGCGTATGCGCGTCAAGCTGAATCCGGAGACCCGTTCGAAATCTTAAATAGATAAATGTAATGGTTACAGCTATTCTTGAATATTATTCCAGACCCAACCTTATCCCTTGTGGATAAGGTTTTTTGTTTATTTTGATATTTTTACTAAATAATTGGAACCTTTTGCCGATATATAAAGTTAACTGACTTAAAAAGAGGAGAGATGATTGAATGCAGCGTACGAAGAAGCCGTTAATCTGGCTGATGATGGTGGCACTGGTTGTATCTCTAATACCAGCTGGCCTTGCACCAGTCGCATCGGCGGCGGGACAGACAAGTTACTTTACTCCTGATAATGAAAAATTAAAGCGTACGGCAGGATTATCGATGGATGCCCCTGATCCGAATAACTCTGTTCCCAGTGATGCGGATAAACTATCTCGTAATAGTGCCTATATCGTTACAAGTAGTGAACAAGTAGTTGCGGGTACATTCACCAACGTTACAGGATCGACACTTGGTGTAAATGTACAACTGATGAATCTTCAGAATGGTAAATGGGTACCAGAAAGTACACGTGTTGCGCCAGGTGTTGTGACCGTTGATCCCGACCGTCCAGATAATCGATTCAGGTCAACACTTACACTTTTCCCGGGGATGAACCGTGTAACATTCACAGGTTCCCAAGGGCCGAGTGAACGATCAGAAAGCTTTTATATCCTATATGACTCCGTACCGTATATCGACAAATTGCAAGTGCTTGGTGGCTCAGATAATTTAAATCTGAATGAAGGCGCTCAAGTCGTTGTTAATACTGGTGATGTAACCATTACGGGGGTTGCTCAGAATTCGAAAAGAGTTACGGTGTCACTGAATAACGGCACTGCGTTGCCTACTGGCTTGCAACTGGATGGAAACTTTTTCTCACCGGTGTTAAATTTGAAGCCAGGACATAATGACTTGGCCATCACAATTGAGGGTGGAACAGATAAGAAGGTCTTTAACTATTCCTTGTTATATTACAACGACCAAAGTCCATTCTCTACACTTGATCTGAGAGAAGGAGGAGCAGGTCTGCCGCAAAGCATGCTATCCAATGTACGACCAACATATGGTGGAGAGCTAATTGATGCATATGTTAATGTTCAATTGATTCTTCCAGAGCAAGCTGGGAATCCTACACCAGTGATTGGATTGGAAGACGAGACATTGGAACCTGGTGCCATTAAAAATATGGACATTGAGGATATCCCGAGTGTGGGTCAGAACACTCCAGGATATACTATTATCACTTTTGATATCAATCCAATTCCCTTCAAGGACACCAATGGCATGATTGATCGTCTGCAAAATCATATCCTGACTGTAGATTACGGTGATGAGAGTGTAAGAACAACGATGAATCTGGAATATGTAGAAAATGCAGTCAGTATTAGCAACTTGAAATATATTCGGGATTTCAATCAAACTAATATGATTGATGCAACAACAGTTCCAGAAGGTGTAAATCTTGATGGGGCGAGTGTCAATTCAAGTGACTTCTACATCTTGGTTGAGACGAACAGAGATCCTGGCAGTGCTGGATTGAATGCTAGTTACCTTCCACGGGGAACAAGTGATATAACAATTGACTTTATTGGTAATGCTGTGAAAGATGATCCAACCAAACGGATTTACCATATCACTGGTTTTAAAAGTGGAAACCAGATGGTACGATTCGCTTTTGATAATTCGTCAACAGGACGTAATGTTACCATTTCATATGCCTCCAAGAGCTTTATCTCTGTAGATAATCTTACTGATGGGCAGACCTATGATATGAATTCCATTGCATCAGATGGGATTACATTGGAAGGTCGGTATGTTGACTTTGACAACTTGACCAGTCCATTTTTTGTAGGAGAAATATTCGCCAATGGTCGTAAGGTCTATTCCACAAGTGACACGCCTGCACCAGGGCAGGAGTATCCACTTAGTTTGAGTTTTGGAACTGATGGAAGCTTTTCGAAGAAAATCAAAGTGGATGGCGATACAGGTCCATTATATATCGGAGAAAACAGAATTGTACTCACGGGTACAGCAAAGGATACTAAAGGACAAATTAGTGAAGTTTCAAAAGAACTCCGAATCTTCATCAATGACAATAATATCTCGACGATTAATAATTTCCAACCATCACTAAGCAACAATACATCAAGATTCCCTACGGATACTTATAGCTCCAATGATCCATGGGTAAGGGAGTTATTTAACCTTTCACCTGAATTCGTGTTCAATGATAATAAGTATACAACGAGTTTGAAATCATTCGACTTGGTTCTTCGGGGTGCTGGGGCAACAAGAATGAGCCTCAACATGGGAACGCAAAATATATTTGAACTTAACATTCCGGATGGAGCTTCAGATACTTGGGTAAATCCAATAATGAATGATCAATTTGCTACAAACAACCCAACCGTTATCGTTGAGAAAGCAGGACGGCAACAAGACTTTGTTGTTCGTTTGAAGAATTTGAAGGCAGAAACACCTGGAACGTATATCTATACACTGGATCTTTACAACAAAACAGGTGCGAAGACAAGTCAGAAGGTAGAGATTGTAAAAGAGGTTACAGGATATCGGATTTTATCTCCTGTTGCCAATTCCGGAACTCAAATTGTTGTGAATAAGAACTTTGTTCATTTTGATATTGAGGCAGAGGGCGCTACTGGGGTTATCATTGATAAGCAACCAGCAGCTAAACTTCAAGGTGCAGCAACGGATCGTTTTGTGCTCGATTACGTTGGACTTAAGCCAGATAAATCGAATGCGATCAAGATAACGATTAATCGTGATGGTGTAACAACGAACGATACCGTTAATGTGTTCTATACGAATGCTGCAGGGGTTGACTCGCAATATATGGCTCCTAAGGTGGCTAACAAATATTCTGCATTCAACAAGCAGGTAGAGCTCAGTTTTCCAAAAGGAACAATAATGGAGAGCACGGATACTCGAGGGATCAAGAAGTTTTATCCTGAAAATAAACTTTTGTTCGGTATCGCTGACCCTGCAACGGGGATCGTTGAACGACGCAATGATTATGGAAGTCTTGTTGGGATTCAACAAAATGCAAACGATCCGAATGTGATAACTGTACCAGATGAGTATTATAGAAGATTCTCGGCTGTAGTAGGAGATGCAATAAACTTCAGTCCGATCTCTGATATTTACTGGGTTAGTGGTGGAATGGGAGAATCGGGAAGGGATACAAGTAATTACAAAGCGCCAACAAACGGTAGTGGTCCATACACCGTTAACTCGCTGTACGGAGATCCGCAGATTCCCGCAGAGCGGAAGATCAAACCTTCTCAAAGAGGTTCACTGACTATAGCTTATGACCCTAACGTTGTAGACGATGCAGGTTCAACCATCTCGGTATTCTATTATACGCCAAACCGAGAATGGAGACGTATTGGGGGCGAAGTTGACTCCAAGAAACATACAGTCACAGTTCCATTTGACGACTTTGGCTATTATAAAGTAATGAAACTTAGAAGAAGCTATAATGATATTACGAATCATGGTTGGGCCAGAAATATTCTGAATGCATTGTATGCCAAAGGGTTCATGACACCTATTCGTTTCGAACAATTTGGTACAGATGACAGAACCTCACGCGGGGAGTTCGCTACACTTCTTGTCAAAGGTCTGAATTTGCCAATTACATCTGATAGTAATCGAACCTTTACGGACGTAGCAGCAGGAACAAGTTCATTTACATGGGACTATGACAGCATTGAGACAGCGGCCAGAGCAGGGATCGTTACTGGACTGTCAGATGGCGTGTTTGGTCCAGATCAGCCTCTTACACGTGAACAGGCAGCTGTAATGATCGCGAGAGCGCTTGAGTTAAAGTTAGCCAGCAATGACAGCAAGTTAACTGGTGCATTGGCCAAATCCTTTATTGACTCAGGAAGCATGGAAGCTTATTCAAGACCAGCGATACAAGCGGTGACGAAGGCTAAAATTATGGAGGGATCTCCAGTCACAGTTGCAGGTCAGAAGAAGCCACAGTTCGCTTTTAATCCAAAAGGGAATTTGACCCGTGCCGAAGCAGGTAAAATTGCAGTAGAGTTGCTCAAGAAGAGCACCAAAGTATTCCCTAAAACCTTAAGTTAATTCAACTGATACAACGGTGCATTTTAGGAAGGACCTGTCCCTTACTCTAAAGGGGCAGGTCCTTTTTATGAGCCTTAATGAATTGACATAGAATACTTTTATAATAGAAGCAAACTGATTTTTACCAATAACTATTTTTGTAATTTGCTAGAGTTTAAGATACAATAACGGTAAATACACAATGATCTAGAGGGTGAAGTTAGCTAATGAAACCGATTTATTCGAAAGCCCAGCTGGGCTACATGAAGGCAAAGACACAGTTTGAGAAGCAGGCAGTCATTCTGGAGAAAAAGTTGGAAGATACACGTAAGACTCAGGAGATCTCTCAGGAAGTTATGGAAGGGCTTGTACAGTCCACTGGCTTCCATGATGCGTATAACAATCTGGTTCTGGCTGAGAATGAATTGATTGAATGGTCTCACACAACGATGAAGCATGAGAAAACGTACCGTGAGAACAGACAACCAATTGACGATATGTATCTGAGATTGAATAGTGATCCAAATATGCGAGCTCAAATTATTGAACTTGCGATGAAGATTAAATAACGTTATATATCCAGAACTGCACAAGAAGTGATATGCTCCCCTCATAGTA
>NZ_JAGGNR010000017.1 GCF_018614975.1 Paenibacillus polymyxa | reverse complement strand
CCTGAGTTTGAAGACACGCCCAATAGAAGATACCTACATACTATACCCAAGCTAGTATGTAGGTAGTCTTAGAGAGAGGTAGATAAATAAAAATGAATAACAACAGATTCGCAGTAATACCCAATCTTTTCTTGTCAAGTGGTCAGTACAAGCTTACACCTGATGAATTGAGGATCTATTACTTAATTGTAAAGAATGAGCTTAAATGGTTTGATAATCTCACAAAAATAACGATCAACCAAATATCAAGCGAAGTCAGTTTAAGAAAAAACGAGCATCAAAACAAGAACAGAATTAAGGAGTGCCTTTTCGAGTTGCAAAGAAAAGAAGCAATCCATCTCGATACAAAAATAGAGATGCAATTGACGAAGAATCATACAATATTAGACGTTTTGTTCAAGAGTAGTAATTATTACAACTCACTCACTGAGCTTCCACGTGGTCATACACAAGTGTCCTTTTCATTGTTTGACATGGCAAGAAGTAGTGAAGAGTTCTATGTTCTTTGTTTAATAAAGAAACATGAAAAATTGAACAATGAGATGGCTTATTCAACTTTTGCTTCACTAATCGGCATCTGTGACAAATCAGCAAAAACGTTAATTAATGCTATGGTTGATGCTGATTTGATTAATAGACAAAGTGGTCAATTTTATCTTAATGCAGAGAATCAGGTGAGACAGGAGATAAACAAGTATGAAGTTCTTGAAGGTGGACAGACCAGAGGGGAAACTACAAATGAAGCTGTCTTTGAGCGAGATTCGAGTGATGCGGATTCGGATAGTTTAATTGATCTTGGGGAAGACCGTTACCCGATTAATTGGGGGAAGGTAAACGGAAAACTCGCTGATTTGACTCAAGATGACTACTATCTGTATTTGTGGCAGAGGGACATAGACGAAGATTTTAAAACCCATTGTGAACAACGAATTAGTAAGTTGGAGAAAAGTGGTTTTAATTTTACAAATTATAAACGCTATGCAATGGAAAAACTGTCCCGTGTAGAAAATCAGGAGCGTGAATTGTTTAAGTTGAAAGAACAATCAAGAGACATGTTTCAAATTAAGTCAAAAGTCAGAAAGAAACAGAGCAAACAGGACAAAACGAAAAAGAAACTCAAAGCAAATGTTGGCTTTGATTTAACTGCGTGGGATGATGAAGAAACAGATCTACAAGAGAAACTGGCTTGAGACTTATCTGGGATGCGCCGTCTGTTAACCTCACGATGGCAGCATCCCAATATGTCTTTATAATTAAAGGTTTCTATCGTAAATGAGCGATGCAAGGCTGTCTACAGTTGACTATTAAAAAATTGAGAGAGAGTGGATTGACGATGAATGATGACAAGAAGGAATAAACGAATTGTTTAGTAGGATGAAGGTATACATGGAGAACATGGACAAGCGCTTCGCAAAAACTAGAAGACCAGCTCACTCAATTGACTGAGTTGGTTGAACCTTCAATTGAGAAGGAAGTGCCAGCCTACGTACAGAAGTCCAGAAGATAGAGTTTGATATCAGGATGATAAAGAATGATGTTCCAAGAATGGTGCAGCGAATGAATGACATTGATAATGATGTAGTGGATTTAAGGTACAAGTAAAGTCAGTAGAGCCTATAGAGGCTCTTTTTGATTTCAGTTGTAATGAATCGCTAATCATCGTTTGTACAAGTAAGAGCAAGTGTGCTGACGCTACATGACTTTATGCTCTCTGAGGTGCGACAGATTACGGATTCGAAGTGTTGTTTCCCACTAAGTATTGATGGAGTAGGGAGTAAGTATGGCTTAAGCTAGTGTCATGAGAGTGGTTCTAAATCGTAGTACAGCGTATACATCACAAGATTAACATAGACGGTCTGTAGCTGGTATCAGGAGTGTTCTGGAGATAACAGAACGAGACCTGAGAGGCATAAAAGCGCGAGTTAGCAGTCAAAAAAAATGTAAATTTGAACATATACGAAGAGTGGAACTGTATAAATATACAAAAATGGACCATATGAGAGATACTATGTGCTTTTCTTCTGTTTTTTGATGATTTTATGATTGGAAACGTTACCTAAGCCATATTAGGTAACACTTTTGGCAAGGGGAGGGGTGGGTTTAGATCAAAACGACAATAAATATGGTATTTTTTTCTAGTTACTGTTCTTCCTCGACAGGCTGCCAGTTTTGAGAACTTAGAATTTTTAATTTTACTATTAATGAAATTGTTGTTGTGACATTAATCATATAACATAAAAGCTGAGCGAAGATATTCTTCAGTCTTTATATGAGAAAAACTCACTCTAATTGGAGTGAGTTGGTAGCTTTATTTCTTTAAACCTTTACTCATACAAGTATATTCCCGAACCATTATTAGGTCCGAAATGACGAAGATAATGACCATTACGATACAGGTTAATTAACTGAGGAAGCAAGATGTCGTTCTCAAAATGGATGTAACCCGTTAAATAGAGCATAATCAAATATTCCTTGAAACGCATATTTTCTATGTTTATATCTTCCTTTTCGATTCCATGAAATATGCAAATTTCAAGAGTTAACAAGTTTGAGTTGCCTATTTGAGTTGAGTTGACAATCCAGCCATATTCCATAGACTCATCAATTTCATCTTCCCTGTTTAACTTGGTTAATTCTCTAATCGCTTTCTTATCTTTGAATACATAAGCTGCAATTGCTTGATCAAAACCAGCGTGAGGATCGCTGATTAGATCCGAAAAAAAACTGAGATCAACTTTTTCAGCAAAATATACATCTGTCAGTCGACGATGGATATCATCCAAACTAAAAGAGTTAGGGATGTTTAAACTCAAATAATTCTCGTAAAGTTTGTTAATATCAATAAGCAGTTAGAGCACCTCGCTTTGTAAATATACGTAAACAGTATAACATGATACTTTGAAAAATGTTCAATTAAAGGTTACTTGTCTGTTAATAGGAGAGGGTATGTAATCTTTTATATGATATTATTATTTGTTTTTACCGAGAAGTCCAGTAGCTCCATAAAAGATGTGACTTGATCTCCACGTTTGACCTTTTTTTGCATGGAAATGGTGGTAGTAGTATGTGTCATTCTTTCCAGTTTCCCAATGATTTTCAGAAATGGTAATGGTTCCGTTTATGTTTGCTGCAACTTTTTTAGCCAGATTTCTTGCATCACCCATAGTTGGCGTCCAAATATTAATAGTTGGATCAATTTCTAATAGAGTGATAGCGCGCTCCTCAGTTATAGCATTAATGATATATAGTTCTTTACGATAAGTAGCTGTAAAATACTTAGGCTTGTTTTTTTCCTTGCTTCTTGCAAGTTCTATCGCAAAATCGTAAACACGTGTAACTTCAATCCCGTTTAAACGAATAGTATCTAGCACAGCAACTCCGCCAGCTAACCAACCTAAGAGTCTTCCTAAATTCATTCCAACCCAAGGAAGTGTTCCAACTATCATTGAAGTTTCTGGTGAGAGTTCTTCTCCTACAAATTCTAAATCGCCAATGTTAACGTTGTGATAATTATCATCAGTTGGTATCTCTCCAGAGCTGTTTTGGGTCTCTTCGGCTGTTTCTTCTTGCAAGCTGCTAGTATGCGCTTCCTGATCATTAGTTATTGAGTCTAACTCTGCGGCAAACGAATAAGATTGTGCAGCGGTGGTAGCAAAGATTAGGAAAGCCATAGTAAGAGCAGTAATGCGGAAAAGTGATTTAATTGATGCTTTTATTAACAATTTATTTCCCTCCAAATTTATAAATTTACACCCTCTCCAACAACTGAGCGCTGATCCTAAATAGTTAGCTTAGAACCAATGTTTACCATAATAGATTATTTAATATTAATAATCAAGTATGTATATATTTGTATATATGCAACGCTTCTTATTAGTTATAGTTCCATATTCCTACAGTTAAAATCTCTAAATGATAGGCTTAAAGGAGGGGAGTCTGGATGGGATTAAAGCTTCGTTGGCGAAGAGACTAGATGGAAATGGTAGAGATGTATGTTTGATGAAAGGAACTTGTCTTAGGGTCTTCGTCTTGATATACTATAATAAAGTGAGCAAACCTCTGTTAACTTAATGATGGAGGAATGTTATGCAAATAATTATATGGATTGTTTTTGTCATTGTGGGTACTCTGCTTAAAAGAATGGAATTTCATCATGAAATGGTTAGCTGTATTAAAGCTAAGAATGGACGTAGTAATATGAAATTTAAATTTAGGTTGGACGTAAGCTTATGCTTAGGAGGAGACTCTAAGAAAAGCTCTGGACCCAGTTAGGATTAAAGTAACAATGTGAAATTTGAGGTTGCTCACTTGTCTACCCCTTAAAAAAAGGGGTGGGACAGGTGAGTAATAAAATGAATATATAATGTAAAGACCGCTGATGATACAAGTAGCGGTCTTTTGTGTTCCTATGAAAGGATATGCCTTGATATGGGTAGAACTAATGAAAACCAATGAATTACTTTTATGTTGATAAATAGGATGTTTGTGTGGTATGATTAGAGAAGAGAGTAACGCTCGAACACTATATTGTAAGCGCTTACACAAAAAATAGATAGGAGATAACCTAATGTATTGTATCAATGGGAAGCAATCCAGCAAGGAAGATAGACAGCTCAGGAAGGCGAGAGGATCGAACTGGTCAAATAGAAAGGAAGCTTTTTGTAGGGCGAAGCTAGAAAGCTAGTATATCTCTTAAAATCGTGCGAAAATTCGTTAGTTAGAGTGATGGATAAGAAAAAGAAAACATACTATGGTAAAGAGCACGAATTCAATAAAGCAGAAGAGATGATGGAAGCTTTGCTTAAAAAGGAGAACTTCCTACAAGATTGGTTAGGGTATTGCGAGTTGTTGATTTCCAATAACCTGAAAATTGAATATCGACCAACACTGGGTAGAATAGATCATGATCGTGGATACACTTTGGACAACATTGAAGTGCAGATGTATTCAAATAATACATCTTCGAGCACTAGGCAGCGCTTTTCTAAAGGATGTATAACAGTGGTGACTCTGGAGAAATCAATGGAAGTGATTCTGTTTGAGTCCGCTAGTGGGAAAGATGCTATTGATAAAATCAACAAAGTTACTGACATAGAGATAACAAGAAGTTTGTTAAGAGGTAATCTTACCAGTGGGCTACGACGTTCAAACAAAGAGTATTCTGTCTTGATCATTGGGAAAGAAAGCTTGATGGGTACTCCAGAAAAAATTGAATTTTCGTTTCCTGTTACGGCGATCCACGATGAGAAACATAATATTCTTATTGCTCGCCCAAATGATAGCGTTACTAAAGTAGATATCTACATAGATGAAAAAGACGTTGTACGTATCGACTGAAGATGAACAACAGGCAATCAATTATGTAAATATAATAGAAGGAGAAGGAAAAGACAAATGGCAATAGTAAGCATTAACGCAAATAGCGCAAGCTACAATTACATTTCTGTATCTGCTAGTTTCCAAACTGGTGGAGGACTAGCGATGTACTACAGGTTTTTCAAAAATGGAGTGGGTGATTCAGGGCTTGAGTCATTTAGTAGCCCAGTGTCATCAACAACCAAGTACTGGACGTACTCAGGGCTGTCAGAGAACACGTATTACAGCTTGAGCGTCACGTTCTATGACAGGAATAGGAATGTGCTTGGAAGTGCATCTACGGGTCAGAGGACGACTGTAGCACCTGATACGTCACCGCCATCAATCAATAGCTGGTACATGAATGGTAGCGCATCAAGGAACTCAATCCCAATGTACGCTTCTGCATCAGATAACAGGGGAGTTAGCGGATTCTATTTCTATCGTGATGGTGTATATGATGGCTCTATGTATGGTTCAAGTGGTGGATATACATTTACAGGACTGAATCCTGGTATGAGATATTCTCTTGGAGTAAAGGCTTTTGATACCAGCGGTAACACATCGATTATGACACAGTACGGAGCAACTACAGCGTATGATTTTGCTCCTAGCGTCCTGTCTTGGTCTATATCAAACACGGGCGTAAATACTGTTCAGATGTATTACTCAGCGTCAGATGACTATGGTGTAGGCTATGTACAATTTTATGTCAATGGTGTTCAAACAGGGACGAGTTATAGTTCGAGTGGATATTACACCTTCACTGCATTGCAAGCCGATACGAATTATATTCTGGGAATCAAAGCTGTGGATACGGCAGGACAGAGTTCTACAATGAGAACGCTTGCTGTGAGGACGAAGAAGGCAAGACCAGCGAATTTTGAATGGGATACTGAAAAGAAAGCTGGAGCAGATTTCAATGTTACTGCTGTAGAGTGGAATAGGCTGACAACCAAGGTTAATGAATTCAGATCATATAGAGGCATATCAAATTACACATTTACAAGAGCGGTATCAGGATCGGACTTCAAGGCGACATACTATAACGAGGTTATTAGCATCATAGGAGCGCTAAATCCTACAACGGCAATACCAAGCAGCAAAGTGGCTGGTGACAGCATTCTTGCAAGTGACATTAATCGAATACGTAATTCACTAAATTCGATAAACTGAGTTGTATGTTGGGTGAGGATCAGCAAACATTCTTACTTGCGGTACTAACGCATGTAGATAAGAAGAAATAACCCACTCTGAGGTTCGCGCCAAAAGTGTGGTAGTTGTGTTCCCACCCAACAACAGACTCATGTGGAGACGATGTGGCGTCATCGTTAGCGCTCTCCATATAGATATTATACACCTAAAATGTAGATTTCATATGTTCCCGTTTAAAAATTATTTACTATATAAGGAGTTTCTGAGACAATGTCCTTTGTAAAATTATACTGTCTTTTGATGCCTATGTTTAAACATAGATTGCGTGTAGAGGAGATGAAGTATGAGTAGCTACATAATCAAATCATTGAAGTTGAATAATGAAAGATACAAGCGTAGTGAAACTAGTTCTAGTCTTGAATGGCTAGAAAATTTAACGAAGATCAACATTTTTGTCGGGTCGAATAACTCTGGTAAGAGTCAGATGCTTAGAAATATTTTCAAAACTCCTACACTGGAATTTGTACCTAATGATTTAGAGTTAATACAGTTAAACGCTTTACAAACAGAATTAGTTGGAGAAGTTGAAGCGGTGATGTCAAGGAATAGGGCTACAGAATATGGTGGAATCATGCAAGCAGTAAGAGCGCTGACTGACGTAGACTGGATAGTTGAAGATACTGATGTTTTGGAGAGAATTAGCGCGACTCTGGAAAGGTTAATAAATATCACAAATAACGAGAGCTTTGAGTCAAATGCAAGATATACAGGCACTGGGCACTATGGAGACTTTTTTAAACAACCTCTTCAGGAAATTGGTAAAGAGTACATGAAGAAGTTGCAGATGATAGTTGGTAATGAAACAAAGCGGAAGTATCATTTTGATAATGTTTATATTCCTACATTGAGAGGCTTACGTCCATATAATGCAACTGGTGATGACTTTTACTCTGAAAGGACAAAAAAAGACTATTTTCAAAGTGAAACTAAAGGTAGTGTCTTCTCTGGATTAAGCTTATATGATCAATTAAGAAGTATGCTTCTAGGGAACTTAGAAGAGAGAGAAAAGGTAGCTAGGTATCAAGAATTCCTTGGGGATACATTTTTTAATGGAGAGAAGGTTGTCTTGCTTCCTGCCATACATTCTGATGTAGTTATCGTAAAAATAGGTGATGAAAAAGAAATGCCAATATATAACCTTGGTGATGGGATACAATCAATTATCATCCTCACATTCCCTCTATATGCGCATTTAGGGGAGAATTTACTGGTGTTTATTGAAGAACCAGAGCTGTATCTCCATCCAGGGCTACAACGGAAGTTGATAGAAACATTTCTTAGAGACGAATTTTCTGGCTATCAGTTCTTTTTGACAACTCATTCAAATCATTTTTTAGATATAACACTAGATGTAAACCAGATTTCAATCTATTCATTCAAGAAAGAGCTTGCAAGTTCAGAAGAGAAGGAGAAACAAGCTTCGTTTGTGATTGAAAATGTAAGCAATGAAGATAATAGTTTGCTGGAGATGCTTGGAGTGAAGAACTCATCTGTCTATCTGTCTAATTGTACTGTTTGGGTTGAAGGAATAACTGACAGGTTCTATGTACGTAGATATTTAAAGCTATACCAAGATCATCTTAATATTTCAGAAAAAGATCGTTTTAAAGAAGATTATCATTATTCTTTTGTAGAATACAGTGGTAACAATATAACTCACTGGTCTTTTCTGGACGATAACAGCGATGAAATATTTAAAAGTATGAACGTAGATCGATTATGCTCTCGTTTGTTTCTTATTACAGACAAAGACAGTGAGAAGAAACTGAGTAGGCAAGAAAAGTTAAAAGCTAGACTTGGGGAGCGATTCTATTGTCTTGAGTCAAAGGAGATAGAAAATACTTTGACAGCAGATATAGTGAAAAAAGTTATAGCTGATTACGAAAAGTCTAATGTGGATTCTCTAAGCTTTAATCAGAATTTTGAAACGAATACCTATCAGAACAAATATCTAGGGAGATTTATTGATAATGTTCTGACAGATAGCAAAAGAAAAGGTGGCTATGCATCTGAATCTGGAACTATTAAAGAAAAAGTTAAATTTAGCGAGAAAGCCATAGGACATCTAGAAGAGTATTCAAATTTAAGTGAGGATGCTAAGAGATTAGCCGAGCGTTTGTTTCAGTTTATACGTCAGAATAATATCAGTTTATTATAAGCTAGAAGTAACTTGGCGAGTTGAAAGTGCTCTCAGAAATGGAGCTAGGTTAGACTACGAAGGTGGCGATGCTGTGTAGAAACTGTCTGGACTAATCAAAGTCCGTGTATATAGCATCTGTTGTAATAACCCTGCTCTATATAAGAAGAAGAAATAACCCACTCTATGGTTAGCCGCCTAACAGTGGGTTATTTCCGTCTTTATCGTTATTTGGAGATGGGATTCCCTACTCAACAAAAATTGTGCAGGGAGACGATCTGGCGGATCGTCTTCGAATTATAACCTTTCTGAGAGAATTATTCAATTTAATGCAATTGTATTACGATTGAATCTTTATCCCGCTTTTTTATCAATATATGGTAATATAGTCTTGGGTATTCAGTATTGTGTGGGCATAGTCCTGAAGACTCGAAAAAGCAAAGAGGTGATTATTAATGAAATTAGCAGAGTTAATCATTGAAAATTTTCGTGGGATTGGTTCAGAGGGAGTTAGGGTTAAGATTGATAATATTATTGTACTGATAGGTAAAAACAACGTTGGTAAAACTACAGTCCTATCAGCATATGAGGCATTTGCTTCGGGTTCAGCATTACAATTAAAGGATTTCTTTAATGAAGATATTGAAAATAAACCAATAGTTACAGGGATTTTTGTGGATGTTTCAGAAGAAGATAGAATAGCGAAGAAGTGGGTACATAATGATAGCGAGTTGGGTTATGAGAACTGTATCAAAGCACAGTATCGTTGGTCAGCTCCTAATGAAAGTGGTGTAAAGTATTCGTTCGATCCTGAGAAAGGAGATTACGAAAAAGGAGGTTTGGGAGGTTTTGATAGTATTTTGTCCAGCAAAATCCCTACACCTTTGAAAATATCTCCTCTCGACAAACCTCAAGACTTGGAGAAGAAGATTCTTGAGATCTTGATTGATGCAATAAAGCAAAACACGAAGAAAGATAATTCCAGAGTTCAACAGCTTCTGGGTGATATTCGAAAGTTAGCTGAGGATGTTCAATCCGAAATTTCCGAAGAGCTTACGGAATCGTGTTCTATGGTGTCAAATGAAATGATGAAGGTTTTTCCTGAAGCGACAATAATCCAAATCGATCCACAAGCAAGTAAATTGAACCTGAAAAGCTTATAGGTAGTGGAAGTTTTATTCGATTAGGAAGCACTGAACAGCATCTGGCCCCTCTATCTAACCATGGTACAGGTCTACAAAGAACATTCCTTTGGTCAGCTTTAAAAATGCTGGCGGAAACTGGAAGACATCAAGTTGGGAAAAAATCAGTAGGGGCGGGAACGCAAAAGATATTGTTGCTGGAAGAACCAGAGGCTTTTTTACATCCAAGTGCTATCAGGAGTGCTATGGAGTCATTGTATACGATAGCGGAGCATTCAGACTGGCAAATTATGATCACAACCCATTCCCCCATTTTCATAGACCTTACGAAAGATCATACAACAATTATTCGACTGGAGAAAAGGAATCAGGGGCACGAGATACGTAACTTCTCCACAGATGATGCGAAGTTTACGGATGAAGATAAAGACAATCTCAAGATGATGGGATACTGCAATCCATATTTCAATGAATTCTTTTTCTCTGGTTACAACTTACTCGTCGAGGGAGAAACAGAAGTTACTGTTGTTAAAACATTAATGCAAATGAACAAAATACAAAAGGATTGCGTTCATGTTATTAACTGTATTGGTAAGGCTAATATTGTTACTGTTTCAAAAATACTTAACCATTTTAAAGTCAATTACAGTATTATTCATGATGCTGATAGTCCTAGGGTCAAAAGAAAAGAGAATTATATAGTAAATTCAATGTGGACGATGAACAAGAAGATTAATGATGAGATTCTCATAGGAAGACAGAGTGGTTTAGTAATTAAATCATTTCTCTCAGTTCCAAACTTTGAAGGAGAGTACTTTGGTGAATATTCTGGAGGTTCCAAACCATTTGGAGCATGGAAGATAATTCAGGAGGAAACCAATGGGGTTGCTGATAAATTTGCGGAGATAATCAAAAGTATCATGAATATGGAACATGACTGTAAAGTTGAATATCTTAATATCGTCGATTTGACTAAGAGAGTCAGTAAATACATTGTTGATAATAGACTAGACAAAGAAGATATTTGGACTATGAAAGTCGAGGAACTGAACGAAAAGGTACTGTAAATCCTAGTCAGGGGTGAAAATATGGGGAACTTAATGATAAAGTACATTCAACCTGATAAGATCAATGATCATGTTGATCCTAATTTTACTTTTCTTACCTATGGGGATACTGAACCAAAGAAGATCCAAGCCATCGAGCGCCACATAAGCCAAGGTTCGTACGTTTTCTTCCACACTTCTTATAATGATCAAGCATTTATTACAGCATATTTTTATGTTGATAAGGTGCTTACTAGAAATGAGAATGCAAAAGAGATTGACTGCATTCGTACTGATTCAAGGCATGATAAAATTGTGATTTTAGGACGTCGAGAACATTCCAAAATACTTACGTTTCCATTGCCCTTCGATAAACGTGTTGTAGATAACCTTCCTTCATTAAATATAAATTGGAATCATGTGACCAGTGGGAGGCAGTCAGAACTGAAAACGATATCTGATCCAACTAGAGCGCATCGTGAGCTGTCCGCAGCGGAGGTTGAGTGGTTATTGGGAGAATGCAAATATCGAGGCTGAGAAGGAAAAAGCACATAGTCATTTGACTACGTGCTTTTAATCATTCTTCTTAAATGTTTGGATAATATCGTTTAGTACACGATAGGTCATATTGACCTCTGCTTCATTACATAGTTCTAACTGGTTGCTAATTGCCTGTATTGTCTCCTGTTTTCTGGCTTCTTCTTCGAGAACCAGCGTGTCAGCGAAGTTCAAGATTTGCATTGGATTGAATTCGAGTGCTTCAACAATCTTTTCCAAGCTCTCCAAGGACATGTTTCGTTCCCCCACGTTCCAACGATGAAAGATAACTATAATGTAGTTTTGCTTTCTCTGCTAGTTGTTCTTGTGTCCAACCACGCTGCTTACGTAAGGCTCTGATCCTGTTTCCTACTGCTATGGAGAACTCTGACAAGCTAATCACCTCTATTTAAAGGTAGGTTAGCTAATTCGTTTAAAACAGATAATTATAGAATCAGAAATTTTTGAAAATTTTACTGATAAGCACTATTATGATTATTGTGTGCCTATATCAAGTGGTTGTAAACAAAATAGAATGGAGCGAATGACTTGAAAAATTTAATAACGAGGATTGGGCTTATTGCGGCAATGACAGGATTGCTCTTATCTCCAACCCAAACACTAGCCAAGAACAATGAGGCGATAAAGGTGTATCTTAATGGCAATCAAATGAATTTTC
Source organism: Paenibacillus polymyxa (assembly GCF_018614975.1). Classification (GTDB taxonomy): domain Bacteria; phylum Bacillota; class Bacilli; order Paenibacillales; family Paenibacillaceae; genus Paenibacillus; species Paenibacillus polymyxa_E. The sequence goes on along the minus strand of NZ_JAGGNR010000017.1, from coordinate 3,905 downwards.
GAACTGCACCAGTGATTGAAAACGGAACGACTCTAGTTCCATTTAAAGTACTATTCGAAGCCTTGGGAATGAGAGTTACGTGGAATCAGAAGCTAAATGAGGTTGTTGGCGAAGGAAATGGGCAGACCATTAAATTGAGAATAGGTTTACAATTCGCTTTAGTCAATGGTAAGGATGTTTCTCTTGATAGTGCTCCTAAAGTAGTCAATGGAACTACAATGATACCACTTCGATTCGCTAGCGAGAGTACTGGTAGCAAAGTGAGGTGGGATAAAAGAGCGCAAAGTATTTATGTTACTACCTTAGAAGATACCTCAGATTCAGATCAGGAGAAGGTTTATTATAATAGCTTGGGGTATAAATACATTGGAGAAATATCAAACAACAGACCTAATGGCTTGGGTAAGCAATTTGCTCCAGATGGGGAATTGATTTACGAAGGGAACTTTGAGGATGGGTTAAAGAGCGGAAAAGGAACATATTACTCAAAAGATGTTACATATGTAGGTGATTTCAAGAACGATAAGCCAAATGGGATTGGTACATTTACATTTTCTAATGGTTCTTCATTTGTTGGTGAATCTGTAGATGGAAAAATAGGTAGCTACGGAACGTTTATCTTAACTGACGGAAGCAAGTATGTAGGCAGCTTTAAAGATCAATTATTTGATGGAGAAGGGACGATGTATTCTCCATCTGGTGAGATAGTGGGACAAGGTGCATTCAAGAATGGAAAACTTGTAGATGATAAAAGTGCTGAGAAGAGCCGAGATTCTATAGATAACATTGATAATGCCTCAGCAGTTCTTGATGATATAAAGTCAAAATTTTCTGTGATCTCTATTAATGGGACGGATATTCATTTTACATACCAGCACCTTAACTATGGCGAAGCAGGGGATATTTTGATTTCAGCTCTAATTGATCAAGCAGACTATAGTGATTATCTGAATCTTGTGATCAACAATGGAGTGGAAGTACAAAGTGAACTACAAAAAATAGCGGAAGAGCTAGTAAGTATTGCAAAACAAAATGGTTACAAAGGTAGTTTTATGAGTGCTAGTTATCAAGACAGATTTCGAATGTTCCCTTCAAGTTATAAGGCTTCTGAAATGAGCGTGAATAATGATGGTAGTATTACGGTCACACATTCAATTTTCACAATTTATAACGGCATTTTGACGATTAAATGATTAATGACAGGTGGTGTTGAAATGAAAAAAATAATTCTAAGACTTAATCGAGAGACTGTGGTTATGGTGTTATCATGCATTATTATTATTGGTGCTTGTTTTGGATATATTGCTTACAAAGCTATGGAGGAAAGATACAACAACAATCTTTTTGCGGAATCTATTGAGAATTGGTTTATAACAGATGCGAAAAACCAATTCACCTTACTTACGAGTTATGAATGTGACCAAAACTATATAAACTGTGCAAAATTAAGGCTGATGTTGAACGAAAATTTCAATTCCTTTTCAATTGTAGACAAATATGATTATATCACTCAGATTTCTGACGATTTTAAACATAAAAGATTGCAATTCCTAGTTGATTCAAAACAAGTTGAAAAAGGAGTATCTGTTTGGGATGATGTGTCCGATCCGGCTATCGTTTTAATTTCTTCGAAAGGAGAATACGAATATGATGAGAAGTTCAAAGACTTTGATGGAAAAGAGTATACATCGAATGATATAAACAATTTGAGGAATAATGATGAACTAATAAGTGAATCAAATGTAGCTAATGAAAGTAGAATCGCTCCCCCAAAAAACGAACTATACAATGAAGAAGATTATAATTATGAAGGCGAATACAAGCCGGTAGATCAGATGACGCAACAAGAAAAGAGAGAAGAATTAATAGAAATGTTGGAGAGAGCGATGTCTCAATAAAATTACGGATGTATTGGATTTTAGAAGTACGATAGAATTTCTACTATGTATTCAACATTAAAGGCTCTTAACCATGTTACTGTGGTTCAGGAGCCTTTTATAGTGGAAATAATTTCACGAAGTTCAGTAAGTAAGGATTAGCAGTAGGAATTGTTAGCCCGAAGGCACGGATGTCAACGTGAGAAGAATAACTACACCAAAGGTACGAATGTAACAATATTAGCAATTTCTTATTAAAAGTGAGGTTCAAAAGATGCTGGGATTGTGTTTTATGTGCATGTACAAATAACTTGAATTAAATATAGCTGTTCCATGGTCTTGATTAAGGGCTTCTTTGATATTGATATGAATCAGTTTGGAAGCTACAATTAATGGTACAAAGTTTTGTGAAGTCGAGTGTGATTTTGTCTCAGAAACATCTTTAAATGAGTTGTAGGCAATCATGTAGTTATAAAGCTCAAGAAGTTAGTATAAAGTTTACGAATTATTGCTTTGATTTTAAAACGTAGAGGTGAGTATATTGGATTTGAAGAATAACATACAACAAGAATTATGGGATGCTATAGAAAAGAACTATAGCAATGATAGCTACTCAAGTGCTATTCTAGATGCTATTCATTTACTTACGGAAACAATTAGGAACAAGACTGGTCTTGAAGGGGATGGATCTAGTTTGATTGGGCAAGCATTTGGTGGCAGCTCGCCAATGATTCGGCTCAACAAGTTACAGACTGAATCAGAGAAAAATGTCCAAAAAGGGATGGTTGACTTATTACGAGGTGTGTACACAACAATAAGGAATCCTAGGAGCCATGATAAACATAGTGATAGCAAAAGAGATGCTGATATCATTATTCTTTTTCTAGATTATTTGCTCAATTTAATTGATAAATCTAAAGTGCAATTTGAAGCATCTACATTCTTAAAAAGAGTATATGATCAGTATTATTTATGTACATATGAGTATTCTAAAATGTTGGCTGATGAAGTGCCGAAAAGGTATCGACTTAACATTGCAGTGGAGATCATTCGAAATCGAAAACAAGACAATGAAATTAGGATGAACTTATTCCATTTCGTACATGCATTATTAGAAATAATGGAAGAAAATGAAATTAAAGAATTATACAATGTAATTAGTGAAGAATTGAAGTATACCACTGATGTTACGGACATACAGACAATTTTATTTATATTGCCTCCTAAATATTGGAGTATGATGAATGAAGCAGTAAAGCTTAGAACTGAGAATGTGTTGTTTGAGAGTGTGAAATCAGGATACTACAGTATTGAAGAGGATGAATGTAGAAGAGGAGGGCTTGGGACTTGGATTCAATCAGAACATTTTTATCAATTCGGGGATACTGACCGTTGGACTGAAATGATAGTTGAAAAATTACAAAGCGGTGAAGAGGGCGGAATAGCTTATGTCGAAAAATATTTTTGGGATAGAGTTTGTAAAGTGAATAGAGAAGAGATAGACTCTACACTTTTGGTATACTTCTATGATGGTATGTTCGACAATGATTCTGTAATAATCCAAAAGCTAAAAGAACAAATACAAAGTGACGAAAATCATCCTTGGTGGGAAGTATTTGAAGAAGAATTAAAGGAATATCCTGAGATACTGTTAGTCAAGTCCCCTTTTTAAATGCGATGTTGTTGCGATGACAAACATGGGTAATCTATCTTGTTACGGAAGCAGTATTGGGTGTGTTATGTTAGCGGTATGATGTAATATCCAAACCACTTGCAACAATTGCCCCCTCCTTTAGTACATTTGATAAAGGAGGGGATCGTACTTTTAAGAAAGAATTATTGCACTAATTTAGAAATTAAGAAATCACTAGAGGCGACCATATAGGAGATGGATATGCAAAGCATGAATGTGGAAGAACAATTAAGCAAAGCCTGTTCAAATTTAATATATCAAAGCAGTAGGAAAAGAGCCTTATATATCCGTTAAATCATAAACTTTATCTAAAGGATCACGCGTGTTGAATAACC
>NZ_JAGGNR010000016.1 GCF_018614975.1 Paenibacillus polymyxa | reverse complement strand
ACCTTAGGATTTCTCCACCAGCTGCCCGTCAGCTACGAGGCGACTTGGCTCTTACCTCGACCGGACTTTCACCGGCTAGTTGTGTCTAGCTTGGCTAGGCGCGCAAACAAATAAAAAACCACCTCCATATATGTATGGAGAGTGGTTTTGAGGATACACATCCGTTTTACCCATGTTTAGCTTATAGGGTTTGCGGTGAATTTACTTGCCAGAAGGTTGAGCTTCTGCTGTATACCCTGTTGGGATATCCGTTTCTGCAGTCACATTTGTGATAACCATCGGATACATCATGTCAGGATCAGGTTGAATAATGGAATAGAGCACGATAGCACGTCCATCCTTCTCCAATTTCACATCATCAATCTTCAATCCATAACCAGGGTGTGGCATTTCAGCACTGAGTTTAACTTTGGTTGTTTTGTCATCAACCTTCGTCGTTGTTACTTCAGGTACAATCGCTTGTTGGCCTTCACCTGGATTAGTTGGAGCTGGCTCTGCCGAGCCGCCATTGCCGTGTTTATCCACAAATTCGAGTGCATTGAAGATCATGCTTGCAGCCTCCATACGGGTAAGCGACTGATCTGGACGGAAGTTTCCGTCCTTATCCAGTTCAATGATGTTCATGTTCAGCAGGTTCTGGACTGCAGATATGGCGTCCTTACCGATTTTATTTTCGTCCTTAACAAGATTATACTTCATAATGACCGGATAATTCCCGGTTGTGTTAATGCCTTCATGAAGCAAAATAACAAATTGCTCACGTGTCATCTTGCCCTGCGGGTTCACTTCAACCGGAATGGACAGTCCATTCTGAGTAGCGGCCTGCACAGCATCGGCGTACCACGTATCCGGACTGATTTTATTCTGAGCGGATGCTTCCGCAAATTCATTTTTCAGACCAAATGCGTTCACAATCAGTTGAACACCCTGTGGCTCGGACAATGCGAGATCTGGACGGAACAGATCCGCTGTTACTCCGCTAACAATGCCTTTTGATTTCAATGAATCCACAATCGACTTTTGACCCTCATCTTTCACATCTGAGAAAGCGAATACCGATGCACCTCCTGCTGTCAAAGAAACGCAGAGTGCAAGTGTTGCAGCCAATCCTTTTTTATGCTTCATTTCCTGGCACCTCCATATGATTAGTAAAGCCTGTTTTTTTACCTCTTCATTCCTACAGACGGGGTATCCCTAGAAAATGTTTCAGTAATTTCGACATCTGGTGAATACAACACGGGAACACGGCATACAACTCTTCTCCAACGCAGCTAATCCGATCCACCTGCTTTTTGCTAACTGGCTTCGTTGACATCCCATTGAATTAGCGTAAAAATAAGAATAGAGAAATCTATCGGATGACGGATAAACAACGAACTAGATCGCATACAGTAAGAGGGCACGACGCGCTAATAACAGGTGTCGGCCCTTTTCTTGACTCCACCTGCTGAACTGACTTCACCTATAACAAAAGGAGAACAACGCTTATGTCCAAGAAAGGATTACTTCGCGGTTATGTTGTGTCGAACTGGCCTGTTTACCTGGTTGCTGTTCTTCTGATTATTGCCTCCAATGTCGGGCAAGCATCCTTGCCCCGCATACTCGGCAGCTTCACCGATCAGTTGATGCAGAACACGCTTCAGATGCAGACGGTTGTAAGGTACAGCCTGTCCCTTCTGGCTATTGCCATCGGGTATAACCTGCTGTTCGGTACCGGGCAATTTATGATTATGAAGCTAGGTCGACGCTTCGAATTCATGACACGTGAGCGTATATTCAGTAAGTTTTCCGAACTTAGCGAGCATTATTTCTCCAAACAGGGGAACGGAAAGCTGCTCAGTTATGTCATGAATGACGTGACTTCCGTACGTGAAGCGATATCCAACGGTGTGACACTCATGACCAATGCCACCTTCCTGCTGTTGTCCTGCATTGTCATGATGCTGCTCAGCGGGATACCGTTGACGCTCATTCTGATCAGTGTTGTTCCTTTGCTGGCGATTCCATTTTTGGTCGTGTTTTTTGGTCCGCGGATTCGCAAGCGCTCTCGCGACGTGCAGGAAGCTCTTGCTACCATGACGGAATCCGCAGAAGAGCAGCTGGGTGGCATTCGCGTAACCAAGACGTTTGCCATCGAAGACAGTGCTCGTGCACGCTTTGGAACTACCGTCGATGCAATCAAGAGCAGACAGCTTCGACTGGTTCGTCTGTCTTCCTTGTTTCAGGCTTTGCTCCCGCTGCTGGGAGCTATCTCATTGGTCGTTTCTCTGCTTGTCGGAGGTATTATGACCATGCAGAATTCGATTACACTCGGGAGTTTTGTCGCCTTAACCTTATATCTACGCATGATCATGGGACCGCTTCAACAGATCGGCAATGTTATTAATACCGTTCAGCGCTCAGGCGCATCACTGGAGCGGGTGAATGACCTGCTCAGCGAAGTAGCGGATGTACGTGAACTTCCTGAAGCCACATCGCTTCAAACCGTACAAGATATCACCATGGAGAATCTAACCTTCTCCTATCCAGGCAGTTCATCTCCTGCTCTCAAAAACATTCAACTCCATATCCGTGCCGGGCGAACGGTCGGTATTGTAGGCAAGACCGGCTCAGGTAAAAGTACCCTCGTTAAGCTATTGCTGCGTACATATGAACCACCTGAAGGAACGATTCGCATCAATGGTACCGATATTCGGCAGCTGTCGCTGGAAAGTCTAAGATCGCGCATCGCCTATGTCCCTCAGGATGGATTCCTGTTTAGTACCACCATCCGGGATAACATCGCATTTAGCGACCGGGAAGTATCGCTGGTTACAGTGGAACATAGTGCACGGCAAGCCATGATCTATGACAATATTGTCCGTTTTCCCGATCGCTTCGATACACTGCTTGGCGAACGTGGACTCACCCTGTCTGGTGGACAGCGTCAGCGAACCAGCCTTGCAAGAGGACTGATCAAACAAGCACAGTTACTTATTCTGGATGACAGCATGAGCGCGGTTGATGCTGTCACCGAGAGTGGTATTCTGCGCAGCCTGCGTGAGATCGGCAAAGGCAAAACTACATTAATTATCTCTCACCGCATCAGCGCGGTCCGTCATGCGGACGATATTATCGTTCTGGATGAAGGGCGAGTTGCTGAACAGGGAACACATGCTCAGCTGATGGCTGCCAAGGGCTTATATGCGGCCACCTACCGTTTGCAGGAGGAGGGATTACATCATGTCTAACGCTAACGCTGAACTTCACCCAGATGCAGAGGCTGATCAAAGTAAACGAACTTCGTTTAAAGCGATGATGGCATACGCCAAACCGCATAAATGGGCTTTTGCCGGTATCTTCTTCTGCTCACTGCTTGGCATATCGGCAGATTTGTTACAACCCTATCTGGTGAAGATCGCCATCGATGATCATCTGGCCGTGGGCCAGACCAGTGTGGGCTTTCTTGTTCAGCTCGCAGCCATCTTTCTTGGGCTGGCTGTCATCAGTTTTATTTTTACCTATATCCAGAATAATCTGTTGCAGCACGTGGGACAGAACATTGTATCCCGGATCAGAAAAGACCTGTTCAAACATATCTCCAAGATGTCCATGTCCTTCTTTGACCGTTTCCATATCGGGAGTCTGGTTACAAACGTATCCAGTGATACGGAGACCATCAGCAGCTTTTTCACGCAAGTACTACTCAGTCTGATACGAGATGGTATGATGCTGGTGCTCATTATCGTCTTTATGTTCCAACTTGATCCTGTGCTGGCGAGTTACTCTCTGATCGTTCTGCCTGTCATTGCGGTGGTTGCGGTATTATTCCGCAGTCGACTGCGGAAAGCTTATCAGAATGCTCGTACCCGGCTTTCTCGTTTGATCGCATTTACGGCGGAGAACTTGTCCGGCATGTTCCTGATTCAGGCTTTTCACCAGGAGGAAGAACAGAAGAAACGTTTCTCGGAACAGAATGCGCTCCATCTGAAAGCCAACATTGCTCAAGCCCGCTCCAATGTCATCTTCAACCGGACGTTTGATATCCTTGGCAATGCGGCACTGGTCATGATGGTCTGGCTTGGAGGTCGCGCCGTACTGGGTGAGTCCCTGCAAGTCGGGGTATTGTATGCGTTTATCAGCTATATCCGTCAGTTCTTTCAACCGATTAACCAGATTACGATGCAATGGAATACGTTCCAGTCCACGACCGTATCGATGGATCGCATCTGGAACATTCTGAATACGCGGCCTGAAGTTGCCGATCCCAACCCCGGGATGGCCTCCTCGCTGGAACCTCGGAATGTGATGGGCCAGATTGATTTTAATGATGTGTCGTTTGGTTATCGGGCAGACCGGCCCTTGATCCAACAGATGAACCTGCACCTCTATCCGGGTGAAATGGTAGGTATCGTGGGCACAACGGGCGCTGGCAAAAGTACACTGATCTCCCTGCTCAATCGCTTCTATGATGTAGACCAGGGCAGTATTGAGATTGATGGCACCGATATTCGCCAACTTCCTCAGGCCAAACTTCATCGGATCGTGGGTCTGATTCAACAGGAACCCTTCCTGTTCTCCGGTTCCATTATTGATAATGTGAGAATGTTTCGTGAGGATATTACGCGAGAGCAGGCGGTTGAGGCCTGCCGGTTTGTCGGAGCACATGCCATGATTTCACGTTTACCACAAGGGTATGATACACATCTGTCCGAACGCGGAAGCGGTCTGTCCGCCGGGGAGCGGCAGTTGATCTCGTTTGCCCGGATTGTGGTGTTCCAGCCTCGCGTGCTCATCCTGGATGAAGCAACCGCCAATCTGGACTCACACACCGAACAGCTCGTGCAGCAGGCGCTGGAATCGGTATCCCAGGGACGCACCACCATTGTCATTGCCCATCGTCTGTCCACGGTGATGCATGCCGATCGAATTCTGGTGATGGAGAATGGGGAGATTGTGGAGGAAGGGCCACACCAGGAACTGATCGCAGCCAAAGGCGTGTATGCAGACTTGTACACCCATGCGCGTGATGCAGGTAAAAATTCAGCTATATCAGGGTAATGAAACCTGAGTTATAGTAAGTACAGAACGTTGAACATGCCGCTCTGCTCATGCAGGCGGCACGTTTGGCATATCGATCAGCATTGTTAATTGGGAGGAGCATCTATGCAACAACACGAAACATCCAAACATGACCATCAGCAGATTCATTACCGACGCAGCACAGCACTATGGAAAGGAAGTTTATGCTTGCTGTTCCTTCTCTTGTGCGTGAGCCTGTTATGGATCATCGTGGACGGACAAGCCGAAAGACTGGAGACGATATACTATTCCATCGCTGCCGTGCTGGGTATGTGGTTGATTGGACCGCTATTCTTCATGTTCGTGTCACGACTAACCAGAACCCCTGCCGTGTTGTTATCCTGGGATGATGATGCGTTGAGCACGGGCAAACGGAAGATTCCATGGAGCCGGATTCGCAAAGTTGAACTCGCCTCACCTGCCCGCAGCAAGTGGCTCCTGTCTGCTTCTCCCATGTTTGTCCTGTACTTGAAGGACGGCACACGGTCTCATATTCAAACTGATCATCTGCTGAGCAAAAAAGAGCTGAATCAGGCTGTGACTTTGCTTCAAAGGACCTTACAGGAACAGCAGCAGGATCGCTGAGTACCAGGATGGATGAGGACAAGCTTCCGCACGTCACTGTGATTTCTCCATCCCTATGGACAGGCTGACTTTGTAATTGCCGTAAGGCAGCAACGCCTCCAGCAGTTGACCAAGCTGCTCTGTGTTACCGGTCTGCACCCGCATCAGATAGCAGCCTTCCCCGCTCACTCGGTGGACTTCAACGATGTCCTCACGTTCAGCGATGAATGTACGAAAGGCAGCATGTCTGTCGCCGGAGTTCAAGAAAACCGTGACAAATGCCTGAAGGCCAAGGCCAAGGCGTTCCGGGTTCCATTTTACTGTATACCCTTCGATTACACCGATATCTTGCAGCTTGCGCACTCTTGCACCGACAGCCTGCCCTGTAAGATGCACCTCTTCACCGATCTCTTTGTGAGAACGTTTGGCATCTTGAATCAGAATCTGCAAAATTTGTATATCCGTGTCATCTATCATTTCATTCATCTTGCTTCAGCAATCCTTTCACGGTGAAATTTGCGTGGCCTAATTCCATTCATCATGTTATGTACGACGTTAAACGGGTTGTATACCATATAGGGTAATACTATTAAACAACTCGAAGGAGTGCAAATATAATGAAAATTCAATTGATTCGCAATGCTACACTGTGGCTGGAATACGGAGGACTGAACATTCTCGTTGATCCGATGCTGATGGACGCCGAAGTCATGCCTGCATTCCCGAACACACCCAATGAATTACGTAATCCAAGAGTGGCTTTGCCTGAAACCGAAACGGATTATCTGAATCCGGATCTGTTGATTGTGACACACACCCATCTGGACCACTGGGATGAAGCCGCGACGAAACAACTTGGCAAGGACATTCCTCTGATCTGCCAGCCTGGGGACGAGAATATATTTCTAGGTGCCGGATTCACGAATGTAACAGCTGTAGATGAAAAACATGAGCATCACTCTGTCCGATTCGCCCGTACATCCGGGCATCATGGCACAGGTGAGATCGGTGAACGTATGGGCAACGTGTCCGGTTTCGTACTTGAGGCAGATGCAGAACCTGTCACCTATATCGCTGGAGATACCATCTGGTGTGAAGAACCTGCTGAGGCCATCCGCCAATATACACCTGAAGTTATTGTTGTGAATGCCGGAGGTGCACGCTTCGTGGAGGGTGATCCCATTACGATGGACGGGCCTGACGTTGTTGCGGTGAAGCGCCATGCGCCGTCTGCTCATGTCATCGCTGTGCATATGGATGCGATTAACCATTGTGTGATGTCTCGCACGGATCTCGCCACTTATCTGGCATCCGAGCAATTGGATGGTCAGGTGCTCATTCCGCGTGATGGCGAAAGTTTTGAGTTTAAAGCGTAAGTGAGACCGTAGTACATGACGAAAAAAAACTGGATGCGATGAACTCGCACCCAGCTTTTTTGGATTGAAGAAACACGCTGAGCCGCCGGATTCATTCTCGGGCATCATGCCTGCCATTGCGTTCCCACGTGTCTCATCCCTTTTATGCTAATCCCCTACTGAACTTTCAAACGGATTACGTTCCATGATGCTTTCGCCAAGCTCGCCGTAATCAGGGTCTCGGATACAACTGCACCCCCGCGATTATGAGGAGCAACGCGGTTTGGTTGTGCCGCCGTATTAGCTGCTTTGAGATCATCACTCTCCAGCACGATATGCTCGATCAAGCTGCACTTCCCGAAACTGCGCAGATCCACTTCGAGCGGAAGTGATTCTTCCAGATGACGGTTGACTGCGAATACAGTCACTTCACCCTGCTCTTCGTTATGAACTGCAATGCCCTCCAGATAAGGTACATCTGTGATTTGTTTTGTATCGTATTTTGGAGACTGAATCAATGGTACCAATGCGGTTCCACGTCCGAAGAGAGATGTATGCATGAATGGATAGAAGATTGTCTGTCTCCATGAACCACCGCCTGTCTCTGTCATGATCGGCGCAATAACATTAACGAGTTGTGCCAGACAGGCCATTTTAACCCGATCCGCATGTTTGAGCATACTGATCAACATACAACCAACAAGCAGTGCATCCTCATGATTGTAGATATCCTCAAGCTGTGGCGGAGCAATCTGCCATGGGTCCATCTTCGAATCATTTTCATTGGAGTGATACCATACATTCCATTCATCAAAGGACAGATACATCGTCTTTTTGCTGCGTTTCTTCGCTTTGATATAATCACAAGTCGCCTTCACAGTATCGATAAAACGATCCATTTCAAGTGACCGTGCGAGGAACGTTGGCGTATCTTGCTCCTGGTTGCCGTAGTACTGATGCAGAGACAAATACTCCACATGATCATACGTATGATCCAGCACGGTCGCTTCCCAATCCGGGAATGATGGCATATTCAGGTTTGAACTTCCACAGGCTACCAGTTCAATGGTCGGGTCCGTCCACTTCATGACTTTTGCCGCTTCAACGGCTGCACGTCCATACTCTTCTGCTGTTTTGTGACCGATCTGCCAAGGGCCATCCATCTCGTTGCCCAGACACCATGTTTTGATCGCATGTGGCTGCTTATATCCATGCTTGATGCGAAGATCACTATAATACGAACCTGCTGGATGGTTGCTGTACTCTACAATGTTACGTGCTGCATCGGCGCCCCGTGTTCCCAGATTAACCGCCATCATGACTTCAGAATTAGCCTGTTTCGCCCAGTCCACGAATTCGTTGAAGCCAAATTCATTGGTCTCAATCGTTCTCCAGGCCAGTTCCAGTCTGCGTTTGCGTTCTGACACAGGTCCAACCGAATCCTCCCAATTGTAACCGGATACAAAATTACCTCCAGGATAACGTACAATCGGTACATTTAACTCCTTGACCATCTCCAGCACATCCGTGCGGAAACCCTGTTCGTTCGCTGATGGATGCCCCGGCTCGTAAATCCCGCCATAGACGGCACGTCCCAGATGCTCAATAAATGATCCGTACAAGCGCTTATCCACTACACCAATAGTAAAATCTTTATCTACCGTCATTTTTGCTTTTTCCATAATGAATTTCAACCCCCTAAGATTAATATAAAAATTAATTGATTTTCTATGGATCAACGTTCATATTTATATTAAATTCGATTATAGCCTTAATTTCAACCTGAATTTCGCAAAATGTTATTCTTTTCACTGAATTTATGTTTAACTTAATTCTATATAGATAAAATGGAGGAACAATTGTGATCAGAGCAAATACCGATGCCGAATGGCTACCCCTATATGAAGCACTTGCCAGTGAAGTCCGTCTACAGATTATCCGCCTTGTTGCAGAGACTCCGATGAATGTGAAAGATCTCGCTGCTTCACTCGGTCTGAGTAGTGCCATCGTGACCATGCATGTCCGCAAACTTCAGGATGTGGGCATTATTCAGTCCAAAATGATACGCAAAGACGGCGGCACACATAAAATGAACAGCCTTGCTGTAGACTGGATTGGCATCTCCATGCCGCAGGAAAGCGGGACAGCGCGCAAGCTGCACGAGGTTTCTGTACCTGTGGGACACTACACCCACTTTGACGTCTATCCGACATGTGGTCTGGCTACGTCCAATCATGTTATCGGACAGTATGATGACCCTCGTTATTTTCTCGACCCCGAGCGTATGCATGCGCATATTCTGTGGTTTGGCCGTGGATTTGTAGAGTACAAAATTCCAAACTATATCTTATCTGGACAGCAGATCAATGCGATTGAATTGTCCCTCGAGATCGGGTCAGAAGCACCTTCGGTGAATCCGAATTGGCCCTCGGATATTACATTCATGCTTAATGGCATCCGATTAGGGGAATGGACAAGCCCTGGAGATTCAGGCAACGGACGTGGCATGTTCACCCCGGAATGGTGGAGTGACAGTGTCAATCAATACGGCATGCTCAAGGTACTGCGAATTACGAATGAAGGTACGTTTATTGATGGACAACATCTATCCGAAATTACACTCGCAGATATCCCGGTCGAACGCAACCAATGGACCCTTCGTCTTTCGGTGGAGGAAGATGCCCAGCATGTGGGCGGTCTCACGTTGTACGGTGAAGGATTCGGTAACTACAACCAGGATATCCTGTTCCGACTGTACTATCACGATTGAGTTCTTCAAAATATTAAATAACCCAAAAACACCTCCCACTCGCCTGTCAAAGGCAGAATGGAAGGTGTTTTGTATGCGTATGAACATGCGTGGATTATCTAAGAAGGTTCTTGTTCTAACCTACAGCGCACTGCCACCAAACAGGAAGCGGTACTCCCAGTGTTTGCCGGAGATATCACTAGTTGTTACACCACCGCCAGCGTTAGAATATGTGTGTAATACCTTGCCGTCGCCCAGGTAAATCCCTGTGTGAGTAATCGTTGCGGTAGATTTATTCACGCCCGAATACGATGATGCAGAGCTGCCTTTATACGACATGAAATACATCAGATCACCGCGTTTCAGATTTTTCCAGTTCGTCTGAACTTTACCCTTGGCTTTTACATAGGCTCCCTGTTTGCGGGAATCCGCTGGAAGCTTGATGCCAAGTGCATCGATGAAGGCCTGGCGTACAAAGCTGGAACAGTCAAAAGTCGCTGTGCTGTTACGACTGGCTCCGAACTCATAAGGTGTACCCCAATATTTCATTCCCGCCGCAATCACTTTTTCTACAGATGCATTGCCGGTCACCGATGTACCACTATTTGAACCCGATCCGCCTGTGCCGCCACTAATCGCTTGTGTGTATTTGGATGAAGAAGATATGTAGCCTGTCCGGTTAGCAGAATCCTTAATCTTATACCAATCCGAACCGGATTGCTGAAGCACCGTTACCGTTTCCCCTTTAGCGACCATGCGAACAATCTTCGCAGAAGAAGAAGGTGTTGTGCGTAGGTTTACGCCCCAAATTACTTTTACTTGTGAATTGTCAACAGCAGCTGCCGATACCTGTGCCGTTAGTGCTCCTGTCGTCAGACTTCCCATCAGCATCGTTGCTGTGACACTTGCCGTAATAATCGTTTTCTTCCAGTTCATGATGTCGAGTTCCCCCTGATGTTACAGAATTTTAACCTGGCTTGGTTCTCCCGGGCTTGCCCCATTGTAAACGGGCTATCCATAACGTTCATCAGTCAAAAGTCCTGTATTGATATAGGCGAACTTAAGCACTAAGTATCAGGGTCTGTCCATGATCTACTGGAAAAATTCACTGCTGATCCCTTCTTTTTGAAAGGTTAAATTATTGTAACTATTTGATATGCCTGATTTTTTCGCGATACAAGAGCTAGGTCAATTATCATTCAGGACATGCGTCATATGAACTAGTTTTTAATGTTTAAAATCGCAAATATGGTAAACATTACTATGATTCATTTGCCGATTAAAAAGAAAAGCCAGGGATTTCTCCCCGGCTTAACCTGTATGATGAGTAACATCACTCTACGGCTGGTCGATCAACTCATTTAAGGCTCAATTCCCCATACCTTGGCGCCATCCTGATAAGCTGTCACTTTCGTCCAGGCACTGAAGGCCGTTTGGGTAGCATCAAAGGAATAATCATTCGTTTGATCAAAATTCGTCCAGTTGTTTTTCGAGAAACGTCCCTGGATGATTCCGGTCTCGGCACCCGCAGCCAAACTGCCAGCACCCGATTTGAATCCAATCTCCAGATACGTATCTGCAGTGCCCGTGCCCGGATCTATCGAAACAAAATGCCCTTCCACGTTACCACTGCCAATCTGTGCATAATCACACCAGAAACTCAGATCAGCGGCACTATCCTTGGTGAAATAATACCGGATCTTCACTTTGCTCAAGTCCACAGCAGTTGTACCTGTATTCTTCACATTGAACTGTGGAGTAATTGCATTGCCCGAAGTTCCTGCACTACCATTACGGTAATGTACTTCAAGCGTGCCCGTTGTGACTGGAGGTGCTAATGGTGTCAACACCAATACATTCGAATTCGTCTGACCACTCGTATTAATGGCTACGACTCTATAATTATAAGCCGTACCATTCACCGCTGTAGCATCGGTATACGTCAGTGCGGTCAAACCTGTTGCCAGATCAGCATATGCCCCGCTGCCTACCGAACGTTGTACCTTATAACTTGATGCTCCAGTGGATGCTGTCCATGTCAGTACCGCCTGGGCATTACCAGCCGTTCCAGTAAGGTTGAACACGCCGGGCACAACAACACCTGCCAGTGGTGTTGCAGATACCTGTGTCGATGCTGCGGACTCACCTACAGCATTCACCGCAGTTATGACATAATAATATGTTGTGCCGTTGGTCAAGCCTGTGTCTGTGAATGTCGATCCTGTGACCCCTGTCGCTACAGGCGTATATGGACCACCGTTCACTTCTGCACGTTTCACGGTATACGAGGCTGCACCAGCGGCTGCGTTCCAATTCAGAACCACTTGCTCACTTCCTCCAAGTGCTGTTACGCCAGCAGGAGCAGCGGGTACTTCCACTTCCGGAGTATCGGAATCTCCGAGGAGACGATCATACTCTCCATACGCTGTGGCCATATCCACCTGTGACCAGAACCGGTGATACGTAAAGGTTGGTGCACCGTTTTCCCACTGCTTCGTGGTCGGATTATATGACGTTTTGTACAGATTATCCAGGTAAGCCCATGCCGGATCTTGCTTGATAGCTGGACGCAGGTCGGAGTATCCAATGTATACGCCATTGCCGCCTTTTGCCGGATCGGAAGGTACACCTGCTGTACCTGGAATCGTGTTGCCTTGACCAAAGGTTCCAGACCAGTTCGCCGGGATATAGATCTCTTTGGCAAAGAAGCGGAAGTAGTCTTTACGTTCTTCTTCCGTAACAATCCCCACACCATCATTGTAATCCCAAGCTGTATCCAACAGAGCCTCCGCCAAATCCTTGGCTTCTTGGCCTTCCGCACTAAGTGTGCCGTTCTCTGCCTGTGTTCCCGCCGCGAAGAAGGTCAGAGCTTTAACGTAACTTCCCAGAACGCCTGTGTCCTGCACTGGATCTTTGGTTGTTACACGGAAGTTCGGATTTTCCGTAAACGAACTGAATCCGTTCCACTTGTCCGGTTGACCCTGCCATTCCTGACCACCCGGAATCCAGAACTCTCCCGGAGCCGGCGTTGTTGCTACCTGAACATTAGTTCCACCCAAAATGCGCTGTCCAGCCGCATTCAGATAATAGCCTTGCGCATCCGTCACCGGACGCTCACCTACAAATACATAATCCTTACTCCAGTCGATCCACTTCGTGATCACTTTTTTGGCCATCTGGAAGTTCTCAGAGGTCAGATCACCGCTCTCCGCAAGAATATAGTACATCTCGGCTACACGCTCCAGCGGCCATGCCTGGAATCCAAACCAGGTGTTGGAATCCGGGTCACGATACACTGGTGCTTCTTGATAGGCCATATCATAGAAAGTACTTGTTCCTGCCGGATAAGCCCCATAGGAACCGCCGATACTGTTGGTTGCTCCCCCGCCGATAGCTCCTTCATGAGATTGTAGCCAAGTGTAGAATTCCAACTGACGCTTCAGCGTAGCATTCCAATCTGCCTTCGCTGTTGCTGATTTCGGAATCAAGCCGCCAGCCGGGTCAGACAAGGCATACGCTGCAACAGGGTTTTGATAAGCCTGATGGGTATGGCTCGCTCCAATGCGCCAAGCCCAATCCCCACCTTGACCCAAGCCACCACCCCAAGACGTATACCAAGCCATGAGATACATGTTGGAATCCTTGCCTGTACCCGGAGTTGGTGTACCGCTCTTTGCACTTCCAATTTTCTGGAAGTATTTATCATACATGCCGTAGCGCAGATAGTCCCCCATCTTCTTCGCTTTATCCAGATATTCCGGATTGTTGTATCCCATCTCCTTCGCCCAATACAGCACCTGTACAGCACGTGCATCGGCATCCGTTGCGTTTGTGTAACGCCATTGCGCTGACGGTACCTGATTTTCCTTTGTGAACAAGCTCATGAAGCCTTCGTTTGCCTTACCAAAAGATTTATCATCCTGGGATGGATGCGGAATGGCTTCCCACACAGACTCCTGCTCCCCACGCTGGAACGTGTTCACATAGGTAGCCGTATGTGATGGATTCAACAGGTTGCCATATCCATACCAATCATCCACATCGACCAGCCAGTGCATGAGATAGGTCTGATTGTCACCATAGGTCGCCTTAAGTTCGGCATCAATCGGGTCTTTACCCGCTGCATATTGACCATTAAGTTGCGATGGATATTGATCAGGGAAAGGTTTTTCCGCTGCATACGTAGCAGGGCTGTTCGGGTTGTATGAGCTCATCGTAGGCTGCTCTTCCTTGCCGTCACCTTCGTTAACCGGGATAATGTATTTTTCCATGCTATCCCATGCAGCTTCCAGTTGGGACCAATCGCCCGTATAGTGACCATACATCGTCTCCAGCCATAGCCAGTAACTGTACGCCTCTGATGTCGTCATGTGACCATAATCCGGGGCCTCGCTGAGCAACGTTTCAATGGAGTGGTATGGAATTCCCTCTGGAGAAAAATAACCATTCGCCGGATCTTTCAACTGATCATACAATTGCAAAAACCTGGCCTCATTAATGCTGTCTGACTGAATCTCGATGGCCTGATCTGCGGCATGTGCCGTTTGCGGCCCTGCCCAGAGACCGGTGTATCCGGTCAACATGACAGTTCCCGCCAGCATGGCTGTTAAACTTTTTTTCGCAGCTGATTTCAACATTGATATATACCTCCCTGGAATAGTGGAAATTGTATATAAGTGCGTGTTGGTCTGTACATGTTGATCTTTCGGCTTCTGACATTCAGTCAGTTACGGCTCCAACCCCCATACTTTGGTGTTTCCCTGATACCCGGTTACCTTGTTCCAAGCGGTAAGAGCTGTCTTGGATGCGTCATAGGAATAGTCATTACTTTGATCGAAATTACTCCAATTATTTTTGGAAAAGCGTGCCTGGATTACGCCGGTCTCTGCTCCAGCGGCCAAACTGCCTGCTCCGGACTTGAAGCTGATCTCCAAATACGTGTCAGCTGTACCCTTCGCCGGATTCACCGCGACAAATGTTCCTTCAACATTGGCCGTACCCATCTGAGCATAATCACACCAGAACGTCATATCATCGGTACCATCCTTGGTAAAATAGTATCGGATCTTCACGGCACTGAGATCAATCGCCTGTGTTCCGGTATTTTTCACATTGAACTGCGGGGTCACCGCATTACTCGAATTGCCGGACCCTCCGCTACGGTACTGCACTTCGAGCGTCCCCGTCGTCACCGGAGGTGCAGAAGGCGTCAGTGCCAGGACATTGGACAGCGTCTGTCCGTTCGCATTCACGGCTGCAATCCGGTAATTGTACGTGGTGCCATTCAGCGCAGTCGTGTCCGTGTAAGTCAACACGGACAATCCGGTTGCCACATCCGCATATGTTCCGCCTGCCACCGAACGTTGTACCTTATAGCTAGTAGCGCCCGAGGCTGCTGTCCAAGTCAGGACCGACTGTGCATTGCCAGCTGTCCCGCTTAAAGTCAGTGCTCCGGGGACCGTCGAAGCTGCTTGCGGTGTAGCCGACACCTCTACAGAACTCAATGATTCCCCAGCTGAATTCACGGCAGTCACTACATAATAATAAGTCTTCCCATTGGTCAGTCCCGTGTTTGTATAGGTCAATCCATTCACACCCGTCGCAACAGTTGTATATGGCCCTCCACTCACCTCGGAACGCTTCACCGTATACGATTCGGCCCCGGAACCAGCTGCCCAGGTCAGGTTAACCTGACTGCTTCCCGCAACAGCCTGCACGCCAGCGGGTGCGCCTGGAACCGTGACCGGTGTAGCACCAGGCTCCTGTCCATACACCTTCATCCCTGCATCATAGACTGGAAGGTATATGCTCTTCACAGGAGTGCCTGTGGTCAGCGTCTGGAACGAATGATCATTACTTGCATTCCATGCACCCTGTGGACCTGTAATGCGGAACTGTACTTCTTTACGATAATTTCCTTCCCCGCCCGGATAGATCTTTGTATTACCGAAGTTCGCCGTAATGGCATAGATATGCTGGGCTGCATTCACCACAACTGGTTGGGATACCGTCGCCCCCTCCGTAAAGGACGTTGTCACTTGCACGTCCGATACGGTACGTCCAGCAGCATACACCTCGCTCAGATCAAGGAAATACTTAAAGGACAGTTGATCTCCCATTCGGGCAGGCCAAGCGGATCGATTATTAAGCTGTGCCCGGATTTCCGTATAATTGGCACCGGATGATTTAACAGAAGCCTCTACAAAGAACTCATCCCCCTTCACCTCAGGTGCAGGGAAGTTTGCAAGGGGTTGATGATTCTGACCAAACAGCAAATTCATTTTGGCCAGTGCGCCGGTAAAACCAGCATTGTAATCGGTTGCGACCTCATTACTCACGTAATCCCCAATATCATCGGTATACCCATCTGATGCATCCGGGCCACCAACCATCGCACCATACAGAATATGGCGGTGGTTTGCCGGGATATTTTCGTTGTTCACCCATGAACCGTGAGCGGTCCGATGATGCGGATGTTGAGGTGCATTTTGTCCATATCCGACCA
This sequence comes from Paenibacillus polymyxa, assembly GCF_018614975.1. GTDB lineage: Bacteria > Bacillota > Bacilli > Paenibacillales > Paenibacillaceae > Paenibacillus > Paenibacillus polymyxa_E. The sequence goes on along the minus strand of NZ_JAGGNR010000016.1, from coordinate 185,458 downwards.
CATAACTGCTCTGACGTGGATTATCGCCCAGAATATAGTTCATTTGCGAGACAGCGAAATCCTGATATCTTGATTTTTTCACAGGATCACTGACCCAGTCGGAGTATACAAAAGAAATAAAGGATGCATTCGCTGCATATCGGAGCGATCCCCACTGATCCAGCCATGCCAGACCTCCTGGGGTATACTTGACTCGTGTCCCATTGACTCCAACCGTCCAATAATCCAGATTACGTTCTGTCGACTGAATAAATCTCGTCGCCTCCGGCATGTTCAAACTGGACGTAATCCGGGCAAGCAGGATCTGGGCACCATAATGTTTACTGTCCCAACCTTGTGTCCAGGTATACGGCCAATTGGCTGAGCCACCGCTAGAAGACCACCGGTCCGTAGCTGCAATGGCTTTGGACAAGTAAGCGCTGTCATTAGTGGCTAAATACAGCCATGCTCCGCCCCATGCCAGCTCGTCTTCGTATCCTGTCCACGAGTTATAGAATGCTGCGGCATCAGTGATACAATCGGTGTATTCCCCACGATACGTATCTGCAAAGTGATACAGTTCCTTCGCATGTTGAAGCAACTTCGTTGAATACACAGGATCATCATCTGCAAATACAATCGATGACGCTGCCAGCGCTGCAGCCGTTTCTGCCGCCAGATCGCTGCCCGGGCATGAAGCATCAATCTTGAACGACGGACGGTTCATCTGCATGACTTCTGCGGGTCCCCACCAGGCATGGTCGGTATTGCCGGCTCCGACTTGTCCCCATAATTCATTTGGTTTCGTATGCGCTTTCATAAAATAGTCGGTCGCCCATCGGATATTATCCTTGATCTCCTCCAGTTGTCCGGCCTGTTCATATCCGTCGCTGTATTCCACGACAGACCAGGCGAGCATCGTAGCGGAAGCAGCCATCGGAAAACCAAACTTCACATGATCTCCGGCATCATACCACCCTCCGGTCAGATCAACGCCTACATCAGCCCCATCCTGCATACCCGAATTACCACGCCATTCGACCCGATTACTCGCTGGCAATGGGCCCGAACGCTGGGCTTCATAGAAGTAAATGGCCTTTTGCAGTGCTTCAGCATAGTTCTGATTTCCGGCGGCCGCATCCGCCTTACGAATTCCTGTGCCCATCGATAAACTCCCTGCCAGTAGTCCTGCCGATAACGCAATCATGGCGACTCGTTTCCACCAGCTCCCCTTCATGTTCAACTATTCATCTCCTCTTCATGAATGTTCCGTATGCATTACTCTGGACTGCGAGTTTATATCGCTCCTCCCCATGGTGTATTTCAGTGCAATTTCCACCATTAATTACCATTATAGTCGTTTGTTTAACTTGCTATATAAGCATTGGTGACTTCTAAAATAACATTGTTGTGACCTCCTCTGCGTCAAGCGACAAAAAAAGCTGCTTCTCTGACGCATATGCGCGTTAGAGAAACAACTTCTCGCCCTTGCTTTCAAAACCACAGATCAAATGGCATTCTGACCATCTCGTCTGTATGTTTCTGTACACCTTAGGTATCAGAACATCTCATTGGTTACACTTTGAACTTGTTAATTTGCTCCTGCAGTTCTTCGGCCATTTTGGATAATGAACCTGCGGATGATGCAATCTCTTCCATCGAAGCCAACTGCTGCTGAGTTGCGGCAGATACATTATGAACCCCGCCCGCTGCCTCTCCAGCAATGTTGGAGATTTGACTTACATATCCTACAACCTCAGTTGTACTCGCCGACATTTCTTCTGAACCTGCAGATACTTCCTGGATTTCACCCGCCACTTTGTTGACCGCATCCGAGATCTGCTCGAACGCTTGTCCTGCAGCAGTAACCATCTCGATTCCTGCTTCTGTCTCACTGCTGTTCACTTTGACTGCCTGAACAGCATGATCTGTATCTTTCTGAATCAATTGAACGAGATCCGTAATTCTTTGCGCAGATGTGGACGATTCCTCAGCCAACTTACGCACTTCTCCCGCAACTACGGCGAAACCACGTCCATGCTCTCCTGCCCGTGCGGCTTCAATAGCTGCATTCAGTGCAAGCAGATTGGTCTGCCGGGCAATGTTGTTGATTACCTCGGTAATGGTTCCAATCTCTGCTGAACGTTCCCCCAGCCCTGTAACCAATTCAGTAAGCGAAGCAATGGAATTTCGAACAGAACCCATCTGTTCAACCGCTTGCTGAATAATCATATTTCCTTCGGAAGATTGATTCGCCGCATCTACAGCAGATACGGATACACTCTGAGCAAGCTCAGCAATCTGCTCTGATCCGAGAGCCATCTCATTCATCGCCTGTGAAGAGCGCTTCACAATATCAACTTGATCAGACGTACCTACAGCCAATTCCTCAACCGTTTCGGAAATCTGTTCCGAGGCTTGAGTATTCTGCTCCGCACTTGCAAGAAGCTCCTCGGATGAAGCCGCTACCTGCTCAGAGGTTACTGATACCGATTCAATCATCGAGCGCAAATTACCACTCATGGTATTGAAGGAAGTTGCCAGTGTTCCCAATTCATCCTTGTTCTTAAGTACAATCGTCTCACCCGTCAGATCGCCGTTGGCAATGGCCAAGGCTGCTTCATTCATCTTTTTGATTGGACGCGAGATGATACTTGCAATGAAGAATGCAATGAATATCGCAACCAGGAAGGCAAATATCGTCACTGCCAAAATCACATTAAATGTATTCTCCGCCAATACAACAGAATCATTCGTAGCCGCTTCCGAACCTTCATTACCCAAGTCAATTAACTTAACAAGTGCGTCGTTTGCCATATACCACATCGGATAAGCCTCAGTATGAAGTCTGCTTGCTCCATCATAATCATTGTCCAGCCCCAATTTGATGAATGCAGGCATTTTAGTCAGATAGGCATCATAGTTTGTACTGAAATCCTCATTATAAAGCTTAAGCGCTGCTTCATTGCCTGCAATGTACGTTTGCAACTGCTTGCGCTCATCCTCCATCTTTGTGAGGAGTAGTTGCAACGCTTCATTCATCTTTGTTGTTTCATCTTCGTTCTGTTCCACGATGATTGCAAGCGCCAATCGCTCTACATCGGAGATATCACCATTCATCTTACCCAGCAGGCTTACACTCGGCATCCAGGTCTGATCCACTTCACTCGCCTTGCCAGACATACTATGAATCTGGACTAACGAATAGGCACTTACAAAAATCATCAGAATCACGACTGCCAGAAAACCGGTCAGTAACTTGCCTCGAATCGTTAACTTCAATTTCCCCAACATGTTTCCCCGCGTGCCTTCCATGTGTCCAACTCCTCAAATAATACATATTTATAGTATATCGTCACCTGTAGTCATGAATTGTAGATGTTAGAATTCAATTTCTATAAATTTCATGTAACTTCGAACATTACGCAAAAGAATCTCCCATCTTTGGAAGAACCAGAGATTAGAGACTTCTTGAGTTAAACGAAACTACGGCAACTTCGCCACACATTTCTTTCAATCGCTAACGAAAAACACTTCGGTGTATGTTAATGAAGAAGTCGGGAATCGACTTGGTATATTTTTTACACAACAAATATACACCTAACTATTTGTCAAACAATCCTCACATTGACCGAATTTACGAAATCAAAGAGGACATTTTGCTTTCTTTTTGTTAAACTAGTTTGGGTTACATATCAGTTCAATCATAGAAAGGTGAAGATTATGCTTAAAAAATGGTTATGGGGTACAGCCCTGACCCTGGCACTTGCGATTACAGGTGTCGTTGTATATTACGGATATTCGATTGTTCATTTTGCCAATAGCATCTCAACCGCTTCCGGGACTTCATCCAACTCGTCCTCTTCAGGCACAGATAACGATTCAGACACCCCAACGACAACGATTCCCAGATGGGAAGGCCAGGAACGGGTGAACATTCTGCTCCTTGGTGGAGACTCTAGAGGTGATGATGCAGGACGCTCAGATTCGGTCATGGTCGCTTCCATTGATCCAGTCACCAAAAAAGCCCATCTATTCTCCGTACTGCGAGACACCTATGTAGCCATTCCGGGGCATGGCAAAAGCAGACTTAATGCTGCATTTTCCTACGGGGGTGCGGAGCTGACCAAACAAACCGTAAGTGATCTGCTCGGTATTCCCATTCAGCATTATGTCTACACAGACTTTACAGGTTTCATGGCACTCGTTGATGCTGTAGGCGGTATTGAGATCGATGTGGAGAAAGACATGTATTACACCAGTAAAGCAGATAAACATATGTACGACATTGACTTAAAAAAAGGATTGCAGCATATGGACGGCAAGACCGCCCTTCAATATGTTCGGTTCCGGCATGATGCCACCTCGGATTTCACTCGTACCGAACGGCAGCGGATCTTCATGACCGAGTTAGCCAAGAAAATGCAGAGCACCACGTCGCTCTTCAAAATCCCGGATATCCTAGAAGCGATCGCTCCCTATATTGAGACAGACCTTAGTCCAACCCAGATGTTAAAACTCGCATCACTTGGCTTCGATATCCATGTTAATGATATAGATCAGCAGCAGATTCCACCGAACAAGCTGCTCACCAATGAACTGGTCGGCTCAGCTCAGGTGCTGGGTGTCGATGTAATCAAACTCCAGTCCTACATTCAGAAACTGTTTGAAGAAGATGCCGCGTCCTCAGAGACCCCATCATCAGAATAACGGAACTAAATCAAGTATGAGATATATCAACAGAGAAGACGGCCCAAGCCGTCTTTTTTAGTACCTGTTTCCTCCATTTAATGCAGTCTTAATGTTTAACGGGTACCCTTATATGATGAACTCCGGTTCCTGGAGGGAGGATTACAATGTGAAAAAACCGCGAATAGCGGAATGGACCCAGCTGCGGGGCATTGCCTTTCTGGCGATTGTCATGCAGCATAATATCGCTGAGTATATCTATCGCGCCGATATTGAAAAACCAGATTCCATTATGCTGACCATGATTTATCATCTGACCCGATTTGGTACGCCAACATTTGTATTTCTATCGGGTGTAATGCTGTTTTACCATCACCGGAACACCAAACCGGACTATCCTCGCTTTATTCGAAAGCGATTTGGCGATATCTATATGCCGTTTGTCGTATGGACACTGATCTATTGGCTTTCTGTCCGTATCTTCACCCCCGCGTTCTGGCTTGCAGGCATACCGGATTTTCGCAATCTGATTCGTGAACTGTTTGTCCCGCAGACAGGATATCATCTCTGGTTTGTCATTATGGTGTTTCAGTTCTATATTCTGTTCCCCCTGTTTTTGGCGGGAGCGAAAGCCATTCAGAGACGTATCCAGAACGCCTCACGTTTCACGCCCATGCAAGTCATTACCGGGCTAATTCTCTTTGCAGCAGCACTATATGCCCTGCTTATGAAATGGTCCTACTATAATATGGGGGGCTGGACAGAATCCATGTCTGAGCCTTGGTCAACGTTGCTGCAATATCGCTCCTATTCATGGGTGATGTACTGGTTCTACTTTTTACTGGGTGCTGTATGTGCCTGGTCAGTGGACAATTGGAGGAGTTGGACCACGAAGGTACTGCCATGGACGATCTGTCTGTTTGTAGGGATGTATATATGGCTTGGTTACGATGTGCTGCGTGGGTCCGGGGATGTTGTGAATCTGAATATCTCCACCTATCTGAAACCAACCACATTCCTGATCATTATGGCTCAGATGTTTATGATGTATGGTTTCCTTGTACTGATGCGGAGCAAAAACATATGGTTTCAGCGCCTATTATCCTGGATTGGCCGCTATTCATTTGGTGGATATCTGGTTCATGCACTGGTGATCTACGCGATCGCTTACGTAACCAGACCGCTTCAACTCAGTGGATGGCATCTGCCTGTAACGTTGCTATCGTTCTTTGTAACTGTTGGTAGTGCTCTTGCAATCAGTTGGGCATTATCCAAGCTTCCTGGCTCCCGCTTCACCGTAGGGTTAATGCGCAAACCACGTGCAACCTCCCCTCCATCAGCTGCTGTGGACAAAAGAAATTCACCTGAGCGAACTCCGTCACCCGGCCACACTCGCAGTCCGGGAACGAGTGAGCCATTGTAAAATAAAGAAGAGCGTCCCCTCACGGAGACGCTCTTCTTTATTTTACTTCGCTCGAAGTGGATCGTCCAGGAACAGGTTCCTGGGGACCCGGGGCTGGATGCACGTTGCCCTTCTGATTCACAAATCTCTTCAGATCACCCGTTAATTGTTCCTTCAGCTTGTCCACCAGCTGCGTTTCGCTAATGCCTTTTGCCTGAGCAATCTCAGCCAGGGATTTCCCTCCCTGAAGCTGCTCGTGCAGTTGAGCCGGGGTGACTCCAATAAACCGGGCAATTTCCCCCTTATCTACCATGGAACGTTTGCCATGGTGGGCAAATTCACGCCGCAAGTCACGCAGCGGGGTATTAATGACCTTTTTCAACTTGGTATCCATGTCCGCCTTCGTGGCCGCAGCTTGTTCCTTAGTGAGACAGCCTTCTTCTACAGCTTGATCCAGACGCTGCGCAAGTGTAGGCTTCAACTTCTGCAATAACTGCTCCTCACTTAGTCCCTTACGCTCTTTGGCAATCTGGGACAACGTCTTGCCAAGTTCCATCTGTTCTTTCAGATCCCGAAGTCCAATCCCAAGCAAATCTGCTGTTTCACCAATCATGAACAGACCGTGTCCTGCCTGCATGCATGGCTTCGCTGATTTGCCGGAGGAAGAAGCTTTTGACGCATCGTCATGTTCCTCAGCCCGAACCGTTGAATCAGCGAATGCCACATGTCCTGTTGCTGCTGTTATGACTACGGCTGCCAATCCGGCTGCCATCCATGTCTTCCATTTCAAATTCATTTTTCTGCCGCCTTTCCGATGTCGAAATCCTGTGCCTTCCTAGTTTGAGCCTAAAATCCACTTTTTTATGCCATAAAATACAAAAAGTCATCATTTTTCTCACAATTGATCACAAAAAATCCTATTTTTTTCAGTTTATTTCCGCTATACTGAATGTAACTTCATGATCTATATCAGTTGAACAGTCCTGAATCACCTTATCGCAGGAAGGACGAGATGTAACGATGCGGAGAGATTGGTTAGATCCGTTTAGCTCCGATCTGGAGGTCGTGTTTGCTTCAGCGGAACAACTCGTACGAGAATATCCCGAGCCCATGTCAGGACATGCATTGGAGCAACTTCATTCGGTCAATCCCCTGTTACGAGATCCGGGGCACAGTTATATCGGGTATATCATTCCACTCTGGATGCAACACTCAGATAAACTACCCCCAGAGAAAGCACACCAATTAAGTACAGCCTGTCTCATTCACATGTTATATTTTCTGAATCAGGACGACGTGATGGATGAACAACCGGAGAATGCCACATTGAAGTTATCCCTGGGTAATCTATACTACATGGATGCACTTCAATCTTACTCGGTATTATTCGATCCTTCTTCCACGTTCTGGGTCTATTTCAGACAATATGTCGTGGATTGGGCCGTAAGTGTTACGGGTGAGCATTCCATTGATTATTTCCAACAGAATCCCTTGTTGATTGCGCAAAAGGCTGCCCCTCTGCTCATTGGAGCTACTGGAGCACTCCTTCTGCTGAATCAGTCCGACCGGATCATCCCGGTGTGTTCTGCCATCAATATCACGCTCATGACACTCCAGATGACCGATGACTTCACAGACACGCAACAAGATGCTGTGCATGGAAACTACAACAGCTACCTCTCCCACGTATCCGCAGCACTGAATCACAACTATCCAGTTCATCCTTTAAGCGAACGTATACATGATAATGTATACAATACACAACTCATGAACTCTTACGTAGACATTGCTTATCACTATAATCGTACACTAACATCGTCTAACTTAGGAATATCGCATCTTGAGGTGTTTAATTCTTATTTATGCAGCACTTTAGTACAAGCTGTTCAGGACATTACACAACGGAAGAAACGGCTCCTCCAAGGCGGGTTTCATCACTGGATTAGCGAGCAACAGTTGGGATTCTGAGCACAAGGACTAAGCTGATTCAGTTTAATTTTAAATATGAAGGGAATGTTGATGATGATGGTATCAGAGAAAACGTTGCATGAGGATATTATTGAAAAGGCTTGGACTGACGAGCACTTCAGACAACAATTGCACTCCAATCCAAAGCAGGCGCTTCGTGAAGCTTTCGGTATCATAATCCCGGAGCACATTAAGGTACGTACCGTTGAGGAGCAGCAGAATGACTATGTGCTTGTCATACCTCCCAATCCTTCCAAAGTAAATTATGATGTGAATTGCGGACCTTGGCGAAGTTAATTCGGATGAGTTAAATTGGTAAAGTAAGAAAATCAGAGGTAGGAACAAAAAAAGCCGCTGTATCCTTCTGTGAGTTCGTCAATCGACGAACTCGGCAAAAGATACAACCGCTTCTGTTCCTACCCCTTTGGTGCTTGTAAAGCTGATCTGTCCCTGCATCGCTTCAACAATTCGGAATGTCACCATCATGCCGAGGCCCGTGCCTTTGATTTTATTGGAGAAATAAGGCTCGCCCAACCGGGAGAGTGCTTCCTCATCCATTCCTTCTCCGTTATCCCTGACATGCACCTTAATCATTCCATCCTGCTTGTACGCCCAGATATCAATCTGGCCTTGTCCCTGCAGAGCTTCAATACTGTTCTTGATAATATTGATAAAAGCCTGCTTGAACTTCGAGGAATTGCCCCGAATATATAGATCTGGCGGAATGTCAGTGGTGATTTTACCACCTTCCAGATTAGCCATCGGTACAAGAATGCCTTCAATATGATTGAACTCATCCGAGATATTGAGCGCGATAATATGGTCAAACTCAGGTTTGGCAAAGGTAAGAAAGTCCGTTATGATGCCCGAAGCCCGATCAAGTTCTTCCAGTGCAATTCGCACATACCCCTTGTTTTTGTTGTCTTCCTGTTCCGTCATAAGTTGCAGGAACCCTCTTGTCACCTGAAGTGGATTACGTACTTCATGGGCAACGGAAGCAGCCAATTCGCTAATAATCTCCATCTTTTCGGATCGCTGCAACTCATTGTTGAACAGCTCCAGTTCCTTGGAATACTCTAGAACTTTGGTGTGTTTTTCGGCAAAACGACTTCCGAGAATGGCAATCAACGAGATCACAAATGCAACCATGGACCATTTCCACCATAACAGATGATATGTCCCACTCCGCTGATAATACCACAACAGTTCAGCCACACTGATCAAGGCAAATGTACCGAATCCTGTCGCAAGCAGCATAGCTTCCCGATTTCGTTGCAGCGCTTTAGCAATGGTACCAACCAACAGGATTGTCAGCAGAATGACCAGCACAATGCCAACCACACGCTGTACGAGCAGATTGTAGAGGATCTCCCATTGCCCACCTGAAGTAACATAGATAAATAGAGAGAACACAGCGATAACTGAATATATGAATATTATTTTTCGCAGTTTGGTGAAGATTCCATGCAGTCCTGTTCCGATAATCTGTTCAAAAAAATAACATAGCGCTGGCATACCCAGCAGCATCGCCAGATCAAAGACTACGGAATACAGGTCACCATATACCTGATAGAACGTATACAAAAATTTCGAGTACGTGATGATCATCGTGCCGATGGAACCCATCACGATGCATAGCGAGATCCATAATCCCTTATGGAATTTACCAAGGAAGAACGTACAACTCAGCATCGTAATCGCTGTGAAAACAAAGGTCGCGCCCAAAATTACATCAATAAGTCCGTTATGAATATATTTCTCCTGTAACGCGGCATAAGGTCCAACCTGAACAGTACCTTGTATCCCCAAACGGCCTTTCTCATTTTGCGACCATACATAGAGCGTGTCACCAGAATTTTCGCTGGATAAGGGCAGCAACACAGCATTATTATCATAATTGTAATGGTAGTTCTCGTAGACCTTGCGGTCTTCCAAATAGATAACAATATGATTGCCTTTAATGTTCTCAAATCGAATGGCTAAACTTTCCTCACTCAATTCAGGGATGGTCAGGCGCGTCCATAAGGAATTCGATCGATCCGTATTGCTATACTCGAACTTATCGCTGCCCTGCTTTTCCCATATCTCGTCTGCTCCCTTAACCTCACTGATGAATCCTTGATCGTCAACGTTCCCCCATTGTACTTCCCATCCTGTAATGGATACAGGTTGCTGAACCACTCCTGTAGTTGCAAAGACTATCCCATGTGGCATGCCTAGAATAATCAATACACTCATCCATAAGATGACGATAGCTTTGGGCACATTTTTCATTCACAGCACCTCAAAGTTCTAATTTTCCCTATCTTAGATTCTCTCATTTATCATTCGCCACCGTTTGTCACGTCACCTTCTTGAGATAAAATGAAATTTCACATTTAAGTCGATTTATAGTCTTATTTCCAGTTTATTGTTAAAGTTATCCGATTAATCACGCAATTCTTCGAACTGGTTCACTATCATTTCCCGTTCTTTCTGTTCAACTTGACTGCGAAATTCAAGCCACTGATCTGTCTCCTCATCATCATAGATGGTCCATATGTCGGAAAAAAGGAAATCCCGCAACTGGACAACTTGCCCGGACCATATACCGCCTACCCAAAACAAACCATCCGGACGACGGATGACGGTACGGGAGAACCCGGGTGTGGACGCCTTTTGCCCGATACGGATGCGTGTGATCATATTGCCCAGTGTGAACCAGTCCACATGAAATCCCTCCCTTACATATTCATGCTTCATCATAACATAGGCAAAACAGGAAAAGCTGTAAAAACGATGGCTGCGATTCAATCCTTTGCTCCGGGTGTAATAGTTTCTCAAAGCAAACAAACACGCTAAGGAGATGATTACAATGAATGAGCCACATCGTACGGTTGAGGTGGAACATAAGGATGTTCAGCATAAATCGGATTCAAGTATGGTTGCTTCCACATTTATTAAATATGCAGCATATATCATTATCTTTTTCGGATTCTTATACTTCTTGGTTAAATATGTATTCCCCAAATTCTAAGGCATTCATATCGTAGCGAACACCCGGAGATAATAACCTGTGCAAGATTACAACACTAGTGCTTTGGGTAACTACGGGGTAAGAAGCTTTGGACAACCGACAATGAAAGGAAGTGTTACTCATGTCTGACAAATCAATTAGTAACGAAGAGAGCGACCGCTATTATGACCGTTATCAGAGGTCCCGCGATATTCCGCCAGAGACGGAAGTCCCGGAAGGCGATATGGATACCTTTGATGAAGTTTCCGGCAGACGGATTGTAACGGAAAATACGGATCTGGCACCCGTAGCCGCAACCGCTGTGGACGAGCCGGTATTGGATTCACGTTTGGCTGAGACACCGCTGGAATCTGTACCGGATGCAGATCTTCTGCAACCGAACAGTCCGGTTGATCCTGCTGCACCCGATCCGGATGCGCTGCATGGTACCGATCTGCTTAATGGTGCTGGTGCGGATGCCAAACCGGAGAATGACATTCCCCCACGACATTAACAGCTGTTATGACATCCTGAATGAGGAGGTGCATACACGATGAAGGAAGATCGCCAAAAACATGTGAATGAACCGGATAATCTCGTGACCGAACGAGATATTGACCCGGACTTCGGACTGTTCACTGAGGACTCCTTCCCCGAAGCACTTGAGGATGAGGATCAACGTGATGCGGTCGAGCATGCCATTCCCAAAGAGAAGGCTTCTCGCAAGCCCTCTTCGGATGATCAATGATCACTCGGATAATAAATTCCAGACTTAAAGAAACCTCTTAAAAAGGGGTTTCTTTAAGTTTAATAGCTTGAATCACTTGACCCACGTCATCGGCTGCTTTTGTACACTAATCCGCAGTATAGTAAAAATAGTTCCCTTCCGCTATTATATAAAAATACATATTACAAAAGTTATTACTGGGATTGGAGGAGAATGAGTATATGATTCAGTCTATTGTGCATATTGCTTTGGTTGTAAAAGATTACGATGAAGCAATAGAATTTTACACAAAAAAGTTGAACTTCACATTAGTTGAAGATATATATCAACCGGAACAAGATAAGCGGTGGGTAGTGGTTTCTCCCCCTGGCTCTGTCGGTACTACAGTCTTACTTGCCAGAGCATCTAAACCTGAACAAGAGCCATTTGTTGGTAACCAAACTGGTGGTCGGGTATTTCTGTTTCTAAACACCGATGACTTTTGGAGAGATTATAATGAGATGGTCACTAGGGGAATCGAATTTGTTAGAGCCCCGCAAGAACAATCTTATGGAACAGTAGCTGTATTTAAAGATTTATACGGAAATTTATGGGACCTGCTGGAAATGAATGAGGATCACCCCATTTCCAAGCGCGTTAAGTGACCTCCAAGCTTCCAAGATCAGACTGGGATTGACGTGTTATAAACATGTGGCTTATATCCATCCTATCTGAATATGTATCAAAGAGAGATGACGACTGCATGATTACATTGCCATCCTGTCCACAAAAACGGTATGATAGTTGGGTAAATATCCAATTATGACTTGGAGAAAATATATAATGCAGAGATGCAAGGAGGAACGTTTTCATGTCTTTACGGTGGAAAAAAACAACCGCAGTATCGCTCGTTCTTGCGATGCTGCTTATCGTCATTAGTGGTTGCGGACGCCCTGCAACCAGTGCCGAGCAAGCGCCGGTCCCGGCCGCACCTGAAGGTCCAAACCCGGTGGCTACCATTGAGATGCAGGATGGTCAAAAGATCGTTATTGAACTCTATCCGGAGATTGCGCCCAACACGGTGTATAATTTCATCTCCCTTGCGAATAAAGGGTTCTATGACGGCCTGATCTTTCACCGGGTCATTCCGGGCTTCATGATTCAAGGTGGTGATCCCGATGGCAACGGTTCAGGCGGCCCAGGTTATACGATCAAAGGGGAATTTACATCCAATGGCCACAAAAATCACCTGAATCATACTCGGGGAATCATTTCGATGGCACGTAAACCGGATAATCTTGATTCAGCTGGTTCCCAATTCTTCATCATGTTAGCTGATGCTGATTATCTGGATAATTCATATGCTACTTTTGGTAAAGTGACCGAAGGTATGGAAGTTGTTGATGGGATTGCAGCTCAGAAAATAAGCAAAATCAAGGACAAACCCGATACCGATCAGGTCATGAAAAAAGTTACGGTAGATACCCATGGTCTGGAGTATCCAGAGCCGGTAAAAATGCCTTAATGAACTTCCTTGCCAAATGGATCATAATCCATGGTTATGACTTGTTAATGAACTCTAACCAAACAAAAGCTCTGTCCTGTGCGAATGTCGCAAGGCCGAGCTTTATTTATTGATTTTAATGATAGCGGTTACATATATGACTTTATATAAAATGACCTCTTCCGGCATCATCCTCAATACATCCATCCCATCAAACGTAACCAGCCGATAATCGCAATCCATAACGGGCAGCTAAAGGCAACGCCCCATGCAAGCCCTTTCAGTAAACCACGGTTTACTTCCACGAACAACGACTCCTTTCTCCAGGGAATAGTCGCAGTATCGGTAATAGTATATGATTTTATACCCGTTTTCATTCGTCACGCAACCCTCGTTTTCCTGCTTTTGTTCCGCAGATTCATGGAATGCTTTACGGGAACCTGATATACTATGACTACTGTACCATAAATGGAACCTGATTCATGTTTGGAAAGGAGATTTTCCTATGGCAAAATCCAAAAAACGTCCCCCTGCTCCCAAAGCAGCAGCACAGGATAAACCCACGACACTGAAGGATCTACTAAGCAGTGATGTGCTGGAGAAGCTGAAAGCTCAGGCGGATGAGGCAAAGGCTGCCGAGGCAGCACTTAAAGAGCAGGAACGTCAGCAAGCAGAAGAAGCTCGCCAAGCGGAGCAGAAGCGCCGGGATAACGACTTCGAATATTTGCTTAATAACAGCGCTATGGACTGGAAGAAACATAAGTAAATCAAGGCATGACCTAAAGGTGTCTCATATCACACATGCCAAATAATATTACAGCAGACATCATGAAGATGATCTGCTCACAGAACAGGGCCGCATCGCGGTCCTGTTCTTTTTGATATAGATACATATGATTCACCAGTCTTGAGCCGGGTATGTTAGAAGTAGAGCATACAACGATATTCTAATCCATGGAGGGATCAGAGATGACTGAACAACGTTTGGAAGGCAAAGTCGCGATTGTAACCGGAGGTGGATCGGGTATTGGTCAGGCTACCGCTATTCGTTTCGCCGAGCATGGAGCCAAAGTATACATGCTGGATCGCACACCCGAAAATGCGGAGGAAACCAAGCAGACGATTGAAAAAGCTGGCGGAGAAGCGTATGTGATCGAATGTGATATCTCCAAACCGGACAATGTGCAGAAGGCGATCAATCAGGCCGCTGCTGAAGCGGGTAAACTGGATATCATATTTGCGAATGCCGGCATTAACGGAACGATGGCCCCAATCGAAACGATGGAAATTGAGGACTGGGACCAGACGATGGAGATCAATATGCGCGGAACCTTCGCAACCGTCAAATATGCGATTCCCCATCTGAAAGAACATGGCGGCAGCATCATTATTACCAGTTCCATCAACGGTAACCGGGTCTTCTCAGGGATCGGTTTCTCTGCATACGCTTCCAGCAAAGCGGGACAAACTGCTTTTACCAAGATGGCTGCACTGGAGCTGGCTCGTTATAAGATTCGCGTCAACGCCGTCTGCCCGGGAGCTATCGATACCAACATTGATGATAACACCTACCCGTCGGATGATCTGAAAGAAGTACAGATTCCTGTTGAATTCCCTGAGGGTCATGAACATCCGCTCAAGGGCGAACCTGGAACGTCGAAGCAAGTGGCTAACCTCGTTCTGTTCCTCGCTTCCGATGAAGCCTCCCATGTTACAGGTACACGAATCTATGTGGATGGTGCGGAATCTCTGCTCCGTGGATAAAAATATAAGTTGGCCCTATTCAGGGACAACGCCCAAACATCCCGCAAGCAATCTGATCCGGTCAGATTACTGCGGGATGTTTTATATATAGTGAAGAGCATTTCGCATAAATCCCGTGAGCGGTAGGATTCGAATTATGCAAAATGCTGAGAATTATAATACGGGCGGACGCATGCAAGGATTACCGCTAAACTGCATTGCTTTTACCTTTTTTCACACGATGCTTCAACCAATCTGGAATGGCAAAAAGCAGAACATACATCAGCGAAAACAAAACCAGCGCCAGGATCTCTTCCCCAAGGATGTACATGGGGTACGGACCTAGCATATCCAGCACCGAAGGTGTACTCGGCTTGTATCTCAAAAACATGTAATTCGCTTCCAGCATGACATCTACAACGTATACGATTAATGCTGCCACATTCACAAATATCATTGAACCTGCTACAGATCTCCAGCTAGGTCGCAGCTGTTCCACCCAGGTCATGTAGAGTAAAGCCAGAATGATGCAGGCATGAGCGACGAAAAATTGAATGAAGCGAAAATGTGCATAACCATAACCCAGATTAGGAGTAAGGATCGCCATAAGGGCTCCAGCAATGCCTGCAAACAGCAGTGCAGCATGTAACAGTCGACTGCGTGTCAGTAGTAACAACGCCGATAACAGCAGAGACAGACTGCATAATTCGAGTGGCAGTGACGTCTGCAGGCTCCATATGTCTCCGTACACATACCAGAGTTGCAGCACGATTTCACAGGTGAACATGATACAGGCCAGTACAATCCGCAGAATACGGCGTGCCCTCTCTGACCATGATCGAAGATGGTGTCGAAGCAAAAACATCATTACAATCCATGCTGTAATTACGCTAATGGAAACGATATGTGAACTGGAGAACAGGATAAACGGCTCTGCATCATAAGGGTCCAGCCATGGTGGGTACGCCATGCATCTCTTCTCTCCTTTGCAAGGATCTCACCAACATTATCTCTCTTTCATGTTAACTTTTTCATTTTGCCATTGAATGAAAGAGCTGTCCAGTTGGAATCTACATAAGCATTGTAATTTAAATATCTTTATGTTAAGATAAATCCAGAACCAAAACAAACAAAAAGTTAGTAACTTTCTTAACCGAAATGATAAAAATACAGCACTCAACAAATGTTCAACTAAACATTTACACTATCCCATTTCATCTAGGAGGAAATATTATGCAAATCAAAGGACTTCACCACGTATCCGCTCTAACCGCACATGCCGATCAGAACTATCGTTTCTACACCAACATCATGGGTCTGCGCCTGATTAAAAAAACGGTCAACCAGGATGACGTGTCCGTCTACCATCTCTTCTATGGCGATGAGAAAGGCAATCCGGGTACCGAACTTACCTTCTTTGAGATTCCGATGGCCGGACAGACTCGTGAAGGGGTGAACAGCATATCCGGAACGTCACTGCGCGTTCCAAGTGATGCGGCACTTACCTACTGGCAGCAGCGCTTTGACGAATTCGAAGTCCCGCATGGAGAGATTGTTGAACGGGGTGGTCGTGCCACGCTCTCGTTCACAGACTTTGAAGGACAACGTCTGATTCTGGTCTCGGATGAAAACAACACAGGTGTAGCTGGTGGTAAACCATGGGATCAGAGCCCTGTGCCTGCTGAGTATGGCATTGTAGGTCTTGGCCCCATCCATCTTACGGTAAAAGATGCTTCCCTTACCGCTCCAGTTCTTACCGAACTGCTTGGTTTCAGAGCCAAAGGAAGTTACCCTGCCTTTACTCCAGGTCAACCTGATGTACTCGTTTTTGAATCCGGTGAAGGTGGCAGCGGCTCAGAGGTACATGTTGAGGAACGGAATGACCTTGCCCAAGAGCGTCCTGGACGTGGCAGCGTACACCATGTTGCGTTCCGTGTGGATAACGAAGAAGAACTGAAACAATGGGTGGAACGCGTTCGTAACTTCCAATTCCCTAACTCCGGTTTTGTAGATCGCTTCTACTTCCGCTCCCTGTACTTCCGTGAAGCAAACGGTATTCTGTTCGAACTTGCAACCGATGGTCCGGGATTTGATACAGACGAAGAATTGGAGCATCTGGGAGAATCACTTGCCTTGCCTCCATTCCTTGAAGGTCGCCGCGCCGAGATTGAAGCTAATCTCAAACCGCTGGATACCGTCATTCGTTAAACATAAAAACGATTATCACAATGTATGTTATGGACATGATCCAGCTACATCATTGTTGATAATCGTTTTTTTATTACGTCTATTTTATTTAACCAAGTAAGATGTGGTAAGAGGCACAAACAGCGATGAACCTGGATCTTCAGATACAATCTCGACATAGACAGCGTCTGTACCTTTAACATCCACATCTAGACTCATCATACCGCTTTCTGGAGTGATATTGAACTTTTTGAGTGTCGCGAGATCCTGATCATAGATATGAATCTCCTGATTTCCTTTCAGCGCGGCAAGTTCCAAGTGCAGAGAAGAATACTTTTTACCAGTATTAATCTGGATATCATCCCCCTGTTTCGTAGGATCATTATGCAGATAAACATCCTTGTAATCCTTGCCTTTATATGTGGTATCCTTAGGATCTTTGGTGTGCCAAGCGGTAGAACCCAGTACGGATGTTCCAAGTGCACTCAGCGTTACTTTTCCGTTGGTTACGGGCGCAGATCCATTCGTTCCACCGATCAGGACGGAAGAAGTTGCACCGTCATAATTGATTTCAGTTCCAAGCAGTGTTCCAACCGCACGAACTGGCAAATACGTTGTTCCGTTATACGTGATCGGCAATACGGTCTTGCCGTTAGCATCCTTCGCTGTCACGGTCTCGCCATTCAGTTTCAACGTAATTTTGCTATTCAAATACGCTTTAATCTGTTCCAACCCTGTTGCTGCAAGTGCACCTGTTCCGATCCCAAGCGTTAATGTGCCTACCATCAAACCCAGTACAACCTTTTTCTTCATCAAAATCCCTCCAGAATGTTAAAATGATTTGTCCTTTATACATTTAAACGACTAAAGTGATAATGTCAATTGTTTACTACGTTTTTAGTACACAGTGCCTATTTCCGGGCAGCACAAAACGAGGCTGTATGTGTCATTTTTTTTCAGCCTCGCCCTGCTTCCCGCTGCACTACGATATCAACAGGATGATATCAATCGAAAGTTTCATAATATTCTTCTTCATACACTTCCATGCTGTACTTCAAATCTACGGCCTTCCACTCGCCATCTTGATACTCATAAGCGAATGTCAGATCACCCGCATATAAAGCCGCACCGTAAGATCCTGCTGCTGTTACGACAAGTTGGCCATCTTCTACACTGTAATAGGTTACTCCACCGAATCCCAACTCTTCGTTATATACGCCGCCACTCGTATCTACCTCGATCCGTAAAGGTTCTGCTTGAACGCCATCAACGGCGACATCAATATCTACGCGGTCTGATCTAACCGTAACTTTCGACTTCACATGCTGTTTCGTAATATCATCCAGAGATTGCATCTTCATCTCTTCCAGCGTTACCGGATTAATAATACGTACTTGTCCCAAATAAATGCCTGTTCCATGACCCTCCGTGTATAAAACAACGATCTCTTTCTCGCCGTCTCCATTCAGATCCAGCTCGTGCACTTCAGGTTTGTAAGACCCGCCTTCTCCCTGCCAATCCCTAAATTCTCGCGCTTTGCCGTTCACTTCCAAAATCATTCCGTTATATATATATCCTGAACCCTCAACTTTCATAGGGTATAATCTGACGTTCTCATTCTCTGGAGCTACCGAAACGTATTCCTCTTTCACGGGGATGGATTCCTGTGTTGCCTTCGCTGTGTCATGCAGTTTATCTATATTGGAAGCCTCGACCACTGCGGTCTGGCTGGATTGATCATCTATATTAAGCTGTTTTTGCGATTCATTCATGGTTCTGGCAGCCGAAGTTGTACTAATCGTAGCTACCGCCAAAATAATCATCAGCAGGATACCTGTCCAAGTTTTCAATATACTGGGCTCCTTTATCTGTTGTGATAATCCTATTATATCTTCATTTATCGCCTGCAAGTTGCGAATTTGTTAATCTTTCATAAAATAATCTTTACAAATTCCCTTTTTCACGAAAGAACGTTCGGCTTTAACCAGAATAAGCAAATTCTCTTGCCAAAACTGTTCTCCAAAAGCAAAAAAAATCCCGAACACAGCTTAAGGCTGCATTCGGAATGCTTTGGTTTTGTCCAATAACCGATCGGTTAATTGTCTCAGTTCTTCAGCCGAGGATGAAATCTCCTCCATGATGGCTGTCTCTTCGTGTGCGGCATCCATAATTCGTCTCGCCTCATCCGAGAACGATCCGGCTTTCGCCTGGATCTTCTTCACATGACCGTGCGTTTGCTCCACTCGACCAGTCTGTTCTGCAATCTTGGAACCGATATCATGCGCACCCTTCATAAATACTTCCACCGTGCCTGTCAATTCATGCAACGTCTGATCCACAGAGATGGTCCGCTCCGATTCATCAACCACGAGACCATGCTGCTCATGAGACAGTTGGGCTGTCTCCCTGATTCGCTGCTGCACACGACTAATCAGCTCATTAATACGGTGTACCGATTCCTTACTCTCATCAGCCAGCTTGCGGATCTGCTGCGCCACCACTGCAAAACCAGAACCTTCTTCGCCAGCTCGTGCAGCCTCAATGGAAGCATTCAGGGCAAGTAACCCTGTTTCCTCAGCAATGTTTTTGACGGACTGGGTAATTACCTCGATATCGGAGGCTTCCTTCTCCAGCAACAGCATAATGTCGCGAGAACGATTGTGCGACTCAGCCAGCTCGTCCATTCCTTTCATTAATGATGAGAAAGTCTGTTTTGTATGATCCACCGATCGTTCCATCTGACCGGACATCTCTGTCATGTCCATGGACTGGCTATGCATACGCTGGAAATCGTTCAGCATCTCATCCGCAGTGATCAGAGATTGATGGGAAGTGACCTTCTGCTCTTCTACGCCTACCGCAATATGATCCACTGCATTCGACATCATCTCGATCTGTTCGGCGGCCTGGGTAATTGCTTCACTCAGAGACTGTGCGTTCTGAGAGGTCGTTCTTGTACTGTCTGCAATATCATTTACAATACTTCGAAGGTTAGAAACCATTGCGCGAAAAGCATCATATAATACGGTAAGTTCATCCTGCGTGCGTCGCTGCGGAATTTCGGTTGTCAGATCCCCCGCTGAAACCTGCTGTGCAGCCCGGGACAGGTGAACGATTGGACGAGTCAGCCAGCGTGAGGCAAACCATCCCAGAATCCCGTTCCAGCATACTCCCATGATCAGGATAATCGATATGTATACCCAATTCGGAATATCTAACGTAATCCAGTCTTTGACAAAAAATATAAAAAAGCCGCTAGTTCCGTAGGTAATAATCGAAATCAGTACCAAGCCTGCGACAGTCTTTGCTCCTAAAGTCCATTTCATGTGCACACCCCGTAGTCCTTTTTTCCTATTTTACCAATCAAGTACCAAATTTCATGTGATATACATCACTGAGAACGTTCTATTTCCCCCATACTTGTCATTTATGCATGACTTCTCTACCATAAAGCGCATAATGTATAAGACAAGCTTGGTCACCCCTCCCTTTCTTAAAAATTGAATAATATTCCATTTATTATCCCTAATTTTATTTATTATCGGCACAAGAGGCCAAATGATTTAGATTGGCATCCATTTTGCTTAAATGATATACTGAGTGCGCTTCAGCAACGCTGGAGCGGAACTATTTTTATTGATGCCACTGGAGGCGAACGAGATGTCTACTATGTCCACACGGACGGAGAAAGATTTTATCGGTGAAAAAGAAATCCCGGCTTATGCTTATTACGGAATTCAGACGGTACGGGCCGTGGAAAACTTCCCGATTACCGGCGTTCCGGTACACCGGGAGCTGATCACGGCTCTGGCTGCGGTGAAGAAGGCAGCAGCGATTACCAACATGGAGTTGAAGATGCTGCCGAGCAAGATTGGCGATGTGATCGTCATGGCGGCTGAAGAAATGATGAAAGGTCATCATCTGGATCATTTTATTGTAGACTCCATTCAGGGCGGTGCAGGCACCTCCATGAATATGAATATGAACGAAATTTTGGCCAACCGCGGACTGGAACTGTTAACCAAAAGTAAGGGAGACTACTTCCATTGCAATCCCAATAATCATGTGAACATGTCCCAGTCCACCAATGATGTGGTACCTACAGCACTGCGCATTGCGGCGTACCGACTGTCGGAGACGTTACTCGCTACCATGAAAAGACTACAGGATGCGTTCCGTAAAAAAGAAGTGGAATTCAACGATGTGGTCAAGGTTGGCCGTACCCATCTTCAGGATGCCGTGCCTATTCGCCTTGGACAAGAATTCGGAGCTTATGCCCGTGTAATTGGACGGGATATTGAGCGTCTTGAATTCGCCAATCGCCGCTTGCTTACCATTAACATGGGTGCAACTGCGGTGGGTACAGGGCTCAATGCCAAACCCGAATATATCGTCAAGGTTACAGAGCACCTGTCTGATGTTACCGGACTTCCACTACAAACAGCTGAGGATCTCGTGGATGCAACGCAGAACACGGATGCCTATCTGGAACTTTCAGCGGCGCTGAAGGTATGTGCGGTTAGCCTTTCCAAAATCTGTAATGATATTCGCATGATGGCTTCAGGTCCGCGTGCAGGATTCAATGAACTGCGCCTGCCACCGCGTCAGCCAGGTTCGTCCATTATGCCGGGCAAAGTCAACCCTGTTATGGCGGAAGTCATTAACCAGGTATCCTTCCAGGTGATGGGGAATGATCATACGATCTGTATGGCGTGTGAAGCCGGTCAATTCGAGCTGAATGTCATGGGCCCAGTTATTGCGTTCAACTTGCTGCAATCACTGAAAATTATGAATAACGGCATCGATGTTTTCACGCGTTATGCAGTTGAAGAGATGGAAGCTAACCGTGAACGCTGCGAATTAATCATGAAGCAAAGTTTCAGTGTGGTTACGGCGTTGAACCCGCACTTAGGTTATAATGTGGCAGCTTCCATCGTGAAGGAAGCACTCAAGACTGGACTTTCCTTGCAAGAGATTATTTTGGAACGTGGACTGCTGACACCGGAAGAACTGGAAGAGATTCTTCATCCGGAACAGATGACTACACCAGGTATTGCTGGAGAACACTTCCTGCGTAATATGGAACGCTTGTAGAGAATCTGGAAATCCGATGCAGGGAATGCAGAAAACGCAATACAAATAACATCCCAAAGAACCCCCGCAGACCGTTCATCCGGTTTGCGGGGGTTCTTGCATTAGGAGATGATAAACGCCTGCTACTCCGTTAAGCCCACCGTTTACGCTCAAGGGAAGGCAGAATCTGAAGTTCCTCCCTGTACTTGGCAACCGTTCTACGGGAGATGACAATCCCCTCCTCGGCGAGCAGTGTAGCCAAATGACTATCCGAGTATGGACGCTGAGCCTGTTCCATGCGAATGATTTCTTTTAATCTGCGTTTCACCGCTGATGCTGATGTTTTATCCCCTGACGTTGTACGGATTCCCGAGGCAAAAAAAGCCCTGAGTTCATATACACCATGTGGGGTCTCAATGTATTTACCGTTCACCGCACGACTTACCGTTGATTCGTGCATGCCAATCTTCTCTGCAATAACAGCCAGATTAAGCGGTTTTAGCGCGGATGGGCCTTTGACCAAAAAGTGCTTTTGCTCTTCCATCACTGCCACCAGCACACGCACTAAAGTCCTGCGCCGCAATTGTACACTCCGAATAATAGCCCTCGCCTCTCCCACGCGGGTAGACCAGATTGCGTCAGGAGCCTCTTCCCTGATCCAGCGGAAGCACGCTTCATTCATCGATACACGAGGGTTACCTGCTGCATGCAGACTATAATGGACCTCACCGTTACGCAACCCCACAGTGGCGTCCGGAATAATGTAATGTGGTCGTTCCGTATATCCGATAGATCGGCAAGGCTTGGGGTCGAGACGTGTAATATAGTCATAGGCAGCCTGGGCTTCACGTGAAGTCATACCTAGTCGACTTCCTGTTCTACCTGGGTGAAAAGGAACCAGTGCTTCCACCCCCGCTTCCACCATGCGTTCAGCGTACAGAACAGCCGATAGATCACGCCTGATCTGGAGCAGCAGGCATTCCTGCAGATTTCGCGCCCCTACACCAGCAGGGTCCAGCGATTGGAGAAGCTCGAGTCCCACTGCAACCTTGCTCATCGGAAGCTCAAGCGCCGCTTGCACCTCTGACAGCTCAACCGTCAGATAACCATCATCATTGACGCACCCTGCCAAATATACTGCTATATTTTCCAATTCGTCTGGAATTATCATCACTCGAATTTGCGCAATCAGCAATTGTTCCAGTGTAGGTTCGGCACCTTTGGCCTGAAGCAGCGGATCGTAGGAATCATACCTGCGCTGATCCATTCGCCGCGGAATCGGGGCGAGGGGCGTAACTTGTTCTTCCAGTTCAAGTACTGGATTCTCCTCCGCCGCATCCAGCAAGTAACGAGTCAGATCCTGGCCAGACAAGGTTAGCAAATGAAAGGATTGTTTCATCTCCGGCGTGATGGACAGCCGAATACGTTGTTCCTGTACCAACTGAACACCTAACATCCGTTTCCCTCCTTATCCGTTGCAGGGATAATAGCATACTATTTAAACGATTGTAAGCAGATTTTAGTCGGATCATGGATCAGCTGTTTAGTATTTCTCCGATACCAGCTTTGCCTGTGTAAACAGCAGCAGATAGTCTCTTCCACCTGCCTTGGAATCCGTGCCTGACATGTTAAATCCGCCAAATGGATGCGTGCCCACCAGTGCTCCGGTGCATTTCCGGTTGAAATACAGATTACCCGCAAAGTACTCGCGTCTTGCCTGCTCCAGATGATCACGATTACGTGAGATCACCGCGCCGGTCAGGCCATAGTCTGTATTATTGGCGATATCCAATGCGTCCTGGAAAGATTCAGCTTTGATGAATGCAAGCACGGGTCCAAAAATTTCATCCTGAGCAATCCGTGCTTTTGGGTCCACATCTGCAATTATGGTTGGTTCAATGAAATAACCTTCAACGTTCCCTGTACCGCCACCGTGCACAAGACGCCCCTCACGCTTGCCGATTTCAATATATTCCGTGATCTTTGCATATGCCTTGTCATCGATAACCGGCCCAACCTGACTGCCAACTTCAAGTGGACTGTCCATCGTCAGTTTCTGTGTCCGTTCAATCACTTTTTGCAATACTTCATCATATACATCCTTATGAATAATGGCACGGGAACACGCCGAACATTTCTGTCCTGAGAAACCAAATGCCGAAGCGGTAATGGACTCTGCCGCGAGTTCCAGGTCACTGTCACTGTCTACTACGATAGAATCCTTGCCGCCCATCTCTGCAATAACCCGCTTGATCCACTTCTGACCTGGAGCTGTACGTGCTGCACGTTCATTAATTCGCAGCCCTACATCCCTGGAACCGGTGAAGCTGATAAATCGGGTGAGCGCATGATCCACAAGATAATCGCCCACCTCACTGCCTGGTCCTGGTAAAAAGTTCACCACGCCATCCGGCAGGCCAACTTCTGCGAGCACCTCCATAAACTTCGCGGCTATCACCGGAGTTGTGCTGGCGGGCTTTAATACCACCGTGTTGCCGGATACCAGTGCAGCAGAGGTCATACCTGCCATAATTGCCAGCGGGAAGTTCCAAGGTGGAATAACAATACCCACGCCCAGCGGTATATAACTCAGTTCGTTATCTTCCCCTGCAATCCGCACAAGGGGCTGCGGTTCACTCAGTCGCTGCATATCCCGTGCATAGAATTCCATAAAATCAATGGCTTCCGCGGTATCCGCATCGGCTTCTGGCCAAGTCTTGCCGGCTTCATAGACCATCCATGCAGAGAACTCATGCTTGCGACGGCGCATAATGGCAGCTGCTTTGTATAGATAACGAGCCCGTTCATTCGGGTCGGTATGTTTCCATGTGTGGAATGTCTCCGCCGCTGTCTGAATGGCCTTTTCGGCCAATTCCCGATCTGCCTGATGGATCGTTCCAACAACTTGATTCTTGGCTGCGGGGTTCACGGAAGTTAACGTGCGGCTGCTTGTTATTTTTTGCCCACCAATAATAATCGGGTATTCCTGCCCAAGTTCAGCTTCTACCTGACGAAGTGCGTCTTCAAATGCTTCCTGGTTCGCCTGGACTGCAAAGGGTGTGAATGGTTCGTTAACAAAAGGGATATTCATCAATGATTCCTCCTTCAGGATGTGGGATTCGCTGGCTGCTCGCCTGAATTATTATGCATGTTACTCATCACCAAATATATGTAGCAAAATCCGTGCCAACTCCGGTTGAAACTGAAATATTTTTCTCGTTAAATTCAACTACTGAAAATTCACACGGGCCACTCCGATGACAGAATAACCTTCCGATCGCTGTTATCCCCAGATTTTTTTGATTCCTTTTTATAGAGGGAAAATCCGGGGATAAAGGCGAGCGCTCCGCTTCTTCAGGTTCTTTCTGTCCTCTCCGTTTTGTGTAAATGTTTAGTTCAATTTAAATAGATAATTTTCATGAAAAATAGTAGACCATCGCCAAATCTGGCACGTTTCTTGCTTGAATTAAGGATGCACAATGCTGAAGGAGGAACAAAAATGAGTGTAGGAACGGAAATATATCGCAAAACCTTATTAACCGTGGCAGGCAACAAAGCTGTAGAGAACCTGTCCATTAGATATGGTAAGAAGCTAGCTGGCAAGTTTATCGCAGGAAACACCTTGGAAGAAGCTCTCGAAGAGATCCGCATACTCAATAATAAAGGCATTATGGCTACGCTTGATCACTTGGGCGAAGGCATCACCCGCCTGAGCGAAGCGGCATTATACAGGGATGAGTACGTACGACTGGTAGAAGGCATTGCACGTGAGAAAACAGACTCCAACGTCTCGCTGAAACCAACCCAGATGGGCCTCGCACTTGATCCGGAAGAGGGTTATCGAAATATCCGTACTGTTGCCGCACAAGCCAAATTGCATGATCTTTTTGTCCGAATTGATATGGAGGATAGTCCATTTACGCAAGCGACGCTGGATATTGTCCGAAGACTGCACTCGGAAGGACTGCATAATACGGGCACAGTATTGCAAGCCTATCTGCATCGTACCGAAGAAGATACACGCGATATGATTCGGGAAGGCATTCGGCTTCGGCTGGTTAAAGGTGCTTACAAAGAACCTGCATCAGTCGCCTATCAAAATACTTCTGAAGTCATTCATCAATTCAAAACGATGATTCGCAATCATCTCGATCAAGGTGTGTACACCGCGGTTGCTTCGCATGACGATCACATCATTAACTGGACCAAACAATACGCCAAGGATCGGGGAATTTCGCAGGATGCCTTTGAATTTCAGATGTTATACGGCCTACGCATGGGTGAACAGGAACGTCTCGCCAAAGAAGGTTATCGCATTCGCTGTTACGTACCTTATGGCACCATGTGGTATCCGTACTATACCCGCCGTTTGGCCGAAAAACCGGCTAATCTCTGGATGGTCGTTAAGAATATGTTCCGATAGTTATTTTCTAGCTGGATCAATATATAAATAAACAAAGACAGAATAAAACCATGTTGCCTCTTTCTTTCTGGGCACATGGTTTTTCTGTACGAACCCTTTACCAGAGCATCCAACTTTCCTTTTCTCCACTTCTTCTCTTGATGTCTAAAAAATTAGCATCCCCAATTTTAAATGTCTATTTTTCTGGACATACCCATTTATTAATCAAAATTACAAGCTCGAAAAGCCTTTTAACTGCTTAATTGTTGAATAAGAATAGAAGCATTAGCATTCGTCTGTGTTCCACCTGCCAGGGTTTGCAGATCAACAGCCGATGCACTGGAATGATTCCGCAATGTCAGCACATCACCGGGAGCAGCCGTAATAATGACCATGCCTGGATTCGGTTGAGTGCCAGCTCCTGAACCATAGATACTGCCACCTACAGGGGCTCCGTTTTGATAAAGGGTGAATTGGTTGGCCTGCACCCCGGCAACGTTGAAAAACACTGCATAATCTCCGGCATTACCAATACTAATTGCAGCGGTATTGGGCGTATGAGTAATGTTGGTAAGATTTGCGTTACTGTCGAAGGTTACCTCTGCTTCAATAGCTACAGTCTGAGTCGAAGTATTGAAGATGTAGGCATATGATGCCAAGCTTGCGGAACCTGTTGCTCCTGTAACTCCAGTGGCGCCGGTCGATCCGGTTACCCCAGTGGCACCTGTCGATCCCGTTACCCCGGTGGCACCTGTCGATCCTGTAACCCCAGTGACACCTGTCGATCCTGTAACCCCAGTGGCACCTGTCGATCCCGTTACTCCGGTGGCACCTGTCGATCCTGTTACCCCAATGGCACCTGTCGATCCTGTAACCCCCGTGGCACCTGTCGATCCCGTTACTCCGGTGGCACCGGTCGATCCTGTTACCCCAGTGACACCTGTCGATCCTGTTACCCCGGTGGCACCTGTCGATCCTGTTCCCCCGGTGGCACCTGTCGATCCTGTAACCCCAGTGGCACCCGTTGCTCCTGTAACTCCCGTGGCACCTGTCGATCCCGTTACTCCGGTGGCGCCGGTCGATCCTGTTCCCCCGATGCTGCCTGTTGCCCCTGTTCCCCCGATGCTGCCTGTTGCCCCTGTTCCCCCGGTGCTCCCGGTCGATCCTGTTCCCCCGGTGCTCCCGGTCGATCCTGTTCCCCCGATGCTGCCGGTCGATCCTGTTCCCCCGGTGCTCCCGGTCGATCCTGTTCCCCCGGTGCTCCCGGTCGATCCTGTTCCCCCGGTGGCACCTGTTGATCCCGTTACTCCCGTGGCACCTGTCGATCCTGTTCCCCCGGTGCTCCCTGTTGATCCCGTTACTCCCGTGGCACCTGTTGCACCCATAATCGCCTGATTCTCGCCCAGCAACTCTTGTGAAACCAATCGGTGAGCAGTTACCAGCTCACCCTCGGAATCCTTGCCCCAAACGGATATTTGCGCTTCCGGAGCAGCCGTGTCTGCGGTTGAGAATACATACTCAAATCCATCAAAATCGCCAACATAATCTTTGGTTATGACCTGATTAGGCAACACATTAAGCAATTCTTCTACATATAACGTCCTTACCCCATTGAGGTAATAGCCCAAAACAAGCACAGTGAACACATCTGCTGCATTTCGGTTATCGATTTTAACTGTAACGAATTGAGTGGGTCGGGTACCCGTTATTCCTGAAATATTATTCTCAATGGGTCCGGTTGATAGAATAGCCATATCTTCACTCTCCTTTGATTATTAGTCCTTCTTATAGCATTATTCAGAAGATTCTCAATGGTGTGGACAAATTGGGTGAAATATGTAAAATTACTCAAACTGCCCAGTAAATGAGATGAGATTAATGAATGTAAGGTTTAATAACTGGTACTGACTTGAAATTCTAATTCCTTACCATTTAGGACCGCACTATATATGCTTCATGTCAAAAAATATATACACGCTTCATTTAGAAAGCTATAATATAGATAACTATCTATCCTCAAAATTTTTCTTTTTACCTATAAATTGTAAGTTGTTTTTGGAACAGGTATAGTTCTGAACGTTATGCTCTAACTGAGGTGATATCGATGAAACATTTACTTCCAGAATTAATGTCTTTATTGCGAACAGATATGGGCACGCTTGATTCAAGTCTTTCCATGCCCACCATCACGTCATCGACATCTCTGGCAGATGCCATCCCCCTGTTCGATACATGTTCTTATCTGTTCATTCAGGATGATGGACCCCTATTGGGATATATCGCCGTATCCGATGTTTTGCATGCCATGATGCATGCGCATCGCCTAATAGAAGCTTATTTTGAGACTACACTGGAGACAGCAGGCTCAGCTCTGACATTAATTAATGAGGACGCCAAGGTGGCCTACTGGACAACTGGCGCGGAGCATGTCTTTTCGATCAGTAAAAAAGACATCATCGGACAACCCGCCGCGGACTTCTTTCCAACCGATCGGCTCCAGTCTCTCAAGACGCTATATACTGGCGAATCAGTCTATCGCAAACAGCATCAGCCCCGGCCCGACCTGTTCGCCCTGATTAATGCTCGTCCTGTCCAGCTGGATGGACATATTATGGGTGCAGTTGCTGCCGAAGTGGATATAACAACCGAAATACGATTACATCAGGAACTATTACATATGACCTCCAAAGTCCAGCATCTGGAGAAAGCCGTTGCTCGGCTACGTCCCGAATTAGATCCATTCGCCAGAATCAAGGGCAGCAGCTTGGTCATCAAGCAATGCATGGAGACCATTCGCAAGATCAGTACCACCTCAGCAACCGTACTTATTCTCGGGGAGAGCGGCACAGGCAAGGAGTTATTCGCCAAAGCCATTCATGATCTTCGTGAATTGCAGACTGCACCGTTCATCGCTATTAACTGTGGGGCAATCCCTGCTTCATTGTTTGAAAGTGAGTTATTCGGCTATGAGAAAGGTGCCTTCTCCGGAGCGGATCCCAAAGGCAAAAAGGGCAAGATTGAGCTTGCCGAAGGGGGGACTCTTTTTCTGGATGAGATCGGTGAGATGCCATTGGAATTGCAAGTGAAGCTGCTTCGGGTGTTGCAGGAGAAGAGTTACTTTCCTGTGGGGGGAACGCGTATGAAACAGGCCGACTGCCGGATTATCGCTGCGACCAATCAGAATCTGCTGCATATGATTGCCCGCAATCAATTCCGGGAAGATCTCTACTATCGGCTGAATGTCATTAACCTTGTCATCCCTCCTCTGCGTATGCGCAAGGAAGATATATATGAATTAACCCAGACGTTCCTCCAAGAATTCTCCTTGCTCTATAACCGTCATATTGAGTTGGTTCCACCTGAAGTGTTCAAGTTGCTGTTCCAATATGATTGGCCAGGCAATGTACGTGAATTACGAAATGTGATCGAACGCCTGACCATTCTGACAACAGATGGTGAGGTGAAGCAGGAATACCTGCCTGATACCCTCACCTCCCTCACCATGCAAGAACAGTCCGAAGTTCAACTGATATCCGGAATTCATTCACATGTCAACAACGAAAATCAGCAACGTCAGGATTCGGCGGGAGCAGAACAAAAACCTCGAACGGTTGCAAATGTGAACGAAATAGATACCTCGGATGATTCCGAACTTGTCTCCGGTGTTACCTACCAGCAAAAATTGGACACCTATGAGGCGCAACTTCTAATTCAATATCTGAAAGCAGCAGGTGGCAACAAACGAACACTCGCCAAGCAACTTGGCATCTCCAGGGCAACGCTCTATAATCGCATGAAGAGGCTTGGTCTATGACCAGCCTCTTCTTGTCGTTATTATCGGTATGATGAACGAATAGAATTCTACAAAATCCGTGCCAAGCGAGTCAGCGCTGTTCTGAGATGGCGATAGAATGTCGCCCGACTCATGGAACACGTCTGAGCTGCGGCAGTTGGATTGCCAGCATGCGTCCAGTAGGCCGCGTATAACAGCATCTGATCCTGTGGAGATAGACCTTGCACTTTGCCTCCCAACACATCCATGACATACAGCTGTAACTGGATTCCATCCTTTACTCCTGTAACCCTGCCAGCATATTCATGCAATTCTCCCGGAGAACGAAGGAATCCCAACATCTTGCGAACATCCTGTTCATTCCAGATTACACCATTCACTTCCGTTGTTTCCGGCGGTATACGATTCTCTGTTGATTCCGGATCAAGCAGAGACATGACCCACTCTCCGAATTGCCCACTACGCAAATCCAAATCAAGGATGTCCGCCCGGTCCTCGAATCTATCACAGACACGGGTGCGGGTTCTTCGCATCTGGAATCCAATACTTTGCAAAAATAGTTTCAGGTGAGGATTCGTTGCAACGAGCATCGCTCGCGCACCATCACCAAGCAGAGACAGCCGGTCCAGTGCCATGTATCCTACCAGTTCTTCTCGTGTATAACCAGGCATATCATCTCTTGCCGCCGCCAGCAAAGCAAAGTGTGTATCACTCTGATCCGGGTCATTTTGGAGCTCTTGTGGTGTGAAGCATTCCTGCATCTCATTCGGAAAATATTTTAATAGCAACTCACTACTCTCCCTATGTACAAGGATGGTAATGAACATGGCAATTGTCTCCCCAAGCTTGTCACGCATTAATACGATTCCTTCGGGATAACGTTGTGCCAATTCATCCAGGAAGGGGCCATAGGATACAGCCTGCCATGGTTCCACGCTGTACTCGCACCATTGCTGTAACAAGCTGTGCAGAGCGGGCAGATCCTCTTTTGTCATCGTTTCAAGAGGCGAGAACAAGGAATCACGAGACACGTCTGCGTACTTGCGGTATTGAAGCATCGATTCCTGACAGAGCAGCAGCATCTTCCTGGCAATTTGGCGACGCACATGAGACCCTGCCTGTTCATGCAGCGGTTTCAGCAACTTCGCAATCCTGATACGCATCGTCTGCAACCGATGTGGCTCACGTTGGCGAAAATCTCGTAGTAGATGTACCCTGGCCATATCATGCAGGGCAAGACCATCCGGGCCCGAACGGATAAACGACATCTGTCTCAGCATGTGGTACTCTTCTTTTGTCACGGTCATATCCAGTACGGATGATAACAACTCCTGATTGGCTGTCTCAAGCAATGTGAGTACCTCCACCATGGGGTGCAGGCGAGGTGTAGTAAGTTCCAATAATAATCGAGCACTGATCATATGCGACAGTTCAGCCCATTCGGACTGCGGAAGATTCCTCCTCTGATCTGCAGCTTCTACAGCAAGGGCCAGACCCAGTGGATGCCCGTCGGTCATTCTCGTAATGGTGCCTGCCATGCCCTGATTCAAAAAACCTGCCACTGTGATGTACTCCGTAATTTCATCGACTGTAAAATGTTGAAGCCGCATCTGTACAAAACGCTGATGCAGTCGGGGATGTGTCCGCCAGGCAGAAGCGAGTTCCGGGCGTGATGCAAGAATGACCAATATCCCTCTCAATGGAAGTTTGGAAACAAAGACTTCCATGAACCAGCTTTCTAACAGAGCGAGCTCTTCATAATTATCCACGGCCAGGACCAATCTCTTCTCAATTGAAGTCTCCTTCAGTAGACTCAGTGGTCGTGGATTCCCTTCACTATCCAGTGTTTCCAGCCCTAATGTAGAGGAGAGATAATCCATAAATACGGATGGTGTTGCACCGCATGATCGGCCATCCATCCATATGGCTGTCGCACCTCGATCCCGAGATACGGATAACATCTCTGATAGCAAGGAAGATTTACCGATGCCCCCCATGCCTGTAATTGAGAATATGGTTAATGGGGCTTCCGGATGATTGAACCACCGCTCCAGTGTCGTC
Source organism: Paenibacillus polymyxa (assembly GCF_018614975.1). Lineage (GTDB taxonomy): Bacteria > Bacillota > Bacilli > Paenibacillales > Paenibacillaceae > Paenibacillus > Paenibacillus polymyxa_E. The sequence continues at coordinate 152,956 of NZ_JAGGNR010000016.1, read as the reverse complement.
AGTTCCTCGGCTCGACCGACGAAACGTTTCCCATCCTCAACATATTTGTCGCATTGTGCCTCACTACTGCTGTTTCCCATATATGTCCTCCGTACTAGATACTGGTACTTTTAATATACAATATATCCTCTCAAAAATGAGACTATATTGAGACGCGCAATGGCATGAGAAGTGATAGAATCTTGTTAAAAGCCAATTTAATGGAAAAATTTCAAAACAGCGGACATGGAAACGTTTAACAACGTATACATACGCCGTCACACAATTTCTTAAGACAATGGATCATTCCGCCGATCAAGCACAACCAACATGTACAATAGCATTTACCGATCTCGAATTCATGCTTCCCTTTCATACCCTACTACCAGCCCGATATTCCAGGAAAGGCGGATTTGTGTGAGAATAAACCTCGATATCTGTAATCTGAGCGGACAACTTGGAATCAATCCCAAACGACTTAATGAATGGCTGCACCAAAGTGGCATTTCAATGGCGACCAATGAAGTGGAACCGGAACGACGCCCTGACCGGTCTTCACCCCCGTATCGGCTGGCTGCTCCTTCTTCATTATCATTGGCACCATCCTCCGGTCAAACGAAGCTTTATCGGGGCCGACGCTCCACTCCCACCCTGCAACGCCTGCCTGCTTCATTACAACATACCCGGCGGATTAGTAAAAACTGCTAGACTGTGCTCAAGGTTGTGTAAGATCGATGCACAGTCTGTCTTGCATTCCTTTCACCTCATCAAGAGGATTGCCACTATCCATTCTCAATCATCGCGTGTGCGAGCAGCGCCATCTCCAGACAGATTCTTCTCCCTTGATCCATGTAACCTGGCCCCATCAGTTCTTCCAGCTTCTCCAGTCTGTTGTACAACGTTTGCCGATGAATAAATAACTGGGCGGCTGCATCCCGTTTGGAACCAAAGTTCTGCAGGTAAGCATCCAACGTCTCTACCAATCGCAGGTGATGCGTTTGGTCATGTTCTATCAACATACCCAGGTGATCCTGGACAAAGGGTTGCAGGAAGGAGTGGGGTAACGCCTTTAACATTTGATATATACCCATACGTTCGTAAAAGTGAACATGTTCCATCGAATCTACCGATCTCGAAACTTCGATCACCTGATAGGCCTCCTGAAGGCTCTCCGGCAGGCTGGTCAAACGGCTGCGTAACTTGCCAAACCCCACATGAATCATAACCTGCTTCAAGTTACGACTGGCAAACCGTTTCACGTCCTGGGCAATCCCTTCCAGCAATCGCAGCAGTTGATGACGTGCAGCAGCCGTTACCGCTTCCTTCGCACAGCACAGATATACCTGGTTGTTCTTCAGCATAATCAGGCTAGGCAGATTGTTCTTCTTGAGCAGGGAACGCAGCAGGACAAGAACATCCTGATGATTCGCTTCCATTCGCTCCCGACCTGTACCCTTCAATCGATGCTCAATCTCGATGACCCCTCCTGCAAACCAGTACTGTCCCTTCACCAGCAAACGAAGCCCCATTCGAGTCTGAGCCTGTTCCTCCTGATGGATGTTGCCATTCATCAGATCCTGGATCAGTTCATTCTGATTTCGGACCATCTTCTCTTCAAGAAACTGGGAACGAAGCGTGAGCGCTGCCGCCGCCTTCGCCGTATAATCGAGCAGCAGCTTGAGATATTCCACTGGAGCCGCGGGATGCACAATCATGCTTACAGCGGAGAACACCTGGCCGAAACAGACGACCGGTTGACACAGCAGAGCCTTCTCTTCGTCCATGTGGAACCATAATTCGGTATCTGAATCATTCAAATCCAGCTGTTCTACCTCCTGCTCATACCAGGTATAGATGGCCTGTTCCATCTCCGGAACAAGTTCGGGCACAAAACTGCCCGGCTCCATGGACGAAATGTACACCACCGGTTTGGCAGCGTATTCATGCAACAGGTTCAGCACAGCAGACATGTCCGTACTCTGTAATGTACGCTGCTGAAGCTGGCGGGAGTAGGCTTCCAGACTTTTCAGCAGTTGGTGCTGATGATTAATGAGCAGAGAGTGAATATCCTGTGTGATCTCGACAAAACGGACCGGTTGCTCAAATACGATCAGCGGAAACTGGTGTCTATCCGCCAGTTCAATCAGTTCTTCCGGGATTCCGTATATGCTGGTACCAAACTCCACACATAGCCCCGCTGCCTCACTGCCAATGAGCTGAAGCAGATACTCTTCGCGCCCTTCTTCCGATTGAAGCCACAGTCCAGTGGATAAAATAAGATCATGGGGGCTTACAAATGGAGATACATTTGTAATCTCCAATACATGAACCCAGCCAACCTGACGGTTCACTCCATCCTTCCCTGCCGCTAGTCGTGCTCGGCCAAATACCGGACGTGCAAGGATATCTTTGATCGTAAACACACGGTCATTTTGCAATGGCGATCCCTCTTCGTGTTATTTTTTCTTACATTATAATCCATGGACAAATGTCCTGAACAGTCTTTTTCGACAATATGTTGAGTTTAATTCCTAAAGATTAGACATGAAGTAAGGTGCAAAACGATTATCCAAGTCATAAACTTGTAGTATAAGCTAACAACCAATAAATGGACGAGGTGCATGGTGATGAGAATCGGAATTCCCAAAGAAATTAAAAACAATGAGAATCGTGTAGCAATGACTCCGGCCGGGGCTGCTGATTTCATCAGAGCCGGTCACCAGGTGATGATTGAACAAGGCGCAGGGATTGGTAGCGGATTCACGGATCATGAATATCAAGCTGCAGGCGCCGAGATTCGGATTGATGCCAAGTCAGTGTGGACCGAAGCCGATATGATCATCAAGGTGAAAGAACCACTTGCCAGTGAATATGGATATTTTCGTCCGGGAATGATTCTGTTCACCTACCTGCACCTCGCAGCGGAACCGGAGCTTGCCAAAGCCCTTATTAAAAGTCGGGTAACAGCTATTGCGTATGAGACGTTGGAGGTCAACAGTACCCTCCCCCTGCTAACCCCTATGAGTGAAGTTGCAGGCCGCATGGCCTCCCAGATCGGAGCACAGCTACTGGAGAAAACGGAAGGTGGCAAGGGCATTCTGTTGTCCGGTGTACCAGGCGTTAGTCGGGGGAAAGTGGTCATTATTGGTGGTGGAACGGTGGGAACAAATGCAGCCAAAATTGCTATTGGTCTTGGCGCCGATGTGACCATCCTTGATCTGAATCTGAATCGTCTGCGTCAGTTGGATGATATCTTCGGCAATCAGATCCACACGCTGGTATCCAGCCCGTCCAACATCGCAACAGCTGTTGCGGCGGCAGATCTGTTGATCTGTGCGGTGCTGATTCCGGGCGCCAAGGCGCCAACGCTTGTCAGCGAGCAGGTGGTGAAGACCATGGCACCGGGTTCGGTCATTGTGGATGTGGCGATTGATCAGGGCGGGATCGTTGAGACCATTGATCATATCACAACCCACGATGAACCGACCTATGTGAAACATGGCGTCGTGCATTACGCGGTGGCGAATATGCCGGGCGCCGTGCCGCGTACGTCCACGGTGGCGCTAACCAACGCCACCATGCCTTATGCGCTGCAGCTGGCCAACCACGGTGCAGCCGCCGCGATTCGCGGCAGTTCGGCCATTCGGAGCGCGGTTAACGCGCTGAATGGACATATCACGTATGAGGCAGTTGCCCGGGATCTCGGGCATGCCTATGTTCCTGCGGGTCAGGCGCTGGAGAATACCGCCGCTGTCCAGTGATCTTGATATGATCGTTCCACCCGGCGCCTTGTCGCCAAGCCTGTGGAACGTAATAGAAGCGCAAGTCGGGCAAATGACTTTCCCGGCCCTGCGCTTCTTGATTTTTTTCACATAAGAAATAGCTTGTTAGTTGGTATAAGGCCTCTAGGTTCCTCCGGTTTTGGCACTTCAGACTGCTCGCTCACTGCATACTTCGCGGAAGTTGCAATCCCGGCAGGACCGGTGCGATGGCATTGCTGTGAAGTAGGTGACGTCCTTTGGACGGTTATAGTACTCATCCTCCACACAGGATCGCATCTCCTCGATATAACGACCCACGTTCTCCTCCACCTTTCGGATATCCTCTTCTGTGGCTGTAAACTCTCGGTGTTTTCCGGTTAACAGATACTCCACTCGCAGCTCAATCTGCTCCAGGGGAACCCGGTAGTGCTCTCTCACATAGGATGCGTACAGCATTAGCTGATCGGAGAAGTCATCTTCCTTACCCGTCTTCCAGTCCACAATGACAATATTGCCGTTACTGCGCCGATACAGTAAATCCATCTTCACATACACGCGTGTATCGTGCAGCATCATGGTATCCCATTTCTCGATCTCCAGAATGTCCGTACTTGCCCGGGACAAGTCCTCCCACGTAAGCGTCTGGTACAAGTTACTGACACAGGCCGAAGCCCGCTCCTTGATCGTGGCAATCCGGTCATCCAACGTATCATCCCCGTAATAAATCTCAGACAGCATCGTGCGATTCTTGGGGTTCAGCCGCCACTGATCCGCGTCCATGGATTCCACATACGCCTGATTCAGCAGCTTGCGTATCGTCTGTTCCAGAAAGTGTTCACGTGGTTTATCTTTGCCCTCTTCCCTGCTTCGTACCGCCGACTCACACATCCGATGCGCGAGGTCCCCGAAGACAAGATACAGATTGCTGAGCTGCTTCAGACGGTACAGACGAACCTGCATCTCATCAGCAGAGTCTGTCTTCCAGCCGTTATGGGCACCGTAATAATGATAATAATATTTGCGCAGGCACTCATCGAACATACTCGCCCGCGACTGCGAATAAGACCACTGCGGGTATTGTGCCATAAGAACTTCTGCCTTTCTGTGTGCCGGATCTGCATGAGATCCCTTAATGCTCACAGTATAAAGCCCGGGCAACCTTGCCGCAAGCGCGCTTCCGTTATTTTCTTCTGACGCAACCGTTTCCGATTCGATCCGTATCGTTTATATAGTAACATCACCAAAAGATGAAATTGCGGAGCAGAACGCATAATATACTTAATAGAGGGCAGCGAATCCATGATGTTAGTACGGGTCTTACGGGTCCAGCGCTGGCCCGGCGCTAACGAATCACACACACCTTATCACGTGGATCACGAGGTTTTACGGAATCTAACGAACTCCAGACACGCTAATTAGTCTTATTTCGGTTGTAGAACGTGTTTACTGCAAGCAAATGAGTCAATAGCGTGTCTCTGATCCGTTATATTTTCAGATCTGCCGATTTACGTGAAATAAGACTTACTCGGTTCGTTAGAAAATGATTATATGAAAAAAATTGTACAGGCATATCCTAAAAGGAGGCACCACCCATGAATCGACCGGATTGGTTCCAGGCGGAAGAAGCATTACAACAGATCCAAGTCATCGGAAGCGACCGGAATGAGCTCGTAAACATCATCGGCGATGTAGGAGGATTGAATTGCATTGGCACAGGTACGGATGCGGCTGTATTTACGTATGACGGCTTGCCGCAGTATGCCTTCAAGATGTACTCGGATCATGCCTTGGACAAACTCGAAAATGAAAAACAGGTATACGAACAGCTCAAAGGCCTGCCATACTTCCCTACTTATTACGGCAGCGGCCGGAATGTGCTCGTGATCAGTTTTGAACCCGGGGATACGCTGCTGGAATGTTTGGAAAAGGGAATTCCCGTCCCCGAGCAGGTGATGCTCGATGTGGATGCAGCGCGAGAAGCCGTTCGCAGCCGCGGGTTGAACCCTCGTGACATTCATCTAAAAAATGTAATTCTTCAGGATGGACGCGGGAAAGTGATTGACGTATCCGAGTATATTCAGGATGGCAATGACAATCGCTGGGAGCATCTTGTCTGGGCTTATCACAACATCTATCCGCGAATCAAAGGTACGCCCATATCTCCACGCATGCTGCAAACGATCAAATGGGGATACAATCAGTTCGATCATGCCAACGTCAAAATGGACGACCTCGCCAAGAAAGCCAATCGTCTGTTCTCCAGGTTTATGAAATGAACACGTTATACACATAGATGATTGTCTTGATATTATTGAATCAAAACTACCCGGATAAAAGCCTTCAAGAGGCCTTTATCTGGGTTATTCTTTGTATACGGGCGTATCGTATGATTATGGTTACGGTAATCACTGCTGTGTGCTTTGCTTCTGCTCACATTTGTGATTGCGAGTTGCATATGGCTACAACCTTCGTTATGGACATTTTATTTGAGACTACTGTTAAACCGGTCGTGCTCAACCTTCTTTTCTCCCACGTCCCTGCGAGGGGGTCATGCCCTTGTATTGTTTGTATAACTTCGTAAAATAGTTGGCGTTGTCGCAGCCAACTCTGGCTGCGATCTCTGTAATGGTCAGACTACTGCCTTGCAGCAGCTGTTCTGCCTCACTCATCCTGCACCCGTTCACGTATTCCACGAAGGTACGTCCGGTCAGCTTTTTGAACATTTTGCAGAAGTGATACGCATTCAATCCCACATGACTTGCCGCTTCCGTAACAGACATCTTACCTGTGGGGTCCGCTTCAATCTGTGCAATCAACTGTTTGAAACGTTCACGGTTGGGAAAATACGATCCGACCGATTTATCCGGTAGCTGCTGCGGCATAAAGGTTCGCGCAAGCAGGGTGAACAAGGCATGCAGCTTGGATTTCACCACGAGCTGATAAGCCGGGGGCTGTAACGCCATTTCCTCCACAGCTTCATTCAGCAAAGAATAATAGCCTGTGCAGGCTGTGTTTTCCTCTGCCGGTTTGACCGGAAACCTCACCCTTCCTTCTAAGTACGGCGCGACATATTGCTCATGCACAGGATCATGGGTGAAATCATGGAACAGTGCACGGTTCACTACAACGGAATCATAATGCACATCCCCCTCATCCAGGGCATATCCGACATGTAGTGTACCTCCAGGAATGATGATGACCTCACCTGCTCGAACCACATAAGGTTTGCTATCAATATGAAACAGCGCATTTCCCTTGCGCATGATAATCAGTTCAAAATGTTCATGCCAATGCAAATACAGGATACATTCTTCAGCTTTCATATCTGAACACCGATTTTGGAACAGCTGAAATGGATGTGATTTATGGTCAATTCGGGTATTTTCGTGAAGCGCTTTCAGATCCAGCACAACTTCTTCCCCCTCTTCACAAGATCCGACTATTATTACACAAGATTGTTTAGAGCCATCCCGTTAATCCACGGCTATAATGAGTGTGTCACGAAGTACTATAAGCCAATATTGGAGTGAAATACAACCATGAATCAATCATTACGCATCGGTACCCTTGTAGGCGGGCAGGACGCCGTCCGCGTTATCCCGCAGATCATGCAACACGGCTTCGAATCATTTAACCTGACCTTCTGGCAAACAACTGGCGATCTGGACCTGGCAGAGACAGCCAAACGTGTCCGTGAAATCGTGGACGAACAAGGTATTGTCATCTCCGCGGTGAGTGTATTTGGTAATCCGCTCACCGGAGCCGGAGACAACGCCGATACACTGGCAAGCTGGGAGCGAGTGATTGATCACGCACAGCTCTTCGGTGCAGATATCGTCTCCGGGTTCACCGGACGTCTGACCGATCAACCCATTAACGAGTCCATCCCCCGGTTCAAGGAAGTATTTGGTGAACTGGCACGCCGGGCAGCAGACCGGGGTGTACGCATTGCTTTTGAAAACTGTGATATGGGAGGAACTTGGCAGACAGGCGACTGGAACATTGCCCATAATCCGACGGCCTGGGAGATGATGTTTGATGCTGTTCCAGATGACAATGTAGGCCTGGAGTGGGAGCCTTGTCATCAAATGTCCAGCCTGATCGATCCTATTCCACAGCTACGCAAATGGGCTCATAAAGTCTTCCACGTACATGGCAAAGATGCCACGATTGCCTGGGATATTGTCAAGGAATATGGCGTGCATGGCCCACGTGAATTCGTCTGGCACCGCACACCCGGCTTCGGGGATAACAACTGGGCAGACATTATCACCATTCTGCGCCAGAACGGTTATCAGGGCACGATTGATATTGAAGGCTGGCATGATCCCGTCTACAAAGACGAACTCGAAATGACCGGCCAGGTGCATGCATTGCGATATTTGAAACAATGCCGCGGTGGCGATTTTGTGCCAAATCCGGTATAGAAAACCATGCGAGCGGTATAACACAATCCATACGAAGGAGATGGGAACATGACTCATCCTTATCGGGTAATTATCGCCGGCTGCGGTGCCATGGCAAACACGTGGGCAGACTATGCCTTGCAAAGGCCGGACACAGAAATCGTGGGACTGGTCGATCTGTATGAACAGACAGCCCTTGCTTTTGCTACAAGACATGGCCTCACCTGCCCTACGTTCACCGATATCCGTGAGGCCATTCAAGCAACTGGCGCGAATATCGTATTCGATGTCACAATTCCGGCGAGTCATTACGGCATTGCCATGACGGCGCTGAAGGAAGGATGTCACGTATTTGGCGAGAAACCCCTCGCAGAATCCTTCTCCGACTGCACAGATATTGTGCAAACCTCTCGCAGTACAGGACACATTCAAGCCGTGATGCAAAATCGCCGTTTCGATCCGCGTATCCGCGCCTACCAGCACCTCATTTCCGGCGGAGCTATAGGGCAGGTAGGTTACGCAGGAGCCGACTTCTTCCTCGGGCCACACTTCGGCGGATTCCGAGACCTGATGGATAGCCCGCTGCTGCTCGATATGGCAATACATACGTTTGATCAGGCACGATATATTCTCGGAGCCAACCCGGTATCAGTGTACTGCCATGAGTTCAATCCTCCAGGGTCCTGGTATCAGGGCAATGCGATGGCGTTATGTATATTTGAAATGTCTGACGGGTCCGTATTCAACTATCGTGGATCCTGGTGCGCAGAAGGTGTACCCACATCATGGGAAGCAAGCTGGCGCGTAATCGGTGATAAAGGAACCGCCATCTGGGATGGTCATGATGACATCTACGCTGAGGTGGTTACTGCGCAAAGCCTGGATGCTGACGGCAAACCATCCTTTTTCCAGCCAAGTGAGCGGATTGAAGCGGAACTGCCTGTCATGGACAAAACAGGTCATCACGGCTGTCTCGAAGACATGTTCGCCGCACTGGAATCCGGACGACTACCTGAGACCGATTGCAGCGATAACCAATTCAGCATGGCCATGGTCCTTGCATCCCTGGAAAGCGCACGCACAGGCCAGAAAGTATTCATCGCTGATCTGCTGAAAAACACATAACAAAGCGCCTGTGTTTTTCAATTTAAACAAAGCCCAAACTGCAATAGTTTAGCAGTTTGGGCTTTCTTGTTTTTTTTACCCACTCTCCTATTCTAAAAATGATGTCGTTCAAAAACAGTCGCGCTCGATAGTAAAAGTAGTGCAGGGAACGAAATCGATTCTGAAGAAACGAAGTGCTCGCCTTTATCACCGGATTTCGACTTCACAAAAGTCGATCAGGAAATCCGGGGATAACAGCGATCAAAAGAACGATTCGTAACCGGAACGGCCACTTTGCAGGCAGTGAGCAATTATTTTTTTGAACTACATCACTTATAGAATTCCTTTTTTCATTGCCTTATACACCAACTGCGAGAACAGGCTGTTGGACCAGGCAAACCATGGTCTGGTGAACGTGTTGGGATCATCAGCGTGGAAACCCTCATGCATATATCCGGTACCCGCATCCGTGTTCTCCAGCAATTCAATCATGGCCAGCATTTCCTCGTCATTGTCTGCGGTCAGACCCTGCATGGATAGAGCCATGTGCCAAATGTATCCCGGAGGTGTGTGTGGACTGCCAATGCCTTTGGCTACCTTCCCTTCATAGTAGAACGGATTTTCCTTACTCAGAATAAATCGACGTGTGTTCTGATACACCCTGTCTTCAATCGAAGTATACTCCATATACGGTATAGACATCAGTCCAGGTGTGCCCGCATCATCCATCAGACAAAAGTTGCCGTAACCGTCCGTCTCATAGGCATAAATCTGTCCATACTCTGGATGACGGTAAGTACCGTACAGGGCAATACCGTGTCGTATTTCTTCTTCCAAACGAGCCATCCGGCTTACCAGATGTTCATCCCTGAACACCCACTTCGCGATCTCCCCCATCTGACGCAAGGTTACCGCAGCAAACATGTTCGCCGGAATATTATAATGAAAATCACAGGCATCATCACTCGGACGAAATCCGGACCAGATCATCCCCGTGTAATTCACAGGCATACCCAATCCTTCATTACGCAGCGTATCATGGGCTGGACAATTGCGACGCATGAACCGGTAAGATGAACGTTCTGCATGATGCTGTTCTGTCTCCCACAGGTGTACGATATTCCCCATTACTTTCTTGAAGCGCTCGTCAAATATATCCGTAAGTTCAGTCTCCCGCCAATATGTGTAAGCCAGCTTCATGGAGAAACAAAGGGAATCCAGTTCAAACTTCCGTTCCCACACCCAAGGTGACATCTCCGTCTCATCATTGGCATCCCAATGCCATCCATTCGCTGTTTCATTGAAAGTATTGGCATAGATGTCCATCTCAGCGTAGAACGTATGACGTTTGATTAGTCCTCCGATAATACGCTGTAACTTCTCATCATCCTTCGCAAGTGGAACATAATGCATGACCTGCTCTACCGAATCCCTTAACCACATCGCGGGAATATCCCCTGTAATCACAAAGGTGGTCCCATCCTCAAGTAGCTTCGTGGTCGTTTCCAGCGTATTGGGAAAACAATTGCGAAACTGAGCCAGCAATCTCGGTCGATGTTGCAAACGCTCGTCCGCCTCAGTCAGAATATCCTGCACAGCTTGCGGCAATTCCAGTTGTGGCATAGGGATTTTCGGTAATCTGAACTGTTCCATGGATGTCGTCTCCTTCAAATTGAGGTTTAGCAAATTGGTTTAGATTAAGCCTAACACCCTTACACTATTGTTATTTTTGTTATGATAAATTATAATAACATTATTATTTGTAAGTGTACTGTGTCAGACGATGATCGTCAATTCATAAAGGTTATCTCACATACGAAGGAGTAATGATATGTCACGCAAAGTATCCATTCAGACGCTGGCTGACCAGCTCGGATTATCCAAATATGCCGTCTCCCGCGCACTCAGTGGCAAGACGGGTGTCAGTGAAGCGACACGCGCACGGGTACTCGAACTCGCTCGGGCTTTAGGATATCGCCAAAGTACTCCGGGTGCTAGCAATAGTCCTGCTACTGCAAACCATGCAGATCCGTCCGATCCACCGTTTGCTCTCATATGCATGAATCAGCTCAACCGTGGTGAACCTCACTACTGGCAACGTGTTCTGTCAGGCATGATCTCCGCCTGTAATGAGCGTGGTTGGCATCATGCCATTGTATCTCCCTCACTCGGAGTGACGGACGAGAACATCTCTCCCGAAAAAGCTATTGCTCCTCACTTGGACTGGGAACGTTGTGCCGGGATTATTGTCATGGGGGCTTTTCCTCATACAGTTCTGCAACGGCTCTCTCAGACCGGTCGGCCTATTATTTTGGTAGATCATCAGGAACCCCTGCTGAATTGTGATACGATCAGCCATGATAATCTGGAAGCTGGCATCACCGTGGCTAGATATCTAATGTCTATGAATTGCCAACGGATTGGCCTCATCACAGATGATGGTCGTGCTGCCAGCTTTGCGCAGCGGAAGATCGGGATTGAGTTGGCCCTGAACCATTTCCATGTGGACACCAGTCATACGACCAGCTTCAGAGAATGGAACATTCCGTATGAGAACGGCGAATGGGTTAACCAATTGGCTACCACCATTCAAAACATGCCAGATGACAAACGTCCCGATGCCTGGATTGGTGTTAATGATGATATTGCTTTGCAATGGATGCACAAATTACAGGAGATCGGTATCTCTACACCTAAAGATTGCCTTGTCATCGGTATCGACAATGTACATTCCGCAGTTACGTCCTCCCCGCCCCTGACCACAGTTAATCTGTGTAAAGAGGAACTTGGACAGCGCGCGGTCGAGGCTTTACAACGCCGGATCGAACGCCCCGGAACGCCGAAAGAAACGGTTATGTTATCGACTACGTTGATTCCAAGGGAATCGGCATAATTCAGAAAGGTAATCGCTCTTTTCTGAAAATGAATTCGTTAGGTACTTGCTGTCCCATAAGTCTGGTGCATACAAAAGAGGCCCCGCATATTATGCAGGGCCTTTTTCGTATATTAGGCTTATACCTTATATTCCTGTACATTCACACTTAAATCTACTGATCCATCCTTATACATCCATTCGAAGCTTTCATCTGCTTCATGTCTAAGAATTGTACTAATGGTTATTTCAGCCAAGGCAAGCTATTGTACGACGGAAGATCCACTTCCCAATTCACATCGCGATACTCTCTATTGACTACGGTTCTTTTCAAAGTGAATTTTGTACCCTTTTCTTCGTTAAACCCCCGAATTTTTAATTGCAGATCATCTTCAACGTATCCACCGTTATTATTAGGTTGATCCGGATAACCGTTCACTTCAACAGGATACTCTTTTCCATCCGAATCTACTGCAACCCAGCGATCACCCATGAAAGCATTTCGGAACGTCCCACTCCCCTTCAGAACTAGTGAATAGCCTTCCTTTACATCAATCTTCGGAGGATCATATGATTCCATCATTGGCTCGTAATCAAAATCATAGATTAATATTTTATCTCCAAGCTGTTCAAATGCTACAAAAGTATAAAATTTAGTGTCGTCCTTACGCCTCTTCTCCAGATCAACTTCCACTGATTTCTCTTCCTTCACCGGGAGGGTGTAACCATCCAGAACAAAGCGAATGTTCTTCGCATCTACCGTAACAAATGCAGGGTCCCATGTCTCCGACAACTTCAACGGCCCACCATTCCTTAATTCACTCAAATCTTGGAGCCGAAACTTGGCTTGACGGGCATCTGGTCTTATTCCATTGAAAATTCGATATTCATTTGTTTCAGGAATCTCAAGATGGTAGATGATGCTCATATAGTTCGCCCAATCCTCATCACCTTTGGCACGAAGTTCATCATCCAGACTCACATTCAGGTCAAGCCGGGTTCCGTTTGGCGTGCGTACAAGCTGGGTCATATCGAGCTTTAGCCCTTCTGGCGTCGTATATGTGTTATCCATAGAATTTTCAACAGCCAATGATTTGGCTTTGGTCATATCGATATTGAATTGGAAGCTCCAATCCACCGTAACATCTCTATCTTCGTAGGATTTCTTCTCGTAATCATAATATCTGCCCATATTTAAATTACGCAGTTCACCCCGCACGACTACCTGATCCGGAATTTCATCATGAAACTGGAATAACAATCGTTCAGTTACGGAACCCTTAGTTCTAGTATCTCTTGCAAGAGTAGCAACCTGTCGCCCCTCCTCATCCGTAACATGAATTCTCCCCATCTCAGACAGTAAACGTGATAACCCTAATCCATCAGGTGTTGTTTGTTGCATAGTCATTACCATATGAGATCGGTCTACAAGCACGTCTTCAATTTTAAGCGTGTAGCCCTGGTCATTGATATTGATATCCGGATTAACTACAAGTCCAAGAGGTTTAAGACGTTTATAATCATCCGCAAAATAGGAATATTTCAATGCTTCAGGCACAGGTATGTTAGGCAATGGCAGACGATCCACAGCATTTACCGCGGGTTGCGCTGGCTCTGCTGTGTGATCAAAAGCAAACCAGGCCCCTCCCACGAGGATCACAACAGCCGCTGTAACAATTCCAGTCCGCCGCATCCAATGCGCTCTCATGGATTTTTTCACGAATGGATACTGATCTTCTCCACTTTCCATAGACACGCCATCCAGCTTCTGCATGACCTTAAGCGTAAAATCTGCGTCCGGCTCCTCACGATAAAGGTGCTCCTCCCACAACCGATCCTCATCCTTTGAAATAGGCTTCATACGTAGCTAAACCTCCTTTGCGTTCCATTTGCTTCCTCAGCGTTTTTTTCCCGCGATAAAGGGCGTTACGCACTTTGGTTGAACTCATGCCTGTAATGTCTGCAATCTCTTCATAGCTCAACTCGTTTGTGTACTTCAGTAATAACACCAGGCGATACGATTCAGGTAACTGTTCGAGCTGGCGATATATTTCACGTTGCATCTCTTTATGCAGCACACGCTTTTCCGGTGTTTCATTACTGACAGGTTCGATCCCCTGATCGACCGGAGACATGACGGGTTTCTTTTCTCGTATAAAATCCCTCATCCGATTCACCGCAATGGTGTACACCCACGACGAGAAACTGCTTCCCTCCCGCCGCGACGGGAGATAACGATAGATGCGAATAAACGTATCCTGAGCGAGATCCTCTGCATCCGGATGACTCGCGCCCATTCCGCGCATGATGCCGTAGACTTTATTTTTATATCGATCCACAAGCACGGAGAACAACTGCTTATCCCCAGCAACAATGCGCTGAATAAGCTCCTCCTCCGGTATCTGTTGAGTCATGTAATCCCCCTTCTCTACAGCTTCCATGCATGGTTCTGTACTATATAGACGGAAGCCGTTCCCGAAACCTCTCACTTTATCCAAAAAAAAGAATTCGCCCTTATCGGCGAAGCCGACTGGGTGAACTCTGCTTATTTGCCTCTTAATCTTCCCTGTTCTTCTCCGCAACAAAATCAGCAAGCTGTGAATAGATCGCCACAATCTCATCCATCGACATGCGCACGAGTCCACTGGACGACGGAGCGACGAACTCCTGAATTTCCTTGACGACCGGGTCGTCCTGAAATCCCCATTGCACTTTGGTGCGCTTGCTGTACTGGGTGTATACACCTTTTCCGACAAAACAAGCGATGTCCGGTCGGTATTTCTCCAGCTTTTGCCGTAAAATCTGTCGTCCTTCTGCGTACTCTTCCTTCGTAATATCCTCCATACCTCTGGTGGGACGGGCCACAATATTCGTGAATCCATATCCCAGCTTCAGCAACTCTCCATCCTCCTGTGCATCATATAAACGCGGGGTTAATCCCGACCGTTCAAGAATGCGCCAGAACCGGTTTCCTTTGTAAGCATAATGATGACCCGTCTCTCCAGACGTAATGCTCGGATTGAAGCCAATAAACAATATCGATAAACCAGCATCCAGATGATCTGGAATCATGATGCAACCCCTCCTGATCTTTTTTAGCCTATTCCCACGTTCGGTTGTGTATAAAATGATATAATAAGCAAAGCATTTTCGAAATCGGATTGAAATTTTCATGAAAAAGGAAGCTGAACTAATGATTGCAGACATCATGCTTGAAGTCGTCCTGCCCGTCTTTCTCCTGATTGCCGTCGGGTCCTGGATGCAAAAAGTGTTCAAGCTGGACTTGTACACACTCGCCAAAATCAATTTCTATTGTATTACCCCCGCAGCCGTCTTTATGAGCATGTATCACTCGGATATGTCGGGCGAACTGCTTGGGACCGTGACACTCTTTTACGCGATATATGTATTGATTCTCTATATTGTAGGTTCTGTATTTGCGCGCTCGCTTCGGATGAATAAAGGCATGAAGGCTGCCTTCAACAACAGTATTATGCTGGATAACGCAGGCAACTACGGACTGCCAATCAATGCACTGGTATTCCGCGGCGATCCACTCGCCTCTTCCATTCAGGCACTGGTCATGTCTTTGCAAGCATTACTGACATTCACCTATGGCGTGTTGTCCATTCAGGGCGCGAAGCTCAAGGGTAATTACCGGGCAGTAATTATTGGATTTCTTAAAATGCCCGTTCCGTATGCACTCTTGCTGGGGATTCTGTTACACATGTGGAAGGTTCCCTTGCCTACGTTCCTGTCCATGCCGCTGACCTATGCGCAGCAAAGTATGGTTGCCGTGGCGCTTCTGACACTCGGGGCACAGATTGTAAAATATCCAATTCAACTGTATCGCCTTGATGTGTATATTAGCACATTTTTGCGTCTTCTGATTGGCCCGGCTATCGGGATTTCGATTGTGCTTCTGCTTGGGTTGGAAGGCATCGCTGCACAGGCACTTATTATCGCTTCGGGTATGCCGACCGGTGTCAACGCATCCATCCTTGCGGAAGAATACGATAACGAACCCGATTTTGCAGCCCAGACGGTGCTGATCTCAACGTTGCTTAATATCATTACGATTACGGCACTGATCTCTTATGCCAAAACGTTCTGAAACGAAAAATAAGCCCATGACCCATGAGCAGGGTTGTGGACTTATTTTTGCGGTGCTGAAACTATGATTCAAACGTCGTTCGTTCCGGGAACTTGCCGCCTTCCCTGAATAAACATCGTACCAGTCGCTGCGCAGCTCGGTTAAAGAAAAAACTCGGACTTACCCCATCCACCTGAACAGGTTCCAGTTCCCTCACACTTTCCTTAATCTTATTCATCTCTATGAGCCCCATCTTTCGCTCATTCGGTCCGAATCGATAAATAACCTTCTCATCGTCCTCCGTCTGTTTCACCAGCAGAATCAAGGATGCCATACAGGTTACCCCCTATCGTTACGTTATGAGATTCCATTAATCCCTTGCCTACTATCATTATTACCCAGATTCTAGGGGAAGGATATAGGACTTAAGTTAGTTATACCTAAATTAAATATCCTGATATAAAGATTCTCTGAAATGAGTCGTTAGGCTTACACACACCGTGTTCACACTATCCTTATGGATAGTCACTGTCATGAAAGTGCGTACTGCCCAAGCCGTTTTTCTCCGTTTATACTAACCTTATCTTGAATTCCAAAGGAGAGAAACTTATGAATACAGCTCAAATCTATAGCCACGGTGTACCGTGGGAAGAAGCATTTAGCGTTGCTCAGGGATACAGCATTAACGGTACGATCTACATTGCAGGGCAATTTTCGCATGATATGCAGGGGACGTTTATTGGTGTGGATGATATTGAAGCACAGGTTCGCCAGACACTGGATAACTTGGATCGCGTGCTCGCAGGATTCAACGTGACCAAGTCAAACATTGCTGAACTGGAGATTTTCCTGGTTCACCCGCAGGAGCATCTTGAGCCGTGTGTTGCCGTGTATAAAGAGTACATTGGTACTCATCGTCCGGCTGTTACAATGGTTGGCACATCGGGACTGGCCTTCCCTCATCAATTGATTGAGATTCGCGCCGTTGCACATACCAACTGATCTTCCAAACACCTCATACGCCCCAGCTCAAGATACGTTGTGCGATGAGGATCTCCTCCAAATAATGCATTTATAAATACAATAGAAGAAGCAGGTTAGGATTGATCCCAACCTGCTTCTGTATGATTTCTTATTTTTATTCTTTCACTTTCACCGTTAGCGTATTACCGGATGAAGTGAGGGATGCTCCAAGTCCTTCTACCAATACTCTGAGCGGAATATATGTTGTTCCCTTAATTTCTTTAGGCGCTGCCTGTAGGGTGACTTCTTTTCCGTTCACCTTCACCTTTTTACTACCCAAGGTAAAGATTAGCTTGTACTTGTCTTTGGTAACGGTAATGGTTTGAGTCTTACTGTCCCAAGACGTTTTGGCTTGCATTGCTTTGGCCATCTCACGCAGAGGTACGAGATTCGTGTTATTCATGACAATAGGAGATTCAGTGAAAATAACCTTGGACCCATTCACCTTCACCTGAACAGCAGACTTGATATATTCTGGTTTAGGAGCAACTTTCTTTTTGGTTGCCGTTGAAGACTTGTTACTTTTCTTGGTACTTCCTGAACTGGATGAACTTGAAGATGAAGATTTGGAACTGGAAGAGGAACCTCCGTTGTGATAATGATATTCCCCTTGTTTCAGCCCCCATTTTGCACAGTTGGTGCGACAGGTATGCCCTCCACTCGCATCTGTTCTTCCCGGATGGGCAGACGCAACAGTAGCAAAAATCATAAAAATGGCAAGAAAACTGCTTATTACTTTGAACCGCATATGGATAACCCCCAGCAATTAGTTTGGCTAGAGTATCATACCATAATTACCCATACAATATAGGTGGTTAACAAATTTATTTTCATATAACAATTTACAAACGCGGGTCTACTCGCTCTGACTTCAGCGAAAGCGTTACCAGCACACAACTTTCTTCCTCTTACCCCCGTTCGCCCCACACCTCTTGCAATGCAAAACGGAAAATCCGGTCCAATTCTTCAAATTGAATAATCTGCTCATTCTCCATCTGGCCGGCCAGTCGTTCAAAATGCTCGATCTTCTCCGCCAAAAATGTCTGTATCGCTGGCAACTGCGGCTCCAGATCCAGTTCCTCGCCCGCCTTTTTCCGGCGCAGCAATTCATGAATTCCCGTATACAGCGGTGTAGTCGCAGGAACAAGTTCTTGCACCATCTCTTCGAATGCCATCGGTGGCATCGCATCATAACGTTCGATCCAGCCACAAGCGAATAAGGGACGAAGAACATAGAAATACTTTTTAATCCTCACTTGCTCACCTTGTAAATAATCTCGGAAATTGCCCTTCGCCATATTCAGATAATGATACATGCAGGACTTGGGTGAGAAGGTCAATGGCGACAGTGCACGGATATGCTGTGCCACACTATACTGTTCATCATACTGAATGGGGGATTGCAGCCACTCCAGTAGTGGTGGATTTGATTTGCGAAACAGCTTCAAGGCCTTGCGCAGATCCCAACCATTAATGTCGAGCTGATCACTGATCGGGCGTTCAATAACATCCCTTTTATCCTCAATCGACAAGTACCACTCCAGCGGTCTTACATACAGAAAACGAACATCATAATCACTATCCTGTGAAGGAAATCCCCACGCTCGACTGCCCGATTCACAGGCATAGATAATCCGTACCTGCTCCTCCTGTTCAATCTGCTTCAATTGTTGCCTGATCGTATCTTTCATGTCTTCATGAACATAGTTCATGTCCATTACCTCCTTTAGAAACAAATACATTACATTATGTATCACTGATTCCTGTTCCCTTTTCGCATTGTTCACCAGATCGATTAAACGTGTGTCCCAGCCTCGCTCATACCCTCATTATGACCCACGCATGACACATACGAACATGGCAGAAGTATGGCGACGAATCAATTTCATAAATCATTAAATTATCGTTTACCTTCATAAGTTTAAAATGAAACCTGCCACTCATCCTGCTACAATGAAGGGATAACAAGGAGTGAATGTTCATGGCAAGAGAGAGTTTTGACAAAGAAATTCAGTTCTTACGCATGTTATCCCTAACAAGCGGTGCGTATAACCGCAAACAATATGCCGAGCGGCTTGGCATATCCGTACATACCTTTGATAAAACCAATCGCAGATTAAAAGAAATCATGCAGACTGTCACTGACCAACGCTCAGGTGCCGAAGCAAGCCGGGAAATGGCAGATCTCGTCCGCTTCCAATACGGAGAGTCGGCAGAGCCAATGCTGCTCTTCCTCTTCCGCGCCAAGTCGATGAAAGAGACTGAAGTTCAGCGTCTTTCTGTTCTTTTGCATACCTTACAACATAAAACCCTGACCGCGATGGAACTGCTGGACGCCTGCTGTACTGATCTGCCGGAAGATCTGGCGTTACCTGACGAGAAAACCATTCGCTCCGATCTAAAGTATCTGGAGGAGGTCGGCGTCATCCGGAAAGAGCTCGGTGGCAGACCGTATCGCTATGCCTTGCAACAGGATGTGCTTACCGAATTAACGGTGGAGGAACAGCTGGAGTTATATGATTTTGTGGATATGATGGCGAATACTCAAGTTCCTTCCGTACAGGGGTACTTATTGCGGGACAGTTTGAAGAAAGCCATTACAGCAAGTTTCCCGCAAGAAGAAGCTACCGAACCCTATATCTATAAGTATCACTATTATTCTCGTATCCTGGATGAAGCTCATCTCTACACGCTGCTTAGTGCGATTCGCCAGCGCAAACGTGTGCAGTTTCTGTACTTTTCACCGAAAAAACCATCCAGCTACAGTTCACAGAATACGAATCCACGCTTTGAACGGGAAGCAAGTGGTCGATCCAACCGGATTGTGCCCCTTGAAGTGATCTATGACCATCAGTATGGTCGTTGGTATGTCATTGGATATCAGGGTCGCCGCGGCTTTGTGAAATTCCGGATGGAAGGCATAACCCAACTGGAGGAAGAGGATTCAATAGAAGAGCAATACATGCTCGAGTTGAAGCAGCAGTGGACCGACATTAGTCGTTACAGTTGGCTCGTGGATACGGGGAATACCGTGACGGTTCAAGCACGCTTTTTCCACCCGGAGCGTGGTCAGCGCAACTTCATTCTGGACCGGGTTCGTCTGCAAGGTCAATGGGGCAAGATTATACCCGAAACGGATCATACCTTTCTCTACGAAATCCAGGTCAACGGTACCACCGAGATCAAACCGTGGTTACGGAGTTTTGGCTCAAGCTGTGAAATAATCGCACCTCAGAGACTACGCCAGGAGATGATCAAGGAATGGAAGGAGATTGCGGAATATTATGAACCTGTTCGAGAAGATGTTCAACTATCAGATGATGACACGACTGAATGAAACCGGACTATTCACCTGGACCTCACAGGAACGAGCCTGGCTTCGTATGATGTTAAACCACCCTGCCGCAAGAGAAGCCCTGAGCCCTGTAACGTTGGATAAAATGCACAACATGCTGAATAGTGAACAGGACCTGAACCTTCAGGATTACCTGACCGAAAAAGCCAAAAGTGAGGAAAACAGTGTCTCTCATCCACTTCTTAGACAGTTACGGCTAATCATTCTCCATCATCAGGGATTTCGGCTGATCGGTCGCGTCCGCAATGGACGCACAAGCCAGGATGAATTTGGTTTCCCGTATAAACTGGAGTATTCCATGGTCAAAAAAGAATGGTATGTGCTCTGGTACGCGCCTCGCTTCGACAAACTCATGTCAACCAAGCTGCACAGCATCGTTACCGTGGAAGCCCAACCGGTTGATCCGGATACCGCTTCGGGCTACACTGCCCGAATTGCTGCGATAACGCTGAGGCGTAAGACGACCATCACCATCGAGGTACTGCCCGAATTCAATCAGGAGCTGTCCCGAATCCTCTATGCCTTCTCCTGCTTCGAGAAACAGGTCGAGTACATGGAAGCCAAGCAGACATATCGGATCGAGCTGACCATTCCGCGCAATGAGATGGATTACGTCTTATCCAAAATGCGTTTTCTCGGCAAACGGGTTCGAATCGCTGACCACACAGTGCTACGGGAGCGGATGTCCGAAACAGCTGCGAAGGCACTGGCACGTTATGCGGAAAAAGATCCTGATACGCATTCCGAACACTCCAATGAAGTTCAGCACCACCAACGCGAGGAAGGCTCTCTTGCGAAAGCCGATGGTCAATGATTTTGTAAGATTGGGTTAACCATAATTATTGCTCATAAGCCTAATCCATATCCATATCTATATCCATATACAAAAATAAAGGTCTGGATGATCTCATCCAAACCTTTTTTCTATCCATGCCCCTAACTAGGTTCCACCACTGCTGGCAGCCGAGTTCCGTCTTTTATTAATCGCATGCACGCCCATGACTACCGCAATTAATTCATACGTGTCCAGTTGTTCCGACTGGTTATCTAATACAAATGCCCCTGAACTAAACCAGCCCTTGGTGCGACGGAAACTTGCCACGATGCGGCCGCCAGCTCCACTGATATCATATTCCTGCGAAAATGCTGGAGCATAGACCTCATACGTTCCACGTGATCCTGCATCATACTCATACTTCTTGCTGAAGAAACTAAACCTTGCTCGCAACACACCCAGATGTCTCCCATCCGCTGCAGTGATATCCCAACGATTCGTTAACATGCGGAATTTGCCGCTGCAAACCAATCCCGAGTTATCTGATACATCGAGCGAAGAACCAAAAACACTTTTCAAATCCAGATGCCCTGCCTGTTCCTGATTCGGATTCATAATCTCGGTGTAACCCGCGTTAAAAAAGTTATCCCTGAAGTATAGTTCCATTACGCTTCCTCCTTTCCCTTACGGATCCTTTTGTTCTCTTTAACCTAATCTCGCAACAAGCACACAATATATCTATATTTACGTATCATTAATGGGATTCGATTCAAAAAGTGTATCATCACTGGATGTAAAAAACGAGCAACCCTGGTTGCTCGAATCCCGTTCAAGTTGTCCCTGTCATCAGACCTCAACTTTTTTGTTGTTCAGATAAATGGTAGCCCACACCAAGATAACTGCTACGATTACTTCAAATATAGTGCTTCCCCACATGCCGTCCGACCATAATACGCCATTGGCTGTGATTGAGATCCCTGTACTTTCTTCGGTGTAACGGAACATCTCATTTGGACTGAAGCGTCCTGTCATAATGATATTCTCCAACCAGCCAATCAGATTAACGAGGACCAAGAATGCAACGATGCCAATCCATGGCCCAGTTCTCCAACGGAAGCTGCCTGCAATCGAGATCGAAAGGAAGATGATAACGGTCATGAATACCATAACCCATGCGCTAAACAGCAACAAACTAATATAATCCGAAATATGCAGACCCGAAAGATCAATATTGCTAGCCATGTTCATTCTTAGCTTCATTGAAATATAGATGTAGGCATGAGTCGCAAAAATAATGACTAATCCCAACCCGCAAAGAGCTCCAAAGATCAAAGGAGACAACACATGGGATAGGCCCGTTACGGGTAAAAGACGGCGGTTATACGAGCGGATATTGGACGTGTATGTTTTGATCATTTTCACATAAATAGCCACACCTACTCCAACATAACCCATAATGCCAAGCACAACCCCTGCGACCTCAGACATGAAAAGGGAAAGCGCCACTTGCGCAATAATCAAAATAACCAGCCCAGCCAGCAGTGTATTCCAGTTCCTTCTAAAGTCATACTTCAATAATGTCATCATTCCGCATAGACCTCCTTGAACATCTCATCCACACTTTTGCCATATTTCAGACGGAGTGTTTCCACTTCTTCCCGCATCACCAGCTCGCCCTCGCGAATAAAGACAACTTCATCAAAAATTCGTTCGATATCATTCACAAGATGCGTGGAGATAATGAGACTGCTGTCTTCATCATAGAATTTGACGATCGCATCCAGAATCTTGCCTCGCGCAACCGGATCTACTCCGCCAATCGGTTCATCCAGCAAATACAGACGAGCCTTACGAGAAAGTGCCAGTGTTAGTTGTAGTCGTTCATTCATACCTTTCGACAGATGCCGTACCCGGTCACTCTCGACAAGGTTCATGAAGTCCAGCATCTCCCGCGCCTTCTCCTCATCAAAATCAGCATAGAAATCGCGATAGTAAGCAATCGCATCCCGTACTCTCATCCAATTCTCGGTTAATGGGCGATCCGGCATAAATGAAACCAGCGCTTTCGTCTCCAGCCCAACAGGCTTACCTGTGACTTGAATCGTTCCGCTGCTCGGATGCAACAAACCGGCAACCAGCTTCATGAGCGTACTTTTGCCACTGCCGTTGCTACCCAGTAGACCAACGATTCGCCCTGGTGCAATATCCAATGTGATATTACTGAGCGCTTTCTTATTGCCATATGTTTTATTGATCTGGTTTAGTTCAAGGATGTTACTCATGCGTTGTTCCTCCCTTTCCTTCCGCAACGGCATCAGCTACGATGGATAAGATATCCTGCTCTTCGATCCCCAGCTCCTGCATTCCGGTCAGAAAGCGTTCCAGCAATTCACCGGCCATCTCTTTTTTGATCGTCATAATCTTCCGCTCCTCACTGGTCACATATCTGCCCAAGCCCCGTTTGGTTTCAACCACTTCTTCCCGCTCAAGCTCCTGAAATGTCCGTTGTACTGTATTTGGATTGATCTGTAGTTCAGCCGCCAGTTCACGAACCGAAGGAATTTTGTCACCTGCCTGAAGGGTCCCGGTTACAATCTGTCTTTTGATGTACTGCATGATCTGCAGATAGATTGGTGAATTGTTATCAAATTCCATAGTCACAAAGCTCTCGCTCCTCTCTGTACTGGTGTGTTAGTTACATAGTACACTAGTGAAATAGTGTTGTAAAGCCCATTTGTTAAATTATCTATTCGCTCAGTTGATGAGTAAGCTTTGGTTATCGAAATACATACAAAAAAAAGAGCAGATCGTGAAGATCTGCTCTGCATAACTTATTAGTCGTATGTCATCTACTTTACACGATATCTAGAGGTACTTTGCCTTTAGGTGCAGGGAATGCCTCATCCAAACGGGCGAGCTCCTCTTGTGTCAAAACGATATTCACTGCTGCTGCATTGTCTGCCACATGATTCAGCTGTACCGCCTTGGGAATCGCCAGCACATCTCCGTCCTTGATCACCCAGGCTAATGCGATCTGCGAAGTCGTAACTCCTCGATCCTGTGCAATCTCCTGAATGACTGGATGCTCCAACAATTCACTTCGAAGTCTGCCACCCTGTGCCAGTGGACAATACGCCATTACAGGAACGCTCCGTTCCCGCATCCAGGGAAGCAGATCATGTTCAATACCACGCGAAGCTGCATGGTAGAGCACCTGATTCACCATGCACTGAGCACCCTCCGGCAAACTCCATAACTCCTGCATATCCCTTGTATCCAGATTCGATACACCCCAGCGAAGAATTTTACCGGATTGCTTTAATTGTTCCAATGCCTCAACCGTCTCTTCGAGTGGTACTCCTCCGCGCCAGTGAAGCAAATACAGTTCCAGACGATCTGTGCCAAGACGCGTGAGACTACGCTCACAAGCCGTAATCATCTGCTTGCGATCTGCATGATGGGGATATACTTTGGATACGAGAAAAACTTCATCACGATGGCCCGAGATGGCCTTTCCCGTAACAACTTCTGCCCCACCTTCTGCATACATCTCCGCCGTATCAATCACGGTCATTCCCTGTTCAATACCAGAACGCAGTGCATGCACTTCTTCTTGCTGGCTGGATTGCTTCTCTCCCATGTTCCATGTACCTTGTCCTATCGCAGGCAGGGCAGTTCCATCCGGAAGCAGAATCGTGCGTGTTTGATTACCATGCATCATCTATATTCCTCCAATCTGAAGACTTATGGACATTGCGACCTCTCTAACGACGATTATACGAATCATAAATCATGTTATCACTCACATGTCTCCAGTGGCCCATCATCATGGTATACACCTGATCCAGTGGCATGGTGAGGCTACTCTGGGCAACGCTGATGGTCGCATCGACCATATTGCTGTTAACCGTCATCCATTTGCGTTTCATCCCGTTCTGGCGATCCAGGAAACCTTTCTCATCTCGCAATTTAACCCCAATCATTTTCTGTCCCATCAATTCATACATAAAAATATTCTCAACGTCTCTCCAGGCCACTGCTCCTCCTGCGGTATAAGAAGATGCATCCACAAACCCATCCTCATCGATTACAAAAGAAGGTTCCTTCTTAATCATCTTTACCAGACTGTAGCAGAAACATAGCCCAAAAAACAAAATGGACAGAAGTCCAATGACACCTGAGAGAATGGAATGATTCGCACCTGAAGAACGATCAAAAATCAAAAAAAATCCGGCTGCCACAAAAAGTGCTGCCCCTGCTGTGAGCCACGCCATTCGTTTCCGGTTTGGATATTCCACATGCTGCTCATAGGATGTGCTCAACGTGACGTTCCTCCTTCATTACGACTGAATCATAAAAGTTTTATATAAACGAATAGCTATGAACCAAATACCTGAATGTAGACCAGGAATTGCATTGTACATTAAACCAAATTCACCAATGTTAAACATTAAATTAAGACCATTTTTCGTCATTTCTGCGCTTATTCAACATTAGGATTCGTCATCCTTCGAGCAAATCCTTTTAACACACCTATATGAATTGAACGAAAGAATATTTACCCGGGTCACTTCGATGACAGAACAACCTTCTGATCGCTGTTATCCCCCCCCTCCCATCCTTAGTCGTATTGTCCTATCCGTCGCTTTCCGTTAATATAAATGGAAAGGTTAGGAAATTAACCAATTCGAATTCATGGTGGGAGGACAAGCAATGATGAGTCAGCGCGGCATAACATCGGAAGATCTTTATCAGATTACATGGGTTAATGATCCAACTCCGTCCCCTCAAGGCGGACAACTGGTATATGTAAGCCGGAAAACGAATGAAGCACGTGACGGTTATTGTTCTCACCTGAGACTGCTGCATCTAGGGAGTCAGAAGGACAGGCCCTTTACCTCTGGTGAGAAGGATCATTCCCCTGCCTGGTCGCCGGATGGGTCCCAGCTTGCCTTTCAACGAGAAGTTGATGGAAAGTCCCAAGTGTGGATTATCGCATCAGATGGCGGAGAAGCACAGCAAATCAGTCACCTGAAACATGGCGTCAGTTCCTTTCTCTGGTCACCAGATGGTCATACTTTACTTGTGAAATCATCCGTGGATATGAGCGGAGAAGAGGAATCAGAACATACAGATCACATAGACGATAAACCCAAACTGCTGCAAGAACATGTTGTAGACCGGATCCGCATGAAGTCAGATGCCAGTGGATTATGGAACGGTCGACGTTCCCACCTCTTCACTCTCGCACCGATCGATGCGGAAGCAATTCCTGTAACTAGAGGTCATTATGACGTTGGAGACTACGCCTGGTCCCCGGATGGAACATCCATCGCTTGGATCACGCAAATGCCTGAAGAAGGCGAGGATCATAACGATTACACCCTGACCAATCATGTGTACCTTGCCAAGGCAGACGGATCAGATGTGCAGCAGTTGACCCCGGAAGGATATACGTTCAGCCGACTGGCCTTTGCACCGGATGGACAATCCATTGCACTGCTCGCCAGTGACCGTTCCTATGGAAATGCCACACTTGTGAAGTTGTACACCCTTCAGTTATCAGGTGGTGAACTCGTATGTCTGAGCACGGATTGGGACGTGCAACTGAATCACAGCATTGTTGGTGATATGCGATCACATCTGACAACCACGGGGCCTGTATTCAGTCGGGATGGTTCATCCATTCTCTCTCTAGCGACCATTCATGGTAGTGTACGCATTGCCAAATTCGCGATAGACGGCAGCAGTGCCGAGTATATATTGCCTGATGAACAGGAGATTTATCAATTTGCCGAATTGGAAAACGGACAGA
The DNA here is from genome assembly GCF_018614975.1 of Paenibacillus polymyxa. GTDB lineage: Bacteria > Bacillota > Bacilli > Paenibacillales > Paenibacillaceae > Paenibacillus > Paenibacillus polymyxa_E. The sequence goes on along the minus strand of NZ_JAGGNR010000016.1, from coordinate 125,773 downwards.
TCGTTGCCGCTGTTGCCAATACGCGCAATCCCGGTGACCTCTACATGTATGAACAACCGGAAGATCCCGGGGTAGAACCGATTCAGCTTACCCGCAGCAATCCACAGCTTGAGGATGAGATCCATCTCAGTACACCCGAGACCTTCTGGTTCAACTCCTCGGATGGCCTGCGGCTGCAAGGGTGGATCATGAAACCTCGTGGCATGGTCGACGGGGTCAAAATCCCGACCATTCTGGAGATTCATGGCGGCCCGCACATGATGTATGGTTTTACATTCATGCACGAGTTCCAGATTCTTGCCGCACAAGGCTATGCTGTTGTGTACATCAATCCACGCGGAGGGCTTGGATACGGGCAACAGTTTGTAGATGCCTGTCGTGGCGATTATGGCGGTGGCGACTATCGCGATCTTATGGAGAGCGTAGATTATGCCCTGTCCCAATATGAGTTTATCGATAAATCCAGACTGGGCGTAACCGGAGGCAGTTATGGTGGCTTCATGACCAACTGGATCGTTGGACACACCGATCGCTTTAAGGCCGCTGTTACCCAGCGTTCCATCTCCAACTGGCTATCGTTCTACGGTGTAAGTGACATTGGATATTTCTTCACGGAAGACCAGATTGGCGGTAACGCGTGGGATGACACGGAAAAGCTGTGGAAACATTCCCCGCTCGCTTATGTCGGCAACGTGAGTACTCCGCTGCTCATTTTGCATGGCGAACAGGATCTGCGGTGTCCGATTGAACAGGCAGAGCAATTATACATTGCGTTGAAACGGCGTAAGCAGACCACAAGGCTTGTTCGTTTCCCAGGTGCCAACCACGAGTTATCTCGCGGAGGTCATCCTCACTTAAGGGTACGCCGTCTGGAGCATATTGCCGGATGGTTTAACGAGTATCTGTAACGGACTAATAATTAGACTATTAATTAGACTATTAATTCATAGTATAGAACCAGATATGGATTCAACCCTCAGAGCCGCCCGTTGAAATCGGTTATGATTTCAACGGGCGGCTCTGGCTGTTCACCTTTTATAGAAGGGAAGATTACTCTTCGCCCCATACCACGGTAATTTCATTCAGATCCTTGTTGGTTGCAGACACAGAACCCTTGATCGTTACGGCATATTTTGGTCTGGTAATAGTCTTTGTACGATGTTCCAACGGTTAGCAATTATACACGCTCAACAGTTGCGAAATTAACCAATGTATTAGATAATGATTTGTCGATTTGTGGTCGAAGGAACGGAACTCAAGGGGGATTAAATACGATGAATAACAATAACAGTACATTTGACCAGTCTATTAACCGGATCTCTACCGGATCAGAAAAATGGGATGCGCTTGAGGATATCTTCGGTGCTGCTGATGCGCTTCCGATGTGGGTGGCCGATATGGATTTCGCTGCTCCACCATCCGTCATTCAGGCCCTGCAAACACGGATGGAACACGGGATTTTTGGTTATACAGTACGGACTGAGGCATATCATGCAGCTGTTGCAGGGTGGATGGAACGGCGCCACAACTGGAAAATTAACGATGACTGGATCGTATTCACTCCAGGTATTGTGCCCGCACTCAGCATCGCTGTACAACGATTCACTGATCCGGGAGATGCTGTGGTTATCCAAACTCCGGTGTATGCGCCCTTCTATGAAGTAGTACGTGGTCAGGGCCGTGAACTGATCACCAATCCTTTGGTAGAGAATAATGGTCATTACACGATGGATCTGGAACAACTGGAATCCAGCTTGCAGACCGGTCGGGTCAAAATGCTGATTCTGTGCAGTCCTCATAATCCGGTTGGACGGGTATGGACTCGTGAGGAGCTTGAAGGGCTTACGTCACTGTGTCTGCAATACAACGTACTGATGGTTTCAGATGAAATCCATGCCGATCTTGTTCATCAGCGCGGAACTCATACACCTCTGACCCTGATCTCGGACGCCGTCTCTGATCTAAGTATCATCTGTACGGCTCCAAGCAAAACGTTCAACATTCCTGGCCTCTGCACATCCAACATCATTATCCCCAATGCCAAGTTACGGGAATCGTTCGCGCAGGGTGTGAAAACGATGGGACTTGCCAATATCAGCACACTGGGGGCTGTTGCAACCGAAGCTGCATACAACGGAGCCGAGGAATGGCTAGATGATTGTCTTGCCTATATCCGTGGAAATATGGAGTATGTACAGCAATATGTTGCGGAACATATGCCTCGGATTACACTGCATCTGCCCGAAGCAACCTATCTGTTATGGATGGATTTCCGGGAGCTGAATATCCCACATGCACAACTATGCAATATGCTGCTTCATGAAGCAGGGCTTGCTTTCAATGACGGGAGCTTCTTTGGAACGGAGGGTACAGGGTTCATGCGTATTAATGTAGCCTGTCCACGTTCCACGGTTGAAGAGGCGATGCGCAGGTTATCTGTGTTGTTAAGCAATGTGTCGGGCAAATAAGCTGTCAATTACATCTATGTGCGTTGCGAACAAAACGTGTACTGTTCGTTAAATGGTGAATATTTGTCAAAATAGAAAAAGGGGTGCCCCGTAGTCAAGTCCATGACTCACATTCATGGTCAATGACTGCACAAGGGGAACTCCTTTTGTATTCGATCATTTTATTTAATTGAACATAATTAAAATTACAGTGACATCGATATCGGCATCGGTGTAATTCTGTCGCACAACCTGTTCAGCAAATCCCGATCATGACTTATGATCAGTAATCCCAGATCACGCTGGCGAGCCACTTCCATCACGGTATGCCAGATCTGTGCCTGAGTGATCGCATCCAGCATCGTTGTCATCTCATCTGCGATCACATAACGTGTCGATGTACCAAGTGCTCGCGCCACACAGAAACGCTGCAGTTCTCCACCGGATAATTCACTCGGCCTACGGTCCAACCAGGTCTGCTGAATACCCAAAGCTTCGAGCAAATGCTCATCCTGCACAGACGCCTCCTGAAGTACACGACGCATCCGCCAGCGTGGATTCACGGCTTTCTCCGGGTGCTGGAACACCAGCTGAACCGGGCATACTCCTGTACGAGGAAGTGGTTTCCTATCCAGAAGTACTTGTCCTGCTGCGGGTTCGGCATATCCTGCAAGAATGCGACCAAGGCTTGTTTTCCCACAGCCACTCGGTCCCCACAAGCCAACGACTTTGCCTTGTTGCACCTGCATATTCATCTGCTGAAACACCCACGATTTCTGATCGTAGCGGTAACTTACATTCCGTGCTTCAAGTGACATGGAAACACCTCACTTCTCCGCCTCGTATCTGACGAAGCTCTGGACGTTCACTGATACATACAGCGGTTGCTGCATTACATCGGGGAGCCAATGAACAGCCTGTGGTGATCTCTTGACCTGCCAACGGCTGGGAACCTGGGAGTGGCTGAAATCCGTTCTGCGGCAACGCATTCCAGAGCGCTTTCGTATAGGGATGACGCAGACGTTCTCCATTTCCCTTAAAATCATCAACCAGCGCCGTCTCTACATTGGTCCCCGCGTAAAATACAGCGATGCGATCGGCTGCCGTCAGGGCAGTCGTGATATCATGAGTGATCCATAGAATGCCTACACCTTGATCTGCGAGTACACGAAATTGTTTCATTGTCTCGGCCAACACTTCGGGATGAATGCCTGGTGTCGGCTCATCGGCAATGATTAGCTTGGGCTGACCCGTGGTCGCTGTCGCCATCAACACCCGCCTTGCCATACCTCCGGACAACTCAAACGGGTATTTCCCGGCTGTTCTCTGAGGAAGATGATAACGATCCATCAGCTCCTGCTCCGTCTTTTTCACATGGGATCGAGTCATGAAGCGGCGCTCTCGACCCGAATCTCGGGTTACCGGCTGAACTTGTCTCCCCACCTTCATCAGCGGGTCCAAATAACTGACGGATTGCGGGATTAACACCAGTTCATCACCACGTAGTTGAAGCTGTCTCTCCATGGTCAAAGGTTTCTCCGCATAGCTAATGCTGCCTTCCATCTTGGCACTAGCAGGCAGAATGCCCATAATGGCTTGCGCCAGCACACTTTTCCCCGATCCACTTGCACCTACAACAGCCACGATCTCGCCCTCGTTTATGGTAAGATCCAGATTCTGAATGACGTAAGTCTGTTCGTGCCCAAACCAGCCGCGAGCGCGCCGAAATGACACCGACACTCCCTCAATTTCAAGCAGAGCCATATTTACCTCACCTCCCTTGAACTACCTGTACCCGTCAATGTCTTCAGACTGTTGCCCAATACATCAAACGCACGAACAACCAGCAACAGCGCGAGTCCCGGGAAAAATGCAAGCCACCACATGCCAGCAGATAAATATCTCATCGACTCTGACAAAATAATTCCAATTGCCGGTTGTTGCGGGGACAACCCCAGCCCCAGAAACGTAATGGCTGCCTCATGCAGAATCGCATGGGGAAAGATTAGCAGTACGCCCACGAACAGTTGCGGGACCAGATGTGGCAGCATATGCTGCACCGCAATCTGTAACCGCGATTGACCCAACTTGTGTGAAATCTGAATGTATTCTGCGGATTTCAGTTGAATCATCTCCGCTCGTACAATCCGGGCCAGATTCGGCCAGTGAGTCAGCGCAATCGCTGCCGCCACACCTGCCAAACCTCCACCGAATACAAAGGCCAGCATAACCAGCGATACCAGATGAGGTACACTCAGGAACAGGTCGATAATCCACGAGATCACCCGGTCAGCAGCCTTGCTTGAAGCGGCAGCCAAACCCAATATCATTGCGATCAATCCGCCACCACATGCAGCAAGTAATCCCACTTGAATGCTGGTTGCCAATCCTTTTAACGTACGCATGAACATATCTCTTCCGAGCCAATCTGTGCCAAATGGATGCGCCCAGGTTGGAGCCAGATTCCGATCCATTAATGAGGTTAGGGTAGAACCAGCAGGAAGAAGCCTGCCCGTCAACCACACAGCGGCAATCCAGATCACCGCAAGGCTTCCCCAGATCACTGCTCTTTGGCGAGGATTGCGGAAATTTTGGTCTCTGGCACCCGTATAACCTTTTCTCGTTTGGCGTGTTGTTCCTGTTCCTTTTCCAGTCTCAGCTTGCAGTAACCCCGGATTCATGTTGAAGCTTACCTCTTGAGTCGCAGTTTTCACTTTTTGTACTTGGGCTGTTTCTGCCGCCTGCTCAGAGGAGTGTTCTACCGTCTGCTTCATGACATCAGCTCCTCCTTCATCCGTGGATCGATCATACGATACAGAATGTCGGCAACCATATTACCTGTGAAAACAAAAATCGCACTGCACATCACAAGTCCAAGCAGCAGTGGAACATCTCCACGCAACCCAGCCTGAACTGTTGCCTGACCCAGCCCAGGGTACGAGAATACCTGTTCCGCAAGTACGGCTCCCCCGAACAGTTCACTGAACGAAGCAAACTGCAGTGTGATCGCCGGCAAAACAACATGTCTGAACCCATGTCGACGGAACAGCTGAAACCCTCGCTCACCTCGTGCTCTCGCAAACAGAATATAATCTGACTCCAGCACATCCGTAAGCTTCTGCCGGGTATGCAAAGCGATGGAAGCTACCCCGGTCAAGCTGAGCGTCAACGCTGGCAGAATCATATGAATAGCCCGATCTCCCCATGTGACCTGATCAGCTGACATTCCTGCGGGTACCCCAAGACCAACTGGAAGCCATCCGAGCCACACCCCAAATACCATCAGCAGCAACAGCGCAATCCAGAATACCGGCGTGGAGGCCAGCGTATAACAATACCAGCAGATCAGGCGGTCCAACTTCGAATCCCGTCTCATGGCAGCAACTACACCAAGAGTGAAACCAATGATGCCGGATAATATCCAAGCTACAGCCATAAGCGCGACAGAATTCATGAACCGTTCCTGGATAATATCCGCTACAGGCTGTCTGTAGATCATTGATGTTCCCAGATCTCCCTGCATCAGCGCTTGTCCCCAGGTTAGCAATCGTTCCATGGGAGATTCATTCAATCCCCAACGTTCTTCGATTAAACTGCGCTGTTCCGCGCTTACCCTGATCATATCCCCACCAATGTAGGCTTCGATCGGATCAACAGGAGAGAATTGCATTAATATAAAAGACAACACACTGACTCCAACCAATAGAGAAACAAGTCGCAACACTTTAAAACCAACAAATCTGGCCCATCCATTCCTGCCCGTCATCCAATCTCTCCCCAATTCAGGCTAAAGCTACCGCTATGCTTCTTATTTCGCGCTGTTATCCCAGGACCATTCCTCCAGATTGGTTGTCACCGGCCAGCCGTGACCATGGGGATGGATCTGTTGCTGGCCAATGTTCAAGCCGTTCTTAACCAGATACAGATGATCTATATTTACGAGCCACGCCCAAGGTGCATCCCCCTGATAACTGAAACCTGTTGTTCCATCCCATTCCGCTTTCTGCCAGAAGGGCAATGCCTCTTCCTCACTGGTTGCCTTAAGGGCCTTCTCCATCCATGAATCCACGACAGGATTACTGTACAGTCCCACATTGTAATATCCTTCTCCCTTGTGAGTACTGCTATAGAGGTTATACGTCTCCAGTGGATCATGACTGCCCCAACCAAATAATACAGCGTTGGAGTAAGCCATTTTTTTCGTCTCTTCACGGCTTTTGCCTTCAACATTGATTTTGATTCCCGCCTGGGCTACCATATCCGCAGCAGCCAGTGCCAGAGATTGTCTTGTTAAATCACCTGCAAAATAAAGCAGATTGAACTCGGCCTTAACGCCGTTTTTCTCGACGATACCATCACCATCCGAATCCACCCAGCCGCCAGCCGCCAAAATGCGCTTCGCTTCTTCGAGATTTGCATCCGCAAATACAGCTTCCACATTACTCCAAGGCAGATCATCACTGACGGAATAAGCTGGACGACCGTACCCTTCCAGTACACCCTCAACCAAAGCCTTGCGATCAATCACAACGTTCACCGCTTGGCGAATCGCCAGATCGGATGTCACATCATTCCCTGCGGGAAGCCCATCGCCCGACTTGGCACCAGCAGGTTGCATGGGGAACATGATGCCACGGTTATCTACCGTTTTCACGGCCTCTAATGTCATGCCATTCACCTCTTGCTTGCTAAACGCTGCCGGGATCGCAGCAATATCCACCGTACCTGCCTGCGCAGCAGCGTAGGCTGCATCTTCATCCAGATAGAGGAAGGTGAGTTTGTGGAATACAGACTTGTTACCGTAATATTCTTCATTGGCTTCAACGATAGCCTGTTGTCCTTTGTCCCACTGTACCAGCTTGTACGGTCCTGATCCGACGGGTTGTTCTGCATAATCAGCGCCATAGGCGTGTTCAGGCACAATGCCAAGTGTCGTCAGCAGACTGATGAATGTAGACTGCGGCGAGTTCAGTGTAAACACGACCGTGCTATCGTCAGGTGCCTGCACATCAGCCATATTGGTCAAATCAATCACAGACCCACTCTGGGCAGCCGTATCAAACGTAAATTTTACATCCTCAGCCGTAAGCGGCTCCCCATCAGAAAATTTCACATCATCTCGAAGTGTAACCGTCCAGGTCAGCCCATCTTCACTAACTGAGTATGCCGTAGCCAGATCGTTAACCAGTTGTAGCTTGGCATCCCTCTTCAGCAAGGTACTCTGGAAAAGTGGCGAACCATATTGCCCCCATCCGGTTGTTGGATCAAACCCGCCTTCCGGCTCAGTGCCCACAGCCAGCACCAATTCGTTTTTGGTTAAGGTTGTACCTGATTGTCCATCCTCTGCTGATGAAGCTGTTGGCGCTGTGCCCTGTGCACAACCAGATAAACCAATGGAACATACAAGCAAGATGCCTAATCCTGTTCTAACTGTTCGTTCTCTCCATCTCCATGAAAATCTACCCATTCTGGTCGTTCCCCCTCTGAATATGTGCTGCACTCACTTGTTTCGTGTTACTTTTTAGAGAAATTGTAGCACAAAAACCAAATCATATGTCAACAAAGTTCACTTCACAATCCATATTTTTTCATATTTCAGAATTAATCATTAAAAAGTTATATGAACGAGCAATTGAATCGCCCTATAAAGTTAGGTATTGTAACAAACATCAAAAAAACAGACGCATTTGGCTTCTAACCAATGGTCTGTTTTTTCAGGTTCGCTTTATTTTTAATTACACCCGTATTTGTCTTACTCCGCAGAGCGATGATGATGGCTGTGACCATGCTGACCCGCACTTTGATTGTGATCCAGACTTTGATCCGGATTGCCATCCTGACCGCTACTCTGAGCATGAGCCAGTTTGTTGAGTTCATCTACATAAGTCACAGACAGCTCCGCATACAAAACACCTTTTTGCACCTGGATCTGTTGATGCAGATGACGCAATCGTCCCAGATTCCCTCGTACGGCAATAACCTCCAGGCATTGGTCATGGTTCAGGTGCACGTGCATATTGGAAATGATGTCATGATGCGCCTCGTGCTGCAGCTCCATCAAACGAATGGGAAGATCACTGATATGGTGATCATAGACCATCACAATGGTGCCTGCCACATCCTGGTCGGATTGTAATGCAGAAGGTTGAAGTAATGTTTTGCGAACAAGATCACGGAAAGCCTCAGATCGGTTTTTGTATCCCTGTTCCTCAATATACTGGTCAAACTGTTCAATCAGAGCTGTAGGAAACGCCACTCCGAACCGAGTCAAATCTTCTTTATCTGCCATACTTCTCCTCCTGCGCCCTCATTTGCTTCGAGTGTACCACAGACTTGTCTGCTCATCGACTATACTGTTGCATGAATCGTACCGCCGAATGTATCGCCTGTTGTCCAGCGTCACTCTCCAGATCAAATTGATAATCATGTCCCAGCTTCTCCGAAGAGGTCGAGAAAAACAAGGTTTCCGTATCAACATCAAGGCGCTTCAAGACTTGTGCCAGTTCAATCGATTGACTGGTCAACGGGTCATCATTGCCTGAGGTAATAAATGCAGGCGGGTACGCTGCTGTGGCCTGAAGCACGGTCGACATTTCATGCAGACGTGGATAGTCTTCGAATGTTTTGACTCCCGTATATGACCAGAGAAATGTCCGTATGAGTGGAAAGCCTGTATTGGCTACCGTGCTTAGATTGTATGGACCACAGAATAGCAGAACCCCACGCAACTCTTCCGGTTGGGCGGCTGGTGTTATGTTCATCAGTTTGGCGAGGGAAGGATTGGTCACCACGGCCGCAGTCTGACTTGCAATCTGGGCACCTGCTGAATTGCCTGCGAGAAATATGTTTTCCGGGTCACCGTGATACTCACTGACATGGTTCTTCACGTAAGTCAAAGCCTGATTCGTCTGGATCACGGGAATGGGATATTTCGTATCCGGTGCGAGCGCATAATTCATACTGACCACAACGTAGCCCTGCTTAGCTAATTGTACGGCATAATCTGCGATATCCTTTTTGTCACCCAAGACCCACCCACCACCATGAACCCACAACACAACAGGCAAAGGTTCCGATGTTACGGAAGGATAATAGATATCCAGCGTACTGTCATTACGCCCTTCGTCTGCATAGGGTACATCCACAACACGAGTTATCCCATCCGAGAGCAAAGTGTCCTTGCTATTTGTGTCTGGATTAGCAGTTTCAATTAATGATTTTAATAAAAATACCGTTATTTTGGGTGTCCAATGTGTACCAATCCCAATAAAACCTATGATCAAAATTAGTACAACGCTGGGAATCCAATAGCGTTTACGTTTAAACCCTCTTGCCCCCGTACGTTTCATTTCCAACTTGGTCTGCAATAGTTCCACCTCGTTCCATCATCTCATCGAAGCGTCTTTACATCTAAAGTTGTGTACGTTGCGGAGAGGACCGGGTTTCCTCTTATTTGGGTCTCTTAGCAATTTCCTGTCTGACTTTCACATACGTAGTGGATACTTTTTGCTCCAGTGTATGAATATTTTGTTTTGTGCCTGTCCACTTCTCTGCTGCAGAAGCCAAAGTGTTCAATGAGCTGAGTACACGTGACGTTTGGCCTTGCTTTGTACTCTGTTTGAACTGTTGTAGAGCGTTGGAATATCGTTCTTTTGCCAGACTTGCCTGTTTTTTAGCCGTTTGAATCTGTTTCTTCGCGGAGTCAGCCCCTGCTAGCATAACTCGTAAACGTTTTATTTCAGCGCTCTTCCGTTTACGTGCTTCGGCAAGTTCCTTTTTCTTGATCCGGATGTCTTCTCTGGCAAGCTTCACAACGGGTCTCAACGTCTCGGCCTGCGTGCGGATTGCTGCACTCCATTCCTTATTTTTGATAGCTTTGGCTGCATCCAGCTGTCTATTGACTGAACTGTAGAGAGCAAATAGGGGTTCATATCGGGCTTGGGTCTGCTTTACCTTTTCAGCTATAGCTGCGACCTTCGCATCATCGGTTTGTCTTATTTCTACACGTAATCGCTCCAATTCCGCGGTATTGGCGGCATGAAGTGTCTTTATTTTTTGTTCCCACGCCTGCTCTTGTGTCTTCCAGTTCCCCACTTTCTCGTACGCTTGCTTCAACCTTAACTTGGTTTGTGCATCGGCTTTGTTTAATACGGAGTCCCAGGCTTTCTGCGCTGTGACGCCAAGATCTATGCCCGCTGCCTCGGCTGTTGAAGCAAAATAAATCGTGCCTGCGCTGAACAGAATCACAAGCCCTATAAGCAGGCGTGATCCGAAAATAAGATGAGCGAATGATGACAATTGACCATTATGCTGTCGCCCCTTCTTTTCTTGCACTAAGCCATGTTGTTCTATGAAGTCATATCCGCTTGCTCGTTCCAATAAGGAAGAACAACATGCCATGGCCTCCTGATCAGTTATCGTTTCCTTCCGCGCTTCTGTTTGCATCCGTCTCTACATCCTTTCTTCTAAAATACTTAGCAGAATAGCCAACGAAATCAGCGAACGACAAAAAAAGCACCCGCAAGTCAGGCATTTGCCTGCTCTTACGGGTGCTTCCCTCATAAGCCGTTCCATATGAGATTCGATTGAACGAGTCGCTCGAACCTTACCTTTTTCTAATATATTCCATTCGTTGTATCTGGTCAAGTAAATCTGGTTTCACTGTACTAATATCAAACCTTTGATCAACGGGAGAACCCTTCCCGCTTATAGTTAACAACTGATACAACTCAGCTTATTGATTGACCAAAATAGCTTTCATTTCCGCGGTCAGATCCTCTTCTTTCAGCATCATATAGATGTTCTCGCCACGAGTTACATTCAACTTGATCTGATAGATGGTATCTTTCTCTGTTAGATAACCCGACCGTTGACGATTGAGTAGATCGCTAATGATTTTTTTGTTTTTGGTCGCGACCTGCTTCTTGATGCTAAGACTCCCATCGATATATTCTGGCTGCGGAGTAGTCCACTGAAGCGAACCCGGACTGTTAATCTCCTGCTTCGCAAACTGAGCGGAGACAATCTCGTCTGCCTGGACAAGCAACTGGTCGTATAATTTGTTATCCTTCAGCCAAGCCAATACCCGATCATAGCTAGGTTTGATCTCAAAATTCCACATCTCCCTCGGTTGAAATGGATCTTTGGAAGACGAATCCTGATTCATCTCCGCGTAAGCAAACGACTGCCACGGGGAGCGCTGTTCTTCATAGGTCTGATCCAAAATGTCCTGTTTCAACAATGCTTTGAACTCACGGACTTGCTCCGGATTGCTAATATAAACCTTCCGGTATGAACTTATGGCAGAGCGAATGCCGAAACTTAATGCATCTTCATCCAGCTTATACGTTTCAAAGGCGACTCTTTTGTAATCCTGGGACTGTTTCAGAGCCATTAATTCCTGATGGAATTCGGCTTCTGGAATATAGTATTTACGTTTCATTACCTTACCGTTATCCAGCTTGTAGTTAATAAATACATACTCATCATTACGCATACCTGGATTGATCGGATCATTCAGTAAAGGAAGATCGGAATCCACGATTTTTTGATGTAGATCGATAACTGCACCCATGTATTCCGGATCATTAGAATAGAGGTGAGCATCGTCCTTTTTCTGAGTGACACCCTTACTGTAGGTATAACTCTCCCCACCAAGCTTGATGCTGTTCACCTTGCTCATTTCAGGCACTCGAGCGGCGTATCCATTCCAGTCGGCAATAGGTACGTACAGTATCAGACCAGCGATGATACCATATAGAATCAGCTTGGGTAGCAGCCTGCTGCTCCAGATCAGCCATGTTTTGCGAATAATCATCTCGGCAACGATGTAACCTACAATTCCGCCGAGGATATATCCGAAGATTCCCCATCCAGCTGATCCTCTTGGAGCAATCATTGTAAAGTAACCTCCGCCAATCAGAACCAGCGTAAACATTAAACCAAAACGGAATATAGGTTTCACAAGAGTAAACGTAACGGCTTGAGTAGCAGATTCAACCTGCCTCTTCGCATAAAGCACATAGGTTAGAGGAATAAACAGGATTGCAAATATCGAATAGATTATAAGTTCTCCATTAACAACAGGAGAATAACTGATTGAAGCCATACGAAGAACAAGTGACATTTCCGCATTACGTCCCAATTCATCGTATGGATATCCGAGCAAATAATGCTGGAGATGAAGTGACATAATGAACCACACGACAACAGGTAACAAGAGGAGCGCGTACACGGTGAGTCCCTGCAATACAGATTGACCAATACACATGCCCACCGCCACAGTTAGCATGAACATAAATAGCGAGAAAATACTCATGCTCAAGCCCCACATCCAGATTGTACTGCCATCGAACAGAAAAGCAGGTTGATCCAGTACTGCCCATACCCAGCCGGTAATCGCAGTTGTAATCCAGATTGGAATCAGGATCATGGCATATCCGGTCAACAGATTAACCGTTAACAGATGTTTACGACGTAACGGCAAACTATGGAACAGATCCGAAGGTGCACCGGACTGAATATACCGAAAAAGGAAGATTCCAGCCGCTACGGGTAGTGTAATAGCGAACAGAATCTGCACTTCACCATTAGCTTGAAACAAACTTGTAATCTGTTGTGGCACGTCCCTGTACTCGGTAGCGATATATAACGGTAACGAGAACAGCAATGTGATCAGGTACAGGATGCCTATCCATCCATGCTGTCTGAAATTTTGGATCAGGATGCCCCGGTTACAGAACAATCGGTTGAATGTCATACCCTGCGTCCTCCATTTCATAGATAAAGATTTCTTCGAGCGTCAAAGGTAGTACATCCAGCAGATACGGATCATGTATACGGAATTGGTCCGTTACCTGTTGTCGGTTGCCTTTGACAATGTACAGGGATACACTTCCCCGTTTCTCTTCATGCAAAATATCAATCTGCTCATCCATAGCTTTGGCATGGTCCGGGTGGCGGAAAGCAACCTGGATTTTATGCGTATCTGCCTTCAGATCATCAAGATCCTTCTCTACAATAATTCGGCCTTTGTGCATAATCGCCACATGGTCACACAGATCTTCGATTTCACGCAAGTTGTGCGACGAGATGACAATGGTTACCTGACGCTCAGCTGCTTCCTGGAACAGCAGGTTTTTGATCTGCTGGCGCATGACCGGGTCGAGGCCGTCAATCGGCTCATCCATCAGCAGCACTTCAGGCATACAGCTAAGTCCCAGCCATACGGCTGCCTGACGGCGCATACCTTTGGACATGCGATGTAACTTGCGTTTTACATCCAGTTTGAACACGGTAGCCAGTTGCTTGAACCGTTCCTCATTCCAGCGCGGATATACGGAACGATAAAATGTAGCCATCTGAGTTATCGAAGATTGCGGGAAAAAGTAGGGCGAATCGGCCATGAAAATGGTACGGCCTTTGAGATCCATATTTTCATAAATTTCAGCATCTTCGATACGAACAGTCCCGCTGTCCTGACGGTAAATGCCAGCCATCATTTTGAGCAGCGATGTCTTTCCTGCCCCGTTGGAACCGAGCAAACCATAGATCGACCCCTTATGTATGTGCATCGTTACGCCATCCACTGCCTTTTCCTGTTCAAACGCTTTGACGACTTGATTCAGCTCAATCATGAGGCTCCTCCTTCTCTATACGGGCCATCGCTTCCTCAAACAAAAGCGTCATATCCGCTTTGGTCAAACCGGAATACGAAGCTTCTGCAATCAACTTCACCAGAGACTCTCTGATCTCATCTCTCATGGCTTCATTCGGATGTTCCACTGACGATGATACGAAGCTCCCTTTTCCCTGCAAAGAATAAATGTAACCTTCACGTTCAAGCTCACGATACGCTTTCTGAATCGTATTTGGATTCACGGTCAGCTGCGTGGATAACGCACGAACGGAAGGAAGCTGCTCGTCGGGCTTTAGAATACCGTATACGATCATTTCTTTGACTTTGTCCACTAGTTGCTCGTAGATCGCCTTACGGCTGCGTACATCTAATTCGAACATCCCGCACCTCCTTTCTGTAAATGTGTGAAATACCCTATGGGTTTACATGACTGTATCTGAGGTGTATGTGCAAATATCTGGGTGTAAAAAGGCGTTACCTAAGCTGTACAACTGTACGTATTCAACTCTTAGGTGTATTAACTGTACTACTATTATTAATACAGTAAAATCAGATTGTCAACCATTGACTTTGACTTCTTGTTTTATTGGGAGTACGTTAAGAAAGATAGATCATATGGTATATTTGACATATATAATTTGGGAAAGCAGGTTCATTCTGGCTTAGGGTGGGACTCGATCAGGGTGGCATTCACATGAAATGAGGTAAAAAGGCTATCTGAAGCGATGTGGCTAGATGTGGCTACTTGAAGTGATACGGTACCCGAAACCTTGGCTTGACCACTTTTGACAGAATTACATGCAAAGGTTGTTCAGGTCTTTCCCCTTCCGTTATGATGGAGATGAATGTTCAGTAATCACTGTATCTTTGTTACTTTTTTGTGCGCGTTTAATCTGATTGATTGTTAGGTCTGTTGTACGTTTGGCTTGTTGGTCTAAAATCCGAAGGTCGATATATGATTTTAGCATTGATTGGGTCAGAGCAGTCTTCAGCCTTTTTAATCGTTTATTTATTCGTATAGAGTGCTAACTCGTGCTGTCCGCACTGAGTATACATATTTTAGATATGTCTTTCAAAGGGTGGACACAGACATGAGCAATCAACCTGGAATTGATATGCTACATATAGATCATTTTTAATTTTAATTCTGAAAACATCTATATGTAGTGTTTCATATTCCTGGGGTGATATAGTACCTTTTTAGAAAAAGTGTCCACTCTTTGAAAGACAAAATTAAGATAAATGTCCTTTTTTAGTGGACATATATATCTCCGAATTCCATTTATATCAGTTGAACTATACATTTACACGGAAATATAAAAGTCAGTAATACCCCTAAGAAGTATAACTAGAAGCTTGCTGTAAGAAAGATACTATGGAAGCATATGTTACACTTCTAATACCTCACAAGGAGAATCCGATATGAATGAACATAGACAGGATGCAGCTCAGAATAATAAAGCGAACGCATCATTCGAGACTAGTGGACACCACGGGGATTTAACTGGGGAAATAAACA
This sequence comes from Paenibacillus polymyxa, assembly GCF_018614975.1. GTDB lineage: Bacteria > Bacillota > Bacilli > Paenibacillales > Paenibacillaceae > Paenibacillus > Paenibacillus polymyxa_E. Next base: position 110,169 of record NZ_JAGGNR010000016.1, on the reverse strand, counting down.
CTTCAGATATAAGTCCGGTCCAAGCAAGTTCGTCACAACGTGTGTTAATTGTAACCGCGGTGGATGCGGAAAAAGATGCGGTCCTCCGTGGTTTGGGAGACACGGCCGCGGAACGATTTGACGTCATCGCTGCGGGCGTTGGCCCAGCCTCGGCCGCAGCGGGAACAGCCGCTACATTGGCATATGCCGTAGCGGCTGCAAGCACTAGGGCGTTGGCGCAGGGTTCCACCGCGCCAAGCCCATCCGATGTGGCACAGACATCTGCCACATCTTCAAGGCCGGGGCCCCTTGCCGGGGCCGGATATTCACCAGCCTACATGCTGGTGATCAGTGCCGGCATCGGCGGCGGGTTCCCCGGCCGGGCAGACGTCGGCTCCCTCGTGGTAGCCGACGCCATGGTTGCCGCCGATCTGGGCTCGCAGACGCCAGACGGCTTCCTCAGTGTGGACGAGCTCGGCTTCGGCTCGTCCATTGTGGCGGCAGACGCGGAGCTTGCCGCTCGCCTGCGCCATGAGCTGCAGCGGGCCGGGCTCGCTGTCAGCGGAGGCACTGCGGTCACCGTGTCCACGGCGACCGGAACAGCGGAGACGGCCGCGGAGCTATTGCGCCGCGTGCCGGATGCCGCAGCCGAAGGCATGGAAGGCTTCGGCGTGGCAACAGCTGCCCAGCAGTTCGGCGTGCCAGCACTCGAACTGCGGGCCATATCCAACGCGGTCGGTCCACGCGACCGCGACGCTTGGCGCATCAAGGATGCCCTGGGTGCGCTTCAGGCTGCAAGTTCCATTTTACGGGAGGTTATTACATCATGAAAATTGCATTTTCCCCTTGTCCCAATGATACATTTATCTTCCACGCGTGGGTGCACGGGTTGATCCCGGGCGCACCTGAGCTGGATGTCCGTTATGCTGATATTGATATTACCAATGGTCTGGCGGCAAATCCCGATGGACCCGACACACCTGAAGTGATGAAAATATCATATGCAGCATTGCCATACGTGTTATCTGACTATGCTCTGCTTCCTGCTGGAGGCGCACTCGGCAGAGGATGCGGACCACTCGTTCTTACCGCTAACGGTACCACTGATCCTAGCTACCTGTCTGGTCGACGGGTTGCTGTGCCGAGCGAACGCTCGACAGCTTATCTGTTATTCCGTCTGTGGGCAGCGCAAAATGTTCCTGGCGGCGTAGGTGAAATTGTTGTCATGCCATTTGACCAGATCATGCCTGCTGTGCGGGACGGCAAGATCGATGCCGGACTTGTTATCCATGAAGCACGCTTCACGTACCAGAACTACGATCTCAAGCTGATGACAGATCTCGGGAACTGGTGGGAAAGCGACACAGGCTTGCCCATTCCACTTGGAGCAATCATTGCACGTCGTAACCTGGATGCTCATGCCCTCGCCGGATGGGCACGTGCCTCCGTTGAATATGCTTGGGCGCACCCGGATGAGTCGAGAGCATACGTTATGGAACATGCCCAAGAAATGGACCCTGACGTAGCTGCACAGCATATCGGACTGTATGTTAACGAATTCAGCGCCAACCTGGGTGATGATGGTTACGGTGCAATCACTGCACTGCTTGGTCGTGCCATGAAAGAAGGACTCGTTCCCGAGTTCGACCTTGATCTGTTGCGAATCTAACAACACACGACATAGAAAGAGCTGTCCCCTAACGTCAGACTTATGACGATGGGACAGCTCTTTTTTTGACTTTTTCAATAGAAAGAACGCTTACTTTACTCTACTTCATCCTGAACCCTACTGTATCCATTCAAACCCTTCAAACCCACTTCTCTTCCTCTTAACCAAGTCTTCTCTCACAACCATTTCCTACGATTCCTCCACAACCGTTCGGACCATAATTCGCAGCGCATCCAGCATCATGGGAATAGGCAGCGAAGGGACGGAAGGCTGCAACACAGCCATCTCTGTTGAAGCGGGAAAGTGTACAAATCCTGCACGGATCGGAAGCTGCCCTACTCGAATGTGATCTAGTACCCGGTACATCGTGTTGTTGCAGATATATGTACCTGCTGTATTAGACACGGTAGCTGGAATACCCGCTGCGGACATGTCATTCACCATGGCACGTATGGGCAAGGTAGAGAAGAGTCCGTCCGGACTTCCTTGTACAATCGGCTCATCCACAGGACGCTGTCCCTGGTTATCCGCGTAGGAGCCAGGCGGAATGTCTTTGACATTAACGGCAATCCGCTCCGGTGTGATGGACGTTCTGCCCTTGGCCAGCCCACAGGCGATGACCACATCTGGCCGATAGGCTTCCATCTCTGCGATCAACAGGTCTGCACATTCATCGAAGTGCACGGGCAACAGTACTGTTTTTAGCTCAGCACCCTCCATCACTTCGTTTGCAAGAGCTTCCATTAACGCCCCCGTCGGATTCACCGCATCCCCGCCAAACGGTTCAAACCCGGATATCAGAATCTTCACCATCCACGTCAGCTCCTGTCTGTTACTCCGATTTGTAACGCAATCCCCACTGGCCTCGAATCGTGTCCATCAGCTTCATGATTTCCAGGGATTCATCCAGTGTAATGGTATGGCTCTCCGTACGGCCTTCCAGGATACAGCGCCCCGCTTCTTCTGCCTCAAAAGCATAACCAATACATGTTCGATCATCCGTGAATTTCTCGGGCTCATCCTGTCCGTTCACATGCAGATAGGCTTCTTTGCCCGCCAGGAACAAAGGTAAACGGATCTTGCCTTCCGTACCGTATATGATCGCTTCATTGCTGAGATTCAGACGAATGGCAGCACTAAGTGATGCAGCACGTCCCTCGGAATAGGACAACAATACGGAAAACTGCTCATCCACACCTGTCGTTCCTATGTTCGCTGTGCTCCACACATGCTGGGGCTGTTCGCCAAAGATCATGGAAGCAAAGGAAATCGGGTACACTCCTGCATCCAGCAAAGCTCCCCCACCCAGATCCGGATTAAGCAATCTTCCTTCCGGCTCCCAGCCGACACGGAATCCAAAGTCTGCCTGAAGCAAACGTACTTCACCGATTCGTCCCTCTGCAATCCATGCTCTGGCTTGAGCGATCGGCGGCAAAAAGCGTGTCCACATTCCTTCCATCAGAAAAAGGTTACGCTCCCGTGCCGTCTCCACCAGTTGCTCCAACTGACGCGCATTCATCGTAAACGGCTTTTCACAGAGCACCGCCTTACCTGCCTCCAGACAAGCCATTACATTCTCCTTATGCACAGGATGAGGTGTTGCCACATAGATAATATCTACCTCAGGATCTTGCAGCATCTCATCATAAGAACCGTAAGCGCGTGCAAAACCATATTCAGCTGCAAACTTCTCCGCGCTTCCCGCTGTCCGTGAACCTACCGCTGCTTTCACTGCGTTCCCGGCATGCTCCAGATCCCTTGCAAACTGGGATGCAATCCATCCCGTGCCCATAATGCCCCAACGTACTTTGTCCCGTCCCGCTACTTCTGTCATATTAAAGCCTCCCTACTGCAAATGGTGTTAAAAAGGTTCATGATTCAGATCAGGCCAACAGGTTATCCCCTTTATTTTACCAAAAAGAAACGCTTACGTCAGAAAACGATTTCGATTATGTGTTCTCATTAGAATTCCAGTTCATCAGGGACTCGAACATATCTGTGTACATTTCAATTCTCCAGTAGATTTGCTAAGATTATCAGCAGACCAGGGCCAAGAAGTCCTGTCCTTAAGCATACTTGTAACTAGCGACAATCTGTTTAAACTATCGATCACATCTGATAATGGGATCATATCCCCTGTGCTATTTATAAAACATCTGACAATACTGCAAACGCGTTTTTGACAAGGCAGCCGGTAATCATAACATCATGCGAAACGCATCAATAGATGAGACGTTCAAGAAAGACGTTCAGGTCCGAGAAAATAGGGTACGTTCCAGATTCGATCATTACCTAGAACTGTTTAAAAGAGAGGAGGTCGCATAGCACCATGACTACCATCCCCGGTACCGTCCACAGCGGCATGAATCCATACACGTTGCAACAGCAGACAAGTCCCAATGCAGAAAAGGAATCCTCAACCCAGGCAGACCTGGATGCCTTCCTGAATGATACCCTGATCGAACTTCGTCAGGCAGAACATATAATAACCCGAGGGAAATGGCGCTGGTCCACTACTGAACTTGCCCATCATACCTTTATATACATGCACAAATTCACAGGCGAACTAATCATGAATGGGACCGAATCCCACGTGGTTCGCAAATCAGCTTGTCTATGCACACCAGGAACTGCAATTGAACTGAAGAGTGATGAAGACCATGACATTGAACTATATATGATTCACTTCGATCTGTACCGGGCTACGGAGAAGACAAAAGCCAGACGAATCTACGAACGTGAGCTCAGTTCACCTGTTACAGGCTGGATTCAGGGCCCATTTTACGGTATACAGCGCATTGCCGCACAGCTTACACAATTAACCAAGGAAGGTTTGGAAACAGGCCTGAAAGCACAGCTCCTCCTGACGGAACTGTTACACATGCTCTGGCCTCAAGAAGACCAGACTGACGTAGGGGCTGGACAGGATGAACCCGAACAGTGGCTCAGGTCAACCCTGCAATACATGCGCGAAAACTATATGCATGAGATCAAGCTGGAAAAGCTGGCTGAACTGGCTGGCATGCACCCGTCCTATTACTCCCAGCTGTTCAAGAGTCGCATGCAGAAGAATCCGATTGAATACATCACCCATCTGCGCATGAATCGGGCCAAAGAATTGCTGCTCACTTCCGATCTGCGTATCCGTGATGTGGCTCGTGAAGTGGGTTACCGTGACGAATTCTATTTCAGCCGCCGCTTCCGAAATCATGCCGGTTATGCGCCCACTTCCTATGCGAAGCAGGTCCATCGGAATATCGTGTCGCTCTCCTATCCATACACGGACCACCTGATGACACTTGGCATCACGCCATGCGCAGCTCAGATCCAAGGCCATCTTCCTCATATGCCCAAATCGCTGACGCTGCCCTTCCACGCCTATGAACCTTGGGAACAGGGACGTCAGGCTTTCCTGGACGTGAATCCTGAGCTGATTCTGACCAAGGATAATGCAGCAGCCAAAGCCATGGAGCATATTGGCGATGTCGCCCCAATTATCACCATTCCCTGGAATCAGACAGACGTCTTTGGTCATCTGCATCAGATTGCATCCATTGTGGATCGTACCCAAGCAGCGACAGATTGGCTGGATCGACATGAACGCAAGGCAGAGCGTGCACGCAAAAAAATCAAGGAATTTGTCGGGGACATTACTGTTGCCGTTGGCACGTTAACACCTAAAGGTCCACGGATGTACAGCCACCGCAATTTCGGCCATGTATTTTACCGCAGCCTGCAACTGAACGCTCCTCAGCGCATTCAGACCGAACTGGCTGGCAAATCTCCCGGCGTTGGATTCAACTGGCTGCCCTTCACACCAGGAGAATGGGACGGACTGGAGGCAGATGTGCTGGTACTGGCGATTAATTCTATGCATGAAAAGGTAACACTGTTGAAAGAGATGGCTTCGAATCCGCTATGGAACAGCCATCCTGCGGTAAAAAACGGACGTGTACATCTCACCGACTGGAACTCATGGGTCGTATATGCTCCATATTCCATCAACATCCAGCTCGATGAAGCGCTCTCTATGTTGACGAACAAACCTTCACTTTTGTAATCTAAAAAATGTCCATCTCCAAAATCTTAATTTATGCCATGTACGGGCCTGAATTAAGATTCTATAATGATCACTAATTGATAATGATAATCAATAACAATGAAATGCGTTGTTGGTACCAAAGGAGTGACCCGTATTCAACATCCGGGACTGCCACATCGTCCGTCTAATTCAAAAAAATCTGCAGTGACCGTTGGGCTGACGTTTTTGTCTGCCATAGCCATACTGCTGCTAAGTATGTTTGTCGCAATCTCTTTAGGTGCCAAAGGGCTAACGCTGGAAACCGTATGGGCTGCCATATTTCAGTACAACCCAGCGTTGACACCACATCAGATTATTCATGAGCTGCGGCTGCCTCGTGTCCTTGCCGCGGTTATGATCGGCGCTGCCTTTGCCGTTGCAGGAGCATTAATGCAAGGCATTACGCGTAATCCGCTGGCAGACACGGGCATTCTGGGCATCAATGCTGGAGCCACTTTTGTCGTGGCACTGAGCTTTGCCTTTTGGCCCGGACTGCCGTACGGCTGGATTATGTTTTTATCATTCGTGGGAGCTGTTCTGGGCACACTGCTTATCTTCCTGCTTGGAATGGCAGCACCTGGTGGTCTGAATTCCATCAGACTGACCGTTGCCGGAGCCGTTATTGCAGCCATGTTAACCTCGCTCAGCACAGGCGTTGCCATTTATTTTGACCTGAGTCAGGATCTGGCTTTCTGGTATGCGGGTGGTTTTGGCGGAATTGAATGGCGGCATCTGAAGTTAATTCTTCCCGTGCTGCTCGCCACACTAGTACTGATTATGCCTCTCGCCCGGCGTGTATCCCTTATGTCACTCGGTGAAGAAGTAGCGATTAATCTCGGGATCAACTTGCGGTGGACGAGGTTTCTCGCCCTCGCAGCGGTTGTTGTGCTGGCTGGTGTGTCCGTGTCGGCAGTAGGCTCGATTGGATTTGTCGGACTCGTCATCCCTCATATCTCCCGCAAACTGGTGGGCGTGGATTATCGACTCATCATTCCGATGTCTTCTCTGCTTGGAGCGATATTACTGGTGCTCGCCGATCTGGGCTCACGCATCGTGAACCCGCCCGAGGAGCTCGCGGTAGGCATTATGGTCGCTTTTGTTGGTGTGCCGTTCTTCCTCTATCTGGCCCGTAAAGAAAGGAGGGCCTTGTAGCGATGAATTTTAACACACCTTCACGAGGTAAACGTTCGATAATCGTCAGTATCACGCTGCTCTGCGTCGCCATTGCTGTTATTGGGATCAGCCTGAATACGGGAACCATTCGTCTCTCCCCAGCGGCTGTGTTACAGACTTTGTTTGGTCATGGCAGTTCGGATGATCAGATTGTACTGTTTGATTACCGACTGCCTCGCATCCTGGTAACTGTACTGGCCGGAGCAGGACTTGGTATTGCCGGAGCAGCCTTGCAAGGAATCACCCGAAATCCACTGGCGGACCCGGGTATTCTGGGATTACATGCGGGGGCAGCATTTGGACTCATGGTGTTTGTTAGTCTTTCCTTTACGATGGATGGCTCTGTGGCCTTGCTGATTCCGTTGTTTGCTTTTGCAGGCAGTGTTGCCGCCGCCCTGATCATCATGCTGCTGTCCTATGATCGGCACAACGGCGTATCACCCATTAAGCTGATTCTGGTGGGAATCGCGGTAGCGGCCGGGTTCCATGCGTTGACACTCTACCTATCTCTGCGTTTGGATGAAGACACCTATTCCTTTGCTGCACGCTGGCTCGCAGGAAGCGTCTGGGGCCGGGATTGGATTCATGTGCAAGCATTGCTTCCTTGGGTGGTGTTATGTATCTCGTACATTTGGAGTCGATCCAAAACGCTTGATGCCTTCAATCTTGGAGATGCTGCCGCAACCAGTATCGGGACGCCTGTCCGATCCCAGCGTGTTATTTTGCTGCTCTGTGCCGTGGCTTTGTCTGCCGTTAGTGTATCGGTGGCTGGTGGGATCGGCTTTATCGGTCTGGCAGCGCCACATCTGGCGCGCAGACTTGTCGGTCCGATGCATCGGCATCTGATCCCTGCTGCCGGGCTCATCGGTATGGTTATTCTCGTGACCGCTGATACGATCGGGCGAACCATCTTTCAGCCTAATGCCATTCCGGCAGGCGTGGTGGTTGCTGCAATTGGTGCACCTTACTTTTTGTACCTGTTAGTACGAAGCAAGTGATCTTTTTTTTCAAAAAACAATAAAGACATCCAAGAGATGTTCAAGGAGAATGTGACTACCCATGTTAAAGAAAAATCTTATGCTTGTCATGAGTATCTGTCTGTTGCTTGTGCTCGCAGCCTGTGGAACGACCAATCATTCATCATCTGCTTCTGGTGGTTCGTCTACGGATACTTCAACCAAGAATCAAGACAACAGTGCAAATTCGGGAGAGCAACGTATTGCCTCCATGTCGATCCATCTGACCAATGATCTGTTGTCTCTCGGCATTACTCCGGTTGGTTCCGTGATCGGTGGCGAAGCCAAAGGTTTCCTGTCCCATGTTGCTGATCAACTTCAAGATACAACGCCGCTTGGTCCGGTTAAAGACCCGGATATGGAGGCTTTGCTTGCCCTGAAACCCGATGTGATCTATTTGGACGAAGAATTCTCCGGTGGTGATATTGCCAAATTCGAAAAAATTGCTCCGGTGCATGTCTTCAATCTGGATGACGGTACATGGCGCGACCATCTGAAAGACATTGGCAAACTCGTGAACCGCGAGAAGGAAGCCGAGCAATACATTCAGGACTACGCGGCCGAAACAGAAGAAGTGAAATCTCTGATTCATGACACGATTGGTGATGGGACTGTGATGGCGATCCGTGTTACTGCCAAAGAATTGCGTGTGTTCAGTACACGCCGTCCCATGGGTCCCATTTTGTATGAGGATCTCGGTCTGACGCCTGCCAATGGGATCACAGATATCGATTCGACTAAACCGTATCAAGTCGTCTCCCGTGAAATATTGCCGGACTATGATGCAGATGCGATCTTTGTGGTTGTGAATTCGGATGATGAAGCCCAGACCATGTTTAAGGAGCTGCAAAACAATCCGATCTGGCAAGGCCTGAAAGCAGTCAAAGCCGGCCATGTCTACCCGATTGGTGCACAACCTTGGCTCGATTACTCATCGATCGGTAATAAAATGGCCATGGATGAAGCCAAAGAAATGTTCTCCAAAAAGTAAGTTTCCGTACACTCCACACTTAACGTGTGACAATACCAAAAAACCTCTCTTAGAGACCGGAACAGAGTTAGTTATCATACTCTTTTCCGCTCAAAGCAGAGGTTTTTGTTTTTTTCTCTTGCATTCACTTGACGATATGTCAAATCGAATTTAAGATTTAGTTAGTCGACTAACTAAATGTACGTGTTCAAAAAGTCTGGTTTTCAGTACCGAGAAGATGGAATGAAGGTAGAAATGGAGTAGCGGAGCGTAGGTAAACTACGTGAGCAACGGACATTTCGGCTGAATTTTATATTCGATGCTGATGATGCCGCTAGGCATCCTTCGTAATCAAAAGTGGACTTTTTGAACAACCTCTAAAAGGATATGAACGGAGTAGATGATATGAACCAAGTCCAAAATGATCGGTTAATGGGACAGCTATCCGAACTCGTGAAACTGAAACGTTACAAGGTTCATGAGAAACTTGTGAATCACCCCGAGTTATACCCGGGACAACCCCCTTTGCTATTCCAGCTTGAACGGGAAGATGGCCAATCCCAGAAAAACCTGGCCGAACAACTTCAGCGCAGTCCCGCAACGGTAACCGTCATGCTCAAGCGCATGGAAACATCCGGTTATGTGAGACGTGAAGCAGACCCGAAGGATCTGCGCAGTATGCGAGTATATCTGACGGAACAGGGGCGCTCCGCGCTTCAAGAATTGAGAGAAGTGATTCAGGAGTTGGAACAGCAGGCCCAGAAAGATTTTACACCGGAAGAATTCCGGATCATGTCTGCACTTGCACAACGTATGCTCCAAAACCTGCGTGAAGCTTGAGGTGATGCAGGCTCGCGACATCGCTAACAACACTTGCTTGAATCAATGCAATTAAAACTGAGGTGATTCCCTATTGTGGACGTTAAAACGATTCTTGACACCGTATAAGTCGGCGGCAATCGTCGCCCCGCTGCTCATGGTACTTGAGGTAACCATGGACCTGCTCCAGCCCAAACTGATGTCCAGCATCGTGGATGATGGTGTACTTGCAGGGAATCTGCCCCATATCGTGACTACAGGTCTGATCATGCTACTTGTTGCGTTAATCGGCTGGGTTGGCGGCGCAGGCTGTACCCTCTATTCAAGCAAGGCTGCCATTGGATACGGCACGGATCTGCGTCAGGAACTGTTTGACCATATTCAAACCTTCTCCTTCCGCAATCTGGATACGTTTCAGGAAGGATCACTGATCACTCGTCTGACCAGTGACATTACCCAGATGCAGACCTTTGTGCAGATGCTGCTGCGGATGTTTATCCGTTCGCCAATGCTGATCATCGGTAGTATCATTATGGCGTTTACGATCAGTGTGAAACTGGCTTTGATTCTTATTGCCACTGTGCCGGTACTGTTTATTATTTTATTTATTCTGATAAAAGCATCCTATCCGCTGTTCGCCAGTGTGCAGAGCAAGCTTGATCAGGTCAACGCTGTCCTTCAGGAGAATCTTGCTGGCATTCGTGTCGTCAAGGCATTTGCACGTGCACGTCTGGAGAAAAAACGGTTCAAGCAATCCAACGAAGATTACACTACAACCGCGGTCAAAGCTTGGCGTATTGTAACGCTGAATGCACCCGTGCTCAGCTTGATGCTGAACGCTACCATTGTAGCGGTGCTGTGGTTCGGAGGTTTCCAGGTAGTCGGAGGCGATATTGCTGCCGGAGATCTGATTGCTTTTATCAACTATGTCACGGTTGTACTCTCGTCCCTCACGTCAATCGGCATGATGATGATGAGTTTCTCCCGCGCCAAAGTATCTGCTGCCCGGATCAACGAGGTGTTACACACACAGCCGGATATTCAATCGGGAACCGACAACTCCGGGAATGTACAGTCACCCCCGTCTACCCGTGATCAATCCCGATACCCAACGTCTTCCCTTTCCTCGCGCACAGGCGGTCAAGTGGAGCTCAGAGACGTATCTTTCCGTTATGACGGAGACCATGCACTCACCGGAATTAACCTGAAGGCTCGCCCGGGTGAGAAAGTGGCCCTGATCGGTTCAACAGGTTCAGGCAAAACCTCACTGGTGCAGCTGATCCCCCGACTCTATGATGCTTCGCAGGGGGAAGTGCTCGTGAATGGAGTGAACGTTCGTCACTGGGATCTTCAGGATCTTCGCAGCCGTGTGTCCATTGTGCTCCAGGAATCGATTCTGTTCAGCGGCAGCATCCGGGATAACATTTGCTTCGGCCGGCCCGGTGCAACGGATGCTGAATTGCGTGCTGCGGCACAAGCTGCGGCAGCGGATGATTTTATTATGAAACTGAAGGATGGGTATGACACGGAGCTGGGTCAGCGCGGGGTCAATCTGTCTGGTGGGCAGAAACAGCGTATATCCATTGCACGTGCCCTGCTCATGCGACCGGAAGTGCTGATTCTGGATGATAGCACCAGTGCTGTGGATCTGCGCACGGAAGCGAGTATTCAGAAGGCTTTGCAATCCATGATGAAATACAGTACCACCTTTTTGATTGCACAGCGGATCTCCTCCGTGAAGGATGCAGACTGTATATATGTTATTGATGAAGGGACGATCGTTGCCAGGGGCACACATGATGACCTTATGGCTCACTCATCACACTATCAAGCCATCTATTATTCTCAGCAACGGAAGGAGGATGTTCAATTTGGCTAAACCTGCATCTTCCTCCATTCAGCAAACCGTCGTGCCTCCGATCGGAAGACCCGGACCAGCGGGCAGAGGACCTGTTCCCAAAGTCAGAGCCAAAAATGCTCGCCACGCCCTAATCCGGGTATGGTCGTACATGGGACGTCATCGCAAAGGAGTCATTGCTGCATTAGTGCTGACCGCTCTCGGAACACTGCTCAATCTGGCAGGACCTTATCTTCTCGGCCGCGCCGTTAACGAACATATCGTTCCCAAAGTAACAGCGGGTTTGCTGAAGGAATGTCTCCTCTTGCTGAGTGTTTATGTCCTTGGTTCACTCCTGATGTGGGCTCAATCCTATGTCATGATTGGTGTTTCCCAACTGACCGTTAAGGATCTGCGACATGCGTTGTTCTCCCGACTGCAAGAGCTGCCTGTCAGCTTTTTTGATAAAAATCAAAGCGGGGACCTGATGAGCCGGGCCACCAATGATATCGATAACGTATCCACAACGCTGAATCAAAGCGTAACTCAATTGATGTCCAGTGCCATCCTGCTCGTTGGTTCCTTGTCGATCATGTTTGCACTGGATGTTCGGCTTACTCTGCTCAGTCTCGTGACTGTACCCTTGATTACCATTGCCACTCGCCTGATCGCTTCGAGAACACGTAAACACTTCACCGCCCAGCAGAAATTACTTGGTGAGCTTAACGGGTATGCTCAGGAAACCATTGCTGGACAAAAAGTCGTAACGGCTTATAACCGTCAGGATCAGGCACATCAGCATTTTGAGAACCTGAACGAGAAACTTCGCACATCCAGCACACAGGCTCAGACCGTTTCGGGTTTGGTTGGACCTACGATGAACGTGATGAACAATATCGGGTTTGCCATACTGGCTTCTGTAGGTGGATGGATGGCTTATCATGATCTGACGTCCATCGGACTGATCGTCAGCTTTCTCGCTTACTCCCGCCAGATCGAGCGGCCGCTCAACGATCTGGCCAATCAGTACAATCTGATTCAGGCTGCAATCGCAGGTGCTGAACGTGTGTTCCACATTATGGATACGCCTGGCGAATACGTGGAGGAACAGAAGAAACAACTGGACCAGATTCAAGGCAAAGTGGTATTTGAAGACGTCTCCTTCGGGTATAGTGCAGAGCGAGACATTCTTAAGAAAGTCAGTTTTACTGTAAAACCTGGTGAGATGATTGCACTTGTTGGACCCACCGGGGCAGGCAAAACGACCATTATCAACCTGTTACCCCGTTTCTACGAGATTACAGGCGGACGGATTACCATTGATGGATGTGACATCTCGGAACTGGAGAAGGATCAACTCCGTCGGCAACTCGGCATTGTACTTCAGGATGCCTACCTGTTCTCGGGTACCATTCGCGACAATCTCGCCTACGGCAAGCCGGACGCTACCGATGAACAGATCAGGAAAGCGGCTGGGCTGGCGAATGCACATTCGTTCATCCGCAAACTGTCACAGGGCTACGATACCCCCATCATTTCCGGGGGAAGCAATCTGAGCCAGGGACAGCGACAGCTGTTAACCATTGCCCGGGCAATTCTGGCTGATCCAGCGATTCTTATTCTGGATGAAGCAACGAGCAGCATTGATACGCGTACGGAGATGCAGATTCAAGAAGCGATGCGCACTTTAATGAAAGACCGTACCAGCTTTGTCATCGCCCACAGACTGAGCACGATTCGTGAAGCCGATCAGATTCTCGTCATTGATGATGGACAGATCGCTGAACGGGGCAGCCATGACGAGTTGATGCAGCAACAAGGATTCTACTATCGGTTACATCAGGGACAGCTCAATAAATCGAACTAATGATTATTAACACAGACACTACGATGACAGAATAACCTTCCAATCGCTGTTATCCCCAGATTTTATCAATTCCCTTTCACAAGGGGATAATCCGGGGATAAAGGCGAAGTGCATGCTTCCGAAGTATCTTTCTTTCAGAAAGCTTTCAGCTCCGCCTTTTCAGGTTTTTTCTGTCCTCTCCGTTACGTGTAAATGATTAGTTCAACCCAATATAGTCTGATCTGAACCGATGTGGATTCTACACAATAGGTTAATCGAAATACTAAACGCCGCACGGGGTTTCTCAGGACCCATGCGGCGTTTTTTTGTTTTTCTTTAATGACTATGTTATTGCTACCTCTGGGTCAATTATACGAGTTATATATCCATGGGCAGATGAAGCGTAAAGGTGGAACCAACCCCCATTTCGCTATGGACGGTAATTTTACCATTATGATCCTGAACGATTTTCTGGCAGAGTGCAAGTCCAAGTCCCGTGCCTTCTTCTTTGGTTGTATAAAAGGGATTAAAGATGGTGGATAGCGAATTTTCCGGAATGCCAATTCCTGTATCTGTAATTGAAATGAGTACTGCGTCTCCGTCCTGCAACAAATCCATATGAACCTCACCAGGATCTGTCATTGCTTCAAAAGCGTTACGAATCAGATTGATCAATACCTGTACAATCTTATCCCGATCCATGTTGATCACGACTGGCTCGTTGGTCATTTCAAGCGTAATTCGATGCCCACGGGATGCCGCATCTGACTCGGTCAAAGACATCACCCGCTCAAGGCAGTGGCCCAATTGCTCCGGCTTCATGTGATTGGCATGTGGTTTAGAAAACTGTAAAAATTCAGCCGTCAGATCGGTCACTCTCGTCACCTCACCCATAATCACTTCATACCAGGGTGCGATATTAAATGCTTGCCCACGTGACAGCTGCAGGAATCCACGAATTGCGGTAAGCGGGTTCCGAATTTCATGAGCCATCCCCGCGGCCAGTTCACCTACGGCCCTTAGTCTTTCGGAACGAAATACTTCTTCTTCATTTTTGAGCCATTTGCTGCGCTGTTGTTGAAGCAGTCTATCCTCGGCTGCCGTCATAAAGTGCTGCAACGAATCCGACATTTCCGGGTACAGAGAGATACTGTAGCTTACCTGGAGTCCTTGAAGCTGAACGGACAGCAGTGACGACATTCGTTCTTCCACATCCTGTATCTCCGGCAAAACGACCGCAAATCGGTCTCCTGCATACCGGGATATGCCATAGGCCTCGGTGAAATGATTGCTGATCATCTGACCTGTACCTGTAATTACCGTACACCAAGGATCTTCTGAATCTTTTTTAAAGCCGCTAAAGTTATTGACGTTCAAAAGGACAAGCAAAAAAGACCGTTGCTCTTCTACTGTCTTATGTAACACCTCCATGTAACCTTCGTAATTCAACAGTCCGGTAAGCGGATCATGCAGGGTCAGGAACCGATTTTTTTCCCGAAGCCTGCGCTTCTCGACCTCACTGTTGATTAAGGTATGATACAAAAAAATGATAACAACCGAGGTTAACAGATCAAATAACGAAACCAGTAAAGCATATGTATCTACAGGCACATACGACAGCCGAATCACTGTATATTGCAGCATGAACAGTAGCGAAATCGGTAATGTTTGTGCCACACGTTGTTTGTCCTGGATCATTGAAATGATCAGCATATAATACAGCATGTTACACCAGTTCAGTTGACTGAAGTAATGGAATATTCCGAGAAAAATCCAATGAACATTTCGCAGCACAGGATATCTTTTCTCCCCATAGATACTTGCAACCAACAGAGCACCCGAAATCAACAATAATACCAGATTAGGGGTAAGCCTGAGAACATAAGAGGACAGAATGACAAGCAGACAACCAAACGGGAATATCACCATTTTCATCGTGTAACTTAGCAAATAGCCTCGCCCCCTTTGACAAAAACTCATATCTAACAACTTATGTACATGTATTATATCGATTATGATTAGCTGATGTTGTCGATTAGTGGAGGCTCGTCAAATTCGCAAGAATGTATAAATTATGAAGGCAATAGGACATATGTTGTAATTGTAATCAACCAGAGTGAAACAATTCCTCTTCGCATAAATCAGTATTGTGGTACAATACATTAATGGATAAATTTAGGATAAATACTTGGTAATGGAGGATATCACATGACAACACAACGAAAACCACTGGGCCTCGGAACGCTCTCTCTACTCCTACTATTGATGGGTCTCGCCTTTAATTTCCAATGGGGCAAAGCAAATTTTATGATCAGTCACTCTCTTTTTAACTTAATAAACATGCCTATTTATAGCAACGGAACTCAAGGACTTCACATTCCTTTTGTAGTAGCGGCCCTCTTCTGGATTCCAGCCTTCTTGATCGCCAAAAAATATCGTGCGCATTTCGGTACCAGTGTATCTTATAACGTCGCCGGATTTATGTTGCTCTTATGCATCATTGGATCAGTTATCCCCGTTATCGATTGGATGGTCAATGGTTAAACAATTAAAGCCAGCTCTCTATATCCCGAGGGCTGGCTTCTTTGCTGCTTTTCCATATAAGATGAATGGAATTTTTATTTTTTCGCCATATACTTACGGATATCAAAAGCCACCGCAGCAACAATAATCATTCCTTTGATAATCAACTGCCAGTATGGACTTACACCGATAAACGTCAGACCATAGTTAATGACCCCGAAGATCAGCACACCCGCCATAACCCCAGGTACCGTTCCAATACCACCCGCCGTTGATACGCCGCCTACCACACATGCAGCAATCGCATCCAGCTCATACATGTTACCGTAATTGTTTGTTGCTCCACCTGTGCGTGCTGCCTCAAGTACACCACCCAGGCCATACAACGCACCCGCAATGGCATACAGGGCAACCAGGTTGCGTGCCACATGAATCCCGGATACATGCGCTGCCTGAATGTTGCCACCGATCGCGTACATGTTTTTACCGAGACGTGTTTTGTTAAAGATCACCCAGCAGATTAATGCCACCGCAAGCGCAATCAGTACAATATACGGGATGGAATAACCCTCGCCCAGATCAATGTATCCAGAGCCAATGACAGTGAAGTCCGGTCGCAATCCTCCGATCGGCTGTGACTGATTGGGTTCCGTATCAAAATAAATGGAGTTCAGTCCGTACACGGCAACCATCGTACCCAGCGTTGCGATAAAAGGAGGCACATGTAATTTGGCGACAATGAGTCCATTTACCAATCCCACAAACAGACCTGCGGTAATCCCGACAAGGATCGGCAGACCCACCCATAAGTGGGGCAGATCGGGGAAGAAGCGGTTTGCATACTCGTCAATTTGCAGCATCGATGCCGATACAACAGCCGTCAGACCAACCACCCGTCCAGCAGACAGATCGACCCCGCCCGTGACAAGGATAAAGGCTGCACCGAGCGCAATAATGGCCCGTGTGGAGGACTGCTGCAAGATGTCCCGCAGTGTGGAGAATGCAAGAAAATTCGGATCGGCAATCGCAATACCAATAATGAGCAGGATTAATACGATAAAGATGGCGCGTTGTGTTACATATTGTTTTACTTGATTGATCATCTGTGTGTTCATCTGTTTCCCTCCTGACTAAGCCCCATCCGCTGCTGAGCGGCCAGCCTCATAATATCCTGCTCGGTTGCCTCGGCTCCGTCCACGATTCCGGTGAGACGCCCTTCACTCATCACCATAATGCGATCCGACATACCCAGCAGTTCGGGCATCTCCGAGCTAATCATGATAATACTTTTGCCCTGACGAGCCAGTTCCGTAATAATGGTATAAATCTCAAACTTGGCCCCTACATCGATTCCACGTGTCGGTTCATCCAGCAACAGAATCTCCGGATCAGTCAGCAACCAGCGAGCCAGCAGAACTTTCTGCTGATTACCGCCAGAAAGGTTTCGAATCAGCGTGTTAACTGAAGGAGTTTTGGTTCTGAACTTCTGTGTCTGTTCCCGTGCTTCTTCCCGTCCCTTTTTCTCGTCCAGCAAGCCCACGCGATTTCGGTAACGCCCCAGACTGGCAATGATCGTGTTCTCATACACCGACAACACGGGGAATATTCCTGTAACCCTTCGTTCTTCCGTGAGCAACGCGATATTATGACGCTTCGCTGCTGCGGGGGAGTTAATCTTCACCTTGCGTCCATGAATCGAAATCGTACCTGAAGCGAGTCCGCGCAGTCCGAACAAGGACTCCATCAGTTCTGTCCGCTGTGCTCCAACCAGCCCGCCAATGCCAAGCACTTCACCTTTTCGCAGCTCAAAGGATACATCACGAAACGATTTGGACTGGCTTGATGTCAGACCCTCGGCCTTTAATATCACTTCACCGGGTACGTTGGTCCGTTCCGGGAACCGTTCATCCAGATCACGGCCAACCATACGCGTAATAATCAGATCGGTCGTTAAATCAGCAGCATCCCAAGTCCCGACAACGAAGCCATCACGCATGATCGTCACTTCATCCGAGATCGTCAGGATCTCCTCCATCTTGTGTGAAATATAGATAATGGATACGCCGCGACTGCGAAGTTCATTAATAATGGCAAAGAGCTGTTCCACTTCCTTGCCTGTCAGGGAGGAGGTGGGTTCATCCATGACAATAACTTTGGATTGAAAAGAGACTGCCTTGGCGATTTCCATGGATTGAATCTTCGAGACAGACAAGGTTCCGGCCTGAGCCTTCGGATCAATATCCAGATTCAGGTCCTTGAACAGAGATCGTGTATCGGTATACATCCGTTTCTCGTCCACCAGTATTCCCCTCATTGGAAAACGCCCCAGCCAGATATTCTCCATCACCGGACGATGCGGGACCGGGTTCAGCTCCTGATGAATCATGGATATGCCATGTTGTAGTGCCGCTTTGGAATTCGGAATATCCACATCTTTTCCTTCGATGCGTATCGTTCCTTCATCCGGGCGATACATGCCGAACAGACATTTCATCAGCGTGGATTTGCCCGCTCCATTCTCTCCCATCAAGGCGTGAACCGTCCCCGGCTTCACTTTCAATGTGACCTGACTTAGTGCCTGCACACCCGGAAATGCTTTGGAAACTCCATTCATCTCCAGCAGGTAAGGTGACTCCATCTTGGTTCCTCCCTTCCATATGACTGGCAAAAAAGGGACGCTACCCGAATGTCGGACGTCCCTGTCTCGTGCTGTTATTGGGCGTCGGCGATGTTGTCTTTTGTAATCTTTTTGTATGCAATCCAGACGTATTTACCATCTGTAATGTCGTATTTGGTATTTTCCTTTGTTGGTGTCTCACCTTTGGCAAGAACGGAAGCCAGTGCCACCGTAGCTGCACCCTGATTCTTGGCATCATTAAGCACCGTGCCCAGCATTGTGCCATCCTGTAGAGCTTGAATGGCTGGAGCTGTTGCATCGACACCTACAACCGGCATGGATTTGCCATCCTTGAAGTATCCGGCTGCTTTCAATGCCTCAATGGCTCCCAAGGCCATGTCATCATTGTTTGCGAGAACGGCTTCGATCTTGTCACCATGGGAAGCCAGGAATGCCTGCATTTTCTCCTGACCTTTCACCCGATCCCACATCGCTGTGTCTTCCGCCAGTGCTTCCACTTCGATACCGGCATCCTGGATCGCCTGAACCGAATATTTGGTCCGAAGCTCTGCATCCTGGTGACCCGGTTCCCCTTTCAGCATGACGTATTGCAGTTTGCCATCGCCGTTTTTATCCGCTTCCGGATGTGCTTTCCAGTAATCCACAATCAGCTGACCGGAGATCGTACCGGACTCCTCTGCTTTGGCTCCTACGTAGTACACTTTATCCCATTTGTTCATATCTTCCGCCACTGGCTCACGGTTGAGGAATACCACTGGAATGTTCGCTGCCTTGGCCTTGTCAATGATGACACCTGCCGCCGTCCGATCCACCGGGTTCACGGCCATGGCATTATATTTCTTGGACACAAACAGATCCACTTTCTCATTCTGGGTCGGCTGTGCATTCTGGCTGTCCACGATATCCAGAGTCGCAACGCCTTCCGCTGCTGCGGTCATCGCATTACGTACGCCCGTCATGAACGTATCATCAAATTTGTAGATGGCGACACCAATCTTGGGCGTTTCCGTCCCTGCTGCTGTCTGGCCTCCTGTATCTGTTCCCGTACTTCCACCTGCACTGTCTCCGCCGCTGCTACACCCTGCCGCCACAACCATACATGCTGTAATCAACAGTGTCATCCATGTCTTCTTCATATCCTAATGACCTCCCCCAAGTTCATTCGGCTTTACCGATGTCTTTATTATGAAAGGGTTTACATTAAATTCGAATACAATATCTTCACCTGTTCTATCGAAATCTTCCTCAAGTTCACAAACACTTTAATTTCTTCATTAAGCATTCGTTCAAGCATTGGTTCATTGTACAAAAGGAAACAACAGCTTCTGGTTATCCATCCAGAACATATTGTCTGTACTAACCAGCTTTGTCTCAAGTAATACTCTCGCTTGCACCTGTTGATTGTTCAGCCGCGCAACGGCTTGATTCAATCCCAGATAACCTGCACTATATCCATTCTGGACAATGAGATGATCAAAGACCCCTTCTTGCAATTGCTCCAGCTGCTGTTGTTCACTGCCGAATCCAACAATTCTTACCTTGTCCGCAGATTTGCGTCGATTCAGTTCATCGGCTGCTCCCAGAGAAGCCGGTTCCTGAAGAGTAATGAAGCCATCCACCTCCTGCTGGTCCAGCAATTGCTTCACAGTCTGCCAACATCCATCCCGTGTATTACATATCGATTTCGGTTCCACTTGAATATCAGGATACTGTACCAAGGCTTCCATAACTCCCTGCTCTCTCTGAATCAGACCAGAATTAAGGGGATCGAGGCCCAATAAGGCCACATGCCCTTTCCCTTCCAGAAGCTCCGCCATCGCCTGGCCGGCCTGTCTTCCCGCCTCGATATTATCCATCGAGATGAAACTAGTGATGCCTTTCACGGGAAATTCATCGTTAAGCACAATGACAGGAACAATGGTTTCATTGGAATTCGTTGTCTGTGCCTCCTGAATGATGTCACTAAGTGCCTTCTCACTTAGGGGATCAACCAATAGAGCTGATGCCCCCTGCTTTAGAGCCGATGCGGCAGCCCCCACTTGAGCCTGCTCTCGCGCACTGCGAGACAACGTTTGGCTGTTGATATTAGCCTGTTTGACATACATCTGACTTCCAGCAGAGTCCAGAATGGCAGGTGTGTACACATCACCATCGGAAGGGTATGCTTCCACGGTAATCAGTTCGGCTCCACTCTCTTTGGCAGCCGCTTCGGCGCCAAGCCGGATGGCTTCCGCAAGTTCCCCTGTCCCAGCTGGCGTAATCAGCGCGATACGTGGCGGTACTGCCGTAGCATCGGGACTCGATAGGCCGCAGGCACTGCATATGAGCAGACAGCAGTTTGCAACTGACAGAGTTACTAACCGACGTTTCCGAATCCCAGGGAAGCTCGCAGCAACCTTTTTCCAAAATGTACGGATATTCAATCCTTTAACTCTATGGGCATCGTTCCTATTAACTTGGTTATCCATCATCAGGCTCGCCCTCCTTCTGCTGCGATTGAATGGGGATCCGAATCCAGACCGTGGTTCCTTCTTCCAACTCACTTGCGAATTCAAGTCCGAAGCCCTCCCCATAATAAAGCCGAATTCGATCGTGTACGTTGCGTACAGCTACACCTGATCCTGCACCGCTTTTGACAACCGGATTGCCACTTAATAAACCTGACATCTGTTCTTCCGTCATGCCAACCCCATTATCTGTAATGCGAAACACCAGCTTGTTGTCCTCACAATAGACATCAATCTCAATACTTCCTTCGTCCATGTGGTACTCGATGCCATGAACAATGGCGTTCTCAATCAGAGGTTGAAGCACCAGCTTTAATGTCAGGCATTCCAGGAGCGTCTCATCTGCATTGATGGTAAAGTTGAATTTGCGTTTGAACCTCATCTGCTGAATCGTCAAATAATGCTGCGCATGCTCCAGCTCTTCTCTGATTGTGATAATCGTTTTGCCTTGACTGAGACTGATACGGAACAGGCGTGAGAGTGATGTAATCATCGTAATCACTTCCTCATTGCGGCTCATGCCTACCATGCGCACCACGGAATTCAGCGTGTTATATAGAAAATGCGGATTGATCTGGGCCTGCAAGGCTTCCAGCTCCAGACGACGCTTCTGTTCCTGTTCATGGATGATCTCATCCATCAAGGTGCGGATTTTATTGACCATCAGGTTGAAGCGACGGGATAGTCGTTCCACCTCCAGCGGCCCTTCAATAGGCAACTCCACGTTGAAATCCCCACGCTCCACGGCCTTCATCTTACGTTCCATTCGCCGAATCGGGCGAGTCAGACTGGAGGATAAGAACAGCGAGACGAGAATAACCAGCACCAGCACTACTACCAGTACACGAATGAGATATCCGTTCACTTCCTGACGCGTTGTCATAATCTCATCCAGGTAAGCAACACCAACGATTTTCCACCCGATATTGGCAACGGACTTTACGGTATTTAGCCTTTTCTGTCCATCTGCTTCATCTTCGTAACTGCCGGAAGCCACCAAAGCCTGTTCGATATTCTCACTTTTGAGTCCCATATACATCAATTGCTGCTGCGGATGGTACACGATATTGCCCGCACTCTCATCGATGATATAGACATATCCCCGTTGCCCCAGACTGACCCGACGGCTCAGTTCATCCATCTGTTTGAAATTGATATCGACCAGCAGGATGACATGTCGATCCTGACCATTTTGCCGTATCGTTATGCCTTTGCTCATGGAAACGACCCATTTATATGGGCCTGTGTACATGTTCTGAATATGAGGTAACGAGAAACTCAGATGATCCGGCACACGAAGCGCAGACTGAAACCACCCTTGCTGTGTCACATGGGCGCTGGTTTTTAATTCGGCTGTAGGTCGGTTCTTGAGCAATTTCCCCATGGAATCAAGCAGAGTAATTGAGATGATATCTTCACGACTGCTGAGCAGTGTGTCAAGCTGTTTGTCCACCAGTTCCCCTTCCCATGTCCCGTCACGCAGCATGTGTTCCTCAATGGCACGATACAGATGAGACATACTGCGGACGTAATCCTCCAGGTTATAACTGACCTGATCCACAATCTGTCTCGTCGTCAGTTCCGCACTTCGCTCGGCAGCCTGCGTGAACTTGTCATGCAGAAGCATCGCCATGATGGTCAGCACCAGAACGATGAAGACGGAGAAGGACCACGTAATAATAAACCGGATACTGCTGACTCTGGACGAACGCAGACGAGAGCGTAATCGAGGTCCCATGGACTTCACCCATCTGGACAAAAACTTCATCGGATTGAACCTTCACTTGCCGCCTGGGAAGCCTGTTTACGATATTCTTTCGGCGAGACACCAATATGTTTTTTGAAGCAAAAACTGAAGTAATTTGGTTCAGCAAAACCAACCTGCTCCGCAATCTCAAATGACTTCAGCTCTGTCGAGCGAAGCAGTTCACGCGCTGCCTCCATTCGGATCTGCATCAGGTACTGCAGGAAGGTAAGCTGCACTTCTTTTTTGAAAATGCCACAAAAATAACCAGAGCTGATATGCAGATGTCCGCACACCTTCTGAATGGACAGGTCCGGGTCGGCATAATGCTCTTTGGTGAAGACTAACGCCTGCTCAACAATATCCTTGTATACATGCTGGCGACCGCTGGCAATGCGATGTTGTACGAGTAGACAGACCTCCTGTACCTTCTTCTGTGCCTCAGTAAGTCCCGGCAGTCGGAACAAATCCGCATACAACTGGAACCCTGCACCAAAGATGTCTTCCATTTCTTCCCCTGATGCCTGTGCTGCCTTCCATACTGTTGTTAATACTTCAATTAAATAGAGCTGAATATCACTTCGCCCGTGTTCCACTGTAATTTCCCGGAAAATGATCGCAAGTGCTTCCTCCAGCTCCGCTTGTGTCCCTGCCTTCAGGCAACGTGTCAGCGTCTGCTGCTTCAACTCGTCGAACCGCAGCTTGCCCGCCGTCTGGCGCTCCACATCCGCAATGTATATGATTGAATCCGTCCCGGGCACAAGTCGATAATCCAGTGCCAGCAGGGCATCTTCATAGGCATGATTCACATCCGCAAGTGTATCCACAATCTGGCCTGATCCCACCGTCGCCGGGATACGCAAGTAGTGGTTGATGCTGCGCATCACATTTTCCAATGCCTTCTGTTGCCGCTTCGCTCCATCTGTACCGCCCGAGCGATCCACATAGAGCAGGACAATCGTCTCCTGATGCATAAAGGCATGACCAGCCCCATGCTCCGCCCAGACTTCTGCCGCAATGTTAAGTGCAGCAAAGCGTTTCAGTTCAGCATCCTCAGATTGACGCAAGGAACCTCCGGAAACCAATATCTCAGACTGATCCGCTACCTCGGATGTTGTTTTGTTATGTCGCTGTGGAGGCTCGTCGAATATTCCCTCAGGTTTCTCCTTCTGTACATCTCCATCTATATGCAGTGTCAATACGGACACACCATAGCGTTCTCCTGTCAGATCCAATCCGCATCGTTTGGCTTTACTATGAATATATGTCGAGGATTTCTGGCGATGGAGCAAGGTTGCCATCAGATCTGCCTGTAATAAAGGCACACTGGTATGATAGTGCTCACGCAGCTGCTGTACATCTTCACGCTCAGCCACTTCAGACGCCATCTGGGCGCGCAGTCTTGTGAGCAGTTCGGTGAGATGCCCTGTCGAGAACGGCTTCAGTAGATATTCATCCACACTTAACGAGATGGCTTGCCTCGCATAATCAAATTCATCATATCCAGTCAAAATGACCACCTTCACGAGTGGATTACGCTTCCTCAATCTTTCCGCAAGTTCCAGACCATTCATGAATGGCATGCTGATATCCGTCACCACAATGTCCGGCTCTACCCTCTCCGCCATCTCCAATGCTTCCCGCCCATTCTCAGCCAAACCGACTATCCGCAGATCGAGCGCTTCCCAATCGACCTCTACAACAAGTCCTTCACGCACATCTTCTTCATCATCCACCAGCAGTACCCGGTACACGATTGGATTCCTCCCTTTTATAACGGGCCTTATGCCCTAGCAACGAATAATATATGTAGCATTGTGAATCATTTAATTTCTTATTGCCCACCGAATTGAAGCAAAATGCAAAGGGCTCATGTTGATCTGTTCCAAGGTTGCCATCATAATATACAATATTATCAGGGATATGTAATCGCTTTCTTTGATAGAGGTAAGGCAACCCTGTCGGGCACTGCCTAAGTGAAATGTGAAGGATAGTTTATGAATGCTAAAGGTAGGTTAAAGTAATACAAACACGGAAAATTTCGAAGTACTTCTAATAAGAGGTGTTTTGATTGTGACTATAATTCAGATTCTTCATTCTTGTTCTCTACGATGATTCAAACTTAATGCTTTAAAATAAATCATTGTTGTATCTGGGTTGGTGTGTCCCATTATCTCGGCCAAACGGTGCAGTGGTGTATGCTCAGCCATGGCGTAACCAAAACGATGACGCAGGTCGTGTGAACTCAGTCCTTCCAGCCCTGCTGCTATCATTACTTTTTTAATCAGGTGGCGCAGTGCTCTCTCCGTTAAACGATCATTAGTCTTCTCTGAAGGAAAAAGGTACGCACGATCGGTAGCAAGATCAGACAAGTACTGATTCAAAATTACAATACATTGCATATTCAAAGGGATCTTACGTTGCACGTTGTGTTTATCGGCTCTCACTGTCAGGTGACCGCTTCGTCTACCAAGTTCGATATCATGAGGCTTGAGGTTGCATACCTCCATCGTTCGCAATCCCGTGTGAAACATAAGGGTCAGGATGGTCTGATCACGGAGGGAGTTACCATACTCCACTGCCGCGAGGAATGCCTGCTCTTCTTCGGATGTCATTCGGCGTGGACTGACTTTGTCTTCCGGAATGAATTTTAATGCTTTGGAAGGGTCATGACTGAGCCTGGATTCCAGGACAGCCCATTTGAAAAAACGCTTCAGCGTAATCAATCTTCGGTTAATGGTGGCTGGCTTCAATAACATAACTTTGAGTGAATCTTCGCGATAATGGACTAAAGTGGATGTGTGTACGTCTTCGATTCGCAATGTAAACTCTTCGCTAAGCATGGTGCTTTCCTTGTACCATTCGATAAAGTGCTTCAGATCACTTGTATATTCCTTCACGGTTTTGGGATGCAATTCACCCTCATTGGCAAGCATATGAATGAATTCTTCTATCGTCGGTTCCCGCTGCACCGAAGTCCCTGATGACTGGTTCATTAAAAATACCTCCAAATCTTGACTTATATTAGCGGACATGGTATTATAATATTAATCGATACATTAGCGGACATCAAGTTCGTGGTTTAAATGCACCAGGTGAGTGTCAATTTTTAATTATACTCGTCATAATGATCGGCTAAAAACTTATTTTTTGGAGGAATCACATGCAAACAGGTACAGTGAAATGGTTCAACGCGGATAAAGGATTCGGCTTTATCGAAACTGAAGAAGGAACAGACGTATTCGTTCATTTCAGTGCAATTCAAGGTGAAGGTTACAAATCTTTGGACGAAGGTCAACGCGTTCAATTTGAAGTAACTCAAGGTAACCGTGGACCACAAGCTGAGAACGTTACTAAACTTTAATTATATGAAAGCTGCCTTATCAATAAGGCAGCTTTTTATTTACTCATATGTTTCACAGTAAAAAACTTAACATCCCAAAAATGAAAGCGAGGTATTCCCCATGGATAAAGAACAATTGATCACAGAAGTAGCTAAGGCTGGCGGTTTCTCCAAGAAGAATGCTGAAAAAGCTGTAACCGTTGTACTGGATTCGATTCTCGAAGCTCTCAAAGAAGGTAAAGAAGTTCAAGTGGTTGGATTTGGGAAATTCGAAGTACAGAAGCGTGAGGCAAGAACGGGAAAAAGTCGTAGAACAGGCAAGGAAATTCAACTACCTGCAGGTAAAGTTCCTGTATTCACAGCAGGCTTAAGTATGAAAGAAGCTTTAAATTAAATCACGTAACAAACGTAACACCCCATTGAAAAGAGGTTTTTATTCAAACACACAATGATAATATGGATTTAAATGTCGTGTTTACTACCGTTGATGATATCATTAACTTTTATTCAGGCAAACAGACAAACTCGAATCATGCAGAAGCTCATACTCATTTAAAGCCCCCATCAGTACAGTCTGATTGCAACCTGCGACCATCAACCCGCTAAATTAACATTTCATCTTGGACAACAAGAGGCCCTGATCCGCTCAAAACGGTCCAGGGCCTGATTTGCTTGGAAGCCGGCTCCGTCAGGAACCAGCTTTTTTTGTCTTTTATGCAACCATCCTATTTGCTGTTCAGAAGTTCGCGCAAGATCTGTAGATCATATGTAGAGACAAGACGTTCCAAATGAGTATCCAGCCATTCCTCATCCTGATCCCACCACTTCAATTCCAGCAGCAGTGCAATCGTCTCTTCGTCAAAACGCTTTTTAACAGTCTTGGCTGGATTACCACCAACAATCGTATAGGGTTCAATGTCCTTAACAACGGTTGAATTGGAGGCAACGATTGCCCCGTCTCCAATCGTGATACCAGGCATGATCGTCACATTTTGTCCAAGCCATACATCGTTCCCCAGTACCGTGTCACCCTTATATGGAAGTTGTTCCAGTGTAGGTGTCACACGCTCCCATCCTCCACCAAAAATATTGAACGGATACGTGGTCATACCCTCCATCCGATGATTCGCGCCATTCATAATGAATGTCACACCTTCCGCAATTGCACAGAACTTGCCAATCACCAGGCGATCACCAATAAAGTCATAATGATGCTGTATACGGTCATAGAATTGCTCTGGTGGATTCGTGTTATCGCTATAATACGTATAATCACCGATGTCCACGTTGGAACGCGGCGGCAGGTTTTGAATGTAACATACCGTACGGATATTCTCATTCGGGAAAAGTTTTGTTTTATTAGGGGCCATATTGTAGTCCCTCCTTTTCCCTATTGTAACAGATTTTAAATTATAAATGGACTAGGAGCTCTGTCGACACATCGGACAAAATAGCCGCAGATGCCTTGATCTGCTCTACCGACTTGAGCTGTTCATGAAATTGCCGTTTTGTCCCAAGAGTGTCACGGTAATGGTTTTGTCAGTTGTTCCGGGTGAAGTATTTGAACCTGTCTCTTCCGAAGTCTCAGGCAGCGGTGTTACTTCACGCCCAAGTTGCTCTTGCAGATTCGCAAGGCGGTTCAATGCAAAAGTCGTCAGTGATCCGGCTGCCATGGAGTCCATACCTCCGCCGCCAAAGTTAACGCCAGGACGAGTCTGCGTATTACCTGTGCTATCTGTTGTTACTGTTCCCGTTGTGCCATCTGGAGGTGTTGTACCATCGGGCGGTGCCATTCCCTCAAATCTTCTGGTGGTGTACCGCCCACACCACCTGCTGCATCTGCATTTGCAGAATAAGCGATGTTGGATTCAAACTGTTCTGTTGTATAAAATTTCGTACTTGCCAGCGGCATCACTGTAGAGCATGTAGTTGTGTCCTTTGTCCCCGTTATAACTGTCATAGTTGCCAAAAACCATGTTGCCCGCAATATATTGAAGCGCTTATGTAAACATGGTAGGGGACGAACCTTTAGTGAATCTTAAACGCGATAAACCACAAAAATAAATAGTATGTATCACTATGAAATTTTCATAGGTATACAAAAAACATAATGAAAAAAAGCGCAATTATAACCTTGGAACCGGTTCATAAGTCCTATTTTGTTGCAAATATCTAACATTAATATGCCTATATAACGATATATCTGAAGAGTAGAACTTACCTGGAGTTCATATACGTGAATAGTAAAACTCATTACGAAAAGCTTTTAGAAACAAAAGAGAATCTGATCAGACAGTATTTTAGGGACGATTTCACAGTTTTTAAGTCAACAATTACATAGCGTGTACAACACCCAGGATAAGTCCTTCGTCACAATCGTAGAAGGAGTGAACCATCTTGTTTAATAAGCTTCGCTGGAGTACCATGCCTTTCTTCATCAAAAATTTGGTGATTTCATTCGGCAGCATCATGTTAATCGGTGTAATCCTGATTACTGCCGCGTATCAATTGCAAAAAAACATCTTGGTTGAACAGTTGCACGACCAGGCTACCGTCATCACCCAGAAATGGTACGATGATCTCGACACTGCCAAAGTGGCAGAAGCGGCTAAGGAAAAAAGCTACTCCGGTCCTGTACAAAAGGAAATGAAAGCTTATCTCGATTCCATCCATGACTTCTATCCCAACATCGCACAAGCGTACATTTTCGGTTCAGAACTTGAGCAAGGAAACGGAACGTCCATCATCGCGATTCCAACGAACCTGTTGGAACCATTCGAGGAAGGTAATCTGCCCGCAGGTGCCATGTACCCACTGCCCGAGAATAATGTTGTGGTGCTGGAACAGATGAAAAAGGACGGTAAGCCGGCCTTCAGTGATTTTTACACCGATGATTATGGAACGTGGACCACTCTGATCTATCCGATTAATAACGCAGATGGCTCCATGTACGCTGCTCTTTTCTTCGATGTAGATGCAAGTGCCGTTCCAAAAGGGCTAAACAAACTGCTTACATACGGTTTGATGTTCCTTGTCGGGTTCCTGATTTTGTTCATGGTGTTGCAATTCATTTTGCTGAAAAGAACGTTGCTTCCAATTCGCAACCTGATGAAAGGTATCGAAGAAGTCAGCACGGGTAATCTGGACATAACCATCGATACCGGGCGAGATGATCTGGGTATCATCAACGAGAAGTTCAATGCGATGATCCATCGATTCAATACAACCATCTATAAAGTACAGAATACTTCGCATCACCTCTCGGAATCTTCCAAACAACTACTGGGCATTTCCGAGAAAAATAATGTGAACATTCAATCCATCAGCACTAATATTCGAGAAATATCTACTGGACTGGTGTCACAAGACAAAGCCACTGTGGAGAACGCACGTGCCATGACTGAGATGTCAACGGTAGTGCAGACGATCGCCAGCAGCTCAGCCGATGTAGCAGATGAAGCACTCAGCATGGAGCAGCGCTCCAGTACAGGTAACGTGGTGATGCAACAAGTTATTGAGCAGATGCGCCTGATCTCCGGTGCGGTGCAAAACACGTCAAACTCGATTCAGTCTTTGGAAAATAACTCGAATCAGATTAGCAACATTGTTAACGTGATTACGGAGATCGCCGGACAAACCAACTTGCTTGCACTTAACGCTTCAATCGAGGCAGCCCGCGCAGGTGAAGAAGGAAGAGGTTTTGCGGTGGTTGCAGGCGAGGTACGTAACCTGGCAGAGCAATCTCAGGAATCAGCGAAGCAAATTCGACAGCTGATTGAAGAAATTCAACGGGATATCAGGCAGTCTTCCGAGGCAATGCAGTTGGGTTCCAAGGAAGTCACCAAAGGCTTGGAAGTTACCCAAGAGACAGGCGTATTCTTCGAGAATATTCTGACTGCTACGAATAAAGTTGCAAACCAGATTCAGGATATCTCCAGTTCTACTGAAGAGATCTCGGCAAGCACACAGGAAATGTCTGCCACGGCCGATGAACTGTCTGCCAATGTCAGCAAGGCAGCAAGCAGCAGTAAACAAATAGAGCAGTCCATAGATGAGCAGGAAGCCTCCATGGCAGCCATTGTGAGTGCCTCCGATGAGCTCTCGGTTGTATCCGAGCAACTGCAAGAACTGATCTCATTCTTCAAGGTTCGGGCGGAATAGTTTAGTCATAACTGTTTTTCTATGTAAAATCAGCCTATAGTGGTTTTCCACACTATAGGCTGATTTTATTTGATATTAAGGTGTTACCACTTCGTCAGAAAGCCCTTCTACTCGTCAGCTCTCCTGGATTGAATTTATTTCCCGATATACTCATCCAAAAAGCGATCTACTCTTTGGAAATATTCAGTGGGGTAATGGTTAATCGCATCGATGTGCTCCGTATTTTTCGGATACCATACTTCTGCGCTTGGATTATCTTTTAAGGATTCGTAAATAACTTCTGTATTTTTATAACTGATTTGCTGATCTCCAGTACCATGAATGAGCATAACTGGCTTGTCTTGCATCTTTTTCACCGCATCCATAGGAGATACGGAATCCAGATCAACGTTATAGACCCAATTGGCCATCCATGTCGATGTATAACTGAATGGGAATGCAGGTAAACCGGAAAAGAAGGGCAGACCCTCTCTCAGAAACAGACCGGCATTACGAAACGGACTATCTGCAATGACGGCTTGGATGTCATCACTTTCACTTGTGGCCAGCAAAGAAGTAGCTGCCCCCATAGAAAAGCCGATAACTCCGATGTTGTCACCCGTATGGTCTCTTGTTTTTAAATAGTCTACAGCTCCCAGCAAATCGTATTTTTCATTGAGGCCCAGAGTAATCAAATCACCATCGGATTTACCTTGCGAGCTGAGGTCAAATGCCAATACATTGTAACCTTTTGGAACGAGATGCTCTACTAACTTTGGGGTCCGCCCTTTGACTAAACGATTGCTCGTATACCCGTGGACAACAATTATCGTCTTATCGCTTGATTTACCACCAACATTTGCAGGAAAAAAGGTACCTCTAATCGTATTATCATTTTTCAAACTCTTGAACTCAACCTCTTCGTAAGGCGTTTTATCGATATTCAATTCGTAGCTGACATTTGTGTCTCTAGGATGGTGTAACAAAGTGTCTACTACTTTGTAAGATATAAAAAATACAAGAGCCACCACAAGCAAAAGCACGATTCCCAGGCTCCATAATATTTTGTTCCGTTTTTTCGCACGAACGTTGTTCAATGTCCGATCGGGTTGTAATGATGTTTGACTCATTCAGACTCCTCCAGTTTTTCTATTGGTGATATGGGTGCGAACAAATAAAAGGCATGGCTCTTCAGATTTTCCCACTCGGGATGATGAAGAATGCTTTCGCCGAGAGTTAAGGCCACTCCATTTAAAAAAGAGATATAGGCACGAGAAATCATCGCTGGAGAAAAGCTTTTGTTGAATTCCCCCATTAACTGTCCCTTGGCATAGACATCTTCGATTTCATCGGTCATTACCTTAATACTTTCAAGGACCTTCTGTGTAAGTTCAGGGAACCTTATTCGTTGTCCTAATACAGATTGAGCAAGCCGCAATTCATTGGTATAGAAGTAGATATGGTTGAATTGCTCTTCCACCATGTTCTTAATCAATTGGCCCGGTGTCCCCTCTTGTTGTAGAGAAGCAAGGGATTTCTTCTGAATATCAGCAAGCGGCTCAAGGACAGCGGCGTAGAATAAAGCTTCTTTACTAGGGAAATATTGAAAAATGGTTCCGGGAGTCACTCCGACACGCTTCGCAATGATTGCCGTTGTGGTATTCGAATATCCACTTTCTGCGAACAGGATAACCGCTTCTTTTAGAATCCGGCTCCGACGCTCCAGTTTTTTTTCTTCATTGATAGGTCTTGCCACATGTATTCCCCTCTCTTTAAACTAGACTTTAATTAATTAAATGATCAATTAATTAATAATATATCTTTAATGATGGCTTATTGCAAGAGCAAATTTATTTAACAGACGAGCAGGATGAAAACTTAACAAATAAAAACAAGCCGGTGTGCGGCCCAACTTGCGCCTCCGGCTTGTTTGTTTCAGACCCCTAATACATCAATAAGCATGTTGCAAAAGGTTCGCGTCACATCTTGAGCAACAGAGTCTAAATCGGGGTCGAGAATAGCTACAGTCATACCTACAATTAGATTGGAATCCAGAATCGTTCTGAGTATATCTTCTAGCTCATTCCAGTAAAGACCGTTTGGTTCTGGACAATCCACACAAGGCATAATCGAAGCATCCAGCACATCTGCATCCAGATGAAGCCAATAACCGTCAACCTTATTGGTTCGGAGCATAAAGTCCTGTACTAACGTTGTCGTCTTCTCTAACCCTTTCCGCCTGATCTGTTCCGCACTGCAAAAAGAAATGCCAGCCATTGTGGCTTCCTCAATAATGTCCTGCTCAGGATCGGACTCTCGATACCCTATCGAAAGTACGTGTTTCGCATGGATATACGGTGCTCGCTCTTCTACATTGGTTAGAAGGCTTATCCCCATTCCTGTGACTGTCGCCAGAGCCATTCCACCTACCACAGACTGTTCTCTATTCCCCTGATGGTAATAATCTGGATGTGCATCGATATGAATTAAACCATATGTGCCCTTCCGAGCGAGAGCAAGAGCACTCCCCACCAGGACACTGCAATCCCCACCGAGTACCAAGGAAAAATCATCAGCATTCAACACTTTTTGGACCACATTAGCTAAATTAACGGAGTAAGTAGCCACTTGTCGGCCATTTAGTGTTCCTTCATCGAAAACTTCTTCCACAGGATACTCAGGTTTGGATATTCGTTGAGTAATTTTTGCCCCAATAGCTGAATGCAAGCCCAACTGCTCAAGTGTATCTGGGAGCTTGTCACATCCTCTTTCACGTCCATCTGAATGTTTGCGTAGCCCCAGATTCGTCGGTGTGTGTATGATCTGAATTGTTGTATTCATGTAGACTCTACTCCTTTATCACTCGTTTGACTTGACTCATCGTAAGCACTAAAGCATAATTTAAGCATTACTATATAATGAATAATGTAAGGAGTCAATTGATTATGGAAGCTTACAATGACGCATGGTTTTCTTTCACATTCGAACTTATCAATACATATGATCCCTATTACGAGGAACCTGAAAGACTGGGTAGCTTGGCTCTATTCATGGAACTGTTGAATAAACATGTGTTGCCGTCAGCTAAGTTACCTACCTCGAAAGATTTAATAGCTGTACATTCATATCGCGACAAGTTTCGTGATCTCATTCGAACAGCAACGGACGAAGAGCTCTCTCTTTTCCTAAACATACATCTCTCTCGTGCCCCAATCCAATCCAGCTTATCTGCAACCACGTATGGGCAATTCATGTACGTATACGATCAACCGGACGGAACAGAACATTCGTTAGTGGATTCAATATTATCCATCTGCTCATTTGTATTGGGAATGGAATTAACCAAGTATGGCAGGTCACGCCTTAAAGCATGTGCTTCTGCACCTTGCGAGGAAATGTTTATGGATCACTCTAAAAATGGTCTTCAACGCTTCTGCAGTAAGCGTTGCTCAACCCGATACCATGTAAAAAAACATCGGCAGCAAAACAGTCAGTAGACATTTCATTGTTTTGTATGAGCTTGTTTGCACATGGCGAAAAGCCCGTTCCAGGAGGACATATGGCAGGCTGTGTTGGTGTTATTTGAGGGTGGGGGGACATGTACTCCCCGGCTTAACTCTTTCATTTCAATCCACGCACTCCATACGGAGTGTGACAGCGGAAATGAACGTCATAACGTCCTAAAAACCATATATTATGACGTATTTCCGATATCCCCAAAGAATTACATCATCATTTCTGCTAAAAATCAGCACAAATTCTACTTACCTGTTTGCCAAAAGGTCACAAAAAAGGTCTTTTCGACACATTTCGAGGTGCGAATCTCCCAGGGAAATCATGTGAGCTTGGGGTTCGCACCTACCCATACAGATCAGAAGACAAATCAATTTTACACTATAAGATTAAAGTGGTTAAAATGCTCTATTATAAACTTTTTAAACAAGCTTGAAATTTCGTTCATTTTGTTAGATTTTAATTCAATGATATTATGACGGATGATAATCGGATCGCCTAGTTTTAAAAGTTTCAGTGCGTTTGAGGATAACTCATTCTCAACTGAGCATTTGGGAACTAATGCAATACCCGTTCCATTAAGCACCGTCTGTTTAATCATTTCCAGGCTAGCGTATTCAATATTTTTGTAATCAAATTTGCCTTGATCGACCAGAATCTTGTTAGCCAGTGACTGATAAATGCAATGATTACCAAAGGTAATTACTTTAATTTCATGACTGAACAGCCTCTCATCGCTCACGCGGTTAGATCCAATAAAAACAAATTCTTCTTCAAAAATAGGCGTACACTTCAATTGATTAAGCTTAGGATCAACAGGAGCAATACCAAAATCGATTTTTTGATTGATTACATCGTCTATAATACTTTGATGAAAGCCCGTTGTTAATTTGATCTCTGAAGTAGTATACCGTTCTAAAAAATCGACGATCGGTTTGGAAAAATGGGTCACACAGAACGATTCCAAAGCTTTAATTTTAACGATACCGCTAATCTCATTAATTTCATCATATAGCTCTTGTGTTAGTTGCTCAAATGTTCGAGCATATTTTGCAAATATTTCTCCTTTATCGGTTGGAACTACACCGTTGATCGTTCTGTGAAACAATTGTACATTTAATAACTCTTCAAGAATATGAATATGGTTGGTAACCGTAGATTGGGAGTAACCTAATTGAATAGAAGCCTTGCTTATATTTCGTTGCTCATATGTTTTTAAAAACGAATACATATATTTTCCATCTAATTGGCTTAGCATTATACACATCCCATCTATTTATCGAATAATCATTATCGGTATTATTCATTATATAGATACCTCATCTTCATGTATACTCTGACATGTAGATGAAAACACATTTGTAGAGGAGTAGTCATGTTGTACAAAAATCTAAAAGCTTATATAACCAAATTTTCCACGGATACTCGTTCCCCGCTAACGATAAGCCTGTGGCATGCTGTTGTTGCTTTTACAGGTAGTTTTATTACGATATTTATGTTAATGAGTCTTTCTGAAGGGTTGCAATTATCTTTATTAATGGCTCCTTTTGGAGCTAGCTGTGTTTTGGCTTTTGTACTTCCCGAGGCTCCTGTGTCTCAACCCCGGAATATTATCGGTGGGCACTTCATTACAACTCTATGTGGACTGACTGTTTATCATTGGATAGGTTCAGGGATTTGGGCTTTATCTCTAGCTGTTGGATTAGGGATTGCTTTGATGATCGTAACCAAAACCACACACCCTCCTGCAGGTGCCAATCCAATCGTTGTGATCACAGCCGCAAGCTCCTGGTCTTTTCTTTTCACTCCAGTGTTACTCGGCTCAGTGATTATTGTGTGCGTTACCTTGCTATACAACAACCTGATTAAACATAGGAAATATCCGACATTTTGGCGATAAATTAATGTAACGATCGCAGGAATGTGAGCATCACATTTGCACCTGTTCCATCCGTTTATGAGAAAGATCACATCCACCTCCCCTGTTCAAGTGCTACAGTTGTTAACGACCAACTGACCACAATAGTAAATCGGTCAATAAAGAACTTATCTTACCATTTACCATTTCTATCTACAAGGAGGTGTACATACCATGAAAACGATAGATCGAAGGCAACAGGTGATGGATTCTGCCGAGAAATCCTTTGCCCTGTTTGGTTACAAAGCCACAACGATGGAGCAGGTTGCGAGACTTGCCAATGTGGGCAAGGGAACGATCTATACTTTTTTCGAAAATAAAGAGGAACTGTTCAGCGAGATTCTGCGCTCGATCATTACGGATATGAGACAGATTACAGAGCAGTCGGTGAAGGAAGAGAACTCCTTTCTGGATAACGTGCATATGAGCATGGATTCTTTGCTGGAATACCGTGAGGAACATGAGCTGTTGATCAAGCTCTTCCAGGAGGTTAACGAGTTCGGTACGCCGCAGGCCAAGGAAGGTTTACAGAAAGTGGAGACAGCCATTCTCGAATATCTGGAGCGTCAGGTCAGCCGTGCCATGGAATTAGAGCAGATTCGCAGGGACGATCCCAAGCTGGTTTCTTTTGTCCTGCTGAAGCTGTATGTCACCTTAACCTCGGATTGGAACAAAACGCATCCTACGCTGCACAAGGATCAGATCAAGGATTTTATGGGCCTCTTTCTCAAGAATGGCTTATCCCCTACCTAGAGAAAGGCATGCCACCAGACTCAACACATAATAGAGATAGAACAAATGGATGAGCGTAAGGATAGGGAGAGAACATGATGAAATCATTCCACGTATTTGGGCAAGACCTGAAGTCCGCCTTTAAGAAACCAAAAGTATTTATTCCGATTCTCGTTGTACTGTTCATTCCGGTGCTGTATAGCGGCCTGTTCCTGAACGCATTCTGGGACCCGTATGGCAAAATGAATGAATTACCTGTGGCGGTGGTCAACACGGATCAGGGTGCGGTCTACAACGATAAATCACTGGAGGTCGGTCAGAATCTGGTCGATGAATTGAAGAAAAGCAAAGATTTCAACTGGCAATTCGTGACTCGTGAACAAGCAGAACAAGGTATGCAAGACAACACGTATTATATGACAATTGTGATTCCAGAGGACTTTTCCACCAAAGCCACAACCCTGATGGATGAGCACCCTGAGCCGGCAGACCTGATCTATGAACCCAATGAAGGATACAACTTCCTCGCAGGTCAGATCGGCGGTACGGCGGTCAAACAAATTCGCTCCAAAGTCTCCGCTAAAGTAACTGAGTCGTATACCGAAACGTTACTGGATCAGGTCGAAAAAATCTCTGGTGGTTTGGCGGATGCCGGGGATGGAGCAGGTCAGATCCGTGATGGTGCGATTAAGCTGGATGAGGGTGCTGCTACATTAAATGAGAACCTGTCCAAACTGGCGGCAGGCACCGACAAGCTCGAAACGAGCGTAGTTCCGTTAAAAGAAGGTACATCTACCCTCGCTCAAGGCATAGGTGATCTTCATACTGGCGCAAGCGCCCTGTCCAATGGGCTGTCCCAATTGGCAGCAGCAGGCACAAAGCTTGGTGATGGAGCAACCCAGGCCGAAACAGGCAGCAAACAGCTACAAGCTGGCCTTCAATCTGCTCAGGAAGGCGCAGCCAAGCTGGATGCAGGACTGGCGGCTTCCGAGGAAGGCAGTGCAAAGCTGACTGCTGGGCTGCAAAGTTCTGTTGAGGGCAGTGGCAAAGTTAGCAAGGGTGCCAAAGCGGTTGCGCAAGGTCTTGCCCAATTAGCCGAAGCGAGTCCGGAACTGGCCGCAAGTCCAGCTGTACAGCAGCTTTTGGCAGCCAGTCAGGCCGTAGCCGCTGGCAGTGAACAAGTGTATCAGGGCGGACAGCAGTTGGTCGCAGGCAGCCAAAACCTGTACGCTGCACAGCAGCAACTCCATCAAGGCAGCAGCCAGTTGGTGCAGGGGGAACAACAACTGGTACAGGGTGCCACGCAGTTATCCGCCGGACAAGAAAAGCTTGCCACTGGTCTACAACAATTCAATTCCAAATTATCCGAAGCAGCCGCTGGAGGAGCCAAACTTGCGGATGGTTCAGGTCAATTGAATGCTGGTGCAGGCAAGCTGGTTGCCGGTGTAAGCCAGCTTACAGACGGCATCTCAACCCTTGCAGATGGCTCACATAAGCTCGATGACGGTGCTGGTCAGTTAAAAGAAGGTACGCTGAAGTTAACGGACGGATCTGGCGAACTTGCCACCAAGCTGAATGAAGCGGCCGAGCAGACGGGGAATGTGAAAAAGACCGATGAACTGGTAACGATGTATGCAGAGCCTGTTCAGGTCAATGAGCATAAATATAATGAGGTACCTAACTATGGTACAGGATTTTCGCCATACTTCCTGTCACTCGGGCTGTTTGTCGGGGCATTGATCGCCACTTTGGTAGTCCCAACACGCGGCAGCACAGTTAGCGAGGCAAGTGGCTGGAATCGTTTTGTGAGTAAAACGCTGGCTTTCACGCTCATGAGTGCTGTACAGTCCCTGCTTGCTTCATGGCTGGTCTTGTATGGCTTGGGTCTGGATGTTCAGAGCGTTCCATTGTTCCTCTTGTTCAGCTTTGTTACCAGTCTAAGCTTCATGTACATCATTCAGGCACTGGTGACTTGGTTGGAGAACCCGGGTCGATTCCTCGCGATTCTCATGCTGATCTTCCAGCTCACCACCAGCGCGGGCACCTTCCCGCTCGAACTAATTCCAAATTGGCTGAAAGTGTTTAATCCATGGCTGCCTATGACATATTCGGTAACAGGTTATAAAGCAGTCATCTCAAGTGGACAGTTCGGTGTGGCTTGGGATCAGATCGGTATTCTGTGCATCTTTGCCGTGATTGGTCTTGGAGGAACCTTAACGTATTTCCTGATGCATCGCACCACGGAGAACGAAAACGTAAGCAGTGAAGTTGTACTTCACGCATAGTACGAAAAAAATAGTCAAAGGCATATCCCACTATCCTGACTCGCTGGATGATAGCAAGTCTGGCTTAAATGGATATGCCTTTGTTATTTTGTTAGTTTCGATATTCAATTTAATCGAGATTCTTCAGAATGTTTTGGTTTAAAAATCTAAGAAAATCACCTTGCATGGAGCCAAGGGTAAGCATTTTCTTGATCATGCTAAATCGCCAATGGGTATTGTTGAATTGGAACGACCAAATAGCGGAGAGCAACATTCCAGATTTTAATTTTGATGTTGCAGATCAGCTTCTCTGTACGGTTCAGCTAAACGATCTATAGATTTTCTAGTGATGAATAGCATCGATAGTATTCCTATTCCTTTTCCTAGTATGTAGACTACATATCAGAGCTTGTGACAGCGAAAGTAAATAACAGTACGAACGCAATCAGTAATACATATAGCGCTACACTGATAATTCCACAGACAAGGCCAGCAATGGCTAATCCTCTACCCTGTTCCATGCGGTTCTTAATTTCTTTGAGCGATATAGAAGCAATGATGATAGCAACAATACCAATTAGTAATCCCATGTATGGAATCACGATGGACAATATCCCCAAGACAAGAGCAGCAATCGATTTGCTATTGGTTTTTGGTATTACATAAGGTGGTGGTGGAAGTGTGTCGTTATAATAACGATCCACATCATTTTCACGATATTCCAAGGTAAATCCTCCCTGTTTATTAAGTATGTTCATTATAATTGATTAATAGGAAAAATAATATCCATATTGTGTTAATTATTAATTGATATTAGATTTATTTTATTCCCATCATCCCCGGACACATATCTACATTCATACGCTTATAGATTGTACTTCAAGGATATGAACTTAAGAACCCGTTTATCCGTGTGATGATATAAATCAAGAATACCTCTAACATATAGATATTATTATAGTTGTAATACTTTTCTGAATATCTTTGGGGGAATACTCAGATGAAAATCGATAAAGTCATGAATATACTTATGATTTTGATGCTTGTACTTATTGCTTTTTATCAAAATAATGTAGCTGTTTTATGTTTTAGCATCGTTTTGTTTGGAATCATGAGTTATACGACATTTAGAATTCGAACCCATTGGAATGTAGCAACTTATATCTTGTTGACCCTCGTACTGATGATCTGGAACATATACCTGTGGACATAAGCTAATATTTTCAAAAAAAGAACGCAATCCCATATTACTCACAGGATTGCGTTCTATCGACATATCTTAGATTTGGAATGCCTTCTATCCTTCCACTTCCACCCGCTGCAAAAATGTCCGGGTACGTGCGAGCCTTGGATTGCCGAAAATCTGTTCTGGCGGCCCCGACTCTGCGATTTCCCCGTTATCCATGAAGAATACACGATCCGCAACGTCACGGGCGAAGCCCATCTCATGCGTGACAATCATCATCGTCATATTTTCCTGTGCAAGTTGCTTGATGACACGCAGCACTTCCCCGGTCAGCTCTGGATCGAGTGCCGAAGTCGGCTCATCGAACAGGAGGATATCCGGCTGCATCATCAGTGCCCGAGCGATGGCAACTCGCTGTTTCTGTCCACCGGACAGATTGGCGGGATAGACATCGGCTTTGTCCGATAGCCCTACTTTGCCGAGTAGTTCCAGACTGCGCTGCCGGATGATTGCCAAGCTTTCTTTTTTCAACGTCTTCGGTGCAAGTTCCAGATTATCTTGTACGGTCAGATGCGGGAACAAGTTGAAATGCTGGAACACCATGCCCATCCGATCCGTAATCTTGCGAATATCCGCGGCACCTGCGTAACGACCATTATCGACCAACGTCTGATCCTGAATGCGAATCGTTCCGCCCGAAATATCCTCCAGATGGACCAGGCTGCGCAGCATCGTACTTTTCCCCGAACCCGAAGGCCCGATCACGGCAATCACTTCGCCTGGTTCCACGTTGAAGGATACCTGCTTCAGCACATCAAGTGTACCGAATGATTTTCTCAATTGATTTACTTCTATTATATGTGTCATATGCAGACAGTCCTTTGATTGATCAGATTTAATTTATTCAAATGAAAACCGCTTCTCAAGTGCCTTGAACAGTACAGTGAGCACAAGTGTCATGAGCAGATACATAATCGCCGCCACGAAGAAAGGAATTAACTGCAAATCGCGATTTACCGCCGCTTGGGCGTAATACAACAGCTCAGGTACAGCCACGGCATAGAGCAGTGCCGTATCCTTGATGAGCGTAATGGACTCATTGGCCGTTGCGGGCAGTACCACACGAATCATCTGAGGAATAATGACTTTGGTCATCGTCTGCCACTTCGTGAGTCCAAGTACCTTCGCTGCCTCATGTTGCCCTTTATCAATGGAAAGTAGCCCGCCCCTGAAGATTTCAGCGAAGTACGCAGCATAGTTTAAGATGAACGCAATCCCCGCTGCAACAAAGCGATCAAACACCAGATACTCTCCAATCACCGGAAGCAACGGTAAACCGAAGCAGAAGAATAGAATTTGGAGTAGTAGCGGTGTTCCTCGCATGACGTAGACGTAGGTATGGGCAATCCACGCCAGCGGTTTAATTTGGCTTCTCATCGCCAGCGTAACTGCAAATCCAAGCGGTACAGAGAGCACGATCGCGAGCAAGAACATGAAAATGGTGGTCTGCGCACCCTCTAGCATCGGTTTTAAAATGGTCGATAGATAATCCCAACTCATTGTTTTGTCTCCTCTAATCTGTTAACCCCGCATTCCTCTGGGGCATGAATCGCTCCAGCGTGGAATACGGGGTCCGTTTTGTTTCTAACTATATATCAGGTGTGTAACCTGCCTATTTCAGAACCTTATCTTCACCCAACCATTGAGTGGAGATCTTAGCCGCTGTTCCGTCTGCATTCAGTTCATCCAATGCTTTTTGCAGCTGATTCAGAAGCTCTTCATTGCCTTTTTTGATACCAATGCCATATTGTTCCGGTGCAAGAGATTCATCCAGCAGTTTGAATGTTCCCTCTTCTTTGGACATGTAGTATCTCGCTACCACTTCATCAATGATGACCGCATCCAGACGTTTTGTCTTCAAATCCGTAAGAGCAAGGACGTTATCCTTGAACTCGGAAGCTTTCACTTTATCCTTGAGAGGACTTGCTGCAAGTGCATCTGCCGCGGAGGACAATGCCTGCAATCCCACATTTTTTCCATCCAGTTCATCCAACTTCGTGATTGGCGAGTCTGCCAAGGTAATGGCTACTTGACTATTTTCCAGATACGGCTTCGTGAAGAGCACTTTCTCTTTGCGCTCATCCGTAATGGTGTACCCGTTCCAGATCATATCAATCCGGCCACTGTTCAGCTCTGACTCTTTGGAAGACCAGTCGATTGGCTGGAATGTGATTTCTTTACCCATTTTCTCCGCTGCAGCTCTGGCATAATCAATATCAAAACCTACAATTTCATTCTGCTCGTCCCGGAAACCCATTGGAGCAAACTTGTCATCAATTCCTACAACAATCGTGTTATCGTCTTTGCTTGCGGAACTGGAACAACCAGCAACAATCAAGACACATATACTAATGAATAATAGTAGAATCGCTTTTTTTCTCATCTCTCGAACCCCTCCATGTCTATAACCAAAACCAAAACGCTTTAGTTCGTTACCACGTTATCAGAGATTTATAATAACATAGCATGGGAGAAGAGTCGAGTCTCTTGCCTATTTACTTCTATTTCATGCAGCTTAATTGTCAACAATCTGTGAAAAAGCCTCTTTCACTTGTGCGGATTCTACCAGCTTCTCGCGTACAGTCGAATTCCATAGCTCCGGGTTCTGAAGGTGTTCTAATTCCGTACCTGTCCATTGCCGGGCAGATTCACGACGTAAAGTATGGCTGGTATTCTCAAACTGGTAGACGATCTGCTCCAGATTATCGATCATGACAAAGTTGGCAACCCCATTATATATAAGTATCCGCTCAAGCTCTTCTGCGTCCATCTCATGAGTATCCATGCTGTAATTCACCTGAGCCGTGAACGTATCTGGATACAATTGGTAACCATTCAATCTTTCACGCAAAGGCAAAGCCTGATTCAGATGACTAAGGTTCGAATGATCACCCATGTATGGACTGCGATATTTCGCTAAAGCGGCAAAATCATGTGTCAGCGGGTTCTGCTGCTCTTCCTCGTACTGAGTCTGTTTCGCCTCGATCTTCGGATTAACGAAGCCTTCAACTATCACTAAGCCAATGATGCCCAACACAACAAGTGTTATAATCCATATGTTTCTAATTCTCATAACGCATCACTCACTTCATACTTACTAACGATCCGACACGCCCGATGCACAACCAAAGGAATAATAATACTCAGTAATGGGATGGCAAAGGCAATGACGATCACAGCAAACTGGTAGGGTCCATCCACCTGAATGGGTCGATTAAACCAGATGTTGCTTCCGAATCGCAACGCTGCCTGCGTTCCCCATAGTACGAGTATTAATGCCGCCCACAACCACCATATTCTGCGATTCCACTGCACTAAGGCAGGGATTCGAATAACCGTTGTTTTCACCGAAGTTGCAGAATCGTTCGACTTGTTGATCAACAGATACAATACATACATGCCACCAACAATGAGACTCATGATCATAAGCAGATTGTTTATGGCGGAGCCTTGCATCAGCACTCTCATTGGAATGGTAATGATCCAGGCTATGAGGCTATAAATCAGAGCAGAC
This sequence comes from Paenibacillus polymyxa, assembly GCF_018614975.1. Classification (GTDB taxonomy): domain Bacteria; phylum Bacillota; class Bacilli; order Paenibacillales; family Paenibacillaceae; genus Paenibacillus; species Paenibacillus polymyxa_E. The sequence goes on along the minus strand of NZ_JAGGNR010000016.1, from coordinate 66,697 downwards.
TGCAACAACGCTGTGCAGTAAGGAACACGTTGTACCCTTCGATGGTCACTCATCACTTCATCCATACCAGCGATATGCTGAATGGCGGTCTGGAACGCCTTCTCTTCACTCATCCCCTGCGAGATATAATCGTCAATCCGTGCAGCGAGATTGCTGTGAATCTCTTCTTTTAATTCTCGGTTGTCTAATGTATCTTGTGCGTGAGCGAACAAACGATTCACATGACGGGTGATGCGAGCTTCCAATCTCATAGGTCTTCATCTCCTTTTTCTCCAGTGACAATCATGCAATCAATCAGTGCCTTGGCTGCCTGCCAAGCTTGAACCTGCTCTCTATAGGCTTCGAGGCCTTGCGCTGTAATTCGGTAATATTTGCGTCGTCCTCCCTGCGTCTCTTCCCCCCAGTAGGACTCCACATATCCACTCTTCTCCAGCCTCTTCAAACTCGAATAAAGCGTAGGTTCCTTCAATTCAAACTGCTCTCCGCTCTTGCGATAGATCTCCTTAATAATGCTGTAGCCATAGTTATCCGCGGGTATAAGTACACTCAGAATAATGGGGTCAATATTGCCCCGAATCAGGTCACTGTTAATTACTTGCACATCCATCTGCGAGTTTCACCGACTTTCTTCCGTCCTGTGTATACTATAAGACATATTACTATGTCTGTAAAGGTAATATGTATCATGTAGTAGATATGCATCGCAAGAGCAACATTAGCAACATTCCTTTCTTGCTCTTCGTTTGGAAGCTATGGAGCCTTTGTTATCAGTGATGTCGAAAAAATAAAAAAACAAACAGGGCCCCTCCATTGGAGAAGCCCTTACTCACTTTCTATCTATTGCTGCACTTTCTCGCGATCTTTCCCTTTATCGGATTCTCCCGCATTTTTGTTCGCAGCATCCCGATCCTGTTGCATCTCTTCAACCGTTTTCACCTTGAGACGCGCTGCACCTTCATACTCCTTCGTTGGAATCAAATCACCTGCAGTAAGTCTTGCTTCTGCCGCTGCAATCGCATCTCCGTACTGCGGCAACCACTGGGCTTGCGCAACCAGCATCTCGTCGACCATCTGCCAGATTTCTTTTGGATTACACACGGCACCCACGAGCGGGTCCATCATAAACGCCTGACGAAGTAATTTGTCGTCTCCGTTCACCGCGGCTTCAACCGCGAGCCGTTGCACGGAGATGCTCACATTACATACGGCAGCCGGGCCAAGTGGCAGATCCCCTACATGCGGCATAGAGATACCGTTTCGATCCACATATCCCGGTGCCTCAATAATTGCATCATTCGGCAGGTTGGAGATCACCCCATGATTAACGGTATTGAAATGTCCGCGATAGACACGTCCGGTTTCCAGTCCCTCGATAATATACGAACCGTGCTCCTCGCCCCGTTTTTCCGGAATGAATTGCATCGGTTCATCCTTCATCCAGTTAGGAAAGTCAGTCTCGAACCAGTTGCGCCCCTCGGTACATACCCGCAGATACCCACCTGTCTCTCCGTTAATCCAGTTGCCCAGGTCGATCCATTCGTTAATCTCTTCCGGACGTTTGCGGTACCACGGCACATATTCACTCAGATGACCATTCGATTCCGTGCTGTAGTACCCAAAACGGCGCAGCATATCGATCCGTACTTTCTCGGTGCGGCTGTACTCTGGATGTTTCTCGAAGGCTTCGAGCAGATCACCTGTAAGGTCTTTGCCCTCATGAGACGCTTGAATATACCAAGTCTGATGGTTGATGCCGGCACAGACAATATCCACTTCACTCTTTTTCAATCCAAAAGCTTCCGCAATCTGATGATGACCATGCTGTACGCCATGACACAGTCCGATCGTCCGCACTCCGCCGTACTTGTTGCAAGCCCATGTGAGCATCGCCATCGGATTAGAATAGTTCAAGAGCAGCACGTCGGGTGTGCTCTGTTCACGAATATCTTTACAGATGTCCAGCATCTCAGCAATTCCGCGTTGTCCATACATAATGCCACCTGCACACAACGTGTCGCCGACACATTGGTCTACCCCATATTTCAGTGGAATATCCACATCGGTTGCAAATGCTTCCAGTCCCCCAACACGAATCGTACACAGTACATACTTCGCATCTTTCAACGCTTCTTTCCGATCCGTTGTTGGCTGAATCTGGATATTCAATCCATTCTCACGAATATCCCGCTGACACAGCTCAGTCACCATGTCCAGATTGTGCTGGTTAATATCGCAGAACGCAATCTCGATGTTGTTAAATTCCGGTACCGTGAGCAAATCCCTTAGCAACCCCCGTGTGAATCCGATACTTCCTGCCCCGATAAACGCCACTTTAAACGACATGTCTATGTCCTCCCCTAATCCGAATCTTTCGCTTCGGTTAATGACTCTCTTCATGAAATCATTGTACCAACGGCAAAAGGGGAAGCGTTATCAAAATCATGACCTGTTCAAGATCTTGTTGTCAAAAATCCTAACTTTTACACGCCAGTTCCACTAATCGATATGTATTCGATAATAACTGCAATCGGTTCAGTCATCCGACGGGTACTGACTAACATGTCGTTCCATAGAGGAGCGAAATTCAACTGGCGTACGGCCTGTATATTTTTTGAATAACATATGAAAATACTGACGGCTCCCTACTCCAACATAGTCGGAGATCTCAGAAATTGGAATATTCGTCTGCTGTAGTAGCATCTTGGCCTTCTCCATCCGAAGCATCGTCAGGTAATCGGTTGGTGTGCGCTGCGTGTGCTGACGGAAAATGCGATGCAAATAACCCGGATTCAGATTGACGGCTGCTGCAATGTCCTTCATCTGAATATTTCGATCCATATTATGATGCATGAATTCAATGGTTCGTTTGACATACAGCTCCGCCTGATCTGGCGCACTCCGGCTCATTTCTCCGCGCAGACGTGCAACACGGACCAGCAACTGGATAAACAGTGTACGCACCAGCATACCCTGTTCCGGGGACGAGAGATTCCGGGCTTCGCGGTGATGCGACCTTTCTTCTGGTGGAATGATCTTCATCGGCACAGTTGATCTTCCTTGCTCCAACAGACCGCGTTGATCGAGTTCCAGCACCAGACTTTTCATAATGTGGTACACCTCTTCCGGGTCAGGCAGTATCAGATATGGCGAAGCATTAGTGAGTAGAGTGTGAACTTCTTCCTCCTCCAGCGCGAGCTGACGGATCGATAACTGTCCGGGAGGTGAGCCTGAGAATCCAAACTCAACATTAAGCATCCGGCAAGGCACGCCATCTTCCACCAGCAAACGGTGAGGGACACCTGCGTCGAGCATAATGAACTGTCCTTTTTTCAAAATAGTCTGCTCCGAGGTCCCATCTGGCATCTGCACATCCACCCGGCATATTCCCGAAATAATATACATGATCTCCGTCGAATCATGATGGTGATAGGACATACGATAGTTGTCCCACTGCTTGTAATAGTACGCGTAGAAACGCGGCCCGCAGTCCTCTGTTCGCAATGCCTCCTGATACAGGCTTCCTGTCCAGCGCTTCGCAATGCTCATATCCATACCTCCATTCCTACAACGATCGATCCTCACTTTTCTCCATTGTAGCAATTCTATCGAGTGGATATAAACTGTCCTGACTCAGATGATGATTGCAATATTAAATTAGATAAACATATAATTAGTATATTATCTAATGATTTATGTGAACTATCTATACTTAAAGGAGGTTTCTACGTATGAGTACCACCTTTCATCTGGTGAGACATGGTCTCAAAGAAAGACGAATCGGTGATGTCTCCCTCACTTTCGAGGGGACTTTACAAGCCGAAGCCACAGCAATGCATTTTGCCAGAGCTGCCTTTCCTGTTGCTATAATCTTTACCAGCCCACTTCGACGAGCCCATGAAACCGCCAGCATGATTGCCCACCATATTCAATCCCCTATCACCGTAGATCCTCGCCTGCGCGAACGTGCCAATTGGGCCGATTGCCCGGATCAGTCATTCGAAGAATTCATTGCGATGTGGGATCGATGTACGTCTGATCCAGATTACATTCCACCCGTGGGTGACTCGGCCAAACAGGCTGGTGAACGTCTGGCATTCCGATTTTATAGCTAAGCAGAATCAATTGATCCCCGAGTGCTCCATCACCACATTAATTCATGAGAAAGGAAAATACACCCTCAAAGACTTTGCATCCGTTAAACATCTGAAATTCTGAATGATTGTTTCACTAAGCTTAATCGAGGATATGCTAAGCTCCAACAATCCGGAATTGTTCCCCCTCCACAACAATAGCTTGTGCATTCGTAATAGGTACTAGAGGTACCTTGGACTGATACTCTGCAAGAACTTTTTCTGATGATTCAACAAACGGAAAGCATCCATGATGCGGGACCGGATAAAAATCGATGACATTTAATGCACCATAACTTTTAAGGCTCGGGGCCACCGTGGAATCATCCATTTCTTTCACATATTCAATATGAGGCGATAAGATTATAGAGCCTGCTGACTCTCCAATGTAGATCTTTCCAGCCTGAATGTGTGCTCGAATCCGTTGGTCCGCCCCGCTTTTTTTAAGTTCTTGAAGTAGAAAAAATGTATTCCCACCCGTCACATAAATCATATCGTTTCGCTGTAAGGTACTCTCTATTTCTTGAGGTGAGGCTGAGGATATCTCCAACTCATCCACCACCAATCCCAATTCCTCAAGGGCTTTTCGGCCAGCCTGTACATAATCATTGTATTCCTCTTGAATAGCCGCTGTAGGAATAAATGTGACCGTTCTCCCCGTCAATTCTTCCTCAAATGCACCAAACAAGCTCGCTGTCTCTTCAAAAGATGAAGTCAGAAACAATTTTTTCATCTTTAACGCCTCCCATCGCTTTTCCTTCCTCTTCATTAAAACATGCAATGACTGACAGCTTGATGTCAGTCATTATAAAATAAGAGTGATGAACCTACGTATAGAATAAATAAGGAGGGATCAGTTATGAAATTGGAACGCATGCTCGCTATTGTGATGTTGCTTTTGCAACGTGGCAAGGTTCGTGGAAAAGATCTCGCCGAATTGTTCGAAGTTTCTCTGCGCACCATTTATCGGGATATAGAATCCATTAATGCAGCAGGAATTCCCATTACAACAAGCTCTGGTGCCGGTGGTGGCATTCGCATTATGGAGCAGTACAAACTGAATAAGGGCTTATTTACTACAGATGATATGATTGCCATGCTGACTGGACTCGGCATAATGCAAAGCACATTCTCAGGTAAGGAAGTATCCCATGCACTGGTTAAGTTGAGAAGCATTGTTTCAGAAGAACAGTTTCATGCTATGACTATGAAAACAAATCAGATGATGGTGGACTTTACGTCCTGGATGGGCGTTGATGACTCCGACACCGTTATTAAGTCTATCAAATTAGCCCTGGAAAAAATGTACACTTTAGCTTTTTCTTATTATAATCGCAAAGGAACCGAGCAGCTTCAAGGTGTGGAACCTCAACGACTGGTGTTTAAGGCAAGCTATTGGTATGTGCAGGCCTATCTGCCTCAAACACAGAGTTGCAGACTGTTCAAGTTACGCAAAATGTATGCGGTGACGGTTGAAGAAACTCCTTTTACTCAGCGTATCATGCCACATCCCTTCTCTGATTTTACCAATCAGATGCGCGCCAGAACTTTTCCAATTAAAGTACTCATTAACTCATCCGCTCTGAATCGCATGCTGGATTATTGCACGATGGAACATATCACCGATCTCGGAGATGAGCGATATCAGGTGGACCTCCCTTTTATAGACGATGATTATGGCTTCGGTATATTAATGAGCTTTGGAAGTAGCCTTCGTTGCCTAGAGCCGGAACATGTTCGACTGGAATTAATTCAACGAATGAACGCGGCAACAGAGCAATATACGAGATACGTCCCTTAATACATAGTTCCTTGCCAATAAACCGCCCCCTAAGAAAAACTAAGCCAATCCTAACTTTTCGATTGCATCCCCGAATGCTTCAATCCGCCTCTGATCTGCAATCATGGAAACTATCAAAAAAGCTCTGAAACCTCCATGTGTCGAGACACATTGGGATTCCAGAGCTTTTAAGCTTCCTTCGATGCCAACTTTTAAAAACCGATGTTTCTTTTCGTTTCAGGCTGATCATGAACACATGTTGTATTGCTATTGCCAGCTATTGCTCATCCCGTCTGTTTACTTTCCACCCTTACCTGGCGTGTAGAACTTCGGCAGCGTTACTTGTGACCAGTCCATATCCGACGCCATGTAGAAGGACGGATAGGAAGGCTGGTTGTATCCACTGTTCTGTCCAGCAATGCCTACACGATACATCGCATCATGCATGAGCGTGTACAGCTTACGATCTGTCTTCTCGGTACTCAGATAGATGCGGATCGCTGAGCTGTCGGTGGTTCTCACCAGCATCTCTTCCCGCCAATCCCCGAAGATATCAGCCACAAGAGAAGGTGTACCTTTGGTGTGATTGTTGGTTAATGTGCCTGTTGCGGTTAGCAGCGTACCACGCTTCCAATCCTTGATCGTAGGCGTGACGTTGATGGCACCGTCTACGATCTGAGTCGTCATATCAGCAGCCCAGCGGATATTCATATTTGTACCCGGCATCTGATCACTGATTTTCTCACCGCTCGCTGTCCATAATCCTACAGCCCATGTCTCCAGTCCACGACGGGTTGGATCAACATCTCCCACCATGCCGCGTCCGGTATCTTTGCCCGTGTACCCGCCATAGATCATTTCTCCGGTCTTCGCATCACGCAAGGAATAGCCGTATGGCGCCCAAGGACCACCCTCGTGAACCATGAAAATCTCAAGTCCCGGACGATCCGGGTCAATATCTGCCACATGAAGTGCATCCCCATGGCCCAGACGGGCAATCGTTCCCGGTGCAGCACTCTCGGCAGGCATCAGGTCTGAGGAGCTGTAAAGCACGCTGCCATCATGATCAATCGTAGCAGAGCCATAGACGATCTCCTGTTTGCCATCTCCATCCACATCCGCCACACTGAACGAGTGTGCACCCTGGGTGGTAATGGATCCGTACTCTGGATCTGTACCATCTACACCATGCGGCCCGTCATTGAACGGGTTCTTCATCGGTGTCCAGCCGCTGTCCACTTTCCATTCCTTTTTCAGCTTTTTGCCGTCCCAATTGTAGGCAACCATCGTCGAACGTGTATAATATCCGCGTGCAAAGATCGCAGACGGTTTCTTGCCATCCAGATACGCCACGCCTGCCAGGAAACGGTCCACCCGATTCCCCGGTTCAATTCGCGCCATGGCATAATCGCCCCACATCAGACCATCATCATGACGCTCGGGTTCATATGGAATGGTCTCCAGCTCTTTGCCTGATTTCCCTTCAAATACCGTAACATACTCCGGTCCATCCACGATAAAACCTTCAAACTTGCGCAGCTCATTTCGGTTACTGCGTTCTACCGCATATACATCAATGAAGTATTCGGCCAGGCTCTCGGCATCCAGCTGAGATAATGGGTAGTTATACTTTTTCTCCATTCCAAAAGCCTCTTCCAATGTTGCAGGCCAGTTCCCCTTCACAACCTCATCATGTTTATGCCAATTTCTGAACATATCCACTACGTGGTCGAAGTAACCGTCAGCACTCAACCGATAATCATCTTCGTTCGAGTACCCTGCCTTGCGATCCTGCTTGGGAAGTGTGATGTACTTCTCGGATGTTACTTTTCCTTTTTTGTTATATTGGATAATCTTGGTGCCCGGAGCGGTTTTAAACATCATCTCAGCCTTGCCATCCCCGTCAAAATCGTAAACGAGCATCTGTGTATAATGAGCACCCGCACGGATGTTAACCCCAAGATCGATCCGGTACAACAATTGTCCGTCCAAGGTGTAAGCATCAATGTAGGTTTTACCGGTGTATCCTTTTTGCGATACGTCCTTGGCGTTGGATGGGTCCCATTTGACGAAAAACTCATATTGGCCATCCCCGTCCACATCCCCCACGCTCATGTCATTGGCGGAATACGTATAAGCTTCTCCCGCAGGTGTCACACAATCGGCGGGTTTTTGCAGTGGAATATCCACATACCCGTTCGCCCAAGGTTTGACGGATGCACTGCGTTTACCCTCCTTGCCCTTTTTGTTCACCGCTGCCACTTCATAACGGGAAGAGGATTTGCCCGTGGCATCCACATAGTTGGTGCTGTCCGTGACGGTAGCGATCTTTTTGCCATCACGATAGACGTTAAAGTCCGTACCTGTCAGCCCTTTGTCGCTATACCCTGTGGCTTCATCCCCGAGCAATCTCCAGCTAAGAAAAACACCTTCGGATGTCGATGCAGCTACCAGACCCCGATCCAGATATTCCAGTTGAATGCTTTTCAAGTGACTGCCCCCTTTGCTGGATTGCAGACTGGCCTCTGCCACTCCATTGCTCTTCGAAGCTTCTGCTCCGGTGATTCCTGCTGTTCCTCCAATGAGCAAGGCTACGCTAAGCGCGGATGAGAGCACTTTGGCTGCAAGTGGCATACGTGGTGTCCGTTGCTTCCTATGACTGAATTGCAGACCTGAAGCCGCCCCCTTATGTACAGGCGTTGTTGTTTCTGAGTTCATCTACCTTCACTCTCCTTGAGACAGAATAGGTGATTACCTTCAAATGTTTACGCTTACATTTTGTCCGTCGGTTTCTATTATAGACACCCTGCCTGCCAGACCATAGGCAGATATCCGTCCAAAACGATCAATATTCAGTGTTTATGAGGATCATTACTTACGTGGAATCACGTATAATCAGCGAAGTCTTGTAGGTTTTCACTATTGGTGCAGATCGTATCCCTTTCAATCGCTGGCTAAGACATTCCGTAACATCCCTGACCATATCGGGAATACAATTGGTTAATGTGGTCAGTTCCGGATGGGTCATCAAGCCGACAGAATGGTTATCAAACCCGATGACAGACATTTGTTGAGGCACAGATATTCTTCTTTGCTTTGCTGCTCTCAGTAAACCCGCAGCTACAAAGTCACTACCTGTAATCATGCCATCTGGCAATGAATCAGAAATAAACAATTGTTCTCCCAAGGCATAACCATCCTCCATAGTTACCAGACCTGCATAACATTGTGATTTCGCACACGGAAGTCCGAACTGTTGGTGAGCCCGTTGAAACCCGTTCCATCTTTTCTCTTGCAATGGTGTCAGGTAATCCATACAGAAAAACAGATGACGACGTCCCCTCGACAGCAAATAAGAGGTCGCTTGAAAAACCGCATCTTCTTCATCCAGTCGAAAGACATCGAGAAACTCCCCGTCCATCGCTTCGTTGCATATGATCCCGATGCCTGAACCTAACCATTCTTTAATTTCGCTCTCCGAGAAATGGGAATGCGCAATAATTACAGCATCCATCTCCCGATGTAACAATCGGGCATACACATCACGTTCATACTCGCGGGATAATTCGGTCTGATAGATGACAAGCCGATACCCCATGGAGCCTAAGGAACGACCTAATGCACTAACAAGCTGGCTGAAATAGGGATGCTCCACATCGGGGACAAGCACGCCGATATGATTGCTTGCCTGCAGGCGGAACTGAACCCCATGCGTATTGCGAACATATCCCAGCTCCTTGATGGCTTCTTTTACTTTTTGTCTGCTTTCAATGGATACATGAGGATGGTCGTTTAACACACGGGATACCGTCGATTTAGAAAGACCGCTTACACGTGAAATATCAATTATGGTGGGCAACATAAACACCTCATAAGAAAAGTATTGACCTGGGAACGTTCCCAGCAACTATGCTATCGAAAACAACCTCTAGGGAGGAATGATACAGATGGAAGTCACCTATATCCCGGCTGTAACTGAATATCTGATATTTTTTGATTTTGACGAAACGTATTACCCACATGAATGTTTGCCTGAACAACTCAAAAGGGTATACGAGTTGGAAAGATATATCCAGCTCCTTGCCAGAAATCATCATGTAAAGGTAGCCTGGGTCACCGGAAGCAGCATTCAGCAAATACAGGCAAAAATGAAAATGGCCGGCATGACGCAGTTCCCTCATTTTATAGCGAGTAACCTGGGGACAGATCTATGGGAAGTCCGGCATGACGGACAATTGCTCACCATTCCTTCCTGGCAAAAGATCATTCGAGAATCTGGATTCTCCCGTAGAGATGTAGAAGATTTAATTGGTGAATTGAAATCAATATACAACATTGTTCTCCACGAACAGACTCAGTTTGGTCAATCCGGTTACAAAATGAACTACTATTATTATGCAGAATCTTTAGTCAAAACCCAATATGATATTCATATTATCAGGCATCTGGCTACCAATCACGGAATCGGAATCAATATCAATCAATGTAATCCCAAGGCGGGTGATCCGGAGCACGCCTATGATGTCGATTTTATCCCCGCAGGAACCGGAAAAAAAGCGGCTGTGCGATTCCTGATCGATTACAATCAGGTACTAATGTCCAATACATTGGCCTTCGGTGACAGTGGAAATGACATCGAGATGCTTCAGATGGTTGCCCATGGATATCTTCTTCAGAATGCAACGACCGAGGCAAAATCATACCACAATAACGTTGCCCCATATCGATACGCCGAGGGAATTTTGCATGTATGCAGAAATTTCTTTGGGGAGTAATTCATGTTTTGGCGGAAGTTCTATCGATTGTACAATGTAAATACCGCCACTTTCCTCAACGGAGAAGGGCGGTATTTTACATCCTATTGACGGGTTACCATGCTTGTAGCTTATCTTAACTCCGAATTACAGATCACCGATGGTTCCTCTTAAGGCTCAATGCCCCATACCAGGTTTCCATCTTGGTAGAGCGTTACCTTGTTCCAATCCTGGTAAGCTGTTTTCGTTGGATCGAAGGAGTAGTCGTTACTCTCGTCAAAGTTGGACCAGTCTGTTTTGTACATGCGAAGCTGGATGTCTCCAGTCTGTCCACCAGCCTGAATGCTGCCAGCACCAGATGTGAAGCTCAGCTCAACATACGAGTCTGTGAAGGTCCGCTGGATATTGGACCCGCCAACTTGAGCGTAATCGATGGCAGAATCCATCGCAGCCGAGCCTTCTTTAGAGAAGTAATAACGGATCTTCAAGTCACTCAGATTCACATCGGTACTGCCCAGGTTTTTGATGTTAAAATACGGTTTGATCTGGCTATCCTGCGCATTGGTATCTCCAGCACGATATTGCAGAACAAGATCACTGGTTGGTACAACGACACTTTGAGGTGTCGCGGAAGCTACAGCGGAATTGGCACTTTGCCCCGCTGTATTCACTGCACTTACCACATAATGATACGTTGTGCCGTTCGTGAGGGCAGTGTTGGTGTAGGACGTACCACTCACATTCGCCGCGATCGTTGTGAACGGACCTGATGCACTCAGCGCGCGTTTCACATTATAGCTTGTCGCACCTGCAGAAGCTGCCCACGTCAGGCTTACCTGAGCATTGCCTGCTGTCGCTGTTAAGGCTGTTGGTGCAGCCGGTGCCGTTACCCCTGCAACCGGCGTAGCAGTTGCTGTGGCAGAGTTAACACTTTCACCTACTGCATTCGTGGCCGTTACCACATAATAGTAGGTTGTGCCATTAATCAGTCCAGTGTTACTGTAAGACGTTCCACTCACATTGGCTGCAATTGTTGTGAATGGACCTGATGCACTCAGTGCCCGCTTGACACTATAACTTGTAGCCCCTGTGGAAGCAGTCCACGTCAAGGAGACTTGAGCGTTACCAGCAGTAGCCGTCAATGCTGCTGGTGCTGCCGGAGCTGTTGTTCCACCCGGAGGATTGCCTCCACCGTTACTTGCAGGTAGGACAGGGAATGAGTTTTCCACCAGCATCACGAATTGATCATGGAACCAGTGACCCGATACCGGAGCATTAGGCAATGCGCCTGTTAATACACCATCCCGAGTGGTGAAGGTCGGATCACACATCCGGTCAAAGCCTTTGCCTTCGTTATTCGGAATTTCGGAACTGGAGCCATCGGATTCACCCGGAGGTTTCACCCATACATAAGCATCCAGATGTGCGGGTCCCGGAGCAGCCTTAGGTGCTTCACCTATGCCAGCTCCACTGGCATTACACCAGTTTCCCCGATGCTCCCGGCGATCCACACGTCCGGAATTTACATAATCGTTGATGTTGCTGCCCGTAGCCGATGCTGGACGGTCTACCCCGCCCCAGCCATTCCGGCTAGTATCAATCAGGAAACCTGTGCTGCTTGGCCAGCCGGCTTGTACAAAATCGGCATACAGTGCAGCAGTGAAATCGGTTTCGTCAAAATAAGGATTCCACTCATAAAACTTGGCAGATTTAATCGGTTGTCCACCGATATTGAGATCCGGGTTGGACAGGTTCGGCTCTCCCAGCGGTGTAGTGTTCGCTGTATTCGTAATGAAACCATCTGCACTGCTCAGACCCGCGGCTGTCCCTTGCACAACACTTGTATACAGCGCGACTGCTGCAGAACGGTTGTTATCCCATCCAAGCCAGCCGGAGTGGCCGATATCCAGATAGTTGTATACATTCGGAATGGCGTGCAGCTTTTCCAGTGCATACTTCACACCCGCCTCATAGATACCTGTTGAGCTGGCTTGACCACAAGCTGGTGTACTCAGGTTGGTCACAAGGTTAGGCAGACTGTCCGGTTCAATGACGGCAATAATGCGAATATCCTGATACTTCGGATCTGCGAAGATATCTGCGAGCACATCAATATAATCCGTTTTATATGTCTGCAGTGCTGCCTGTGTTAGTGGAAGTTCACCGTTCGATGCGAGTGCATGACAATCCCGTCCGGGCAAGTTATAGATAACGAATGAAGCGGTTATGGGTGTACCAGGTTTCTTTTGGGCGAGAACGGCATCGAGATGTTGCTCTACGCTTTTGCGACCAGCGTTATCCGGGCCGCCATAGATTGCAGCAATGCGGTCAACCCATACAGCCGTTGGATACGATTTGACCGTCTCCATCTTGGCCTTCAGCGATGTATCGTTGGTCAGCGCAATGGACGTATCCACGAGAGCCGAATAGTCCTGGTTCAGATAAGCCGTTGCTCCCACAAATGGATTATCCACATGTGCCTCAGCCGCCTGAGTCAAGCCTGGAGACAATCCAGGGAAAATCCCCGCAGCGAGCAGCGTTGCTGCCAGCATTTGTTTTACACCTTTGCGCAGGATCTTCTTACCTCTCGATTTGGTTTTCAATTTAGTCTTCATAGTTCCACCTTTCCTTTAGTTAGATTGGGTTGTACTCATGTCTGATCCTCTGTGTCATTATGATGCTTAGCACGAAGAGAACGTTCGGATGAGTTGGTTGTATCACCTCCAAAAGAAATGGTTGTATGACTGGAATCTTGAGCAAACAAATGGTGTGTGAGGGCGAATCATGTGAGTGAGTATAATATGGTGGGTGTGGTTGAACGTGTGTTAGACATGAAGAAGTGTGAACAATGACTTATGGGATGTCTGAATCCTAAATTTGGGTAAGCGCTTTCTTCAAGGAGTTAAAAAAAAAGGCCTTCGCCTATCCATCTACAAACATGATGTACGGTGTCACCTCCTTATGTTCTGATTATACGACATGTAAAAATTACTGTAAATTGAATTAACTAAATTTAATTATATTTTTTTTCCATAATTCAGGCAGGAATCTGGACATCCCTTGCCCCTAACCACACCAAAGGCTCATCATGGCTAAATGCCACGATGAACCTCGTGTTTTTCAAGGTCGATTCGACCGTTCGTCTAGGGCAAAACGACTATATCTCCCGGTTTCAACCCGCTAACTACTTCCGTCTTGTCCCCCGATTCCATTCCAGCCTGGATCGTCAGCGGCTCGGTCTGTCCATTGCCTTTGTCTAACAGTACGTAAGGTTCGGTCTGATCACGCATAATGGCCAGGCTGGACACAACGGTCACTTTGTCCTTCCGCATTGTCTCGATATCGCCTTCCAGACTCACGCCTCCATACATTCTGGCGTCCGGCTTCAGATCAATGACCACGTCAAACTGGGAAGCTTGCTTGAGGTCCGTATCGGTACTCTTGCGGGCGAATTTGGACACCTTACTTACCTTCCCGGTGAATTGCAGGTCTTTCTGCGCTGTCATTCGCACCTTAACCGACATTCCCACCTTGAGCCTGAACATCTCTTCTTCACCAACAATCGTCATAAATTTCAGTTTGCTGATGTTTGTAATGGACCCCATCAGCTGTCCTTCCGTCACCGCACGTGTCTTGCTGTCCTCTTCATTCATCTGAAATATACCGGAAGCGGAAGCATATACAACAGACTTACTTATTACTGCCTGCTTTTTCTGTATCTCCTTCTCCTTGAGTACCAACGCTTTTTGATTCAATTCATTCGTCAGACGTTTGCCTTCCCGATCTGCAAATGCCTTCTTGCGCTCCTCTTCCGTCACGCCAAGTGACTCGCTCATATTCGCCTGATCCAGGCTAACCTGATTCATCTTGTTTTCCAGCTGAGCTTTCTCCAGATCACTCTGCAACTGTTCCACTTCCGTTTGTAACGTTGAGGTATCGAGGGTAAACAGGATATCGCCTTTGCTCACCTGCTCACCACTTTTCACATGCCACTGCTTGATGTTGGAAGCATACGGAGCAAAAATATCCGTCTGATCAGTGTATACGGATTTCCCCTTCACCTGTATCGTTTGCGTCATCGTTTCCTGTGTCACATCAAAGGTAATCGGGGGCGGAATCTCTATAGGCGCCTCCGGTTTTGGCTTGTACTTTTCATACAGCCAGTACCCTGCACCTGCCAAAAGTACAACAGTGATGATGATTTTAATCCATTTCTTCATGTGCCCAATTTCCCTTTCGCTGATAAAATTACATTGATTTGATCACAGTTAATGCGTTGGTTCGGGATGCGATGATTGCCGGATATATCCCCGATACAATGCCAACCAGAACAGCAAACACGATGCCAAGTGGCAGAGCCGACTGCTGAATAACCACGGTCATCGGACCATTCATCTGATCTGCCATCTGACTCGCCAGCAGACTATTCACCCCGCCGAGGGCAGCAAAGGCAATCCCCACACCAGCCACGCCGCCCATTAATCCAAGCATCGCTGCTTCCGTAATAAACATCTGGCGGATCTGCCACAGATTTGCACCCAGCACCTTCATGACACCAATCTGTTTACGCCGCTGATGCGTAGACATAATCATCGCTACGATAATGGATAATGAGGCCAGCAGCATGATAAAACCACCGATCCCCAATGCCGCTTTCTGATACATCGCCAATTGGCCTGCCATCGCTTCCTCCTGGAACAGATTACTCTGTGTGTTTAACGTCAGCTTTTTAATCTGTTCTTCCACCTGGGATACATAACGTTTGTCCTCAACCTTGACCAGAGCTGAGTTAAGTTGTTTGGCCGCACTGCTATCGGCCTGCTGTAATCCAAGCTCATCCTGCAGTGCACGAGCTGTATCGAGTGGCAAATATACTTTTTTATCGCTTTGAGCGCTCATCTCATCCATGTTGGAAGGTTTCGTCAGTTCTCCAGACACGCGTATAGAGCCACTCATTTTGGTTTTGCTCGCATTTGCATAATCTTCATATCGGAACTGAATACGCTGCTGAACCAGCTGATCCTGCTTCCCTGACATTTCCGTAAACTGCTCCAAAAGCTCATTGTTATACGGATCAGCATTCAACTGCTCAAATAACTTCTGAGTTACTTTGGGGTCCACGAGTCCAAATGCAGCCCCATAACTGGTCACTGCTATACGACCATCCTCTGCCCCACGTCCCTCTGCATACTTGTATCCAAACCCGCACAGGGTCTCCAGCTGGGTACCGATGACCTCAACATATGTGCTGCGACCATCCGGAAGCACCATTTCCAGCGAATCCAGCTTTAACATAGGAGCCACAGCAACAACATGAGGAAGTCTTTGGATAATCTGAATCTTTTCCAACGTCAGCGCACCCCGTTCAAACTTCGATGTCTGACCGCTCTCCTTGCCGTTCCCAGTACGTATGCCTTCATTTGGCGTAATTGTAATTTCATCCATTTTGTAATTGTCGTTCAATGTTTTCTCGCTATAGGTCTGTACGGACTGCCCCACACTAAGTGCAATGATCATGGCGGCAGAGCCGATGGACAGCCCCATCATGCACAGCAGTGTGACCATTTTTCTGCGAATGATCTGTCCCCAGGCCATACGTGCTACATCCCGTATTCTCACATTTCCTCTCCTTTTGCCTCAATCTTCCCTTACAGCTTCTTCGACCAGTATTCCATGTTGCAGTGTAAGCACAACTTGCATCTGCTCCGCGACCTCTGCTTCATGTGTCACAATGACAAAGGTTGTATTCATATCCCGGTTAAGCTGCTGCAAAATCGCAATGATCTCTTCCTCCGTCTCGGTATCCAGATTCCCGGTAGGCTCATCCGCAAAGATCACCGAGGGTTCGGTAATGAGCGAACGTGCAATACTGACACGTTGTTGTTGACCGCCCGACAACTGAGACGGGAACAAGTTTGCTTTTTCACCCAGTCCCACTTGTTCCAGCAGCTTTAATGCTTTTGCTTTGCGTTTTGAAGGACTTATCCCCATAAATACCAAGGGTAACTCTACATTTTCCCGGATCGTAAGATTGGACAGCAGCTCATAGGATTGAAAAATAAACCCGATATGACTGCGCCTGAACTCAGCCAGGCGATTTTCACTGAAACGTACAATATCTTGTCCCGCAATTAGAATCTTGCCCTGATCCGGTTTCATGAGCCCTGCCATCAGATTCAACAGTGTGGATTTGCCCGAACCAGAACTGCCCAGCAGGGCTACCATCTTGCCTTCTCCAATCGTCAGGTTGATATCCTGAAGCACCGGCACGGTTCCCTGGCCATTGCGGAACGAGTGGGATAATTGTTCAACTTGAAGCATTACTGCATTTCTTCCTTTCTACTTGCTGTATATGTATGGATTCGCGTAGAATATTCCCTTTTCATTATAGGGTGGAGATGTATCCGGGCTGGCCGGAGTTGTATCCAACTTGTAACATGTCATAACAAAAAGACCTTGTCCGAAGAGCAGATATCGTCAGCTCTATCAGACCAAGGTCTTATACTCGTATACCTTCCGCAGCTTACCAGGCTCTGAAACTAAAGCGGTACATTTCACTTTTACCCACTGAGCTGCTTACAGCAAATAATTCATCGTCATTCCATTTCAGATTAATGAAGTTATCCATATTGCGATAGATCACCGTATCGGACGAAATCTTGCTGTCATTCAAGTAGGCAACATGCAACTCATTCTTCTGATTCTGACTGTCGATCGGGAAAAAGTAAGCGATTCGAGATTCATCTGCATCCAGATCGAAGCCCCAGATCGAACCTTGTAATAACAGATCATACTGCTCCTCTGCTGCATGATACCGATACAGCCCCTGTACCTTATTCATCGTTCCCTGGATGAGCATGTCACCATTTTTCAGCAACTTGTACTGTTGAATGTCTTCCATTGAAGCATACGTCTTCACTTCATGCTCATCCTCAAGCGATACACGATAGATGGCATACTTATCTTTCAGCATCACAAGTATATAAAACTGCTCGTGATCCTCACTGACCTGCAACACATCCATAACGATAAACGTATCACTCGAACCTTTCCCTTGTTTTGGTCCTGTGAACATCCTCATCAGCTCTTCATACGTGTAGATGACATGACTCGTCCCCTGGCTCAGATCAACTTGTTTAAATAACAGATCATCCTGACCGATGTAGGAGTCGTTCCCTGCAAACACTCGATAATACAGGTTGTCGTTCGGAAGCTTGCGACGTTCCCCGCTCTGTATGATATACTCATACGTTGTCTTCTGCGTCTGACCTGACCGATACTGGGAGTATATGATCTTCTTGTGATCCGGGCTGAGCGTTACGCCGTAATCCGTATTAGCCGCAATGTTCTTCACTTCCTTATCATCCAGATGCAGGAGAGACAGCTTGAGCCCTGAATAGGAAAATTCCGGTTGATTAAATATAATTGTATTCCGGTCTAACACTTCAAAATCAAAGATCGCAAAGTCATTTGGAATCTTGGTCGCCGACTCAATCTGAATCGTACTGCTTGGTGGTGGCGCCAGACGGCTGTTGAACTGCTCACTTGGCAAAATTACCGTTCTAGGCTTGAGATTTCCGATACTGAACAGGCTGCTAATCCCGAAAATTCCGCTGACAAATGCGATCAACAACCCGGACAGCATCAATCTGTCACGGTTTTTACGCCAAAATCCAGGATGTCTCATGCGTTCCTTTCCCCCGGAAGACTGATATTTACTTGTGTCCCTTGCCGCATGATGCTCTTCATCTCCACTGTTCCTCCATGACGCTCAACGATATTCTTCACAATAGACAACCCCAGCCCGGCACTGCCTTTCTCGGCCCTGTTGATTCCTTTATCCTGGTAAAAGGGTTCAAATACATGCTGGAGCGCTTCAGCACCGATTCCTTCCCCCTGATCACGGATCACAATAGCGATGGAATCACCTAACCGGAAGGATTGTACTTCGATGATGGAGTTCACATCACTGTACTTGACCGAATTATCCAGGATATTGAGGAAGACCTCCTTCAACTTATCCCGATCTCCCTGTAAATACTGATGTTCCTCCAGCTCATAGTGAATGCCTATATTGTACTTGCCCGCCTTAATCGACATGTCCTCACAAGCTTCACGAATAATATCTGATATATCGATACGTTCTAATCGGTACGCCTGAATGACCGCTGAGGAGACCGAGACCTCCAGAATATCCGCAACCATCGTGTTGAGACGCTGGCTTTCCTTGATGATATAATTCATGCCTTTGTCAAAAAAGTCCTGGTCGGTAAACCCGTTATCCCGTAAAATCTGGGCGTACCCCAGAATCGTCGTTAAGGGTGTCTTCAATTCATGCGTTACATTGTCAAAAAAAACTTTGCTTCGGGCCTGTACTTGCTTCACTTCGTCCCGCTCTCGCTCAATCACATCAATCTGCTCCCGTACCCGATCAATCATGACGGTGAAGCTTGAAGCCAGTTCACCGATCTCATCCTTGGTCGTAATCTGAATGTCCGCATTCAGACTTCCCTGGGCCACTTCCGCAGAACGTTTCGTGAGTACACGGATAGGTTGTGTAATTTTCCGGGAGATAAAGATGGATGCGATAAATACAAATACAAAAATAACCGCTGCAAACAACTTGATCGTATTTTGAAAACGAAGGTTACGTTTGAACAATTCCGTGTAATCCTTCTTCATCTGTACGATTCCAATCAATTGTTGATCCATCTGGAGCGGGAAGGACAGACTGGCTGTGACCCGGCCCTTATCCACAACTGTGGTGTAAGCAATCCGGGACTGTATGGCTTCCTCCACATCAGGAAGGTCAGACCGCTTAGCAACGTTAGCCTCTCTGCCAACAGATCCGTATGGCGAAGCATCGGGGCGGTATACTATAATCTCCCCACCAACGGCTGATCCAATCTGCTCCGCGAGCTCGCGGCTTCCTGCTTCAAGCGAGTCTCTGCTCATGCGTTTGTTATGAATCAGAAAGTACTGATTCAGCGCGATGTCCAGATTTCTTTTGGATTGCACCATATCCTCATGTACTTCCCGGTACATATTCTCCTGAGCTACCTTATTGGACAGAATCAGCAGAACCGAGAATCCGATAAATACAATGACCGAGAATAGCACCACCATCTTGAACTGGATTGTCCACTTCATGTCTGTACCTGAATATTCAGCTTGTACCCCACACCGAATACCGTTTCAATCATCGAGATACCTTGCACCCCACTATCCAGTTTCTTGCGAATCCGTTGCACATGAATGTCCACCGTTCGGGTATCCCCTGCAAAATCAAATCCCCATACCTTGTCCAGCAGTTCAGAACGTGTATGCACCTTGCGATGATAGGTCACGAGAAATAACAACAGATCATATTCCTTATTCGTGAGTCCTGCCCGTTCCCCGTCTTTCCACACTTCACGTTCATCCTTGCGGATCTCAATATGCTTGCCTAGCCTTACCACCTCATAGGACTGATTCTCCAGTGTCTCGCTAATCAGATCAATCCGGCGAAAGATCGCCCGAATGCGCGCAACCACCTCACGGATATCAAAAGGCTTCGTGATATAATCATCCGCCCCAAGCTCCATACCAAGTACCTTGTCCAGCATGTCCGACTTCGCAGTGATCATGATGACGGGTATCTTGGAGTTCACAGATAGTTGTCTGCACACATCAAAACCGCTCATATCCGGCAGCATCAGATCCAGCAGGATCAGATCCGGCTTCGAATCCCGAAGCAGATCCAGCCCCTCTTTTCCCGTAGCTGCTTCCTTGATCTCAAATCCTTCCTTACGTAACGAATAGGACAAAATATCGCGAATGGACTCCTCGTCCTCAATAATTAAAATCTCTTTTTGTCTCATGATACTTTCGTAATCTCCCTGCTCTATGAATTTCCTTCATCTGCTTTTATTTTGTATCCCAAGCCGTATGCTTGAATAGAGGGAAGCACGAAATGTTACAACTCCGATACAACTCTGAACCTTTTGGAAACAACCTCCCGATATACTTGGATCAGAAGAGACTCATACCAGACCGGACCCAAGCCTGATCTGTATCCAAGGGGGATTCACATCATATGAACAGCACACAAATTAATGATGCTTATGTCAACTATAAATCAGAAATCACAAGGTATCTATCCCATATCGTCAAACAACCGCAAGACGCAGAAGATCTGGCACAGGATTGTTTCATACGACTGATGAATGTTAACGTGGATATCCCTGAAGATCGGCTTCTCTATTATCTCAAACGCATTGCCCGTAACCTGGCAATGGACAGCTTCCGCAGACGGACCCGTACACTCAGACGAGACAGCCGTCTGGAGGTACCTACCCATCACGTCGATACATCCCACCTTGAAATTAGCGAAGGTGTTCATGATCTTGTCTCCCACATTAACAACACGGAACATCGTAAAATATTAGAACTTCGCCTCATCCATGGATACTCCATTAAGGAAACGGCAGAGCTGGTGAATCGCAGTGAAGGCATGATTAAATCATCTGTCTTCCATGCCGTCAATCGAATTCGGGCCAAAGTCATCTCATAAGAGATGGCTTTTTTTATACCGGAATCAATATATGAGGGTAGATTGGATAAATGAAGCTGGACCGAATGACCTACGGATATGTCAAAAGACCCAATTTTACAAATATCGAGTTAATTTTTACAAATTGTTATGACTATGTGAGATTTTCATGTGGTAGAATATGGACGAACTCATGAATCAACTAATATTTGGGAGGGATTTGGTTGGGTAAATTAACAGGTATGCGAGGAGTATTTCTAAAATCACTCCTGGCATTGTCCATGGCTTTGCCGCTTCAGATCGGATTATGGAACGGAGATGCATCGGTTCATGCGGAAGGACCGACAGACCCGGCACCGTTCATTCAGGCAAAGGTTGTGAACCAAAATGCAGGTAAAAAAGTATTGTTCGACAACTCTCACGGCCAAACGGCTGGAGCTGCAGACTGGGTCATTGATGGAGGTTTCTCCGACTTCGGGAATGCACTCGCGAATGATGGTTACTATGTCAAAGAACTTCGCAAGACAACTCCATTTACCTATGATGATCTGAAAGAGTACAACGTATTCGTTATTGCAGAGCCTCAAATTCCTTTCAAAACATCCGAACAAGAAGCACTGAAACAATATGTTGAAACGGGCGGCAGCATCTTCTTTGTTGGAGATCACTATAATGCAGACCGTAACAAAAATCGCTGGGATGGCTCTGAAGTCATCAATGGCTATCGTCGGGGAGCATTCGAAGATCCGGCAAAAGGTATGAGCACAGATGAGCGTAATTCTGAAGCGATGCAAAATATAACCAGCTCGGACTGGTTGTCCGATAACTTCGGCGTAAGATTCCGCTATAACGCTCTTGGTGATATCAATGCCAATATCGTCGTACCGGCAGATCAAGCCTTCGGAATTACAGAAGGGGTATCGGCTGTAGCCATGCACGCCGGTTCAACACTTGCAATCACTGATCCTGAAAAGGCAAAAGGTATTGTGTACCTGCCAAAAACCAACGCAAAATGGAATAACGCGGTGGACCAAGGCGTATACAACGGTGGCGGGATCGAAGAAGGTCCTTACGTGGCTGTATCCAAGCTGGGCGCAGGTAAGGCTGCTTTCATCGGTGACTCGTCTCCAGTAGAAGATGCATCACCAAAATACTTGCGTGAAGAGACTGGCACACGCAAAACGACTTATGACGGTTTTAAAGAAGCCGATGATGCGGTGTTGCTCGTGAATACCGTGAACTGGCTCGCTACGCAAGAAAACTACACAAGCCTGACTGAAGTGAACGGACTTGAACTGGACACAGCTACAGCGTTGTTGCCATTCGAAGAGCCGACTGCTTCTACAGAACCACAGGCTGAACCTTGGTCCGGACCTGCTGCCGGATACAAGTGGTACGATCGTTCCACGTTTAAGGCTGGTTCTTACGGCGGCCCTGCATCCAGTGCAAATGCTGCTTACAGCTTCGTGAAACAGGATACGCTTCCGAATGCAGAAGACTTCCAGATTCGTGTAGTTGTGGAGAACATGGCTCCAAACACAACCGTATCCGGATATAGTGCCGGTATCTATCTGACTGGCGGAACACAGGTCGCCATGGTCCAGAATGATAGTGGTACTTGGCCGACTTCGTACGGTTATAGCTCCACATTCAGTGTAACCTCGGACAGCCAAGGTCGCGGGATCAAAGATCTGAACGTCCGCATCAAACCGGGTACAACTGGCGCTGCGAGCTTGCGTCTGCGTCTGAATGGCAGCAACCTGATCACCAATGCCGTGACTGTTGGCAATGTGCCAGCAGAACAGCTTCCGGAAGAAGAAGGACCGATTCCAGCAGCTATCACAGTTGCTGAAGCACGCACCAAAGCCGTTGGTACGACCGTAACCATCGAAGGTGTTGTGACGACAGAGCCGGGTGCATTCGGTGGACAAGCCTTCTATCTTCAAGATGAAACTGCCGGAATCTACGTATTCCAGCATACTAGCGGCTTCCATGCAGGTGACAAGGTGAAAGTGACGGCAGCAACAACCATCTATAACAGCGAGTTTGAGCTTACGGATATCGTTGCGATTGAGAAAACAGGTACGGCTTCCGTACCTGCTCCAATCGAGGTTACTGCAATTACAGATGCGAACCAAGGTCAACTGGTTCAACTGAAAGATGTAACGATTGAGAATATCATCAGTGCTACACCAGTTGGATCTTTTGAATTCGACGCGGTAGCCGCAGACGGAACAAGCACACATATCCGTGTAGACACCCGTACAGGTGTGACGGAGACTTCTTTCCCTTATGCTGCTGGTGACAAAATCGATATCACAGGGGTTTCCGCTATTTTCAAAGATGTATATCAATTGAAACCTAGAAGCTTGAATGATTTTGTACCTGCTGAAGAGCAAGGTGGCGGCGAAGTGCCTTCCACTCCAGCTGCAGGAGCACCGGGTAAACCGGTGCTTTCTTCTGATAATGGATATACCACTGGCCTGTTCGAAGGTTCGTATAACGTAAGCATGAACCTCTGGTGGGGCGAAAACGGTTCTGAGTACAAACTGTATGAGAACGGCGTTCTGATCGATACACAGAAACTGACTGCGACTACACCTTCTTCACAGTTTGCCAAAACGGCGATTACAGGCAAGGCTAACGGAACATACACGTATGTAGCCGAGCTGACCAATGACAAAGGAACTACACGCAGTGATGAGCTGACAGTTCAAGTAACGAATGCTGCTCCAGGAAAAGCGAACTTGTCCCAAAATAACTGGGATGGTGACGGCAACTATAACGTATCCATGAACCTCTGGTGGGGTACGAACGCAACTGAATACCGTCTCTACGAGAATGATGTATTGATTGATACACAAGCGTTGAACGCGGCAACACCAGCTTCTCAAAGTGCTACAACGGAATTGTCCGGTCGCGCTAACGGAACGTATACGTACCGTGCTGAGCTGATCAACGCCGCAGGCGTAACCAGCACAGAGACGATTGCGGTTCAAGTGACCAAAGCGTTGCCTTTGGCTAGTTAAGAGCTTAAATTATTCAAACTTGTATAATCCGCAAAGAGGGCCTTTCTCCGTTTAACGGAGAAAGGCCCTCTTTCTATTTATTCTATGTTGTTTCGAGGAGCAAATCCGTCTCCAAATCGCTCACTCATACGCGCTTGAACTTCGTAAGCTTCTTGCTGATTGCGAGCTGTAGCGACCACATAAAAATTCTGGTCTGACGTCTGTCCTGCTCTGCCAAGATTCAGATTAATATTTTCCCACGCTGAATCAAACCAAATTAGTCCATGCCATAACGTTTCCAAGGGTTTACCTGATTTTAGATAATGAAGGTTCCCCATATGAATGCCTCCGTGGCTTTCCGCTACGTAGACAGTCATCATATCCCCAGTTGTTGTAAAATCTTTACCTTCGATTGTAATTCTGCCTTCGAACGTAGACTGACGAAATAGTGGACGGTAAATCGTTCCTTCTACCTTAATTGCAGTTGATTCGGTAGTTTCGGGATCAACCTGTGCATAGGTTACAGCTTCACGTGTAACATTGACTTCTTTAGGAAACTTGTAAAAATAAGCGAATAGACCACCACCAACCAGCAGTACGATCAACATAACCAGAATAGATGATTTATATGTCATTAGAACCTCCAGTTCACACCAATGGTCAATAAGTTAATCAGCACATCACTTATCTTACTTGAGAAGGAAACATTGGAGCTAGAGGAGAAATCGTCTTAACCGTTTTATTCTCTACTCCCGTCAGATCAATTCTAGTTACATAGGAATTCCTTGGCTGGAAAGTATCTAAAAAAGCTGCCACTGCTAAAGAACCCGACAGATCTTATTCGGCCATTTGGGCCGAATTTTAAAATCTAACGAACCTCAGCATCGCTATTTAACTACATTTCAGTTGCCAAAGGGTTAAATCGGGCAAAACGCAACAAATAGCGCCACTACGATTCGTTAGAATTCCAGTGATGCCTTATAAGGCTAAATAGGGACTCTCAGGTTCCTTAGCCCAGTTCCCGCAAGGCTATGCTACATTGTTTGAATTCTTTATCGCCGATGCAGAACGGGTTCATTTCAAACGTTCCGACTCATAGCCATTTCTAACAAATAGAATGCTGTTCCATACAGCACAATAAGCGGCCACGGCGATAACACTAATGAAAAAAATTAAGTTCATGTGTGTAAACGTATAACTGCTTCCCGTGAAAATGATCAGGATTGCACTGAGTCCAATATTTTCTCTGTTATGTTTTTTAAACTTCTGAAAGACCATTCTGTAAAGTAACAGGAGTACCATAAACCCAATCCATATATACTGAAATAATCCCATAGGTCACCTTCTTTTTAAAAACTCACTTCTTGTATTGATATCTAGGAGGAGTATTAATTAAATCCTTAATTCCCTTTATATAGAAACCTATTAACATTACATGAATTTGGAAAATAATTCAATCATCTTTATACATATTCTTGGAATCCTCTTCTTCCTCAACGATTAGCTGAGCAACAAGAACGCACCGTTGTTTATTTGCAGACACACAAAAAAGACTATCCCTGCCAAAATTCTGGCACCGAATAGCCCTCTCTTCTTACGCTATCATCTAATCTTAATTTATCATCTACTATATTTCGTAGCTTTACATCAACTCTAAACCAGCTTCTTACGAATATACCCCGAGATCAAGTCGATAATCGTGATCATCACGATAATACCCAGCAGGATTATACCTACTCGCGGCCAGTTCCGGGTGCTCAATGCAAAGATCAGCGGGGTACCGATCCCCCCTGCCCCGATTACACCGAGTATAGTCGCAGAACGTACATTGATCTCGAATCGATACAGAGTATAGTTCAGGAATCCAGGCATGACCTGGGGCAGGATGGCGAACCACAACTGTTGCATGCGATTGGCTCCGCAAGAAAGCAGCGCCTCAGATGGACCGTAGTCGATATTCTCAACTTCATCCGCGTACAATTTGCCTAACATGCCGATGGAGTGCAATCCAAGGGCGAGTACCCCTGCGAACGATCCGGGACCTACTGCCTTGATGAACATCAAAGCCATGATAATCTCAGGGAACGTACGGATGAAACTGAGTACCATTTTGCCTGCGCCCGAGATGGAACGATGCCCACTCATGTTACGGGCAGACCAGAAGGCAAACGGAATACAGAGTACAGCCGAGATCACGGTACCCAGCACGGAAATCGCCAACGTGTCCAGTAGGCCTCGCAGCAAGTCTTCTCCCTCAGGCAGATATACAAAATCCCAGTCCGGCGAGAAAATCCCGGCTACAATGGCCTTCATAATCTGGGCGGCGGTTTCCTTGAAACCAGTAAACGGTACACCAGCGAGAGCCCAGGCATACACAAGGATCAGCAGTAATACAATGACCCAGCGTAGCGGGTTTTTCCGTGGTTTTGGCCGGATGCGGCTTGTTTCATTTTTCATCATAGCAATTTCTCCCGCAGCTTAGTACTTACATAATCAATGATCAGGACAATGACGAGGGTAAACAGAATGATTACGCTGGTCTTGTCATACTCCAGGAATCCAAGTGTAGCCTCATAGTAGAGTCCAATTCCTCCGGCTCCCACCAGTCCCAGAATGGCAGCAGCACGTATATTAATTTCGAAGGCATACAGCACATAGGATGTGAACTGGGCGGCCAGTTGCGGCACCACACCATATACAATGAGCTGAATCCGGTTCATACCAACAGCCGTCATCGCTTCCAGCGGCCCCTGATCAATGGTTTCCAGCGTCTCATAGGTCAACTTCGCAATCAGACCTACGGAGAACACAGCCAGTGCCAAGATTCCGGGGATTGGCCCCAAACCAAACACAGCAACGAACAAAGCAGCAAGCAACAGATCCGGGACGGTCCGAATCAGGTTCAGCAGAAAACGTGCGGGATAATAGATCCAGCGACTCGGCATCAAGTTACCGGCACAGATGATCGAGACTGGAATGGCAATAATGGCACCAATAGTTGTTCCAATCAAGGCCATTCGGATCGTCTCCAGCATGCCTTGCACGATATTATCAAAGTAACTCCACCGGGGTGGGAACATATCCTTTAACAATTTCCACATTTCAGGGAATCCCTGAAATAACTCTGTGAAGCCGGCATCGGTCTGCTTGGCACTGGCCCACAGAAGGAGCAGAATGATCACTAAAGTGAGCAGATGTTTCGTACGCCCAGGCGGTTTTGGGCGATTCACAACCTGAGCCGGGTTAGAACCAGGTTCCTTCCCCACTCCGCCTGAATTCTGAAGTGGAACGTTGGACTGCCCCTTCATACCACAACTTCTCCCTGCTCATGCACAGCCTGCTTGTCCAGCAATTCGTCAGCCAGAATCGGTCTGCCGTATATTTCTGCAAAGCGCTCATCCGTTGCCTCTTCCACCGGACCATCGAATACGACCTCGCCTGCTCGCAATCCAACAATACGGGTCGCATACTCTCTGGCCAGATCAATAAAGTGAAGATTGACGATGGTAGTAATCCCAAGGTCCTGATTGATGCGTTTTAGGTCATCCATCACCTGCTTTGTTGTAAGTGGGTCGAGTGAAGCAACCGGTTCGTCGGCCAGTATGATTTTTGCTTCCTGTGCCAGTACACGGGCAATAGCCACACGCTGTTGTTGTCCACCGGACAACTGATCTGCACGGGAGTAAGCTTTCTCCGAAATATTCACGCGATCCAGCGCAGTGAATGCCAGCTCAATATCCTCTTTTGGAAAACGACCCAGAATGGTACGCATGGTGGAATGGTATCCAACCCGTCCAGCGAGTACGTTACGTAGTACACTGGACCGTTTCACCAGATTGAAGCTTTGGAAGATCATGCCGATGTCGCGTCTGATCATACGTAGCCGTTTGCCTTGTGCCTTCGTGATGGAGCTTCCGTTAATCAGAATCTCTCCCTCACTAATGTCGTGCAGTCGGTTAATGGAGCGTAAGAGCGTTGATTTGCCCGCACCGGACAGACCCACTACAGCAATGAATTCACCCTGCTCAAATTTCAGATTAATATTATCCAGGCCCTTGGTGCCGTTAGCGTAAGTTTTGGTAACGTTATGAAGCTCAATCATGACAATATCCTTCTTTCATTCATAATGATCAACCATATATGAGTCGTTTGCTATAATGGCACAAGCCAGCACAGCGTAGATCACGCTGAACTGGCCTGTTCATTGCTACGATTAAGCTGTTCCCATCCAAGAAAGCTATTACAAAGTGAACAGATCCCAAACTACTTTTGGATCAGAATTATTCACCTTTCACTTTTTCGCCATACTGACGAACGATCTCGAACTTGCTATCATCGGACTCTACATAACCTTCATGCGTATAGATTTCTTTGATGATCTGATGTCCTTCTGTATCTTTACCGATATCGATGAAGGCTTGTTTGATCTTCGCAGTCCAATCTGCATTCATGTCTGTACGAACGGCAATGGTATCGTTAGGAATAGGCTCAGTGAATGCCAGTACACGCGTATCTTCAAATACAGTCGGATAGTCTTTGGCTACCGTGTTGCGGGCATCCTGGAAAATAGCTGCTGCATCAACGTCACCGTTCAATACAGCGATAACACCTTGGTCATGTCCTTTCAACGTTACAGGTGATACATCTTTCAATGGATCAATCCCTCTGTCGAGCAACAGGCCTGCTGGCCATACATAACCTGCGGAAGACGTTACGTTTTGGTAAGCGACTTTTTTACCTTTAAGGTCCTCGATGGATTGAATCGGCGAATCTTTTTTCACAATGAACATGGATTTATAGGAATCCGCCAACTCTTCGGTTGGAGCACCTGTCTCATCATTTACACCAAAACGTTGTGCTTGCAAAATAACTTGTGCAGCGCCTTTTTCTTTGGCCAGTACATAAGCTGTCGGAGGCAAGAAACCTACGTCTACTTTGTTGGAAGCCATTGCTTCAATAATTGTGTTATAGTCTGTGGATACGCTGACTTTTACCGGAATGCCCAGTTTGTCACCAAGCAGCTTCTCCAGCGGTTTCGCTTTGGCTTCAAGCGTATCTGCGTTCTGGGAAGGAACAAATTGAACCGTCAATTCAGTTGGTACATAACCTTCGACAGCTTTCTCTGTCTCTGCCGTATCGGTAGATGAACCGGACGCATTCGAACTCGTATCAGATCCGTTAGACGAACCTGTTGTAGCACTAGACCCACAAGCACTCAGAAACAGAACCAAAATCAACAATGGTAAAAATAAAGCAGACTTCTTCAAACGAACACCCTCCAGAGAATATCTATTTTTCAGTACTTGTCTACTATAATTGCCAAATATTAGCGCGATGTGAAACGAAATTTGGAGTTTTGTAAAGTTTCCTGTCAGGCTGTCAGCGTGACTTGTATCTGTTAGAATAGGCTCATTATGGTTGAAGATATAGGAAGAACATCGGAGATACCAACCTATCCTTCGGTCCTTCAGCCTATTCTGTCTTCTCCGTTTTATGGTAATTCCATATATCTGAACTTATATATTAGAGGAGATTGTAAAATGACATCCATAACCACTCATACGGCAAGCTTCGACATCCTGTTCACCAGTGATCTGCACGGGGCCATCCGCCCCATTCATTACAATACCAATACATACCGCCCGGCAGGACTTGCCCTCCTGGGTTCCCTGATTCGTAAGGAACGCGAACGTTCACCTGAACTGTTGCTGGTGGATAACGGGGATTTGTTGCAAGGATCACCCTTGGCTTCATATGCTGCTTCACAGGTTTCCAACAACGAAGGGCACCCCTTCATAACAGTACTGAATGAACTGGGCTATGATGCTGCAGTGATGGGCAATCATGAATTTAACTACGGTCAGGACTTGCTACGCAAAGCAGTTGAGGTCTCCAACTTCCCTTGGCTATCGGCCAATATTGTGTATGGTGAACAAGCTGAACGTAGTGAATTAGGCGCTGGATCAGATCTTCCACCCGGTACGGGTATCCCGGCCTTTGGCCCTCCCTATCTGATCAAAACATTATCTTCAGGCGTCAAAATTGCCCTGTTGGGCGCAACTACGCATTACATACCCAACTGGGAGCACCCCAAAAATATTGAAGGTTTACAGTTCATTGATGCCTTGGAAACGATTCGTGCATGGGTTAACTATATCCATGAGCATGAACAACCAGATGTAATGGTGGTGAGTTATCATGGCGGATTTGAGAATGATTTGGAGACAGGCGAGCCCACCGAACGGTTAACTGGAGAAAATCAAGGCTATGCCATCTGCCGGGACATTGAAGGCATCGATGTGTTGCTAACCGGACATCAGCATCGTCAACTTATCGCTACTATTCATGGTGTAACCGTCATTCAGCCGGGATTCAGTGGAAATGGTGCGGGGCATGTAACCGTTAAGTTGGAACAATCATCCGGCGGGAAATGGCAGATTACCGATAAGAAGGCTCGGTTGTTACTTCTGGATGAACATAGTGAAATTGAACCTGACGCAACCGTCATGAAACTGACGGATGAGCTGGAAACTGAGGCACAAGCATGGCTTGATCAACCCATTGGCGAGGTGGATGGGGATTTATCTATTACCAATGCTACGGCTCTGCGACTCAAGGCACATCCATTCATTGCTTTTGTACATCAAGTGCAGATGGAAGCGACTGGAGCGCAGCTCTCCAATACCGCCATGCTGAGTGAAGAAGCTCGTGGTTTCGGGAGTCACATCACCGTTCGGGACGTGTTATCCAACTTCATCTATCCTAATACTCTGACGGTTCTGGAGTTGAGTGGTCAGGATATCCGGGAGGCGTTGGAACAAACGGCTCGTTACTTTGAAGTGAATGCTTCTGGCGAGGTGGCAGTCAATCCGGCTTATATGGAGCCCAAACCCCAACATTATAATTACGATATGTGGGCTGGCCTAGAGTACGAATTGGATATCTCCCAACCTGTAGGCAGTCGAGTTGTGAAGTTGGAACGTGAAGGCAAACCAATGGGGATGAATGGCACGTACTCTGTGGTGATGAACAGCTACCGTGCTGCTGGCGGCGGCGATTATGCGATGTATCCAGGCAAAAAGGTACTGCACGAAGGTGCCACAGACATGGCCGCACTGGTGGAGGATTATATTCGCAGACATCAACCGTTAACGGTTGAACAGGCTAATAACTGGCAGGTGGTTGGCAGTTAAATGAGAAAGAGCAGATCCTGATCACAGGACCTGCTCCTTCTCATTTAACCCATCAGTTTTCTAATCGGCTACCTCATTTTAAATGCCGTAAACTGCCGGTGTAATCCGCAGGGAGTTCATGGACATTAGTCATTGAGGCTACTATCGCTGAACAGTCATAACCTTAGTGGGAATATTAAAATCTATCCGAAATATTGAAGAATTAACTGATATAAGGCTATGGAAAACCCTAAGATACTCGCTTTCATTTTAGATGGATGATTTCTTTCGCTGCGAATCAAATACAAGAAAACTACTATAAATCCTAAAGGAATCCATAGCTCAAAGACACCTTTTGTTGTACTTTGAGAATAAATTGGAGTAATGAACGTACTAATCAAAAAGTAAAAGAAAACCGTAAAACGCCTTGTTTCTAATTGCTTGCTCCACCTTACCAGAAAGAAAAGAATAATGATTGCGATAATAATAATGTGAACAGGGGGTAGAAGAATAGCAGCATTCCCAAATTCGAATTCCATTCCGCATTGCCCTCCTCTCTTTTAGTACATCACTTGACTGACTATAGGCATACGTCTGGCAACCTTCCAAAAACGGACTCATTCCAATATATCCATATTTTAACACACAATTGCAGTTTCATTTCCCACGTTTATTCAATATAATATGCAAAAAGAGCAGAAGTGAGGAGCATCGCGCCCTCATCCCTGCTCTTTTTACATACCTACAAGTTCTCTAATACATGTCCCATATTATCCAAAATGACTATTGCGCCTTTTTACGTAGCTGACTGTAATACAGCTCGCTGTAGAAACCGCCTTGTTCCAGCAGGGCATCATGCGAGCCTTGCTCCAGTAGATGACCATCCTTCAGTACCAAAATCCGATCAGCCTGGCGGATCGTGTTCAGCCTGTGGGCAATGACAAAGCTGGTACGGCCTTGCATCAGACGTTGCAGCCCTTCCTGAATTTTGATCTCCGTGACAGTATCAATACTGCTCGTCGCTTCGTCCAGTACGAGTATGGATGGATCTGCCAAGATTGCCCGGGCAATGGCGAGTAATTGCTTCTGCCCCTGACTAATGCCGCTCCCGTCGGCCTGGAGCACTTTGTCGTACCCGTCCTTCATTCGCACAATGAAGGAATGGGCATTCGCCAGCCGGGAGGCTGCTTCCACCTCTTCATCCGTCGCATCGAGACGGCCAAACCGAATATTTTCCCGAATTGTGCCCTGAAACAGAAATGAATCCTGTAGTACAAATGCCATATGTGACCGCAGATTCTCACGCCGAATGGTGGTCATATCGCGTCCATCTACCGTTAATGTGCCACCTGTCGGATCATAGAAACGTGATAATAGCTGAATTAATGTTGTTTTCCCCGCTCCGGTCGGACCTACAAGGGCAATCATCTCACCCGGTTTGGCTTCAAAGCTGATGTCATGCAAAATGTTACGTCCTTCATCGTATCCAAAGGATACTTTGTCGAAGCGAACAGCACCCTCTACCTTGTCCAGAGATACCGCTGCCCCTTCATCCTTCGCTTCCTCATCTTCGTCCAGTACCTCGAATACACGCTCAGCCCCCGCAATCGCGGACAATAACGTATTCCACTGGTTCGCCAGATCATTCAGCGGACGGGTGAATTGACGGGCATATTCCACAAAGATAATAATCACCCCGACTGTAACCGAACCCTGAATCGCCAGAATACCACCGATGCCTGCCACAATCGCAAAGCTTAGGTTATTCAATCCATTCATCAGTTTCGGGATAAAACCGGAGATCGTCTGTGCCCAGAAACCGGAAATCCGGATGCGGGTATTTCGCTCCTCAAAACCGCGAATCACTCGCTCCTCTTGCGAGAATGCCTTAATGATCCGCTGCCCGGATAATGTCTCTTCGATGTAACCGTTAAGTTCACCGAGATTACGCTGCCGCTCCTTGAAGAGCGGTCCCGTTCTGCGCGTAATCCAACGCATGCCGATGGCCATCAAAGGTACAACGATAAAAGTAAGCAAGGTCAGTAGCGGACTGAGCCAGAGCATAACCCCAAACGTTCCCAGCAGTGTTAATACACTTGAGAAAATCTGGATGGCCGAGCTGTTCAGCGTACCGCTGACATTCTCAATATCATTGGTCACCCGGCTCATAATCTCCCCCTGCTGGCGTTTCCCGAAGAATGGAATTGGCAGCTTGTGCAGATGGGAGAACAGATCATACCGCATGCGGAACACGGTTTCCTGTGCAATTTCGATCATCCATATGTTTTGTAACCAGGATGTAAAAGAGAACAAGACATACACTGCGGTTAATCCAATCAGAAATCGAGTCCAACTGGAGCCTCCTTCACCCGCAATAAAATCATCCACGGCCATCCCTACCATGTAAGGGCCCAGCAAAGCGAGTGCAGAGCTGGCGAACACCATCAACAGTACCATGGACAGCTTGACCTTACGCCGTGCCAGATACGTCCAGATCCGGCCTAACGTACCGGACCAGTTCTTCGCCCGTGCCTTGGGTTTGCGTCCACCACCTGACCGTAGCGTCTCGGGATCAATCGGCGGGGGTGGCTGACGGAAAGGCTCAATGAATGCTTTGAACATGCTGTGCACCCTCCCCGTATTGTGATTCATGAATTCGGCGATACAGCTCTGACGATTCCATCAGATCTTCATGTTTTCCCTGTCCAATAAGTTGTCCATCATCCAGCAGCAGAATCAGGTCCGCCGAAGTGGTCGAACTGATCTTCTGGGTGATGATAAACGTGGTACACGACAATTCCTCCAGCGCATCGAGCAGTCTGCCTTCTGTAGCCACATCCAGCGCACTTGTGCTATCGTCCAGAATTAGAATTCTTGGTCTACGTACCAGTGCTCGTGCAATGGAAAGTCGTTGCTTCTGTCCACCGGAGAGATTCACTCCCCGTTGACCCAGCAATGTATCATAACCATTTGGTAAATTCTCAATCGTTTCATGGATCTGCGCGCGCTTTGCAGCTTCCACAATCTCCTCCAAGGTAGCATCTTCCTGGCCCCAGGCAATATTCTCCCGGATAGAACCGGTAAACAGGACAACTTCCTGAGGCACATAACCAATCGCACCACGCAGTATGGACAGATCCAGCTCTGATGCATCAGCACCATCAATCCGTACCTTTCCTTGGTCCTCTGTGTATAACCGGGGAATGAGTTGTACCAGCGAGGATTTGCCTGAGCCTGTTGCTCCCATAATGGCAATGCGCTCCCCCGCTTTTGCAGTGAATGTGATATTATCCAGTACTGTAATTTCACTATTCGGATAACTGAAGCCTACACTGCGGAATTCAACCGCTCCCTGCACAGCGCGCTGTTTCTTCGCCGGGTATACAGATTGCGGAAAATGCGAAGATTTCATAGATCCAGCAGATGGTGCAGACGTTGATAACGACTTCGTCTGTTCAGTCTCCGACGTGTCCTCCGTATGAAACACTTCATTCAGACGTTGCGCCGAAGCGCTTGCTCTGGAGAAGGTTACCAGAATCCATGACAACGCAGACATGGCACCAATTGTGCGAAGCAGATAGTTAATGACGGCAACCACTTCACCCACAGTTGCATTACCAGAGGCGATATCGACTCGTCCAAACCACAACACCGCGATGATACAAACGTTCATCATCAGCAGCATGAACGGCATTGTCGTCTCCGTCAGGCGTAGCGCGGAGATTGTGCCTTTCATCAGCTTGCCGCTGAATCCGGCAAAGCGTTCAATCTCATGGCCCATCCGTACAAAGACACGGATCAGCCGAATGCCTGTCAGATTCTCCTGGATGACTCCGTTGACGGCATCCAGTCTGCGCTGCACATTGCGGAACAGCAGCGCTGCCTTTTTAATCATCCACACCACAACAATGAGCAGTACAGGCACCATGACAACCAACAGCAGACCCAATCTTGGATTCACGATTACTGCCATAATCATGCTACCAATAACCACCAGCGGCACACGTGTCATGAATCGCAGACTCATGAAGACGGTGTCCTGAACCTGAGTAACATCTCCCGTTAGTCGCGTAATCAGGGAAGATGTCGCAAAACGATTGAAGACCGCATAAGAGAACGTCTGCACTTTCTCATACAACTTCTCCCGCAGATCGTATCCGAACCCCAGACTCGCATGGGATGCAAAGAACGAACTGGCAATTCCGGCAGCAAAAGCCACCACAGCACTACCAACCAGCACACCGCCCCACAACCAGACAACAGAAAGGTCTCCCTGCTGAATCCCGTTATCAATGATCTTGGAGATCAGATAAGGCTGAGCCAGCTCCACCGCAAGCTCAATTAACATCATGACCAGGGCTGCAATCGCGGCAACTCGGTACTTCTTCAAGTAGTACAACAACTTGATCATAAGCATTCCTCCGGGCCGGAGCACCCTAAACCGATAACACGTTCCAGCTCAGAGCCTCCATTAGACATGTTGATTTCTCCACTTCGTCCAATATGTAATCATTTCTATGTACACATATGGTTATTATAGCGTATTTTACAATGCCGCTTCTATTCTTATTACCCTACTTTTCCCAATACAATAAACTTCTCATCATTTTGGCAGTTGAACTAAAGATTATTTACACTGATACTACGATGACAGAATAACCTTCCAATCGCTGTTATCCCCAGATTTTAACTTCATTTTATCGAACAAATGAAACAAGAGACGCACTCAGCGTCCCTCGTAGAAAATAAATACATGTAGTGATGTCCATGCCATATGCAGCGAGTCCTACCCTAATCCAGGAAAGACCCTAGTGCGCTGGAATCCGGTTTGTTTTTCTCCGGAATGGCAGTAGCTTTCGGCCCTTCCAGACCCAGTCGATCACTCATTTTGGCGTTAAGGGTTGTCATCTTGTTGGTATAGTCATTACAGCTCTCGATGATCCGGCGATTCGACTGCTCAGAAAGATCCAGCGCAGACATCAGATCACCCATCGCTTGATTGACCGCTTCAAGGGACATGGCAGGTTTGGACAACAACTCATTCGTTTTCTCTGTTGTTGTCTTCAACAATCTGGCATTCTCCTTGAATTGATCTTCAATCGTCTTATTCGTAGCTTCCACAGCAGAAATGACCTTCTCCTGATCATTAAGTGCCATCGCAATCATGGCCGAAACGGTGATCAGATTTGCTGTTTTATCAATGGCATTATTAACGGAATCAATCAGCTTGTCATTGTTATCATTAATGATGTCGGTAGCTGCGATCGCCTGATTGTACAGCATGATCATCTCTGTCATGGATTGGGTACGTGTTACCACTTTGCGCAACCCACGCTCCAGATGTGCTTTACGATTCTCGTTCTCAGGCTTGGCGATCTCGGTTTCAAACAATGCTTTTAATTGATTACCGAAGGAAATTTTGGTCTGCAGATTGTAGATCTCCTGAATGGAAGAACGTTTCAATTGGCGCATATTCACGATGCTTTCTTCCAG
Organism: Paenibacillus polymyxa; assembly: GCF_018614975.1. Lineage (GTDB taxonomy): Bacteria > Bacillota > Bacilli > Paenibacillales > Paenibacillaceae > Paenibacillus > Paenibacillus polymyxa_E. The sequence goes on along the minus strand of NZ_JAGGNR010000016.1, from coordinate 29,829 downwards.
ATTATCCTTGCCGTCGCGCAACCCGTTAATGATGGCATCAATGTTTGTGCGAACGGATTGATAACGGTACACGTAGTTTTTCAGCGGGCTTTTACGTAACAACTTCCCGACAAAACTCACATTTTTACTCTGCTGCAGACTCTCACATTCATCACGGAGCTTCAGGATCATGTTGGATACCTCGGCCCGATTCCCTGACATCAGTTCATTGACTGGACGATCAAGCAGCTTGAGAGTCTGTCCTGCTCTCTCTTGTGTTTTCACACCCAATTTACCGATATCATCCATTAAGGTATCCAGGTGAGCCGGATCACTTTGGGACACTTTTTGAATAAGCTGCGTTGCTTCCTGGTTAATCCGTTGCTCATCTTCCTGCTTCAACTGAGCCCATTCCGTTGCCATGCCAATCCCTCCTATAATTCAGAGCTGTTATACCGTTGATGTATTAGTTCCGCTTTGTTCTGGAGCTCCATCAAGTCTTTATGTTCAATCGTTGATACAATATCCGATATCTTGGAATCCACGTCTCGAAGACCATTCAGAAGCATACGCCGATTGTTCCGTTTGGCTTCTCCACTCAAACGTAGAAATGGATTAATAAAACCGTTCAGGTCTTTCAAAATCAGTCTGCGTACCGTATGGTTGATATCCCCATTGTTCAGCTCCTGAAGGGAAGGGATCACTCGCTGCAAACGGGCAAACAACGCCAGTGATTTCTCCACGATCTCATTATCCAGCTCGTTCTTCTGACCTTCGGAGATGATCATGTCCTCCAGAACCTCCAGGTATTCAATCACCGGATCAAATACAGGATCTGGTTCGGTCCGGGAAGGCTTCGCTTGTTCTGTGCCCGCATGTTGTGCGGGAGTGGAACTCGCATGGGACTGTGCCGTAGAAGCATCTATAACCCCTGTTGGCACTGCGCTCGGCGCTTGTCCACCATTCAAGCGGGATGGTGGCTCATTGCCGATATCTGTAATGGGTACAGAGGCTGATGACGAACCCTCCACCTGTGTACGTGGCGTGGAACGTGAAGGAATCAGTCCCCCGACCACAGTTGCCAGTGCCGGAATTGCCCACGTGATAACATCTGGTAGAAAGGGACTCGTGATTGCCGCGAGACCATAACCGACCAATGCGCCTATACCTATCTTCGTTTTCCGTAACATTACTTGTCCTCCTGCCTTAACAACACATAAAGTGCATATTCAAAAAGTCTGGTTTTCAGTACCGAGAAGATGGAATGAAGATAGAAATGGAGTAGCGGAGCGTAGGAAAACTACGTGAGCAACGGACATTTCGGCTGAGTTTCATATTCGATGCTGATGATGCCGTAAGGCATTATTCGTAATCAAAAGTAGACTTTTTGAATAACCTCTCATCCGTATTGTAAAAAAACCATCCAGAAGGTGTCAATGTTGAGGGAAATTCTCAGCTAGACGTGGTGTACTCCGCTTACCTTCTGAACGTCGATTATAAATGGCTGTTCGATATGACTTCCCAGTATGCCAAACTTCGGATGAAGTGGTCCAATATCATGGCCAAGTGCAGACTTGACCGCCAGATAAGGGAAGTTCACGCCCGACAGACAAGACATATGCAATCCACCCGACATTCGCGGATTGATCTCAAGCAGCTTCGGTGTATCCTTGCGATATTTCATCTGAATATTAAAATTATAAGGAATCCGATATACCTCTGCCACATTGCGGGCAATCGCCAGCAATTCCTCGTTTTCTTCGAGCAAACGCAAACGTCCTCTTTCTTTTCTACGCGGAATAGCCGTTAATAGTTTCCCATTGCGGTCCGAAAGACAATCAATGCTGTATTCATATCCTTCCAGCACCTCCATCACCATGACATTGGGAAAGGACGGAGCAGAAGAGAAAGCACGCAGGGCATCTTCATATGATATCGAGTTAAGCGCATAACCGAACAACTCCTGCAACGGATCACGTTCATTGTTAATCACCCGGAATCCCATGCCGCCCTCACCATTACATGGTTTGAAGCATACATCATGTCCACGTGCACGCAGCGCCTCATAGGCTTGCTGGAATTGTGCAGCATTACTGACGGTGAAATAATCCGGAATCTCCATAATGCCCTTCTCACGCACCGATTCATAGAAGCGGTCTTTCTCCATCAATTGTTCCAGCAATTCCGTATCCGAGCATACGATAACCCGTGTACCAATCTCTTCGAACAAGGAGATATGTCTGCTGATATCCAGCATGTTCCAGCGTGGAATAAACACATCAATCTGATGACGACGGCAAAAGTCGAGGCAAAAATCTACATATTCCCGGCCTGTTACACGCGGTTCAACTTCTGCAACATCACAGCCCTGTAATGCCATGTGTCCCGGATCAGGATGCGTGCCGTAGATTTCAAATTCAAACCCATCCTCATTGTCCCGAATCGCATTCATATAATGATACGTTACAGAGAACCAGCGGTTGAAGTAAATCTTCATTTTTTTCATTTATACGGTCTCCCTTATCTCGGCATGGTCTATCTGGGTCTGTTGATCGTTATGAATACGGTGGACGTAATCGAGAATCTCATCCGCTGCAAAAGCACCAAATTGTTCCGTAAATTGATACGGTACTTGCTCAGGTACACGCTGTCTCTCCACATGCAGCTCTCCATGAGATGGAGCAATGGCATACTGCGCAAAGTCCAGCAAACAACGATCCAGCAAAGAGTCACCTGAAGCAATCACAGGCACATCACCGATACGTTGCCTAATATGCTCCACTGCAGCTCGTTTGTTTACGGCCGAAGGCACCAGATAGAGCTTGCGCCCCTGAATCGAGCTCTCCCAACCAAGCGTCTCTAACACCCGAATCTTGTCCGCAATGCGCTCCATTGGAAGCTTGTCACGTTCAATCAACAGTGCATAGAACAGCTCATCACACAATCGCTTATTAATTACCCATTCCGGGCTCAGCACATCGTCAAATAAATCCAGGATCTCTTCGGGAGCAGCTGCCTGCTGACGAAGCAAAGAACGAATATGCAGGTTCCATTCATCGTCTACCTGACCGTCTACAATGATGTTGCCACCATTGCTCGTCACCGCATATTTCGGAATACATTCGTTCTGAAAAATATGAATGCGCCGGTACTGCTCCACGGTACGTGTCGTCACAGGCATAAATACAATGTCTTGTGGCAAAGACTGCAACCGCTCCAGTGCATATGCTGACATAAAAGCAGATAACTTGCCGTTAATCCACTCTGCGGGAACAAGTCCCGGTGTATCTTCGGGAATACGGAGCGCACGACGGGAGTACACCAGCGTCTGGTCCAGATCACTTGCGTAGATCATCATTCTCCGCCACCTCCCAGGGATTGAATAATGCCGCAACAGGAATAGGTTAATCCCGGATATACCTCAACCGGCACATTCCTGTCTCTGGCGAGCATCCTGATATGTTGCAAATCCGGATTATCCAGTCGATCCACAAGAATCTTCCAAGGGACCCGGCGTAATAACACCCGGGTTGTTTCTCCGATTCCAGGTTTAATCAGATTGATGTTCGCAATGCCAAAGAATTGCTGAATGGACTCAATATCCTGCCAGCCTTTCCAGGTGATTTCCGAAGTACCTGTAGAATTAACGTCCGTACGAAGTTCCGCTTGGTTCATCACCTGTGGAAAATGCTGAGCAATAGTATCCACGTATTGGTTCGACACATCGTCAGAGGACCATTCACGGTACCATTTGGCCCCGTGAAAATCTGCCGGCCCAATCAGATCATCCCGAAGCACTGTACGGCTCACCAGTCCGGAGACCGTGGAATTCAGACAAGCGCTAGGAATGAGGTAATCTTCCCTTGTCCCAAATGTGCCTGAACATTGCCCCGGATCGGCCAACACAGCTAGATCTTCATCGAGGCTTACGCCATAAGTCCGTTCCATTTGATCACAGGATTCTTTCAGCACTTTGCGAATAGCCCCTTTGCCAGTCCAACCGTCTACAAACTGAATGGCTGTTTCCAGCCCATGCTGCTGTAAAATATATAAAATTGCGTTCTCGTCCATACCCTTGCCACGAATAATCGAGATGCTATAATGCGGAATCGTCACCATGTATTTCAATTCAATATAACGCTTGATCAGGATGCCAATAGGGGTTCCGGCTCGAGCCAGAGATACCAGCACAAGATCCAGTCCCCTGCGCTCTACAATCTTCTCAGCCACGATCGCGGTATGACGTGCGATTCTCGCGGCGGATTGTTCCAGCGTCTGATGGAACAGTTCGATGTATTCTGCTGTAGGCTGATATTCCACGGGCAGCATCTCCGAATAATGAATCCCGGATTGGATCGCCTGCTCTCGTTCACCCGTTCCCTTTTCCAGATCAACATGACTGATATCCTTCAGTAGGAAAACAACGTCCGATGCAGCATAGCTGCCCATCGGCTCGGGAGACTGAATCTCACGTTGTCTGATTAGCTCCAGTGTATTTAAGTTCATTGCTGGTTGTCCCCTGTCTTCTCTGGCAAGCCGCAATATACGATATGAATGTGTCCACATCCCAACTGCTCCAGTACCTTCACCATCGGTTCCATTCGCTCTTCGGACATCTGTCTCTCCAGCAGAACAAAAATCTCGTCATATTGTCCCGGAGCGATGTTATAGATAAAGTTACGAACAGATGCGTCTTCCGGTGAGGCATATCCGGCACCACTACGAACAGCATATTCCGGAGCCGGATGTGTATGGATCGGGCTCCGGGTAGTGGATTGATAGAACACGCCTTCTCCCATCTCGGCAGCAACACGCATTGGAATGTACATGAACTCCCCTGTTCCCATCACCAAAGTCCGTTCTCCCGTACGCTGCGACCGAAGTCGTTCTGCAATCCGGCTAATCTCCTGACGTAATACACCATTATGACGCGATTGCATACCAAACCTGCCCGTATGCTGGACGTAGCTCGCAGTGCTACGTTTACCTTCACCATCCTCCGAAGTAGCGTGCAGCTGATCGAAGGCATCGGCAACGGTAGTGGTTTGAAGCGTTACGGCAGGACGGGATAGCTGCTCATCTTGCTGTGTTGCTTCCAACTTTGGAGTACCCACTACTTCAATACGGCCCTTCAACAGGCTTAACGGTGTAATAGTAATTCCAAGTTCAGCTTCCAGCTCGGCAAATCGATTCTCGTCCGCTTCCGTACGCCAGTCCAACAGTGAAGCAATCACATATTGCTTCCGAGGATATCTGGCCTGAATATCCCGAATGATATTCAACGTCGTTTTGCCCGTCGTAATCTCGTCGTCCACCAGAACTATCGGGCCCTCTCCTGCAAAAGCTTCGTGATCTAACGCATAACAGCGATGAGCCATCGCGTGGGAATGTTCTTCTTCAAATTGAATATCCGGACGCATCGCTGGAACATATTCGCGAGTGGTGTGAATGTAGGAAGCATGATCAGCAAACATCTCGTACATGCTGTGACCCAGCGCTGTAGCTGTCTCGGCAAAACCAACAAAACGAATCGTTTCCGGCAAACTCAACTTTTCTTGCAACAACATGTCGTACACTTGCCGAGCTTGCTTGGGATCAATCAAACCTTCGACCATTTCCTGTTTCCACTCGGTGATCTGAACTTTCGTCTCTTCCGTCTTTTCAGTCAGGTGCTCATATAACAGAACAGCCAATGCCGCGCCACTCAGAAGCGAGGTATACGGGTTAACCGGGATGTGCTTGCCCAGCAGTCTGCTTACAAACAAAAATGAACGTTTTTTATTGATTCGTGCAGCCATGGAAAATAGTGATTCCAGTGGCAGTTGCAGCGGGTTATGTGTAACCTGAACGTTCAGACTGAATTGATCAAGAATTGGGAACGTAGTTATGTTGTTGTTCGTGCTTGGGCAAGAGCCCGACAAAATGCTGCTGTTCATGTAACACCCCATATATTTGTGATCGGATTAGAATTCGATTCGCCCAGCTCAAGTGTGGTTTAATCTCATTCATTTTGTTATAGTAATTACTTTTGAACACACCCAGGCTGCCGTCATTACGGGCGATGATGTCTTGAGCATCGGAATATTCCTCATGTGTAACAACGTACATGGCTTGTACGGGCTTAATATGAGAAGGATGAATGATCGTTTTGCCTACAATTCCATTTTCCTTGTCCATCATGACTTCACGCATCAATCCATCCATTGTATTCGTAATATATTTCATTCTCAGATGCAGCCCTGATTTGCCCAGGGTTTCTTCGAATGGAGTCTGTCGTAATTGAGGTTTGAACACGCGCTCCCGCTGACTGAAATATTCCCAGACAGGACCCGAAATCACATACGGCTTGTCCATCCGACCAAACAGATTGATAATATCCGAGATGCAGTCGCGGATCGTGGCGATATCGTATATGGTGAGTTCCGGGCTTCGACGTAGTCCAAAAAGGCTGGAGAAATCGGTCGCACCAATGCGTACATTGAGCACATATTCAACATTTTCATCGAGGATGTTTCGAAGGCCCAGTAAGGTCTCCCAACGTGTCTCCCGATATATAATTGAAGCCGTTTCCAATATAGGCATTCCATAGAGAACGGGAACATGATCCGGTTTCCCTTGATTATACTTGCGGATCTGTTCGAAATAGGCTCTTCCATTGCCCACACAAAACTTGGGCAAAGCCACGCCTGTCAGCATGGACACCAATTCTCCCAACGTATCAATGAGGCATTCCAACTGTTGTGGTGAACGTACGCGAGCAAACAGAAGAGGCATTTGATCCTGACTCAGCATGCCTGTCTCCATATAAGTCATCAGTTGAGTTAGATGCTGTACCAGACACTGCTCGGCAAACTCTACTTGGTCGTCACCCACAGCGTCCTCCAGATCAATAATAATGGTCGTCAGACCTTCATGTTTACCATTTATAATGTCGTCCGCGATATGTGTGCGCGTCGCGGGCATATATAAAGCAGCCCCAACAGCATATGCCAGTAAATCTTTGGAAGTCCGGTGATTGAACGAGACGGGTGAAGAGAAAAATAAAGTATCTTCTTCTTCCAGACTCAAAAAGTTAAAATATTTCAGGGTTGTCTCCTCCTCGCACCTTTGGCAATAGCCAATCTGCAATAGTTGATTCCAGCTGTCGGGGCATAAAAACCAATCCCTCCTAATCTGGAGGGATTGAATGAATAAATAAATACGAATGATTACTTTCTTCCCGCAACCCACTGCATTCCCCAATCATGAGCCTCGTCCAACGCCTGATGCCCATTATAGAACTGCACGATTCGTTCAATACTGAATGTCTCATTGTTCACATTGCGTAACATCGCGATGCCACACATGCCAAGCGGGCTCCCGTATTCATTCATTCGGACAATGATATCCGGGCCATCCTTCTGCTGGATGGTTACCACACCGTCTACCTGAGACCAGTTGGCCACACCACCATAAATATAGGTGAATACCAAGATGCGCTCAATTTCCGAGATACGGGCACCATTAATCCGCAGATTCTCTCCCGTCTTAACCGATCCCGTCCGGTCATCCCCATCCAGTGCAATATAAGGGAAACGGTTGAGTGAACCAAACGTTTGTCCCAATGCCTGAATTACATCTCGTGTACCATCCTTCATCTCGAACAGGCAGCCCAAGTCCAGATCCACACTCTTGCTGCGACCAAATAACCCTTTGCTACCCTGTTGATTCCAATTCAGGTTAATCAGGATTTCACCAAGTCCCCCCGCATTTTTCTTGAGGTTAATGGTGTCGCCCTTCTTCTTCAATTCAATTTTGCTGAAATTGATCGAATTCACAGGAGCAGACGTCGGCTCAGCTACAGGTGCCGGGGGTGGTGGAGTCGGTGCAGCTGTCGGAGGAACGGTTGAAGTCGTTGGTGCAGGGTCCGATCCACTATCCACATCCACACCAAAATTGGCACATAATGCATTCAAGCCACCTGCAAAACCCGATCCTATTGCATTGAACTTCCATTCTCCGTTATGACGATACAATTCACCAATGACAATCGCGGTCTCCACTGTAAAACCGCTTCCCAGATCATATCTCATCACTTCCTGACCTGTAGCTGCATTGGCAAACCGTAGAAAACCATGCTGAACCTGTCCAAAATGATGGCGTCGTGCTTCACCGTCATGAATCGTCAGGCTGAAGGCGATTTTCTCCATTCGGGCAGGGATTTTGCCAAGATCAATGGCGAATTGTTTCTTCTCACCGTTAACCTGCCCACCATCCATATACGTGATAAACGCGGTAGAGGGCTGGTTATAGAAGATAAAATCCTCATCTCCAGCCACTTTATTGTCTGAACCCAGAAGGAATGCTGATGTGTCCAGCTCCACACCCGAGGCTGCCTCCCAACCAATGCCTACCGTTAGACGGGACAAGCCCGGATTGGTTTTGGTCAGATCACTCTTCTGGCCTTTCACGACAGAAATCGCCATAGCAGACTCACCTTTCTTATGCCAAGTTATTGTGCATCCAGTCCGTAATTTTTGCACAAAGCAGATAGTCCACCTGTGAAACCGCTGCCTACTGCCTGGAATTTCCAGTCTGCATCTGCACGGTAAAACTCACAGAACACCACTGCTGTTTCTGTAGAGTAGTCTTCTCCGAGGTCGAACCGAAGCACTTCCCGATCACTTGCAGCATCCACAACACGAACAAAAGCATTGGAGACTTGTCCAAAATTCTGCCCTCGTCCATCTCCATCGTAGATGGTTACCGTAATCCCGATCCGGTGAATGTGCGCAGGGATCTTGCTGAAGTCAACGACAACTTGCTCATCATCGCCGTCACCCTCACCCGTACGATTGTCACCGGTATGTGTCACTGAACCCGCACCGCCGCTTGGATTGTTATAAAAAACAAAGTCATCCGTACCTTTGGCTTTTCCATCTTCGTACAACAAAAAAGCCGAAGCGTCCAGATCAAAATCGACTCCACCACTATATTTGTTCGTGTCCCAGCCTAAACCAACCACCACACGGGTAAGGCCCGGATTCGTCTTAGTCAGGTCAATACGTTGTCCTTTGGCAAGACTGATCGTCATTTGTTTTTCCACCTTTCCAAGATATGTGATTAAATGAAAAGGAGAACCGTCCAGGAGACGGTTCTTCCCATCCTGTAAGTCGTTCTGTACGTCCTATTGCAAACCGTAATCGCGTGTCAATCCAACCAGTCCATCCTGGTAACCACTACCGATGGCACTGAACTTCCACTCGCCGCTATGACGATACAACTCACCAACAACTACACCTGTTTCAATGGAGAAATCTTCTCCCAGATCGAAACGAATCAGTTCTTCGTTGTTTGCTTCGTTAACAATTCGCACATAAGCACGGGAGACTTGTCCGAAGTTCTGACTACGTTCTGTAGCTTCGTAGATCGTAATGGAGAATGCAATTTTCTCTACATTGGCGGGTACGTTAGGCAGGTCGATATTGATCTGCTCATCATCACCATCGCCATCTCCTGTACGGTTGTCACCGGTGTGAACAACAGAACCATTTTCATTTTGTGGATTGTTGAAGAAGATGAAGTTTTTCTCGCCTTCTACTTTACCGTTAGCATTCGCACAGAATACCGATACATCCAGGTCAAAGTCTTTTCCGCCATCATACTTATTGGTATCCCAGCCCAAGCCTACTGTGATTTTGGTCAAACCTGGGTTCGTTTTAGTCAGATCGATTTTTTGACCTTTAGAGAGATTAATTGCCATCGTATGATCATCCTCGCTTATTTAAATGTATTGTAGTTATCGTGACATATGAATATCAGGATTATTGTCGATTTAGGTTAAATCTTGTACTTAAGAGTACCTGCGAGCGAGTTCGTTGATATGTACCGCATGGGAACCCTCTCCAATTGCCGAGAATTTCCATTCGCTTCCATGACGATACAATTCACCACAGATCAACGCGGTTGATCCTGTGTAGTTATCGGATAGATTGAACTTCACAAGCTCACTGGAATTTTTACCATCCAGAATACGAATATAAGCCTTCTCAATCATGCCAAAATCTTGCTTGCGATTGACACAATCGTAGATATTAACAACGATTAATACTTTATGAACATCAGCAGGAATACGGGACAGATCCATTTTGATCTGTTCATCGTCACCGTCTCCCTGTCCTGTTAAATTGTCACCTGAGTGGATAACCGAACCACATGCACTTTGCTTGTTGTGGAAGCAAACCAGGTTGGAGTCCTTAACCAACTTGCCTTCCTCATTCAACATGATCGCCGATGCATCACAATCGATATCCGCTTGTTTTTTTCTTCCAAAGAAACCTTTGGCAGTTACCGGGTCCCAACCGAGACCAGCAATTACCTCAGTAAGTCCTGCATTGCCTTTGGTTAAATCAATCTTCTGTCCTTTGACCAAATTAATGCTTGCCACTGATTTTCACCTCCCTTCATATGTACAATAGCTACTTAGAGATTGAATTCACCCGGGTTCAGTCCAAGTACAATGCATATCTCGGTAACAACTCTTTTCTCCTGATCATCAAAGTTGCCGTCAGCTGAACCAATCGCACTGCATACACCCACAATAACGCGTCCTACATCCGGCTTAGCTTTGAACTTCCCAATGGCTTTCAGCGCTTCCTGCTTCCCGATCTCCGGAGAGAACTCAAAGTTCGCGACATAGTGATTAAAGCGTGTAATCACTTCAGCCATATCAAATACTTTCAATTCCTGACTCAGGTTGATATAACCGGCCATCTTGTTCTTCTCGGCTTCGTCAATGGAACCATCTGCAAAAGCAACCAGTGCACAACCTGCAACCACGGCATCCATAAAATCTTTATTTTTAAACTTTTTGACTTGCTCCTCAAGTCCTTGTTTTGTTGAATTTAACCAGCTTTTAAATGAACTCATACTCAACCTCCAATAGTTTCAAACTGGTGTTCCGTACATTCTTTTCATTTTTTCAGTAACTTTCATGTCTACATCATGTTGAATATAAGTTAAATTATTCCTTAACTATACTCTGAAATACGGCAATATTCTACATTAAAAAACAATTAATACCTTATGATACGTATCGTTCTGGATATGGTTTCAAGCGGATTTCAAAAAAATGCATACAACACATAGAACCCCGACCACCGATCGTCCCGGAAGTCAGGGTTCTATGTAATACCTCAGCATATATCTATAATTCAACTCATTCAAATTCTATTCAATATTACTATTCCTTTCCGTAAATCTCCTCCCTACGTTCTTCCTCATGGTAGACAATACCTGTGTCTAAAGCCTTTTTACTACCCCAGTATTAACTACCACCGCAACACAAAAAACACTGCCGCCCGCATGGACAACAGTGTTCGTGAAGCGTAATTATTTGATCCCTTTAGCCTTCTCCATATGCTCTGACCGAATCTGAGGGTCTGTCGAATTGACCGATGATAACAGAGCGTAGATCGCCTGGATATCCTTCTCTTGAAATACGGTTTCGGGAACCTCTGTCTCAAGTCGTTCCGTCTTGCGCTGTATCGTTTCCACCAATTCATGATCGTAAATGATCAGTTCATCCGAATTCACATACCTCACAGCAGGATCAACACTGATGCGGCAACGGTTGGTGAAGGTCACCATGGAGACGAGACGTACTCTTTTGTAATCTCCGAGGTGTGCATGGATGGCTTCCACATGTGCACGATGCTGCATGAGCGGATTGTACATTTTGACCCGGCTGCTGCTGACCGACCAATTGGCCTCTCTTCTTCCGCCGCGAATCTCACCTGTGGTCAGATTTCGGGTTTCGATCACAAAGATTGCCCGAGGGCCGATCACGACATGATCAATCTGCGAATAACCGGAACGCGACTTCGGATTGGTAACGAGTAAGTCGTTCAGCACTTTATATTGACTTGGGAGACCAATCAGCTGATCTGCTGTACTAGCCTCCTCCGGCTGACGTGTCCAATCCCCTTCCGCCTTTTTCTTGCGCTTACTTCGGACCATACGCGGGGGAATGGTTGTCGTCGATGGTAATGCTGAAGCGGAGGCTGTAATTGGGTTCGCAAGCTCTGGCTGTGTCTTGAACAGAGACAGGATTTTCTTGAACATGGGCAAGCTCCGTTCTATTGTAGTGTGTGTTACGGTTGACCATTACAGATGGAATAACATCCTTTGACACATTCATTATGTAAACTTCTATTACTTATGTCGGATAAAGCGGGGTAAAAATAAAGGGAAAACGATCAAAATCTCTCCAATACGCAAAGTACATATGAACATTTAACCAATTTCGTGACTTTAGACGCATAAACAAGCCGCAAAATTGAAAAAAACAGCGCAACCTTTCCTGAATAGAAAAAGAATACGCTGCTGTTCTCTTGATGTTAAGCCTGAAGATAATAGGTGTAGAGCACCTGTGTCCCCTTCTCTTCCAGACCATTATTCGCTATTTCCTGATACAGGGATTCGGCCAGAGCCAGCCCAGGCGTTTTCATACCCATCGCTTTTGCAGACTCCAGAGCAATTCCCATGTCTTTGATAAAATGTTTCACATAGAATCCAGGCTCATAGTCGCCTGCGATCATACGCGGACCGAGATTGCTGAGCGACCAGCTTCCGGCTGCACCGGTAGCAATGCTCTTCAGCACGTTCTCCGCGTCCAGCCCAGACGTCTTGGCATAGGCGAGTGCTTCGCATACGCCCATCATGCCAGAGGCAATGGCAATCTGGTTGCACATTTTGGTATGCTGCCCGGCTCCCGCCTTGCCTTGCAGCACAATGTTGGTGCCCATCTGCTCAAACAGCGGACGCACGGCTTCAAAGGCCTCCGAGCTACCACCAACCATAATGGACAGCTTCGCGTTCTGCGCTCCGATATCACCGCCCGATACAGGTGCGTCCAATGCATGCAGTCCTTTGGCTTCCGCAGCTTCAAAGATTCGTGCAGCCAGAAGCGGACTGGATGTTGTCATATCAATCAGATATGAACCCGGTTTGGCATTGGCTACAAGTCCATCTTCACCGAGGTAGATCTCCTCCACATCCTTCGGATATCCTACCATCGTGATGATCACATCACATGCAGCAGCAAGTTTGCCTGGTGTGTCATGCCATACGGCACCCTCTTTCACCAGTGCTTCCGCTTTGGCAGCAGTTCGCGTGTACACATGTAGCGGATACCCTGCTCTCTGGATGTGCCCAGCCATACTTTTCCCCATCACGCCTGTACCAATAAAGCCAACTTTTGTCTCTCCAGGTGCCTTCGTTGAATTTGTCATCGCAGGTTTCCTCCCTATTTTCTCTATTTTTCTATGCTTCGCTCAGTGCTTGTCTTCGACATTGCTATATCTGTATGTTAAAGCTTTCTGGTTAGTCCGTCCATCTCGGTTGCAGCTTTCTGTGAAAAAATCTGAAAAAGGAATCAACTTCCTGTATGCTGTACAACCTAACGGAAACTTCCTTCATTGGAAAGGAGGATTCCCATGAGTCGTGAAAAAGGTCAAATTACCATTTGGTTGTCCTTTTCCATCCTTTTATTAAGTGCCGGACTGGTCTGCCATGTCTTGTCCATCCCAGCAATTCTTGAAGCTGGCGGCAGAGACGGATGGTTGTCTGTCGTGGCGGCTGGCCCTTTTTTCATGTTGTTTCTATGTATGATGTATATCATCATTCGGCGGGTACGTGGACAGCGATTAACAGATTGGATCACGCGAGAATTCGGTGCGGTCCCTTCCTGGATCTTCCGCATCTCCGCTTCCATTCTGCTGTTCACGCTTGGCACACATACGCTGTATGAGACAACTAACTGGACCGTGTCCACATATCTTCAATTCACGCCACCTTACGTTCTGGCTGGTGGCGGTGCACTGGTTGCAGCGTGGGCAGCAGCTAAAGGCATACGCTCCATTGCGATGACTTCCAGTCTGCTGCTGCCCTTTGTGATTTTGCTTGGTTATTTTGTAATGTCCGCCAATATGAAATACAAAGACTACAGTCTATTGTTCCCGATTATGGAGAACGGCATGGGTTCCGTGTGGCGGGGCATGATCTACTCCTTAGCCGGGCTTATGGAAATCTGGATTCTTATGTTGTTCCAACATGAAGTCAAAGGCAAAATTCGTTGGTGGTATGTTCTGATCCTCGGCGTGTTTATGCTCAGTATGGCGATAGGGCCAACGATCGGGGCCATCGTGGAATTTGGTCCAGAAGAAGCTGCCAAACAACGGAACAGTCCCTATGAGCAATGGAAACTTGTGAATATAGGCAAACTGTTGCAGCACGTTGATTTTCTGTCCATCTATCAGTGGCTTAGTGGTTCCTTCGCAAGGATTGCCATATCCATGTATCTCATCGTAGATCTGCTTAATTTCCGCAGACCGAAGAAACGATATATCGCCATTCTTACCATTACCGTCATCATGAGCTTCATGGCGATGCAATGGTGGCGCATTGATTACGTGGACTATTACGTGAATCATATTCAGTTCCCGGTCATGCTGGCCTATGTCTCAATCGTTACCGTGATATTAACCATTGCTGCATTAATCCACAAAAAAGACAAGGAGGCTCCCGAACGTGCCGATCTCATCCCAACCCAAGAATAATCGTGAAGTTGAACCGTTCCGAATGAACGAGCATAACCTGAACACCTTTTTTGCCGGATCTGATGATGTCATCATCAATAGTCATATGTTCGGAGAACCTCCGATGCAACTCCTTATGACCTATTGCAGCGGTATGGTAGACAGTGAAGCAATCTACGATATTATTCTCCCGGAACTCAAACGAACATATGAAAATACACACTTTGTCCGTACATCCGACATTGAAAAGTGCATCAGCCTGGATTGGACCCGAATGGATCTGCAAGATCCGGCATTTGGAACTGAACTGATGTCTCTCCGTGTTTTTGAAGGCCATATGTTGATCTGTATTCCTTCCCTGCAAACCATGTGGAGTATTGATATATCTAACCTCCCTACTCGGACACCGGAGGAATCGACCACCGAAGTTTCGATCCGTGGGGCAAGAGATGGGTTCATTGAACCACTTGCCGTCAATGTTGCCTTGATACGCACCCGACTGCGTACGAACCAACTGGCCTGTAATATTGAACTGATCGGTTCACGTTCTGCAACCAAAGTGGCATTGATGTATATCAAGAATATCGCCAATCCGGATCTGATTGAAGACGTCCAGGATCGGTTGCGTAAGATTGAGACTGAACGCATCTTGACCGCTAATGAACTGGAAGAATTGCTGTCCCCTTCGAAGATTACTTTGTTTCCCGTCACCCATTATACGGGCAGGCCCGACTTTGCTGCAGAATGTCTCCTGAACGGACGTTTTATCCTCATTGTTGACGGCAATCCCAGCGCCATTATTGGGCCAGTCAATCTGTTTCTTTTGCTCAAATCACCGGAAGATGCCAGCTTTCCCTTCTTAGCTGTCAACGTAGGGCGGATGCTCCGCTTTCTTGGCCTGATAATCACCGTGTTCCTGCCCGGCTTTTATATTGCGCTGACCTCATTTCATATGGATCAGGTTCCTTTCCCACTGGTTGCCACGATATCGGTAGGCCGTATGGGACTGCCAATGGAATCAGGAGTGGAGATGTTTCTCATTATGCTGCTAATGGAGCTGTTCCGAGAGGCGGGGGTACGTTTACCGAGTGCCATCGGCCAGACACTAACTGTCGTTGGCGGTTTGATCATCGGGGATTCCGCCATTCGAGCCGGCATGGTCTCTCCCCTCATGATTGTCATCATCGCAGTTACCGTCGTAGCTGGAGCAACCATTGTGAATCAGGTCATGACCAGTTCTGTGCTGATCCTGCGGTTCCTTTGTTTTGTCCTGGGAGCATCTCTCGGCATCTATGGGTTCATCCTGTCGTTGATTCTGTTCCTCATCTACCTGACCGATCTCAAATCATTTGGCATTCCGTATCTCACTCCGTTAACACCGCTTCATTTCAAACAAGCCATAGCTTCATTATTTAAATTGCCAAAAGGGTTGGGGAAACGCAAACCCGTCTATCTCGAAACCCAAGAGCCCCGCAAGAAAGGGAACGGACGATGAAGCGTTTGTTGCGGAGATGTACGCTGGGTCTGTTAAGCCTGTCGATGTGCGTGATGACGAGTGGATGCTGGAGTGCTTTTGAGATTCAACAAGTAGACTACGCCAAAGCATTTGGCATTGATTACAAAGACGGCATGTATCACCTGTATGTACAAACGCTGGATTTTGCCAGTGTCGCCAAAAGTGAAAGTTCAGCCAAAAGTGCTGATACGCCCCCTGTATGGGTCGGACATGCCGAAGGGAAAACATTGAGTCTGGCGTTAAACGAACTGTTTCGTACAGCCCAATTACACATGGCCTGGGGGCATGTGACAGCCATCGTTATGGCCGAAGGTGTGCTCACCAGCAAACACATCAAAGAAGTGTTTGATATGCTGGGACGATTTCCAGAATCCCGTTATACAACCTGGGTGTATGGAACACGAGAGCCTCTGGAGAAAATCCTGAGTGCGACGTCCATCTATAATATGTCGCCACTGGACAGCATTCTTCACAATCCGCTCCCCACGTACATGGAAGAATCGTTGTACCCACCTGTGCTTAGCTTTAAGCTCATTGCAACACATAATGATCCGGCTATCACGACGTATCTACCGAGTCTTGCATTGAACAATACCCAGTGGGCTGAGAATGAGAAAAAACATGATTTGTTTCTGGTGGAAGGGGCCTTTTTCGAGAAGACTGGCTATGACTTTGAATACTTTCCACGCAGTCAGCTTCCCGGTTACCACTGGCTAATCAAAGACATGCGGCGGGCTCCCTTACTTGTCCAGAAGGATGGAACGATCTATGGGGCACTCAGTGTAGGATTGCCAAAGATCAAAATTAAACCTGTCATTCATGGGGAAGAGGTCAAGTTCAACATTGACGCCGAATACCTCACTGCCCTGTACGAATACCTTGTGCCTACCTCTTATGAAGAGATGATTCAGATTAGTGAAGTGAAGTTGCGGGAGCAGATCATGCAGACCTATCGTCACGGCCTTGAGCGTGGCGTAGATATTTACGGTCTTCAGGAGAAGCTGTATCGCAAAAATCCAAAGCTCTGGCGTAAGTTATCCAACAATGGCAGCAAGATGATGCTTACCGAAGAATCGATCCAGGATCTGAAAATCCACCTCACCATCCCTTATACAGGGAAATATAAACGGAAAGTGTAGCAAGAACGCGAAACACCCCTTGTCCGTCAGGAACGACGGATAAGGGGTGTTTGTGTATATGGATGTCGTTCGTTTGCAGTTCGAATCATGCAGGTCTGTGACTGCGAAGTCTCCATTCCATTAACTTTCACTTCTTATAATAATGCATTACCCGCAACCGAGTAGTCAGGATTAAGGTCTGAGGAATGAGCACAAAGACAATATACATAAGTACAATTAACCATAGATGTGCGGCAAAATGTTCTGCACCAAACGATGGTTTCGGACGTTCAATCCAATACCACCAACACGGGATGGCAATAAACCATGTCAATAATGTCGAAACGAACATATCTTTTACATCGCTCCATAGAAAGCAGAACACCGCGACGAACAAAATTGGACCTGTCCAAGAATCCAATATCGGTCCCCAGCTCTGGAAGACAAAGATAATGGCAGGATACAGAAGATTAATGGTCCAGCGCCATATGTTATTAGTGTACATAATGCTTCTCACCTCATTACATAACGTTGCAATTGTAACTTCACTTCTTTGGATCATTTGCTACATTTATAACAAGAAGAAGCATGATTTTGGATATTATTGCTCATACTACCTTCAGGAAATTATTGAAGGAGTGACAGCATGAGGTTAAAAAGTATCATCGCCGTTGGAGCCGTGTTAACCTGCTCAACTCTGTTATGGGGCTGTGGCAATGGCACTGCGAACAATGCTTCCCAGCAACAGAATGACTCCGTTCGATCGGAGAGTTGGAGCGATCCCAAACGACTGGAAGCTTCCCATCTGGAGGCACTTGAGCGTATGGAGAAAGATCATATTCACCGAATGGTTTCGCTTAGCGCAAGTACAGATGGAGACAAAGTGATGACCACACTTGAACGGTCGAGCCAAAAGTTGGAGGAAATGAGACCGCTCGCCGAAATGCTCCAACATGAAGGACACCCAGCATTATTACAGCGAATTCAAGACATGTCCGGTGATATCCAAGGTTCCAAATCCGTCATTGCTGAGATGAAAAAATTGCCTCAGGACGGTAAAATTAAGATCCAGTCTGAGAACTCCGATTCCTTGCATCACATCAGCAGCTTCCGCGATTACCACCAGTATATCCAGGGACAAGTGCAATCTTTAGACGGTAAATCTACACAAATGTCCCACTAACCCTAAAGAGAGTTCTTAGAATCGTTACAGTCGGAATACGATAATCCGATGGTTAACGGTTCTTTTTATTAACTTCATAATGTATCTCTCTTCGTTACAGCTTCATTCCACCCACAACGATACCCAGATGAACATGCTAAATAACAAAACTGGTGCAAGTGCACCTGTGGCTAGTATGGTCCATAATGTCGCGGGCTTGATCTTTTGACAGTATGCATCCACCTTGCGCATCCGATCTTTGCGCCACTTGGCGAACCTGAGCTGTCTTACCATCCGACTCAGAACTTTTTGCCGTTGCTCGCCCTCTTCGAATTCATCGATCGCACGTCGCAACTCCTCGTATAATTGAGCCTCT
Organism: Paenibacillus polymyxa; assembly: GCF_018614975.1. Classification (GTDB taxonomy): domain Bacteria; phylum Bacillota; class Bacilli; order Paenibacillales; family Paenibacillaceae; genus Paenibacillus; species Paenibacillus polymyxa_E. Next base: position 11,102 of record NZ_JAGGNR010000016.1, on the reverse strand, counting down.
TCCTGCCCAGCCACTGTAGGTGTAATCATCTAATCCTTCCTCCCATGGAAAATCAATACGCCTGTATTGCAGATCACTAAACTACCCAATCAGGCTACTATCTACTGAACACTATAACGACCTTCTAAGTTGGAGATTTTATTATATATGATTATATCAAAAAATCCGGCAAGCCCGAAATGAGTTAAGGACATCTGTTCATCCTTGTTGTAATTATTCACGTACAAGCTGACAGTGTGGTAGACTCACTTTAACGACCACTATCCACTTATATGAAAGGAGTAAATAGTATTCATGAAATTACTTATTGAAGAAGCACGTCCACTGTACGAAGCAGCCAACCGTTTCAAACAACAAGCAAGCTGGCAATGGCTGAGCAGCTCTCATATTTTTGGTGTCCAGGACCCGGAATCCGGACAGATCGGCTACTGCACTGTAATGGGCAACGGAGGCGAGATGTATGGAATGGCTGTCTACCTGGGTACAGAAGGACTGAATGCCTTGTTTGATCTGATGCAAGGAAACAATGTTGAAGATCCCGTTTTTACCCAAAAATGTCTGCTGTTGTCCTTTGAAAACCGGGACGAGCTATCCAGTGAGGAATACAAACAATTAAAGGCATTAGGTTTCTCTTACCGCGGACGCAATGCCTGGCCTACTTTTCATCGATATGAACCGGGATTCGTACCTGGCCCAGTTCGAGAAGCTAAAGAGCTCCGGTTCTTTGCAACCTGTGTTGAGCAGGCCATTGAAGTCGCTTCAGCCGTACAGTCTGACCCGGATCAGCTCTTTCCTTCAGATCAGCGATTATTTCTCACACGTGTGCCAGAGCTTTCATCTGATGGACAAACATTCACCTGGAGCAGTCAGTGGGTTGAACCACAGCCTATCGTTGTAGAAGAAACCGCATCTATATTCATTGATGAATTTCAACAAGCGCGTCTTCGCAAGCTGCCTTGCCCGCCAGAATCATTCTGGGAATTCGGATTATCCTATCTGCCTACATCCATTGGTGATAAGGAACGCCCCTATTTCCCACAGATTATCATCGTCACTGAGCCAGCCTCCGGCATGATTATCCACTCTGCCGTCGCAGAACAAAAACGCAGTATGCAGCAATGCGCAGAAGAATTGGTTGACCTTCTTTTGCAGCGAGGATACAGGCCTTCCCAGCTAATTCTGTCACGACCTGAATTGGCACAAGCGCTTTTGCCCTTGCTTGCCTCTATCGATATTGAAGTATACACGGCGGAGCGGCTACCTATGGTAGAGGACGTTTTACAAGAAATGAATCAGTTCTTGCATTAATCCTTGCGTTGGGTATGACAAAAAGCGGTGATTTACCTTGACTTTAGTCCGGGAAGATCACCGCTTTTTATACAAGTCATATATATACTTGCTACATCCTATTAGTTCGCGTTAGCGATCAATGTATTCAGGCATACTGCACCCTGTGCGCGCACATTAACGACAATAATCGGCGTGTCCAACATGTTGTGCATCCAGGACATATATTCTTCTACTTTTTCGTTCGGAAGGATCGTCAGAATAACCCCTGCGAATCCACCACCATGAATACGACAAGCGCCATCACCCAAGTTTTGCAGATAATTCTCGGTTAGTGCCAGCGCGATGCCAATCTCCTGTTCTTTCACAGCACCACTCTGATATACATTCTGCAGCCACTTCCATGACGAATTACCAGACGCTGTAATCAGTTTCAGGAAATCAGCAAAACGTCCATCACGCAACGCCTGTACCTGACCATCAACACGATTGTTTTCCTCCAGGAAATGAAGCGCACGCAGCACAGCACGATCCCCAGCCGCTTCACGAACCTTCTTGAGATTCGCATAGATTGCGTCAACTGTAATTCCCCGAACATACTCACTGCCAAGTGCTTGAGCAACCGCTCTCATCTCATACGGCACAGCAGCGTAATCTTCCGTCAGATCAGCGTGGTTACCACCTGTATTCACAATAACCAATGAGTAACCGTTCTGTTGGAAATCCCACTGAACAGGCTCAATTACCGGTTGTGCAGGATTTTCAAAATCAATCGAAATCAGTCCACCATATGCACAAGCCATCTGATCCAGCAGACCGGATGGTTTGTTCCAATAGTGATTCTCCGCATACTGACCGATTTTGGCCAAGGTCACAACATCCATTGCTCCATCATTATAAAAGTGATTCAAAATCGTACAGATCAGCATCTCGAATGACGCCGATGAACTGAGGCCTGATGCCGAGAATACGTTACTGGAGATGTACGCTTGGAAGCCACCTACCTTATATCCGAATTCTCCAAATCCCGCAGCCATACCGCGAATCAATGCTGTTGTGCCATCGTCTTCCGTATTTGGCGTGAGATCCATGAGATCGATTACATATTTCTTGTCGTAGCCTTCCGAATAAAAAGTAATAACCGATTCTGCCGTTGGCGCAGCCACCGCAAGTGTATCCAGCGTAATGCTGCCCGCCAGGACTTTACCATGGTTATGATCCGTATGATTGCCGCCAATCTCGCTACGTCCTGCCGCGCTGAACAACTTGCTTCCCTCTTGCGCACCAAAATACTCTTCGAACGTTGCATTCAGCTTTGTGTAACGTGCAGTCTGTTCCTGTACTTGTGATTGTCCATACATTTGGGCAAGCAACGCTTGGCCCTCCGTGGATTGGATCAGATTCAATGGTTGTGTCGTCATTCATAATCCTCCTATGGATATGCAGCTTTTATTTTTGGGCTGTTGGTGAACATGGTTGTCGCATCTGTTTCATGCCTTATTCCTCTCCCATTATCTCAGCTTCACAGCGGAAAAGGTAGGGTAGAATTGAAAGTTTGTAAGCGTTTTGTGAAGTTATTTATTGTAAAAACAGGATTGAAAACCATTTTGCAATAACTTAAATTTGGTTTAAGTGAAAACACATTATTTCCTAATTCAAAAGTTGGTATGCTTTACATCTTATTGGTGGAGGGAACGATGAAAATCAAATCGAATTATACCAAGTTATTTGGTGCATTTTCGCTTACATTCTTGGGTGATGGACTTACACTTGCTGCGGTGCCTTGGTTCATATCAACTCTCACGAGTAATACGCTGTATGCCTCTGTTACCATGACGGCACTTCGTTTACCCTGGCTACTCTTCAGTCTGCCTGTAGGTGTCCTCATCGACCGTTACTCACGCAAACATATGCTGATTGGGGCAGGCTTTACGCGAATGATGCTTCTGCTTGGACTGACTTTATGTATCTGGGGAGGGTGGGTAAGCATTCCGATTCTTGCTCTGTTCATGTTTGGTATTGGTCTTAGCCGAGTCGTATTCGACAGCACGGTGCAGACGGTGATCCCACAACTAGTAGATGAGAGTAAGTTAGAAAAAGCCAATGGGCAATTCACCGCCGGACAGTTAATCACGAGTGATATTCTTGGCGTTGCCCTGGGAGGGTTCATCATCACCCTGCATATTGTATTTCCTTTTGCCATAGACGCCGTAACGGCTGTTATTGCTCTGCTTTTTTTAAGCAGTTTGAAGGGAAACTTCTATCCAGGGGATACAGAAACAACCAAGAAGCAAGCTCGCCCGATGAAGAATTGGAAACGTGAGATGTGGGCTGGTATCCAATATGTCTATCATGATCGTTTTCTCCGTGGTCTGGCCATTCTGTCTGTCACCATTACGCTGATGTATTCGATCATCCTGGCTACTCAGATTTTCTTTGTACGAGATGTGCTTCAGTTGGATGCTTTTGCATTTGGTATCCTCATCTCCGTCGCAACCATCGGCAGCATAGTAGGAAGCCAGGCTGTTGCTTATATGCGCAAGAGATGGAGTACGAAACAATTAATTATCTCCTCCATTTTGTGCATGGGAATCATCTACGGTGTGGTGGGTCTAACTACAAATGCATATTTGGTAGGCGGACTGTACTTCTGTGCTGCATTTTTCATCATTGTCTACAATGTTACCCGTTCCTCCATCCTGCAGCGTTCCGTTCCTAATGAGATGCTTGGCAGGGTTGGAAGCGTGTTTCGCTTTCTATCCTTTGGGATCAGTGCCATCGGTACGCTTCTCGGCGGATTATTGGTGCGGGTTAGTGAAACGACATTTGATCGCGTCTTCTCGCTGCAACTCCCCTATCTCTTGTTAAGCTTGATCTATATCCTGTCTGCGGTGATATTCACAATGAAGATGAAGAATCATTCAGAGAACCAGCAGCCTAACATCAACGCTTGACTGTTACGTTAGGTCATACTTGATAATGATCTCAAGCGAATAAGAAGGAGTGATGAAGGATGAAGATTACCGCGTTGCGCTCAGATCAAATCTATGAAGAGATCATCCAGGCTGCACCCGATGAGAAATTGGAGTTATACCGCGAGCGAATGATGAGTCCATTTATGAACAAATGGAACATTCAACAGATCCCGTTTCGATCAAGCGAGCCTAATGGCTTCGACGTGATCATGATGAATAACTTGTTGAATATCGCTCCCGCAGATATCACGCCTGAGATTAACGAATCGTTAGCAGCAATCTCGTCTGAAGCATTTTGGCAACAGTGTCATGAAGCTGTTTGTACGAGTCTATCGACCTTTACAGATCACGGGATTGAGCTGTCGGTCTCCGAATATCTATTTACGATTTTATTAGGCGACAAGAATAGTCCATCACTCACGATGAACGAAGGTATTAGCGGAGATGGTGGAATCCCGGGTTATATTATTGCGAACCTGATCCCCAATAGGTATACTCTACCTCGTATGCAATCCGTGTTAGCCCATGAATGCAATCATAATGTGAGATATCAATATATTCAGTGGAGTCCACAGATTACGCTTGGCGAGATGGTGGTTAGCGAGGGGCTGGCCGAGAGCTTTGCGACATCCCTGTATGGAGAAGAGTTGCTAGGCCCCTGGGTAGCCAAAACAGATATGGAGACTTTGAACAACGTAATCAAACCGAAGATGAAAGATCAGCTGCATGTCACAGGTTTTGACCAGATTAATCCGTATCTATACGGCGATGAACTTGCCATCATGCAAAATTTCACACCTGTAGGTATGCCCTATGCGGCTGGTTATGCCTGCGGTTATCACTTAATTCAATATTATCTGAACAAAACAGGTACACCGATTACCGAAGCAACCATTACTCCGGCAAGTGTCATCCTTGCTGAAACAAAGGAATTTTGGAATGAAGACACCCTATTTCACCGTTAAAGATATTATTCAGATTACAGGCATCACCAAACGCGCATTACATTATTACGATAAAACGGATCTATTGAAACCGAGCAAAGTCGAGGACAATGGCTATCGGTATTACGATCAAGAGGCACTCGGGAATCTGCAGATGATTCTGTTGTTCAAAGAAATGAATTTCTCCTTGAAAGACATTTCAGCCATGATGCAACTTTCCAAAGGCGAACAAAAAGATATTCTAAGAGGGCATCGCAGCACACTCGTTCAACGAAAACAAAAGCTCGAAACCATCATCGACCAGTTGGACGAGTATGTGGGTGGAACGGATATCTCTCATCTCAATCTGTTTGGCAACTCTCCCATTCTGTCCATTCAAGAACAGTATGAATCTGAGGCGAAGTTCGTCTACGGAGATACCGAGAAATATCAGGAATTCGAAGCGAATGTGAGCCAGCTGTCTGCGGAAGAGCAAGAACAAGCCTACCAGCAGTTCTCGGTCAACATGGAGCAGGTATTTCGGGAGTTGGCGAAACATCAGGACCTGCCCCCTGCTTCTGGTGAGGTACAAGAGTTAGTGCGTGAATGGAAGAGTTGCTTGGAACAGTTTATGGTCTGTGATACTGAGATTTTGAGGTGTATCGCGGAGACCTATACGACGGATCGTCGCTATGCGGGTTATTTTGATCAGTTTGGTGATGAGGATTTTTTGAGGTTTTTGTATCAAGCGATTATGGTTTATGTGGGGGGGGGGGGGGAGGAAATTGATTTGGTGTGAATTGGATACCCTCCACATACAAGGTAACTTAGTAAAAAACGTATCTTCCATATGTATGGAAGATACGTTTTTCAGTGTTGTTCATGTATGTCACATGTAATAAATATTCCACTTTGTTCAGGCCACGCGTGATTACCCCCTGCTTACCGCTTTATCTCTTTGCATTTCCGTTCGTTGCTGCTGAACCTCATCCAGATATTGCGTGAATCGGGATTCATCAGAGTAGCTCAGGAACAGCCATTCCAAGGCACGTGTCATACCGATATAGAAACGGGACACCTCCTGTTCATCCACTTCATCTGTTTTTCCCGACTTGCGTGGCATCGCTTCAATGGCAATGATAAATACAGCCTTGAAATCCAACCCCTTTGCACTATCAATCGTCAATATTTTAATGCTGTCCTCTTCCCGATCGAAGTTCTTCTTGCTCTGATCATCTCTGGTCACCCAATTATACGTAAGGTTATTGTCAACCAACACATGCTCCATCTCACCAATAATATTGACCCCATTAAATTCCTGGACCCTATACAAGATGGCTATATCCTTCAGAGACAAGGATTTCTCTCGTCGTAAAGAATCAATCGACTTGGCTACAAACGCCATCTCATCCTTCGTGCTTAGACTTTGGTAGATCTTAGGCTCTGACCCTTTACGCTTCGTGAACTGAGGCGGTATAATCTCAATTCCATCTGCCGCAGTGCTGATGACTTTATGTTGCAACTTGGACTGCTCTCTATAGAAATCCCAAGCAAATTGCACAATTTGTGCCGTATTTCTGTAGTTGATGGTTAATATCTTGGAGCGTCCCCGGAAGTCTAATCCCGTATCTTGAGCCAAGCTATTTTTCCGTTTAAAAATGCTTTGAGCCCGATCCTCCACAAGCAGCAGTGACTGCGTCTCATCATTGAGACATGCGCTCACGAGCTTCAGCCAATCAGCATCAAAGTCCTGCCCTTCGTCGATCAATATCGCGTCATACTTCGGTAACTCTTGTAGTCCTTGAGAGATCTTCTCCAGTAAAACTGGCAGCTTCTTTTCGATAATCCGAAACTGCTTGCCGAGCCATGAGTGGAACGTGCTTACTTGAATGTTTGATCCAAGGACCGAAGATTTTCCATCATGGGCAAAATCAAATAAATCCTCTGGCTCTGCCAACTTCTGTACAATAGCCTGTCTCAAGTATTGGGACAAGGTTGCGCCATAACAAAGTACGAGAATCTTCCAGCTCGGATTTGCCTTCGCCAGCATCCTTGCCCGACTGACAAGCACCAGCGTTTTACCACTGCCCGCAACTCCGCGGATTAAACGATGCTTGTCTCCCACCTGCTTCGCCATTTTCTCCTGATGTAGATCCATCGTCTTAATGTTATGCAAGGATAATAACAGCTGGTCCTGATGTGGTATCACCTCTTTAAGTTCCGCACTGATTCTCACTTCAGGAAACAGATGGTAACGAATTGCTTGTATATCGTCATGGGTCAATCTATATCGATTCCGAGTTGGCACCGTGAACATGTGCAAGAGTTTCTCAATCAGGATTTCCTCAGAGAAATCTTCATCCTCTGGATCAATCTCTTCTCTGGTCAGCACAAACACCGGATCTATGACACTATACAAATCCATATGTAGAAAGTCCTTTTGCTTCAGGCGGCTGAAAACAACACCATACCCATAATTGAACTTCAAATATCCTGGCGTTCCTTCTTTGATCAAATTCTTATCCTTCTTCAATTGACCCGTTATGAGGAATGCATTATCTCTCGCTTGCTTTAGTGGACTTCGTTCGGTAGCCGTCTCACCTGCCTTAGTGTGTAAAGTCCATTCATCCCGATTTACCTGATGCAGCGTGCTTTTGGTATAATCCTTCACTTCTAGTACAAGCAATCCTAAATCTGGCCCGATAATAACAAAATCCGGTCGTCTTCCACGAATCTCAGGTTCATAGTACACAATGTAGTCTTGCGGGAGATGTTTCTTAAGCGTTTCAAATAATAACCGTTCACCAGGCATCGCTTTTTTCGGTATAACCTCTGGTACTGTATTTGCCATGCTAATCGCTCCTAATTCCTAGTTGAATATAAAGTAGTTTCTTAGAATCAATAGTTGCTTCGCCGCTTGGTTTCGTTGCAGTCCCCACTCTAAACCACATTATTTTCCAGCGCGATCTGCTTCTTCCATACGATAATTATATCTTGCTAAATCCACCTGTTGATGCTCAAATTCGGCGATCCTTCTTGTCATTACAGTCAGGAATTGATCCATTTTACTTCTCATTTCTTCTGCCGCTTGACCTTTCCAATCTCCTACACTTTCCCCTATAGACTGGACGTGGGCCTTATTCGCTTTTAATAGATTCATCAAATGAGTGATATCTTTCTCTGCTTGCATCAAATCGTGCAATTCAACCAAAATTCTTCCAGACACCTCTAATCCTCCTTGTTATCCCTCGTCAGCGATTCTGAAATCTTCCGCCTTTTTATTGATATACTCTGCGATAAGATGCGCTTCCTCTTCATACCAGCGGCTAAATTGATGCAAGTCATGTGTTAGTCTGTCCACGATCGGCTCCAAAGATCGACTTCGACTCGTTTCAACCAATCGTAAGATGGAATTAATCGCTGTAGGTAGACTTGACTGAAATTCTTGCACATATTGCTCCATCTTCTGCCCCGCGGCCTTCAAATCCTCAACAGAGAGCTGTATGGTAACACCACTTGCTGCTGCTGCATATTGCCCATACACACCCAACTTCGACCCATATTTTTGTAGAAGTTGATCAAATGCTTTTTTCATGTTGTCTTGAGCTACCAAAGATTTTAAGTAAGCATCAAAACGCAGATTCCCGTTCACAGGTTGTCCATCGGTAGTTGTGAATAACTTATTTGTGATAAATCCATGTTCATCAAACTGGAAATAGTTCAAATCATGCGTTTTCTGATTACCAAATGAATTCATAAACTTGCTTATGGGATCTTGATTCAGAAATGGGACATTAATGGGCACATAAACCACTTTATTTTCAGTCAAACCCAAAAAGCTCTTAAAAAAATTATATTCGCTGTCTTTGTCAGGGATAGATACTCGTACATAAAATCTGCTGTTGGCTTCTTCATATGTATTGTTAATAAAAAGTCCTGTTCCTACTGTTTTGCGCGCACTCATAATACCAGAGCTAACAATGTCACCAGGATGTGATATGGAATAAATCTTATCTTTATAATCACCGTTATCAATACGCTTAATGATGTCGTCGGACAACACAGGCAATATATCAGCTGGGTCATAGGTTACTGCTGATAAGTCATTTCTTGCTGCTACATACTCGGCTAATCCACCGCCCAGTGAATGCCCTGTTGTCGTGATATCCGCAGTTGGATATTCCTTCTTAACGGTTCTATACAGTTCCTCTGCCTGATAAAGTTGTGTATCCTTGTACCCCTCGTTGATCACGTTTTGGTCGTACTTGCTGGGAGCCCGTTCTACTCCGCTCTGATGTTGATTATATGTATTCTCAAGTTGCTTCGCTCTTCCCAGGACAACGTCCAGCACATCCGTTTCCAGGTCGGGAAGTTTCTCCTGAATAGGACGACCTCCAGGCTCTGTACCTCTATACCCAATGATGATTTGATTCGTGTTTTCATTATGGAATACTTCAGCGTCAAATCCGGTCTTGCTGTCGTGTAAAGTGGTTTGGGGTTTTACTATTTTCCAGCCAGGGATTTCGTCAAAAATATCATTAGCTATAATATTCGATTGATATACTTCATTTGATATAAAATGGTAGGTATATTCATTAATATAGGCCTTCATTGCACTTCTCTCCTTTGTTAATTTATTATAATATATATCATCGGAGTATTTATTTCCAATAAAGGAGGATTACGGTGTTTAAATCCGTTCGTATCGTTGTTCTAACATTTTTCCTAATCTGTCTACTTGCAGGTTGTGGAGGACTTTCTAACGTAGAAAAAAAAGAATATTATGAAAAGGCTGTACCTATTGGACAAAGATATTTCCAAACTTATTATGATGAAGAGGTCATATTCACGGATTATGATATTAACTTGCCTAATTCTTCTACCATGTTTCTTTATGGTTATGTAAAGAATGATCAAGCAATCAAGGTATCTCTATCCTTAGACATACCATCTATGAAGGTTCGCTCTGGCAAAGGTCCCGAGGACTTCATAAAAAAACGAAAGAGTGAGGATGAGGTTAATTCCCAATGAAATTTCCAATTCAACCCCTTCTACAGATCAGGATGATTCGCTTGCTTAAATTATTTCATTCAACATTCTTATTCGTAACCCTTGTACTTATTTCAACTGGCTGTGGAGGACTATCTCATAAAGAGGAACAAGCATATTTTGAAAAAGCAATTCCGATTGGACAAGAATACTTTAAGAAGTATTACGTTGTGGAAGTGGAATTCACTGATTATCAGATCCTGCTACCTATGTCATCTACAATCGTGTTAAAAGGTTATGTAAAGGACGATCCTCAAACTTCAGTATCTCTTTCGCTTTACCTCCCATCTCTGGAAATTGATTCAGAAGGTGGACCCGGTGAATTCATTCAGAAACGCAAAAGTGAAGAAGAGGTTAATTCCAAATGAAGCTCACAACTCAAACCCTTCTACAGATCAGGGTGATAAACTTGCTTAAGTTATTTCATTCAGCCTTTTTAATCTTAACCCTTGTACTTATTCCAACTGGCTGTGGGGGACTATCTCCAAAAGAGGAACAAGCATATTTTGAAAAAACAATTCCTGTTGGACAAAAGTACTTCAAAAAATATTATGATGCAGATGTAGAATTCACTGATTATCAGATCCTGCTGCCTATGTCATCTACAATTGTATTATACGGTCATGTTAAAGATGACCCATATACCTCTCTCTCTTTGTCTTTATCCCTACCCTCTCTAGAAGTTGATTCAGCTGGAGGGCCAGCAGAGTTCATTGACAAACGTAAGAGTGAGGAAGAGGTTAATTCCTAGGAAAATTGTACGTTCCACCCTACATACGAAAAACAAAAAAAGCTGCCTGAATTCAGAACAATGATATGCTCCCCTCATAGTAGACAGTAGAAAAAAACAAAACTTCTACGTCTATTC
>NZ_JAGGNR010000015.1 GCF_018614975.1 Paenibacillus polymyxa | reverse complement strand
TAGGATATTCAACAGGCGTGCAATACTATGGTGATAGAAGCATTCAAGGCTCAAATGAATTATAATAGAGTCTAATCTACTGAAAAGGTTCAGGCAGCAGGAATAGCTGTTTATTTCAGAATAATCACCAGGAGTGGATATGAATACATCAAAACGTAAAGCTAAACAGAGAAAAAAGAGAAGTCTGAAAACCTGGATTATAGCTACTCTTTTACTTTCCATTATATATGTGTGGTTACAGCAAAAAGGTGATATAGATAACATGTGGCCCGGGTCAACAATCCAAGAAGCTGTGCCAATCATTGGCCTTCATCCTGTGGTAGCAGAGAATGAGAAATTATTGGTACGTAAGGCAGCGAGACGTGGAATAGAGATTGTTATCACCCACGGCTACCGAAGTTCCGAGGAGCAAGATGCACTATTCAACCAAGGACGCTCAAGCGCAGGCAATATCGTTACGAATGCGCGTGGTGGTGAGTCATATCATAACTATGGATTAGCAATTGATTTTGCACTGAAGACGCCTGAGGGTGATGTCGTATGGGATATGGAACGTGACGATAATGGCAATGGCAAGGCAGACTGGATGGAAGTTGTGGATCTCGCCAAAGCGTTAGGTTTCACTTGGGGTGGAGACTGGGCAAACTTTCCGGACTATCCTCACTTGCAGATGGATTTTGGCTTGAGTATCAATGAGTTAAAACGTGGTAAAAGACCTCCTGATTCTCAGTAAAGGGTATTATATATACAATTAAATGAATAAATATTAGATGAGCTCTGCATTTTGCAGGGCTTTTTTCTTTCTTTTGTAAAATAAATGATAAAAGATGACAATTTGGTCTTTACATTAGCAAATAAATAAAACTATACTAGATTAACTAGATTTTTTACTTTGATCGCATATATTTTTTCAATTGTAAGCATAACGAGTCCGATTAAATAAAGTTCAGCTATAGTTCGAGATATAATCATCACTCATATATGTAACATTTACCTCACGCAAAATTAAGTATATCTACTTAAATCAAATCATACACATACAATAGATGTAACTATTATGTTATGTATATGTTATTTTGACCAATTGCCTATGTTCACCTCACAGCGAAAAACAAGATAACATCTCTCAAACTCCCTGCTATACGCCTTTATAGTATTACTAATATCCAAATCTGTAGTATAAAAAACATTTATACCAAAAATCTCAAAATAAGCATTGACGTTAGCTAAAATTACACGTATGATTACATTAATTATTATGATATATAATTCCGCTAGGAATTATCAACATTAATTGACCAATGGTCTAAATATAAGTCTCTGAAGCTTGTTTCTCCTAACAATTTGGTATTTTGTATAAGCTATTGTTCGTTATCTTCAAGAACTTGGAAATATACAGTGGATGCATTCCTCTACACACGAATACAATCTACGGAAATTATGGGGTTAGGGTGATTGATTTGAATACAGAGCTATTGGAAGTCAGAAATCTAACAACATCATTCAGAATTGAAGATGACTATTATGCAGCAGTGGATCACGTTAACCTTACGGTGAAGAAAAATGAAGTGTTGGCGATTGTAGGTGAATCCGGGTCAGGTAAAAGTGCTTTTGCATTCTCTCTTATGGGTTTGCATAACAAAGCAAAGATTGAAGGCCAAATTCTCTATAAAGGACAAGATATTGCCAACATCTCCCCAAGCAAATTAAACAAGCTACGTGGCAAAGAAATGGGCATGATTTTTCAGGACCCATTGTCCGCACTAAATCCTCTAATGATTATTGGTGAACAGATTGAAGAGATTCTCACACTTCATCAGTCCAAGCTGTCTTCCAGAGAGAAGAGAGAAAAGGTCATTCACTTATTGAATCAGGTAGGGATTCCACGTCCCGAACAAATATACAAGCAGTATCCCCACGAATTATCTGGTGGTATGAGACAGAGAATTGTTATCGCCATTGCGATTGCCAACAAACCAGAACTACTCATAGCCGATGAACCAACGACGGCGCTTGACGTTACGATTCAACTACAGATTCTGGAGCTGATCCGTGATCTGAAGAATGAAATTAACGCAGGCATTATTCTGATTACACATGATCTGGGTGTCGTAGCTGAGATGGCTGATCGCGTAGCAGTTATGTATGCAGGCGAAATTGTTGAAATCGCAGATATCTTCACATTGATGAACGATGCTAAGCATCCATATACCCGCTCACTGTTGAATTCTATACCCACCCTGTCTGAAGAAAGATCCAAATTGCATGTCATCCAAGGCATCGTACCATCACTCAAAAATCTTCCTCGCAAAGGGTGCAGATTCAAAGCCCGAATTCCATGGATTAGTGAATCGGCTCATGAAGAGAACCCACAGATGCATGAAATTGCACCAGGTCACTTGGTACGGTGTACCTGTTACCAGCACTTTCATTTCCCTGACCAAAGCTGAGGAGGAATAACATAATGGCATTACTCGAAGTAGAAGGACTCAAGATACACTTTCCAATTCGCGGTGGATTGCTTAAACGGGAAATTGGCAGTGTAAAGGCTGTTGATGGTGTTAGCTTCTCCATTCAACAAGGACAGACTTATGGTCTGGTTGGTGAATCAGGTTCAGGTAAGACAACAACAGGCAGAGCCATTATCGGGCTAAATCATGTAACTGACGGAAAGATTCTGTTTAACGGAAAAAATCTGGCTACGGAGCGACGTAAGAACAGGCAGCTCCAGCGGGATGTACAAATGATTTTCCAGGACCCATATTCATCACTGAATCCAAAGAAGCGGGTTATTGATATCATCGCTGAGCCGTTTCGTAACTATGAGCGTCTGACAGCTACCGAGGAGAAAAGACAAGTAAGAGAATTACTTGAAAAGGTTGGCCTGAGTCCGGAATCAATCTACAAATATCCGCATGAATTCTCAGGCGGGCAGCGTCAACGGATCGGCATTGCAAGGGCTATTGCATTGAAGCCGAAGCTAATTATCGCGGATGAACCTGTATCTGCACTCGATGTATCGGTCCAGGCTCAGGTACTTAATTTCATGCAGGAAATTCAAAAAGAATTAAATCTGACGTATCTGTTCATCAGTCACGATCTGGGTATCATCCGTCATATGTGTGATGAGATTGGAATTATGTATAAAGGTCGATATGTGGAACAGGGCACAACAAATGATATTTTTGAGAATCCACAACACATCTATACCAAACGTCTTATTGCAGCCATTCCGGATATGGACCCAACCAAACGAGAGGAAATGGTAGCCTTCCGTCAACAGGTCAAATCCGAGTATGAACATTCATACCGAAATTTCTTTGATGAGGAAGGGCTTGCATACTCGCTCAAATCCATTTCCGATACTCACCGAGTAGCTCTACCTCAGAAAGGTTGAAGGCCATATGTGGAAAACGATAGTACGCAGAATTATCATAATGATCCCTCAGATATTTTTACTTAGTCTTTTGGTCTTTCTGATGGCCAAGGCCATGCCGGGCGACGCGCTAACCGGATTGCTTGATCCAAGCGTTGATCCCAAAGCATTGGAAGCCCAGCGAGAGAGACTGGGATTGAATAATCCTTGGTACGTGCAATATTGGGATTGGATCAAAAACGCCATCCAAGGTGATTTTGGACAATCCTTCCGTTTCAAAATGCCGGTTACGGACCTGATCGGTCAGCGTGTAGCAAACACATTCTGGCTTGCACTGGCGACACTTGTACTGACTTACCTGATCGCTATTCCACTGGGTATCATCAGTGGTCGTTACAACGATACCTGGTCTGATCGGTTGATCACGGGATACACCTACCTGGGCTTTGCCGCACCATTGTTCATCTTTGCACTGGTGATGGTATGGATCTTCGGATTCCACTTCGGCTGGTTCCCGACGGGAGGAAGTGTTGCGCCAGGACTTACACCAGGCACATTCAGCTACGTGATGAGTAAGTTCTATCATCTATTATTGCCGGCACTATCCATGGCACTAATTACAACGGTATCTACGGTTCAATATTTACGTAGTGAAATCATTGATATCAAGCATAAGGAATTCGTTATTACTGCCAGAGCCAAAGGCGCCTCGGAATCCCGGATATACAACAGGCATATCTTGAGGAACTCACTATTACCTATCGCCGCGTTCTTCGGATATGAGATTACAGGGCTTATCGGAGGTACGGTATTTATCGAAAGTATATTCAGTTATCCAGGTATGGGGCAGTTGTTCCTGAGTTCCATCTCATTGCGTGACTTCAGCGTTGTGACTGCACTCGTATTGTTGTATGGCGTAGCTTCCATTCTCGGGGCATTGCTGTCTGACATAATTCTAGGAATTGTAGATCCACGCATA
This sequence comes from Paenibacillus polymyxa, assembly GCF_018614975.1. GTDB lineage: Bacteria > Bacillota > Bacilli > Paenibacillales > Paenibacillaceae > Paenibacillus > Paenibacillus polymyxa_E. Next base: position 84,942 of record NZ_JAGGNR010000015.1, on the reverse strand, counting down.
CGGATCAAGTAAGAACTTGAAGATTTCGGGGTGAAAACAAGATGAGCAAGGCCAACGAGGTAGTTGTAACTTCACAAAAGGTTGATAAAAGCCCCTCCAGCTTGAGTATTTTATGGAGGGAGCTTGTCAGAGATAAGGTGGCACTAATCTCGCTCATTTTCTTGGGCTTGGTCATGTTGCTGGTATATGGCACGTCTCTCATCCTGAATCAGGATGATATCGTACGCGTGGATCTGTTTGCCTTATATGAACCACCATCCGCAAAATATTGGCTTGGAACGGACTATGGAGGTCGTGATGTATTTGGCCAACTGGTCATCGGTACACGTAACTCCCTGACCATTGGAATTATCGTAACGTTAATGACTGGCTTCATAGGTATCTTAATTGGCCTTTTATCCGGTTATTTCGGTGGAATGATAGACAATCTGTTTATGCGTGTTGTTGATTTCTTCATGATCCTTCCAATGTTGATGATTGTTATCGCGTTTGTTACGGCAGTACCGAAATACAATATCATCTCGTTCTCTCTAATCATGACGGCATTTCTCTGGATGGGTATTGCCAGATTGATTCGCTCCAAAGCATTACAGGAACGGGAGCTGGATTATGTAAAAGCTTCAAAAACATTGGGCTCTTCTCATCTGAAGATTATGCTCTCACAGGTTCTTCCGAATCTGAGCTCCATTATCATCGTAACGATGACATTGAATCTCGCTGCCAACATTGGCCTCGAATCAGGGCTGTCTTTCCTTGGGTTTGGTTTTCCGGAAAGCACACCCAGTCTTGGAACACTCGTAAGTTATGCACGTAATCCGCAAACCCTGGAATCCAGATGGTGGATATGGCTACCCGCATCGGTACTGATTCTGGTATTGATGTTGAGTATAAATAATGTCGGTCAAGCCCTAAAGCGTGCGACTGATGCAAGACAAAGAAGAGGTTAAAAAAAGGGAGGAAAGGTTCATGAAAAAGGGATTATTTTCACGGGGACTATTTTTCACGATGATGCTGGTCTTTGTATTGGTGCTCGCAGCATGCTCGGAGAAAGAAGCAGCTACTCCAGCTCCAGCTTCCAACACAGAAGAGGGAAAAACGGAGGAAAAACCTGCTAATGAAGAGGGCGTTTACTCCATTGAAGACTTCAACAATGTCAAAACGAATGAAGGTACTGCGATCGAAGGTGGATCGATTACATTCGGACTTGTATCGGATACTGCTTTTGAAGGTACACTGAACTTTAACTTCTATTCCGGTAACCCGGATGCACAGGTTCTTCAATGGTTCGATGAAGGCTTGCTGACTTGGGATAAAGACTATGTGTACACCAATGATGGTGCTGCAACATATGAGACTTCCGAAGATGGCAAAACGTTCACACTGACCATTCGCGACAATGTAAACTGGCATGATGGCAAGCCGGTAACGGCTGAAGATCTGCAGTTTGCTTATGAAGTGATCGGTAACAAAGCGTATGATGGTCCACGTTACGACTCCAACTTCACTAGTGTAGTAGGTATGGACGAGTATCATGCTGGAAAAGCAAAAACAATCTCTGGTATTAAAGTGCTGAGCGACAAACAAATCAGCATTACGTATAAAGAATCTACTCCGTCCCTGCTGACAGGTGGCGTATGGACGTATCCACTGGCTAAACATATCTTCGGAGATATGGATGTAGCCAAAATGTCTTCTTCCAAAGAAGTACGTGAAAAACCAATTGGTTTTGGTCCATTTAAAGTGGATGTTATCACTCCAGGTGAGTCTGTAACTTTTGTTAAAAACGATGACTACTGGCGTGGAGCTCCAAAACTGGATAGTGTAACTCTGAAAGTTATCAACCCGACAACGGTTGTTCAAGAACTGAAATCTGGCGGGGTAGATCTCGTAGATGCATTCCCGACAGATCAATACAAAGACAATGCTAACCTGTCCAACGTAGAATTCCTGGGCACAATCGATCGTGCTTATACGTACATCGGTTTCAAACTGGGTACGTGGGATGAAGAGAACGGAAAAGTTAAAAGCAATGCTGAAGCAAAAATGGGCGATAAAAACTTGCGTAAAGCAATGTGGATGGCCGTGGATAACGATCAAGTGGGTAAACGTTTCTATAATGGTCTGCGTTGGAACGCAACAACCCTGATTCCACCGTCTCATCCAGAATTCCATGATGCCAGCAATCCGGGTGTAACGTATGATCCAGAAGCAGCGAAAGCATTGCTCGACGAAGCTGGTTACAAACTGGATGGTGAATTCCGTACGAATCCGGATGGAACACCACTCGAAATTAACTTTGTATCCATGACAGGTGGCGACACAGCTGAACCATTGGCTCGTTATTATGTTCAATCATGGGCAGCTATTGGTTTGAAAGTAAACCTGGAAATGGTTGAGTTCAACAGCTTCTATGACCGTGTAGGTAACACAGGTAAAGATGATCCGAACATTGATGTGTATCAAGCAGCATGGGGCGTTGGTATTGACGTAGATCCATCTGGTCTGTATGGCCGCGATGCACTCTACAACTTCTCCAGATTCTCCAGCGAAGAGAATGACAAATTGCTGGCACAAGGTATCTCTGCTGAAGCATTCGATGTAGACAAGCGTAAAGAGATCTACAATCAATGGCAGCAATACATGGTAGATGAAGTTCCTGTATTCCCTACACTGTATCGTGCAGTTGTAGCACCAGTTAACAAACGTGTAATGAACTATGCGATTGGTGATGGAACAGGCGTTTACCTGAGCGACCTGCAAGTTAATGCAGACAAAGCAGTTGTAGCTGAGTAATACATTCTTAAATTAGCAGCTGTAAGGATTGGGGTCCTTTAAGAAGTCGGTTGCTAGATTATTAATGAACAATTTTCCTGGGAAAATGAATAAAAAGTGTCTTTAAAAACATGGATTCTGTACACTCTGGCATGGGTGTATGGAGTTCATGTTTTTTTGTAACTGAAAAATAAAAAAAATTAACTTTTTTTCAAAAAAGTGCAGACAAAATGCCTTTTCACTTCGTCTATATAGGTAAGAGGTGATCATCTTATGAAAAAATGGTGGAAACGGGCCGGTATGCTCCTGGCTCTGCTGCTTATTATATATTTGGGTGTGAAACCGGACTTGCTGGTAGGCAAACCGGGAATTAAAGCTGAATCTGCAGTATTAATGGATATGAACTCTGAACAGATCTTAATGGATTTTAACGGCTCCGAAGAGATTGCCCCGGCAGGCGTCAGTAAGTTGATGACAGAACTGCTAGTGATGGAGGCCGTGATCAATGGTGATATAGGCTGGAATGATCTTGTTAATGTGAGTCTGTATGCCAGCTCCGTGGGGGGCAGTCAACTGACCCTGAAACAGGGAGAGCAATTCACCGTTCAGGAGTTGTTCGAGATCGTAGCTGTCTATTCAGCCAATGATGCAACTGTCGCTCTGGCTGAACATATCAGTGGTACAGAGCAGAAGTTTGTGCAACAGATGAATCAGAAAGCAACTCAAATTGGACTGTCTGAGAATACACAATTCACGAATTCAACGGGCCTCAGTGAAAAGCTGCTTGGTCCTAACCGTCCGATGGAAATACAAGGGCAGACCTTAATGACGGCTATAGATGCATGCAAGCTTGCAAGATATCTGCTGAATAACCATCCCGAGATTTTAAGAATTTCCAGTCAAATGCAAGTATCAATGCACCAAAAAGGGATGTACATGAGTAACACGAACTGGATGTTGTCCTCTATTGGTGGGCCGTATGCTTACGATGGAAATGACGGATTAAAGACTGGGTATGACGAAGATTCCGGCTATCATTTTGTGGGGACAGCTGAACGTGATGGCAAAAGACTGATATCAGTTGTATTTGGAACAAATACTCGTGAAGGGCGTTTTGTGGAGACACGGAAGTTATTCAACTATGGGTTTTCGGGCTCAAAATGAGAGGGCGTACATAGGCATCATCAAAGAGACCTTCAGGGCGCCAATGATCCACATGTCAAACAAACCGAGACCGGATCATTGAAGCATTACGTAAGCGTTAGTACATTAGATAAGATATGAGGGCTGTCTCACAGGTTCGACTGAACATGTGGCAGCTCTATTTTATCGAATCAGAGGTAAATTTAAGCCATATATCCATATTATTAAATTGACATATAGATTTATTTTGTTTTAAAATGACCAGTGAGTCATTATTGTTCAATCCGGTTTAATATATATGTACCAAACCAACTGTACGATACTGAATTTACGATCTGATCGGGAGGTAACATGTGATGCAAAAACAAATGAAATGGCCGCTAATCCTGTTTGCCATAGGGGTATTTATGGCTGCACTGGATAACGGGATCATCACCTCTTCACTGACCACCTTAAATGCATCATTTGGTGTGTCGCCAACGTGGGGGGCATGGACAATTACGCTCTACACGCTTGGGCTTGCGGTGAGTGTACCTATTGCGGGCAAGCTGTCGGACCGTTATGGTCGCAAGAAACTATTTTTGATTGAAGTGGCGTTGTTTGGGATCGGGTCCCTGCTCGTTGCGCTAAGCACATCGTTTACCTTTTTCCTGATCGCTCGTGTCATTCAAGCTTTGGGCGGCGGGGGGATTTTTATCATTGCCAGCTCATACGTATTAAGCAAGTTCCCGGCGGAGCGTCAGGGTACAGCTTTGGGTCTGCTCGGAGGTATGAATGGTGTTGCCGCTATTTTGGGGCCGAATGTCGGTGCTTTTATACTGGACATTACGGGCAACTGGCATTGGTTATTCCTGATCAATGTACCTATCGCCATTCTGCTATTCATTGCAGCTATTCGATTTATTCAGGAAGAGCAGGAACTGAATCGTGCAGCAGTGGACTGGAGCGGTATTGCTGTCCTAACGTTGGGTGTGCTCAGTTTAATGTATAGCTTCAGCAATCTGGACGGTGTGAACATGCTTCAAAGTCTGGGATCACCGATGTTCTACGGCTTTTTCTTGGCAGGTGTGATCATTCTGGTGCTCTTTTATTTCATGGAAAAAAGGCTGGAAGGATCTGAACGTGAACCTGTTGTATCAACACAGCTTCTGGGCATTGCGTCCTTTCGCTGGACGCTATTGATTGCCTTTTTCTCCGGAGCCATTCTGGCCTCGGTGATCTTTATTCCCGGATTTGTTGAGCAGTATCTCGGCGTATCCAATACGGCTTCCGGGTATTGGTTTACTCCGCTCGCGCTAGCATCCGGCATCGGGGCTGGTGGAGGTGGATACCTCGTTGACCGCAAAGGGCCAATCTGGACGTTATCGGTTGCGGGGCTGCTATCTGCCATTGGATTCCTGCTGTTCCCACTATGGGTGGAGCATATCTGGCAATTTGTCATCGCGAGTACGCTCGTAGGTATCGGCTTCGGCATGATGCTTGGTGCGCCAGTTAACGTACTTGTCACAGAACAGGCGGGGGAGAACAACAAAGGCATCGCGGTAGCGACCAGCTCGTTATTCCGCCAGATGGCGATGGCTATTGCACCTACTATTTTTGCCGGATTCCTTGCACGTTCTTTCACTAATCTGGGGTCCAACATTCAGGCAGGATTCGCTGACAAAGGAATTCAGGTGCCGCCGGAGATGCTTGAGCAATATGCCTCGGGAGGGGCATCCGGGAGTGATGTCTCCAGTCTGACAGAGGGCCTGTCCCAGATTCCTGATGAAGGTATCCGTGATGTGTTGCTCCAGGCAGTGCATCAAACGACAGGGCAGGGTTACAATGGCCTTTTCTGGTCTGCGGTGACATTCAGTGTGCTTACGCTGGTAGCTGCGCTTATAACGGGACGTCTGCGTCAAAAAGAGAAGAGCCATCATGTGGAAAGTGTATCCACGAACGGATAGGATCTCATGTGAAAATGAAGAGAACAGTGTACCTTTTGAAACTAAAAAGGAGTCGCTGTTCTTTTCAATTTAACCGGATTGTAACTTTTCTTGCTCCTGCAATGATTACAATAGAACGAGCGTAAGCGGTGTCTTGATTTCAGAGAGAGAGCAGAGAACACCGAGTCACTAGGGATCCCAGACGTTTAATTGGTATTATGGATTATCATTTTGATAGTGAAGAAGGAATCAATGGATGAAAAGCAGAACTAAAGATAAGAAGAAGAAAAGAAGAAAAGGCCTATATATAACGCTCGTTTCACTTGTTGTTTTGTTAATCGGAGGTTATTTGTTCCGTCAGCAACTGGCTGTAGCGGCATTTGATCTGTTTCTCGCCGGTTCGGTAGAAGATCAGCTATCCCGCTCTTATGTGCCGCAAGAAGGCAACAATACGCCTGATCCAACGGTATACCGTAAGGAACCATTCTCCGTGTTACTGCTCGGTTCGGACAAACGCGCCTATGAGAAAACGCGTGGACGTTCCGATACCGTTATCTATGCTGTAGTACGTCCCAAGGAATCCCGTGTGCTTCTGGTATCCATTCCACGTGATACGTATGTGCAGATTGTAGGACGGGATGCGAACAAGGACGGCGAAGATGATTATGATAAGCTAGCGCATGCCTATGCTTTTGGTGGGGAGAATATGTCCATCAATACGGTGGAGAAATTTCTTGATGCTGATGTGGGTTATTATGCAACGATCAACTTCGACGGAATCAAAAAAGTGGTTGATGCGCTTGGTGGTGTAAAACTGCCAATTGATGAGGACATTGTGAACAAGAACCCGGATCATGTGCAATTTACAATTGAAGGCGGTAAGCCGATCTATGATGGTCAGGAAGCATTGTATTATGTAAGATACCGTGAGGATAGCGATTTTAATCGTACCAAGCGGCAGCAGATTTTCCTCAACGCGATGGCAAATGAGATGCTGAATTTGAATCAAATCGCCAAAATTCCAGAATTGATTCAGATCATGGGAGACAGCTTCCAGACGGATATGCGAGCTTCTTTCATTATTGATCTGGCTAAACAAGTGCTTACTCAGGAGAAACCGCAGATTTCAAGCTTCACCATTCTGGGTGAGGGGATGAAAAAAGACGGTATCTATTATGGTCAGGCTGACGAGAAAGATGTCCAATATGCCAAAGAGCTGATTAACAACTGGATGGATCAATCGACCCCAGCCGGTGAAGTAATGATCCCTGACCGGCAAATGATTGAATAACCAATTCCATACCGATGATTTGTTGTAAACCACAATCAGCAGTACGTTTATTCGCGGGCTGCTGTTTTTTTTCTTTGTGGTGAGACCGATGAGCCTTTTGGAACATCCTGCGTTTTGATCCGTATAATATAAGTTGAGCGACATAAGTTGAACGAAGAAATTCACAAGGAGGATACGTAAGGGTATGAATATTGCATTTTTTTTGCTACCCAAACAAGAGGTTACGTGTGTGACGTCGGATTCTACGCTGCGGCAAACGTTGGAACGGATGGAATATCATCGATTTACGGCGGTGCCCATTTTGAATAAAGAAGGCAAATATATGGGTACGGTTACTGAAGGCGACTTACTGTGGTATATGAAGGATTCCGAGGGAAAGATTTCGTTTGAAAACGCTTCAAAGTTCTTACTCAAAGATGTTCCACTTCGCTTGGATATGAAGCCAGTATCCATTAACGCCAACATGGAAGACCTGATTAAACTGGCCAAAGTTCAGAACTTTGTACCTGTGGTCGATGATATGGAGCGTTTCATTGGTATTGTCAGACGGAGTCAGATTATTGAGTACTGCGAGGGCATTGTAGCCAAAGAGTCGATCAACACCAAGTAAGGTTGTAACGAATTTAAACATTATTGTGTCATCAGGGATAATCACAGCTGTCCAGTATCATGTTAAACTTAAGAAGTTCTGAACGAAGGGCGCAGTCAACGTTTTATTACAATCTATATGTCGATAGGATGTACGGAGGACTCCGCATAAGTACCTGACATCAGTTTCGGAGAACTTCTCCGCTTTTTGGGTAATTTTGCGGGCCCTCTTTTTATGCTATAATGGAGAATAAAGCTTTTTCGGGGGAGAGTGACTTTCGCCAAATGCCTAAAGAACTGGATGTAGCCAAACGCGCTAAAGTGATTGAATGGCTGAAAACCGAAGTGCTTGATCAGGTATCCCGATTATTCAAGGCGTTATGGGAAGGCAGTACAACTCGAATCGGGGACAGTCTTGCCAGTTTGATTATGAGTAGTTACATATTGGGCCGCAGGCTCGGTATTCCTTTCAAGGATCTGGATGCACTGCTAGTGGAGAAGTTGAAAAAGCATAAACAGGAAGGTCACCAGCTTGAAGACTGGTACCAGGATATTTCCGCGCTAGAAGATCATATGCGTAAGAGGTGAATTTGTTGAAATTTAGCTTTAAATCAGCTGTTTGGAGCGCAGTTTATCTGCTCTTGCTACTTTCGCTGTTAACTCCTTTATCGGTACTTGCCATATTTTTTATGATGATTCCGGGAGTTATTTTGTATGCTTCATTATCTTTAAAATCATTTATATGGCATCTCGTGCCCGTAGCCGTTATTTTGGTCGTATTCCACCCCATCTATCTGTTACTATTGCTCATCTTTACCCTGCCTGCGATCGCTATGGGTCACGCGTACAAAACACGCAAATCGGCCCTGTTCGCCCTGATGGCGGGAAGTGGCATGATGTTGGCAGAATACTTATTGTTGCTCTTAATTGGCAGTGTCATTTTCCAGTTCGACCTGTCCAGTTATATTGAAGATGTGGTCAAATTGACCATTGAACCGTTAACCAATACATCGAATCAGATGATCAACGGGTTTGCATGGACACCTGAGATGACCAAGGATGTTGCGAAACAAACACAGCTTATGATTCCGTTTGCTCTCGTTGTCACGTCGATGGTAATGGCCTTCATTACACACGCCATTGCTCGTCCGATTCTGAATGTGATGGGTGTGGTGGTATCGAAGCTTCCACCAGCGAGAGAATGGCGTATGCCGCGTGCGTTGATCTGGTATTATTTCCTCGCATTGTTGATCGAAGTGATCTCCAGACAAAGTGATGGAACATACTGGACCATGATTGCCATGAATCTGTCCCCGTTAATTAATCTGGGCTTCATGATTCAAGCGATCGGTTTCTTCTTCTTTCTCTCACATACAAAGAAATGGAATCCGGTTATACCATATTTCCTGGCGGCTGCTGTCTTCTTCATTGGTCCGCTTCGGATTATCGGAATTATCGATCTGGCGTTCCCGCTTCGTGAGGCAATATCGAAATCAAAACGATAGGGTGATGAGTCTTGCCTAAATTTCTGAAGAAACGCTGGCACGGCTACTATACCGTATGGGCGTTCATACTGCTGCTGTTGCTCGTTATGTTCGTTACCATTTATAACTGGACGCTAGGTTTGATTAGTCTGATACTGGCTTCGGCGCTGGGAATCGTCATGATTAAGGCGGAGCTCGCGTTCCGCCGTGAGCTTAACGACTACATTAATGGCCTATCTATTCGGATCAAACGGATGGAGGGGGAAGCGGTCAGCATGCTTCCATTCGGAATTGTGTTGTACAGCGAAGATCGTACGGTAGAGTGGCATAACCGCTTTGTCGCGGAGATGTTCCAGGAGAAGACAATGGTGGGTAATCCGCTACTTAATTTGTTTCCCAAACTTCCTCAGCCTAAAGAGAAGAAGGATGGGACGAAGGAACATTCATCCAAGGAGTTCCATGACGAATTCCAGTTGGATGATCGGCATTATGGAGTTATTCATAACCCGCAGGAGCGATATGTATATGTATACGAGATTACGGAGCTAGCCATTCTTCGTGATAAATATGAAAATGAACGCCTTGCATTGGGTATTCTCGTTCTGGATAATCTGGACGAGGCTGCCCAAGGCATGGACGACCAACAGCGTACAGCACTGATTGCCCGAGTGACCAGCGAAATTACGTCTTGGGCCAAGCAGTACGAAGTGTACCTGCGCCGGCTGTCTTCTGATCGTTATCTGTTGATGCTGAATCATAAGTCTTTGCAGGAACTGGAGCAGAGTCGATTTGTCATTTTGGATGAAGTTCGGGAGATGACTGCTGACCTCAAAGTGCCAATGACACTCAGTGTTGGACTGGCGTTTGGATCGGATAGCATCAGCGAGATGGGAGAACTGGCACAGTCCAGTCTGGACATGGCACTTGGACGCGGTGGTGACCAGGCTGCCGTGAAATCGGGGCAAAGGCTGTCTTTCTATGGCGGCAAGTCCAATGCAGTAGAGAAACGGACACGGGTAAGAGCACGTGTTATTGCGCACGCATTGCGTGATCTCATGCAGGAGAGCGATCGGGTGCTCATCTTGGGGCACAAAATTCCGGATATGGACGCGATCGGCGCATCCATCGGAGTGTGGAAAGCGGCCAGTCTGTACAATGTGGAAGCACGAATTGTGCTGGATGGAGTTAATCCATCGATTGAACGCATGATGGAGCAAGTGAACAAGGACGAGAAGTTGTCCAAGGCATTTGTATCACCGGAACAAGCAACCCAGATGATGACAGAGCACACGCTGCTGGTGGTGGTGGATACACATAAGGCCTCCATGACAATGGAGCCAAAACTGGTGCAGTCTGCAACCCGTGTTGTCGTTGTGGATCACCACCGTCGGGGTGAGGAGTTCATCAATGATGCTGTGTTGATCTATCTGGAGCCTTACGCGTCCTCAGCTGCGGAACTGGTAACGGAACTCTTGCAATACATTCATGACAAGGTGCAATTCACTCCACTCGAAGCTACGGCTCTACTTGCCGGAATTACAATGGATACGAAGCACTTTGCATTGCACACCGGGTCCAGAACGTTCGAAGCGGCAGGCTTCCTGCGTCGTAGCGGTGCGGATACCATTATGGTCCAGCGGTTTATGAAAGAGGATCTGTCAGAATATATTGCTAAGGCAGAAATCATAAAGCATGCTAAAATGGTATATGGAAACATTGCGCTGGCGGTCACGGACCCCGGTAGCAAGATTTCACAGATGATGATTGCCCAGGTGGCGGACACATTGCTGAACATGACTGACGTGGTCGCTTCATTTGTGATTAGTGAGCGTCCGGATGGACTGATTGGCATCAGCGCGAGATCGCTGGGGCGCATGAATGTTCAGGTTGTCATGGAACGACTGGGCGGTGGCGGGCATTTGACGAATGCTGCCGTGCAGCTTGAAGGAACGCTTGGAGAGGCAGAAAAACGGCTGACGAACGTACTGGCTGAAATCGAAAAGGAAGAGGGGCTGTTCGAATGAAAGTCATTTTTATAAAAGATATGAAGGGTCAAGGCAAGAAAGGGCAAGTGAAAGAAGTATCTGAGGGTTACGCACAGAACTTCCTATTGCCACGGGGAATCGCACGTCTGGCAACGGACGGCAACATGAAGACATTGGACAACCAGAAGGCGGCTGAGGAAAGACTCAAACAGGAAGAGAAAGCGGAAGCGGAAGCACTTGCGAAGAAGCTGGAAGCAGAAGTGACTGAACTGAAAGCGAAGTCTGGCGAAGGTGGTCGTCTGTTTGGCGCCATTACGAGCAAACAGATCGCAGAAGCTTTGTCCAAAAAGGGTCTGAAAGTAGACAAACGCAAAATTGAGCTGGACGAGCCTATTCGTACACTCGGCGTAACACAAGTAACTGTCAAGGTTCACCCTGAAGTGAAGGCAACCTTGAAGGTACAGGTAACGGAAGAGTAAAATGGGCGGAGAAATGTTATTCGACCGGATTCCCCCGCAGAACCTGGAAGCCGAACAGGCCGTGCTGGGTGCAATCCTGTTGCAGGGCGAAGCCCTGATTACAGCGATGGAACGGGTGCAAACCGAGGATTTCTATGATAAGCCCCATCAATTAATCTTTGAAGCGATGATCCAGCTTGGTGAGGGAAATCAACCGATTGACCTCGTGACACTGACTTCGCTTCTGAAGGATAAAGGTGAGCTGGAGGACATCGGCGGCGTTAGTTATCTGGCTAAGCTAGCCCATGGTGTACCTACAGCCGCGAATGTAGACTATTACGCTCAGATTATTGAAGAGAAATCGATGTTGCGTCGCCTGATTCGTACGGCAACACAGATCGTGAGTGAAGGATATACAGGCGGCGAAGATGTTGCAGCGATGCTCGGAGAAGCTGAGCGTCGCATATTGGAGATCTCCAACCGGCGCTCCAGTAGTGGGTTTATAGCCATTCAGGACGTTCTGATGGAAGTATTCGATCGTGTGGAGACACTTCATCAGAATAAGGGGACAACGACAGGTATTCCGTCCGGGTTCATCGATCTGGACAAAATGACTGCCGGATTCCAGCGCAGTGACTTGATTATTGTAGCGGCCCGTCCTTCCGTAGGTAAGACGGCCTTCGCCCTAAATATCGCTCAGAACGTTGCCATTCGGGCACAGGAGACGGTAGCCATCTTCAGTCTGGAGATGTCAGCCGCCCAGCTGGTGCAACGTATGATCTGTGCGGAAGCCAACCTGGATGCCAGTGTGATGCGTATGGGTGACTTTAAGGGTGATGAAGACTGGCAGAAGCTGACGATGGGTATTGCAGCGTTGTCAGAAGCCAACATCTTTATAGATGATACGCCAGGGATTACCGTAGCGGATATTCGTGCCAAATGCCGTCGCCTGAAGAAAGAGAAAGGCCTTGGCATGATCCTGATCGACTATCTTCAACTGATTAGTGGACGTGGTAAAGCAGGGGAGAACCGTCAACAAGAGGTATCCGAGATTTCACGTACACTGAAACAGATTGGCCGGGAACTGGAAGTTCCGGTTATTGCCTTGTCCCAGCTGAGCCGGGGTGTAGAGCAACGTCAGGACAAACGTCCGATGATGAGTGACTTGCGGGAATCGGGTTCGATCGAGCAAGATGCCGACATCGTAGCGTTCCTGTACCGGGATGACTACTATAACCAGGAGACCGAGAAGAAAAATATTATCGAGATCATTATCGCTAAACAGCGTAACGGTCCGGTAGGTACGGTAGAACTGGTCTTCCTGAAAAACTTTAATAAATTCGTCAATTACGAGAGGGCGCACAATGACGCCTTCGCGATGTAACGGGCAGGTGCTGACAGCTTCGATCAGGAAGCAAAATCGTCTGTCCCGAAGATCAACCATTAGAGCAACTGAACTCAAACATGTCTTATAAATACCAGATATAGATTCATATTAAATTGGGTATCCTTGAACCGGTGATAGCAGTCAAGCAAGCTTGGACTGAAGTCTCCGGTTTTTTGTGTCGAAATAATAGGTAAATCCCGAACATTACGGTTGTACTATATCTAATTGTTCGCCATTTGATTTGACTTTGAAAAAGGGTACTGGTACACTAATACTGCTGCGTTAAAGCAGCGCAAACCTTCCCTTGAATGTAACGGAAGGACATTTTTACTGTCCGTTAGCACGCTTCTCAGTCGGTTTATTGCGTAACATGCCTGCCGGGATAGAGGACGGACAGACCAATACAAAGGTGCGCAAGGCACCCACGGAGGAATGTTAACTATGTCAACGGTAGTTGTAGTGGGAACGCAATGGGGAGACGAAGGAAAAGGTAAGATTACGGATTATTTGGCGGAGAGCGCCGATGTCGTGGCTCGTTATCAAGGTGGTAACAATGCGGGTCATACGATTCTGATTGATAACAAAAAATATAAACTTACGATGATTCCATCAGGAATTTTCTACACGGATAAAGCGTGTGTCATTGGTAACGGAATGGTTATCAATCCTAAGGCACTCATCGAAGAAATTAACTATATTCATGACAATGATTTCACAACGAAGAACCTGTCCATCAGTGAGCGCGCACATATCATCCTGCCATATCACATGGTACTGGATGCACTCGAGGAAGAGAGCAAAGGTCCGAACAAAATTGGTACGACTGGCAAAGGAATTGGCCCATGTTACATGGACAAATCAGCTCGTATTGGTATTCGGATGGTTGACCTGCTGGATGCTGAAGATTTCGAATTGAAACTGCGTCATCTGGTCAAAGAAAAAAACCGCGTCATCGAGCAAGTCTACGGCGGCCAGCCTGTTGATGTTGAAGAGATTCTGCAAGATTACCTCGGATATGCTGAAATTCTGCGTCCTTACGTACGTGATACATCCGTTGTTCTGAACGAATATATTGATGAGGACAAAAAAGTATTGTTTGAAGGCGCACAAGGCGTTATGTTGGACCTTGATCAAGGAACTTATCCATTTGTTACATCATCCAATCCGTCTGCAGGCGGTGTATGTATCGGTTCTGGCGTAGGCCCGGCTCGTATTCAGCAAGTCATTGGGGTAGCGAAAGCCTACACAACCCGTGTAGGAGATGGCCCATTCCCTACGGAATTGCATGATGCAATCGGCGACCAAATCCGTGAGACTGGACATGAGTACGGTACGGTAACTGGACGTCCACGTCGTGTAGGTTGGTTCGATAGTGTGGTTGTTCGCCACGCGCGCCGTGTCAGTGGAATCACAGGTCTGTCCCTGAACTCTCTGGACGTAATGACAGGTCTGGAAACTGTAAAAATCTGCACAGGATACAAATTCCGCGGCGAGGTCATCACACACTATCCGGCAAGCCTCAAAATGCTGGCAGAATGTGAAGCGGTATACGAAGAGATGCCAGGCTGGAGCGAAGATATCACTGGAGCGAAGAAACTTGAAGACCTGCCAGTGAACACACAGAATTATGTAAAACGAGTATCGGAACTGACAGGCATTCCAATTGCCATCTTCTCCGTTGGTCGTAACCGTGAGCAAACGAATCAAGTTCTGCCAATCTACGAGTAATCGAAGAAATAGAGAGATTGTTTCTTGAATTATAAAATAGAATTGTCTGCCGACTTAGGCATATTAAGCCTCCAGTTGTTGCTTGTATAGCGATGACTGGAGGTTTTTTTGTATATTTTTCGGATATAATCCCGAGATTTCCGTCAATACTGGTTAACAGTAGAGTTACAGACCCCGACATGCATATGTTAGACGGGTAGGATAATCGGAGGGAGAGAACGGAATGAAGTTGCTTGTGTGGTTTGTAAAAATCGTGCTTACCGTGTTGCTGGTCAGTTCACTGACACTGCTCACGACTGGATTAATTGTACAGTCATATGCGAAGTCGCTACTCGCGAGTTTCAATATTCAGTGGGAAGGTCAACCCATGGGGTTAACCGCCATGTTCCAAGGTGCCTTGGGCGGTAAAACCAGCGAGGGGAATAAATCGGGAAATGGGACGACAGACCAGCCGTCAGGAGCGGACGAAGAGCAGGTTCCGGAAGATGCTGTTTCAGTTATGGGGAATGGGACGGATACGGGCACAGGTAATGACTCAGGAACAGATCAGGGTAGTGGTTCAGCTTCAGGTAATGGAACCGGAGCGGACAGCGGCGTTGCTTCTTCAGGCAATGATGCCATTGTTGTATCACCGGATGACATTACAGGAGCGAAGGACAAGTTGCCAGCAGAGGAGAAAGAAAAAATCTTCACCCTGCTCATGAACAAGCTGCCGCAGAAAGAAATGCAGCAGATCTCAGGCGCCATGGAAGGAGGCCTAACGGAACAGGAACTGCGTGAGATTGAACAGGTGATCTCGAAGTACCTGACCAGTGATGAGTACGACAACCTGATGGAAGTACTACAAACGGAGTAAAATAGACAGAGAAAGCAGGCGTGATCATAGACGAGTATCGCCTGATTCATATTGTAATGGACTTGTCGATGGCGATTGAATATAATCTATTTAAATAAATACTGGAAACTAGATACTGAATCATACCAGTTTTGGAGCATTGAGTGCTTACGTATATTTTATTAGCCTATAGGAGGGGGAAAGTGTATGAAATATAAAGGTAAAGAACACAACATATAAAAACGCTTAGGCAACATTGCAGAAACCTCCAGTCCAATTCGTGGACCTCCGTTCATAGGTGCTTTCAAGAGATCCGATGGACTTGTGTTTATGAATACACTAATTGGAGGTTTTATTGAACATGAACTTATATCATTCTAATTCAGAACCATCAGTAAAAAGGTTTGCCGAGGCGACGAAAGAGCGATACGAGCAAGGGCTGCAAGAGGCGGAGCAGCCGTTTAGTGGCTGGGATTTTAGCTATGTAACAGGGAGTGGGCGAATCCAGAGCGGAATGTTACCTTGGTCCTATGGAACAATGGCACGCCGATTGTTGAATCAAACAGAACGAATGCTCGACATGGGGACTGGTGGAGGAGAAATGCTGTCCAGACTTCGCCCTCTTCCTCCATACACATGTGCGACCGAGGGCTATCACCCCAATATACCGATTGCAGAGGAACGTTTACAGCCGCTCGGTGTGAAGGTGCTTCCAGTGACTGATGATTCGCAACTTCCTTTCGCAGACGGAGAATTTGAACTGATTCTTAACCGGCATGAGTCGTATGATGAACAGGAAGTTAGGCGGATTCTATCCGCAGGAGGACTGTTTCTAACCCAACAGGTAGGTTGGTCAGATTGCAGAGAGATCAATGATCGGCTTGGCATTCCTATGCCAGCGGATTACGCTGGATGGGAGCTGGATCGTGCTGCTTTTCAGCTGGAACAGTGTGGATTCCGCATTCTGGAGCAACGGGAAGCAACTCCCGCGCAGCGATTCTATGATATAGGGGCACTGGTCTATTATCTAAAGACCATCCCGTGGCAAGTACCTGATTTCAAGGTAGAGCAGTTCCGCGAACAATTAATGGATATTCATATGGAGATGGAGCACAATGGATTCTGGGAAGTTCAGCAGAAGCGATTTGTAATTCTTGCAGTCAAAGAATAGCGACATAATAGTTAATTTCTATTGTGGCATGAGATGAAATCCAGTTTTAAGATAAACCACAAACAGGTTGTTTACGTAATCCCTTATCAGAGTTGATCTGGTGAGGGATTTTATTTGTATTTTTATGAAAAATAAAGCATATTTCACTGGGTCTTAGAACCTAGTCTTAAATTGCAAGCTAAAGTACATAGTACTGCGGGTGTTGAGGCATAATGGGTGATGGACCAGCCGTGCCACAGGGTGGATAATTAAGGGAAACCAAGCGTGGCGTGGCTTTAAGGTGTGACGTGTAGAGTTGAAATGAATGTAAAACCTGTGTTAAAGTATACGGGTGTGATAAAAGGTTAAAATTTTGACACTTTTACGAGCGCAGCTAAAGTCCTGATTTTGCGGACACCCAATACAAGTATCAACGAGCATGGGACAGACACGATGGGTGATGTCTTGACAGAAATGCGAACTTAGAAGTGCTGAAAAGGAGAGAATCATGAAAGGTTTCAGAGGCATACGCCAACCGGGCAAAGACCGGGTACACGAACAATCCGGGGAACACCGGACGGCCGAAGACAAAAACAACATGAGCATGTCCACCTTCAGTGTGAATAAGAAGCACGTTCTGACCTCTCGCAAATGGATCATTACAGCAGCATGTGGTGTATTTATCGCAGCATCGCTCGGGTTCGCAGGCAAACAATATGTTACTGCAAACACCGTACCGTACTATAAAGTAATGGTTAAAGGTAGCGAGATTGGTACCATTGCAGATGAAGCACAATTACAACAACTATTTACAGACAAAACTGAGGAATATCAAAATAAATATCCGGATGCAGAGATGGTGCTGAACACGGATGGCATTACAACCGAAACGGTAAGAGCGTACAAACCTGAAGTGAACAGTGACGAAACGCTGGACAAACTGGGTGACATGCTGACAGCCTACGCCAAAGGTGTGGAGCTCAAGGTAGACGGTGAAGTCATTGGTATTGTGAAGGATCAGGCAACAGCGGATGCAATCCTGCAACAAGTACAGAGCAAATACATATCGGCATCGGCTGTGCGAAGTTCGCTGAAGACGAAGTCGGTATCGGCTAATTCCTCGAAGAAAGACGAGGGGCCAAGCACAACCCTGAAGTCGGTAGGCATCAAGGAAGATGTAGCCACAGATGTGGTGAAGGCTGATCCAAACAAAATATGGGATGTGTCCGAGGCGGTTAAAGCATTAACCGTCGGTAAAGACGCGCCTGTAACTTATGTAGTTCGTGAAGGAGATACAATCTCATCGATCGCTGCCAAGTATGAAATTAAACAAAGCGAGATTCGCAAAAATAATCCGGGCATCAAGGAAACGTCACTGCAAATCGGAGACGAACTGACCTTGACCGTGCCTAAGCCAGCTGTTACCGTTAAATCGGTTGAACAAGTGGTTGAACAGATCGAAATTAAACCGCAAGTAGAGGTTCGAAAAAGTGCCGAACTGAAAGCAGGAACAACAAAAGTCGTGCGTCCTGGACAAAACGGATTGAAAAGCATGCAATACCGTATAATAAAAGAAAATGGTGAAGTTGTTCAGGAGGAATGGCTTGGTCAGGAAGTGATCAAAGCCGCCGTAACTGAAGTTGTTCTAAGTGGAACAAAAGTCGTTGGTGAGGGCACGGGTGAATTTGCTTGGCCTGTATCAAATGCAACGATGAGCAGCAGCTTCGGACAGCGTTGGGGTCGTCAGCACAAAGGGGTCGATCTGGTAGGTAACCGGGATGTGAAGTCAGCCGATGAAGGCGTGGTTACTTTTGCAGGGCAGAAGAGTGGTTATGGCAATGTCATCATTATTAACCATCGTAATGGATACGAAACATTGTATGGGCATCTGGATAGTATCGGTGTGAAGGTTGGACAAGTGGTTGAAAAAGGGGAGAGCATCGGCGTTATGGGTAACACAGGTCGCTCGACCGGGACACATCTGCACTTCGAGATCCTGAAGAACGGCACAGCGGAGAATCCAATGACGTATTTGAACTAATATAAGCTAAAGTGAGAGCAAGGTTGGCTATAATGCTGGCCTTGTTTTTTGCTGCTGTAAAAAATTTTCAAATGAAAGACCTTTCAAGTCTCCAATCGGGATGTGACGGTGCTTCAGGTATGTTAAACTAGAGAATATAAACAACAGATTAGAGAAACAAATCAAAGCAGGCTTGGTACAAGCTAAACATAGAAGAGAGATATAAACGCTAACGCGGATTAAGCAGGATATAGGGGTGAACTTAGCCGATGCAGGGGAAGATTTTGGTGGTGGACGATGAACAGCCCATCGCGGACATTCTGAAGTTTAATTTGGAAAAAGAGGGCTACGAGGTCATCTGTGCATTTGATGGCATTCGTGCGGTTGAACTGGCGTTATCCGAGAAACCGGATCTGATGCTGCTGGATCTGATGCTCCCGGGCAAGGACGGTATGGATGTCTGTCGTGAGGTGCGCGCTCATCTGGAGATGCCGATCATCATGCTTACCGCCAAAGATGGCGAGATCGACAAGGTACTCGGATTGGAATTGGGTGCGGATGATTACGTGACGAAGCCGTTCAGTACGCGTGAGTTGCTTGCACGGGTGAAGGCACAGATGCGCAGACGGCAAAAGCTTGCGATTACGGCAGAAGCGCACGAAGACGAAGAGAAGCAGGTCATGCGGCTATTTGATCTGGCGTTTGATATGGACATGTATACAGCTTACAAAGGCGGGGAACCGCTCGATCTGACCCACCGTGAGTATGAACTTCTCTATTATATGGCGAAGCATTCCGGCAAGGTTATGACACGAGAACATCTGCTGCAAGCGGTATGGGGATATGAATATTTCGGCGATGTACGTACCGTGGATGTTACGATTCGTCGTCTGCGTGAGAAGATTGAGGAGAATCCGAGCAAACCGGAAACGATTCTGACACGCCGCGGGCTCGGTTATCTCGTGCGCAGTGCCAAAAGCGTGGGGATATAATGGGCCGATTCTCGCGATTCTCGTTCTTCCGAACGATTCAGGCGAAATTGATCATTATCTATGTACTGCTGATTCTGATTGCGATGCAATTGATCGGCGTTTATTTTGTGAGCGCGATGAAGAACTCACTAACGAGCAACTTTACGGAAGACTTGCAGGCGCGTGCGGAGATGCTGTCGGTTCTCGTGGGGGAGACGATGGCGGGTGGAGAAGCAGAGGCAGGCGAGGACAAAACGGAAAATCTGCGTGTACTGGTAAACAACCTGTTCAACATTAACGGTGCTGAGATTCAGGTGTTGGATGCTAGCGGCAAAGTACTGACGACCTCGCTAAGTTCACATTCGGATTATGTGGGGCGAAAAAATACTCAGACCGTCGTCAGCCGTGCGCTGCAAGGCATTCGGGACAATGAGGAATATATCGTGGACGAGGATAATGTTCGCAAAAAGGTCGTCGCCAAGCCGGTGCTGTCTGGCGGCAAGATCATTGGCGCGGTCTACATCGCGGCATCCATGAACGAGCTGTATTCCACGATGGAGGGAATCAACAAAATCTTCATCTCCGGCATCCTGATTGCCCTGGTGTTAACCGCGGTGCTTGGCGTGATCCTATCCCATACGATTACGCAGCCGATTAAGGAAGTGACTCGGAGAGCGACAGCGGTCGCAGAAGGTAACTTTGATCAGCAGACACCTGTATTTGGCACGGATGAGATTGGTCAGCTCAGTCGGGCTTTTAACTATATGACCAGCAGGCTTCGGGATGCACTTTCACTGAATGAAGAGGAGAAGGAGAAGCTCACCTCCATTCTGACGAATATGAGTGATGGTGTGGTGGCTACGGATGAGTACGGTAAAGTCATTCTCGTAAACCGTCGTGCCAGCAGCATTCTGGGTATGCATCCTGCGGATATTGAAGGAAGACACTTTGCCATATTACTCGGCATTGATCCGGAGGATGCGGAGGCCCTTGCGAGTGGTTTCACAGGTTCAACGCTGCTGCAGATTGCACCCGCAGGACAAGAAGAACCTGTGGTCATTCGAATGACGTTCACACCGGTTCATCGGCGTGAACGGGGGATCACGGGAACGATTGCTGTACTTCAGGATGTTACCGAGCAGGAAGAGCTTGAGGCATCCCGGCGTGAATTCGTGGCCAATGTATCCCATGAACTGCGTACACCACTGACTACGATCAAGAGTTACGCGGAAGCGCTGGATGACGGTGCACTGGAAGATCCGCAGCTTGCTGGTCGTTTCGTTGGTGTTATTCAGAACGAGACGGAGCGAATGATACGACTGGTTACGGATCTGCTGCATTTATCGCGGCTTGATTCCAAAGAGGCCATGCTACGGAAACAGCCAACCGACATCCTGGAAATGCTGGAGGAAGTGACGGATCGATTCTCGTTCCAGATGCATCAGAAGGATATTCAGCCTGTGTTATCTGTGGAGAATGATATTCCGGCTGTTCCACTGGATCGGGACCAGATTGATCAGGTGCTGGATAATGTCGTGTCCAATGCGCTGAAATATACATTGGAAGGCGGCACCATTACGATTGCAGCTAGACGCAGTGATGAACATACACTTGCCATCTCGGTATCGGATACCGGAATGGGTATCCCACAGCGTGATTTGGATCGCATTTTTGAGCGGTTTTATCGGGTGGACAAGGCTCGTTCCCGCAGTATGGGAGGCACAGGGCTGGGACTGTCCATTGCCCGGGAAATTGTGAAGGCACATGATGGCAGCATCTCTCTGGAGTCTGAGGTAGATGTGGGCACGACAGTAACGTTCACACTGCCGATGCGCGAGGAAGGGGGTGAGCACCGTGAAGGAACGGATTAAATCCCTGGTGCTTGCTGCCCTTGTTGTAGCCAGTCTGGTTCAGAGTTATTTCCTGATCTACCGTTTGCCCGGAGGCGGGGATTCCATTGTGACGTCAGAGACGAATTATGTGAAGACGGAAAATATGGGTCAGGAACGCAATATTGAAGAATTGATCTTCCCCGATCAGATGATTATTCATCTGGGCGAGGATAAACATACGGTGTTTTACCCTGGCAATACGTTCTATCAGTTGATCTATTCACGGTTACAGGGGCGAGCGTTCGATGATTTTCAGCGCCGCAGTGTGCAATCGGTGAATTGGAATCAGATTCGCAAGGAGAATCCTGGATTTGAGCTTTCGTTCAAGGAAGGAATCCCCGTAGCATTGTTACAGCGGGTGATGAGACTGGGGACAGATTCTTTGTTCCAAGGGGAGACCATTAACCGAATCTCGATCTATACGTCCAAAAATGAAACGAAGGCCCATGCGCTGTTCTTCAGTGCCAAGGGAGACGTGGTATACGAAGCAACCCAGGCGGACTTAACGGTACAGGACGTGCAGCAGCATGTCGACTTTGGTACGAACTGGACGCCATATACCTTGATGGAAGGCGGGTATTATATCCCGGCGGAAGCTCTGGAGACGATTGAGGCGGATGTGCCCACAGGTCAGTTCACGGTTGAGCAGATGCAACGCAGTCTGTTCTTCGATCCAAGCATGACCCGGAACATCCGGGAAAAAGATGGATCGGAGATCTACACGGATAGTAAACGTAGTCTGCAGGTAAAACAGGAACAGCGCTGGATCAGTTACACCGATCCGGCGGCACCGCCTGCGGGACAGATTGATCCTGCGAAGGATGCGTTGTCTGCAGTTGATTTTGTGAATCAGCATGGTGGCTGGAAAGGCCGTTCGCGCATGATGCTGGGGACCGCGGACAGCAAGACACGGCTTGAATTCCAGCAGTATTATGGCAGCTATCCGATTATGGATTCCATGCAGTTCCGCTTTGGCACGATCAGTATGGAGATGCAGCAGGAGACGGTATCCAGCTATGAACGATCACTGGAATATCTGAACGAAGGTGCAGAGACGAAGAAATCGGTAAAGTTGCCCGGCGGAGACAAGCTTAAGGCTCTTATTAAAAAGGTGGCAGGTGAGAACCGCCAGGTCGTGGACGTGTACCCGGCGTATCGTCCTTCTACGATTGAGGACGGACTAAAGCTGATCCCGGTATGGGTGATTCGCTTTGGAAATGGTGAGGAGACTACCGTATCTTAATGGGTTGTAGTCTTTGAACCAAAGAGTAGCTGTACTTTATCACTACGCGTACAGAATAACCTTCCGATCGCTGTTACCCCCAGATTTCTTGAATTCCCTTTTAACACGGGAGAAATCTGGTGGTGAAGGCGAGGCAAGTGCTTCCGAAGTAGTTTTCTTTCAGAAAGCTTTTAGCTCCGCTTCTTCAGGTTATTTCTGCCCTCTCCGTTGTCGTATAGTTTTAAGTTCAAAGGCTATAAACGGCCAGTTCCGGTGGAAGGGTAGGCAATTTGAGAAAGTATTTCAGCCAGTTAACTGAAGGAGGTGGATGTTTTGGATTGGGGACGGGCGAAAAATGTGTTGATCTATGCCTTTCTGCTGCTCAATCTGGTGCTGGGATACCAGATCTGGATGGATGCGCGGGAGACGGCCGGAGCCAATCTGGACTTCACCTCACTGGCAGATAATACACAGCAGGCGATGGAAGAGAAGGGCATTCAGGTGCTGGCTCCAATTCCGAATGAAACGCCGAAGCTGCCAAAGTTGTCCTATGAGTTCATTGAAGAGGACAAGGCTGGCGTGGATATGGAGCTGGAACAGCCTGTAGATAGCAAGCTGATCTTCTCGCAGAGTGAGCTGGAAGATGCATTAGAACGTGAGATTCCACAGATCGGGACATACCGGCTGGATCAGCTGATGGCGGAGGACGGGGCTTTTGTACTTCACCCACTGGTGGATGGCAAATGGCCGCTCTTCAATGTGAGTCTGGAGCTATTCTATAGCGACCAGAAAATAACGGGTTACCGTCAGACTCCAGTGCGGATTACGACCGCAGAGGAGAGCGATCAGCAGGTGCTTCCGGCGTCGAAGGCGCTGGGAACGCTGATCGAGAATTTTTTGCCAAACGATGCAATTGTCAAAGATATTCAGCTGGGTTATTACGGCCAATTGTTCAATTCAGATATACAGGTAGCGATGCCGGCGTGGCGGTTCGTGCTGGAAAGTGGCGAAGTGTTGTACGTGCAGGGCATCAGTGGGGATGTATTCAGTCCCAAGACAGACAAACCAGGGGAGTAATGCGTTATGGGGATATATTTTACCGTGTTGTCCAGCGGTTCGACAGGGAATGCTACCGTTATACAGCATGGGGGCACGTCGCTCATGATTGACGCGGGTTTCAGTGCAAAGCGGCTGGAGGCACTGTTTCAGGAACGGGAGATTTCGGGGGCAGAGCTGGACGGCATTTTGGTTACACATGAACATTCCGATCATATTAAAGGACTAGGACCGATATCTCGGAAATATAATTTACCGATCTATGCGAATACGAATACGTGGGCGGCACTGGAGAAGTCGGTTGGGGCGATTCCAGAGGAAAACCGGAGGGTATTTGAGACGGGTGAAAAGCATGATTTTGGGTCACTGCGCGTGGAATCCTTCGGGATCTCGCATGATGCAGCTGAGCCTGTAGGGTACACATTCGATGATGGTACGGAGAAGCTGTCTGTTGCAACCGATCTTGGGTACATGAGCGACAAGGTACGCGATGCGATCTCTGATTCCGATGTGCTGGTGCTGGAGGCGAATCATGATGTCGAATTGCTGCGTATGGGGCGTTATCCGTGGAACACCAAGCGCCGGATTTTGAGCGACATTGGGCATTTGTCGAACGAAGCGGCAGGGGCAGCGCTTAGTGAACTGATGAACGGACGCATCAAGCGCACGTATCTGGCACATCTTAGCCGAGATCATAATATGATGGACCTCGCGAAAATGTCGGTGCGCGACGCGATGGAGAGCCGGGGATGCTTTTATCGGGATCATGAGTTCAAACTCTGTGATACGTATTACGACCGTCCTACGCCATGGGATAGGGTGGGTGAGCCATAAAGCTGTCGAGTTCGGTGGCTTTGCGCTCGACTTCCTCGCGGGTTAGGATGCCTTTATCGATAAGCAGTTCGATGATGGTACTCAGGGCAAGGGTATTCCGATAGTGTTCTTCCTTGAGATCGGCCAGCTTGGCCGCCATATGAACTTCATCCATGGCTGTGAGTGTACGCGTGCGATCCATATATATCCTCCTCTATGAAGCTTCGAATTGTCTTTTACTATTATTGTAGTCAGGCTTGATGGAAAACATTCCTCTTTTTGCAGCTAACATTTGTGTGATAAGGCGTGTATGCTGAACCTGTGACTATGCAGGCGAAAAAAGTTCTTCAAATTTCCCGAAATGGCGCTTAGCGGACCGGATTTTGTGGTGATAGATACTATGGACCTTTATTGTTAAGCGCGAGATAGCAGAAATTTGCTTTAATTTTCGTAAATATGCAACTTTTTGTGATTTGACGTGTTTAGTATATGAGGAGCATTGTGATTTTGGCTGTTTTGCGTGTGAAATGGCATGTCATAGAATGCGAGAGCATGATTGATAGAGTCACTGACAGAATGGCGTGTCCGTTCTGTTGTACATAGACGCTGTATCCTGTTTTGATGCGGGATGCGGCGATATGCAAGACCATTTTATAAAAATGCAAAAAAGCATGAGAAAGCGAGAGGTTATTTACGGTAACGCACGTAACGGAAGACACAGAACGAGGCTGGAGAAGCGTAGCGTTCGCCTTTATGAACAAATTTTACCTTGGAAAAGGGAATACAAAAAATTTGTGAGTAACAGCGATTGAAAGCTCGGCTGTGGCTGGAGTGGGGGAACGTAAGGACACCAATGTTGATCCATGCGACAACTTAGGCGGCAGTCAGGGTCTTGATGCGTGACAACGAAGGGGAGAGGATCACGATGGGATTGTTTGGAGACGATTTTTATTCAACCAAAGTATCAAGACGCGCCGAACCTGAACAGAAAGGCAAACTTCAGATCATCCGCCCTGGAGGCAGAGCACGTGGACGTGACCGCTGGAGCAATCCGCGCAGATCGCGTACGGGAATTAGTTCCACAGTGAAAGTAGCTGTGATTAGCTCGGTGATCAGCTCCATCGTGACCGTCATGCTGTTTAGCTTCATCACACAGCCCGCTTCGTTACCGCTGGTTAAAGCTACAGGTAATGGTAGTGGAGGCGGTGCACAGACAGCGCAGGCAGCTGATCCATACGATCGGATTATCCAGGCAGCCGCACACGTTCGTCCTTCCGTGGTGAGCATTGTGAACCATAAAACGGGTAGCAGTCTGTCGATGGAAGATTCGGCGTTGGGCTCAGGGGTCATTTTCAAGAAGGAAGATGGCAAGGCTTATATTATGACCAACCACCACGTCGTGGAGGGTGCGAGTGATCTGGAGATTGTGACCGTGGATGGGGAGACACATAAGGCAAAGCTGGTCGGTAAGGACCGTGTGAGCGACATTGCGGTATTATCCGCAGAAGACAAAGGGCTGGGTGCGGTTGCGGAGATCGGCGATTCCAGCAAACTTCAGCGTGGTCAAACGGTGCTGGCGATTGGAAACCCGCTCGGTCTGGGCGGTACGCTGACATCCGGTATTGTCAGTTACACGGATCGTATCCTGCCTGTATCGATTAACCAGGATGGGGTGTACGACTGGGAGCAAAACGTGATCCAGACGGATGCGGCAATTAACGAAGGCAACAGCGGTGGTGCGCTGGTCGATCTGAACGGCAAAGTGGTTGGTATTAACACGATGAAAATCTCGGATACAGGCGTTGAAGGCCTCAGCTTTGCCATTCCGATGAACGAAGTGATGAAAACGGTAGATTCTCTGCTGCTGAACGGCAAAGTATCTCGTCCATATCTGGGTGTGTACACGGTGGATCTGAGCAACCCTTATGCACCATTGGATGACGAGCAGCGTAAGGATCTGAAGCTGCCATCTCAGGTGGACAGCGGTGTGGTTGTGCTGGAAGCATCGGGTCCGGCATCCGAAGCCGGCATGAAGCTGAATGATGTCATTACGGAATTTGACGGGCAAAAAATTACCTCCACGCTGGATCTGCGGAAATATCTGTATGATCAGAAGAAGATTGGGGATACGATTGAAGTGACCTTCTACCGGGATGGCAAAGCGGAGAAAGTATCGGTGAAGCTGACGGATAAACCGGAGTAGGAACGTTTAACGGGGCCTATACTGTTGCGTTGATTGAAATAGGGAAAGCTAGAGGAGTGATCAGATCAACTGACCACTCTTTTTTAGTTGTTATGGTTGGACGTATGCATTCGACAGTAAATGAGTAGATCAACCATTTTTATGTTCTCATGATCAGTTAGACCCGGAGCCAAAGGAGCAGATACATAAGACTCGGGCTGTGGTAAACTGTTGTCAATATGTTAGGACGGTCGTTGATGCAATAACATCTGTTTGTCGATCTAATTTTATTTCAGAATGGAAGGGGTATTTTTGATGAAACATTTGAAGAAAAAGATGCTTGGGGGAACGAGCTTGGCGCTGTCGCTGTTTATGCTGTCTGCTTGTGGTTCCGAGGTAGCTACAACAGGAGCATCTGTGGATACAAGTGCTCTGCAAGAGAAGATTACAGGGCTGGAGAAGAAACTGGTGGAACAGGGAGCCAAGAGCAGTGAGCAGGAGCAAAAGATCGCAGAGCTTGAGGCCAAGTTGAATGAGCTGAGAACAAATGTGATTGCGGTAGGTGGGGCTAGTGGTCAAACGCCTGTAGCCTCGGGAAACAACGGGTCGGCCGGGAAAGGCGATGGGGTGCTGATTACCTTTGCCCAGTATGAGAAGCTTGAGGTTGGCATGTCGGTGGAAGATGTCATTGAGATCCTTGGCGGCGAAGGTGAAGCGCTGAGTGAAGCGGAGAATATGGTGGTGTACAACTATAAAGGTACAGCTGGCAATGGTGCCAATGCTGTTATTGCTTTTCAAGGCGGGAAGCTGTTGACGAAGGCTCAGTCGGGATTGAATTAAAAGAGTATGGGTTAGAGGCTATTCTTAGAATGGATTGGAACAGAATAGGGAAATACGTAACTCTGTTTTCGCAATTCAGGCGTAGGCGCAGGATTCATTTGCTATGTTGAGTGATTGTTCTGTTTCAGGAGCATTCTTTTCGTGGTACCGTGCAGGTATCGAGAAGAATGCTTTTTGTGTTCTTTTACGGCGTACGGAGGGGTTTGGGAGATGTTGGGTGCGATAAATTAGGGCTGGGGGTTTCTTTTCGGTGGCAGGTGTGATAGAACTGAGAAGTGGCTATCCTGTAATAGGATAAGCGGTTGTGAATCGGGAACATAGCTGGTTACAGAAAGGATGCTTAACGGATGTACGTTGTATGCAAAGAACACGTGGACATTGCCATCGACATGTTTGTCGATGAGTATGAGGACGCTCCAGATATCGTTGATCTGAAGGAGACGGAATTTGCCGACTGGGACCCGCCTGCGAAGTGCGCCGAGTGCGAACAGCACGCGGAATTCCTCGTCGTTTAGCGTACTGTAGGATTTAGATGGCTGGGGGCGTGCTTAATGTGGCGCTTTGGGCTGACTTTCCATCCGGTATGAACATCACAGCAAGAAGCCAAGGAGAGCGTGATGAGCGCTCTTTTTGTGTTTGTGGGAGAATCTCGTTAGAATTTGAGAAATGTGTAGTATAGATAATGTGAGTTGGAACGAACGATGCTATGAAGCATCTTATTTATAGAATATCCCGCAAGACAATAGAGGAGGAATGGATCTTCATGTTTATTCAGATTATTGGCGTAGGCAAATTGAAGGAAAAATATTTGACGCTGGGCATTCAGGAATATGCCAAGCGGCTCGCCCCGTACATCAAGTTTCAGATGATCGAGGTCGCAGACGAAAAGGCGCCCGATACCCTGAGCGAAGCTGAGGTTCGGGCGGTAAAAGAGCGCGAAGGCGAACGTATCCTCGCGCATGTGAAGAGCGAGGCGCACGTGGTCGCGCTCGCGTTGGATGGCCAGCTCTGGAGTTCTGAAGAGCTGGCATTGGAGATCGACAAGCTCGGCACGTATGGGACGAGCCATGTCGTGTTTGTCATCGGAGGAAGCCACGGGCTCTCCGATGAGGTATTGCGCCGCGCGAAGCAGCGCTTGAGCTTCGGGCGCATGACCCTGCCGCATCAGCTTATGCGGCTGGTGTTGGTGGAGCAGATTTATCGCGCGGTGAAGATAAATCGGAATGAACCTTACCATAAATAATGGATAAACTTTTCGGTAGGGCAGAACCATTGGGTTAATGTATCAGAGCCACGAAGTTTAAAAAATAGTGCCAGCATGTTAATGGCGAGAGCCATCAAGTATATGATGGCAGAGCAGTGATTCTTGAACTAACGGCTTACCTCGGCTTGGTACGAATTACGCCTATGCGCGCTCTTTGGCAGAAAAACCGTGTTTCTTGGCAACCAACGAAACGATGAAGGCAATAAGCATGAGAATAAGCAATGTCCATGGGAAGGAAAGGACACCAAGTGATTCGAGAAGAATCCCACCGACCAAGCCGCCGCCGCTAATGGCCAGATTCCAAGCTGTCACAAGCATGGACTGGGCAACATCCGCGCTCTCGCCGGCAGCTTCGGCCAATGCCGTTTGCAATAGAGTTGAGGCCCCTCCGAATGTCAATCCCCATATGGAAATACTTATATAAACGACAATGAGCTGTTGACTGCCAATACCGAGTGCCAAAGAAGCCGCAGCAAAGCCAAAGTTGCTAATCAATACTAATAAACGCAGCCAACGGTCGATCAAAATGCCTGTTATTCAAATCCCGACAACAGAAGTAATGCCAAAAATAAGCAGGACAAAACCTATTCGGCTGGCAAGCCCGGCTTGTGCCAGATAGGGTGCTATATAGGTATAAAGAATATTGTGGGCTAGCACCCAAATCAAAACGACTAGCAAAATGGGACGTACACCGGCAATCGTGAAGACCTTAATTAGAGGAATCCGCTGATGGGTAGCTTGTCCGGGGAAATCTGGCAGTTTCCAGAGTACCCAAAAGACAATGCTACCGTCAGCAGGGACATAATTCCAAAGACCGATCGCCAGCCCACAAGAACGCCAAGGAAAGTTCCAACTGGGACACCGAGAGCAAGAGCCAGCGGAGTGCCTGACATGGCTATCGCCATAGCTCGTCCTTTTAATGAATCCGGCACCATACGACGGGCATAACCCGCGATCATTCCCCACAGCACGCCAGCGGATACGCCTGCAAGGAAACGGGCAACCAGCGTAAGCATGAAGTTGGAAGATAACGCCGTAATGGTGTTAAACACAAGAAAACCAATGATGCAGAGCAATAGTAACGGCCGTCGTCGCCATCCACGCGTCGCAGCTGTCAAAGGGATTGCGGCTGCCAGAGAGCCCATGGCATACACTGTGACAAGTTGACCAGCAAAAGCTTCTGATATTCCGAGCCCCTCGCTGATTTGAGGCAAAAAACCGGCAGGAAGGGTCTCGGTTAGGATACAAATAAATCCTGTCATAGAGAGTGCCAGTAACCCGGTCCAAGGGAGACGTTCTGATGCAGATGTGCCCTTAGTAGTATGCTCGGCAGAAGTAAGGTTTGAATTCATTCTGGAATCACCTCTCACGATAAATTTATAAGCTTCGGCCGATAGAAGGACCAAGCTTAGAGTAAACGAAAAGGAGTGCACTTACAGACAGTACGGTTAAAATTACAGCAAAACTAACAGTCCCGAATGCCAGCCCTTTACCATCAATAAGAAAGCCGGTGCATACAGGCAATAAGGCAGCCGGAATATATCCTCCCATATTTAAAACAGCATTCGCCTCTGCTCTGCGGTGCTCAGGGACATGAAGGCCAATGAGCGTCAATCCGCCTAATTGGCCAAGTCCCTGGCCCATACCGGCAAAAATGGCGGCTAATATAAATAACGGTACCGAGGAGGCAGTAACTGCTGCAACAAGACCAATCATGGATAGGATCGTGGCTATAGCTCCTATGATGAAGATCGTGCGGACAGAAAATTTGTTGAGAGCGAATTGAATCCCTGTGGCGGTTAAAAACATGACACATGCTGTACTGCCTGCTACCAGTGGATTGGTTACGTCAAGAACCTTCGCCAGCAAGGAAGGCCCTAAAGACAGAATGAAAGATGTTGCCGTGATTCCCGGTGCAAAAACAGTAATTCCGAATACGAGATGCAGACGATTACCTGAAGGGACGCCGGGTAAAAGCAGCCTCCGATTTTTTGGATGAAGCAGATTGGTATTTCTTTTGGGAAGCGTCCCTGCAACAAAACATGCGCTGACTAAAAGCATGGTCTGAATGATGAACAGGGGAACGACCGGTTGAGTCATGACGCTGGACAGTATGCTTGATAGCAAGGGACCGAGGCCAGCACCCAACACCATGGATACGGATGCTGCAAGGGATGCCTGTTGTTTCAACTTCGCTCCTCCCGCATCCACAACGGAGGCCATCCCCGCTGAGACCATGACGCCGACGGCTACCCCTGACAAAAAGCGGGCTGTAAGAAGTGCTATGACGGAAGGTGCAGTGGCAAACAGCAAGCAGGCTATAATAGCTGCTGTGATCCCAGGGAATAAAACGGGCTTGCGTCCAAATCGGTCTGACAGTTGACCCGCAATAATAAGTGTAAGGAGCAGTCCAACAATATAAGAAGCAAAAATCAACGTGAGCGTGCCGTTGGAAAAGTTGAATTTCTGCTGCCAATACACATAGAGCGGAGTAGCTGAATTAGAGAGAACGAAGACGGCTGTTACCATCCAGGCGGTGATCCATATGCGCCTGAATGATTTTCGTTCTTCCAATAAGGATGAACGATTATCTTGCTCAGCATGAATATTCATGATATAAACCTCTTTCCTAAATCCACTTTTTAATAAAAGTGTGGTCGATAGTAAATAATCTGCTTCACGTAAGCAGGAGTTGTATTTTATCATAAGGTATGTTCTACTATAACTGAAATATCTTTATATCATAAGGAGAATAACCAAATGGTTATGATGAAAATATGAATATGAATCATCTTGAAGTGTTTATGAAGGTCGCGGAGAAGTTGAATATTACGGAGGCTGCTAAAGCACTGTTTATTTCCCAACCGGCTGTTAGTAAAGCTTTGAAAAATTTAGAAATATCTTTACAAGTGAAGTTGTTTATTCGAGACAAACAGAATGGATTAATGCTTACAGATATTGGGGAAGAAATGTTGATCCTGGCTAGGAAAATGAAGGAAATCGAAAATAAAATGGTTCAACTCGCTTGTCAGGAGAACAAGCTTTTGCGCGGCAAGGTGAAGATCGGATCATTTCCGGCTGCCTCCACAAACTTGCTGCCGGAAGTGATATGTTTATTCCGCTCCCAATATCCGCAAGTCACGATTGAGCTTATGGAAGGAACCTCTAATCAAATTAAACAATGGGTGGAAGACCGAACGGTTGAAATAGGGATTATCGCTTCTCCCTTCGATCATTTTAACTTTAAAATCCTGGCGAATGATTACATGGTAGCCATTGTACCGGAGAATCATCCTTTAAAATCACAAAGCGAGATTAACCTGGAACATTACAGAAATGATTTTATTTTTTGCAAAGGTGGACATGAATCCGCTGTGTTGAACACATTTCACGAGAATGATGTTTCTTTCCATGAGAGTCTGACTGTCCAAACGGCCGAAACCTTAATCCAAATGGTCCAAAAAAATCTGGGGATCGGCATTATATCTCATTTTACGCTTACTTCTGTTCCGCATCACTTGATTGTCAAAGAGATTGTTCCTCGGATCACGCGGGATATCGGGATTGTGGCGCATTCCTTTGATGAAGTGACAACAGCAGCCAAGCAGTTTATAAGTGTAATGGGTCAATTGTATGGTGAGAGGATTTAATGTGAAGAGGCGAATGAACAATGCATTAAATTTGACGATGACAAGCTTATATACCCCATTCAATATTGTGCGTATTCTTGCGGGGTCTCATCAAGGGCATTACGTTGGTAGAAATTTAGCCGTTATAGCGTGTAAGCTGAACCGTACCACAAGTAGGGCGAAATCTTATGTGTTAATTGTTTACATGTATTAGATCTAGCCCAAGGTGGTAGCAGTTCTGATCACCCTGGACTAGATCATCACTAGAGCGGGCTTGTTATGCTTATTAGTTGAGAAAGTGGATAAGGGAGTCCCTAATCCGGTAGAGTGAAAGTTAAGTGAAAAAATGAATATATAGGAAATTAAGTGCGAATTATCTGTTTACTTCTTTCTTCAGAGGTAATAAGTGTATGTTAGAATATATGTATTAATCATTTTTTAGTGTAATTTCACAATGTATTTTGATGGGTTTTCTAGACAATAGATGGTACAATAGATGGTACAACACTCCTAATAACTTCGGTGATAATGATCATAAAATTCGTTATTTTTAGTAACTTAGTACTTAGAAAGTCATAATGTAATGCTGTTCTTGAACTTTTGTTTTGAGAAACGTGTTTTTGGGTTGATGACTAATTATATTTTTCATCATAGAATAAAAAGAGGGATGTATGTAGTGAAGATTATATGTGTACTTGTATGAGTTAGCCATATTCATCCCACACTATGTAATGGATACAATGAAGGAATGTGCAGATAATGGCAAGAGCAGATTTACTAAATAAGCCTTGTTATTGTGGGCTCTAGTGGTAATACTAAGTTATTTCACAGAACCGTCGAAGCATTATTGCCGAGGAACGCAGTAAGCAACATAATGTACTTGCAGAAAGGCTGGAAGAGAGCTTAAATCA
The DNA here is from genome assembly GCF_018614975.1 of Paenibacillus polymyxa. Lineage (GTDB taxonomy): Bacteria > Bacillota > Bacilli > Paenibacillales > Paenibacillaceae > Paenibacillus > Paenibacillus polymyxa_E. The sequence goes on along the minus strand of NZ_JAGGNR010000015.1, from coordinate 51,396 downwards.
AAACTAGTAGTGAAAGAGAATGGTTCTTCCCGGATCTTCGGAAAAAAGGCTGGGAATTGAGAGGTCCATCATTTGATGGTCGTTTGGCTTCGCTCAGAACCTCGGAGGCTTACCTTAGTTTTTTACGGTTATCGCGTTCAAGGCAATCACCCTACTAATTCGAGCTCGTTAAACCGCCCCTGCGCCGCAGACAAAGGAAGTGCCGATTCGTCAAAAAAAGTGTTATTACGATCATTTCCGCATTTTCCGTCCCACAAATAATAAAACCGCTACATCCCGATTCTAGGGACAAGAAACAATGTGGTTTAATATAGTTAATACACATTTATAAAAGGGGTCCCATTTCTATGACAACCGATCAAATCTCGCAATTCGAAAAGAAAATTATTATCCGAAACATTGAACGCGAAGATTTCGATAATATTATCGCGTTGCAAAATATTTGTTTTCCGAACATGAGTCCCTGGAAGCTGGATCAACTGGAAAGTCACGTCCTTACGTTTCCCGATGGTCAAATATGCGTCGAGCTCGACGGTGAAATTATCGGCTCCTGTTCTAGCCTCATTGTGAATTTTGACGATTATTTGGAGCAGCATACGTATTCCGAAATCACGGACAAGGGTTATATTCGCAACCATAATCCCCGGGGCGGGAATCTCTACGGGATGGAAGTCATGGTGCATCCAGATTTCCGTCGCATGAAGATCGGCAGAAGGTTATACGAGGCAAGGAAACGGCTGGCGGAGCAGCTTAACCTCAAGAGTATTATCGTAGGGGGACGCATCCCGGGGTATCACAACTATTCCGATAAGCTGTTACCAAGAGCTTACGCGGAAGAAGTGTTGCAGCAGAATATCTACGATCCGGTGCTGACTTTTCAGATGATGAACGGATTTACGCTGAAGAGGATCATTACCAATTATTTGTCCGATGACGCCGATTCCGAGAATTTCGCGGCCCTCTTAGAATGGAATAATATCGAATACAAGCCGAGCATCAACAAGACGCTTTATAAAATGTCTTTCCCCGTCCGCATTTGCGTGGTCCAGTATATGATGAAGAAGATCGATTCTTTCGAGGAATTCGCTAACCAGTGCGAGCATTACGTGGACGTGGCATCGGATTACAAGTCCGATTTCGCCGTTTTCCCGGAGAACTTCACCATGCAGCTGCTTTCCTTCTTGGATGAACGGTCTCCGAGCTTGGCCGTCCGCAAGCTTACGACTTATACGACCAACTATGTGGAGTTATTTTCCGAACTCGCGGTCAAATACAACGTAAATATCGTAGGCGGCTCCCACTTCGTTGAGAACAATAACCGGATTTACAACGTCGCTCACTTGTTCCGCCGGGACGGCTCAATTGAGCAGCAATACAAGCTACATATTTCTCCGAACGAGCGGAAGTGGTGGGGCATCAACGGGGGTAGCTCACTGGGGGTGTTCGACACGGATTGCGGTAAAATATCGATTCAACTCAGCAGTGACATCGAGTATCCGGAGTTGTCCCGTATCGTCGCGGAGGAGGGAGCGCAGATTATATTCGTTCCTTTCTGCGCGGAAGATCGGCAGACGTTCCTGAGGGTGAAGTACTGCGCACAAGCCAGAGCGATTGAGAACCAAGTGTTCATTGTGACCGCGGGAACGGTAGGAAATCTAACCCATGTGGACAACATAGACGTTCAGTACGCCCAGTCCGGTATCTATACGCCGGCTGATTTCTCCTTCTCTCGCGACGGCATCGCGGGGGAGTGCAGCGAGAATACGGAGACAGTCATCATGGCTGAGGTAGACATGGAAACGCTCGAAAGGTACCGTAAGTCCAATGATGCATTGTCGTTCAAGGATCGCCGGACGGACATTTATTCCTTACAAATTCGTACTTAAAACATACTAGAGGTGAATATGAAAAAGTTAACGATAGCAACTACGCAATACGGTCTCACCGATATCCGTACCGAAAAAGAGTTCTGGACGGGAATCGATATGAAGGTTCGGGAGGCTGCCGAGCAGGGCGCCTCCATGATCGTGTTCCCGGAGTACATGACGGCTCACTTGCTAAGCTTAGAGCCATCGATGATGCACGATGAAGCGTGTTATTTTCTGGACGGGCTGACGGATAAATATATCGAGTTCTTCGGAGAGTTAAGCCGAGAATGCGATATTGCCATACTAGCAGGGACGCATATTTGCTTAGAGGAAGAGAGCAAGTACTCGAACAAGGCATTCCTCTTCTTTTCAGACGGACGGGTGGAGACGCAGAGCAAGGTGCATCTTACGCCGGAGGAGCAGATTCGCTGGCCACTGGTTGCGGGTGACGAGCTTAACGTATTCGACACGGAGTGGGGCAAGATGGCGATCTTGACCTGTTACGACATCGAGTTTCCGGAGCTGGCGAGGGCAGCCGCACTTCGTGGTGCGGAACTGCTTCTATGCCCTTCCTATACCGATAATTCCTTCGGGTACCATCGCGTGCGGCATTGCGCCCAAGCGAGGGCGATCGAGAATCAGCTGTTCGTCGTATTGAGCGGCCTCGTCGGATCCTTGTCCGAGGATCGTCCGCAGGTGGACATGGGGTTTTGCCAAGCGGGCATATTCACCCCATGCGATCTACCGTTCGCTGCGGATGGCATCTTGCAGGTCGGAGAAACGAACGAAAACAGGACGGTGCTGGCCGAACTTGACTTCCACAGGCTCCGAGAGAATCGTGAACGCGGAGCGGTAGCACCCTTATACGACCGCCGCCCCGATCTATACGAACACCAGAAGACGCTACTCGAAAAGCCGTTGGCCCCTTGAGAAGGAGGGGGATGAATTCTTTGGATTACAGCCTGCTGAGGGTGGAAATACGCTGTGATTATATGGAAATATAAAAACATTTCAGATAAACCTATTGGGGCTTTTTCACAACCATCACTTAGAATAGTTAATAGTAATGGAAATAAGTATGATTCGGATATAAGAGCAACAAGTTTTTTAGAAATGAGTGGAGAGGTAAGCTGTTATGCTTATTTCTCCGCTCTTTATTTATACTAGACGGATTGCATTTCCTTGGTGGGTTGTTAATGAGATTGAGGGCTGATTTTAGTTCATCATCAGTTTAGTATAAAAAGAATTATGGAATTACATCGGAATCTATCCACTTACAACATACCCCTTGAATTTATCTTATATATAATATTTTACCATTTAAATAAATTTTAGAGAATAAAAAATGGCGAAAAATGATGAGATATGTCCCCATGCTATTTAGCATATGTTCTACATCAGCTGGGATTAACTTAACTTATCATTAATAGGAAATTCATTTCACATCTTGAAATTTCATACCAATTTATTGGCCTCATTATGAAAAAGGTGATAGGAAACAACTTCAACATTGATTGAAAAGCTGCGAAACCGGTATGGAAATTGATACCGTCAATGGAGACACTGCCTATTCTGAGAAAGGTAATATTCAATATGCCAAACAAAATGAGTTACAACTCGTATCGAAATTACACCCGCAGATTACTCAACACGTATTACTTTGATATCGAAAAGTGTAAGCAATCCCTATTAAAGAGGGTTGTTATTAAGAAGGAGCAAAATCAAAAACTTATTTGGTAAGTATCAAATAAGCAGAACATAGCGAACAGAAAGATTTTCCAAGAGGATGAATACTTCAAAGAAAAAGCCAAAGAACGCTATAAAATTGAAGCGAAAAATAGCGAATTGAAACATAGACACGGGTATGATGTTGCATCTTCCTCGGGTCTCGTTGGCATGCAAATGCAGGGGGCGATGGCCATATTTACTGTCAATCTCAAAAGAATATTTATTTCAATTTATTCTTTATTCTACAAAACAAAAACATAAGTTTTTCAGTGGCCTCAACTTCGAAACCTTATTTTTTATGTGTGTACAACGCTGGTTATTAAGACGGTTAAAAGTTTCGCCCTATAAATGTTACGCTGAACCCTACCACAAATAACGCTAAATTTGCGAGTATTGCTTTGAGCTTCGAAGGCAATTCCTCATTGATGAGGGATAATCGTGGTGATAAAGTAGATGTATGTTCCGAATGGCATCACCTGCTTCAGCGCCTCCTCGGCCCCCTTTACGTTCGTGGTGAACACGCGATCGAAGTGCGCCTCCTCGATGCCGCCGATCGTGCGGATCCGGATATTCCTGCGTTGGCAAATATGCCGTCGACCCTGCCGTGTTCATGCCGGATACGCTCGTTGAGCCGATCAAGGTCGTCGCATCCGTTCGCGCGTTACGGCATCGCTGCCCCGCGTTCCAAGTTTAAAAAGAGCGGTTATTATCTTCGAAAATAAAACCATATAATAAACGCCACATTACTGAGAGGACGCATCCAGATGCCCTGGATGCGTCCATTTATGCACAGCAACTATGCTAGATCCTTAGAGATTTGCCTGATAGAAAGCCCCTAATTTTTCAATGGCTTGGCCGACCGGCTCCGGCTGATCGTACAGGTCATAGTGGCTGGCCCCATCTATAACGAACAGATCCTTATTCCTGGAAGCCGCCCGGTTATAAATTTCATGGCCATCCTTATATGAACCATACGCGCCTTGAACGCCGCCGACAATGACCTGCAACGGCTGAGTCAACAGACTTTCCGCTAAATGGAACGCATCGAAGCCGATGATCGCGTCCACGCTTGTGAATTTCAATTTGTTGGGAGAATTGGGGTTCTGACCTCTTGGCGTACTGTAGTAATCAACCGCTCCTACAAGGTCGATATCCGTCATGCCGGCTTCCTCTCTCTCGGCATGACTATTAGGAATCCACTGGTTGACCATAGGCTCGGCTCCGCGCGCTTCCGCAGTGCGCTGCCGAGCGACTGCCTCGAGGATTTGGATCGGATCGCCTTCTCCACGATATCCCCGGCCGATATTAATACCGACGACAGTACCGACTGCCTTAATGCGGCGTTCCGTCATTGCGGCATTCACCGCGTATCCGCCTCCTGCGCAGACGCCCAACACGCCTATGCGGTTTTCATCGACGTAATCCAATGTCGTGAGGTAATCCACCGCCGACCGGATGTCTTCAACGCGGGCAGCGGGGTATTCGGCATAACGAGGCTGCCCCTCGCTCTCTCCTTGATAGGATGCATCGAATACAATAGTTGCATACCCCAGCTCCGCGAGCTTCTGGGCATAAGTGCCCGCGGTTTGCTCTTTGCAGCTGCTGCCCGGATGAACGCAAACTATAGCAGGAAGCTGTTTCATTCCGGCATGCTCAGGTACATATAGAATGGCTGCCACCTGCAGACCCTGAGCGCGATATTTCACTTCTTTAGCAATTGTGGTCATGGTTAGAACCTCCCTAGGGTTTAAATACACTTGTGAATATTAATTCATTTGTGTATATTTACTTTAAAGTGCAATTGACGCTGATTCAATTACCACATTGCGTGATCTGTGTGTTAATACACATCCAGCTATTATTGGGCAATAAATAAAGGAGATCTGCGCTGAATGGAAAAGGTTGATCGCAGGGTGATCAAGTCTCGGCAAGCTATTCAAACGGCTTTTTTGCAAATGCTGTATCAAGAAGGGTTTGACGAGATTACAGTCCGGGCACTGACCGAGAAGGCCAACATTGGCCGTAAAACGTTCTACTTGCACTACACGGATAAGTACGATCTGCTGGACCGGATCATGGATGAACATCTCGCACGATTGCGAGAAATAAGCGAGCAAAAAAAAGATACCGGAATTACAGAAGGCTCGATTATATGGTTTTCTTATTTCGAGCAGCATAAATCATTTTTCGCCGCATTGTTTAACAGTAAAGAGGCCTCATCATTTCGTAAAAGACTGTTGGACTTTACGATGGGGGAGATCAGCAGCAAGATAGATCCAGCTTCTAATCCAATGATCGATAAGCATATCTTATTGAAGTTTTTGGGAACCGCAACGATGGGAGTGCTAGAGTCTTATGTACTCGATGAGCTGGGTCGGGATATCGAATCTGTAGCAGCGCAGGTGGTGCAGCTCTATACGCGTTTGAATCCCGTGAGCATGCGATAACAAGCATGATGCAGTAGGGAAACTTCAAGTGAAGTATTCGCATTTTGAAGAAAGGCGATTGGTCAAGGTACATTTTCATTAATGGAAAGGAATTTAGGGCTGCTAAGAATAATGTTCGTGCAAAATATGCCATTAGAGACTATACAAATATTATTCGATCGATCCTTTTTGAATGTAATTTGGACTATGTGGATTTTCAACATTAAATCAGACAACTTTTTTAAGAACTTCTTGGCGATACTGTACAGGCGTGATGTACCCTAGTGATCCAAGAATTCGCTGCTTGTTAAACCAGTTGACGTAATCGTACAATTCCAAGTGACGGAGATTTCAGAATTCCATCTGGTAAATAAACTCCGATTTCATGACCTTATAGGTGGCTTCGGCCACGGCATTATCGTAGAGGCATCCTTTCTTGTTGAGTGATCGGCCGATGCCAAACGCGCCTAGAAGCTGGTCCATCGTATGGGTTTTAAACTCATTTCCACGATCCGTATGAAACCATTGGATTTGGCTCAGATCACCTTCTACCGTTGCAAAGGTACGCGAAACCAGAGCAGCGTCCTTATGTGGACCTGCACTGTGGCCAATGATTTCCCGATTGAAAAGGTCAATGAGGACACAAATGTAGTGCGACCGATACCCGACCTTCACATAGGTGAGATCGCTTACCACGAAGCGCTTCGCTTCCGTCCGATCAAACTCATGATCTAATTCATTCGCCGTTGTCGCCTCTTGCATTCATACTTCAAAGTGCTAAAGAGTGAGATGAAATCTGGTGACAATCAAAATAATAAGAAATAAAGAAGCCACTCCATTTTTCTGGAGTGGCTTTGTACTCAGCTATTATACGGTGAACGGTATAATAGCGATCGTGATAAAGCAAAGGGTCGAGTTAAAGTTTCAAAGTTACATCAGCCCGATGGAGACTGTGTAAAGACTACATTGTAGCTTGAACGAGGGCTATTTTCTACCTAGTGTCTCCCAGATACCATGGAGCCAGGAGTCGAACTCAGCATCTTTGTCGCCCTCGTAAGTGTCATAGAGATCCAGACGTGTCTTTTGCAGTTTTTCCTTAAATTCCTCAAATGTGTGACCTTCAGGAAGGCTTTTTTTAATCCGTAGCAAAATTTTGTTAGTACCTTTAAACAGCTCACCTTTGTTTTTGGCAGGCATTTGTACATCTTCATCCAACTGCTTGAGCTTGTGATATGCGGCTTCGCGCAGCTGGAACACTTGATCATTTTTCAAAACATGCTGAAGCAACTTAATGGTAGGGGCTGTGTTCCAGTTCCCCAATTCGTTCACCGCATTCAGTCTGTCTCTCCAGCTTGACGTCCGATTAGCCGCTCGTTTGAGCTCTTCAAAGTTCTCCGGTAGTTCGTTAACTGCTTCAATATCATGGTTGTTCGTCAAAATTCAATCTCCTTAATCATCGCCATCTCGGCAGAATGATGAATGTTATTTATGTGATCACTATTATAGCACGAACCTGACTAAACTACTCCTATGAAGCCGATTGGGTAGCCTTTTCCTTAATGAAGCCTAACATATACACCCAACCAATCAGTCCACATAAAACAAAACCAAACGCATGCAGAGATCCATAAATGGGAATAAAATCGAGTATGGTTAAGGAGTACATATTTTTCAGTAACGGATAGAAGATGGAAATGACAACAACCGTGTAAAAGGCTAGGCAAGAAAGGCCTAAGAAGAAGGCTGCCTTAATATCCAAAGCGTTTTTTCTCAAGTAAGTAAGGAGATAAGCGGTGTAAACCACAATATTGCAGGCGAACAAACTGACACCAATGTATTCAATTGGCTTGGAGAAAATCATACCAATCGCAATCAAAATGGGTCCGATGATATCGATCGCAACGACCCAGGGATACCAGCTTTTCTTCGTCATGATGCGTCCCAGTGCACCAATAAAAATCGGAACGATTGCAGACGAAAAATGAAAGTGAACTGAGCTTAATGCGTGAGTTGCAGGATTAGCCTGGAAAAGGTTTACTTGATATTGATATAAGGTAAACCAGATGCCTCCGATAAAAAAATAAACGAGCCCCGCACCAATCGCTATTTCCGCTGCTTTTCCTTTAGAGATCACAATCGTGGTCAGGCCATAGATGCCAAGCAGCAATGTGAACAGTAGCCATCCAAGAGACAGAATCCCTGGAATTTCCGTACTTTCTAACCCCCACATCCTGCTACTCATTACCGAGGCGAGGGTAAGAAGCGCAGCGGGAAATTGAAGCCATTTCATAACAGCATAAATCATTCGTTGATGTTTATTCTTTTCGTCATGGTTCAATAGTAAATTCACAAGAGGTACAATGACAAAAGCCGCAAAAAGCAGAAATTTCTCAACAAGTTCGAATTGGAAGTAATCAAGGTAAAATATCAGAATGGTTATGATTCCACCGGGAAACACTGGTGCTACTAATGATTTCATTCGTTGCTTCAAGGAACTATTCATGGGGTTTCCTTTCTAACTACGTTTATCGTAATAACTGTCTACATCCAGTTGTGTAGCGTTCTTTAGTATAGATCGGCAATTCTTCTTTTAGTAGTCTAACACATTTATTTGTCAATATATGAAAAAAAGCCTAACTCATCGGACGTTAATAAACGATCTACTTCCTTAGGAAACAAAAAAAGAGCCGCGCATCCTGCGGCTCTCGATCTAATTTTAACGCCCGCCCGTATTCGAAGCCCAGACAGGAATCCAGCTGTTCGGATAATTGCTATTGGTCAGCGTTGTATTATAGAGAACTAAATTCCCATCACTTTGCATGACCAGTGTGTCACCTGTTGTGTTAGCTGGTAAGCTGCTCCCGTGATGACCTGGAATCCATGAGGTGGTATTGGGAGACCAAGCAGCTACCTGTACAGAAGTATCAATCATCAAAACTTTATCCCATCCCCAACCGGTGTAATATTCGAATTTACCTGTAGCCGGGTTGAAACCATAACGATAACCATATTGGTAAACATCTTGATATTTCATGCCATATTTATAGATGACAGGTTTCCCGTACTGTGATTCAAAATTGAATGAAAGAGCCCCACTATTACTAGTTCCGCTACTCCAGAGCGAAGAACCATTTTGATAGATAACAAAGTTCCCGTCATTTTGCCAAATGGCTGAGAACCTGCCATCTTGAGAGGTGAGATAGTCACCCTTTGCCATGCTTTGGCCGATCGTGAGTTTATCTCCAAGATAGCCAGCAGAAGCCGTTGCTGGTACGGCAAATGCAAGAATTAACAAGCAAGCCATAAGAATGCGAAAAGATCTGGGAAAAAGCCGTTTGTTCATTGGACACGCTCCTATTTTTCTTATAATGGTTAAAGCTAGCCTCAATTGATGTAAAAGGGGAACTAAGATCTAAAATGCTCCCAACGGTCACCTCCTTTAATAGAAAGTGTGAAAATCTTTGATACATATTATGTAATGGGATGTGTGTGTGTTAGGAGGTGGAGGCTAAATGTTCTTTAGTAGAGGAGTTGCATCATCAGGCGAAAGTGCATACTTTATTTTCCATTATAGCAACAAAAAATATAAAAGCCATATTTTTCTATATGAAATTTTGAATCTATCACAAGTCCAATGCGTCATAATGTCTCGTCTCCTGAGCTAGAAAAAAACCTATTATTCGCTTGAATAAATTGAAGCCAAACACTAATTTTGGTGCAGCTCGAGACATAGGTATTCATCTCCTCTATCAATCTCCCAAAATTTTTACATACATTTTATATATTTTATGATTTTTATGAATTGAACTATGGTAAAATATCTCAGGATCTAAAATTGGAGAGGGGTTTTTTCATTCATGTTTTGGAAAAAAGTTTTGGGTAAAAGCACACTGCGTGTAGCTACTGCTGCACTATTACTCACGCAACTATTGGGCGCAGCAGGTTCTGTCTCTGCCGCAGGTAACGATGTAGAAGTACACTTGATTGGAATCAATGATTTCCACGGTCAGTTAGATACCACATCAATCGTGGGTGATAAGAAGGCAGGAACGGCTCCAATTCTAGCAACCTATCTCAAAGAGACTCAAGCCAAATATGAACACTCCCTACTCTTCCATAATGGAGACTCTGTTGGTGCATCTGCTCCAGCCTCATCTCTGGATCGTGACGAGCCTACCATGGAATGGATGAATATGATGGGATTTGATGTAGGGTCCTTGGGGAATCATGAATTCGACCAAGGTATCGCTGCATTAAAGGCACAGATCTTTGGTGGCCTTGATCCAAAAGAAGGTAAGGTAACGCATGCTGGTGCAAAATTTGATTACGTCAATGCTAACGTCATTGATACCGCTACTGGCAAAACATTGATTCAGCCCTATGTGATTAAAGAAGTGGGCGGAGTCAAAATTGGATTTATCGGATTAGTGACGAAGTCTACTCCTGCCAAAGTATCCCCATCGGGTACCGCTGGTGTGCGTTTCTTAAGCGCAGAAGAAGAAGTGGAAGCCGTTAATAAATATGCTAAAGAGTTGCAAGATAAGGGCGTAGAAACGATCATCGTGTTGGCGCATGATCCGGCATCAACCAAAGAAGGCGTAACCACTGGAGAAGCGGCTGATTTGGCAAAAGCTCTACCAGCAGATTCCCCTGTTGACGTGATCGTTGCAGGTGACAATCATGCTTTGGCTAATGGTGAAGTGAATGGAAAGTTGATCGTTCAAGCTTATTCCTATGGTACGGCGTTTGAAGATATCAAGCTGATGATTGACCCTGCTACCGGGGATGTTACTGAAAAATCAGCGACCGTTACAACGACTATCCAAGAGGGTGTAAAAGAAGATCCTGAATCTTTAGCTATTATCAAAAAATCATTAGACAAGCATCCTGAGCTGACGAAGCCAGTAGGCACAACGGATGGTTCTGTTACCCGTACAGATGCTTATAATAACGAAGCCCCTCTAGGCAACCTCATTGCAGATTCAATGCGTGAAGCAGACTTTGGGGATAAGGCAAGTGCTGCTGACTTTTCATTTATGAATCCAGGCGGTATTCGTGCGGATCTGCCACAAGGCGATGTGACCTTTGCTGATCTTGCCAAAATCCAACCGTTCGGTAATACTCTAGTGAAACTTGAGCTGACTGGCAAACAGGTTAAAACCTTGTTGCAGCAGCAATGGGGTACGAATGCTGACGGTACACCTAATACCAAAACACTCCAAATCTCTGGTTTGAAATACACTGCAGATTTCAATAAGCCAGTGGCAGAACGTATTACTGGTCTTACTCTGGAAGATGGAACACCAATTGATCCTGCAAAAACATATACGGCTGTAGTTAACAACTTTATGGCAGCAGGTGGAGATAACTATAAAGTGCTGTTGGATGCTAAATCATCCCTGGCAGGTCCTATCGATCTGGATGTATTCTACCAATACATCGTAGACACGTATAAAGGCGGTAGCATCGTAGCTAAAAATGAAGGACGTATCACAAACCTGGCTGCATCTAGCGAGCCAACAGAAACACCTGTAACAACAGAAGTCATTTCTCGTGCTGAATTTGTAAGTGCTCTGGTCGACATGTTGAAACTTAACGAAGTAGCTACAGCACCTGCATTCAAGGATGTTGCGGCTAATGCTGCATATGCAGATGCGATTGCTGAAGCTACGCATGCTGGATTCATTCAAGGTTATGGTGGAAACTTCTATCCTGATCGGGATATCACGCGTGAAGAAGCTGCTACCATTCTTGCTAAGTTGGTAAAAGATCAAGCGACTGATAAAGACGCTGCTACGATTATTGCTAGTTTCGAAGATGGTAAATCTGTGTCCGCCTATGCAATTAAACCTATGGCAAAACTGATTAACAAAGGTATTTTTGCTGGAACAGATAAAAAATCACTTCAACCTAAAAAAGGTCTGACTACTAACGATGCAAAAGCATTAATTGAAAAAGCTGTTGCAGCAAAAGCTTCATAATTTAGAACTTAGTCAAATTTTATATTAAAACAGGAAAACACATCCGATTGGGAGAAGGTTATATCCCAATGTAGGATGTGTTTTTTCACGCTTGGTGGTGTAAAGCTCAAGTATATTGTGGGAGAGGCCAACGTGCGCCATGGCTTAAAACATGTGAACGACACAGGAATATCCTTCAGGCCGTTCTTCGAGATTGAAGGAGCAGAGTCCTTTGCACATAACATCAACACCTCGCGGCTTGCTTATGTTGAACATACGGCAGATATTTCGCGCACGATTAAGGCTTATATGTTACATAGCAGAACAGATCGTATATCTATATTTACGCGGGAATATGACATTCCGCTGAATACGACACTTGGCAACATTGCGGAAGACTATGTTATTGAGACATTGGATATGTATCATATTCTGGTACAAGATGATAAATTCTGACGAATCCAACGAGTATCGAGGATATATAAATTTAGAGATGAGGACATGAAGGCCACTCCATCGTTGGGGTGGTCTCTATGCTGATCAACGACGCGGACTGAAAGGAGACGCTTTTGATCATATCATGGGGTTAAATCGACAAATCTAGGTTTCTATGATAGGGTTGAAGCATCCCATAGGCATTCTACTCTTCGGAGTAGAGTGCCTTCATGTATATTATGGGTGCTTACATTAAATGTATTTTAAAATCAATTGGATCGTATATGGAGGTGGTGATGCTATGTTTCTCTCTTTAGCCCCTACAGGGGATGGTTGGATGAGTATGAAAAATGTGAAAATATCATTTAATAAAGAGGAGCGAACATAGCATGACTACTCGTTTTCAAGCGGAGACCCGCATTCCATTAAATTCTTCTCGACTTAAGGATCTACGTAAATCCGGGCGTTTGCCAGGTATTGTGTTTGGCAGAAATACGGAGAATGAGATGATTCATATTCCAACAATAGAATTTCAAAAATGGTTGAAGCAAGGAGCGTCTGGTTTTATTGAATTGCAGTTTGAAGAGAAAGGTTCATTGACCGTATTATTGGAAGACCTCCAACGTGATTCGGTTACACGAGATTTGATTCATGTGGATTTTCAACAGGTGCAGACCAATGAGATCATGCGCACAAAAATTCCTGTCAAGTTCAACGGCACACCGATTGGCACAAAGCAGGGCGGAGTCGTGCAAGTTCAATTATCTTCTATTGAAGTGGAGGCATTGCCGAGACACTTGCCAACGTCGATTGAATTTGACATTAGTGCTATGGAACTTGGAGAAACGCTACATGTAAGTGATGCAACGTTTGCTCCAGATGTGACGGTGATCTCTGAGGGGAATGAGTCTCTTCTCTCTGTAGTTAAACCTTAACAATTCCAAATTCGCAAAGCTGAATAAGTCAAAATTAGCCGTACGGGTGATCATCTGTACGGCTAATTTGTGCTGATTACGAGATGTTGAAGTGCTTCCATCCTCACAAGGCGGGTAGTCTGGAATTCACCTCACGTATGTCTTTTGCTCGCGTACAGGCGCAATGATCCTGATATTTCGCTACCTTTTCACTGCCGCCAGAACGTCTTTTTTGCACTCTTTTTGAAAATGGTGAAGGTTACTATTATTGTACGTTATACACTACTGGCGAGGGACATGCGCCAAGCATCTCTGCATGGTCGTGGGAAGTTTTGGCGTTGGAATCGGGCAGAATTTCCGGCTATGCAAGCATGGTTGGCAGAGGCGGCAGAATAGAAGCATCTGCAATTTGGAGAGTTTTGACCTTCTAGTATGTACCGTTTCGACTCAATTGGCCAATAAGATGATACTAACAGTAGATCTATAATTCGCGAACCACCTTTGCACAGTAAAGGGTGGTTTTTTGTGTTTGAGTTATGACATCAAAGCTACTAGTTTTCCTCTACCACTGTATAAACACACTTTTTCTACCTTGTCCACATTTATACCTTACCAAAACAATTCAATTGCATTTAATAGACTATCAATAAAAAAGGAGGTTTTGAGAATGGGAAATAGAAGACCTGGAGCACCTAGAGGTGGTTATGACCCTGTTCAGATCTATAATTCTACTTCGTTTAATGCGAGTGGAGTAGTGGAGTATGCATCCATCTTTTGTAGCAACGATAGATATAGCGTTCAGCGTGACGAGACTTGGAGATCTTCCGACCGTGGTGTGTGCCTGGTAACTAGAATCACTGCGACGGTTAGAACACCGAGTGGGAATATTGAGGCTGAACCTTATACCTCTTCCGGTACTTCGTACAGCCAGTTCGCCATTATACAGGTAGGGGTTAATCAGTTCCGAGTGACACGTGTTACAAGTGCGATTAGAAAATGCCGGAAATAACCGAAGAGGGTTAATATCGAGATTAGGCACGAAATATGGAGAGACGACTTGCCCGGGATAGCAGGCAGGTCGTCTTTTTTGTTTTAATGTTTCTTGTACCATAATATTCTGCGGTACATCAAGGAGTCTTTCATGAGTCGGAAAGGACGCAAATCCGGTTGATAATTGCCTTCGATGATCCAAATTCGCCGTTTCTTGTCAACGGCTATATCGAACCCGACTTGTCTAAGCATGGGGTAATGCTGTCCCAATCGTATGGCGGCTAATCGTGCAACTTGTTCCGCTTTGACAAGCAAGCGCCGATCTCCAATTCGAGCTAGTCTCAGTGCCTTAAGCACTGGAATGGGTCGGTTATTCACATTGGTGACTTGGTATCCTTGTGCCGCAACTTTAGCATAGGAACCTGTCACGTTCCAAGTGGACGAGGAGCCTTTTTTGCGCTGAACCATGATCCGAATGTCGAACGGCCTGTGTTTAATTTGAGCAAGCTGCAGACGCTTTTGGACAATATATTCATCACTTTTGTTCGTTTGTTCGAGCCAATCGAGTAACTGATCGTTGTCTCTCATGGTGACCGTGTTATTTTCATTTTGAATACGATAGGCTTTTGCGCCGTCTCGTCTAATGAACAGGATATCCCTTCCGTAACTCCCATTGCGAGGTTTCAGTACAACGCTGGGATATTGAAGAAGCATCTTTGTTAGCGTATCCTTCTCAAGCAACTCTGTTTCTGGCAACCGTTCTGCGAGAGAGGGCTCATCGCTCAGAATGCCATACTGTAACCATTTGTCTCTTTCGAATAACATTGGAATCACAGCCTTTTTCAATCGTCTACGGTAATTCTAATTCAAATTCATGATCCGCATAAGTGGCCATCCGTCCAGATTTGTAAGTCGAAGCATGTCCAATCGGTCGATGGAGACAGAAGATGAACTTTTGCGAGAAACGACGGCATTCTGGGAAGGCGTTCATCCACGCTTTGAGTGGCTTCTGGATACGCAGGCGCACTTCTATCACCATCGTGGACAACTGCATGCCATGCTGGTACATGTGCTGAAACGAGAGCCGAATGTCCAATTGTTCGAGTAGTGCTAGACTAACCCTCTACTAGTATTTTTCGCCTATGAATTCGCTTATAAAAGAGTGCAACTTTTTTACCAATATATATACAAGTTATTCGTTTACTGTATGCCTTTTCGATGTTATACTCACAATATTCAAAAAAGAATCTGTGAAAATATGTCGAATTGAGGCTTATCAGGATGATTATAGGTAGACAAAACGGCGAAACGATCATCCTCATTCCATCGCTTGAACCGGATGAGAGACTTCCAGCCTATGTAAGGCAATTGCGAGAGTATGGATTGACAAATATTGTCATTGTGGACGACGGATCTGGTGAGGCCTACCAGTCGATTTTTGAGGAGCTTCGTGAGAACGGTTGTACTCTGCTGACACATGCGGAAAATCAGGGGAAGGGTGCGGCACTCAAGACCGGATTTGAGTATATTGGTCAACAGTTCGACGCATCCTCCTTCGTTGTAACCGCTGATTCAGACGGACAACACGCAGCTGAGGATGTATACCGCATAGCCCAAGAAGCAAGGCTTCATCCGGACTCATTGGTGCTTGGGGTAAGGAACTTCAGTGAGGGGAATATACCCCCAAAGTCCCTGTTAGGCAATCGGATGACCTCCTTTATTTTTGCCATGTTGTATGGTAAAAAGCTGTCAGATACCCAGACTGGGCTTCGTGCCTTCGGTCCAGGGTTACTTGCGTTTATGCAGGATGTTCGCGGCACTCGATTTGAATATGAGCTGCAGATGCTTATCTCGTGCATTCAGTCTGGCATACAGATTCATACCATGCCAATCCAAGTCATTTATGAGAATGGCAATGCGGGCACTCATTTTAAAGCGATTCAGGATAGTGCTCGGGTCATGGGAGTGCTGTTCTCCAATTTCCTGCGGTTCATTTCATCATCGGTGGCCAGTTCGGTTGTTGATTTGGGCATCGCCTGGTTTTTGATCGACGCGTTGCGGCCCATGTTGGGTGAGCAACACTATCTAAGAATTCTGCTTGCAACCGTGATTGCGAGAGTGATTTCCATTGTGGTCAACTATGTACTGAACAGACACTTTGTATTCCGCAAGGAGGATAGCCAGGGAAGTCTATGGCGCTATCTAACGTTATGCGGAGTAGTGATTTTGCTTTCCAGTACCGGTGTATATATATTCCATACCGTTCTCTTCGTAGATGAGAAATTGGCGAAATTCGTCTGTGATGCCATGCTGTTCCTGCTCAGTTTCCAATTGCAGCGAAGATGGGTATTTGCAGCAAGGAGGAAGCAGTTGTAGTGCAAAACGAAAAAAGGCAGAATATCTTTTTTGTCATCACGATGATCCTGATGTCGATTTATTTGCTCTGGCGTACGTTCTTTACGTTGCCATGGGGTGAAGGCGTGCTGAACGTCATTTTTGGTATGCTGCTGATTGTGGCTGAGACGGTCACCGTACTGACAACCTTTGAATTATTCTTTCAAAAGATGCAAAAAGAACGTACACAGCTCGATTTTCCAATCGTCCCGCCGGAGTATTATCCGGATGTGGATGTATTTATTGCTACGCATAATGAGCCCGTTGATCTGTTATATAAAACCGTTAATGCCTGTACGTTCATGGATTACCCGGACAAGCGGAAGGTTCATATCTATCTCTGTGATGATGGAGCAAGACCAGAGGTGGAGGAGCTTGCCAGACAATTTGGTGTGGGATATCTGGGGTTTCCCGGAAATAAGGATGCCAAGTCTGGTAATCTGAACAATGCACTGAGCAAAAGCTCTTCGCCGCTCATTGCAACGTTTGATGCGGATATGATTCCACAGCACACCTTTTTGATGAAAACGGTACCCTATTTCATGCTCTCCACGTTTATTAAGGAGAATGAGGTATGGCGTCCTCGCAGGCAGGACGAGATGGACCCTAAGTTCAAGCTTGGTCTGGTACAGACCCCGCAGAGCTTCTACAATCCGGATCTATTCCAGTTCAACCTGTATGCAGAGCAAGGTATTCCGAATGAACAGGATTTCTTCTCCAGAGAAGTGAACATTCTGCGTAATGCCTCCAATGCGGTAGCTTATACAGGAAGTAATACGATCATTTCCCGGCAGGGCATGGAAGACATCGGAGGTTTTCCGCTCAATACGATCACCGAGGACTTTGAGACAAGCATCCGCTTGCAGCAAGAAGGTTATATTACCTATGCGACTCAAGAGGTTCAAGCTGCCGGGCAGACAACAACAACAGTGAAGAGTATGATTAAGCAGCGGATTCGTTGGGCACGGGGGATCATTCAGAGCCTGCAGAATACGCGTGCGCCCTTATCTGGGAAGCTTCCTTTCTGGACGAGAGTGACCTACTTAAGCAGTTTCTTATACTGGTGGTCCTTCTTTAACCGCTTGATTTTCATTTTGGCACCTATTTTATTTGCGTTGTTCGACTTCCAGATTGTTAACACAACCTTCTGGCAAATCTTAATATTCTGGCTTCCATCTTATTTCTTCTATAGTGTATCCATGCGATATCTGTCCAGCAATATTCGGAATCAGCGATGGAGTCAGGTTATCGATACGATATTCATGCCTTATTTGATCTGGCCGGTTCTCCTGGAGACGCTGGGAATTCGTGAGAAGAAATTCAAGGTTACCAACAAAAGCAGAGCAAGTGGTCGACAATGGATGTCTGCTCTTTTATATGCACTTCCGCATATCTTCTTGCTGTTGCTATCCATTGCAGCCGTGATTCGGTATGTCAATGGCAAGTACGGCATTGCGCTGTTCTTCAGCAGTATCATTATTTTCTGGCTAATTCATAACATGATTGCGCTGTGTTACGCCCTGTTCTTCATGATCGGCCGCCGTGCGTATCGGGAGACAGAACGGATTCGGGCGCAGGAAGATGTCACGATTCACGACCAAGCCAACAATCTGCGATATCAGGCCAAGACGGTTGATGTATCTGAACAAGGTATTGCCTTCTATGTTCCTTATCCCATTTATTTGGCTGAGCAGAAGATCATCTCACTGGTTGTCAAAACCGAGCGATATGAGGCCAACCTCGATGCAGTCATCGTTTATGTGAAACAGGATGGAGAGGGCTGGCGTTACTCCGCAACGGTTCAGCCGATTGATGAGAATGATAACCGTCAATACATGCAAATCATCTACGACCGTAAACACTCATTGCCAGAGCAGATGAATCTGTGGGATACGGCTTATGACGATATGTTACGCAATGTAAAAAAACGGATTGTTCAACCCAGATCGGATCAGCGAAAAATGCCGCGGCTATCCCTTCAGCTTCCAGTTCATTTCACCAATGATGACAGCTGTACGCTGCGCAGCTTCAATTATCGTTTCTTCTCCGCGACGGGATTTCATGGTGATATTGCGGCAGGAGCGGTCGTTACTTTTTATACGAAGAGTAATATTGAAGTCATTTTGCAACATACGGGAAAAACGACAGCCCGTGAGCGCGAAGTGCTTCTCTCGGTGGAGAATATCGATGATATTGTGGAGAAGGGCCTGATCGACCAATTGCTGACGGATTTGATTCACCCACATTCCGATCGTTCCACCAGAGAGGGTTAGGAGAGATAGAGATGCTCATTGTGCTTCATTTTGTGATGGGAGTTTTATTGATATTCTCCTTTCTTGGTTATATGCAGTTTGTACGGAAGGCACTATCACTACGTTGGGAGTTCATCCCTGTATTTGTGTTTTCCTCGATTGCCTGCATTGTTTTTCTGAGTGGTTTGGCAGGGCAGCTCTTTTTAGGCAGCGTTATCGTATTGATTATAGGGTTGGTGCTGTACAGAGGCAGTGTAGTCGGCGCCTTGCGCCAAGGTATATCTTTTCGCATGTCCTTTTCCATATTCCAATTTTCATTCCTTGCAGGGACTTTTGTTTTCTTGCTGGTACTCTTTCAGAACCAATTAACACATTACGATAATTTCTCCCACTGGGCTATCGTATTGAAGCAGATGCTCAGTACAGATGCCTTTCCGACGCCAGACTCCGACCTGATTGATTTTAAAAACTATCCGCTCGGGACTTCGTCATTTATTTATTATGTCTGTCGTTTCATGGGGCACTCCCAGTCCGTAATGCTCTTGGCACAGGGATTGCTTATCTTTTCCTGTTTTTATGCCATGTTTGGCATTGTTTCGGAGAAGAAACGCTTTCTTCTGTACGCTTTTCTCGGACTCGGGTTATCTACAATTTCGTTTTTCAATCTTACGATTCGGATCACCAATCTGCTCGTGGATTTCTTGCTTCCGATCTACGCGCTCGCCATCCTGGCTGTTGTGTACCAGTATCGTAATGAGATCAAAAAGGCATGTATTATTGTTCTTCCGCTTGCCGGGTTGCTGACGATCATCAAAAGCACAGGGGTTATTTTTGCAGCCATCGGCCTCATCTTCCTGGTATATACATGGCTAAAGCACGGGCAAAAGTTCAGTTGGAAAACGGCGCTTGCTGTGGTGGGCACGATCTGCGGTGCGCTGATTCCATATTTCGGCTGGAGCTGGCGAATGGCGACGGTATTCCAAGGGATTGATAACAAGTTCGAGGGAACAGCCTCGGTGATCCAAGCTGGCAAGACAGGAGAACAGAAATGGGAGATCCTGACGCTCTTCCTGAAATCAAGCATAGATATCACGTCCAGGCCTGTGCTCGGAATTGTACTTTTCCAGCTTATCGCGATCGGAGCTTCGGTATTTGCCGTTGTTGTGCTCAAGAAGAAGTGGAACTTGTGGAAAGCATTAATTGCGTTGGACGTTGTTCTGTTACTGTATTATGCGGGTATTCTGGCGTTGTATCTCTTCTCCATGCCATTGGATGAAGCAATTGTCCTGGCTGGATTTGAGCGTTATGCATCGAGTATCGTGGTGCTATTCGCCGGTGGGCTGGTGTTGTGCGCTGCGATCGACTTGGAGCGATCATTCCACTATCGGATTGGTGAAGTACCAGATTATCAATCCTTTAAGACAGTTGAGACAAAAGGTCATTATCAGAAAGGCATTATCGGCTGTATGGCGGTTGCGGCCACCATCCTTTTATCCGAATATAATGGTATCGTGTCTATTGCCCAAAGCTATGATACAACGCTCCCGTACAAGATTCATGCGGTTACTGGTGATCGGTGGTACCCAGGTGGGCAAGAGGATAACAACAGATATCTCTTCTACGCTTCAGATAGGGACCAGCAGGTCACGAACTATTACATGCAATATGTAGGGAAGTATTTCTTGTATGCTCCTCATGTGGACGGGATTGTGTTGTTCTATGAGGACAATATGGACAACCTGTTGAGCGGCTACGATTATCTGGTTGTTGTAGAGACAGACCTCAATGCGAAGTATTTGCTGAAAAAACATTATGGCATCGACATGCAGGAAGGGATCTACAAAATCTCCCGTTCCGGGGATCAGATTGTTCTTACGTTGACTTGAGAACATAGATGGTGAGACCCTGTTCCGGATATCCGGTCTGGTCAGATGGAATACATGACTTCTATATAGAGTCCGCTTAAAATAGCCCGCTATAGCTAATACCTATAGCGGGCTATTACTCTTTCGTAGAACAGTTATTCCGATCGGATATGTTATATTTAATTCTATAATAATAAACGGGGAGATTAAACTATGAGCGTACAAACCAAGCCTAAACAACGAACCGTCACTCCATTTCGATATGATATTGTGGGCAGTTTCCTGCGCCCAAGTGTGTTGAAGGATGCCCGATTAAAATACCAGAACGGCGAAATTACCACGGAACAGTTGAACGAAGTGGAGAATGCCGAGATTGTGAAACTTGTACAGAAACAAAAAGAGGTTGGCCTTCAGGCTGTAACGGACGGCGAATTCCGCCGCTCTTGGTGGCATCTGGACTTTTTCTGGGGACTAGATGGTGTTGAGCGGACAATCATTGAGGAAGGCTACCGATTCAACGGTGCGACATCCAGACCGGAAACAGCTCGTCTGAGCGGCAAAATCAGCTACAGCAGTCATCCATTTGTAGCGCATTACGCCTTCTTGAAAGAAGCCGCTGGGGAAGACGTTGTTGCCCGTCAATCCATCCCGGCAGCTGCACAGTTCCTATTCGAATTGGACCGGGCGGATAATAAGGAAAGCACACAGGCCATCTATCCAAACCGCCAAGAGCTTCTCTCAGACATTGCTGGGGCGTACAAAGCATCCATCCTGGCCTTCTATGAAGCCGGCTGCCGCAGCATCCAGATTGATGATTGCACGTGGGGTGCATTGTGTGACCAACAGTTCATCACAGTGATGGAGCAGATTGGCGTTAATGTGGAAGAGTACGCAAACGAACTCGCAAAACTGAACGAAGATGTGGTATCTGGCCTGCCGGAAGACCTCGTGGTAACCACTCATGTCTGCCGCGGTAATTATGTTTCGACATTTGCAGGGGTTGGTGGGGGTTACGAGCCAATTGCGCAGACACTTCTGAGTATCGATAACTACTCTGGATTCTATCTGGAGTTTGATACGGAACGGGCAGGTGATTTCAAGCCACTTCGTTTCCTGAAGGATAATCAGCAGGTTGTACTTGGCCTCTTCTCTTCCAAATTCGGAGAGTTGGAGAACAAGGAAGATATTCTGAAACGGATTGAGGAAGCCAAACAATATGTTGATCTGGATCGAATCTGCCTGAGCCCGCAATGCGGCTTCGCTTCCACGGAAGAAGGCAACCATCTGACTGAGGAACAACAGTGGCGCAAGCTTGCCTTCATTAAGGAAATTGCCGAAGAGCTCTGGAAGTAGCAATGCCGAAGGTAGATTAAACCAATTAAGTCGTATGGACCAAGGTCTGTGCGACTATTTGTCATGCTGCAGGAAATAGGATATTCGGCGACTCGTGATGAGGAGTGGATTCCACACTGTGTTCATTCAATGATGAATAGGGGGAAGCTTCGCAGATGAATGCTTCTCTGAGATATACAGCTCACCGTTGTCATCTACAGATGCAAAAAAGATGTCGTCCTGACGTAGTCCTCGTGTTTGAAGTTGGGATGCAAGCCATGTGGTATCCTTTTGAACATAGGCCAGGGTGTCTTCATATACTTTCCCTTCTATGATCAAAGGGTAGGAGGCGCTCTTCTTTTGCTTGACCAGGCCCAAATCTTCAAGAGAGGGAGCAGATTTTGATTCTTTTTTATAAACGGTCAGCTTGCCGTTAGCCTCCAGTATGGCGAAATCAACATCGCCTAGATGAAATATATCTCGTTCACGCAGCATTTGAAGAATGTTGTCCACCGAATATTTTACTTTTATCAGGTTGGGGACAATGAGCTGGCCTTGACTTACAACAACAGTTGGTTCAAATGTGATAAGGTTTCCAAATTTTCTCCATTTAATCGTCAGAACAGAAACGAGCCGCTGTGTAAGACCGATTAATATGATCGCCACCGCGGTATGGATATGCTCAATTTTGGGATCAGCAATATCAGCACCTACAACAGCTCCCAAACTAAGGACGACCAGAAAGTCGAACACAGGCAGTTCCCCAACGGATCGTTTGCCCATGAACATACCTACAATGAGCAAGAGAGGGAAAATCGTAAAAATCCTTCCTGCAACCAGCAAACTATCTTTCACTATTTCCATGATTTCCACACCAAGGTACCCGCCATTTCCTTCTGAATTAATAAGCTCTGAACATATCATGAGTCCTATCATTATTGCCAAGAAGAAAACGAAAATAAACAGTCACTTGGTAATATATCAAACTCAATTCACATTCAAAACCTGTTAATCTTCAGCGGCTATACCTATATAATTCTGTGGCTGAGCTGGTTCGTTTATTCCACTTCGATCTCCTTCACCGTCTCTCCCTCAACCAGCACCGGCTGATAGTAGGTGTTCCTCGGCAGATCCTTTTTGCCTTGCAGATTCTTGATCACCCAGTCGGCAGCATCACGGCCCATCTGCTCTTGGGGATGGGTTAGCGTTGTAAGCCGGATGTTGGCGTTCTTGGCGATGTACGAATTGTCTTGTCCAATGATGGATAACTCATCCGGGATCGAGATGCCCAGTTGCCTGCAGGCGTTCACAACCTCCAGTCCCACCTCATCGTTGTAACAGACAATCGCGGTGAGCGAATCCCTGTTTTCGTCCAGATACGTGGCTACATTAGAGGATAACTCCGGTTTCGATGCGGTATCAAAAGAAAGCACTTGATCAGGATGGAACCGTAACTTCGCTTCACCCAGCGCCTTGATGTACCCCTTCATTCGGTACTTGCCTTGTAGATCATCCATTTTGGCAATAATGCCGATCTGGGTGTGGCCTTTGGCGATCAATTCCCGTGTGGCAAGATAACTGGACTGCACGTCATCCAGGCAGAAGAACGGAACCTCCAGCTCCTCATAGAACGCATTAATCATCGTAAATGGCACATCCTGCTCTTTGAACGATAGGTAGTATGCAATGTTAGGATTGTAGAGATTACTTTTGGTCGGTTCGACAATCAGGCCATCCACACCGTAGGAGAGCATCATTTCGAGTGCTTTTTTCTCCTGTGCCACATCATTATTGGTGCTGGCGAGCAGTAACGAGTAGTTGTCCTCATTCAGACGACTCTCAATACCGCGGATAATGGAAGGAAAGATGTAATCCGAGATGTATGTTGTAATCACACCGATCGTTTTCTTTGACGTATTGCCGCCTGATCGTGATCGATACTGGTTGCTAACGTAAGTGCCTGAACCCTTTTCGCTTCGTAAAAACCCTTCGTTTGATAACTCCAAAATAGCCTTCCGCACCGTCTGGCGACTTACGGTGTAGCTTTCCTGTAATGCCAGCTCGGTTGGGATCTGTTCGCCTATGCTATATGTCCCCGAAAGGATATGACTCTTTATATCATCAATGATGACCTGGTATTTTGGCTTCACGTAGTCCACTTCTTTCATCGTTACTCATCTATATCAACGTTGTTGTTCAGATAGTTGTACGTACATATTTTAGCATGATTCAGACGGGATGAAAATAAAACCGAACATTTTTCAAAATGAGCCGTACATATCCAGTCTTTTTGCATGGAGGTGTACCTTACAGCATAGCCATTTTAGAGACGTTTAAGCCCTTTTAATGATCAAATAGAGCACATTATGTGCCCTTTGTAAGTATAACTATTATATATGATTGACAAATGTACGTACAAAAAATATACTAAGGCTGTCAGAAAAGGAAAGCGCATTCTTTGATAACACAACAGGAAGTATCTAGACAAAATTCATAAATACATCATCAGCCATCGCTGTAAGTAGAAGCTTCACCTTTTATATATCATCCTATAGGATGTGAAATCGCGACCGGAGAGGGGATACACGTGATTATGAGTCAATTGGACTTGAAAGAAGCCATTACCAAGGGCGCTACTTCGCTCGGAATTGAATTTGGATCAACGCGGATTAAGGCGGTGTTGATTGACGAGCGTTTTGAGACCATCGCATCAGGCAGTTATGAATGGGAGAACCTCCTGAAAGATGGATATTGGACGTACAACCAGGAGGATATCATCACAGGTCTGCAGACGGCTTATCGTGAGATGAAGCAAGATGTGGAACAGAAATACGGAATTACGCTGCGTAAGGTCGGTTCTATCGGATTCTCGGCCATGATGCATGGATATATCGCATTGGATGAGGCTGGCGAACTGCTGGTACCTTTCCGTACTTGGCGTAATGCTACAACGGGAGCAGCTGCAAGAGAGCTAACAAATCTTCTGCAATTCAATATTCCGGAACGCTGGAGCATCGCTCACTTGTACCAAGCGATTTTGAACGAAGAGGCACATGTGCCACAGATCGATCACCTGACAACCTTGGCTGGATACATCCACTGGTTGCTAACGGGCAATAAGGCGATTGGGATCGGCGATGCTTCAGGCATTTTCCCAATTGACGAGTCTACACATAATTACCACCCATCCATGATCCAACAGTTCGATGAACAGATCGCAGGCAAAGGTTATCCGTGGAAGGTCGAGGACCTTCTTCCCAAGGTATATCTCGCTGGTGAGAATGCAGGTGCATTGACGGAAGCGGGAGCCAAGTTGCTCGACCCTTCGCAAGATCTGCAAGCAGGCATTCCGCTCTGCCCGCCAGAAGGCGATGCCGGAACGGGTATGGTAGCAACGAATAGCGTGAGAAAACGTACGGGGAACATCTCCGTTGGGACATCCGTATTTGCGATGATTGTACTCGAGAAGGAATTATCCAAAGTGTATCCCGAGATCGATATGGTCACCACGCCGGATGGTAGCCCAGTAGGGATGGTGCATGCCAACAACTGTTCCAGTGATATCAACGCATGGGTTGGACTGTTCCGTGAATTTTCCCAAGCGATGGGATATGAAGTGGATAACGGCAAGTTGTTTAGCGTGTTGTTTAACAAGGCTTTGGAGGCAGACCCTGATGGTGGTGGTTTGCTCAGCTATGGCTACTACTCAGGTGAGAATATTACGGGACTTGAGAAAGGCCGTCCATTGTTCGTCCGCTCTCCGGAAAGCAACTTCAATCTGGCAAACTTCATGCGGACACATCTGTTCAGTGCCTTCGGTGCACTCAAGCTGGGTATGGACATTTTGACGGAGGAAGAGAATGTAGCCATTGACAGCATTTTGGCTCACGGTGGCCTGTTCAAGACCCCTGTCGTCGGACAACGGATTGTAGCTGCTGCGATGAACGTACCGGTGTCGGTAATGTCTACCGCTGGTGAAGGCGGCGCATGGGGCATGGCGCTTCTGGCTTCGTACATGATCAACAAGGATCAAGAGGAGAGCCTGGATGTGTTCCTGGAGCAGAAGGTCTTTAAGGATGTTGAGGGTGTCGAAGTGGCGCCGGATGCATCGGATGTGAAAGGGTTTGAAGCATTTATCGAGCGCTACCGGAATGGGCTCACAATTGAGCAGGCAGCTGTAGATCATCTGGTAGAGAATGTTCAAAAAGACCGCTTTTGATTACGAAGGATGCCTAGTGGCATCATCAACATCGAATATGGAATTCAGCTGAAATGTCCGTTGCTCACGTAGCTCTATCTACGCTCCGCTACTCCATTTCTAGCTTCATCCCATCTTCTCGGTACTGAAAACCGACTTTTTGAACACGCACTTTTAGAGAACGGGAGGGAATAACATGTTAGAACAACTGAAGGAAGAGGTATTCCAGGCGAATCTGGAACTGCCAAAGCACGGACTTGTAAAATTCACATGGGGTAATGTCAGCGCAATCGATCGGGAAAGCGGTCTGTTCGTGATCAAACCAAGTGGCGTTAGCTACGATGTGATGAAAGCAAGCGACATGGTTGTGGTTGATCTGGACGGTAACGTGGTGGAGGGTGAGATGAGACCTTCCTCGGACACCGCAACACATGCCGTACTATATAAGCATTACTCGGAGATTGGCGGTATTGTGCACACACATTCCACGTGGGCGACCATCTGGGCACAAGCCGGACTGGACGTACCTGTAATGGGAACCACACATGCGGACACGTTCTATGGTGCGGTGCCTTGTGCACGTTTCCTGAATCAGGAAGAGGTGGATCGTGGATACGAAGCGGAGACGGGGCGCGTCATTATTGAAACGTTTGAACAGCGTGGGATTGATGTTATGGCAGTTCCGGCTGTACTGCTCCATGGTCATGCACCGTTTACGTGGGGGAAAGATGCCAAGTCTGCGGTGGTGAACAGTGTCGTGCTGGAGGAAGTATGCAAAATGAACCTGTACGCGCGGCAATTGAATAACTTTGCGAAGGAACTGCCACAAGGCATTTTGGATAAACACTATCTGCGAAAACACGGCAAAGACGCGTATTACGGACAGAAGTAATTAGTTTGTGTATCGATCGGATGACACTAATCCAATCGAATAGGTCTTGTGCTACTACTGCCAACGAAGTTGTATAAAACTTTTACACGATAACGGAGAGTGCAGTACCAATCTGTAGAAGCGAAGCGCTCGCCTTTATAACCGGATTTCACCCTTATTAAAATTGATCAAAGAAATCCGGGGATAACCAGCGATCGGAAGATGGTACTGCAATCGGAGTGGTAAGTGTAACCCATTTGTTCAACTATAAAATAATGAAATGAGGATGATTATATGTCAGCAGCAAAAGAATTCTGGTTTGTGGTCGGTTCACAGCACTTGTACGGAGAAGAAGCACTGGGTGAAGTCAAAGCCAACGCACAGAAAATCACGGATGCCCTTAATGCCAGCGGCGTACTGCCGTACCCGCTTGTATTGCAGGATCTGGCGGTAACCGCAGATAAAATCACAAGCATCATGAAAGAAGTCAATTATCGCGACGAAGTAGCGGGTGTCATTACGTGGATGCATACCTTCTCCCCGGCGAAAATGTGGATTCGTGGTACGAAATTGCTGCAAAAACCTTTGCTGCACTTGGCAACCCAATTCAACGAAAGCATTCCGTGGGCAACCATCGACATGGACTTCATGAACTTGAACCAAGCGGCACATGGTGACCGCGAATATGGCTTCATTAATGCTCGTCTGAGAAAACAAAATAAAATCGTTGTTGGCTACTGGGAGCGCCCAGAAGTGCAACAGCAAGTTGCAGACTGGATGGACGTAGCGGTAGCTTATAATGAAAGCTTTAACATCAAAGTAGCGCGCTTCGGTGATAACATGCGTAACGTGGGCGTAACCGAAGGTGATAAAGTGGAAGCGCAGATCCAATTCGGATGGACGGTTGATTACTTCGGCATTGGCGACCTCGTACAATATGTGAACGCTGTGACAGAGCAGGAAATCGATGATTTGATTGCTCAGTATGGAGACCTCTACGAATTCGATTATGGCACGAACAGCAAGGAAGCTTGGGAAGCCAGTGTACGTGTGCAAGCGAGTTATGAAATTGCGATCAAACGTTTCCTGGACGAAGGTGGGTACAGTGCCTTCACTACAAACTTCGAAGATCTGCATGGCATGAAACAACTTCCGGGTCTGGCTGTACAACGCCTGATGGCTCAAGGGTACGGATTTGCCGGTGAGGGTGACTGGAAAACAGCTGCGCTGGATCGCTTGCTGAAAATCATGGCCCATAACGAGAACACAGGTTTCATGGAAGATTACACATACGAGATGGCTGCAGGACAGGAAGCGATCCTGCAATCTCACATGCTTGAAGTAGATCCGACGCTTGCCAGCACCAAACCGAGAATCATCGTATCCCCACTGGGCATTGGCGATCGTGAAGATCCGGCACGTCTCGTATTCGACGGCAAAGCAGGCGAAGGTGTCGTGGTATCCATGGCAGACTTCGGTACACATTACAAACTGCTGATCAACGAAGTATCCGCATTTGAACCAACCGTTCCAGCGCCTAACCTGCCGGTAGCACGTGTTCTGTGGAGCGTGAAGCCTAACTTCCAAGATGGAGTGAAAGCATGGATCGAAAATGGTGGTGGTCACCATACGGTTGTATCCTTGAACCTGACTACAGATCAGATCGTAACGTATGCGAAGCTGGTGAATCTGGAGTACGTTATTATTAAGTAAAAGTGGATTGGCAGCTACTGCTTGAACTCAACCAATTTTTTTCTCTGTGGCCGGGGGTTAACCCTCGGCCATTTGTTTGTTATGCTGAGAAGCATGATGTGAAGCTGAGCAAGGATTTGCTTTTTCATCGAAAAAGGGATAAGAAGTGAAGGAGGAAGGACATGTATACAAAAGAAAGCTTGATGCAGCACCTAGAGCTGCTCGGTATGGATAGGCAAGGCACGTTGCTCATTCACTCTTCCATGAAAAGTATAGGCGAGGTTGAAGGTGGAGCAGACACGGTGTTGGATGCCTTTAGCGACTATATGAAAGAGGGATTGCTGGTGCTTCCCACGCATACATGGTCTACCATTAATGCGGATAACCCAGTGTTCCACGTGGAAACTTCTTCCTGTTGTGTTGGTATTCTTCCTGAACTTTTTCGTAAACGTCCGGGCGTCGTTCGTTCCTGGCACCCTACGCATTCGGTAGCGGCACTGGGAAGGGACGCAGAGGCGTTTACGAAGGACGATCATCTCTTCGATACACCATGTGCGAGAGGTTCAGCCTGGGGGAAGCTGCTAGATCAGAAAGCGACGATCTTGTTAGTAGGCGTTGATTTGAAGCGGAATACATTTATCCATGGGGTCGAAGAGTGGGTAGACATCCCTGGCAGAATGACGGACGAGCATGAGATGCTGTATACGGTTTTACCAGATGGAAGCCAGATTTCAGTACCATCCCGCAGACATTGTGGGTTGCCGTGGTCGGAGCATTTCTGGAAAGTAGATGAGGTATTGGTTCGCGAAGGTGCGATGCGTAAAGGAAAGCTCGGTGATGCGGTCGTAAGAGTGTGTGATGCGGCTAAGACCGCAAAGGTAATTACGGAGATGCTGAAGGATAACCCCGATCTATTCACGGACAATCTCCCTCTACATGCGGTAACCGAATGATATAAGGGCCGTCCGATAGTCGGATGGCTCAATATGAATTACATGACAATGTCCATATATCTCCGGAATAGATGATCTTCCTCTCCTGTTTGTACTCTAAACCTTTAAAAGCATTCATAAATAATCAGAAATAGATCAGCATTTCGATCAGAGGTTGGTCGGACTTCCAGTGTATGGGCTACTCACCCTTATGGTGGTGTGATAAGATATGGTTAAATTAACCAATAAGTTTGGCGTAGCAATATTGTATAGGTGTTTATTGAAGTTTTATATACGTATCACTTAGAATCATGAACAACCACGTTGTCATTGTAGCATCTAAGAAGGAGAAGATTCGTGAACCCTTTAGTATGGTATGATCTCTTTTTATTTGTCCTATTGTTCGGTGTAGGTGTATATGTGTTTACTACGGTTAGAATTACGAACTTACATAAGGTGTACTTTTTGTTTC
Organism: Paenibacillus polymyxa; assembly: GCF_018614975.1. Lineage (GTDB taxonomy): Bacteria > Bacillota > Bacilli > Paenibacillales > Paenibacillaceae > Paenibacillus > Paenibacillus polymyxa_E. The sequence goes on along the minus strand of NZ_JAGGNR010000015.1, from coordinate 21,067 downwards.
ACGGGTTGATGATGCTGTGGCCGTTCTGTCAATTTGCGAGTACGCTCACGGATGATTCCGGTCTGCAGTTGTTCTATGTTATGTTATCTTTCGTCGCGGTCTCCTTGCTTGGGAGCGGGTGGCTTCTACTGACGATTTTCATTACCGGTTATTCAGAGCGTTTGAGTGCAAAAGGAACCTTCTTGCTATTTGTCCCAGCGGTGATCGGGGCTATAGGTGTGGTCGCAAATCCATGGAATGAGTTCGTCATTCCACTGGAAGGCGGGTACATCGAGCGGGCTTACGGTCCTTGGTTCTGGGTTGTGATGGTTATTCTGGTGAGCTATTTCTTGGCGTCTCTCGTCGTTCTGTTCCGAGCGGTGTATTCTTCGCAGACGTCTGCCATGATCAAAAAACAGGTGAGAATTACCCTGTGGGGCATCTTGGTCTTGGCTGTCTTTGCAACGATTGATGCGATCCTGAATGTTGTGCTAGCCCGCTGGTTGCCGATCATTCCTGGCATGACTTCGCTGGGGATCTTTCTGTCGGATCTCTTCTTCGTCTATGTGATCAAAAGATACAATGTGTTCGATCTGGTCTCCATCGCGCATGAGGACGTGATCAATACCATTCCATATGGCATCCTGGTACTGGATGAGAATGAAGTCATTGTTGAAGCGAACAAAGCCTCACGATCCTTTATGGATCTGCATGTGGGGGATTGTTTTGATATGGAAGCCTTCCTAGAGTCTGTTCATGTTGTGGGCAGCTGTCGGGAGTTCGTGAATCACTATAAGAAAAAAGAAAATACCCTCTCCCATATTGAAGTGATCGTGGAACGGGACAATAACATCCGGCACTATATCCTGCAATCTTCTCCGATTGTGGATTCGGCTTTTGTGCCGATCGGTCATATCCTTACGTTCCAGGATGTCTCGCAGGAGCGCTTCTACGTGAAAGAGATGAATCGCCAGAACGTAACGCTTCAGGAGCGAAACCAGGCGCTAGACTTGATCCGTCAGGAGTTATCCGAGGCCAATCGCAAACTGGAGGAGCTCGCGCTGACGGACAGTTTAACCAACTGTTACAACCGTCGTTATCTGACCCAACATCTGAATCACGAGGTCATTACCAATATTCAATACAAAACCCCATTCTCACTCCTGCTGCTTGATATCGACTACTTCAAAGCGATCAATGATCGCTACGGACATGTCATCGGTGATGAAGTGCTCGTTCGCACGGCTGAGACGCTCAAACAATCCATTCGCAGTACCGATATCCTGACGCGTTATGGCGGGGAGGAGTTCATGATCTACCTTCCGCATACGGAGCATGACTTGGCGAACCAAATCGCGGAGCGCGTGAGAACAGCTGTGGAGTCCAACCACATCATGGTGGATCACGAGATTATGCAGGTGTCGATTACGATTAGTATTGGAATTCTTTCCTTTGAGAACTTTGAAGTGGAGCATGTACCGGAAAATCCGGAGGGGTATTTGACTCAGCTATTCGCTGCGGTGGATAAGGCGTTGTATCAGGCGAAGCAGAATGGGCGTAATCGGATTGAGTTTGCGGCGTTTGAGCGGGGAGTTGTTTGAAAAGAGAAATAAGAGAAGAGTGGAGACGTGCTCCACTCTTTTTTTGTATTAAAGAATGATGTTGATACAGATATATTTAATCGGAATTTTTATGTGATTTTTCGATAGCATTTAAAACTTCTTTGCTAATTTTGGTCAATGATACGATTGTATCTGTACTTTTGCCGCTTATTAAAGTTATATGTTCATCTAAGGCTCTTTTGTACTCAGAGTCTTCTTTAAATTTAAAGATTTCTTCAGCAGTGACCTGCAATCCATTCATTATTTTCTCAAGAGTCTCCAAAGAAATGTTACGATCTCCCCGTTCAACTCCACCAATATAGCTGTAATGAAGACCTGCAGCTTCTGCCAGTTGTTCCTGAGTCCAGCCTTTTGCCTTCCTTAACTCACGTATTCGATTTCCTACGTCCTCTGGTAAACTCATTTGATCACCTCCACTTAAGATTAGAAGAGGTTATAGAATCCTTACAGACTAATATGTGCAAACTGTATAGCTAAATAAAAGTACTTATAAGTACAATTTAGATTGATCTTTTTTTGATTTATCTATACAATTATAAGAAAATGGATAATTAAGGGGGGCCTTCTCTTTGCGTAAATCTATCCTAAGATCACTCAAACCGGACATCATTGTTGAAATGTTGGACATGGCTGTGGCTTTTGAAAATTGGAACAAGGTGATGGAGAGGGCGGACATGTTATATCAATGTGTTCAGTCCATCCATGAAGAGCGGCAGGAGTATCACTCAAAGGGAGTGCCTGCGCCACATATACACATCGAGCGTCCGTTAGTCTATTATTACGGGTTCAGTCATTTAATGCAGGGGATGGCTCACCAGAAGATGGGGCAGGTAGATCAGGCGAGGGCATGTATCGATCAATATGCAGAACTAGGGTGGATGGAGGATCTGGATGAGGTAGGTATGCAGGTGGTACAGGAGTTCAGGCATAAGGCACGGGTGAATCGGTATGCTCTTGAGATTGAAGCCGGTCAGGAGGAACTGCTGGAGGAGTTTATGAACTTTTTGCCTGAGCATCCGGAGGAAGGTTTGGCAGGTCTGAAAGTGATTACGGAAGCAGCAGTGAGGCATAGGTGGCAGATTGATCGGCTTTTACATGTGTTCGAGGATCAGATACAGGGCGATGGCACAGAAATGAATTCTTCAAACAACGATGATATGTACCATTACTGTTATCAGCGGGCTTTGTATGAACAGTGGATGGGAAGACCGCAGGAGGCAGTGGAGTTCATTTTGCAGGCGATTCGGTTAGCGGATAAGCTTGGTTTGGATCGGTTTTTTATAAGGTGCACAGCATTGTTGGAATCATTGCGGGAAGAGGCGACAGAGGAGCAGATTGGACGGTATCGGGTGATGTTGGAGGAAATGAAGTAGGAGAGGTATTTACTGAAACTGGTAGGATATGCCTTGAAGTGGGTATATGCATATAGGACCATAGCACTGATGAGGAGCACAGCTTGTGTTTTTATCATGGTGAAATCAGGATGTTAGCCGGATAGTTTACATATCACACTTCTGCTAACATAGGATAATCCTATTTCGAATGAGCGGAGAAACGTATGAGTACAATCAAAGTTACCCCTGAACAACTACATCACGTATCGAATCAGGTGGATCAAGCCAGACAACAGTTAGAGAGTATACGAAGTGACCTGACGAGACAGATCATGTTTGTTCAGATGATGTGGATGGGTGCGACGCAGGAGCGATTTTACTATGAGTTCGAGCAGTCACGACCTATACTGGATAAAGCGCTGGAGAGTATGGTGAATACATCCAAGGAATTGAAGGATATCGCCACGCGTTTCCAAGATGCAGATGCTCAGAAGGTAAGTTTGGGTGGTGCGTTTGGAGCAGTCGGTGCCGTAGCTATGATGACCAAATCAACAGGTGATTCAGGTTCGGGTGATAAGGGCTATCGGATGGCGCAAGTCAATATGTTTGGTAAGTGGGTATGGATGCCTGTCAACGAGAATGGTGTTGCGGATCAGGCTGCTCTTCAGGCTTATCAGCGGGATCAGGGAAATCTGGACTTTAATCGCATGCAAGCTGTGAACGTTGAACCGCCTGGAGAAGATATTTTTGCGTTACAGATCAAGGCATTTGAGATGGGGATTCATCCTACGACGGGAGAGCCTGTATCGGATAAGTATGCTCAGATGATGGTGACCTCTCTAAAGTTTAGTCAAATTTTCATGGCCATTCAGATGGTTCGTGGGAGTATGCCGGGTGGTAAAGGGCCTTATCGATTGCCTGCTTCTAGTCCAGCTGTGGCGAAGATTAAGCAGCATATTGAGGCTGCTAAGGCTAAGAATAGCAAAGTGGTAGGACCATCTTCTCCAATTCCAGTTAAGCAAGAGTCTTATAAAGAGGTTAACATTCATGGTAAGTTAAATAGTGAAATTGACGAGGTAGATTTAAAAAACAAAATAATATATGAGGATAAGTCGGCGAAGAAATTGTACATGGATAACCCCAATGTTCCGCAAACTGAAGAACAATGGGCACTTAAACAGATATTTAAAAAGGGTTCAAACAGAATAACAGCCCTTCAACAAACGGAAGTGAAACTGTCCAGTTCTGTTTCTCAAGATGTTCCCTTATTTGAGGATATAACGAACATTAGAAAGTATGTGTTCAGAATTGATGCAGATACTCCAAAGTTAAGGTCGGCAGTTCAAAATGAACTAAATAACTTAAAAACTAAATATCCGGATTACAATTTTTCAGCTGAATTTGGAGGGAAAGAATAATGTCCATAGGTCTATTTAGATATAACGGTGACATCAATGATCGGAATTCAGAGCTGACACTCAGTGAGAATATATCAACTCAAGATTTCTATGAAGAACATTGGGAGAAAGCAATACATGAATTAGGAATAACAATTATTCAAGATGGATCTGAGATAAATTATAGCCAATTAGAAGCTGCAATAGTTGAGTTAGCGCTTTTGAAGGAATGGTCAATAAAAAATTTGGATGGAAATGATTTAGAGTATATGAAGGGGAGAATTGAGAATCTACAAAAAGTGTTGCCTAATGCATTTATTAATGAAGACACGGTACTCTATATATTCTAGGTAAGATTTAAACCTTATGCACTAATGAAGGTAGGGGCTAGGTCACATTCTCTGGAAGGGCATGTAACTTTATATTAATCTCTCTTTTTACACAATTAGCGCAACAGGAATAAACCATAATAACACCCTCATATGTAACAAAAAACTTGAAGAATCCGCTCTCATCTGAGAGTCGGATTTTTTCTCGTTTCACCACCAAGATAACTCTTGTCAAAACGTAATCATTACGATATGATAATACTCATTGTTTAGATCATAATGATTACGATTAAGAGAGAGGGGCATTACCTTGAATAAAAAGACGCCACTGCTAGCGCTGGTCTCCTTGGCCTTGAGTGCTGGACTGTTGAGCGCCTGCGGATCATCTGAGTCCAGTCCCGCTGCGCAACCATCCACCGATAATAAAAATGTTCACTTCCTATATAACTTCTCCACCAGTTCGCTAGATCCACATGTGGATTCCAGCTATGTGCCGCTGCGCGCGGGCATTACGGAAACGCTGGTTCGTCTCGATGAAGAGAATCTGACGGTTGCTCCATGGCTCGCCGAGAGCTGGGAGAGTGAAGACGGACAGCATTGGACGATCGATCTGCGAGATGATGTGACCTTCCAGAATGGCAAGCCGATGACAGGCGAATCCGTTAAGGCATCCCTTGAGCGGGCACTGGAAGAGAATGTAGCCATCCAGAACGCGCTGAAGATCCATACGATTGAAGCCGAGGGCGACAAGCTGGAGATTACCACAACTCAGCCATTCCCGGAGTTCGCTTCGGAACTGGTGAATCCCAACACGGCGATTATCGACGTGAGTGAGCCGGACATTGTGAACAAGCCCATTGGTACGGGCCCGTTCAAGTTGACCTCTTTTACCCCAGGCAGCAAGCTGCAACTGGTTCGCTATGATGAATATTGGGACGGAGCATCGCCTCTGGATTCCATCACGTTCTCATTCAATGAAGATGCCAATGCCCGTACACTAGCGCTCAAATCTGGGCAGGTTGATATCGTATACCGTCCGGAAGTCGAAAGTCTCGAATCGCTCAAAGCGATGGACGGCATGAAGGTTGAGTCCACATCGACGTTCCGCGTGCATCAGCTAACGATGAACATGCAGCGGGAGAGTATGAAGGACCTCAATGTTCGTCGTGCGCTGGACGCGCTGATTGACCGTCAGGGTATCGTGGACACAATCCTGCTCGGCTACGGTGAAGCTGCTATCGGACCGTTCCTGCCATCGCTACCGTTCGCACCAACCTATACGGATACAACAACGGAATCCGGAGCTGATGTCGCTGTAAAATATCTCAACGAATCAGGGTACACGCAGCAAAACGGCGTGATGACCAAAGACGGCAAACCATTACAGCTGACGCTACTGACGTATTCGGCTCGTGCCGATCTGCCACTAATCGCCCAAGTGTTCCAATCTGATGCCAAGAAGATCGGTATCGACGTGCAGATCCGTCAGATCGACACGCCGGAAGATTACATGGCGTCTAATCGCGACTGGGATATTGCGACATACAGTAATTTGACGGCTCCGCGTGGGGATGCAGGCTATTACCTGAATGCAACGTACCATCCGAAGGGTGCTCTTAACTTCAGCGGATCGGAAGATCCAGAATTGACCAAAATCATTGACGAGCTAAATCTCACAGTTGCACCGGAAAAACGTGCAGAGCTTGCCGAGAAGGCAGCCAATTACGTGCATGATAACGTGCTGAACTCATTCGTGCTGCATCCAGGTACAATCGTTGCCTATAACGGCAAGAAGATCAAGAACTGGGTTACCACTCGCAGTGAATATTACATGATTACCAATAAGCTGGATGTGATGTAATGTTTCGCATTGTGCTGCGGAAGTTCCTTGAGGTATTTATCTTTCTGTTGTTCATTATGTTTGTGAGCTTTCTGTTCATTCGTCTGGCTCCTGGTGATCCCGTGCTGACGATCCTGAACGTAGACGAACTATCTGTTAGTCAGGAGCAGGTTGAAGCTGTACGCGAGGAGATGGGCTTTAACGATTCTCTTCCTGTGCAGTTCGGCAATTGGTTACTCGATTTCGTTCGGCTCGACTTCGGCGTGTCATACTCGACAGGCCAGCCTGTCATGCAGACCCTGATGCGTGCACTGCCGGCTACAGCTGAGCTGACGATTGGCGCGCTGCTGGTTATGCTCGTCATAGCGATCCCGCTAGGCTCACTGTCAGCGCTCCATCGTGGCAGTTGGATTGACCGCGGCAGCCGTATGCTCTCCATTGTGGGTGCGGCGGTGCCAAGCTTCTGGCTGGGTCTGATCCTGATCGACATGTTCGGCGTACGCTTTGGCAATCTGCCAACCATGGGCCGGGATGGATTCACATCGCTTATTCTGCCATCTCTGACGCTGGGACTTGCCATCTCCAGCGTTTATGTGCGTCTTTTACGTTCAAGCCTGCTGGATTCACTAAGTCAGGAGTTCGTTCGGTCCGCCCGAGCCAGAGGGCTCTCAGAAGGCCGTATCTTCATGCTTCATGCCTTCCGGCATAGTCTGCCACCTGTCATCACGGTATTCGGCGTGAGTCTTGGCAGCCTGATTGGCGGAGTTGTCGTGATTGAAGTGTTGTTCGCTTATCCGGGCATCGGCAAGCTCGTGGTGGACGCGATCCGCCAGCGTGATTATCCACTGATCCAGGGTTACATTCTGATCATGGCTATCGTGGTATTCCTCGTGAATACGGCGGTTGATCTGTCGTATCGTTATTTGAATCCTGAAATGAAACTCAAGGAAAAGGAGGCCCACCGATGAAAACCATTCCCCTGCCCATTCCAACGACAAAATCTAAAAAACATAGCTGGCAGGCGATCGTTGGTTTGCTATTTGCACTTCTAGTCATCGCGGCCTCCTTATATACTTTTTTATACTTGAAACATGACCACACCTTAACCGATCTGCGCGGACGATTGCAGGGCGCAAGTGCTCTCCATCCGTTCGGCACCGACCATCTGGGCCGCGATGTACTGACACGTCTGCTGCTTGGCGGCGGCCAAACAATGGGTTATAGCTTGCTGGCACTCGGTGCGGCACTGCTGATCGGCATCCCGTTTGGTCTGATCGCTGGTTACAAACGTGGCTGGGTCGATAGGCTGTTCATGCGGATTGCCGATGCTTTCCTCGCTTTTCCTGATACCATCGTGGCTATTGTGCTCAGTGGTCTGCTTGGCGCGGGAATCGGTAATCTGGTGTTGGCCATCGTGATCGTAAAGTGGGTCAGCTATGCGCGTCTCGTTCGAAGTACGGTTTTATCGGAGTCACAAAAGGATTACATTCGGATCGCCCGCACCAACGGATTGTCGGACGGTCGTATCATGAGAAAACATCTGCTTCCGCATATCGCAGGTCATGTGCTCGTGCTGGCCAGTCTTGATCTGGGCAAAATTATTCTGCTCATCTCATCATTGTCCTACATCGGCCTTGGTGCACAGCCGCCAACACCTGAATGGGGGGCGATGCTGAATGACTCACGGCCTTACTTCCAGTCTCGGCCGGAGCTGATGATCTATCCGGGTCTTGCCATTGTATCGATAGTGCTGCTCGCCAACATGCTGGGCGACTATCTTCGAGACCGGTTTGACGTGAAGAAGGAGGTGCAGCCATGATTCTCTCCATTGAGGAACTGAGCATCTCTAGCCGGGATCGCACGATTGTAGATCAAGTCTCTCTGGCTGTTCGCGAAGGTGAATTCATGGCATTGGTCGGACAGAGCGGTAGTGGCAAAAGCTTGCTATCGCAAGCGATTGGTCGTCTGCTGCCGCCCAACCTGCATGCGTCGGGGCGAGTCATGTTCGAGGGCAGTAACCTGCTCGAACGGAAGCCAAAGGAGATGCGAGCCCTGCGGGGAAGCCGCATCTCATATATTTTTCAAGACTATCAGGGAGCGTTTACGCCATTTCGCAGCATTGGCGGACACTTTGATGAATACCAGAAGGTACACGGGGAAAAGTCTTCTGCCATCCGCAAGAAACGGGCGGAGGAAGCATTGGAATCGGTTGGCCTTGGCGCTGAATTGCTGCGCCGCTATCCGTTCCAATTGAGCGGTGGACAGCTTCAGCGGGCTTCTATTGCCACATCGCTGATGCTCTCCCCTCGTCTGCTGATCGCTGACGAAGCGACAACGGCGCTGGACAGTGTATCCGGGCATCGCGTACTGGAACTGCTGGCACGCAAACAAGCGGAGACGGGCTGTGCCATTCTGTTTATCACGCACGATTGGCGCCATGTTCGCCGCTATGCCAACCGCTTGGCTGTAATGAAGGAAGGACAGATTGTCGAATCTGGTGGGAAACATCGCATTCTTGATCATCCTCAGCATGAATATACGCGCCAACTGATTGAGGCGGCTCCCGTTCTGAGTCGCTCGCTGAAGTCGGGATTGAAGGAGGCGGAAACCGAATGAAGACGACCGCAAATGATGAACACCGTGGATTCGTGAAGTCTGAAGAATCTGGTTTGCGAAGCCACGACTTTGCTAACGACGTAAACCATGAAGACACAGACAATGCAGTCATAGATACTGCCTTTGCAGATCATGCATTCACAAAGGTTACAGATACAGATCATGCGGATACAGGTGTGAATATAGATATTGCCGCTTCAGAGAATGCTTCACCGTTCAGCATCCCTGGCAATCCTGTGCTTCACGTGGAACATCTCAGCCGAACGTATGCAGATGCAGACCGACCGGCTGTGAACGATATTTCCTTCACCCTGAACCGCGGTGAGTGTCTTGGCCTAGTTGGCGAGAGCGGCTGTGGGAAGAGTACACTCGCACGCTGTCTGCTGCGGATCGAAGATGCAGATGCAGGCTCAATTACACTGGGTGGACAGGATATTGCACGGCTGAGCGGCCGACGATTGCGACCTCATCGCCGGAAGATTCAGATTGTATTCCAGAACCCGATGGCTGCACTGAATCCAAAGCTCAAGATTGCCGACTCGCTCATCGATCCGTACGAGCAGCTTGGACGGAACGCCGAGCTTTCCCACTTTACCTATACGTCTAAGGATGCTTACGTCCAAAAGCTGCTTGAAGCTGTTGAGCTTCCAAGCGATTTGGCTGGACGATACCCCCATGAGCTGAGTGGTGGACAGCGTCAGCGGGTCACGATCGCACGTGCCATTGGTATTGAGCCGGACGTTGTCGTTCTGGATGAACCGACGGCCAGCCTGGATGTGATCTCGCAAGGAGCAGTTTTGCAGTTGCTTACCGATCTCCGGACATCACTGGGTCTATCATACGTGTTCATCTCACATGATCTGGCCGCGGTTCATCGCATGAGCCAGCGCATCATCGTCATGCGGGAAGGTCAGATCGTTGACCGCTTTGGTGCAGATGCGTTGTTCGCTGAAGAACGCCATCCGTACACGAAAGAGTTAATTTCGATCTTCTGAGTACTCCCGGAGACGCCGGGGGTGGTAATCGTTAATCTTAAATATAAAGCCGCCTTGCGAAGCGATTCGAGAGCGGCTTTTAGTGCATCCATTTGATCACCCAAAGTCCCCCTAAAACCGGGTTCCTTTCTTTGTTTTGAACAAATATATCTTTCAGGCCTATAACCGGGCTAACGTTCCGATGTAAACTAGCGTATACTGATGGAATAGCAAATATCTTGAAATTGCATATTTAAATTGCTCTATATTATTGATACACTAGATCAAGGTTATAATCATTAGAGAAGGTGCGATCCTGTTCAAGAATGGGCTTGCTGCAAATGCCAAATCGATAACGCTTACATCCTTTTGGCAAATATAGGATATAAGGACGGTAGACATGAGCCAGGGACAAACGAGTACAGATGTGATCTTGATTGGTGCCGGAATTATGAGTGCAACTTTGGGAACTTTGCTAAAAGAATTGGCACCAGACTGGAATATTAAGGTTTTTGAAAAGCTAGCCACTGCAGGAGAGGAAAGCTCCAACGAATGGAATAATGCCGGAACCGGGCATGCTGCATTGTGCGAACTTAACTATACCGTTGAACGACCAGACGGAACCGTAGATATTAGCAAAGCGATTAAAGTGAATGAACAATTTCAGATCTCAAAGCAATTTTGGTCCTATCTCGTCAATAGCCGTCTGATTCGTAATCCGCGGGACTTCATTATGCCGATTCCTCATTTGAGTTATGTGCATGGAGAGAGTAATGTCCAGTTTTTGAAAAGACGTTATGACTCCTTGTCGAATCACCCGCTGTTCGCAGGCATGGAATTCTCGGATGACAAGAAAGAGCTGGCGAAATGGATGCCACTGATGATGAAAGATCGTACAAGTAATGAACCTGTAGCAGCGACCAAAATTGACTCCGGTACGGACGTTAACTTTGGTGCTTTAACGCGTATGCTGATCCAACATTTGAAGGAACAACACGTGGGTATCCACTACCAACATAGCGTGAAGAATATGAAACGTACCAGCGATGGACAATGGGAATTATCCGTGAAAAATCTGAAGAGCGGTGCAGTCGAACGCCATAAGGCAAAATTCGTCTTTATCGGCGCTGGCGGCGGAAGTCTGCATTTGCTCCAGAAGACGGGCATTCCAGAAGGTAAACATATCGGCGGATTCCCGGTCAGTGGGATCTTTATGGTGTGCAAAAATCAAAAAGTTGTGGAACAGCATCATGCCAAAGTATACGGCAAGGCTTCGGTAGGGGCTCCGCCTATGTCCGTTCCGCATCTGGATACCCGTTTTATCGACAATAAGAAGTCGCTGTTATTTGGACCGTTTGCCGGGTTCTCGCCGAAGTTCCTGAAGACGGGTTCCAATGCCGACTTAATCACGTCTGTTAAGCCGCATAATCTGTTAACGATGCTTGCAGCAGGTGTCAAAGAAATCTCTTTGACCAAGTACCTGATCCAACAACTCATGTTATCCAAAGAACAGCGTATGGCAGAATTGCGTGACTTTGTTCCGGGTGCGAAGAGCGAGGATTGGGATATGGTTCTGGCGGGCCAGCGTGTGCAGGTGATCAAGGATACCGTTCAAGGTGGCAAGGGTACGCTCCAATTCGGTACAGAAGTGGTTACGTCTGCAGATGGAACGATTGCGGCTCTGCTTGGTGCATCACCAGGTGCATCTACCGCAGTTCAGGTCATGCTTGAGATTCTTCAGCGGTGCTTCCCGCAGCATATGGAGGCATGGGAGCCGAAGATCAAGGAAATGATTCCTTCCTATGGCATATCACTTGTGGAGAACCTGGATCTGCTCAAAGAGGTTCATTCTTCAACAGCCAAGGCGCTCGGGTTATCGGATGAAAAACATGTCATGCACGTATAACCATTCGCTTATCGTGTTAGATAATAATGAAGCCATAGGAAAGAGAGCTAAGCCGGGACGAAACCCGTGCTTAGCTCTCTTTTGGTTGATTTGGTATGTCTAGACCCGTAGCTGAACCTGAACATGAATATGAATATGTCCTGCACCATCGCGCTCACCCTAGACCTTAAATATGCATACGGACACGGTCTGCATAGAGCACAGATTGCAGTTGAAGAGGTGTAGGATAGTTTAACATGTCGCTCAGGCTCCTGTGTCGCGGTCCAATGGGATGACAAAAGATACTTTCGTACCTTGGCCCGGAGAACTGACGATGTTCAAGCCCTGTCCGTACATCTGAGTCAACCGGCGATGTGTATTGGTTAATCCAATGCCTCCAGTTCCGCCGGGACCTTTCTTGGGCCACGCCAGTGCCCGTTCGATCTGCTCGGGTTGCATTCCTACACCGTTATCCTCAATCTCCACCAAGGTGGACGCTGTTTGGTTGATGATCCGGATATGCACGGTTCCACCCTCAACTTTGCTGAGAATACCATGTCGAACGGCGTTCTCAATGAGCGGTTGAATGGTGAGTGGCGGCAGGGACAGATCAAGATCATCAGGAATATCCCAGATGACGTTCAACCGATCCATGAATCGTTCTTTCTCAATGTAGAGATAGGCACGGGATAGATCCAACTCATGAGTGACCTCCACCATTTTCTCCGAATTGACAAAATGAAAGCTGGTCTGAAGATACTCGATAAAAGCATCACCCAGTTTCTGCATTCGCTCCGTGTCCATCTCACTAAGAACCATGATTGAATTGAGCGTATTAAAAAGGAAATGTGGCTGAATCTGTGCTTGTAAGTAAGCGGCTTCCATGCGCAGCCGCTCATCGATGGATTGTTTCAGCACGATCAGTGATCCAATGCGATGCCTTAACTCAACGGCATCAACAGGCTTGGTAACATAGTCGGTAGCACCGGCCATGAATCCGGCGTAAACATCCGCTGGTTCGTTACGGGCCGTCAATAACAGGATGGGAAGCTCAGAGACCGAATAACGTTTGCGTACGTTCTCGGTCAGCTCATAACCGGACATGTGAGGCATCATGACATCGGCAATCAGTAAGTCCCAAGGCTCCTGATCCAGTAATTCGAGTGCCTCAAGCGCGGAAGCTGCGGGTTGAATATGATACGGTTCATTCGCAAGCATGGAGATCAGTACTCGCAGGTTTACAGGATCATCATCGACGGCAAGAATACGGGCGGCAGTCTTATCATGAGATATGGCTTGCTGCTGCGGTTCTGCAATCGCAACTTCATCAAAGCTGTGAGCGTCCCATCGCTGCTCAGTCTGGTCAGAGAGCGCTTCAGTATCTTCCCGTGGAAGTGAGATCTGGAAGGTCGATCCTTGCCCAGGTACGGATTGCACGGTGAGCTGACCGCCATGGAGTTCGGTGAGCTGTCTGCTGATATTGAGACCAAGGCCGATTCCTCCACTTAAGCGAGCTTCTGGGCTCCCTTGCTCATATGCCTCGAATATGCGCTGTTGTATCTCCTCACTTATGCCAACGCCTGTATCCGAGACTTGGATCAAGACGTACTCACCATGTTCCCGAACAGATACAGTAATCGTACCCTCATCGGTAAATTTGAGTGCATTATGTAACAGGTTGTAAAGTACCTGAACAAGTCTTCTCTCATCGGCTTGAATTAACGGTAGTGATTCAGGAATATCTACCTTCATGTGGACAGGCCTTCCCTCTGCCATAAATCGGAACATACCGATCACACCTGGGATGACAGATGCAAGGGAAAGTGGTTTCTTTTGAAGTTTAATACGTTTCTCCTTCAGACGAATGACATCAAGAAGGTCATCAACAAGTTGAGACATGCGTCGACCGATGGTAACTAACAGTTTCATGTCTTCTGCCTGCTGTCCACCTGATTTACGCCGTTCACGGACCGCAATACTCTCGGCAATATTGATAATGCCATGCAATGGTGTACGCAGCTCATGAGCCGTATTCACAAGGAATTGATCCTTCTGCCGATCCTCCTCTTTGAGCTGTTCGTACAACTTCTCAATCTCACTTGAATTGCGAAAATATTTCCTGAACCAATAGGCGGAGAAGCCGAACATGGCCGCGATAACATCTATTGGATAATACACGTTGGTGATTTCATTAAGTGAGTTCACAATTCCCCACAGTACGCTGGATAAGCTGCTGGTCGCTGCAAAGAGCAAAAAGCTTGCGTCACTTCGTTTCTCGGCTGCCATTCGGAAGAACAGGTACACAGACCAGCCGATGGCAAACAGATAGAGGAAATCAGAGAGCCCAATCTCAAGTACATGATAGATTAGGGTCACTGGTGCGACGAGTAAAAATAAACAGTAAACGCCAAGCACGCTGGCATAGATACGGAACAGTTTACGCCATTGTAGATTATGGGAGAAGCTTCTCGCCATCTGTAAAAGAAAGAATGCGAACAACGGATAGGATAACGCTTTGGCCTTAACGATCCAAGTGAAGTTGAGTGGAATCCAACTCAATAACAGATTGTCATGGTCGGAAGTGATCGTTAGGGCAGCTACCAGTGTTAGCATCGAGAACGTCAGCAGAGCTCGTTCCTTTCGGATAAACAGAAACATGACAAAAGCGTATAGGCTGTGCAAAATCAGTATGGCGAACGTGATCTTTTGCAGATCGATAGACAATCCTCGTTCACTTCCAATGGCTTCTGGAGAACCAAAATAGAGAGAGCGCGTGATCCCTCCACTATAAGGATCGTCAAAATTGGCTGTCTGCACCAAAAGATTGAGTTCGGTAGAACCGTCAAGCACATAGGAAGTTGTAAATGCAGTCCTTTCTGGTCGATAGGCTTCGGCATGAGTGGCAGGTTGGCCGAATTCGGCAACAATGGTCCCGTTCATCTCGATGATCGATGATGTCTGGATTTTCTGAGCCCAGAGAGAGACTTCCTCCACAGATGGATCTAAAAGTATGCGAAGACGATACGTCCCATATCCGAACGATGATGAGGATTGTGGTAATGCATTACGCCAGTCACCGGGAACTTGAATCCGTGTGGATAGGTTATCCGTTGTTTTCGCGTCACGATTAGAGATTAACGCATGGGGGTAAAATTCCCATTCTCCATCGAGGGATATGGGTGAAGCATTGGCGAGGTCCCAGCCTCGAAGGTCCAACACGCCTTTAGCGGGTTCAGGATGTTTGGGTATAGTGAAAGACTCGGACCATACCCAGCGAAAACCAAGTAAAATAGTCAGGAATAGAATCGACAGCAATACATATCGGGGTATCTTTTTATAGGTTATTGGTATCATGGCAGACTTTAGTTTTCGACAGTTCCCTCCAAATTCCTGCATGCGTTCTGCCAATGAAGAACATTTTTTTGAATACCGGAACATAGATTCTATATTCAAATGATAGCGGTACCACATCACGATTTATGGTAAAATTATAGATTAAAGGGTGATCAGTGAGCCAGAGGAGTTGTGCATATGAGAGTGATTTTGGTAGATGATGAATATCTCGCTCTGAGCAGGTTGAACAAACTGTTGCAAGAGAGAGAGGATTGCGAAGTTGTCGGCTCTTTTCTGACGGCACAGGAAGCCATAGATCAGATCAAACGTCATCTGCCGGAAATCGTCTTCATGGACGTTCAGATGCCGGGGATGAACGGGATCGAGGCGACCGAACGGATCCATGAGGTTTCCCCTGGAACAGAGGTTATTTTCACAACAGCATATAACGAACATGCACTGACGGCCTATGGACTTGAAGTGCTGGATTATATTATGAAGCCTGTAACGCGTGACCGTTTGGAAAAAACGATGAAGATGTATCAACGCCGAACTGTGCCAGCAAGCCTGAATATAGCAGAGGGGCCATCCATGTTAATTCGCTGTCTGGGGATGCTTAAGGTCCAACTGCATCCGAATGAGCCACCGAAGCATATGAAGTTCAGAACAACCAAAATCAGAGAGTTATTCGCCTATTTGCTTCACCATCGGAACAAACCGATTAAGCGGGATACGCTACTTGAACTGTTGTGGCCAGAGTTGGATGAGCGGAGAGGCATATCCAATCTGCATAGTGGCATCCATCGCTTGCGCAGCATGATGAACGAACTCATGGGCGAGGACAAGATGTCCATTCGTTATCAGCAGTTTGGTTATATATTGGAAATAGGACAATTCAGGATTGACGCGGAAGAATGGGAGAGTCGTCTTAATCGATTGCCTTTATTATCTTCGTCTACAATAGCTGAACATCGGCAGACCTCAGATCAATATGAAGGTAAATATTATGGCGAGGACGATTATGTATGGGCTGAGCTGGAGCGTCAGCGCTTGCATGCGTTATGGCGTAATCACGCTATGCAGCTCGCACGATATTACAATGAACAGGGGCAGAGCACGGAAGCACTCACGCTATATCACCGGGTACAACAATTCGAACCATCATTGGAGGAAGTCGGACTGGCCTTAATGAAGACCTACGATCGATTAGGCAATAAAGATCCTGTGGTCGCTCAATATAATCAGTTGGTTACCGCGTTAGAACAAGAGGCGGGCATACGTCCTGGCCTGGAAGTTGAGTTGTGGTATCAGCAATGGAAACAATCCAATATTTAATTGAAATTATTCAGCCTTGCAGCTTCATTTGCAAGGCTGTTTTTTTGTTGTATTTGTTAGCGAAAGGTTTGGTAAGAGTTTGGTAAGAGGCTATGTGTAGAATAAGCAAGATGAGGGTAGATATGATGTTTTGAGTCAGTAAGCAGTCCAAAAATAACATATTAAGTAGGAGGAAACTATGTACACAGCAGAAATCCGGAAGAAAACATGGCAGAGAATTTCCATGCTAGTTCTTTCCTTTATTCTAACGATTGGAACGTTGCCAATGAGTTTGGCTCAAGCAGAGGAGGTTAAAGAAACTCCTGTTGGCCCAGGTGGAGTTGGTGCCCCTGCATTATGGCTACGATCAGATCTGGGCACGGAAGTTACCAGCGGCCAGAAGGTGAGTACCTGGGAAGATCAAGGCAGTAAAGTAAATAACGCAACGCAAGATGAGGTCAATAACCAACCAACTTATTGGGATAATAAGGATCATAATATCAATTTCAATCCGGTATTGGAATATGACGGCACGAGTAGTTTTATGAATCTGGATGTAAGTAAGCTTCCACAAGGGAAGAGCCCCAGATCGATTATTACGGTTAGCAAAACCAATAGAACTGGAGACATCAGTTATATCATTTCATGGGGAGTCAAAACGAGTGGTTATACGGGTATAGGGATGCTTCAAAATGCTACAAGAGGCGGCTTGACCACATTTAACAGTGACAGGAACCAAACATTATACACCCCCGAAGGATTCTTGGGAACGACATTCCCGAACGAGCAATTTGTTACTTGGACAGGCGGGGAGACTGAATCTAACATAGCTAGATTGTATAGTAAAATGAAGCAGGTACAGCAACTAAATGACTGGGGAAAAGATAATGTGAAGCTATGGGATACCGGGAACTCTGGTGGAGCGGTAGTTGGTAAGCTCATTCCAGCAGCTACCGGCATTGAACATTGGCAGGGTACAATTGAAGAAATTATCGTATATGATCATGCTCTGACGGACGCAGAACGGCAAAAAGTCAGCACATATCTGGCGATCAAGTACGGCTACACGCTGGATCAGACAACAGCAAATTCATATGTCGACTCCAATATGACTACGATCTGGGATTCACAGGTGAATGGAGCCTACACCCATCGCATTACAAGCATCGGTCGAGATGATCAGAGCGGCTTAATGCAGAAGCAAGCCAAAGCGCAGGAACTAGAATCCGTATTGACGATTGCATTGGGTAACAGTATCGAGGATACAAATTCTGCAAATGCAAATGAATTTTCATACGATTCTTCTTTCTTTACCTTTGGTGACAATGGAGCAAGTGCTGAATTCGCAAAGCCGAGTACTAAAGATCAAGAAAAACTGCTTCTGATGGACCGGATCTACAAAGTACAGAAAACAAATTGGGCTGAAACACAGATCACACTTCAAGTAGATGAAATGGGGGGCACGCAGTGGCCTCGATATATTGTGATCAGCGATGATGAGCAATTTGATGGTCAAGACTCGTTCCATTTAATAGAGAACGGCCAAGTAACCCTTAATACTTCCAATTTTGGTCCAAATTCGTACTTTACCATTGCGGCTGCTGCCACTCCTTTGTCGGCGCCAGACATCGAACTGACCGGTGATGAGTTAAATTGGGAAGTAGTTGAGCATGCAGATAAATATGAAGTAACGATTGAACTGGAAGACGGCACAACGCGGACAGTGGAGGTAACCGGAACAGCACTTAACCTGTCGCAATTGGAACCTTCGCTGGAAGCTGGAAACTACACGGTGACAGTCACAGCGAAGACGAACAATCCTGCATATGCAGATTCAGAAGCATCAAATACGAAAAGTTATGTTGTTGTTATTGATAAGGCGAAGTTGAAAGCCAAAATCGATGAGATTAACGGTAAGACTGAAACAGGTGAACTGGACAAAGAGGAGTACACGCCAGAATCATGGCAAACGCTGCAAAATGCGTTAGAAGTTGCTCAATCTGTGTTCGACGACGAAAATGCAACACCGGAACAGGTGGAAGAAGCGCATCAGGATTTGGTGGATGCCCGAGAAGGTCTTACCAAAAAGCCTGGTACTGGTATCGACAAGTCAGTGCTAAAAAACGAATATGATAGAATCAAGACTGAAAATCTAACTGAAACAGAATATACGCCAGGTAGCTGGACAGCACTCGATAATGCGATGAACGAAGCAGAGCGAGTGTTGAATGATCTGACATCGACTCAAGCGCAGGTAGACAAGGCACTTCAGGATCTGACTGATGCGAGAACGGGACTCACCAGAGTGATTGGTACAGATGCATCTACGTTGCAAACACTGGTTCCTTCCGTGGGAAGCTTATCTCCGGCCTTTGATCCGGCTAAAGATACGTACACCATCTCTGTGCCGAATAGCGTATATCAATTCCAGCTAACACCAACGGCACTTGATCCACTTGCCAAGATTGAAATAGCTGTTGGAGATGGAGAATGGAACGAGGTTACAAGTGGTAGTGTAAGTGAGAATCTTGCACTTCAAGTTGGTGGAAATAAGATCGTTGTTAGAGTAACAGATTCACTTGGCAATGTTACGGCGTACAAAATCAATGTGACTAGAGCATCCAGCGACAATGGTAACAATGGTGGAGGCAACAATGGCGGCGGTGGAAATACGGGAGGTAACAGTGGAAGCACACCAGCACCTACACCTGCGCCAGTACCGACGCCAACTCCGGCGCCCGTGAAGGATAATTTGGAAACAACTCGGGATGGTAGCCATCAACCATTTGCTACATCCAAACCATCTGACAACAAAGAAACGTTGGTTCAAGTTGATCCAGCGAAGCTGAATGTTGCCATGTCCCAAGGCACAGGGCAACAGTTCGCCATTCATTCACCGAATGATGGGCATATGAAGGTGGATGGTTTAACCCTCGAAACACTGAAACAATTAGTGGACCAAGGTTCTAAACTGAACATTAGCAATCCACTGGCGATCTATCCGGTACCTGGTGGCAAAATGGACCTGAATGGTGTATCCGGACAGCTTGGTAATGCAGCGTTGAACGATATCGATGTCCATATCAACATCGCACGTTCATCGGATACGTTGATTGACAGCGCCGAAACAAGAGCCGCTTCCCAAGGATACGAGCTAATTGTCACACCGGTTGATCTGGATCTGACGTTTACGAAAGATGGACAGACCGTACGATCCGGCCAGCTGAACGGTTATGCACCGAAGTATATTGCACTTCCGGAAGGTATCGACCCGAACCGGATTACCACAGGTGTAATCATTAATCCAGACGGTAGCATCTTCCATGTACCAACGGTTGTCACTAAGATTGATAGTCGTTACTATGCACTCATTAATGACTTGCGTAGCAGCGGAAGTTACTCGGTTATCTGGAACCCGCAGGATTTTGAAGATGCCAAATCCCATTGGGGTAAAACTGATGTGAACAACATTGCTGCAAGATTAGATTTGCAAGGTAACGGAGATAACACGTTCTCACCGAACCGTCAGGTTACTCGTTCTGAGTTTGCCGAGATTGTTGTGCTTGGACTGGGCTTAATGCGTCAGGATGCACCACAGAATCTATTCCCTGACGTTAACGATTCCGCATGGTTCCGCTCTGCGGTAGCCCTTGCGAATGAATTCGGTATCGTTCGCGGTTACGATAATGGGAACTTCCACGGTAATCAAGAAATCACACGTGAGCAAGGATTTGCGATGGTTGCTCGTGCCTATCGTCTGATTGAACCGGAAGCAGCAATTAGCCCGGATCAGATGAACTCTGAACTGGAACGTTACAGTGATGCAGCGGATGTATCGAATTGGGCGAAAGAAGATGTAGCCCAGTTGATTGCAGCTGGAATCATCCAAGGTAATGGGCCAGAGGTTCTGAGTCCGAAGACCACGATGACCCGTGCTGAGGTTACTGCATTGATTGCAAGAATGTTGAAAGTAACCAACTTGATTGATCAATAAATACAATCTAAAATGAAAAGCCTTTGCTGACATTGATATGCTCCCCCCATAGTAGACAGTAGAAAAAAACAAAACTTCTACGTCTATTATGAGGGGAGTTTTCTCATGTCTAAAAGAAGTCCCATTTCTTTAGAAATCAAATTACACACCGTACAGCGCTGCCTTGAACTCCAATCCAATCCGAATTCGGAAGCTAAACACATTGGGGTGAGCAAGAATTCAGTCAAAGATTGGGTCAGAAAATATAGAGCACATGGGTCGGATGGGTTAAAGGAATCGAAAACGTGGAAAACATACGCCGAGGAAATAAGGCTGGGTGCGGTCAGAGATGTCTTGTCTGGTCAGCTATCTTTATCTGCTGCAACAGAAAAATATGATATTTCAAGCAAAAGTGTGTTGTCGAAATGGATAACCAAGTATACTCAGGAGATCGAAGGGAAACCGGCTCGA
>NZ_JAGGNR010000014.1 GCF_018614975.1 Paenibacillus polymyxa | reverse complement strand
TAGGATATTCAACAGGCGTGTCATCATAGATTTCAAAAAGAAGAACATTAAATTCATTACTTTGATCAATCATTTCTCCAACGGTACTGTTAATACCATCTTCATTTTTGTAACTACTACGCAAACTACCACTAGCATTTAATGTTTTTTTAGAGTTGTTATACTCAATTTCAGCATTAAAGCTAACATTCTCTTGATCAATTGTTATCTCATCAAGAAATAGTAACGCATCTGAACTTTGTAATTTGTTTACATGAGACTCACTATTTTTACTACCATATACTTTATCGAACTCTTTTATTGGCATTGAGGTTCCTAAGTACTTCGTGGGGGCATCGTTAGAACCGCTATCAGCATAAACAGGAACATTTAACATCAGAATCAATGCAAAGGACAAAAGAATACTCATGACTTTCTTCATACGTGTAAATCCTCCTCAGAAAAATAGTCTATTTAATTTCAATTCCTTCCCTCTCCTTAATAGGGAAAATCACCCATATTATACATTGTGTGATTGTGTAATTCAACCCAAACAATGGATTTATTTGTAATTAATTTGTATCAAATAGCGAAAAAGAGAATTTATCTCTAATATAAAATTGGAGGGATAGAAACATAATACTGGGTTCAATAAATTACAATATTCTTCTACTAGTGTTCCCGATGGATATGGAATTCGACAAATGCACCATTTCTAGAGCAGATTCTACGTTATTGTGATGGCTTATTAAATACTTGATTGTGCATTGGAAAATAGAATATACTACTTGATCAATTCTCTGATATATGGTGGATGAAATTTTTGATGAGAAAAGGGATATCTCCTTTATTTTAGTTTCAATGAAATGGTACTATTAACCAATGGATGTTTTTTAGTCATCAAGGAGTTGAACAACAATATGGAGTTATTCTGGGCTTTAATCGTACCAATTATTAGTATTATTGTAGTTCTTATCTTTGCGGCAATCATTCGTTATGCCGTAGATTCATCTAAATCATCCCAAAAGCTGGATCTACTCATCAAAGAAGTGCACTATCTGAAAACTGAAATTAAAAAACAACAACACCATAAGCAGCAAGATGACAGCAAGCATATTTTTGACGAGAAAGTATAGGGAACTAATTTTATATCGAGGCGAGAGATACAATAATATGTTCTCGGAAAGGAACAGACCATGATGAAAGCAAATGGGAATGTACAAGCTGTTTTTATAGACAGAGATGGAACTATCGGTGGTACAGGTCATTTTATTCATCCGAGAGATTTCAGATTATACCCCAATGCTCAAGAAGCAATTATGCTTTTGAAACGAGAAGGAATTATGGTACTGGCGTTTACGAATCAATATCGAATCTCACGTGGAGAAGCAAGTGTTCAGGAGTTTGAAGCGCAGTTTCGCGAGTATGGATTCGATCACTCCTATATATGTCCGCATGAGCAAGAATGCAGTTGCCGAAAGCCGAGACCCGGAATGTTACTGCAAGCTTCAGAGGAACACGGCCTGGATTTATCCAAATGCATCGTTATTGGAGATGTAGGAGATACAGACATGCTTGCTGCCCATGCCGTAGGAGCGACCAAGATCATGGTGAGAACAGGGTGGGGGGAATCTTCATTAACTAAATTCAGAGACAAATGGACGGAGACCGAACCTGATTATATCGCAGAGGATATTTGGGATGCCGTACAATGGATCATTCATGGAAAGGAATTCAGAGAATAAAAGACAGGAGGTACACCTGTATGGGCATGTCAGACTATTACATAAACCTCAGGGACAAGATCGGCAACGAGCTTATTTTTATGCCAGGTGTCGCTGGGATTATCCGAAATGAACAAGGTGGAATTCTGTTCGGTCGTAAACATAACGAATCAACCTGGGGGTTAATTGCTGGAGCGATTGAGCTTGGTGAGACACCGGCGCAAGCGATGGTGAGAGAGGCACTGGAAGAGACAGGTCTGGTCGTTGAACCCGAGAAGATTATCGGAGTATACGGAGGTGAAGCAAGACGGTTTACATACAGTAACGGTCATCAGGTCGAATATTTGACTATCGTATTTGAATGCAGGATCAAATCTGGACAACTTACGCCCGATAATGAAGAGATGAAGGATTTGCAGTTTTTCCCGGAGAATCAGCTTCCACCCATGGCAAACCATTATCCAGATTATATTTTTAGCTCCAACCAAGAAGAACGAGCCCATTTTGAAAGATAACCCAACGTGGAACTGGAGTCTAAACTCACCTTATGTTTACCAAATGAATTCAGATCCTAGTTATTATGAGGAGAACCACATGTTAATCAATCCAACGATAAACTATACAAGAAAGGAGAGATATCACAAGTTGGATAACAAAAGTAGTTTGAATCGTCTGAATGCTTGGGCGACCTCCGATGTACTTCATGGCGACTTACTTGCCAGTAAAGAACTTATCTATGACAAGTGTGGATTTGATTGCTCCCAACCACATGAAGAAGCACAAAATGCTGAATATGGGGCATATGTGTTCACCTTAAATTCTCTCTCCATTCGATTCCGCGTCGCCAAAACCACGCCAACCAAGATCGGACAATTTGTTACCCTATGGCAGCGGAGTGAGGATGGAACGACACAGCCATATGATGGATCAGATCCAGCAGATGTGTATGTCATTAGTACGCGCGCAGGCAGCCACTTTGGTCAATTTGTATTTCCAAAGCATGTATTGTTACAGCGAGATATCACATCGGATCAAGGCAAAGGTGGCAAGCGCGCCATACGTGTATATCCGCCTTGGGACAAGCCAACAAGTAAGCAGGCTCTCAAAACGCAGCAATGGCAGCTGGAATACTTCTTGGAAGTACCTTTTACTGAACCATTGAACTGTGATCAAGCCAGGGTACTTTATGGCAACATTCAAAAGTGAAAGAAAAAATCTGATCATAGGTAATAGGATATTGGTGAGGTATGAATATGAGCTGAAATATTGATTTAGATATACTGAAGAGAAAGGTAATTACCTATGGAAAAGACAATGAGTAGAGTAGAAAAACTATTCTGTCAGTTTGATGAATTTGAAAAAAGGGCTAAGACACAGATATCACATCATTTAATTGATGCAGATGTTTAGGTGAGAAAACGTTAGCTTGGATACGTCATTATAAACTGGGACGAGGTTAATGTTTAGTCTTCTGGCCGGCCTTTCCTGGTTTTGAATAGAAACGTACATAACATTTAGGAGGAAAATTCATTGAAAGCCTTATCGATCTTCAGCCTTATTTGGTTCGTGCTCAATTTTTTATTAATAACCTTTTTTTTAGATGGTTCGCAAGAAAGTGCGGAGGCGGCGGCAGGTTTGGGACTTCTGGGTGTACTGTATGGTCTACTTTTCTCAATCCTAGCTTTGATCATATCAAGCAAGAGAAAAAAGACCCCTGTGAATGTTCATGAACAACTGCTACAGTTAGGTGAATTAAAAGAGAAAAATATCATATCAGAATATGAATTCGATCAAAAGAAAGAAAAGTTACTCTCCAGATACAAGTAGTCCAGAGTCTGCTGCGATAAGGTAAAGGTTATTCTATTTTTCTATTCATGCAAAACTGAATTTCTGCAAACAAACAAAAAACAGGGCGTTCCCTTCAACGGGAATCTGTCCTGTTTTGATATAACTATATTTTGTTATATAGATCTCAGTGGTGATGATGTGCGTGGGCATCCGGTGCGTCGCCTTTGACGGTACATAATACCGAGGTGTCATGCAGATGTTTCTCGGACTCCACTTGGAGCGTTACATGTTTGATTTCTTTATGTTCCAGCATATGCTCAATCTTCTGAACCAGGATCTCGGATGCATAGACATCCATCGTTCCATCCACTACGATATGTGCGGTCAGTGCGTTCAGGTTACTGGTAATGGACCAGACATGCACATCGTGTACGCCTTTGACGCCATCGACTTGTTTGATGGTTTGCACCAGCTCACTCACATCGACATTGGCCGGAGTACCTTCCATCAAGATATGCAGAGATGATTTGGTGACATAGAAACCACTTCGTAATACCAACGCAGCGACAATTACACTTGCAAGTGGATCGGCCCAACCCCAGCCAAAGAACATCATGAGCAGTGCCGCCGCAATGGCCCCAACCGATCCCAACATGTCACTGATGACATGGAGATAAGCACCACGCATATTCAGGTTATTCTCCGTATCGCTACCACGCATCATGATCCAGGCCACCAGAATATTGATGAGCAATCCAATGACGCTGATGATTAACATGCCTACGGTTGCCACTTCCGGGGGATTGATAAAACGCCCAATCGCTTCGTAGAAAATGTAGAGCGCGATGGCGATTAACGTAATTCCGTTTAACGTAGCAGCCAAAATCTCAAAGCGTCTGTATCCGTACGTTTTGCCAGTATTCACCGCTTTTTCACCAAACGTGAACGCCAGTAAAGCGATCCCGAGTGCAATGGAGTCAGACAGCATATGGCCTGCATCCGAGATAAGTGCGAGACTGTTGGTGATGAATCCACCAATGGCTTCGACGATCATATAGATGGTAATAATAATGAAGGAAAACAACAGTACTTTCTTGTTATTGGTGGTGTGAGCGTGGTTGTGTCCATGATCGTGCCCATGGTTGGGACTGTGATGATGTCCGGACATATAAATCCTCTCCTCTGGAGCGAGGCTCCGTTATGTAATATGATTTCTAGTGTGACTATAAATGATCTTTAACAATAGTTGATCTCCAACATATGAACATATGAGCGTTCGTTCATATGTTATGGGTTTATTATAGTTGCGTCTCATAATAGTGTCAACCAGATTTAAGAAAATATAAACATGTCCAAGGTGTCTCCATGCATGTGCTGGCGAATGAGATTGCTTTTATGCTACCATCTGTGCAGGATCAAAGTGAGATGTACTCGCTACATAGAAGGGCGGACAACCATATGAAACATCTGCTGCTGGCAGACGATGATGCCAATATTCGAGCACTCCTGCGACATGTCATGACCAAGGAAGGGTATAGGGTCCATGAAGCGCAGGATGGATTGGAGGCGGTCAGACTGATGCAAGAAACACCGATTGATCTGGCGATCCTCGATGTGATGATGCCAGGCATGGACGGACTGGAGTTATGTGATTACATTCGGCAGCATTACGACATTCCAATTATGTTGCTGACGGCACGAGATCAGCTATCCGACAAGAGAGACGGTTATCTGAAAGGAACGGATGAATATGTGACCAAGCCGTTTGAACCGGAAGAATTGGTTTATCGGGTAAAGGCGTTGTTTCGTCGGTACCATCGCACATCCAGCGATATCATCCGCATGAACCGGATTGTCATTGACCGCAACAATGTGGAGGTTACCGACGGGCAATCCATTCTCTTTTTGCCAATGAAAGAATTTGAATTACTCTCACAGCTTGCCCAGTTTCCGGGTCGTTTGTTCTCGCGGGATGAGCTCATTCGGCTCGTATGGGGAGCAGATTACGAAGGAGATGACCGTACCGTTGATGTGCACATCAAGCGGCTGCGTGATCGTTTTGCCGATTATACGGATGATTTTGTCATTCAGACTGTGCGGGGCATTGGTTACAAGATGGAGGTGAAAACACCTTGAGGACCTTGTACGTCCGGGTATTCCTCATTACGATTGCGGTGATTATGGTCAGCGGCATGCTCGGTTTTCTTTTGTCGAACATCTACTATCATACAAAGCTCAAGGAATTTAATGATGAGAAGCTGGTGGGCATCGCGACGCAAATGAAGCAATTTGTGGAACAGCAACCCGGCACGATGGAGCAGTATCTGAACAATGCCGCCGCACTTGGATACGAAATCTATGTGACGGATGGAAAGGGCAACGACCAATTCTACGGCCGCGAATTCCGTGAGAAAGATCTGGGCAAACAAGCTGTAGAACTGGTACTGAATGGTGAGGTATACCATGGCGTCGCTCAGTTTCCAAGCAAACCGTTCATTACCGGGTTCTTCGATAATCAATTAAGCAATACCGTGGGTGTTCATCTACAGCTGGACAATGCAAATTACGCTCTCTTTATGCGTCCGGATGTAATTCTGCAATTCGGTGAGCTGCGTATATTCTTCGCGCTGATTGGAGCATTGACGGTGGGCATTAGTATCCTGCTTTTTCTGATCAGTACCCGCTATCTGGTTAATCCGATTGAACGTCTGTCCGAGGCGACCAAACGGATTGCACAAGGAAAATATAATCTAAAATTGCCTACTGCAAGGCGTGATGAGATTGGACAACTGGCCCAACATTTCATGACCATGAGTCGTGAACTGGAGAGGGTGGATCAGGCACGGCAGCAGTTTGTATCCAACGTATCCCATGAGATTCAATCGCCGCTGACCTCGATTCAGGGGTTTGCCCAATTGGTGGCGGATCGGGATCTGCCTGAACAGGAGCGGGAGCACTATGCATCCATCATTGAGGAGGAGAGCCGTCATCTCTCCTTACTCAGCAAACAATTGCTTCTTCTGTCGTCACTCGAACAAGGCCATGAGGACTTGACCAAAGTAAAGTTCTCTCTGCGGGATCAGTTCCGACAAGCGGTTCAGATGCTGCAATGGCAACTTGAGGAAAAAGAACTGCTGCTTCGGATTTCGGTACCCGAATCCATCCAGCTAGTCGGCAATGAAGTGCTGCTCATGCAGGTGTGGATGAATCTGCTGGGCAATGCCGTGAATCATCTGCCACAGGGAAGAAGCATCGAGATTCATGCCGAGCAGACGGATACCCAATGTATGATTCAGATTCGGGATACAGGGGACGGGATTGCTGCGGAGCATCTGCCATTTCTGTTCGATCGCTTCTATCGGGTGGATCGTGCGCGGGAACGTTCTTTCGGACGAACGGGACTTGGACTTGCCATTGTGCAGAAAATTATCCGAATCCATGACGGTACGATCGAGGTTGCCAGTTCATCTGAGGGTACAGTCTTTACCGTGACACTTCCGCAGATGTAATCTGTTATTCATTTGCCGTTCATTTTCGCCTCCTATACTTGGGTTATCAAGAGGGAGGTCACAGAACATGTACTTGGCTATTCGGGAAATGAGGTATGCCAAAGGGCGGTATGCCTTAATTGCTACAATCATGGTGCTGGTTTCATTTCTGGTACTGTTTGTTACAGGTCTTGCACAGGGGTTGGCGTATGATAACGCAGCTTCGATCAAAAATATGGCAGCAACCCACTTTGTGCTGGAACAGGATTCGAATCATCGGTTTACCCGGTCACAAGCGTATCAGGATCAGCTTAATCAAGCTCGCTCCGTAGTGGGGCAAGAGAACGCTGAGCCACTCGGTGTGAAAATGACAACCGTCAGTCCAATGGGCGACACAAAAAAGATCGATGTCACGTTGTTCATGGTGAATCCGGAAGGCTGGCTTGCTCCAGCGGTTACCGAAGGAACTCCGATTACGGATCAGACTAACGGGCAGGTTGTGGTGGATCATAAGTTAGCTGAATCCGGTGTGACGATTGGCACCGTTCTGGTCGATCAAGCGTCGGGAATGGAGTGGATCGTTGGCGGATTTGTCCAAAATGAGTCTTTCAGTCACTCGCCGGTCGTGTTCCTGAATGAAGAAGAATGGCTTACGCTTCGAAAAGGTTCACGAACTACGCAAGGTTCAGCAGACACTAATGCCAATACTCCGGTGTACAATGCCATTGCGATTAAGGATGCAGGCGAGCAGGTAGACGGCCTGAGTGCTGCAATGCCTAATACGGAAGTCATCACGAAGTCGGATGCCGTATCGGCCATTCCTGGATATAAGGAAGAACAGGGATCGTTGCTCATGATGATCGCATTTCTATATGTCATCTCGGCGTTTGTGCTTGCGGTATTCTTTTATGTTATCACGATTCAGAAAACGAGTCAGTTCGGCATATTAAAAGCCATCGGAACTCGAAATGGTTATCTGGCGGGTAGTGTTTCGTTACAAGTCTTGGTTCTGTCGGTTGGCAGTCTGGTGATTAGCGTACTATTGGTTCGACTGTTCGAGTCCATCTTGCCAGCATCAATGCCATTTCAATTGGGTTTTTCCACCCTCGCACTGACCTGTGTATTATTCATACTCATGTCTGTGGCGGGTTCGTTATTCTCGGTGTGGAAAGTTACCAAAATTGATGCACTTGATGCAATTGGGAGGACAGCAGCATGAGAAACCGATTGGTATTGCAGGGAATTACACAAACCTTTGAAGATGGAGGAAGCAAACGCACGATTCTGGATAAGCTGGATCTTGAGGTTGCAGAAGGGGAACTTGTGGCCGTGATGGGGCCTTCCGGCTCGGGTAAAAGTACATTCCTGTCCATTGCTGGCGCACTTCTTGAACCAACGGAGGGACAGGTTCTGCTGGATGGAGCATCGATTATAGGCAAAAACAAGCAGGACATATCCGATGTGCGGCTACAGCAGCTCGGCTTTATATTTCAAAGTGCCAATCTCATTCCGTATCTGAAAGTAGAAGAACAACTCATGGTCGTTGCAAAGCTCGCCGGAACGGATAAAAACAAAGCGGAGAAACGAGTGGATGCGCTGCTGGATACGGTAGGTTTGACTCATCGGCGGAAGGCGTATACGGAGAAGTTGTCTGGCGGAGAACGTCAGCGGGTCGCCATTGCAAGGGCGTTGATGAACGATCCGGCTGTCCTGCTCGCGGATGAACCAACAGCGAGTCTGGATGCGGAACGTGGGCTGGATATTGTCGGCATGATTGCACGGCTCGTGAAAGAGCAGGGCAAGAGTGCAGTGATGGTTACGCATGATGAGCGGATTTTACCGCTCTGTAGCCGGGTTCTTTTTTTGGAAAACGGGAAACTGGTGCAGCATTAGACGATTAGGTGAGTTTGTCAGGAACGGAACGACCTGATGTGGTTTA
Organism: Paenibacillus polymyxa; assembly: GCF_018614975.1. GTDB lineage: Bacteria > Bacillota > Bacilli > Paenibacillales > Paenibacillaceae > Paenibacillus > Paenibacillus polymyxa_E. The sequence goes on along the minus strand of NZ_JAGGNR010000014.1, from coordinate 450,133 downwards.
GAACAAGAAGGTCATGGACTCCCTAAAGGGGACATTGGCCTTCTTTCTTCATTTTCAACTATAATTGGAAGAGAAGATATAGGTGAGAGATTTTATTTTACATAGAGAGGAACGGATGCGGTTGAGCAGCTTGAATACAGAACAGTTCCCGGCACTGAGTACGTCGATTCATTGGGGGATTATTGAGGCGAAGTTCAGATTAAACGACCTCGTGGATGAAAATCTGGTGAGTAATATTAGCATCATTCCATTTGTCGGGGATCAATGTGTCGTCTTTCAACTGGAAAATGGAGACTGGGAGCTGCCTGGAGGGACGCTTGAAGCAGGTGAGCCGTATATGGACGGACTGAAGCGCGAACTGATGGAGGAACTTGGGGCAGAAATGCGGTCCTATCAGATCTTTGGTCAATTCCACTGTACATCCAGTGCGTTGGAACCGTATCGACCCCATATCCCGCATCCCCATTTCGTACGAATCATCGGATATGGAGATGTTGAACTTGTCGGTGATCCGTTGAATCCGGAGGATGGCGAGCAGGTGGTTGCGGTGGAGATGGTAGAGATTGATGAAGCGATCCGAAGATTCGAGGAACAGAACAGGCATGACATTGCGGAGATGTACAAACTGGCTCATATGCTGCGAGAAGAAACTAAACAGTGTGAGGCAAGAACCAGGTATTCTAATTCCAAAATAGCCTACGGAGGTAATGATGATTCGAGATAAAATTAACGAGCTGCTGGATACTTTACCCGAATTGGAACTGAACCGAGCATATTGGGGGATTGAGCGTATCCATCAGGAATATATGTTCAAGAAGAACTTGCAGGATAAGGGAGTTATCGTGTCCGAACTGTACGAGGAATCCGAAGGGATTGTACAGCAATGGGACAGCGTATTTGCCAATAATATCGATGATGTAGTCAAAGAGTCTATTCATTATAGCCAGTACAAGTGGCATTTGTTCAGTTATGAACAACAGAAATGTCGGAAAAATGATGAAGCACGAGATGCTTTCAATGCCGAGCCGAAAGATGAAGTATATGTGATGTATGAAAGTGGTGGTTGGGTGCTTTTATACGAAAACGCGAAACGGATTATTGCAGCGGATTTTGATTCGGAGCAGGATATCTATATCTTCGACCGAGCGTTTACATGGACGTATGTGCATACGCACGAATCCATGTGTGGCCCTTATTTTTATAAAATAGAACAAGCATGATTCTGAACAAAAAAAGGTAACAACGTATGAAATAAACTTGCCTTGGAGTGATATCTTATGCAGGAACTTTTTAAACGAAGAAGCCTTCCACTTTCTGCTACAAGCCGGCGATACGGAAGAAGCCAAGCATTATTTACAGCAACTACACGCCAAATACGGAGCCGAAAAGCGCTGGACGATATTGGAAAAGAAATATGCAACCGTTTTTGATGAGTACGGAATGTAAGCTTTGATTCAGAAGAGTACAATAAGCGGACTTTAGTACAACTAGAATTGGCCAGTGCAGATTGTAACAATACTTTCAGAGGGGATGCCCACATGGCAAACGATAAAGGAACACTCAGAACATGCGAACAAGGACATTCGTATTATAAAAAAAGTGATTGCCCAACCTGTCCAACGTGCGAAGCTGAACGTAAACCGACAGAGGGATTTCTAGCCTTGTTGTCTGCTCCCGCCAGACGTGCTTTGGAGAATGAAGGCATTACAACACTACTGCAAATTGCGGAGTACACGGAGAAAGAAATCCTGAAGCTGCATGGAATCGGGCCATCTGCTATGCCTAAACTTCGAACTGCATTGGAAGAAGAGGGATTGTCTTTTAAGAAATAACCCTCTTCACGCTGTTCCACTAATCCAAACCAGAAGCTGAAGTAATCTCCTCCATCGTTACCCGATACAATAAGTTACCTTCACACATACCTCGTTTTCTTTCGGGGATCTGATTCATCAGCAGCACATAGACAAGGCCATCACGGCCCCACTGGGTGGAAACGATATCGAAGCCCTTAACATCGTTCGAAATGTCGGCAAAAGGCAAAATTTTTACTTTGGGATTGGACATATCCATAACCTCTTTCTTAGTCGAATGCAGAGTCACCATCTACATCTGTATAAGAGCATTATGACATACGCGTACTTTGCTGAATGGCGGAAGCATAGCGAAGGTCTTTCTTTTGCTTTTACAGTGGATGAGCATGATGTTTGGTAACCTGTGCCTTGACACTCGTAGTACAATAAGGAAGTTGTGTAAAATTCTATATAATAGGAGGGCGGAGAGATTACTATAAGGAGAGTGTGAAACTACATACAACGCACGTGAAGTAAGGGGTAAGAATCACCCGTAGATTCAATTTGCAATAATAAGAGGAAGACTCATCTCAGAAAAACAAAACTGGTTAAGGAAGTGTTACGAAATGGAACCACATATTCAAGAGCAAAAGACAGATTACCGTCCACTAGGCGTCTCGGGATTAGGCGGTTGGTTGATTCTCATCCAGATTGGATTATTTCTTACAGTAATTCTGCTTGCAGTGCAATTATTTCAACAGATAATACCCACATTCACAACGGAGACTTGGGAAATGCTAACTTCCAAACAATCGGACAACTATCACCCGTTATGGGGCCCGGTACTTATTTTTGAGATGGTGTACAATACGCTGTTTTTATTATTCAGTGTCTATACCATTTTTGCGTTTTATAGCAAGAAAGCGATATTGCCTCGCCTGATGATCATCTTCTATGGTCTCAGTCTGATTGTGGGGATTATTGATTACCTGTTATTACTCCAGATTCCTTTGGCAAAAGAATTGGAAGATGGAAGCTCGATCAAAGAAATTGCTAAATCTGTAATCACTTGCGCCATCTGGATTCCTTATTTTATCAAATCCGAGCGAGTTCATAACACATTTGTAAGATAAAAGATAAGCAGGAAATGCCCGATCTTGGATAGAAGCTATCTGAGGTCGGGTTTATTGTATATATGCCGGGCTAGTCATACAGTGTAAAGGTATATTGTTCATTATAGAAGTGAAAAGGAGGAGAGATCTTGAAAATTTATCTGGTAAGGCATGGGATGGATGAGGAAGGGTATCGAGGCGGATGGAGTGATCGTGGACTTACGGAACAGGGAATCAATCAATCCAGGAAACTGGGAGAGCATTTGCATCATCATGCTGAGGAGTATAACATACATACGATTATTAGCAGTGATCTTCCTCGTGCAGTGCAGACGACACGGGAAATTGAGAAACAATTAAACATGCAGGCTAGCTTAATGAAAGATTGGCGGGAGATGAATAACGGAGATTTGGCAGGCATGCTCCATAAGGATGCTGAAGAGTATTACCCAGGAGTTTATTTCAACACCCTTGAGATGGATTCACCTTTTCCGGGAGGAGAAAGTCCAAGGGATTTTTATAACCGTATAAGCATATCTTTCGATAGTCTTTTTAGAGATATAGAGGAACACACAGTCAAGTCCAATGTCCTATTAATTACTCACGGTGGAGTGATTAACATCCTGTATTATCTGCTTGAGAAGAGGGAGTGGAGCAATAAGTCCAGCTTTTATCCCATGGACAACACCAGTGTACATATCGTTGAAAAGGGAAGGCATGGTTGGAAACTTAGCAACGCAAATGTGTTAAGTCATCAAGATTAGTAGTTTTCATGATAGATTAAATAGAAGATGGAGGCGATGACATGAGCGATAAACCAATTGACCTGTTGCAACGTTTGAAATCTTTATCCGGCCCATTTCCAACGTGGGATATAGGGCAGTTGCCGGAGCGGCCAGGGAAGCTATTTTTGGAGTGGTTGAGATTGGCGGTTGAGAACGAAGTGAAAGAACCTCATGCCATGACGATCTCCACCGTGGATCACGATGGTTATCCTGATGCCCGGGTGTTGATTTTGAAAAACGTAATCGACGAAACGTTCTATTTTGCTTCGAGTTCGGAGAGCCGAAAAGGGCAGCAGTTGAAGGAGAACCCTCATGTGGCTCTGACATTCTACTGGCCCTCACTGGGAAGACAGATTCGGATAAAGGGAGTTGCTGAGGATCGGGGAGATCAAGCGGGCGCTGATGATTTTCGCAAACGTTCAGCTGGAGCGAGAGCAGTTGCCATGACAGGGCATCAGAGTGAGGTTTTGGATAGTGAGGAAGTGCTGGATAATGCAATTGAATCTCAGAAAGAAAAGATAAGCCGTGACCCCAGTGTTATTACACCTCATTGGCGTCTATATGCCGTGAATGCACAAGAGGTGGAGTTCTGGCAGGGAGATTCAGAGCGTAAGCATGTGCGAGTCCAATATGTGATGCAAGATGGGCAGTGGAAGACACGCAGGTTGTGGCCTTGATTTGGAGGGCGAATCTATGAAAACAATTGAAAGTTTTTTCGAACCATTTCCGGTATTGGAGACAGAACGGACGATACTCCGGCGGCTTACCTATGATGATCTGGATGATATGTATAGTTATTGTGTTGTACCTGCTGTCTCGGAGTTCACTACCTGGGACGCGCATCAGAGCAAAGAAGACACCAAAGCTTTTTTGGATTTTGTCATGAGTCGCTATGAGACGGATCTAATCGGCCCATTCCTGATCGTTAAGGAAATGGGTTTTATTTTTAGCAAACCAACGTACATAATGTCATATCGTCAACCGTGTGCCATCCGCTATACTCTTCAAGTTATCCAAACGTGGATTGAATGAAGGAACCAGGAGGTACAGCGAATTGACGACCAAAAACAGATATAAATCACTCGAACTGGAAACACCCGGCGTATATGAGCTGGAAGGACTTGAGGTGGGAGTGACATCGAACTGCAATTATAAATGTGACTACTGCTGCGCCTACAATCGGGATGATGGAGCATGCATTGATAGTCAGGAAGTGATCCGTATCATTAGTGAGCTTCCTCGTCTCAAGCGAGTGCGATTGTCAGGGGGAGAAGTTACTCTGAAATACCAGGATTGCCTGGAGATTGTGACGTACTGTGCGGCACATGGTATCGATACACAATTGAACAGTAATGCCAGTCTGCTGACCGAAGAACGGATTCTCGCGTTGCGTGATGCAGGCTTGTCCAACATTCATATTTCTTTCAATTATACGGATGCGGAGTCGTATGCTGCGTATTATCGTGTGCATCCTCGCATGTGTATGAGAGACTGGAGCAGAATATCCGTTTGTGCACGGAAGCCGGTCTGGAGACGGTACTGGAAACGTTACTGTTTGAAGGGAATCAAGCGAACATGCAGGCCATTAGCGATAAGGTATATGATCTGGGTGTGCGCATCCATGAGATCCAGAACAGCATTAAGATGCCGCATACGGACTGGAGCCAGATTGTATCCAAAGAGTCTCTTGTTCGATCTGTAACGGAATTAATTGAGCATAAAAAGCCAGATACAACGCTCTATTTCACCTGTATGGACCGGTTCGTTGAACAGTTGAATTTGCGGGAGCAACCTGGCGTGTATTTCTCAAATTGCGTGGATGGCACGAAACAACTTCACTTGCACGGCAACGGGGATATTCTCATCTGTGAGTTATGCCATCCTGTTGTGATTGGCAACATCTATAACGGAACGTCGTTGAAGGATATCTATACCCAGCAGCCGTCGGCGTTAACGGAATTTCTTGAGAAGCGGCCTTGTCCCGCGTACGATGCATTATTTCCAGATGCATAACAAGGAAGCTCTGATGAAGATATCTGTATTAAATAAAAATATGCACTACGATAGAAGTGACCTTCAGGGTTCTATAGATTAAAAATCAAGGTCATCTGATTTCCTTAATAGGAAATTGGATGACCTTTTTTGATATGGTTTCAGATTCATTTAAGCTACCCGGTCTAATATGGCCTTAAGACTTAGATGAAGAGGTGAGCTTCACATGATAAGGATCGATGAGAAACCAACCCGGAAAGAACCACATAAAAGACCGATCTCCCCAAGAAAGCGCAGATGGCTCATCATCACACTTGTCATCGTGCTTGCGGTAGGTGGAATCCTGTACAGCCTGGCTGACCGTTATCTGATCCGGCATGTGCAGGTGGTTGTGGCGGATGAAAACACAGCAACGGTAACAACGGGCAACACCAATGATTCCAGCAGCACTTCGACAATCCCGACGGAAGTGAACGCAACGTCAGATGATTGGAATTATTCGAGTGATGATATGAAGGTCAATATTGAAAAGGTACAGACGGGTTCTGGCTCGGATCAGATTACGTATTATGTCGCTGATGTTCAGCTGACGGATGCAAGCAGCCTGCGAACCGCTCTGGCGGATAATAGTTTTGGAACGAACATTACCGAAAATACGTCAGAGATTGCCGCTGCCAATAATGCGATCTTTGCCATTAACGGTGACTACTATGGATTCCGTGATGATGGTGTCATTATTCGGAATGGAACATTGTACCGGGACAGCCCGACACGGGATGCACTTGCCCTGTTCAACGACGGAACGATGAAAACATATAACGAGAACGAGATTTCTTCCTCGGAACTGCTGGCTGAAGGTGCAACCAATACGTTATCCTTTGGACCCATTCTGATTCAGGATGGCGAGATCGTCAGTGATTTTAGCAGTGTGAAAATTGATAATAACTTCGGTAACCGCTCCATCCAGGATGCGAATCCTAGAACAGCGATCGGTATGATTGCTCCGAATCATTACGTCTTCGTGGTGGTGGATGGACGTCAGGACAACAGCCGTGGCATGACCCTGGCAGAACTGGCCGATGTCTTGAAAGGCCTCGGAGCAACCGAAGCCTACAATCTGGACGGCGGCGGTTCATCCACGATGTATTTTATGGGCAGAGTTGTCAATAATCCGCTGGGGCGTAACCAGGAACGTGGCGTAAGTGACATTCTATATCTGATGGAGGGACAAGGATCATGACAATATTAATTCCATCATATGAACCCGATGTGCGTTTACTGAATCTTGTTATGCAGTTACAGACATTTAAGCTTGGACCTATTGTGATTGTGGATGATGGCAGTGGGCCGGGTTACCGTGGGATTTTTGAAACGGCAGAAGCCTATGGCTGTACGGTCCTGACACATCCCGTTAATCTGGGTAAGGGCAGGGCGTTGAAAACGGGCTTTCAGTATATTAAGGAGTTTGGGCCACAGGGAGGTGTGGTGTGCGCAGACAGTGACGGACAGCATCTGCCACATGATATTAAGCGTGTCTTTGAAGTATTGCTCGCACAAACGACACCGGGAATTGTACTCGGCAGCCGTCGCTTCAGTGGTAAAATTCCAGCACGTAGCCGTTTCGGCAACACCGTCACACGGGTGGTCTTTTCCCTCACGACAGGTACCAAAGTATATGACACGCAGACGGGTCTGCGCGGTTTTCCATACTCCATGCTGGACTGGCTGAACCAGATTCCGGGCGATCGGTTTGAATACGAGATGAACTTGCTGTTAACGGCACACAAGGAAGGGTATGAAATTAAGGAGGAATTTATCGATACGGTGTATCTGGATCACAATGAATCCTCCCATTTTCGCCCGCTAATTGATTCATTCCGGATCTATATGCCCATCCTGATGTTCAGCACATCTTCGGTGCTGTCGGCACTGATTGATTTTGGATTACTGTTCATCATCCAGTATTTTACCCATAATCTGTTTCTGTCGGTTGTCGCAGCAAGGCTGTGCAGCTCCATCTTCAATTATACGATGAACCGGAAGTATGTATTTTCAGCCGGGAAAACGTCCAAGGTGCGCCAGTCATTACCGAAATACTTTTCACTGGTCATTCTGGTACTGTTATTAAATTACGGACTGCTGTACTTTTATAACGAAACACTAATTATCCCGCTGATCGCGGCCAAACTATTGACGGAGGTGTCCATCTTTTTGTTCAGCTATTGGGCACAGCGCAGATTTGTATATTAACACAGAGAGAGTGGGCGTATAGCCTGCTCTCTCTTTTGCAATCAAAACCGTTTCAAAAAGAATATCCTGCGCTTCTTGGTTAACCAAAAAAGGTCGAGAACAGGGGGAAGCATACCCTTGTTCTCGACCTTTTAAACTCATAGGAGGACGAGCGCTACATCAGCTTCTTAATCTCATCCTTCAGGATTTCGGACTGGGTTCCGAAGATGACTTGCACAGCTCCGCCACCGAGCCTCATGACGCCGGAAGCGCCAAGCTGTTTGAGCGCCTGATCGTTGACGGCTTTATCGTCCCTAACAACTAGCCGGAGGCGAGTGATACAGGCGTCGATGCTCTCGATATTATCTGTTCCCCCGATCTCGGCGAGCACTTTGCCAGCCTTGGTGTCGGCAGACGCTGCCACGGCGGAAGTATCCGTGGGGGCAGGGGCATCATCAACGTCATCCTCGCGCCCCGGCGTTTTCAGGTTGAACTTGACAATCATGAACCGGAACAGGAAATAATAGACGACCGCAAATGCGAGTCCAACCGGGATCATGAGCAGCGGATTGGTCGACAGCTTCATGTTCACGAGGTAATCGATCAGACCTGCAGAGAAGGCAAAGCCCAGCTTAACATTCAGCAGGTACATGATCAGGGCCGCTGCACCGGTAAGAATAGCATGCACCACATACAGTAGAGGCGCCGCGAACATGAAGGAGAACTCAAGCGGCTCGGTAATCCCCGTTAAGAACGAAGCCACCGCTGCGCCGATAAAGATCGAAGCCACCATTTTTCGCTTTTCAGGACGGGCTGTATGAATCAAGGCTAGCGCCGCCGCCGGAAGAGCGAACATCATAATCGGGAAGAAGCCAGACATGAACATGCCTGCCGTAGGGTCTCCGTTGAAGAAACGGGTCAAGTCGCCGTGCACGACTTCCCCGGCTGCATTGGTATAATCTCCGATCTGGAACCAGGCGATGGAGTTAAGGACATGATGCAGACCGAGCGGGATGAGCAGGCGGTTGGCGATCATAAACACCATGGAGCCAACACCGCCAAAGCCTACAATCCAGGCGCCGAAAGCACCGATGGCTTCCTGGATCGGGCTCCAGACCATGCCGAACAGGATGGCCAACACCAGCATGGAGCCGGCGGTGACCATCGGCACAAAGCGTTTGCCGGAGAAGAAGCCGAGCCAGTCAGGAAGCTTGATATTGTGGAATTTTTTATACATATAGGCTGCAAGCAGTCCGGCAAATATCCCGCCTAATACACCCATATCCAGCTTGACATCGTCAGGAATATAGCCGAATACACCTGGAACGGCTCCCAGAATGCGCGTCAGCACCATATAAGCGATCAGGGCGGAGAGCGCGGCGACCGCATCCCCCGCCAGTCCGATTGCCACCCCGATGGCGAAGATGAGCGCAAGGTTGCCGAAGATTGCCCCTGCTCCCTCATTCAGGAATGGAACTACATACTGATTAAGAAATCCCCCGATCACGGGACCGAGCGGAATGTCCTTTTCATAATTAAGAAGACCAAGGCCTTGAAGGATACCTGCCGCAGGCAGGGTTGCCACAGGAAGCATCAGAGATCTTCCCAGCTTTTGCAGTGCTTTCAGCATATTATTCTTCCTTTCTATTCTTGTTTTAGGTTATTTGGACAGGCTGGCTTTCATGATCGTTCCCACGCCTGCTTCTACGCTGCCATACTCCGGGTACAACTCCCATGGCTGTTCTGCCGCATTCGCAACGATGACAGGGGTGATGACCGGATAACCGGCCGAAGTGATCGCATTCAGGTCAAATTCAATCAGGGTCTGACCGATAGTGACCTGATCGCCGATCTGCACTTGGGGTGTGAAGCCCTGTCCTTTCAGGCTGACAGTATTCATACCGATATGCAGCAGCAGCTGCAGCCCGGAAGCATGCTCAATCATTACAGCATGGTGCGATTTGATCAGGTGCACCACAGTGCCGTCGATAGGGGCGACCAGCCTGTCCTCCTGGGGAATTATTGCAACTCCCGGTCCCATAAGTCCTTGCGCGAACGCTTCGTCAGGCACTTCTTCCAAACTGACGCAGGTTCCGGTGAGCGGGGAGGCGACGGATATTGTTTCAGATGTTTTGGCAGATTTGTTGTTTTTCCATTTCCAGATCATTGTGTGTTGTCCTTTCTGTTGTTGGTTTGGGCATGGGTTTGAAAGAGTCGGTATAGATGCATAGCGAGAAAAGCTGTTTCTTCCTCGGGTACCTCTGTACCCAAATCCTCAGCCATTACAGCGCTCAGTTTTCTGGCCAGCTGGTATTCGGACGGATATTCATTTTTCACATATTGTGCGAAGGTGGGGGCCTTCATCGGCTGCTGATACAGGCGTTCCATGGAGAAGCGCAGATGTATCATAAGTCTTGCCTGGCTAATGCTGCTCTGCTCAAAGCGAACGCCACCCTCCTCTTCAATAATGGACTGAAGCTTGCTAATCACATTGGATACCTTAACCAGCTGTCCGACAGGGACGTGATTTACGGAGGAGTACACATGGTATGTCAGGAACCCGGCCTCATCCTCCGGTACCACTACGCCAAAGGCCTCTCCGATCATAGCCGCTGCTTCCGAGGCGATTTCGAATTCTTTCGGAAAACTGAGCTTTGTCTCCGTAAGGAAAGGATTCAGAATTTCCATCCCGTTGCGGATACGATATAAGGTGAACTGAATATGACTCGGAAGAGCAAGGTAGATCTTGTCATTCAGCTTGCCGGGAAACTCATCAGCGATGAGACGGATAATCCGGTCAGAGATGTCGATGACATGGGGGTCCAAGTCCTTCATCAGCTCCTGCGCCTGTCCCCACTCCTCCCGGTCTTCCAGCCGGAACCTTTTCTCAATCCGTGGATCATCGGCCTGCACGGTGCTTTCCACCTTGAACGCAAATCCTAATCCTTTGCCGATTAATACGTACTCTTTGGTATTTTGGTGCGACCGGGCCAGAACAATATTGCTGCCGACGACCCGCTCCACCTGCAGCATCATTTCTTTACTCACGGTTCACCGCCTCCTCGTTTCTAAAGTTAACGCTTTCAGGCCCCCGGAACGCAAAGAGAGCCAAGAAGCGAATATAGTCTCATGTTCGCTTCTTGGCTCATGCCCTCTGGGGTGGTAACACGCCAATTCATTTTATGTTTTTATGCAGAACGTTCTTCCTACATAATATAGAAGCTGATCTGCCGCCGTCAACCATAATTTTGTCATCCGTCTGATCGTCGTTTAATATAGGGAATGAAAAGGTACCTAAACGTAGATGGAGCCAAATCTAACATAAATAGGAGGATGATTATGTATCTTCGAAGTGTGGAACTCATGTCGTCCAAGATTGAGAATCAGGACCAATATCCTTTTGACATCCCCGCAATACGGTCCTTGGAACGGTTGGAAATCACGAATAACGTTACTTTTTTTGTAGGTGAAAATGGTTCAGGGAAATCTACGCTGCTGGAAGGTATCGCTTATCAGTGTGGATTCAATACTGCAGGGGGCGGCAGGAATAATACCTACGAGACACATGCTTCGGAATCCTCGCTCGGGAATTATCTCAGGCTGGCCTGGTTGCCCAAAATAACGAATGGTTTCTTCATGCGCTCTGAATCGTTCTATCAATTCGCATCACATGTGGATGAGATGCCGGCATCGCTTCAATATTATGGCGGGCGTTCATTGCATGAACAATCGCATGGAGAGTCTTTTCTCAGTCTGTTCGTCAATCGGTTCAGTTCCAAAGGCATTTATCTACTCGACGAGCCCGAAGCCGCTTTATCTCCAGCTAGGCAGCTTTCCTTATTGCGGATTCTGCATGATCTATCAGGCACTTCGCAATTCATTATTGCGACGCACTCACCTATTCTGCTCGGGTATCCGGGGGCGGAGATTTTAAGTTTTGACGATAGCCATATTCAAGAGGTAGTCTATGAGGATACCGATCACTATCAGATTACCCGTAGCTTTCTGGAGAACCGTGACCGGATGCTGAATGAATTATTTAAGGATTAAGTTTAAGTTCTCCGTGTAAACAAGGGAGGATTGCAAGAGAGTATTGTGCGGAAAAAGATGGACCAGACTTCGATAGATCATGCTTGCGAGTACATTAATCATGTGGCTAATGTGCTGCGCTCGAACGATCATACGGTGGTTCATGTACAAGATGTGGAGGGCATGGAAGAATCAGCGCCAGATGAGTATCGCATTATTCCGGAGATCGATGTGAATGAGAAGGATCTCACGGTTACCAAGGAAGCTTCCAATGCCTTCTGGCAAACTGATCTGGAGCAGGTGTTGAAGAGTCATGGAATTGAACTATTGATTATCGCCGGTTTTGCCGCAGAGGAATGTGTTCTATTCACCTACAACGGAGCAATGGAGCGAGATTTCCGTCCGGTGATGTTGCAAAATGGAATTCTTAGCACACATCACGAAGCGGTGATTTCAACGTACAGAGATCGCAATGTGATCTCATATCCTGTGGTTGATTATCTAATCCATTAAGTGTCGGTTATATCCTAAATGGAGGTGATGGTGATGAACGTGCTTCACATTGCTTTTGTCCTTGTGATCTCATTGGCAGGCGTTGCCTTTGGCGTTCAGGGATTGAAGAAAAAATCGCCAGTCATGATGTATATCAGTGTAATATTTATCTTCGTTCCTATACTCCTCTTCCTGGATTGGATGGCATTTCTACCTTTTATCGCTCCGGCTGAACTTGCTAGTGGATACTTGGTGAAAAATAAAGACAAGAGCACCAACCGGACCCTGTAAAGGGTCTATTTTTATGCACAAATGTTCATGTCCACTTTGAAAGGTAAGGTTACTCTATGGTTTAAACCAAACTTTGCCTATATCTGTTGTGGTTGAAAGGATATATTGAGAACAGGGCACAGCAAACGTGCTGTGGACATCGGAAAGGTTATTGTATGGATCACTAACTAACTCATTAACTAAGGGAGATGTGCAATGAAGATGAACGTACAAATTAAGAGTATTTTGGCAGAACAAAAGGAATTGTTTCTCAACCTGTACAACTTGTACTTATATGATCTGTCTGAATTTTCTGGCGAGGATCTACTTAAAGAGGGGAAATATGATCCAACGAACATCTATCTATATCTGGAACGCGATGAATTACATCCGTTTTTGATTAAGTATGAAGGAAAGGTTATTGGATTCGTACTGGTGTGCTCACCTCCATATGTGCCGGAAGGTGTGGATTATACCGTGCAAGAGCTGTTCCTGGTCAAAAAGTATCGCGGACAGGGACTGGCAGCACAAGTAATTGACTTGGTGTTTGCTCAATTTCGGGGTACATTCAAAGTAGAACAGCTTGCTAACAATGCGGCAGCAGTTTCGTTCTGGAAAAGATATTATGAGCAACATCATATTGAATATACCGAGTCTGAATATAACATTGAGATTGACAACATCACTGGCAGCCACCGGATTTTGTCCCAGACTTTTGTGCGTGGAAGAGCGAAATAATATGTAACTTAGAAGGTGATTAGCTTGTTTATTATCGTAGCAAATAAGGGGAAGTTGAAGTGGATTTCTGGTGTGTTTCAGGCAGAAGAGGTAGCTAGACAGTACATGGATCTCATACCTGATGAGCTTAAGGTGTACCATGAATTCATTCAGATAGAGAACATCACATATCCTTTTTATATTATAGAGCGTCAGGCATCTCCATTTAGGTTTCTCGATAAAGATGAAGTGATTTCACTTTTCGATCATACGGATATATCAGAGGACGAAGATGAGGTGCACTTCAATATCTACACGGTGGATTCAGATTATAGACCGAAGAAACCTGGAACAGATTATATGGGAGCACTGAGGCATGATCATGTGACCAATGAATTTATAGAAATGTATCGTAAAGAGGGAACAGAGTTTCTGAGTAGACGAAGGATTTTATGAATGTAAGGAAGTTTCTATCACGGTCCTATTTTACTTCTCCTGATTTGGGAGGTAGATAGGACCTTTTTTAATTTCCATTTACCAATACATGGGTTATGATGAATTAAGAGGAGTCTATGGGAGTGACGTGTAAGGGGGAAGTACGCAGGAATGCCAAAGCATCATTTTGTGATTGAAAACAAATCGCAAGTAGACGGGAATATTCATACCTCCTACTCATGGGATTCACAAGGGAGAATACATGGAAGTGGATTAACCACAGAGAATCATGCGACCTTGGAAGACGAATTCATTGCGTACATCTATGATTCCCTTCAATGGTTAGATACATGGAATCCATCCACCTGTATGAGATGTAGTGGACTGAACAACTATGGAATAACCGTTATTGAAGAGCAGGATGCTTTGTTGAAGTTTCATCAACTGATTCAGGCCTGGATTGATCTATTTAACCATGCGAATGATCCGATTGTTCTTACAGGGAACTATAGTATTGATGGAGGCGAACAGAAGGGCTACTACGAAAAACTCGAGTACAATAAAGTTAGACTAATCAACGAATTAAACAAGCTTGCGAACATGGCAAAGTACGCTGAGGTAAATGGGAAATGCATTGTGCATTTTGGGATATAAGATCACTTCAACAGTTCAAAGCTCAGTTCTGATCCATTAATTTATATTTAATATAGAAAGGGAGTTTTTATATTGCCTTGGCCAATGGTTCATTTAGCAATTGCATCCGAGTTGATATCCGAGCCATCTCCTGAATTGTTATTGGGAAGCCTTGCTCCTGATTCCATCCATGTAAGAACCAATCTTCGTACCGAAAAGGCAAAAACCCACCTCATGCCAGAGCCAGGAAGATTCGCAACAGACGAAGAACTTAAAGAATTTTTTGAAACCCAAAAGGAGTTAGCTAATAGTGATCCCAAATTCCTGCAATATCTGTGCGGTTACATCGCCCATATCTATACGGATCGCGTGTGGACATTCGATATTTATCCTGCATATGAAGTCCAGCCCAATGGAAGAAGTGTGTATACACAGGATGTCACGAAGCTTGAATTTATGATTTTACGGAATTGGAACGGGGCACATGAATGGTTAAACGAGCTGAAATCGGGAAGAGCATTTGATTTAGGCGGATTGCTGGAATCAGAGGTGTATCAGTACAAGGGAAAGAAACTTGAGTTTTTAGCTAACCCTGACAACGAATCCTTGGGTGACTTATATAATTTATCCATGGAAGATATGGAAGAGTTCGTACATAAAACGGCGTTAGCACTAAAACAATTGTATACAAAATGGAATGTGTATAAACGATTAGCTACAGCGTCTGAACATGTGCCTTCGACAGTCAAGATGGAGACATCCAGACGCAGAATGGGCGGAGAGAATGACCCGGCAGATGAAGCACCAGAGAATCCTTAAATTGGTGAATAGAGAGGAGCATGTTATGAAGGCTGGACTTCGACCAGAAGATATACATTCAAAGCAACTTAGCTGGTTATGTATTGAACCCATGCTTGTTTCGGTACGGGGCAAAGATATGACAGCCAAAACAGAACTATACCGACAGTTAAACGAAGGGCAACAAGCCTTATTTTTGTTCTATTCCTATCATAATCATACGAAGAGTCTGGCAGAATTTTATTGGTTTTCGGCATATAACATCACCCAGATCAAAAGTTGGAATGGTATTAAAAATGGGATGCGCTTTTTTCATTTAGATGAGATGGTGACCGTAATGGACCAGATTGAATGTCTGATTACGGACCAAAACAAAGTGGGTGAAGCGTGGCGTGAGGTGCTGGCAACGGATCTGGAGAAGGACCCGATCTTGCTTCAGAGAACAGAGGTGTTGTATGCGAACTATCAGACCGTGGCGCAAGCAGCTATTGTACACATGAACGAGATGATCTTGCAAAATAAGGAGATGTATCTAGAGATAAAGCAGGGTTAAGGTAGGTACCTTGATAGTTAAAATGAACAGCTCATGCCTTGAATGTTTTGGATGAGTACATAGACGAACTGCTCCTACGGAGTGGTTCTTTTTAGTATCTATGGAGTGATGATGCAACAAACCAGCAAGATCCTGCAACAAAACGCAATACAGTGGGATTGTCGTAACTATGCTTGTAATATGAGTTGTGAGAGGAGGCCAACACGTGAAAATCATTTTTGAAGAGGATCCAGCAATAGAGCAAAAAGTAGCCAAGGTAACTACTCATCCGGCGGAGAAGTCGAAGTGGGACCGTATTCAGAAGGCAATCTGCGCATCAGAAACTCAATTAACGGTGATCCATGCCAAGAATAATCGCAATATACAGATCCAATTGAGTTCGGTGGTTGCCTTTGAATCAGAGGATCGGATGTGCGGTGTCCGGGTGATCTCAGGTGAGAGGTACTTGCTTCATAAACGTCTGAAATTTGTAGAAGAGGATCTGGATGACGTTCATTTTGTGAAAATCAATAATCAGACCATCATCAATACTCGGTACATCACCGCATTCTCTGCAACAGACCATGCCCGAATTAAGGTAGACCTGAGCGATAGCTCCAGTTACTTCGTCAGCCGATTTTATATTAAAAACTTTAGGGGGAAATTATCATGATAACTCAACTTAGACATTCTTTTTTTCAAGTATTCACCATAATGACGCTATGGGTCACGCTCTTGGCAACAATATTCTTTGATGATCTGCCCATTCAGATGTCCTATTTATGGAACATAGCGGGTATTGCTTTCATTGCCGCTGTAGTGTTTGGAATGATGTATAACCTACTATGGAACTATTTTACGTTAAAACCGGTATGGAATATCGTTATTTCTTCCACACTCAATATTGCGGGAGGTATGGCGATGGTATGGTTGTTCTCGGTAGATATGTTCCAGTTCATCGCTCCCTGGTTCCCCGGCATGTGGTTATTATCTATCGTGCTGCACGTCATCGCTTTTTATTTTTATGCTAGAATAGATAGCAGGAAAAAAGCGGAAGAGTTAAACAACATTCTGAAGTAGGTAAGGGGAACAAATATGAACGAGGAAGAACTGTTGCAGTTGTACGGGTTGGATCTAGAGCCGTATGACTTTGTTAATTTCTCCAAAGTGGAATGGGTCTAGAACTATAAACGATATTACGGTGTTTGAGAATATACGAGCTAACAAACCTATTGAAAGGAGGCGAACTATGCCAAGTTTGCATGACAACATCATATTAAGTTACGAAGTTGATTTAGAAAACAGAAGGATCAGGATGCGTACTCGTTCAAGTCATACTGTGCCCAAAAATATGGATGTCTTATTCTCTGGCGTAATGGCCCATGCGTTTGATACACCGCTACATGGCAGCATTATTTTGGAGTGGATGAGTGGGATATAGCGCATTTTATCCCTTATAATCGAGAGTTGTTAGAGTCGGGAAAGGGTCAGGGTTGGCCTGTCAGTTATGATTCCTATGACGAATTGCACACCAGGCTGATCGATGAGAAATACAAGTACATGGTGATCTCATCCTCGTATGGATTGAGTAGTTGGGTTTTGGCGAAGAACGTAGAGATTCTGTTCAATTGAGACTTAACCCATAAAGGATTCAGATATTTCCCCATATGTATGTCAGAGAATTTTAAAATTTTGGTGTTTTCGATGTATTTGGAAGCATAAGTTGGTCGTGAGTCCTCATTAGGACGACTTATGTTAATTAAATTTAGACAGCCTGCAAGTAATCGGCTGTCTTTTTCATTAAACTAACTGCCAGGTTAGTTTAATGAAACTATGAGTTGCAATTTGAAGAGTACTTTCAACCACAATTTGATATACATAAATAAGTTCCTGAACTACTATTCATTGAAGGAGGTGAAACAATGATAAATATTAAGCGGGTCGGGGAGATCATAGCAAGAAACCGTAAAGAGTTATCCATGACGCAAACACAACTTGGTGAGATTTTAAAAGTTAGTCATCAGGCTGTTTCAAAGTGGGAGAGAGGTGAATGTTTACCTGATATTGATATATTAGTTCAATTAGCCAAGATATTTAACACTACAGTAGATTATTTCCTAACTCAAGAAGAGAATGATGCTCATACAAGTAGAACGAATATAGTTAATAACAAGGAAGACATTTGGAAATCAGTTCTAGAAAAAATAAAAGACCAAATCTCTCAGCCAAGCTTTGATAGGTGGTTTACAGATACTAAAGCAATTCAAATTGACAACACCCTCATTATTTCAGGTCAAGATCAGTTTACCACAGACTGGTTATATCAGAGGTACTCCCATATGATTTCAAAAACTATAGATGAAATTAGAGGGGATAATGATTTAGAGTTAACTTTTCTTTTTTCTAAAGGTACTGAAAATACAGAACCATAAAGTTTGACTCTTCTTAATTAACGGGAAACGTTAGTTGAAGACTCAATGAGCAGTCTGTAGTTTTGTAGAGTGTTCATTTTTAGTGAGTTATCCATTTGTTTTTGAAGATACCAAGATCATACTGAAGTGCTCATCACGTATTGGAAGCATAATTTTACCAAATGGAACACTTATGGTTTAAGTTGCAAGAAACGGGGTGAATACGTTGAAGCCTGAATACACGCAGCATAGTAGCAAGAGGAGCGCAGGACTAAGAACGGGCATTGTTGTATTTGTTGTTCTGCTCGTTATTCTAGTCATGACCAATCCAAACGAAGAGGATTTTGTTGCCTGGCTCTCAAGTGAACATGGCATCCATTCTTCGTATAATGTGAATGAAGGCAGTACGTTTACGCAGACAATCGACGGTGACGAAAAGAGGCTTCACTACAAAGGTGGACACATACGCCATATGGGGATATTTTCAATATATAGTTATCTTTTCTCGGATCATGAAGGAAAAGAGATCCAGATTGAAGCGGTCGGCATAATGAATATGCTATGGAATCGATAGGTAGATTGATGGTGTGTAGTTATTAAAAGTTGGACGAAATTTCTGCTGATATTCGCGCTCTTTGCATGAGGTAACTTGTGCAGAGAAGCGTGTTTTTTGCGTGCAATGCGAGCGAAACAGAGATGGTTTACTTCGTTTATTCGCAAATTCCACATTATGGGTTATGATGTACCTTGAGAGAAAATTTTACATACATAGGAAGTCTTCTTATGTAGACAATTGCTGATTGGAGGACGGATTATGAAAAAGTTAACCCTAGTTTCATTATTGTTTCTACTTCTGGTTGCCTGTCAGAACAAGGGAAACACTGACGATGCACAGCAATCAATAGACTCCTCACCCTTAAATGTCACAGAAAAAGAGACACAACAGAATGAAGAAATATTGACATCCCAACAGAAGGAAGATATCCCACCAGTGTATCTCGATGAAACAAGCTATACCGGGGACCAATTGGAAATCGTTAAACTTATGAATGCCCGCATGCGTTATTTATACGAAAAGGATGAACCAGCATATATGAGTCTGATTGATCCTGAATCTCCTATATTAGGCATGGGAAGATACAAAGTTCTCAAGGTTACTTCCATGAGCGACATAACGATACAGGAGCAAAGGAAGCTCTATCAGGCAGTGGTGATGGTTAACGAGTTAAATGAGAATGACGAAGAGTATAGCAATACGATGGTGTTTTGGAAAAAGAAAGAAGATGGCGAGTCTGCGCAATGGGTTATTGCAGATATTGATTAATAACATCGTGGAAGATCCATATCCTCATACAAAATAAAGGGTGATGTAATGATGACAAGGAAATTAATACTGATTGAAGGATTACCGGGTTCAGGCAAGTCAACGGTTGCCAAAATGGTATCCGAAATTTTGATAGAACAAGGCAAGAAGGTACAACTATTTCAGGAAGGAAATCTGGAGCACCTTGCTGATTACGAGGGCGTATCTTTTTATTATGCAGGAGACTTCGAGGCTTTATTGAAAACACATGAAAAATACATAGAGGTTCTGGAAAGCAATGCGACGGCCCATGATCAAGGTTTCCTAATTCCTTATCGTAAGATGAAAGAACAATGGGGAATAGAGCTTCCTGATCACATTGTAAAGGATATTTTCAGCCGAGATATTTACGAAATTCCTTTTGAGCAAAATGTTAAACTGATCACCGAGAAGTGGCAAGATTCTACCCAAAACGTGTTAAGCACGAATGATGACTGCATCACGATATTTGAGTGTTGTTTTATCCAGAATCCACTAACCATGGGTCTTGTAAAATGCAATCAATCCAAAGAGCAGAACGTGCAGTATGTATTGGAACTGGGGCGTATCATTCATGCTTTGAATCCGCTTCTCATCTATATCGACCAGAAAGATATATCCTATACCTTTGATAAGGCGGTTAGTGAAAGACCAAAAGATGGTCTGAAAGTTTTATTGACTACTATACGAATCAGGGTTTGGGGCAAGCAAAGGGTTATCAGGGTGTTAAGGGTACGGTACGGGTTTTGCAGGAAAGAAAGAAGCTGGAGTCCGAAATCTATGGGTTACTTCAATTGGATAAGGTATGGCTGGATAATTCGGATTATGACCGCGAGGCTTGTAGGCACAAGCTAGAAAAGATTCTGCAGTAACCTTAATGAAATACGAATACATACCGGAGGTCAGTTTTATGACATTTTATGGAGTAGCCTTAATTGCAACAACCGCAATCTTAATTATTATAGTTGTTCGAAGCAAACGGAAAGTAATTCTTAGATGGGGCATTGCCAGTTTAATTTTATTGTTCGTACTCATCATTCCCTCATTCATCCTGGGATTCATGGACGGATTTGCTGATGGAAGGTCAGCGAGATGACCACTGCAGATAACAATAATATATCGTATGAACAAAATAACAACAAATTCAACTTCCGTGTGGCAGGTATTGTGATGGATGCGGGAAGAGTTCTTTTGCATACGACTGAACAGGATGATTTCTGGAATCTGCCCGGAGGTCGGGTGAAATTAAACGAGACAACAGAAGCGGCTATTGTGCGAGAGATGATGGAGGAGCTGGGTGTTCATGTAGAAGCGCAAAGGCTCGCATATGTTAGTGAAGATTTCTTTGAATATGATGGCCTGAAGTATCATGAAGTTGGCTTTTATTATCTCATCACATTGCCGGAAGCCCATAAGCTATATAGTGAAACTGAATTCAAAGGTTTAGAAGATAACGGTAAGTTAATTTTCCGATGGTTTTCCTTGGACGAACTGGAGCAGATGGAAGTATATCCTGTGTTTTTGAAAAAGGAACTGAGTAACCTTCTTGATGCAAAAGGCATCAAACACTTCATTCAGAAATAGAGGAATAGGTGCCTATGGACATTACATTTATTCGTCATGGTCATGGCGAACACTTGATGGATTATCCAAACCAATTAATTTGTCTGCATCCGGGCCTCACTGAATTGGGGAAAAGTCAGGTTATAGCATTGCGTAAACAAGTGGTTGTTGCGCCTGAAGATGTCATTTTGGTTAGTCCAACCAAACGTACGATTGAAACGGCACTCCTCTTAGTCCCAAACACCAATCTTACGTTCAGCCCACTGGTTGGCCCAAGAATGTTTCCTCAGAATCCAGAGTCTGTTCCTTTCGTCTGTGATCAGATCTATTCCAAGGAAGAGCTCAGCCATAAGTATCCTGGCATAAGAATGGTTGAGCTGGGGCTGGATTGTTGGGAAGAAAGTATTAATCAGATGGATGCATGTCGATTCAAGATATTAGCTGAACAGCTTCTTGAATGGTGCAGGCAACAGAGCGGCAATACGTTTATCATTTCACATGATGGTACGATATCGAACTACAGGATGTTACTCGGAGAAAAAGGGATAACCAAAAGTGATTTTCTTGGTGAAGCAGGGCAGTACACGATCAGGAACTTTTAACGATCTAAAGAGATCCCATCAATCTCTTCTACTACACATTACACAAGGCGTCTGTTTTGTAAGTGGTCTATAACTGTACTAAGGGGGATTTTCAATGAAGTTATCGGATTATGAATATTTAACTTTGGCTATGGAAGAAGCAGAGCAATCACTGATTGAAGGAACGTATCCGATTGGTGCGATAATCGTTGATGTAGATGGGAATGTCGTGAGTAAAGGCAGGAACCGGGTCTACTCTGCGTGCGATCCCACCGCACATGCTGAAGTGGATGCCATTCGTCGGGCAGGACAACATTTGCTGGATGTAGAGAAGAAGAGATACACGAAGAACGATCTGACACTCTATACTACCTGTGAACCTTGTCCTATGTGTTCCTGTACCATACTAATGTCGGGTATTAAAAAGATTGTATGGGCAGCAGATGATGAAGAGTATGGAGGGCTTCGGCGTTTCAAAGAAGGGCCGCATTTTATCCATATGTTTGACACGTTATCCTGTGTAGCGGCTCCTTATCTTGATTTGGAAAATAGACAAAGAGCGTTGCTCGCCAAATGGAATATTGGTAGAGGGGTGCTTAATACAGAGTGGGAGATGGAAAAGCAATGAAATCTGTTCCGTTCTCTATACTTTTAGCCAGTTTCATTTTGGGTATCTCGATTATTATTGGCTGCACAATTTTAACGACTCATGAGAGAAATAGTGAACTCACTCAGGCAGAAGAACAAGTAGTACCAAACGATAAAGTATTATTGACGATGCAAGAAACTGCCAGTTATCTGAGTATGACTGAAGAACAGGTGATGAGTATTATTAAGGCTGAGCAAGGGAGTTTTACGGTGTCAGGTTTCTTTGATGGGAGAATGTTCCCGTTCATTAAGGTTCAGGATCAATTTTTTGTTAGTAGAGTCGAATTGGATCTGTGGGTTCAGGAAGCATCTGCAAGTCACAGAAGATATATTAATGGGCAAATGCAGTAGTCTATGGGATAAATGGCATAATTCAAAGGAGATGAATCTACATCGAATTCGTAGGAGAGAAGATCAAAATAACAACAGTCACAGAGCAGGACCTCGACTTCATAGGTCAACTTGAATGTGACACAAACATATGGAGCTTTGAGGAAACTGTTGAAACGGATGAGGAAAAGGTCCGTGAGAAATATCGCAGCCATTTTGCTGTCGCAGATGAGAAACCGTATGCCTACGATTTCGTTATACGGCGCATGGATGATCCGGAGGATACACCCATTGGTATTGTTCAGATGTGGAGTTATGTGGATTACCGAAAAAGCTGGGAACTTGGATTCGCAGTACTTTCGGAATGTGCAGGAAATGGATATGGGAGTGAAGCTACCCGTCTTTTGCTACAATTTGCGTTTCAAGAGTTACAAGCTCATAAGGTCGTTGGCATGTGCAATTCACAAAACGTTCGCTCAGCAGCACTGATGCAGCATGTGGGAATGACACGGGAGGCCGTTTTCCAGGAAGAACTATGGTGGAACAATCAGTGGACAGACCAGTATTTTTTCTCGATCTTGGATAGAGAGTTTAAGTCAGTCTAATAGGTACGGGAGGAAATAAGATGACTACATTGGTTCTGCTAAGTGATTTGGTATTCAAATCTAACCATAAATTGGATCAGAGAATACTAAGCTTATTTAACAGTGAACAGCCTTCCATCGGATATTCCTTCGTGCTCCGATCCGGAGCGGAAATATTTTGAACACACTAGACGTTACTATAATCAAATGGGAATAGATAACATTCAATATTACGATCTTGATCTGGAGTATGAGGAGAGCATATTTGGCTCTATTTTCGAATGTGATGCGATTCATCTATCCGGAGGAAATACGTTTTATTTTCTAAGTTTATTCCAGAAGAGAAATGTGCTTGATTTGCTGCGTTCCTATGTGAAGAGTGGCGGCATTCTCATCGGGGTCAGCGCAGGCAGTATTCTGACTACACCTACGATAGATATAGCTGGGTATGGGGAAGATGCAGATGAAAACAATGTAGATCTGAAAGATATGAAAGCACTGGGGCTCGTTGATTTAGAATTTGCACCGCATTGGGATGGTTCGGAAGATACCCTGAATTCATTAAGAGAGTATACGCGCGTTAACCGTACGGCGGTCTATGCATGCCAAGATGGTGGCGGTGTTGTAATTGATGGTGAGAGCGTAGAGTTATATGGAAATGTGCGTCTCATAGATTACAGAGAGAGTGGGTCTGTTTCATGAGTAATATTACGGTCTATCATTATGATGCTTTTTCTACAGTTCCCGGTCAAGGTAACCCGGCAGGAGTGGTTTTTGATGCGGATCATTTCAGTGAGACGGAGATGCAGCAGATCGCTTATAAGGTCGGTTTTAATGAAACGGTATTTGTGTTGAACTCTGAAGTAGCTGACGTCCGATTACGTTATTTTACACCGGGTCATGAGATTAATCTGTGTGGTCATGCCACAATGGCATCACAGTATGGTTTGAAAACGCGTGGGATGTTGAGTGACAAAGAGTTAATCACGATTGAAACCAAGGTAGGTATATTACCCATACGATTTGAGCCCAATGCCGACACCATTTACATGGAAATGAAACAGGATCAGCCACAGTTTATACCGTTCCAGGGGGATATCGCGAAGCTGCTAAGTACAATAAACTTAACTCTGGATGATGTTGACCTTTCTACGCCAATCGTTTATGGAAGTACGGGAACCTGGACGTTATTAATCCCGATACGTGAATTGAACTCTTTTATTAAAATGAAACCGGATTCTTCCTTGTTCCCAGGAATTTTAATTGAGAATCCCAAAGCTTCCCTACACCCCTTTTGTTTCGAAACCCGTGATTCTGATGCGATGATGCATGCCAGACATTTCTCTTCACCTTACTCTGGTACTACGGAAGATCCAGTGACTGGAACAGCCTCCGGGGTGATGGGTGCTTATTATTTAACCTATGTGAAACCGGAGATCGATGAGGTACAGTTTGTGGTAGAGCAAGGGCATGAGATTGGAAGAGATGGAAAGGTTCAAGTGAGTGTGATTCGGGATGGTGAGGATATGGATGTCAGAATGAAGGGGACGGCTGTTTTTGTGCGAGAACTTGACGTTGAGTTGTAATAAAACTAAAGGGAGAATAACATGTTGCAAATTTTTGATATTCGGCAGAAGCCGGACGTGCTGCAAGAAGCAGTACAGTATTTCTGGAAACAATGGGGCTCGGAATCAAGCTTCCATTTCTATCGGGATTGTATAGAGCGTTCTGTGGAGACAGATAGTGATGTACCAAGATTTTATGTGATGCTGGACGGAGACCGAATTATTGGTGGGTATGCTTTGTTACGAAGTGATCTGAATAGCAGGCAGGATCTCTTTCCCTGGTTTGCGTGTCTTCATATTGATCCAGAATATCGGGGCCAGAACCTGGGTGGACAACTTCAGACCCATGCATTAAATGAGGTGAAAGCAAAAGGGTATGACAAGCTGTATTTGTGTACTGATCTGACTGATTATTATGAAAAAAATAACTGGGCCTATATTGGTAAAGGATACCTGCTTAATGATAAAGAGACGCGAATTTATGAATATAAGATTTAATAGAGGTTACACACGCTTTAGGGCTTTGTCTTGAATTCGGGAGGAATGAACCTATGATTACCGAGATTAATAAACATGAATTCCATAAAGTAAAACATCTCACGGACTCATGTGAGAATATTGAAGTCAAAGCGGTGGCGTATGGCTTGAACCCGGGACGGATCTATGTAGATGATGCAGAGAATATAACAGCAGCACTAATTTGGATACATGGACAATCTGGTTTTCAGTTGATCGGAGATTCTCGAAGTGAGCCCTTTCTGAATGAATTGAAAGAGTACATGCGGGAACGTATTGAACCTGAATTATTAAACTTACATATTCATGCTGTTGAAATTGGTGTGGTGGACGAAGCTTGGGAAGATGTTCTTCAGCACATCTCGGGGAAAAGAGATATCTCCAGTGATATTCAGCATGTATACAAATTGAATCCAAATCTGATAAGTCAGCAAGTACCTCTCGACATATGTACTTCACAGGACGAGGAAGTCAGAATTATCAGGATAGATGAAGTGATATTAGGAGAGAAAAGATACAACAATTCTCTATTTCTGATGGATAAAATCTCTCACTTCTGGACTACAATAGATGATTTTTTACAATATGGTTTTGGCTATATTGCAGTGCATAATGATGATATCGCTAGTGTTTGCCTCTCGGCATTTATTGCAGATCAGACACATGCGGTTGATATTGAGACGGTTGAAGTCTACAGAAGAAGGAATTATGGTGCGATGGTGGCCAAAGCTTTTGTGGAAGAATGCGGTCGTGTAGGCATACATCCGTATTGGGATTGTTCACCGGATAATGCGGGCTCAATTCGTCTGGCACAAGGTGTGGGGATGTCACTGGATTTTAACTATAGAGTTTACTGGTACGATCTATCCACGTAGATGGATATGAAGGAGGATGTGCTGTGAGCGAATCATTACAGGATCAGATTCAATTTCTCATTGAGATTGATAAATTCAAAACGATTGAACGAAAGACGAGAATTATGCACGGTGAGAGACTTGAAAATGATGCAGAGCATTCCTGGCATCTGGCGATGATGGCCTTGGTTTTGCAGAGTCATGCCAACAAGGATGTGGATATCCTCAAAGTCATTAAGATGCTTCTCGTTCATGATCTGGTCGAGATTGATGCCGGAGATACGTTCGCTTATGATACGGTGGGACACACGGATAAATATGATCGTGAACTCAAAGCAGCTCATCGGCTGTTTGGTATGTTGCCTAAGGAACAGGCTGAAGAACTACTCCAATTATGGTTAGAGTTTGAAGCAAAGCAGACTCCTGAAGCACAATTTGCCTCATCTCTTGATCGGTTGCAGCCTCTGATCCACAATCATCAGAATGAGGGAGATACGTGGCAGAAATATAACATTACAAGTGATCAGGTATTAAACAGAAACCGTGAGATTGCGAACGGTTCCGAAACATTGTGGGAGTATGCGCAGCAGCTTATTCAGAAATCTGTGGATCAGGGAATCTTGACCAAATTATAAGGATACGTTTTATACGTAGAAGGGCTGGAACTCTGATATTTTGATCTGAATCAGCCGATCCCTGAGATCAATCCGTTTACGGAATATGTGTTGAAGAAGGCAGGATATATCAGAACTAACTAGCTGTATCCGGATTAAAAATCTTCCACCTTTCACAAATGGGTGTGGAAGATTTTTTCGTTTTTCAACCAATAAGCACGCTAAGCGACTCTCACATCTACCAAAAAAGTTAACTGAGGTAAAATATGCTAGAATAGGGAGTGATAATTTAATAGGTTCATAGGAGGATTAACAATTATGATTACGATATTTCTAATGTTGATTAATGTGTTGTTATATGGACTGGGCGTGTATGCGCTGATTCTGTTTATTAAGCTGGCCCGGCGTGGGATTCAGGCACTGGATATCTACCTGTATGAGAAACGCGGAGAGCGGTTCTAACGTTCACCAGATCACATTCGAACAGAATTATCATTTTTCTCTCAGTGTTTTATCTTTCCTAATCTAGTATGATTAACGCATCAATCCAGTAAAGAGAGGGTTAATGAAATGGATGCTTTTTTAGAGCAAATTAACGAGTTAAACGAGCTTCAGAAAGACTTGGTCAGCATACATCCTTTGTTTGCAGAACATTATCCAGTGGTTGTAGCCTATGAAGCTTTATTATATATCTATGATTATTCGTCCAAAACGCAACAATACGAGTGGGTGAGGACAGTACCGGACGATTTATATATTCCAGATGAATGCCTTGCCGCAATGCCGGTGCATCATATGGACGGACGGATGTGTTCAATTGTAACAGATGCAGCGTTCAAAGATCTGGAGCAGAAAGTCTATCTATTCCATGAATATGTTCATTGTTATGTATATGAGAAATATGATGAGCGGATCGTGAACCGTCTCCAGATTAAGCATAAAATGGACCAACTGAAGCGCGTAACATGGGAACTGGATTATGAGTTTCCGTATGAAGATGAAGTCGTTGTGGAGCGGATTAACTCATTGTTGTCTGCTTTGAAGAGTAAAGACCTAACACAAGTACACACAGCTAGACAGGCGTTGTTTACTTCATTAACTGAAGAACAAGCTGAGTACTGGAGTTGGTTGGAGTGGAACGAGGGTTACGCGCGTTATATTGAGAATCTGATTCGGGCAAAATTTGGACAGGAAAGCAATCATATGGGAGACACAGCCCCGTTTAACCGCTTAATGTTCTATGAATGTGGGTCGGAATACATTAGTCTGCTTGTGAAGGAGCACCCGGAGTACCATACGGATCTGGAGCAACTCTTTGACCGGATGCAATTGGAGAGAATACAGGATTAAGCAAGCATCTACGGTGAAAAAAAGGTGGAACATAGCGGAGTCTCACTATTCCAGTGATTCTTACGTTGCACCAATAGGTGGCATCTTTTCTTTTCCTTAATACTGTAGAATACTTCCCGTTAAAAAGGAGATCATCTCTATGCCGCTACCCATGGTTCATCTCAATATTGCTAATCTGATTGCGGACTCGCTGCAAGTGAATGCTGATCGAGGTTCATTCTATCTGGGGAATATCGCCCCAGATTCCATACATATGCGCGAAGGTACAACCAGAGATGATAAGGAGTACACCCATTTTAACCCGAAAGATGATGGAGATTACGTTGGTGAACTGAAGGATCTATACTCATTCTATATGCACCAACTTACCGGTGAAGGATGGAAGTGGTTTGTGCGAGGATACTTTATGCATGTGCTGACAGACTATTACTGGTTCCGGAGTGTGCATCCTGAATTCGTCGAACGGGTCAACAAGGTAGATCAACATACAGGCAGTAGCAGATCGAAGGATGAACTAGCGCGTTTATATTACCAGGAGACGGACCAGATCGATTTCAATCTCTATCAAGGTTCAAGTTGGAGCGAAGAGGTATGGCAGGTGCTCAACAGTTCACCGGGTTATGACATAACGGGTCGTTTAACTGCTGATGAGATTGTACGCTGGCGGGACCACACGTTTTCTTTTCTTAATGGGGAAGAACCGGGAATTACTCCTGAGTTAATCACGGGTGAGAGAGTTCAGGTATTTGTGGAAGAGACCGTAGAGCGACTGATCGCTATATTGTCTTCATGGGACCCGGAGTTACGTAACTTGATATGAATATAGATAGTTCGTGCAGTTGAGTCATTTCATTATATACTGTATTTATTACTTCTCTGTTCATTATGTCTATTTAATACTAAGTCAGGGAGGCACGCAGTATGGTGAGATATGTAGGAATATTGCTCGTAGTCTTCATTGCCACGTTCATTGCAGGGTGCAGCAAACCGAATGAATCGAACGCGGAAGAAGGGCTTCCTGTACTAATCACTTTAACGTGTAATCCCAACCTCGCCTTGGAACCATGCCAAGATGTTATGTTTGATCGACCTGACGAGATTCGGATCATGATGGAGGCCATACATAAGGCAGAGCGTATGCCGGGTATTCTTGATTATGGTACGCAGTACAATATGAGTATTAATAATGCAGATGGTTCGGTTACACGGTATGATTTTTCATTAGGAATGGATCCCAAGATGCAAGGCTTGTTAGTAAACGAGGAAGACACGCATACTGGATATAGCATTCCTCTTCAGGATGCGAATCAACTGAGAAGACTAATTCAGCGACGTACAGATTAAGAAGGTATATGGATTGGAGAAGAACTAGTGGATGATAAAATTACTATTGAACCTATGACGCAATCCGATGTAGAGGGAGTGTATCGGGTATTCGAGACAACGATTCCCGCAGCATTTGATCAAGAGGGAATAGGCTCGCTTCTGGATGATATCCAGGATGAAATAGCACATAAGAAAGCATTGATTCACACTGCATTGCAATCAAAGGACAACATCAAAGCAAGTGTATTTTTCCTCGTTGCCAAACTGGGAGATGTTATTGTGGGCACAATCTCGTATGGACCTTGTGGTAAGGAGATTCGAGAATGTACAGAAGGCCGGCTGAACGCGATCGGAGAACTGGGTAGCCTGTATGTGTTGCCCGAGGTTCAAGGACAGGGGGTTGGTTCGGCGCTCATTCTTGCACTGGTTACTGAACTGCAGCGGCTGGGAATCCAGCAATTCTGCCTGGATAGTGGTTACCAGATCGCACAGAAGAAGTGGCAACGCAAATTCGGTGAACCCTATGTCGTGGCGAAGAACTACTGGGGCGAAGGAACAGATCATATGGTTTGGTTATGTGAAGTACAGGATTTTATAGAGGTTGTTCAAAAAGCCCGCTTTTGATTACGAAGGATGCCTAGTGGTGGCATCATCAGCATCGAATATGGAATTTAGCCGAAATGTCCGTTGCTCACGTAGTTTTCCCTACGCTCCGCTACTCCATTTCTAGCTTCATCCCATCTTCTGGGTACTGAAAACCAGTCTATTTGAACATGCACTAAAGTAAAATGAAATGAACAAAAGAGATGGCGACCTGTACTGTACAGGCGTCATCTCTTTTACTAACTGAATCTTTCTGCATCAATCGTGGACGATTGTTCGTACAGTGTATCATGTGTGTTTTTATGTACCCGAGGAAAAAAGGAGTGAACATATGTCAATTCAGTGGAAGACACCCGAGCAACGGCTCTCCCCTCATGCGGTAAACTTGTGGAGAATTAGCGCCATCATATGGAATGTAATAGGTTTTCTGATCCTTGCCGTACTGTTAATACTCGACTCCATCTATGGATGGAAGACGTGGATTGGCTGGATTTTGTGGGGCGTTACGGCCATATCTGTGCTCTATGCGGTGTGGGATATTTTCATCCAGCCGTCATGGTTATACAAGCATTGGTACTATGATGTGAATGAGGAGTTCCTGCAACTGAAGCGTGGGGCGCTAACCAAGGTACATCAGATCATCCCCATGGCGAAAGTCCAATCGGTTACAACAAATCAGGGACCTTTAATGCGAAAATATGGACTCTATTCCGTATCGGTTGGCACGATGGGTTCATCGCATGAAATCCCCGCATTGCCAGAGGAAGTTGCGCTTGCACTCCGTCATCAGATTGCGTCCTATGCGCGGATTAATGAGGTGGATGAATGATCGATATGAAGCGACATCATCCATTAACCATGCTGTGGAGCTTGTGGAAACGGGTAAAGAATTGGTTCGCCATCGTCCTTTTTTTGTTTGTTTTCCGTCAGGGCTCGGAGTCCCAATGGATATTCTATGGAAGAATCGCTTTTTATGTAGGTGTCTCCATTAGCATCCTGTCCATGATCCTGAGGTGGTTCACCTCGCGTTATGCAGCAGACGATACAGCCTTTCATATCTATAGTGGTGTGTTTAACCGTACCCGAAGAACGATACCTTATACGAAGGTCCAGAATGTGAATCGTCATACAACGCTGTTTCATCGTTTGTTCAGGGTGACGTCGATTCGATTCGAGACCGGAATTAAGGGAGAAGATGCTACCTTCCAGTTACACGTTGTTTCACTTTCCGAAGCGGAACAGCTGGAGAAAATTGTAGCAGGTCATATGGCCGAAGAAGCAGAAACAGTAGGAGCAACAGAGGAACATGATACGTTGGATGCGGTTCAGGCTATGGAAGAGAGAGAGGCGCAATCCGAACCTTTTATAACGGATGAAATCATGTCTCTGCCTGCAAAAGAAAAACAGGAACGGGTTGTTCATTATCATTCCACCCGCAAGGACATATTCAAAGCATCCTTTACCTCGCTTAGTTTTCTCGTACTGATTCCGGTCCTGGCTACGCTCTATTCCTGGGTGAAGGACTTCTTCCCTGATGAAGAAGTAACGGAAAGTTTGTTATTAACCTGGCTCGATTCCTGGTGGATTGCCGGTTTGATGATTTTAGTTTTATTGATCATATCGATTGCTCTGGGCATAGTCAGAACCTTCGTAAAATATGGCAATTTCCAAATCACCTCGGATGGCAAGCGGATCTATATCACGAAGGGCATGATGGAGCAAACGTCATTTTCAATCCTGAAAGAACGAGTCCAGGCTGTGAAAATTACACAGTCACCGATGAAAAGGCTGCTTGGACTGGCGGAAGTAGAACTGACCACTGCAGGTAGTCTGGGAGAATCCGAACATGAGGTGAACTCGCTCTATCCCTTCCTGCCTGTGAAGCAAGCCTATACCCTGATTGAGGAGATCCTGCCATCCTATCGGGTCACACAGGAGATGGAAAGACTTCCAAGAATATCACTATGGCTGCGCCTGCTCAAACCAAGCTGGGGGTGGATTATGATCACAGGTTTACTGTGGTACTTCAAACCATTGGTGTTTGGGCAGAAACATGCCTGGTGGATGATTTCCGCGATTCTGCTCGTGTGGATTGCAACATGCAGAGTGATGGACTTTTTCCATACTCGATACATTCTGCATCAGAATTTCATTCAACTTCGAACCGGTGCACTCACTTCAACACTCTTCATCTCCAAACGTGAGAAAGTCATCGAAGTGCAGATCACCCGTAATGTGTTACAGCGTTGTTTCGGTGTGGCTTCCATTCATACCGTAAACCGCGCCAAACCAGTACTGCATCAGCGGGCACATGACATTTCCCTGGATACGGCGATATCATTTCAATCATGGTACATGGGACGTACCCAAGATGTTCAGACCCGTTAATTGCAAGAGCAAGTGCAGGAAGACCAAACAAGGTTATTCTGTGCTTGCTCTTTTTAATTGAAGACAGAGGAGGAAGAACATTTTGATTAGAGCTGTATTTTTTGATGTGGACGGTACGTTGCTGAGCGAAATAGATCGGAGTTTATCACCGCGTACAGCTGAGTCGATCAGGGAATTGATTCGTAAAGGCGTTCAAGTCGTACTCGTCACAGGCAGGCCCTGTAATTTATGCGAAGAATTCAGAAATCTCGGAATTGATATAATCATTTCGGCCAACGGAGCATTGATCAAAGCAGGTGATGAAGTGATACATAAGTCTGTACTTTCAGCACAGATGGTTAGAGCATTCAGTGAGTTTGCCGAGTTGCATGGGCATAGCATTTCATATTTTACAGATTCATTTGAGACGAACGGGTTGTGTACAGCAGATGGTCGTGTTACTGAGGCCTTAAGAGATACGCTTGGACTCACGGATTTCCCGCAGAAAATTAGTACGTTGGAACAGGACGTATATTGCATTTGCTTATATGCGGATGAAGCGGAGACGGAGAAATTTCAATCCAGATTTCCTTCCTTACGTTTCGTGAGATTCCATCCGTATGTAGTGAATGTGCTGGAAGCGAGCGAAGTCAGCAAATCTATAGCTGCAGAGAATGTTCTCGACTACCTGAAGATATCCAGAGAGGAAACAATGGCCTTTGGCGATGGGGAGAATGACGTGGATCTGCTAGTGTATGCGGGAATCGGAATTGCGATGGGAAATGGCGGAGAACGGATTAAACAAAGCGCCGATTATGTCACCCTGCGGGTAAGTGAAGATGGGGTCACCCATGCATTGAAGCAATTTAAGATTTTATGAGAATGTACAGATGAAAAAGATGAAGGATATCCCAATTGTGGATTTTCATGTAGAATGATATAGCACGTATTAAACCCTAAAGCATAGGGTGTTGATCGAAGGGTGACTTATGAAAAAGGTTGTCTCGTAATCCTGTCTCTTGTCGTACTTGTTGGTGTATCTTCTTCCGCTTATGCTCATCCAGGCAGACTGGATAAGAACGGTGGACATAACTGTTCAGCCAAATCCAAACAAAAGGGTCTGTGCACGGGTTATCACTATCACAAAAAGAAAAAATGAGAATGAGCTTTACAAGATAAACCCGGCCATCATTCAATGTATGGTTGGGTTTGCATGTGTACCATTGATCTATAATGATGGAGGCGGTTACACCATGCAGATACAGGAGATATCGGTGTGGAATCATGACGATTTAGTGGCGATGCTGGCCGAAAGCTCCAGTGAGGGGTTCAGACATATCGAGCGATTAGTCCATGAATATGAGACAGGAATCAATACATTCGAGAAAGAAGATGAAGCGCTTTTTGGATGCAGAATGCACGATAAGGTGGTTGGGATCTGTGGTCTGAACAGAGATCCTTATTCTGAAGTGACTGATACCGGAAGAATTCGCAGGCTTTATGTGATGAGAGAATTTCGAAGACATGGGGTTGGGCGCAGGCTGATGGATGCGGTTATTCAAAAAGCGGAAAATCATTACGCTCGACTGGTTCTGCACACGGATCAACCGGTTGCTGGATCTTTTTATCACAACTTGGGATTTAGAGAAGTGACGAGTATGGAGAAGGTAACGCATGTACTGGAATTGGGGGAGAAGGAAGATGGATCATATTAAAGCCGTTATTTTTGATTTGGACAATACAATTCTGAACAGAACGATGACCTTTGACGGCTTCACTCGGAGTTTGATTAAAACCTATTTTGCCCATCTTGAGTCCACGGAGGATATTCTCAAAAGAATCATTGAACTCGACCAGGATGGTTATAAGGACAAACCATTTCTGTTCAACGAGTTGTTGCATGAACTGCCTTGGGCAGAGCATCCTCCACATGCAGAATTGATGGAGTTCTATGGCAGAGAGTATGTGCGAAGTTCAGTTCTGATGGAACAGGCGCGAGAAGTGGTTCAGCATCTGCGGGGGAAATACCAGACCGGGTTAATCACCAATGGGCAGACCGATATTCAGTATGGAAAAATCGATCAACTCGGTATTCGGGATGATTACGACTATATTATTGTTTCAGAAGAGGCAGGAGTCAAAAAGCCCGATCCACGCATATTTCAGCTTGCGCTCGATCATTTCGGTCTAAGACCAGAGCAATGCATTTACATTGGTGATCATCCCGTGAACGATATTGAAGGAGCAGCAAGCGTAGGTATGAGCACCATTTGGATGAAGGTCAACCAGCCGTGGCGGGATAGCATTACGTCGGGTCCTTTACATACGATTGAACATCTAAGTGAGTTAAAGAAACTGCTTTAGAAGACGGTTATATAAACAAGTAGATTATTATAATCACAGTCTGGAAAGTGAGGAACATATGGAGATTAGACAGATGGCTACAGCGTTTTTGAGCAATGGCTCAGACATGCTGATGATGAAGAAGGCGGGTAGCAGATTGTTTGATTTTGAATTCTGGGGTGGCATTGGCGGACATCTGGAACAAGGGGAACTGAACGTACCCATGAGCGCCAGCTATCGGGAGATTGAAGAAGAGACTGGGTTCAAGCAAGAGGATGTCGAACACTTTCGGCTTCGATATATTCTGTTGGAAGTTAGTGGTGGTGAGATATGGCAGCAGTTTGTATATTTCGGAGAGACGAGGCATCGACATGTTGTGCCCTCGGACGAAGGCGAGTTATTCTGGATACCGCTGGATGAGGTACTGGACTTACATTCGTCTATTCTGATCAAAGCAACGCTCAGGCACTATTTACAACATCCGGGAGCAGAAGACATCTGGATTGGCAACGTTCAGAGCGGAACAGACCTAAAGGGTACTCCACAGGTAATATGGAACAGAATGCAGGAAACGATATCATTTTAAGTAATCTAAATAATACGTCTTGACGAATGGAACCCTGATTCTGGTATCATACCTTAACGCTCAGCGTATCCGCTATTCAGGCTGTAATAATTCGATCTTTCGTTTGTTTGTTCCGATGTTCTATAGCTTCCTCATAATCCCCGATCAGTGTATCAAAAATATGCTCCCACGACCGCTGCTCAGCCAGCTTTCTGCCTTCCAGTCCCATTATCCTCAATTGGTTCCCGTGATTTCCCCAGAGACATAGCTCCCGAATCAGTGCATCAGCCTGACCTGGCTCGAACAACACACCATTGCGGTGGTGTGACACTAGATCTTTTACACCTCCGGCATTGGCCGCCACCACAGGAAGACCTGAAGCCATCGCTTCCAGTACCACATTTCCAAACGTCTCCGTAGAGGAAGGAAACACAAACAGATCTGCCGAAGCATACATAACAGCAAGTTCTTCCCCATGCATATATCCTGTAAAGGTGACATTTGGTGGGGATTGCAGACGCATTTTGGGGAGAGACGGGCCGTCGCCAACGATAATCCAGTGTACACGGGACTGCATTTCCTTGGGCAACTGCTGCATGGTAGTTGTGAGTGTAGCAATATCTTTTTCCGGGGCAATGCGTCCGACGTAGAGTAGAATAAGGGGAGCGGTGATGTGGTATCGTTCACGGATATCCGAGCTGCGTTTATCAGGAGAGTACAAGTTGCAATCAATCCCGCGAGACCAAAGTTTCAGACGCTGAATGCCTTGGGTTTGCAGGGTGTTTAACGTTTCCTGCGATGGAGTTAGGGTTGCATCACAGGCACGGTGGAACCATTGGATGTATTTCCAGTAGAGAGGAATCATGCTTTTTAACCGGTAGTATTCGAGATAACGATCGAAGTGGGTATGGTAGGAGACAACATGCGGAAGATGATGCTTGAGCGCATATCTCAGGCCGAGCAGCCCCATATTAAATGGCGTAGCGAGATGCAGCAGATCGGGCTGAAAGGCTTGTAGCTGCTTGTGCGTATCTGCTCTGTTGGGTAGAGCAATGCGGCATTCGGGATACAGAAAAAAAGGGATGTTGGCAACCGATCTGACTGGAGTCTCATGGCTTCCTTCAATGACGGAGTTCGGCGTAAACAGCAGATGTTCAATTCTTTTGCGGTTCAGATGCTTACTCAAGCGGTGGAGCGTGCCAGCAACACCATTGGTTTCCGGAAGATAGGTGTCTGTGAACAAGGCCAGGCGCATCATTACCCCTCCCAAGACTCGTGATGCCAAGATCATAACAGCGGAACATTTTCCCGAGGTCAAGTGCACGTTAACTTGACGATATTCCCTGTAAATCTGATAACTGAATACATCATACCAAATTTCATAAGCTCAACTTGTATAGCGTATTCTGCTATGATGTAATAACGTGTCGGCGTATATATAGACAGAGAGATACAGGAGGCAGAGAAAGATGAACAAGTTACAGGAAGAACTGCAGGAATTGTTACCACTCGATCAGCTTGATGAGATGTCGGGTGAAGAAGTTGTGGCCAGTATTGCCATGGACCTTTATCGGGCTGAATTTGCGACGATTCGAGAGAGTGGGCCGAAACTTCCGCAAGTATTGCGAGATACCATTCTACTCATCGATCTGGATACGGAGTTATCCATGAACGGCATGACCGGTTTCCTTGAGAATGCCTGTGGGCAGTATCTGGGTGAGACCATAACAGCGATGGAGCGGATCGGCAATGATGCAGATGCTGTGATCCTGAAGAAAATAGAGCAGATGTTGTCCGAAAGCGGCGTAACGCACGGGCAATTACGAGAACATGTGAATGGCCTGTCCGAAGATGATATCACGACAAGCCTGCAAACACACGGGGAACAGATTCATGAGGTATTACAGCAGATTGAACTAGAAGCCGCGAATTTAAGTATGCAAGCGGATAACGAAGAAAGCTTCGATCTGCTGTATCAATATGTGGATGCCAATAAAGATCGTCTAAAACAGGACATCGAGCAATTCTTGTCTAATTAAATGATAAGAGATTTTGTTTCAAGAAATAAATCCTTCATAACCATAGTTGAGGAGGCAAAATGACAAGCGTGAACAAACGATTAGCGATAGAATCCGTTCTGGTTACCCTGTTATTCATCATTGGTTTTGTAGCCTGGAATGTCGTTCAAGGCATGATCATGACCATGAATTACGTACCTGATCTGACGAACACTGCTTCTTCCGGTACCCCATTGCAATCCAAGGTTGCTTTTGGAACCCTTGTTCGATGGGACACAACATCCATGATCATGGCTGTTGCCGGATTCATTTTGCTCGCCGCTGCATATTACGGCCTTCGATCAGCTTTACAGCGCTGGACAAAGCAATCTTGAGATCGGACATCCATGAAATATGATATACTGCTGTCCGGTTATCATTGTACAGTCCTGTTGCTGTATAACCCGCTGAACCCTGCCCTGAGTCAACCGACTCGGGGTTTTTGTCATTCCAGGATGTGGTCTGGTTCCATTCGAATCTATGCGCTAATGTTTTTCCGCTTCGAAGGGGAAATTTTCTAGATCCAAGGTCAAGGAAGAATCCGTTACAATGATCTTGTAAGCGCTTATCGTTTTGGATAGAGAGAGAGGAGGAGAGACAGAGATCATGATTACAACCAATCAGATTTATCTCGATCAGACATTGCATAGTAAAGAGGATGTATTGGATTTTATATCTGCGGAGGCAGAACGTTACAGCATCACTACAAACTGTGCACAACTTACGGCTGATCTGTGGGAACGCGAACGTGTCTACTCCACTGGACTTCAGGATCACTTTGCGATTCCCCATACCCAGAGTGAAGTTGTAACACGTCCGGCAGTGATGGTTATTCGATTGCGGGAGCCCATTGATTGGGAATCTCATGACGGCAAGCCGGTAAAATATATTTTTGCCATCCTTGTGCCTAAAGGTCATGTAGACGTATCCCATCTGCAAATCATCTCTTCACTTGCCACCTTATTGCTGGAAGATTCATTCAAAGAGGCCATCGCAGAAGCGATGCAGCCGGAAGATGTATATAGGTTGCTTCATCAATATACGGAAGGACTGGTGTCATAATGAAAATCGTAGGTGTAACGTCATGTATCGCAGGTCTCGCGCATACCCCGATGGCCGCCAAAGCATTGGAGAAAGCAGCTCAGCAACTGGGATACGAGATCAAAGTGGAACAGCAGGGAGCCATGGGACAAGTTAATAAGCTGACGGAGGAAGACATTGCTGCAGCGAATTTTGTCCTGATTGCAGCGGATCAAACGGTGAAGGACATGGATCGGTTTGGCGATAAAAAAGTTGTTCGTGTCAAAATCGGTCATGCCGTAAGTCAGGCAGAAGCGGTATTAACCAAAGCCGTCGAGGCTGTGAACGCACAAGCTTAACCCACCTTCCACATGAGGAGAGAGTACGATGAGAAAATGGTTTGGTGAAGCAAAAACACATCTAATGACAGGCATCTCCTATCTGCTGCCGGTCATTATCGCGGGTTCCCTGGTCGTTGCCATATGTAAAATTATCGCACTAACAATGGGCATTACTGATCTTGATCCGTACAAAGATGGAAGCGGATTCTTGCATATTTTATATCTCGTGCAAAATGTAGGATGGAGCGGCATCGGACTATTAACGATTGTCCTGTCCGGTTACATTGCGTACTCCATTGCCGACAAACCTGCGCTGGCCGCAGGTCTGATCGGCGGGGTGCTGGCACAGCAGACCAACGCCGGTTTCCTGGGCGCATTGATCTCCGGTTTTTTTGCCGGATATATCACCTTGTGGGTCAAAAACAAAGTCAAGATTACAGGACCGGCTGCCGGCTC
Organism: Paenibacillus polymyxa; assembly: GCF_018614975.1. GTDB lineage: Bacteria > Bacillota > Bacilli > Paenibacillales > Paenibacillaceae > Paenibacillus > Paenibacillus polymyxa_E. The sequence continues at coordinate 410,883 of NZ_JAGGNR010000014.1, read as the reverse complement.
GGTACCGTTAATTATTTTACCGCTGATTACCGTTGGTTTAACCGGATTTCTGATGGCGGTCATTCTGGGTGGCCCGCTGGGCGCACTGAATGAGTATCTCATTGCATGGGTTCAAAACATGAGCCAGAGTGGAACGAATACCGTTCTACTTGCGATTATTCTAGGAGCGATGATCGGATTCGATCTCGGCGGACCTGTCAACAAAGCGGCATGGATGGCAGGCAACGCCCTGTTCCTGTCCGGTGTCTATCTGCCGAATATTTTCATTAATATTGCCATCTGCATTCCGCCGCTTGGTTATGGCTTGGCGACATTGCTGATGAAGAAACGTTTTTCCAAAACCTATCAGGAAGCGGGAAAAGGTGCAGTGATTATGGGTGTGATCGGTATCACGGAAGGTGCTATTCCGTTTACACTGCGTAACCCTGCCAAGATGATTCTGGTCAACATGTTTGCCTGTGCAACGGGTGCTGCCCTGACCGCATTGCTGGGAGCACATATCATCATGCCACCAATCGGCGGCTTATATGGGGCTGTATCGGTAGGTACTCCAATCGCGTACCTCGCCGGAGGCATTGTTGGCGCATTAATCGTGGCGGGAGGCACCATGCTGGTGAACTTCCGTGATGAAGAAGAGAAACAGCCTGCCAAGACTCAGGAGGCTTCGGTGAAGAAAAACGGGGAAGAAATCGAACTCGTTTTTGATTAAAAAAGCATCTGGAGGGATATAGAGATATGAGTGAGAGAAATCGTACCAAAGTACATGTGATTCCACATACACACTGGGACCGGGAATGGTATTTTACAACCTCCCGTTCCAAAGTGTATCTCGTCAAACACGTCAAGGAAGTATTGAACGCACTGGAGAATATCGAAGGATTTCATTATTACCTGCTGGATGCACAAGGCTCTCTGCTGGATGATTACATCCGCTGGTGTCCCGAAGATGAGGAACGGATCCGCCAACTGGTTTCATCCAAACGACTGATGACTGGACCTTGGTATACACAGACGGATCAATTGGTTATTTCCAGTGAATCCATGGTTCGAAACCTGTATTATGGTATGGAAACAGCACAAAAATACGGACACGCAATGAAGGTTGGTTATGTCCCGGATGCGTTTGGACAATCGGCACAGATGCCGCAAATCTATCAGGAGTTTGGCATTGAACGGTTCCTGTTCTGGAGAGGCGTATCAGATAATACGAATCCACATACCGAGTTTACGTGGGAAGGATCGGATGGCAGTCGTGTATTTGCTGTACAGATGCCATTCGGGTATTACTACGGCGGTAGCATTCCGGAAAATGAGGAAGATCTGATCCCTTATCTGGAGAAACAAATTGGTGCGCTTGAACGCAAAGCCTCCACTAGACATATCTATTTCCCCAACGGGTTTGATCAGGCTCCTGTCCGGTTGAACCTGCCGGAGTTGATTAACCGCTTCAATGCGCTGGATACAGCACGTGAATATGTGATGAATGAACCGGAACGTTTTCTGGCGGAGATCGAAGCGGATAGTCAAGATCTGCCTGTACTTCGGGGCGAACTAATGGAAGCCAAGCACATGCGAATCCACAAGTCCATTTTCTCCACCCGTGCCGATCTCAAGCAGCAGAACAACCGGATTGAGAATCTGATCGCCAATACGCTCGAACCGGTACTTGCGATTAGCCATTCTCTCGGGCATGATTACCCGCATCGCATTGTTGAGGACATCTGGAAGCTGTTGTTTGAGAATGCGGCACATGACAGCATCGGCGGTTGCAACAGCGATACAACGAATCAGGACGTTGCGTTCCGTTACAAACAGGCCTATGATATCGCACTGAATCTGCTCGACCTGCATATGCGGATGATTGCTTCAACGATTCAGCAGGAGGAGACATTTGCGTTCACCCTGTTCAATACGCTACCGTATGTGCGAGGTGGGGTTACCGAGATCGAAGCTTATATTCCGGAAGAATCCTTTGTGATTCGGGATACGAAGGGGCGCGAGCTGGCCTACACCATAGTGGAAAAAGTAGACCAGACCGATTATGTGCTTGGACAGCACATCGATCTCAATCCAAGCCGCGAAGTGCATCTGCCGGAACGCGTATATCGCGCGAAGCTGCTGGTGGAATTGCAAGAAGTCCCGGCAATGGGTTACACCCAGATTGTTTTTGATTTCAGTCAGGGCGCTGCACCTGTCATTGAGCGACGTAACGGAGACACGATTGAAAATGAACATTTCACCATTGCGCTGCAAGCAAACGGCGCCTTGCAAATTACGGACAAGCGGTCAGGCCAAGTGTATGCGGATCAAATGGTCTTTGAAGATAACGGGGATGACGGAGATTCCTACAACTATTCTCCACCAGAGCGGGACCTGATTGTTTCTTCGGCAGGCAGCCAGATGAGCACAACGACGACCCAAACGTCTGTATCTCAGACGCTATCCCTGCGTTTCACGCTGGATGTTCCCTACGATCTGGAAGAGCGCGCCGCAGGCATCACGTCGGGGGCATTGCCAATGCAGGTGCAGATATCTCTTCGCAAAGGAGAGAAGCTGATCCGCTTCCACGTTCAGGTGCAGAATGAGGTGTTCAGTCACCGTCTGCGTGTCCTTTTTGATACAGGCATTGCTTCCGCTCTATCTATTGCAGATCAGCCGTTTGGTGTCATTGCTCGTCCAACCTCATTGCCAGAAGTGGAGGTATGGGAGCGCGAACAATGGCAGGAGAAACCGATCACCATTGAAGCGATGCAGAGTTATGCCGGGTTGAACAACGGTTCGCATGGTATGGCTGTGATGACGGAAGGTGTACGTGAGTATGAGATTATTGGCGAGCAAATGGATACCATTGCCCTGACCTTGTTCCGCACATTCGGTTTCATGGGTAAGGAAAACCTGTTGTATCGTCCCGGCCGGGCCTCCGGTGAGAAAATTGTAGCAACACCTGACGCGCAATTGCTTGGCGAGCTCTCCTTTACCTTTGGCCTGCATATCCAGGCTTACGGATTCGACGAAGCGAATGTTGCGCGTGCTGCACGTGAATATTTGACACCGATCAGCAGTTATCAGCTATGCGACTTTTTGAACGGACGTCTGATCTTTGCTTTCCGCGATGAGGCACGTGTTCTTGATACAGACTACAGCCTGATGTCGTTCAGCGACGATTCCAACGTGGTGTTAAGCAGCTTCAAGAAAGCAGAGCAGAGTAACGGATACATTGTACGTGTCTTCAATCCGTATTTGTCACAGTCTGCAAACGTGAACATGCACTTTAATCAGCCTGTACATGTAGAGCGTGTATCTCTTGCTGAACAGTCACTTGCGCCTCAGCAGAAGTTAACCGATGGAGAAGAGGTCGTTCGTTTGCCAGAACTGGCACATTGTAAATTGATGACTGTACTTGTATCGATATAAGGTGAACTTTAGTTATACACAAATTTGATCAGAAGGGAGGTCGGATATCGGTATGATTTTTCCCACCAAACGGTTGAAAAAGCTGTTCCACCTCATTCATGGTGAAGGACAGGAACAGGCTTGGACGAGCCAAGCACTTGCAGACAAGCTGGAGGTTACCGTACGTACCATTCGGGATGATCTGAAAAAGCTGGATCATATCCTTGCGGGGTATGGCGGGAGCCTGGAATCCAAGCGTGGGCAGGGATATTCCATTCGTGTGAATGATGCGAAGAGGTATGATGAACTGCTGGAGGAACGACAGGATGATCGGCAAGCAGGCGCACCCGTACCTGGTTCACCGGATGAACGCATACGTTATGAATTGTTCAAGCTGCTTGGTGAACCGGGTCATATCAAGATGGAAGACCTCGCTGATCAGCTGTTTATAAGCCGTGCAACAATGAACAATGATTTGAAAATCATTCGTCAAATTCTGGAGAACTACCAGCTTCAGCTTCAGATCAAGCCGGGGCATGGTGTGAAGGTTGTTGGAGACGAGCAAAGGTTCCGTTATTGTCTGGCCGAATATGCCGATGCGCGAGATGAAGAACTGGAACCGGAAGGCATGACAGCTGCACAGGGACGATTGCTGTACCCGATTGAACCCGAGCACATCCGCGAGATCGTCATTCGCCATGTAGGCCAACAGGATGTTCGTATTGCAGATGTGGCCCTGAAAGATCTGATTACGCATCTGGCTGTTATGGTATTGCGTATTAAACAGGGGTATGAACTGGAGCAATTCGAGAAAGTGGAAGCGAATCTGCAGGACCAGCAACTTGCGCAGCAGATTATTCAGGATCTGGAGTTGTTATATTCCATCCATTGTCCAGTTGGAGAGCGAAATTATCTGTTGCTGCATATTGTTAGCAAAAAGATGACCGCTACCGATTGGGATGGACTTCGAAGTGACCCGTTATACGTTGCTGTACAACAGATGCTGGGTCATATCTATGATCGGTACACCTATGATCTGCGTGATGATGAACGCTTGCCGAATGATCTGTATGCCCATCTGAAGCCCATGATTACACGGCTGGAACATGGCATGAATATGCGGAATCCACTGCTGGGACATATCCGTAAATATTATCCGCTGGCCTATGAGATTACGATCAGTGCAGTGAAACAGCTACAGACATACGTACCTTACGAAATTAATGACAGCGAGATTGGTTACCTGGCTCTTCACATTGGTGCGGCATTGGAACGTAAATACCAGATTCCTCATGGCAAAAGGAAATCCGTGTTGCTGGTCTGTGGGTCAGGATATGGCACAGCCCGTATTCTTGAATCGAGATTGCGTTCTTTATTTGCGGAATTGGAGGTCTCACGTGTAGTTTCGCTGCGGGAGTACGAGGAGATGGGGAGTGTGCCCGAAGACTTGGTCATTTCCACGATCCGGTTACGCGAGTCCAAAGGCAAGCCATCGGCTGTGATTGCTGCAATTCCATCAGAACGCGACATGGCAACGATCACTCACCTGGTGCGAACCAGTGATGAACAGGAGGAAATGACGCTGCTGCGTTACTTTGATCCGGAGTTGTTCATGTTTCGGTCTGATCAGCCTGACAAAATGACACTTATGGCTGAGATGAGCGGGGTACTGTTGGAGAAGGGAATCGTGACGGAGCAGTTCTGGCCAGCTGTGCAGGAGCGGGAAAAGATGGCTTCAACCGCGCTCGGAAGAGGCATGGCCATTCCACATCCCATGGAGCTGAGTTCAACTCGTACGACCGTATCGGTATGTCTGCTCGAGAAGCCGATTCCGTGGGATGAGGAGAATGAAGTACATGCTGTATTTATGTTATCCATTTGCAAAGAGGATTACGAACAGGCGATGGGGATCTATGATCTGTTTGTAGAATTGATCCGGCAGGAGGAGAAGCTGGAAAGCCTGCGATCCTGCGACAGCTTTGATGACTTTGCGCAGCTTGTATGTGAAACGTTGAGTCTGAAAAGTACCGAAGTGTATTAATATATACGTTCACTCATTGATAATTACACGGATACTCCGAGTAAAGAACAACCTTCCAATCGCTGTTATCCCCCAATTTTTTTGATTCCCTCTTTGAAAAGGGAAAAACCGTCCTTCATCAGAGTTGTCTGATAGAGGACGGTTTTTTATTCGTTAACACAAACTATAGATTAGATATGTTTGGAAATGACTTCTTCCAGTCCTTGAGCGACAGAATGCGCACCCCGCTCCAGATGTCGTTCATAGAGATGCAGGCGGACAAAACTTTCATCCGTGCCCATCGCTTCCGAGAACATTCCACTGAGTCCACGAGCACGGCGATCAATCTGTAATAGCAGCTCCAGCGAATCGCCCATCGGATAGAACAGCACTTCCAACTCATCCAGATGCCCACGGAACTTGTTTGTTGGTACAAATTCAAATTCCTGTACAAATGGCAGATTGCCGCCTAATTTCGGAGCATAGTCGTTAGTCACTTCACGCAGCTTGAAGCCCAGAATATCGATCGCATCCAGCACGGTGTCCATGTCTTTAGTGGGAACGACATGCAATCTATCCTTGTCCGAGGGGTCTACAGCGCTTGAGATATCGAGGCCCGTTTCTACCCACACTTCTGCACGATGCAGCGTAATAGGCAGGTTTTCTGGCAGGTCAAATGAGAAGTCTTTCTCCAATTTGGCTCCAGGCTGCAATGTGAAACCTTCGGTGAGCAAATATTTGGCTATAACCGCTGTTTCTTTTACTTTACGATCATCGCGCTCCCGTATGTAATGGGTTTTGATTGAAAGATAGATTCGATCTACGTTCTGTTCCACATCTCCACCTTCAATGTACACAACCCCCGAGATAATTCCTCCAGGCGTGACCTCTGGTGTATGCAATTCTGTATTTACTTTGGCTGCTCCAACACCTACACTGGCTAACATTTTCTTGAAAAATGACATGCGCTCAACCTCCAGATCAGATGGTTTATTATATGGGATACATACGGCTTCGACCTTAATACGGAAACTGGAGGAGAAGCGTTTCAAATTTCAGTAAAGATATATCGCGAATCAAACAGGAGAATCGACTTGTCTATGTCGAATGTTTTGGATGAAGGAAGTTTTTGTTAGGAGGGCCTCTATGAGTATGGAATGGTACGATATGATTGCACGGCGCAATGGCGGTTATAAGGGTAGAGCGTTGTATACATGGGAAGGTCGATCTGCTGAAGATATTTTTGAAGAGCGGTTAATTAAGCTTCTGCCTCAGTATACATCCGTGCTCGATGCAGGCTGTGGACATGGGGAGTTTACGTTGAAAATGTCGGAATATACGGATCACATTACGGGGTTCGATAATTCAGAAGAGATGATCAAGATAGCCCGAAACAGTCTTCATTCAAGTACGATAACAAATGTAGAATTTGTTTGCGTCAGCACTAAAGAAAAGATGCCATTTGCAGATAAGCAATTCGGTCTGATCTATGATCGCAGAGGTCCAACTTCCATTATTGAGCATGGGAGATTGCTGCATAAGGGTGGAGTTATGATTGGTATTCATACGGATATAACGAAGGTACGTGAGCGATTGGAAAAAAATGCGTATGAGAAGATAAAGATTGAGGAATTTAACGAAGCGCTCATGATTTTCTCGAATGAAAAAGAGTTTGCCCTCTTTCTTTCCGATATCCCCGGAAACCCGAATTATACACAGTCGGAATATCAGGAACAGCTGCAAACCAAGCTGAAGGAGAATCAGGTTAATGGCAGACTTGCTGTAAGAGAATGCAAGTATATTTGGCAGGCCGTAAGGAGTTGAAGCCGACTGAACACAGAATTTTCAGAACAGAAATGTGGTAAAACTGGTGTCAAAACCAGCTTTGAGCAGATGGCGAACGGGGAACAGAAATATAAAATGATAGCCGAGGATGGCAGTTTTTATTGCAGAACAGTTGCCTCATCCCACGGAGCATGGCAAAACAGTCATGTACATATCCATCTAACGGAGTTTTATGTGGTGCAAACCGGATGGATCGCGTATGCCAGTTATGGAGACGATCAGATGTTTTCGATTCGAGTGATGCGTGCAGGAGAGCACATCATTGTCCTACCTGGAATCCACCATAATATATACATGTCTGCACATAGCGCGATACATACCATCAAGTATGGATTGAATACCTCGAGTGATTGGACGGCATCCCCTGAGTTGGATAGGTTAACTCAATCTTTAACAGAGAAGGAACTTCTACAGAAGTATGTTAAGGGGTATGCAGAATGATGAACGTATATGAATCGGATGAAATCACCGTACGTCTCTTGAAGATTGAAGATAAACATCATCTGGTGAAGTGGCTGTCAGACCCGGAAGTTCTTCAATACTATGAAGGGCGTGATCGGCCGCATGATCTGGAGCAGGTGAGAGAGCATTTTTACAATCATGAGGATGATGCTACTCGGTGTATCGTTGAGTACGGAGGACATCCGATTGGATACATTCAGTTCTATGAGCTTGAGGAAGAAGAACGAACGGAGTATGGTTGTGGAGACACGGATGAGATTATCTATGGAACGGATCAGTTTATTGGTGAGGTAGACTACTGGAATAAAGGCATTGGTACACAGTTGATGCAATCCATGCTGGCTTATCTGATTAATGAAAAACAAGCCCGTAAAGTGGTTATGGACCCTCAATCCTGGAACTTGAGAGCGATATCCTGTTACGAGAAATGTGGTTTCCAAAAGATTAAGTTGTTGGAGAAACATGAGCATCATGAAGGACAGATGAGAGACTGTTGGCTCATGGAATATGCTACTTAGATACTGTTTTGAATTATTTTGAATCATATACAAACAAGGAGGAGTACTGGATGGACGATAGATTTCCCATAGGACCATTTGTACACACCGGCGAGGTTACGCCTGCACAGAGAGAGCAGTGGATTCGGGACATTGCTGAGCTGCCTGAACGTGCGCGAGAAGCAGTTAAAGGACTGAGTGAAGAGCAATTAAGTCTGCCGTACCGAGAAGGTGGATGGATGCTCAAACAGGTGATTCACCACATGGCTGACAGCCACATGAACAGTATGATTCGTTTCAAGCTGGCACTGACAGAGGATACACCTACCATTCGGCCTTATTATGAAGAGCGCTGGGCTGAACTGAGTGATTCAAGAGACCTGGATGTCGAATTCTCGCTTCAGATTCTGGATGCGCTCCATCGTCGTTGGGTGTTTCTGTTAAACGCGCTGACAGATGCAGATTATGCCAAACAATTTTATCATCCCTCATCGGAAGAAACGACAAGACTGGATTACAATCTGGGCATGTATGCTTGGCATGGCAAACACCATGTTGCTCACATCACATCGCTTCGGGATAGATTGGGAATATAGCTATTAGAAATATCTTTTAAGGAGGATTCATCAATGAGTGTACATATCAGACTATTAAATGAGAACGATCCTGTAATCATATCAAAGGCGTTTCAGGAGCAGGGTTGGGGGAGATCCCCTGAGCAGTATCTTCATTACTTGGCTGAACAACAGAATGGGGAACGCGTAACCTTGGTAGCCGAGTTGAAGGGAGAATTTGCCGGATACGTGAATGTATTGTGGAATTCCAGCTACCCGTCTTTCAGGGAACAAGGCATTCCCGAAATTAACGATTTTAATGTGCTGATGAAGTTCCAGCGCCAAGGTATTGGTTCACGGTTGATGGACCGAGCAGAGGAAGTTATTCTGGAACGAACGGATGTAGCAGGCATTGGTGTAGGTGTGTTTTCCGATTATGGCAAAGCGCAAGTTCTATATGCCCATCGCGGGTACATACCAGACGGTCACGGTGTACACAAACATGATCATTACATTCAGCCGGGTGAAGAAACGATTATGGACGACGATGTTGTACTTTATCTTACGAAGAAGTTAAAAGCCACGCAATAATTTCATAATATATACAATATGAAAGATGTCATGTATATTAGTTGTAAATATCTGTTATGTGTGACTGGCGTAAACGTGGAGTGAACCACGAGGGAGCACATATATTATATGCCGTACGCCTGGGCAAAGTGTTTGATCTTTTGATCAAACACTTTATTTATTATTCAGGGAACGAAAGGACTGGTGGCGGCAATGAAAATGGCGTTTGTTTTATTTGATGGAATGACAAGCATGGATTTAGCTGGATTTTATGAAGCTGTTAATTGGCTAGCGATTCTGAAAGTAAAGGAAAACGTATCATGGACATTCTGCGCAGATAAGGAGGAAATTTCAGATGACCGTGGGCTGAAAATGAAATCCGATGCAGTATTACCTCATCTAGGGGATTTTGATCTAGTATTTTTTCCTGGTGGATTATCAACTAGAACGCTTCGATTTGATGAGGATTTTATGCGATGGGTCCGAACGGCAGAGAATGTCACTTATAAAATTTCTATTTGTACCGGGGCTTTACTGTTGGGGGCAGCAGGTTTCCTGAATGGAAAAAGGGCTACTACCAACTCATCTGCTTATGATTTATTGACTCCTTATTGTGCAGAAGTAATTTCAGCGCGTGTAGTGCGTGATGGTAATACGGTAACGGGTGCGGGGGTTACGGCTTCCATTGACCTGGGACTATACTTGGTCGAAATGTTAACGTCTACGGAGATCGTCCTTCAAGTTCAACAAAAACTAGAGTATCCATATTATGAAGCTGGTAACTTAAAAGATGTCTAAATGCACACTAAGGGTAGGGGATAAAAAGATGACTATTCGCCTTTTTCAAGCGATTGATCAGCCAGCGGTGCTGAAAATGATGACGGATCATGATTCAATTCCCTTCGTTTATACGCGATCAGTATCCTGCGCGCTGGGATTTATTTTTAAAAATGACGGATGAACGTATCAGTGCTTATTATGTCATGGTTGACGAAGCAGATGTTGTCATAGGTCATGCTGGTTATATCTTTCAGCCTACTGTTAACCGATATGAAATCGTTGGCGTTGTTACATGCAAATCACACCTTCGACAAGGGAGTAGCACGTGGACTAATTACAAAAATATGTATAAAAATAGCTGAATTCGGCAGTGGTGATGTCATGCTTTACACACTTGAACTGGCATTTTGGACGGAAGTCGCAGGATTCCACATTGTGGATGAAGTAAACCTTGACGAGGGCATGAGATGGATTGAGATTGCGCCTACCCCAGATTCGCAGACAAGCATTATTCTCCATGACAAAGAGTTCGTCGAACGGATGTCGGCGGGTGTAAATCTGGGCACACCTTCGTTAATGTTCTTCACCGATAATCTGGATCAGTTATATGGCGACTTGTCTGGTAAACATGTAACGGTTGGAGAGATTGTCGAGATGCCCACCGGACGTGTCTTCAACTTTGCTGATAACGAAGGAAATTACTTTGCAGTCTTGGAACGGGCGAAGTAAGTTACAACTTAAAACCCCAACGATTGCAAGCGGTCGACATTCATGTCGGTCGTTTTTTTGTTGGAAAAAGCTTATGTTTTGGAGTAGAAAAGCACAAGGAAAATAGAGAACTACTGGGTAAAAATGTTATAATAGAGTGTGGTTGATTTAATGAAAATGACGAGGAATGAATAGTCGGAAATGACGGTTCGCATGGAGAACTTAAGGAGGAATGTGGTTGTGGAAAAGACGATTAAAAGTGTACAGGACCTATATGATATGCTCGATGCGGACTTCAGATCGGCCAAGCAGTTTTGGGAACCTTTCTACGAGGATCGGAACAGACCTATACCCTTTTTCCCAAACAAACCGGATGAGAATCTGGTAGCGCATGTGAACACAGGTCTGCTGAGCGGTGGCAAGGCACTGGAACTGGGGTGTGGCCCGGGCAGAAATGCATTGTATTTAACACGCCAAGGGTATCAGGTAGATGCTTATGATCTTTCGGAGACAGCTATTGGCTGGGCTAAAGAGAGGGCGGCAGAAGAGCAACTGGACGTGCATTTTGATTGTCGATCTGTGTTCGAATTGTCCCCAGAGCAAGAATATGATCTTGTCTACGACTCGGGTTGTCTGCATCATCTGTTACCACATCAGCGCATTCCCTACATAGAGATGATCCACAATGCACTCCGGCCTGGAGGAACCTTTGGAATGACTTGTTTTGCTCCTGGTTATGGAGATATTGGTGGGCCTGAGATCGTTATGAATGATTGGCAGGTGTATCAAGAGAAGTCGATGCGAGGTGGTCTTGCGTTCACGGAGGAGAAGCTTCGCTACATGCTGGAAGATGGCTTTGAATGTGTGGAGTTCCGTGCGATGAAGGCCATGGAGCAGCATGAACCGTGTTTTGGTGTACCTTTTCTGTGGGCCACGTTGTGGAGAAAGAAAAACTCGTAAGAGTAGGGGAATAACATGCTTTGAAAATAGAGGAGGCGTGGTATCGGAATGGGAACAGAAACAGGAAGAAGACACTTTATCATTACAGGCACATCCAAAGGGATCGGTTTACAACTTGCAGAGTTATTATTGGCTAAGGGGGATCACGTTTACGGTATTTCACGCGGGGGTTCGGATCTGTTGGAATCAGGCGAGGAATGGAGCGGGCGTTACTGTCATGTTCATTACGATTTATCCGATCTGACGGGGATTGATGATTTGATTACACGCATATTGGACCAAATACCTTCTCAGGAAGCTGAATTCATTGGACTCATTAATAATGCAGCGATGCTGGAGCCTCTAAGACCTATCGATCAGTGCAGTGCGGCAGAGATAAGTCAGAGTCTCAACATCAGTCTCGCAGCGCCAATGATATTGAGTTCATCTTTTATTCAACAAACAAATCACCTGTCCGCCAGACGTAAAATTGTTAATCTCTCATCGGGTTCGGGGAGTTATCCCGCGCCTTCAATGGCAGTGTACTGTACATCCAAGGCAGGTATGAACATGTTCACCCAATGCGTATCTCTGGAGCAAACGGGCAAACAGAACCCTGTTGAGATTATTGCTTTTGATCCGGGGATGGTCGATACGGAATTACAGGCTGTTGCACGAGGCAAAAGTGCAGAGGAATTTGCGCTGTCCGGGCTATTCAGCCAAGTGTATAAAGCAGGACAATTAAGATCGCCACGAGACGTAGCGATGCAGTTGATCGAGCGGATGGACGAACACAGTGATGCAGGCCATGTTATACACACCATTGAGAGCTAATATGATATATGTATTTCGGATCGTTTTCTTTACGAAGTATGGATACCTTTTGATATAAGCCCAATTTCCCTGTACACTGGGATCAGTGATCGGAAGTACGATTCGTAACGGTAAGGTGATCCTGCAACAACGGAGTCTAATTACCTTATGCAACCTTAGAAGATCAGAAACGTGGTGAAGTCTCTTGTTTAAAATTATGCTCATTGAAGACGACGAATCGTTATTCAGTGAAATCAAGGAACGTTTGTCCCAGTGGTCGTATGACGTGTATGGTGTGCAGGACTTTGGCAAGGTATTGCAGGAGTACAGCGTGATTCAGCCGCAACTGGTCATTATTGATATTCAGTTACCCCAATATGACGGGTTCCATTGGTGCCGGATCATTCGTTCGCACTCCAATGTGCCGATTATCTTTTTGTCCTCACGAGATCATCCTGCGGATATGGTCATGTCCATGCATTTGGGTGCAGACGATTTCATCCAGAAGCCTTTTCACTTCGATGTATTGATTGCCAAGATCCAAGCGACTCTGCGGAGGGTGTACAACTATAATACAGAGCATACTGAACTCCGAACCTGGCGCGGTGCGGCTATTGAATATGTGAAAAATACGTTGACCTGCGGGGATGAATCTGTCCTGTTAACCAAAAATGAGATGTTCATCCTTAAAGTGCTGATCGAGCACAAAAATCAGATTGTTACCCGTGAGGAACTCATTCGAAGCTTGTGGGATCACGAGCATTTCGTAAGTGACAACACGCTGACGGTTAACGTTAATCGGTTACGGAAGAAGCTTGAACCCATTGGACTGGAGCGTTACATTGAAACCAAAGTAGGTCAGGGCTACATGGCAACGGAAGAGGCCGAAGCATGATCGGCAAGTACATACGAGAAAAGGCTAGTTGGTTATGGCTGCTGGTAAGCATGCAGTTTATTATTTTATTGGTGGCCTACCTGGACTCGTCCATTCCATTCCAATCTGTGGTGTATATTGTAGGACTGAATGTGGTGGTATGCCTTGTTTTTATCTGGGCGAGATACCTGAAAGAGACCCGTTTCTATAAAAAGTTGAGCATCTGGGATCATACCTATGATCTGGGAGAACTCGACATCGCCGAAAGTCCATATGAGCAGATTGTACATGAGGCCGTCAGTTCCCAGACACAACGGTATCGTAAGGAGTCGTCACATCATTTTATCGCTCTGGAACAAGAGAAGGACGAGATGTTGTCCTGGATTCATGAGGTGAAGACCCCACTGACTGCGTTGCAACTGATGATCGAGCGCTTGCCAGATGACAAGTTACAGATCCAAATGACATATGAATGGTTACGAATTCATCAGTTGCTGGATCAGCAGCTTCATCAGAAGCGAATTCCATTTATGCATAATGATTTGTTCATCGAAGAGACGGAACTTGAACCGGTGCTGAAGGGCGAGATTCGAGCCCTGAAATCGTGGTGCATTTCCAAAGGCATTGGCTTTGATGTCTCGCTCATGGTTACTCGCGTGCTGACAGACAGCAAATGGTTAGGGTTTATTATCCGACAGTTGCTGAGTAATGCGGTGAAATATAGCGATTCATCGGACATCCTCATTGAAAGTCGGGAACAGGATGGACACATCATACTCATGATTCAGGATCACGGGCGAGGGATTGAGACTCAAGATCTGCCACGTATATTTGATAAAGGATTTACGTCCACCCGAGGCAGAATGGATGGGGCGGCTACCGGGATGGGGCTGTATCTGGTTCGTCAGGTGGTCCAGACGCTTCATGTGAACATTCATGTAGAATCTTCTCTTGGCGAGGGCACAACCGTCACACTTACTTTTCCGCGAAAAAACGACATGGTGCATCTTGCAGGCGTGTGACAACAATGTCACATGCTTTTTGGTTTTGTTCGGTGAATCACACGATAACATTACACATCCCGATTATGATATAGACATGAGCATTTGCAGAAGTTCTAAGAGGAGTGAGTGGGATATGTGGATACTGGAAGCCAAAAAAATTCATAAAGTCTATGGTAATAAACTGAACAAACAGGAAGTGCTAAAGGGGATTGATCTTGGGGTAAGCAAGGGAGAGTTTGTTGGTATTATGGGGCCTTCGGGTTCAGGTAAAACAACGCTGCTTAATGTACTTTCCTCCATCGATCGGGTGAGTCAGGGCGCGATTGATATTGAAGGCAAGGAATTCACCGGAATGAAGGAGAAACAGCTGGCTGAGTTCCGCAAACATCATCTGGGCTTTATTTTTCAGGAATACAATCTTCTGGATACTCTTACGGTGAAGGAAAATGTATTATTACCGCTCTCGATTACGAGCATTCCAAAGCAGGAGGCACACCGGAAGTTTGAACAGATTGCCCGTGAACTGGGGATCTACGAATTAAAGGACAAGTATCCATCTGAGATTTCAGGGGGGCAGAAGCAGCGGACTTCGGCAGCACGAGCATTTGTCCACGAACCAAGTATCATTTTTGCGGATGAACCGACAGGAGCGCTGGATTCCAAGTCCGCTTCGGATCTGCTCGGCAAATTAAGTGATATGAACAGCGCACGAAAGGCGACTATTATTATGGTTACCCATGATCCGGTTGCCGCAAGTTATTGCAGCAGAGTAATCTTTATTCGAGACGGTCAGATTTACACCCAGTTGAATAAAGGAGACGAGTCACGGCAATCGTTCTTCAACGATATTATCAAAACCCAGGGCGTATTGGGTGGTGTGCAGCAATGAGCTTGAATTATATTATCTTCCGCAATCTCAGAAAAAATCTGAAGAATTATTATCTCTATGTATTTGCGCTTGTGTTCAGTGTGACCTTATATTTTTCCTTTGTGACGTTACAGTATGATCCTTCCATGGATGAAGTGGCTGCTTCAACGAAAGGTGCGGCGGCTATAGGCGCATCTTCGGTACTGTTAATCGTCATTGTTGGCATCTTTTTGCTCTATGCCAATACAATCTTTATCAAGCGGCGTAGCAAAGAAATTGGATTATTTCAATTGATCGGGCTGACAAAAGGCAGAATTTTTGGCATTTTGAGTGCGGAGAATAGTATTCTCTATTTTGGCTCCATGGTGATCGGTGTGTTAATTGGGTTTCTTGGGTCCAAGCTGGTATTGATGATATTGTTCAAAATTCTCGGTGTGGATGCGATTACGAAACTGTATTTCTCTCCGATGGCACTGATGCAAACGGTGATTGTCTTTACGATCATGTATTTGCTCATCATGCTGATGAACTACACTTTTATCAAGAGACAGAGCATTCTCTCACTCTTTCAGGTGTCGGCCACTACGGAACAGCAGGTGCAGAAGATGTCTGTCGGACAGATGATTGTTGGCGTCTTAGGCATTGCTCTGATTGTGTATGGATACTTCATGTCTGCACGGCTGTTTAGCGGTGAGGCAATGGATATGCAGCAGTTGATGTATACGATGATTCTGATTCTCTTCTCGGTCATTCTGGGGACATACCTGTTCTATAAGGGTTCGGTAAGTTTTATCTTTAATCTGATTCGCAAAAGCAAAAACGGATACCTTACCATTCATGAGGTGTTGTCTTTATCTTCAATCATGTTCCGCATGAAATCTAATGCATTGCTGCTCACGATTATTACAACCGTGTCGGCGCTTGCTATTGGCATGCTGTCACTCAGTTACATTTCGTATTATTCGGCAGAAGCGCAGGCTAAGGAAAGTTTGCCGGAGGATTTCTCTTTTGCTCAGGCGGATGTGAAAAATCGTTTTGTAACCGAGTTGGATAACCAACAGATTCGATATGAAGAAAAGCACAGACAACCTCTGTATATTGAGATTGATGCACACAAGGTGATGAATGACTCCACAATGGAGGAGCTGTTGTTCAGCAGTGTAGTAAGTGACAGGATGGTAGATAACATTAATCTGAAACCAGGCGAAGTCATTTTCATGGGATACGGCAATGTGATTCAGCAATTCTTTTCAATACGGGATGAAGGTCCCATTGTCCTGCATGGGTTGAAGAAAACGATTGACCAGCAATTGATTGGAACCACCAAACAGGGAGTCCTTCCCGTATATTACACCAAAGGTACGCCTGTAGCAGTTGTGGATGAATCGGTTTATGCTGAGCTTGCCCAGGATCTTGATCCGAACATTCAGGTGGGGGAAGCGACTGATTATTACGGTGTACAAATTACTGATCCGGGTCAAGACGAGAATGCGTATGCGATTTTTGCGAATCTGCAATTGAAGTCTCCCAGCTTCTCCCAGATTGAGTTCAGAAATAACCAACGTAACAATATGGGACTGATTATGTTCATTGTTGGCTTCCTTGGTTTGACGTTCTTGATCACATCGGGATGTATCCTGTACTTTAAACAAATGAACGAGAGTGAAGAGGAGAAGGGTAATTATACCATTCTGCGAAAACTTGGATTTACGCAAGGCAATCTGTTGAGGGGAATTCAGATCAAGCAGTTATTTAACTTCGGTATTCCGCTTGTGGTGGGATTGAGTCATAGTTACTTTGCCGTGAAGTCAGGTTGGTTCTTCTTTGGTACGGAGCTGGCGACACCTATGGTCATTGTCATGATAGTCTATACATTGTTATATTCGATCTTTGGTCTGTTGTCTGTGTGGTACTATAAGCGGGTGATTAAGGAAGCCTTGTAGAGTTGAGGCTCAGAAGTAGATGATATAGCAAAATAAAGATGATTAGCGGCAGCTGTATGATTACAGTCTGCCTTTTCTTTTTTTCTAAATATAATGTCACCTACTTACATCTTATATGAAAAAAAGGATGATGATGGAACTAGGTCGAAATAATGATAGTATCAATGAATCTGATTCATGTAAATCGGTGAAACGAGGGGAGCAAATTAGCGTGCCTGGAGTTCTATATGCCTCGAAGAAAGAGTTAAGTGAGACGATTCGACGCACCTATGAATTGTTTGAGGGTGAATTCAATGACATCCATAACAGCGACAAAGATACGTGGGTTGAAGGTGTGGATAAGACCCCTGCCCAGATGATCGCCTACCAGTTAGGATGGATGA
Organism: Paenibacillus polymyxa; assembly: GCF_018614975.1. Taxonomy (GTDB): domain Bacteria; phylum Bacillota; class Bacilli; order Paenibacillales; family Paenibacillaceae; genus Paenibacillus; species Paenibacillus polymyxa_E. Next base: position 393,230 of record NZ_JAGGNR010000014.1, on the reverse strand, counting down.
ATCTGGTGATGGATTGGGAGCGAAATGAGCAGTTGGGACATGAATGTCATATGCCTGCACCAGGGTATAAATGGAACCAACTGGGGTTATTAAATGAATCTTTTTACGAAAAGTATTCAGGTTATACGCTGGAGGAGCTGCGCTCTTTGTTTCGGGAGACAGAACAGCAGTGGCAGAACTGGATTGACTCGCTTAGTGATGAAGAGTTATTTGTACAGGGGACAAGACAGTGGACCGGAACCAAGCCTGGATGGGCTATGGTGAAGTGGATTCAGATTAATTCGGTAGCTCCGTTTAAATCTTTTCGTACCCGAATTCGCAAATGGAAAAAAGGTCACTTAGCCAACATGGATGAGAGGAGTGAATAGGAGCTGTCTAATGAATCTGGCAAATAAAATTACTTTGGCTAGAATCGTGTTGATTCCATTGTTTATGATCTGTTTTCTCAATCAGCAAAGCGTGATTATTGCATTAATTATTTTTGCAGTAGTAGCAGGTACGGATAAACTGGATGGATATGTGGCGAGAAAATATGATCAGTTCATGGGTTGCTGTAATCATTATAGGACGTGAAATTGTCATTACAGCGTTAACAAATGGTAGCGACAGAGCAGGGCATTGTTCTTCCGGCCGATCGGTATGGCAAGATCAAAATGGTGTTTCAGGTGGCAGCTATCATTGCCATAATGCTCAACAAATATTCGTTTCAGCTACTAACTGATATCCGCGTGGACGTGATATTACTACGGGTTGCAGCAGGTGTTACTCTCTTATCCGGGATGAATTACATATTGGCAAACTACTACAAAATGCTTCGAGTGGGAGCGAAGTAGGCAGGATTAGTCATTACTTTCAGGGTGAAGGAGGCGAATGAAACTTGATTAAAGCTAAAGTTCTGCTGAATAAACCAGTATCGCTAATTGAAGAAGAAACTGGAATAGATAACTGGCTGGTTGCTGTGACACAAAGGCCGGAAGCTCGGTATGCAGATGTAAATGATCGTAAACAGCTAGAACGGTTGATGATGGGCCCAAAATTCGGGCTAGACTGCCTTCAGATGGCTATTCATGTAATTGATGAGTGTGGACAATCACTAATCGGATATGAGGTTCCAAGTGGTTTGAATATATGGCAGGATTATCTGCGAGCTATTCGCAAATTGATGGAGCAGGACAAAGCCTGTGTAAGTTACGGGATTGATCCTTACTTGCTTGAATTGGAGCGGCAGAGAAATGGGCAATTAAGGTGTACTATTCGTTTGGAGTTGTTTCCTCAGGATGTACTGACCCAGTTCATTACATCTGAAAAGCTCTTTTTGTCAGAGCTATTGAGAGCTATAGAATTTCTATGGAGCAAGCTGCTACGTGAGTATCCCTCACAGAGTGAGTTTGATATATGTAAACCGAAAAACGAGGGTAAAGATATATTTATAGAGATTGAGTCGTTGCGTAAATGGTTGCTTCAGTTACCAAAATAATTTTTCGTTAAATTTATTATATGTATTAGATAAGGAATGAAGCGATCATTGGGAGGGGGACAAGAGATGTCTAAAGGAAATATAACTCCAAGTACCGCGCAAGATTCAGCGTATGTTCGCCAGCAATTAGTCGCATATAATGCGGCCCATGTGAGCAATGAACTGAAGAATCGGTATGAGGAACTGAATTTTAATATCAAAAATGAGGCTGGCGAAATTGTCGCAGGAGTGCTGAGCACACTATGCTGGAACTGGATAGAGCTTGATATTCTCTGGGTAGATTCTGCACAACGGCATCGGGGATATGGTTCCCAGTTGTTGCTTGAAGTTGAATGCCTTGCGCGTGAGAAGGACTGTGATTTTATTATGCTCAACACCTTCTCGTACCAGGCACCGGAATTCTACAAGAAGCACGGATACCAACTGATTACAACGATAGAGAATGCACCAAGAGGGCATCATCATTACTATTTCAAGAAGGACCTCACTTAAGATAGAATAAGAATAATAGAATACCAATTAAGAGAGAACGTCAGGAGGACAGGTTATGGTTACAATCAAGGCGATTGAACTACAGGATCTGCCGGGTTTAAGCAAACTGTATCAAGAGTTGATGGGAACGCCTTCGAACGAGCAGCAGATGCAGAAGATGTTTCATTACATACAACAGAATGGTCATTATCATGTGCTTGGGGCATTTTACAATGGCAGGCTGGTCGGGTCCGTTATGGGTATTGAGTGTATGGATCTGGTGGGTCCATGCAAACCGTTCATGGTTGTGGAGAATGTGATTGTATCGGAGCAGGTGCGCAGACAGGGCATTGGGCAGAGATTAATGCTCCAGATTGAGCGGATTGCAAAAGATATGGGTTGTGGTTACATGATTCTGGTGTCTGGCGATCAGCGCAAGGAAGCACATATATTTTATGAGAAGCTGGGTTTCAAGGATGAGAAGGTGCAGGGTTACCGGAAGCATCTTTAACACATAATTCAAGAGAAAATTTCTTGCACAAGTGGAAGGATTACTTAAGGAACATGGCGAATAAGGCATAGTCTTAATAAAAGGAACGAATAAGAGGGAGGCACTCTCGTGTTCAAAAAATGGGCTAATGTCTTCATGATTCTGAGCCTGGTATTCGCCGTATGTTCCCCAACCTCCTATGCTGCCGCCAAAACGGTTAAAGTCACTGTGACGCTGGTGAGCGCAGAGCTAATCGAGAATAACTCTGTGGGCAACGAATGGGCCATCGGAGCAAGCGTGAACGGCAAAGATCTGGAGGAGGGTTCATCGGTCACCTTAAATCTCAAGTCCACAGGTACGTTGAGACTGGAGGCCATCGCCGAAGAACAGGACAAAATTCCCGATTACGGGGATAAAAGCGCCAACGTCAAACTATCTTCGTTCTCCAAATCAACCAATAAGACACTTTCCGTGGTGGTGACCGAGAACAGAGGTCGATATTCTGGTAACACAGCGACTTGGGCGTTCAAGTTTAAGATTAGCAAGAAGTGAATAGGAACCAACCGTGAGAAAAGGGAGCTGAGCTCTCTTTTTTTTATGCGTAGATAATTGGTGATCTAAAGGAAGACAACGTTTCGAGCCACGCTGATCTTTGTTAAACTAATGAAAGCAACAGTATAGAAATATAAGATGAAATATTCAAAATAATACATAGGGGGTTAACACAATCATGCGGATCGTAGATAACATTAAAGTCTGGGGGGAGCCGCTGGAGAACGCCGTAAGTCAGGCGGTGACTTGCTCGCAATATGGAGATGTATTGGGTGTGGCTCTGATGGCCGACCATCACAAAGGTTACTCACAGCCTATCGGTGGTGTTGTCGCTTATCGGAATATGATCAGTCCGTCAGGTGTCGGATATGATATTGCCTGTGGCAACAAGGCTGTACGTACAAATCTGATGTGGGACGATATTCGAGATCAGATTGGTACGATCATGGATGATATCAATTCGACCATATCTTTCGGCGTGGGCCGCAACAATCCAACACCCGTGGATCATGAACTGTTCGACGATGCGAGCTGGAAGCTGTTTGATACCATTGAGCCGGGATTACAACATAAGCTGAAGACACTCGCGCGCAATCAACTTGGAACTGTAGGCAGTGGCAATCATTTCGTGGATATTTTTGTAGAAGAGGCAACGGGAAAGGTATGGATCGCGAATCATTTTGGCAGCCGCGGGTTCGGTCATAAAGTGGCGAGTGGGTTCCTTAACCTTGCCGCAGGGCGTGAGTTCAGTGGCAAAGCTCCGGGCGAATCCATGGATCAACCACCTACGTTGTTTGACCTGAACAGCGAAATGGGTGATATGTATTGGGATGGAATGACTTTGGCGGGCCGATACGCCTATGCAGGACGCGACTATGTTATTGAACAGGTGCTCGGAATTCTCGGGGCAAATGCCGAATATGCCGTACATAACCATCACAACTTTGCCTGGAAAGAACAACATATGGGTGAAGAGGTTGTGGTGGTTCGCAAAGGCGCAACACCGTTGGCACCCGGGCAACTTGGTTTTGTCGGAGGAAGTATGGGAGATATCTCGGTGATTGTGGAGGGGATCCACAGCGAGGAGAATACCGAGTCATTCCGCAGCACCGTACATGGGGCAGGACGCACGATGAGCCGAACCCAGGCGGCTGGCAAAATGAACTACAAGCTTCGCACACGCATGGGCGGTGAAATTAGCGAAGCACAGATGCATGAGGCAATTCGTGCCTATGGTGTCGAGCTGCGGGGAGCGGGCACAGACGAAAGTCCGTTTGTGTATAAGAAACTGCAAGACGTACTGAACGCACATGCGAATACACTGAAAATCAACCATGTGCTGCGTCCCGTTGGTGTCGCCATGGCCGGAGGTAATGAATTCGATCCGTATAAGGACTAATAACAAAGTTATTCTGCCATCGAAGTGCCAGTGTAAATATTCATTAGTTGAACTATATATATAGAGAGAGGGTGAACTTCATGAGAAATTGTGCGATATATAGCTCTCAGTTTGACCTGGATCAGCTGTTTGAAGTGGTTCAAGGCATTTATCCAGAGGATATCATTGAGCGTAAGGAAGACAAGACTCATATTCAAGTGACTCAGAAGAAATGGTTCAGTAAAAAAAACAAAGGCTTTAATATCATGACCAGCCAGACACATCCAGAGGAATTTACGATAATGATTCAAGGGATGCTTGGTTTTTTAAGTCAGATTGAAGGGCGCAATGCTGCGCTCCAGGAAAAGGTACTGATCAAATGTTCCACACTCAATATGGTGGTTGGTATTGAGACGGAAGAGGACATTTCGGAAGAATTCTTCGGCGAATTGTTGCGTTTGGCGGATGCGCTGGATGCCGTCATCTTCTGGGGAGGTGGATCTCTGCTGAACGCACAAGGCCAGCTATTACTGGATGTGAATGGAGAATCTGAGGTGGAGGATTACACGGTGACAGCGCACACCAGTTTCCTTGACGATAACAGACCCCAATCGGAGTCTGGCATTCAACGTAAATCGCGGTCAGAGCAACTGTTGACTGAACGAGGCATTCCGTATAATGCGAACTTGCCCGCAAGGGCCGGAGACCAGCACACCACGATTCGGAGTAAAGAGGAAGTTGCGCGCCGTGCGGTTGCCCTATGTCTTGCCGCGCTTAAGGGGGAGTGTCTGGGAGCCGGCGAAAGTGCGGATGATACCGCAGCACTGGTTCAGGAAGTGATCGACAAGTATGAGGCTGAATCCTTTTTCTCACCCATAGAGAAGAGGTTTATAGACCAGCACGGAGCAGAGCAGCAGGAGATCATCTCCTTCTCTTGGGGATATGAAGCTTACCACGTGATGTTGTGGGCGCTTGGTTATGTGAAGGAACTGGGTGCACCAACGGAGTTGTGTAACGTAGGGAAGGATGTCGGTTATTTGCAACAGAAGGATAGTTTTACCGACTTTTTCTCCGATGCATCTCTGCGCAGCAAGAGCGAGATTCTGGATCAAGCAGATCTGATCTACCGTTATAACTGGGTGTGTGTGGATAGTCGGGTGAATGACAGAACACCTCCCGCTGGCCTGAATGGTGGAGTGGCTTATGAACGTCACCGTGCATTGAACTGGCTGATCTGTTATCTGGATCAGGCGTGGGATGATGTGCGTACAGATACGTAGAACACAACATACAACAATGCAAACACCCCTATAACCGCACGAATACGGTTAAAGGGGTGTTTGGCGTGCTGTTCTATTTGGACATAAGCTTTATTCCATATATGCTTCGATAAACATATTAACCACCATATATGTTGCTTTTACCCACTATGCCTGCCGAACTGTTCACGAATAATGACGTCAGCAAGAATCAACTTTTTCTCGACGTTACTCTCTGGATTCGCAATGCGCCATAACATCTGATCCACTGCACGCGCACCGAGCAACTCCTTGTTCACATTAACTGTAGCCAGTAATGGGATATTGTCGTATAGATTATCAAATCCCGTGACAACACACTGATCGGGTACACGAATACCCATACTCTCAAGGGCTTCTATAGTGTATAGCCCATAGAAATCATTCGCACATACAAACACTTCAGGCAGGTTTTCCCCACTGATCACCGAAGTGAACGTCTGGCGGAACTCATCCAATGCCTGATTACTCAACTCGGGAATCTGATGTATTTCCATCCCATGGCCCATAAGCACAGAAGTGTATGCAATCCAGCGTTCATAGAAGCTATGAGCATCCCCGATATTGCCAACGAACTGGAAGGTTTTGAAGCCCTTGCGGAGCAAATAGAGCATGATCTCTCGCATGGATGCAAAGTTATCGGTGAATATGCTATCACTGTGAAAAACAGGGTCCAGATGATCGACCATCACAACCGGAATACTGAGACGCTTGATTTCAAGCAGAATCGGGGTCGAGATAGAGCCAACGGTAATGATTCCACGAATCGCATCCGGGTTGAGCAGGGTAAATAGCTGGTCTGCTGAGGGTTCCGTCAAGGTCAGAATATTAATCCCTTTTTGGTTCAGCTTGGAAGAGATCCCGTTAAAGACGGGGCCCCAGTATACGGAGTCTTGATTTTGGTACCGAACATTGGGAAACAAAATCAAGATCGTCCCGATTGAACGTGTGTTCTTCGGTTCCTGAAGAGATTCATTGCTATTATACAGTTCGCCAGACAACATGCTGTTATCTTTGAAATATCCAAGTTTGCCGGCGGCCTTGAGAATGACATCCCTCGTCTGATCACTAACGCCCGATTTTCCAGACAAAGCTCGTGACACCGCGAATTTCGACAAACCCGTAAAATGTGCAATTTCCTGAATTGTTACCTTTGTCTTCATCATACCATCCTTACACTCGTAGTTCTGCCGTATTCCTTATTCGGAGCGATATCCAACTGTTTCTAGTATAACACGATGTATTTCTCTTAATCTAATAACGGACAGAGAATTCAGAATGTTAGTGATGCACAGTATTTTAGGATGAACGTTCAACGTGATGATAAGTATATTTTCAGATAGAATGACGAATTTTGTCTACTTAATTATTATTTTGTTATTTTATAAAAATAACAAAATAATAAAAGTTATGTTCATGGTTTTAATTAAGTGTGTACTTAGAGTCCAGGATATTGAATAAGCTGTAATACAGTCATATTAAAGTTATATAAGCATTTTATCAGAATAATTAGAAAATGTTAACAACAAAAATGTTGACGCTTACATTTAGCTGTGTTAAATTTTGTTTGTCAAAAACAAACAAGAAAATAACAAATGGTGGTGGTTGTTTATTTTCGATTGGTTGAATAATGGGGTTAACGATTTAGGGTGAACCATGATTCGTATACAGATTCGGGGAGGTTGTTAAAATCATGATGAGAAGATGGAATGTTCTACCTCTGATATTATTGGCCGTGATACTTTTTGTATCCGCTTGCAGTAGTGGGGGGACAACGCAGACGGGGACCGAAGCAGAGGGAGCAACGAACTCAGGTAACAGCACCGAAGTCGCTGAGACAGAGAAAGAGGGCGGAGCGGAAGAAGCTGTGGTTAATGTTCCTGATCTGGGTGGGCGTGTCATCAAGGTCGCGGCCTGGTGGGACTTGAAACCGGCGGGAGAGACGGCCTCCGATAAGGCCAGACTTGATAAAATTGCAGAGGTCGAGAAGAAATACAACGTAAAACTGGAGTTTGTTAACGTACCTTTCGAAGAATACATGAACAAATTCACCACGTCTGCGCTGGCCGGTGAACCTTTCGCCGATATCGTTCAGATGGAATACAAATCCGCACTACCCGCCATCCTCAAAGGGCAACTATTGCCCATCTCCGAATTCACTACACCTGAGAATAACATCAACCAAGAGGCTAATCTGATCACAAAATTTCCTGCCATTGCAGGCAACGAATACGCCTTCGAATCTCCAACCAGCATCGGTCTGGGACTTCACTATAACCGTGACTTGTTCAAAAAATTATCTTTGCCTGATCCGCAGGAACTGTATAACCAAGGCAAATGGGATTGGGACAAATTCATGGAACTTGCCAAACAGGCAACCAAAGATACCAATAACGACGGCAAAACTGACGTATACGGATTTTCTGGCTGGGCGCTTGATGTCGTTCGTCATTTTACCGCTGCCAACGGTGGAACGATTGTGGATGATACCAATAGCAAAGAAGGGTTGTCCGATCCGAAAACGATTGAAGCTGCTGAATTCGTCAAACGCCTGTATAACGTGGAAAATGTCGTGAAGGTCAAAACCGGCGACAAAACCAATTGGGAGGAAAGCAATACGTTCAAAGATGGAGATGTAGCCCTGTTTACCGCTGCTGAATGGCAGTTGGGCGATCTCACCTTTGCTGTTGGTGTTGTACCGATTCCGAACGGGCCACAGGGTAGCAAAGAGGTAACGTATGCAAACAACGCGGCATCAGCGAAGTTCATTCCAAAAGGTGTGGAGGATCCAAAGATCGTCTACCAAATCTATGAAGAGACCTTCGACATCCCACAGATCGAAGAGTATCCAGGTCAGGATTATCTGGAGAGTCGTTATACCGACGAGAAGGATATTGCCATCATTCGCGAGCACATCGCTGGAACGGGCCGCATTTTGCTGGATGATGCCTACACGGGTTACCCATTTGGAGATTACGTGAACGATATCATCAAAAACAACGCTTCCGTGACAGCAACAGCCGAGAAATACAAAGCACAGGCACAAGCTGCCATTGATAAACTCGGCAAACAATAACAATACTTATCACCAGCAAACGATTCAGGCAGGGGCTCGTGTCGGCAAAGTTGCACGGAGCCCCTTTTTCCTGAACCACCAAATCGGCTTTGCTGGCATCAGCCTTGATGAGGAGGACTCGTAGAATGGCTGGAATTCTACAACGTAAGACATGGATATTGTCCACAGTAATCCTTGTGGCGGCAGCCTGCATCATTCTATATGTAACTTCCGGCGCTGATGTGAAGAGTGCAAACATTCCACCTGGCAGTCTGCCTGCCATTGAAGTGGATGCAGTCTTGCAGCAGACCCGGCAGAAAAAGGGGTACGAACAGTATCAATCCGGAACGGATCAGGCTACACAGCCGAATGTGGACATCACCATTGAAGCAGGAGATTACATAAGAGCCGAAGGTGAAGACGTCCGCAAACTGACGAATTATGAGGGAATGGATGGGGTATCTCTCCATACCGGAGAGACTGGACAAGTCGATTGGACCATTAACGTGCCGGAGACCGGGCTGTATAACCTGTCCGCGATTTATTATCCCGTTGAAGGCAAGAGTTCGGCCATTGAGCGTGCATTGTACATTGATGGTGAATTTCCTTTTGCGGAAGCCGCCTATTTGCAGTTTGACCGGGTGTGGGCCAATGAGAAAAATGTCGTTGAGCAGGACAACCAAGGCAATGACCTTCGCCCGAGACAAGTGGAGCAACCTCGCTGGATGGAAGCAACATTTCAGGACTCCGACGGGTACGAACAGGCTCCATTCAAGTTTTATCTGGAAAAAGGGGAACATACGCTAACGCTAAAATCTTCGCGTGAACCCATGGTGATTCGGTCCATTCGTCTTTTCAATGAGAAGACAGCCGTTCCTTACGCGGAGACTGCGGGTGCACAACAATCGGATTCTTCCGGCCAGCCGAAGGATGTACTTATTCGCATTGAAGGAGAAGCCGCTGTTGCCAAATCTTCACCTACGTTATACCCGACGAGCGAAAGGTCAAGTTCTGCTGTATCTCCTTATAGCGCATCCCAGGTACGCATCAATACGATTGGCGGCTTTAACTGGCGTTTGCCAGGGCAGTGGATTGAATGGGAAGTGGACGTGCCGGAGAGTGGACTTTATCATATCGGTTTTACCGCACAGCAGAATTTTGTCAAAGGCATCTATTCTACACGCAAACTGACCATTGATGGTGAAGTTCCGTTCGCGGAGATGACCAAAGCACCTTTTCGTTATCACAGTGACTATCGCATTGACGTCATGGGCGGCAAGGAAGCCTACAAGTTTCAATTGGAAAAAGGAAAACATGTGCTACGGCTGGAGAACAGCCTAGGTGATTTTGCACCCCTCATCCGAAATGTGGAGGACAGTCTGTATAACTTGAACTCCATGTACCGACGTATTCTGATGATTACAGGCACGAAGCCTGATGAATTCCGGGATTACCGGGTAGAAAAGCAGATTCCGAACCTGCTGGAAGTGTTCAGCGGGGAAAGTAAACGACTCAAGGATGTAGCTTCGCAGCTTCGCCTTCTGTCTGGTCAATCCAGCGATCAGGAAGCGCTGATTAAGACAATGGCGCTGCAACTGGACGAGATGATTGACAAGCCAGATACCATTCCAAGACGGCTTGCGGCTTACAAAACCAACACGGGCGGACTCGGAACGTGGGTGCAGCAGGCACGAGAGCAGCCCCTTGAGATCGATGCGCTGTACGTCACTTCGATCGACCAAGATATTCCCGGAACAGGGATGGGGCCACTCGCGAAGCTTGGTCATGAAGCGAAGATATTCTATCATTCGTTCTTCATTGATTATAACCAGATCGGCAATGTAGCTACATCGGAAGATCAGCGCACCGTAACGGTCTGGATTGGTAGCGGACGGGATCAGGCAAATACGATGAAGGCGATGATTGACAAGACCTTCACACCAGACAGTGGCATTAACGTGAATCTGAAGCTGGTCAACATGGGAACCTTGCTGCCAGCGACCTTGTCCGGTGAAGGGCCGGATGTTGCGATGCAGATCGGCAATGATCTGCCCGTGAACTTTGCGATGCGGAACTCGGCTGTAGATCTGACGCAATTCAGCGACTATAGCACCGTAGAACAGGAGTTCAGGGAAAGTGCAATTGTACCGTATGCCTATGATTCAGGCGTATATGCCCTGCCGGAAACACAGACCTTTAACATGCTGTTTTATCGTAAAGACGTGCTGGAAGAACTCGGACTTGAAGTGCCTCAGAACTGGGAGGATGTCGAGGCTCTACTCGCGATTCTGAGCAAAAATCATATGGAATTTGGCATGCCGATTGTGACCCAGGCCAATATGCAGGGGGTCAATATTCCGCCGAACTCGCAGTATGCCACGATGCTGCTCCAGAACGGTGGCGCCTTCTATCGGAACGATGACAGGGAGTCGGACCTGGATTCCCGGATCGGCATCGAGACTTTTAAGCGGTGGACGGAGTTCTATACCGATTACAAGCTGGAGCGGGAATATGATTTTGCCAACCGTTTCCGGACAGGACAGATGCCCATTGGACTAACGGATTACACCATGTACAACCAGTTGTCTGTATTTGCACCGGAGATTCGGGGACTGTGGGGATTCGTTCCTGTCCCAGGAACCGTTCAGGCAGATGGCACCTTGAATCGGGACGTACCGGGTGGAGGTAGCGCGGTCATGATGCTGGAGGGTGCCAAGGATCAGGATGCGGCGTGGGAGTTCATGAAGTGGTGGACCAGTGCACCGATTCAGGCAGAATTCGGACGGGAGATGGAAGGACTGATGGGTGCCGCTGCCCGTTATCCAACGGCCAACATCAAGGCGCTGGATTCCCTGCCGTGGCCTGCTGAGGACTACGCCAATCTAAAGGCTCAATTCGAAACGGTGAAGGGTATTCCCGAAGTCCCCGGTGGTTATTTTACAGGCCGCCATCTGTTCAATGCATTTTACAAAACCGTTGTTGGCCAAGTGGAAGCCAGGGAATCCATCATGGATTATACCCAATATATTCAGGACGAGATTCGAGTGAAGCGTAATGAATTTGGTCTTCCGTAAGCAGAGGGAGGGTTAATCGTGCCACAAATATCACTCCGAGACGGACAAAACAGTCCTCCTGAGAAAGCGCCAAGGATGGGCATGAAATCGTGGTGGAGCTGGAAACTCCAGGAAATGAAGGCCAGCAAACATTCCTATGTCCTGCTTGCACCGTACATGCTGCTGTTCGCCATGTTTACCGTGATTCCGGTTGTCATCTCGATCATACTCAGTTTCACCTACTTTAATATGCTGGAATTTCCACGTTTCATTGGCTGGCAGAACTATACTCGCTTGTTTCTGGAGGATGATGTATTCCTGATTGCGATCAAGAATACGCTGCTGTTTGCCATCATTACCGGACCGATCAGTTACATTGCTTGCTTCGTCTTCGCGTGGATCATTAATGAGTTAACCCCAAAATGGAGAGCGTTCATGACGCTGATCTTCTACGCACCCTCCATCTCGGGCAATGTATATTTTATCTGGCTGATGATTTTCTCGGGAGATCGTTATGGTATTGCCAATGGGCTGTTGATCAAATGGGGTTTTCTGCTGGAGCCGATCCAATGGTTGAAGACAGAAGCTTACATTATGCCTATCCTCATTCTTGTGCAGTTGTGGCTGAGTCTCGGAACCGGATTTCTGGCGTTTATCGCTGGTTTGCAGACGGTGGACCGGACGTTGTATGAAGCAGGAGCGGTGGATGGGATCAAAAATCGTTGGCAGGAGTTATGGTACATTACCCTGCCTTCGATGCGCCCGCAGTTGATGTTCGGCGCAGTCATTCAGCTCACAACCTCATTTGCCGTGGCCGATGTGTCAATCGCACTGGCCGGGTTCCCAAGCGTGAACTATGCAGCAGAGACGGTGGTGACCCATTTGATCGACTTTGGTACTACGCGGTTTGAGATGGGGTATGCATCAGCAATTGCCACCGTGCTGTTCATGATTATGGTGGGCACCAACTTGCTGGTACAGAAACTGCTTCGAAGGGTGGGAGAGTAGCTATGGCTGCAATTGCGACAGGCAAAAAACGCGTGAATCGCTCGCGATCGGGAAGCCTCTCCCTGTTTGCCCTTCTGCTCGTATTTGGTGCCTTCATGGTACTGCCGTTGATCTATGCGATCAACAATGCATTCAAACCATTGGATGAGATTTTTACCTTTCCACCGACGCTGTTTGTCAAAAATCCAACATTCAGCAACTTTACGGATCTGCTGAATCTGCTGAGTGACTCGTGGGTACCGTTCTCACGTTATATATTCAATACAGTATTTATTACAGGCATCGGAATCGTAGGCCATGTATTGCTAGCTTCCGCAGCGGCCTACCCGCTTGCCAAGCACAAGTTTCCAGGCAAAGTATTCATGTTCCAGGTGGTCGTACTGTCACTGATGTTTACACCTGCGGTAACGGCTATTCCGAACTATATGATCATGTCATGGCTCGGATGGATTGACACGTACTGGGCTGTTATCATCCCGGCATTTGCCTATTCACTCGGGTTGTATCTGATGAAGCAGTTCATGGAGCAGATCCCGGATGCACTACTGGAAGCGGCCAAGATTGATGGTGCCAGTGAATACCGGATCTTCTGGTCCATTGTTATGCCCAATGTGAAGCCAGCCTGGCTTACATTGATCATTCTGCTGTTCCAGATGTTATGGGGCAGTGATGGCAATGGGTACATTTACAGCGAGCAGCTCAAGACCCTGCATTATGCAGCAGGGCAGATTATTCAGGGCGGAATATCCCGGGCAGGAGCGGGTGCGGCGGTGGCACTGATTTTGATGAGTGTGCCGATCACGCTATTTATTTTCTCTCAGAGCCGAATCATTGAGACGATGGCGAGCTCGGGCATGAAGGATTAAGGGGGAACGATATGGCACGCACAGTGAAAAGATGGCTTGTTCTCCTGGCGGCAGTATCTCTGCTGCTGGTGAATGCCGTGCCTGCGGCGGCCTCCCCGGCGCCGTATGAGAGTTATAACTACAACTACTGGAAAGAGGCTGTTCCTTCACCAGATGCCTATCTGCCCGAGCGCACCATTTCAGGCCGTGATCTCGGCATTAGTGAGTTCAAAGACCCCGGTGATGTGAATGTTTCACCCTCCGGGTTGATCTATATTTTGGATAGTGGCAACAGCCGAATTGTTGTATTGGACCCAGACTTTAAGCTGCTGCGTGTCATCGATGGATTCATGATGGACGGTGGCAAGGAGACCTTTAACCTTCCAGGTGGATTGTTTGTAGATGAAGAAGAACGCATATACGTCGCCGATACGGGAAACAGTCGTGTGGTTGTCCTTGATGGAGAGGGGACGCTGATTCATACCATCACGAAGCCTGAGTCGGATATTCTATCGACCCAATTCCAGTTTCAGCCCTTGAAGCTGACGGTGGACCATGTAGGCCGAGTTTACGTTGTGGCACAGGGGGTCTACGAGGGCATTATGCAGTTTGACGAGAGTGGGACATTTATCGGATATGTCGGTACCAACAAAGTGGAGCGGGACTACGGCGAATATATCTGGCGCATGTTATCCACCAAAGCCCAGCGCGCACAGATGGTCCTGTTTGTGCCAACGGAGTTCTCCAACGTGGATATTGACCACAAAGGATTTGTGTATGCGACGAATATTGATCCCGGCTCAAATGAACCGATCAAACGCCTTAACCCGTCTGGTGAAGATGTACTGAAACGGTTTGGTTATTACGACGTCAAAGGCGATATTCGGTTCCGCAACAATCCTGGGCCGTCCAAACTGATTGATGTCAAAGTGCTGGGCGACGGCATGTACAGTGTATTGGATGCGACACAGAACCGGGTGTTCACGTATGACGATGAAGGTCATCTGCTCTACATATACGGTGGCAAAGGAAATCAGGTGGGCACGCTCAAAACACCTGTCGCGATTGAACAATCGGGTGAGCACCACTTGGTTCTGGATCGGGGCAAGAACAATCTTGTCGTCTATGAGCCAACCCGTTTTGGTGCCCGTGTCAATGAAGCGGTGGCACTCCACTATCGGGGAGAGGACACGGAGGCCGTGAATATTTGGAGAGAAGTGCTGAAGCTGAATGCCAACTATGACATCGCCTATATTGGTATCGGCAAGTCCTTATTAATGGAGAAGAAAAACGAGGAAGCGCTGGATTACTTCGAACTTGGGATGGACCGCAAGAGTTATTCTGTCGCGTTCAAGAGGCATCGGCGGGAGATGATGAAGGAACACTTCGGTACATTCCTGACCGCTGCGATCGCGCTAATTTTCATTCTGATCCTGACCCGACTGGCGGTTAAATGGAGACGGAGGAGGCAGGTTGATCGTGAAGCAGGATTTCATTAAGTTTCCGCTGCATCTCATTTTTCACCCCATTGATGCATTCTGGGACCTCAAGTCGGATAACCGGGGACGGCTGCTCGTTGCTTTTGCAGCGCTCGTGCTCACCATCATCATGATGATTTTGCAAAAGCAGTACGCAGGATTTCTCGTCAATTACATCGATCCTCGCACGATTAACAGCATCATCGAGATCGCCACGGTTGCGGTGCCATTCTTTTTATGGTGCACAGCCAACTGGGCGGTAACGACCTTGATGGAAGGGGAAGGGAAATTCAAGGAAATCGTTCTGGCGACAGGTTACTCGCTCATTCCGGTTATTCTGATCTATGCCCCGATGATCGTGATCAGCCGGTTCATGGTACAGGAGGAGACTGCTTTTTATTATCTGTTCAATAGCATCGCGTTTTTCTGGTTTGTGTTGCTGCTCTTCATTGGCATGATGACGGTTCACCAGTACACGGTGATTAGAACGATCATTACGATGGTGCTGACACTCATTGTGATGGGCATTATCGTATTCCTTGGCGCACTGGTCTTCAGCATGCTGCAACAGCTGTACGAATTCGGTTATAACATTTACCGCGAGTTGATTTTTCGGACCTAAAGGAGGCGGCATCCGTGAACAAAAGGCAACGATTATATACGGTGCTGGCTGGTGCTACAGCTGTGATCATGATTGCAGCCGGGCTGCTGTATATAAACAACAGGGGAATTCCTGCCGTAGAAGCCACGGCTTATCTGGATACGACAACCCAAGCCATGCCCGTCACGGAGGACCCGCTGCAGTTCCTACGCGACTCTTCGCAGGGTGTACCTGGTATGCAGCTGGTCGCCGAGGATCAGAGACTCGCCCTGTACTATAACGAGGAGACAACGGAAATTGTAGTACGTGACCGGAAAAGTGGAGAGATCTGGTACAGCAACCCGAAAGAACGGGCTGAGGATGGTCTTGCTTCTGCATATGAAAAAGAAGTGCTGTCCTCCCAGCTGAATGTGTCTTTCCGGGATGCGATGGGCACACTGGAGAACTTTCCAAATTTCAGTTCGAGTATTAGCAACAAACAATTCACAGTGGGTCAGATCGATCAAGGGATTCGGGTGAACTATACACTTGGTGATACGTCACTTGGTATTGATGCACTGCCGAAGTTAATCAGCAAACAGCGTCTGGAGGAGAAAGTGCTTTCCAAGCTAGATGCTACTGTCGCAAGATACACGTCTGCCCGTTATTATCCAACCAAGAACAATCCGGATATTCTGGAACGGCTGGATGGACAGATTTCGAAGCAGCTTGTGCTGAACAAGATGCTGGGAGCCTTTGAGACAGCGGGTTATACGGTGGAAGATCTGGCTTTTGACAATCAGGAGAACGGGGTTGAAGGCGGGGGCGTATCCGATAAGCCCAGCTTTGTCATTTCAGTGGAATACCGACTGGAGCAGGGAGCACTTGTTGTGACCGTGCCTCTGAGTCAAATAGAGGAAAGTGGGCAATACCGCATTCGGAATATTGATTTGCTCGCTTATTTTGGTGCTGCGGATATGAAGGGCGAGGGTTACATGCTCGTTCCTGATGGTTCCGGCAGCCTGATCCACCTGAACAACGGGAAAACCCAGGAAGAGCAGTATGTACAGCGCGTATATGGCGCAGACCCGAATGATAATTCACTCAGTCGTCCTCAGGTTAGTGAATCCGCGTATATGCCTGTGTTTGGTCTGAAGAACGGGGATAGCGCCTGGTTTGCAGTCATTGAAAAAGGGGACGGCATTGCCAGTATCTCTGCAGATATTGGAGGCAGGCAGAATAGTTACAACCACGTGCATGCGACCTTCTCCCTGCGGGGAGAGGATGAGCTGGAGATGTACACCTCGCAGAAAATGCAGGAGATTCAACTGCTTAGTGATGAGCCTTACCGTGGAGATATTCAGGTCCGCTATCATTTCCTTCATGGAGAAGATGCCAGTTACTCGGGCATGGCTCGCCTGTATCAGCAGCAGTTGATCGAGCAGGATATATTGAAGCCGCTCACGGAACAGACCGAATTGCCGTTCTATGTGGATGTGCTTGGTGCAGTGGACAAAAAGGCTTCGTTCCTGAGCGTGCCCTATCGGACCACTTTAGCCATGACGACGTACGAACAGGCTGCCGAAATGGCGGCGAAGTTACAGCAGGAAGGTGTGAACCGCGTACAAATGCGTTATCAGGGATGGTTCGGCGGTGGCATCAGTCATCATACGCCAACCCGGGTGAAGTTGGACAGTGAAGTAGGCAGCCGTTCCGAACTCCAGGCGTTGTCCGCCAAGCTGGAGCAGTCGGGTGGAGCCTTGTTCCCAGATGTGGCTTTCCAGCACATTTATCACGATGATACGCCTTTTGCTCCTTCCTCGGATGCCGCGCGGTTTGTCACAAAGGAGACAGCAGAACGTTATCCATACAATCCTGCGCTTAATCGCATGGACCAGAGTAGGGACAGCTATTTTTTGCTCTCCGCGGCCAAGCTTCCTTATGTGGTGAGTGAGTTTGCCGACAAATTCAATCAATTGGACCTTGGTGGATTATCCCTTCGTGATCTCGGGCAGGTCCTGACTTCCGATTATCGGGATAGTCGGGTGATTCATCGGGAGACGGCGAAAAACCTTGTGAAGGAGCAGCTGGGCAAGTTGGGACAGTCCTATCCAAACCTGATGGTATCCGCAGCGAACAGCTACGCATGGGGAAGTGCACAGCATGTTGTGAATGTACCGGCAGGGTCGAGTCGGTTCAATATTACCGATGAAGAGGTTCCTTTTTATGCGATGGTCATTCATGGATACATGAACTATGCGGCCGCTCCGATGAACACATCGGGGGATCAGGATCTCCGCAAACAGTTGCTGCGCAGCCTGGAGCTTGGGGCAGCTCCGTATTTTCAATGGACCTATGAACCATCATCCAAGTTAAAGCTGACGAATTATGATTCGGCATACGCAACTGAGTATGCATATTGGGTGGATGACGCTGTTGCCTTGTATAAGCAGGCCAATGAAGTGCTGGGAGAGCTGGAGAATGAGCAGATTCTCAAGCATGAACGCATCCAGGATGGCGTGGTCCGGATCACTTATACTGGCGGTACCTCCATCCTTGTGAATTACAATGCGGATGCAGTTACTGTTGGTGGAACAACAGTTGGCGGGACGGACTATGTAGTGGAAGGAGTGAGCCGATGAGAACCATTCGATTATCGCTGAAGTCACGGAGAGCACTGCTTGGACTTGCATTTATTTCCCCGTGGCTGGTCGGCTTCATCTTCCTCTTTGCCACGCCACTCCTGCAATCCATCCGGTTCAGCCTGAGTAATCTGTCCGTTGCTCCGGGCGGATACGTCCTGGACTTCGTTGGATTTAAAAATTTCAAGGAGGCGCTTCTGGTTGACGCGAATTTCAACCGGATTCTGGTCGATTCGGTTGGAGCGATGCTGCTGAATGTGCCGATGATTCTGTTCTTTAGTCTGTTCACGGCGACACTGCTTAATCAGAAGTTCAGAGGCAGAACGATGGCACGTGCAATCTTTTTCCTGCCGGTTATTCTGGCTTCCAGTGCAGTCGCAGCAGCTGAGTCTGCGGGATTAATCAATCTGATGGGGGATGCAAGTGCGGTCGATGCATCTGCGGATGGCGGTGCTTCGTTCAACGTGGTATCTATTGTGCGGATGCTGGCGGATGTGGGATTGCCGATGGCCTATGTGGATTACATCGTTGAAGCCATCATGCGGATCTATGAGATTATTAGCAGCTCAGGTGTACAGATTCTGATCTTCCTCGCCGCGCTGCAATCGGTACCTGGATCGATGTATGAGGTTGCAAAGATCGAAGGGGCAACAGCCTATGAATCGTTCTGGAAAATTACATTTCCCATGGTCAGTCCGTTGATTCTGACAAATGTCATCTATACGATCATTGATTCATTTGCCGGAAGTTCGGTCACACAAGCTATCTACCAGACCGCATTCAAAACCCAGAACTTTGGCTTAAGCTCGGCCATGTCCTGGTTATATACCTTGGTGATTGGCCTTGTACTGATCGTAGTGGGCTGGGTGTTGTCACGGCGAGTTCATTATAACTGACGGTTAACGTTGAGGGAGGCTTCAGATTATGGCTGCGTCAGGAACAGATCGCATGGTGGCGGTTCCAAAACAGAATTACCACATGCAGCGGGTGCGAAACAAGACATCGGACCTTCTCTATTCGATATTCAGATATGCATTGGTCATCGGCATTTCATTTATTATTTTATACCCGTTATTTCTCAAAGTTTCAGTCGCGTTCAAGGATAAGCAGGATATCTACAATCCAACGATCTATATGATTCCCCAGCACTTTACGCTGGATAATATCCGGCTAGCGGCGCAAGTGATGGATTACCTGCCTCTGCTCGCGAACACGTTATTGTTTGTTACGATCACAACGCTTCTAACAGCGATATCCTGTGCACTTGCCGGATACGGCTTCGCCCGGTTTTCGTTTCCGGGTAGTAATGTGCTCTTTGTGCTGGTGATTCTTACAATTCTGGTGCCGACAAGCACGCTTATGGTGCCAATGTATCTGCATTTCCGCAGCTTTGACTTTATGGGCATCATTCAGTTGTTCACCGGAAAGAATGGCATCAATCTGCTGAATACGTATTGGCCCTCCATGATTACGGCGGCTACGGCAGGAGGGCTAAAGGCGGGGCTGTTCATCTATATTTTCCGTCAGTTCTTCAAGGGCATGCCAAAGGAGATCGAAGAGGCTGCCCTGATTGACGGTGCAGGTGGATTCAAAACGTTTGCCCGAATCATGCTGCCCAATGCGATCTCACCGCTGATTACAGTCATTCTGTTCTCCTTTGTGTGGCAGTACAACGATACGTTCTATTCGGCACTGTTCATGAGTGAAAGTCCACTGATCTCGTTGAAGGTGGCTTCCTTGCCTGCTCAGGCGAACCAGCTGATTCCGCAGCTGATGGGCTTTGGTTCGAACTCGGGCATCAAGGCTGATCCGAACTATGTGGCGATGATTGTAGATACTGGCATTTTGCTGGCGATTGCACCGTTAATTATTTTGTATCTGTTTGTGCAACGGTATTTCGTGGAGAGTATTGAACGCTCCGGGGTTGTAGGTTAACTGGACTATTATAAGCATTGAGGTACATTTGTGATCTGATAATGATGATGTTGTTGTTTCGAGGGGAACTTGAATTGGAATCAAAGAAGCGTTAGTAATCGCTGTAAGAAATCATGCGAACACTAACGCTTCATTAGAATTTGAACAACAATCTAGTCTGACGGGTGCAACATAGCTTGGATATTGGTATGTAAAGTCACGCTGGAAGTAAATAAAATGTACGATTGATTAACCGTGCGGATCAGAATCCTTTCGCTTGTGCCATTGACTGGACCGATCCGAATGGCGGATGGTTCGCTGCCACCATACGTATCATCCAGGGTGACCGATGTGATATGTGCGATGGGAATTTTAATTTTGGAGAACTGCCAGCGGATGACCAGTTGATCTTCTACTTTTTTCACGTTAACACCAAACATACGATGACCTCCTGTTGTGATTCAAATTATTGAAGTAATCTCGTATGTCCAGTTTATCATGATTTGGATAAACTTACCTTATTAATAATAAAGAGTGACGATTTCTATCAACTGATATCAGGGATGGGAACTTGATGTAAAACCTACAGGATTAACCATGACACATACCGAATACCAATAGAGAAGTTAGAAAACTTAAACTCCAACTCCAACACAAAGGATGTGCCACATGACGAATCTATTCGAACATTGTTCAGGTCAAACATTATCTGCCAACCTGGGATGGCTGAATGAGCCAGCAGATTGGTCTATTGAAGACGGCAAAGTAACGATAACCGTTTCGCCAATCAGTGACTTTTTCATTGATCCGGGAGGTGCGCCGGTGAAAGCCTCAGCTCCATTTTTACATACGATAATCAAGGGAGATTTCAGCATCGTCACTCAGGTACAGGTGGATATGAAAGAACAGTATGACTCAGGCTGCCTGATGGTGATGGTGGACGATACGAATTGGGCTAAAGTTTGCTTTGAGTATTTCGAAGAACAGCCTTCCATTCTTAGTGTCGTTACTCGTGGTAACTCGGATGATTCAGTATCAGCATCTGTAGACGTTAACATGCCTTATTTACGTGTAGCCCGGGCAGGCAACAGTTTTGCTTTCCATTATTCTCAGGATGGAGAGAAGTGGAAGCTGGTTCGTTATTTCGGCCTCGACTGCCCGGAAGAGATCAAAGTTGGTATTGTGGCCCAATCCCCCATTGGGCAAGGGACAACGGTTACTTTTACAGATGTACAGCTTCAATATGGAGTGACCGGAAGTGTTCGCCGGGTAGAATAATCGGACAAACGAGAGCACAACAGGACAGGTTATGGCGTTGTTCTTCAGTTATATTAGACATCAAGGAGTGATTAACACATGAACTGGATCAACGCATTACAGGTCGCTATTCAATATATGGAAGACCACTTGCTCGAAAATATGACGATAGAGCAGATTGCAGCGCAGGCCCATATCTCTTCTTTTCATTTTCAACGTACCTTTGCCTTATTAACTGATGTTACTGTAGCTGAGTACATAAAACGCAGACGATTGACACTGGCGGCACATGAGCTTCTGCAAAGTGATCACAAAATCATTGATCTGGCATTTAAATACGGTTACGACACACCGGAATCTTTCTCTAAAGCATTTCGTAGACAACATGGGATTGCACCCAGTGAGGCTCGTAAGAATAGTAACGCTGTCAAATCGTATAATCGTCTGGTGATTCAAGTGAGTCTAAAAGGAGCAGAGCCGATGAAATATAAAATTGTTGAACAAGGCCAATTTACGTTGGTCGGAGTAAAGCAGACTTTCTCATATGCAGAAGGAGAACATCTGCAAGGCATCGGGAAGATGTGGCAGGAAGCGTGGACGAGCGGTACAGAGGATCGTTTATTTGAACTGAACAATGGGGCTATTCCGGGGTTACTCGGTGTCGTTGTGGATCAGAGTGAAATGCAGGAGAAACAGATGCAATACTGGATTGCTACAACTTACGATGGTGAAGTACCGGAAGGATTATCAAGCTTCACCATGCCTGCTTCCAAATGGAGTGTATTTGAAGTAGAAGGCCCGATGCCGGAGAGTATGCAGCTTCTGTGGAAACGGATTATTTCGGAATGGTTTCCATCCAACCCGTATGAGCACGCATACATGCCGGAGCTGGAAGTATACCCGGGGCCCAATCAACCGCCACAAATCTGGATACCGATTAAGTAAATATAACCGTTTCAAACTCGATCATTGTAACCCGTAAACACTCGGATCACCGAAGCTGTTTATGGGTTATTTGGTTGTGATTAATCAGAGATTCGAAGTTGTACAGAGGATGTTCAAGGGTTGTTCATTTTATTGCAGCCAGGTAAACATGATATATTGGAATGAAGGTTACAGCTATAAGATGATTTGCGGAATAGTGTGTACAAAAAGGAGTGTCTACGGATTTGATAAAAAAGTTCTTATACAAAAATGGACTGATCATTGATCTTGTCCTGTTGGCATGTTTTGTGGCATTTCTGGCCTTCTGGGGCCAAAGGTTTGCCGTCATGTTTTTTGGAATGATCACGGTGGCTTTTATCGTACTAAGACGCATTGACTATCAGAAGCATGTTATTCTGAAACGGATTATGCTTACCGGATTTGGCGTGGTTGCCGTCTCTTTTGTCATTATTGAAGCACTTGTATTCACACAGCTTGGTGCGAACGATCCGGAAGAAGTGGACTATGTCATTATTCTGGGTTCAGGCATCCGTGGAACGGAATTGTCATTGACCCTAAAACAAAGGTTAGATGCCAGTCTGGACTACATTCGCAGTCACCCTCAGACACCGGTCATTGTATCGGGGGGGCAGGGACCTGGAGAATCGATTCCTGAAGCGCTGGCCATGAAAAACTATTTGATTGAACAGGGGATTAGCCCCGCCCAAGTCATTATGGAAGATCGCTCCACAAGTACACAGGAGAACTTGGCCTTTTCCAAAAAAATCATTCTTGAATCCGGGTTAGAGCACCCCGAGATCATGATTGTCACCAGTGACTATCATATGTTCCGCTCCAAGTATATCGCTGCCAAGAACGGTTATGCGGCAGAATACGGCATATCCGCCCCGTCACCGGGATATTTGAAACCGGTCAACATGATCCGTGAATATTTTGCTACGATCAAAACGTTTATCTAGCCGATTAGTATATATTCGAAAAGACAACGTTAGACTCTCCTAATAGAGTTTATGTTGTCTTTTTGTCCTTGTCTCTGTACAAGTTGAACTGAATCAAATATTTGAATCTCAAACCATGTTATAATATAGGTCATTAATAGAAGAACGATGTAGGAGTGAATGATCATTACAGCATATCAATTACCTGCTCTCTATGAGCAGAAGCGAGTTTCAATGCAAGAGATGGAAGAGATTCTACGCCTGTTGGCGCAGGCACCGCTATTATATGATGATGGACAGAGCATTCAGGTTCAGGATTACATGGGAGGCTTGGAGGTTGAACTTGAGCATGAGGTACGCCGTGCAGTGACCGAGTTGTATGAACTGGCTGTTCAGGCCTGCCGCGCCTTCGCCGATCCATTGGCTTACGAGCAACTTCAGGATGTGCTTGGGTTACAGGCTGAGTTATGGCAGGAGGAAGTGCTTACTCTTGCAAAGTGGATGGACTGGCTGAAGCAGATCAGTGAAGGAAAGAGAACACTGCCAGAGTACAACTTTACAGCCATGCTTGGCAATCTGCCAGACGGATTCATGATCCATGACTTCTATGATGAACTCCGATATCAGCTGGAACAAAACCCTGCAAACGCATGGGCTATCGAAGAGCGGGATCGCTTGTACGCAGCTCTGGGTGCGAACTAAATCAAACTAACGGGTCGTCGGCGGTGTTTAATCTAATATCTGCATTTTGCATGCATAGAAACATTCCAATCTATATCTTGCGAATTCTTTACCCAGTATGGGAAATGAGGGGATACCGTGAAGAAGGTTGTATTGGCTGGTGGAACGGGATTTGTAGGACAGGATTTTGCCCAAAGGTTCAAGAAGCTGGGTTATGAGGTATTGATTATCTCGCGTCAGCCCGGTCATATTGCCTGGGAAGATCGTGCAAGGATTATTGAGGCTCTGGAAGAAGCGGAGATGTTGATTAACCTGGCAGGTAAATCGGTGAACTGCCGTTATACGGATGAGAATCGCAAAGTCATTATGGAATCCAGAACTCGTACAACACGTATTCTCGGCGAAGCCGTCCTGGCTTGTAATCATCCTCCCGAACTATGGATTAATTCGAGTACAGCGACCATATACAGACATGCTGAAGATCGTCCCATGACGGAAAAAGAGGGCGAGATTGGCTCCGGATTCTCGGTCGACGTTGCCAAGGCATGGGAACAGGCTTTCTTTGAATTCAGTCTGCCGTCTACGCGTCAGATTGCACTACGAATTGCGATTGTGCTGGGCGAGGGCGGCGTGATGGTGCCCATGACGAACCTCGTCCGTTTTGGCCTGGGAGGATCGCAAGGCGCAGGAACACAGCAGTTCAGCTGGATTCATATTGAGGATCTGTTCGGCATGGTGATCTATCTGCAAGAGCATCCACACTTGAGTGGGGTGTTCAATGCCTCCTCTCCGCATCCTGTGACGAATCGGGAGCTAATGGCGCGTCTGAGAGAACAGATGGGTGTTCGGATCGGCCTGCCTTCTCCTCGCTGGATGCTTGAACTGGGCGCACGTTTCATTCAGACCGAAACGGAACTGGTTCTCAAAAGTCGTTGGGTAATTCCCGAGCGAATGGAGAGGGAAGGCTTCACGTTCACATACGGTACGCTAGATGCTGCACTTGCAGAGATTTTGAATAAGAAGAAATGACAGCACAGTATAAATAATAAAACACAACAGGGAGGGCAGAGGCATCTGCCCTTTTATTGTATATTTCAAAGCTTCTACTTCATGGCGTTTCGCCATTAGAGGTGGAGGATTCATTTCATATTAATCAGTCAGATGAACAGAAAGAGGTTGGGGAAATGCAACTTAGAAGAGTAAGGATCGCGGGAACAGGGAAGTACCTGCCTGAACAGGAAGTCACCGATGAGGAACTGGATCGCCGCTTGGGCGTGCCTGCGGGCTGGGTCAGCAAAGCCACAGGCGTAGGTGTGCGACATTATGCTTCGGGTGAAGAAACCTCCTCTTTCATGGGCGCACGGGCTGCGGAAGCTGCACTGGCGGATGCAGGATTACAATTCAGTGATATCGACTGTCTGGTGTGTACCAGTGGTACGAAGGAACAACCGTTGCCGAGTACGGCGGTATTTATCCAGCAGGCCATGGGGCAGGAAGATTCGGGCGTACCTGCTTTTGATATGGATGCAACGTGCCTGAGTTTCCTGAACGGACTCGATGTGATCTCCTATATGGTAGATGCCGGACGTTACCAGCGAGTACTGCTTGTAGCCACCGAGATTGCCTCAGCGGGACTGAATTGGTCAGATAAAGAAAGTGCGGCCCTGTTCGGTGATGGAGCGGCCGCTGCTATTATTGAGCGTTCGCCTGAAGGGTCATCCTCACAGATTGTACATGCTTCCCTTCGAACCTACAGCCGAGGTGCTCGCTTCTCGGAGATTGCAGGTGGAGGTACACGGCTGCATGCTTCGAATTATAAGGCAGATCAGCCGGAGCCCTATCTTTTTCATATGGATGGACAAGCGATCTTCCGCATGGCTTCCAGACTTTTGCCCGGATTCATTGGTGATATGTTGCAGGCGACCGGGAATCAGATGGAGGATTTCCAATTGGTCATTCCTCATCAGGGAAGTGCCATGGCGATGAGACTGATTCGCAAGAAGCTTGGCATTGCTGAAGATCGGTTTATGGACATCACACGAAATCACGGCAATACAATTGCGGCATCGATCCCGATGGGTCTGCATGAAGCGATTAGACAACAGCGTATTCAGCGTGGAGATCGGGTGTTGATGATTGGCACGGCTGCCGGATTATCATTGGGAGGACTTATTTTTGACTACTAGATCTGGGGAAACCGGACATCGTACAGCTGCTTCTCTCCGTGTGCTGCTTACAGGCGGAAGGGCTCCTGTAACGCTCGATCTGGCACGTATGCTTCATCGGGCAGGCCATCGGGTCTATGTTGCGGAGAGTGCTGCACGGCATCTGACCAGATCATCTGGTGCAGTGGAACAGTGTGCTGTGGTTCCATCGCCGCGTCATGACACAGGTGCGTATCTGGCGGAGTTGGAACGGTTGGTTCTGGATTGGCAGATCGACCTGTTGATTCCGATGTGTGAAGAAGTCTTCTATGTGGCTCAAGGGGCAGACAGACTGCGTGCATATTGTCGTGTCCTGGTTACAACTCTGGAGCAGCTGCATGAGCTGCACCATAAATATGATTTTATCCAGCTTGCAGGGTCACTCGGTCTTTCGGTTCCGGATACACGTCTGATCAACAGTCAGCAGGAATGGATGGAAGCTCAGTCTGTTCTGGGAAAAGTAGGAGATTGGGTGTGGAAACCGGTGTATTCCCGCTTCGCAGCCAAAGTTCGCATGCCAACACTCATGACCGATGACGCTGGGGCAGGGACGGATCAGGAAGGAAGCATAAGCGAAAAGAAACGTCGACATTTCCGTAATGACCCTCCGGATGAGGTAGCATTATCATCTATTTCACCTTGGGTTGCACAGGCCTACATTCCTGGTCAGATGTTATGTACATACAGTATAGCGCATGAAGGGCAACTGGTTGCACATGCGACTTACGACAGTCGCTATCGTACAGGAAGCGTGGGTGCCAGTGTCTTTTTTGAACAGGTGGAACATGAGGATACCCTTGCGTGGGTGAGACAATTTGCCCAGGCAACGGGTTTTAGTGGACAGATAGGCTTTGATTTTATAGAAGATCAGGATGGGCGAGTGTACGCGATTGAGTGTAATCCGAGGGCAACGAGTGGGATTCATCTGTTTCACCCCGGAGATGGCTTGGTGCATGCACTAACTGAACCGGAGACGTTGATCAAAGAAAGAAAAATGATCACGCCCGCACGGGGCAGCAAAGCTATGCTCATGCTTCCCATGTTGGGAAGCGGGATGCAGCAGATCTTCGGCAAAGGGAAGCTCCGGGCATGGATAGCTGCGTGGCGTGGAGCCAGGGATGTGGTCTATGCAGGGCAGGATATCCAGCCTTTATTTGAACAATTCGCAGTGGTGCTGTCCGCCTGGCGTCTGGCAAGATCACAGAAGATCTCACTGACTGAAGCTTTGACTCACGACTTAGAATGGAACGGTGAACAACAATGAATAAAGCATTGGTTACAGGAGCTACGGGATGTCTGGGCAGGCATCTCGCGATACGACTTGCAAAAGAGGGATGGGAAGTCACTGGCATGGGCCGACAGCCCGCAGTTGGGGCAGAACTTGAGTTGACAGGAATCCGATTCCTGAATGGAGATATACGGGATGAGGCAGCAGTAAGCGAAGCGTGTACGGGACAGGATGTGGTGTTTCACTGTGCAGCTCTATCCTCGCCATGGGGGAAGTATAAGGACTTTTACAGCAGCAATGTAGAAGGAACGCAGAATCTTGTAGATGGTTGCCTGCATAATGAGGTACAACGATTCATACATGTCTCAACTCCGAGTATATATTTTAACTACAACCCGCGATATAACGTACATGAGAATGACCCGTTGCCATCCAAACCAGCCAATCATTATGCAGCCACGAAGCTTCTCGCTGAACAGGTTGTGATGGAGGGGCATGCGAAGGGGCTTCCGTCCATCATAATTCGACCGCGAGCCATCTTTGGCCCGTATGATCAGACGTTATTTCCCAGAATTGTCGCAGCGAACGCGAAATCGGGAGTGCCCATGATCGGTGGTGGACAGGCATTAATCGATCTGACATGTGTGGATAATGTGGTGGATGCCTTATTATTGTGCCGCGATGCCTCTGATGAAACACTTGGTAGAGCCTACAATATCTCCAATGGCGATCCAAGGGCATTTAGTGAGTTGGTAAGCAGCCTGTTTGGCATGCTGGATATGCCATTGCGTCGTCGAAATATTCCTTATCGGACGGCAAATGGTGTGGCAGCGTTGCTGGAGCGAGTTCATGGCTATATTCCTGCGTTGGGTGAACCTGCGTTGACACGGTATACAGTCGGCTCCTTATCCATCCCACAGACGTTGGATATTACGGATGCACGGGAGCAATTGGGATACGTCCCTCGGGTGTCTATTGAAGAGGGGTTACAACAATTTGCAGACTGGTGGAGGGCTGAATTATGCTGACGACAACTCGGGTAGAACTATATCTGGGTGCGGCGGGTTACTGCACACATCCAGAGTTTCTGACGTTACGTGGTGGTCGGTTAAGCCCGGTGCCTTTCCCGGCAGGATTTGCCTGCATCATTCACCCCGTACATGGACCAATCCTGCTGGATACAGGATATAGCTCCCGCTTTTTCAAGGAAACGGCTCATCTGCCCAATGCACTGTATCGTCATATTACACCTGTGGTCTATCGTGAAGAGGATCATGCCGTTCATTTTTTGGCTCGAATTGGACTGAAAGCTTCGGATATTCGGTATAACATCCTCTCGCATTTTCACGGCGATCACATCGCGGGTGTGCGAGATTTCCCGGAGGCACAATTCATCTATCTGCCAAGAGCATATGATGCTGTGCGCTCACTCGGTCCAATTGCGGCTGTAAAGGCAGGTTTTCTTGCCGGGCTGTTGCCCGAGGATTTTATGGCCAGATCATTGCCTGTTACGTGTCAGCCTGAGCAGTGGACGAGAATAGGGGAAGGATTTCCATTTAATGAAGTCTACGACATCTTTGGGGATGGCAGTCTGCTAGGGGTGGATGTATCCGGTCATGCGGATGGCATGATGGGACTCCTGCTGCGTACAGAAGAACATGACTATTTCCTCTGCGCGGACGCGGTGTGGTCGAGTCGGGCTTTTCGTGAACAGCGCAGACCTCATGCGCTCGCGGGCATTATTATGTCTGATCGACAGGAATACCACCGTAACTTTGACAAGTTGGTTCAACTGCATCAGCAGTTTCCCCACATTCGGATTGTGCCGAGTCATTGTCGAGATGTGCTGGACGCTTGGGGGACAGGGGGGCAGGAACGATGAGCAATCCACTTCGTATAGTGGTTCATTACGCGCTTGCACGTGGGCTGCGAACATGGAAAACCCGAGAACAACTGGAGCGCTGGCAAGAACGGCGGATTATTCGGCATGTTCATCAGATTCGTGCCCGATCTCCATTTTACCGGAAGTGGTGGGGGAGCTTGGACGCATCCGATTGGAGAAGGTTTCCCTTGATTGACAAATCAATCATGATGGAGCACTTCGATACACTGAACACGGTGGGCATTACCAAGGACGAAGCTCTGGCTTTTGCAGCTGAAAGTGAAGAAACGCGTGACTTCAAACCTTCCATTCAAGGCGTGACGGTTGGACTGTCTTCGGGCACGTCAGGGAACCGGGGGATATTTCTGGTGAGTGATCGGGAGCAGGATGCATGGACGGGCACGGTGCTAGCTAAGTTGCTGCCTGGTGGACTGTGGAAACCTGCGAAGATTGCGTTTTTCCTGCGGGCCAACAGTAATCTGTATGAATCGGTGCAGCGTGGCAAATTGCAGTTTCAGTACTTTGATCTGCTGGAACGTGTGGAGAACTTGGTGAATCGGCTGGAAACGTACCAACCTACGGTGTGGGTGGCTCCTCCATCCATGTTGCGTCTGTTGGCGGACGCCTATGTAGCAGGCCATTTGACCGCGGTACCGGATAAAATCATCTCTGTTGCGGAGGTGCTGGACCCCCTGGATCGCAAGGTGCTGGAGCAGGTCTTCGGACAGACCGTTCATCAAGTCTATCAGTGCACAGAAGGGTTCCTGGGAGCGACCTGTCGTTATGGCACACTGCATTTGAATGAGGATATAGTCCATATTGAAAAAGAGTTCATTGATCCCGCTACCCGGCGGTTCGTGCCCATTATCACAGACTTCTCCAGAACATCACAGCCGATCATCCGGTATCGGCTGAATGATATTCTGACCGAGGCGGCGCTGCCATGTGCCTGTGGTTCCCCGTTTACCGCCATTGAGCGGATTGAAGGCCGCTGTGATGACACGCTTTATTTTTCACAACTGCATACGGGTGAGGCGGTACCC
Source organism: Paenibacillus polymyxa (assembly GCF_018614975.1). Classification (GTDB taxonomy): domain Bacteria; phylum Bacillota; class Bacilli; order Paenibacillales; family Paenibacillaceae; genus Paenibacillus; species Paenibacillus polymyxa_E. The sequence continues at coordinate 362,811 of NZ_JAGGNR010000014.1, read as the reverse complement.
GTCTTTCCGGACTTCGTCACCCGTTCGGTCATTGCGGTTTCGCCGGATATTGAACATTATCGAGTGGTGCAGCAAGGGGACGGGTCGATGGAGGTTTCGCTGCTACTTGGAGGAAATGCAGTATTGGAGCAAGTGAAGGCTGATGTGTTGCAGGAATTGAACAAGTTGGCAGACAGGATGGGTTGCATATTGCCTGACGTCAGGTTCGTTCCGTATACATTTGAAACGGGAGTAACGAAGTTGCGAAGGGTGGAGAGACAGCTTGATTAAGACGGTGGTTTGGAGATGCGTTATGCAGGACACGAGCTGCGGTGCAGGATTCATGGGCGAGTTAACGTGAGGAAAGGAACTTATTGGGGGAGAGCAGGTGGCTGAATGACAGTGGTGACATATAAGATAGGTGACGGGCAGCATCGAACGCAGACAGAGAATCATAGAAATGAAGAAACAAAGGAAACAAGACTACGAACACTTGGTGCACAAGATCCCGTGGCTCTCATTACAGGCACATCCAGTGGCTTCGGTATGTTAACTGCTATTACGCTAGCCAAGCAGGGATATCTTGTTGTTGCCACCATGCGTGACCTGAGTCGAAGAGAAGAGTTGGTCAGACTGGCAGGAGAGGCAGGTATAACAGAACGTGTGGTGTATGAGCAACTGGACGTTACTGATTCTGAATCGGTGCAGGCGGCTATAACCAAAGTCGTTCTGAACTATGGCCGAATCGACATGCTGGTGAACAATGCGGGATTTGCGGTGGGCGGGTTCATTGAGGAAGTATCGATGGAGGATTGGCGGCGCCAGATGGAAACGAATCTGTTTGGATTAATCGCCGTGACACGTGCGGTCCTGCCTGTGATGCGTGAACAGAAGCAGGGGTTAATTATTAACTTGTCCAGCGTCAGTGGGTTGTCCGGTTTTCCGGGGTATGCGCCCTATGCTGCCTCCAAATTCGCTGTGGAAGGATTCACGGAAAGTTTGCGTCATGAGATGTCTTCGTTTGGTGTTCGGGTGGTATTGGTTGAACCAGGTGCTTATCGTACACCGATCTGGAATAAGGGACTGGGTGAGATTCACCGGAACGAGAATTCTCCGTATAAGCATAAGCTGGACGCGGTTCTTCGTTATTCCAAACATGCGAGCGAGACAGCACCTGATCCACAAGAGGTAGCTGATCTGATCGGCCGAATTGCACGGATGCGTGCACCAAGACTTCGATATGCGCTAGGAAAAGGTTCGCGTGTGCTCATCATAGGCAAAGCACTACTACCGTGGAAGTGGCTGGAGCGGATTATCGCTCGTGGTTTAAAATAGAGACTACAACCTTCAGGAGTCGGTCACATTTGCCACTATTTACTTGAGAGGGGTGGACCCGTGTTTGAAATCATTGTTGTTATTCTGCTTCTTGTGATTGTGGGTTTACTCCTTCATATCAATAGCAAGCTGCCAGCGCGTGACCGGGTGAAGGAAGCGTTGGAGCGGGATCGGAACGCGTCAAAATAAGACTATTGGAGGTTTTTTATATGAAAATCGCATTTGTTTTGTTTGATGGACTGACTTTCCTTGATTTTGCAGGGTTCTATGATGTGATCAATCGGTTGAATTTCTTTGAGCAAACCAAAGGAACGACGTGGGAAACCTGTGCGATGACAGATCAGGTCACGGATGAGTCTGGCTTAACGTTGAAGGTCGATCGAGTGAAGCCGGATCTGGCAGAGTATGATCTCGTGTTTGTCCCCGGAGGCATGGGAACGCGTAAGCTTCGGTATGACGAGGCGTTCGTAGGCTGGTTGAAACAAGCGGAGTCTGTTCCTTTGAAGGTATCCGTGTGCACAGGCTCTCTGCTGCTGGGTGCGGCTGGATTTTTGTCTGGTAAAAGAGCGACGACACATCCGTATACCTATGATCTGCTTCAGCCGTACGTTGCTGAGGTTATTCAGAGCCGGATCGTGCGAGATGGAAATGTAATTACAGCCGGTGGAGTAGCCACGTCCATTGATCTGGGAATTTATGTTGTTGGGTTGCTTGCAGGACAGGAAGCGGCAGCAAATGTGAAACTCCAGATCGATTATCCTTATGAAATGGAGGGAGTGGTCGAAGAATGAACGAAAATGGAAAGCAAAAAAACTATATCATTCGCAATATTAAGCGGGATGAAGCAGATGTATACTGGCCTTTTCGACTGGAAGCACTGAAAACACATCCTGAAGCCTTCGGGGCTTCCTTTGAATTATCCATTCAGATTCCCATGAATGAAGTGCAGGAACGCATACATAACGAGCCCGACGATTATATTCTGGGCGCATATACAACAGAAGGAATACTCGCGGGAATGATGGGTTTCAAGAGAGAATATGGCCTGAAGCTCAGGCACAAAGGCATAATCTGGGGTGTCTATGTTGCTCCGCCATATCGGGGAAATCGTCTGGCATCGCAATTGCTCCAGGAAGTCTTGGAACGGGGAAGATATCTGGAAGGCATCAAGCAAATTAATCTGAGTGTGGTAACGACGAATAAATCAGCCAGGCGCTTATATGAGCGATATGGATTTGAAGTGTATGGCATTGAGCGTAACGCCCTGGAAGTGTACGGGCAGGGATATGACGAGGCACATATGAATTATTTCTATACAGAGCAATCAACATCCATTGAAGATGGTTCGACAGGAGGAGGCCTATGACAGGTCAAGTTGAACTTGAGATCGACGGTATTTCCTTTGTCTTGAAAGAGTCTCATTCTTTCGATTGGTTACGGCCCATGGGTACGGTCTTTCGCGTATTCGATCAGCAGGATTCAGGAAATCTCTCCTTCGGTATCGTGCAAAAGGATGGAAAGAGGTTGTTCGTAAAGTATGCGGGAGCATATACCATTCATGCGAATCATACGGGAAGTCCCCCGGAAGCCATTCATAATCTGAAATCATCTGTTTCCGTCTATCAAGATTTGAAGCATGACACGTTGATCCGACTAACGGATCATTTTGCAACGGAGCAAGGGTATGTCTGTGTATTCGATTGGGTGGAGGGGGAGAATCTTCATAATCACTGGAAATTTCCGCCTCCGGCCAAATATGAAGATCCTCGTTCCCCCTACTTTCAGTTCAGACAACTTCCGGTGAAGACAAGGATTGGCGCGATGGAGCAGATTCTTAATTTTCATATCGAAGTGGAGCGGAGAGGTTATGTGGCTGTTGATCTGTATGACGGCAGTTTGATCTATGATTTTGACAAGTATGTCATGAAAATTTGTGATATCGATCTGTATCGGAAAGGCGCCTTTATCAATACGATGGGACGTATGTGGGGATCTTCCCGCTTTATGTCTCCAGAGGAATTTGAGTTAGGCGCATCCATAGATGGAATTACCAATGTATTCAATATGGGAGCCATGGCGTTCGCCCTACTGGGTGGGGAGAAAGACCGTTCATATGATAGATGGGATGCCGGAGAGGCTTTATATCAGGTTGTGATACGTGCAGTCAGCGCAGATCGGTCCCAGCGGTACGCATCGATTGCAGAACTCGGTGAGGCATGGAAAGAAGCTGCAATGCAAAGGTAAGGAGCGGCGTATACGAATTATTCGCAAATATGCAAAATCCATTCGTATGTGTTTGATAAATACCGTATAATGGAAATTATTAAGGGGGTGCAGATGATGTGCAGATATGCCATGTCAGGACCATACAAAGACATCTATGCATGCTTCAATTGTCGCAAATCATTTAAACAAGTTTCCAGATACGACCTTCACCCTGAAATTGTGGAACAACTCGAATATAAATGTCCACAATGTGCTGCGTCTATGGTTAGCATGGGACAGGATTTCCAGGCGCCTAAACAAAAGGATAGCAAACAATGGACCAAAGTGATGATTCTGTATCGCCATGGTTATACCTTTCATAATTGTGGATGCGGGGCTGGATATCGGCCGTCAGATTTACGTGAATTACCCGATTTTCTGGATCAGCAGGAAGCAGGTAAAGGCAGTGAAGGCAAACGATTATTGAAAAGGTTAACTTCATAGTTATGGCTCCTACATCGAACCTGTCGTCTATGGAAATGTTGAAGATACAAGCGAGCACGTTATATACAATCAATGAGCAACAGCGTCTATTAAGCATTAACGAGCCGGGTGGTGGGCAGGCTCCAGCCATATTTATCGGATTGGCTTCTGCCGGTTCACTGATCTATTACCATGAGCAGTTACCGCCGGATCTGATGGATGAATTGAGTAAGGAATGCGAGCTTCCATTGGATATTCCGAAACTGATTCGAAAGGTGCAGACCTTTGAGCCAGTTAACCATGTGTGGATGGGACCAGCATATGTCTTTCCTGAGTCATCTGACGAATGGAATCGACAGGTTCAGTTGATTGGTCAGGAGCAGTGTAATTTGCTGGCAGAGCATTTCCCTGAATTAACAGATCTCTTGCATGAAAAATGGCCTGTTTCGGCTTATGTTATTGGTGATTCTGCTGTGGCAGTGTGCTGCTCCGCACGGATTTCCGAACATGGGGCGGAAGCAAGTCTATATACGGCACCTGGTTATAGAGGACATGGGTATGCAGCGGAGACGGTAAAATGCTGGCAGTATCATGTCAAGGAGCGTGGACGCATGCCAATCTACAGTACATCTTGGGATAATCTCGCTTCACAGCAAGTTGCCCGTAAATTGGGATTAATTCAGTTCGGTGTGGATTTCAGTATCACAACTGTGGAGTTGAGGAAGGGCTGTGATGTTGGATGATCCGCACTTTCCTACAAAAGGACCTTCAGTATGTCATTGAAGCGCATATCCGAATCTATCGAAATGAGTATAATTATGATGATAGCTTTGCTGAATTTATCACCAACTCGGTGAATTCGTTTGGACTTAAAGGCAATCATTCGAGGGAGATGTTATGGATTGTTGAGTTAGATCAGATAGCTTCCGGCTCCATAGGACTTACTCAGGTGAATGAAAATACGGCTCAACTTCGCTGGTTTTTGATCGAACCGGAAGCACGTGGTGCAGGATGGGGCTGGAGGCTTATCGAACAGGCAGTTCTTTTTGCAAAAGAAAAGGGCTACACATCCGTGATTCTGTGGACCAATGAGTCTTTGATCGGCGCGCGTAGATTATATCAATCTGTGGGCTTCGAAGTGAAGGAAGTCCGCAAGCAGATGTTGTCAGGTCAGGAGCTTACCGAAGAACAATGGGAACTTGTTCTGTAGTTGGTTAGTGGCTTGAGCATGAAAGCCACATCTGTTGCGTTAACTCGTTGTTGAGAGGAGTGGTACAGTGAATCGCAGAAGACTGATTCTAGGTTTGTTATCCGTATGCATAGCATTGACGGTAACAGCATGTTCGACTCGGACAGAAGAACAAGTATTATCAGCAACCATTGAAAGTAACCTGCAGCAGATGGTTAGCGACCCTTTCCTCCTGACCAGCAGCAATCCGAATGATTACATTGTTGGCAACCCGGAGGTTTACGAGGACATTTTGAATACGGGTGAGGCGGGACTGCTTCTCCTGTTACAGCAGATCGAATCCAGTCCGGATAATGGTCTTAAGGAATGGATCATGGCTCAGGCAAGTACTGAACTGCTTGGAGAGCGTAACCCTGTAGAGGCGTGGCATAGTGGCAAGGACTGGCTCAGGCAGTATAAAATGAGCGTAGAATAATGGCGTATCTTCTCTATAGTACCTGACTTAGCGGAAGTGATGGAGGGGGCGGAATCGATTCTGAAGAAGCGATAGCGTTCGCCTTTGTCAGCGATCAGAAGAACGATCCGTAACCGGAATGGTTCCCGCAATCCGTCAAGCACTGTAGCGTGTGATGAGCCGGAAGTACATACCTCACCTCCAGTCAGCATGAGCAGCATTGAGAGGTTCTTGGAACCCGAAAGAATACATTATAGAGGTGAAATCCTTGAATAAGAAAATTGCTTTTTTTGATTCAGGCATCGGTGGTTTAACCGTTTTGCATAAGGCATTACAACAGTTTCCTGAAGAAAAATTTCTGTATTATGCGGATACCTTACATGTCCCGTATGGAACCAAGTCTGCGGATGAGGTTAGAGGACATATTTTTGATTGTGTGGAAGCCATCGTTCAGGAGGATGTTCAAGCCATCGTGATTGCTTGTAATACAGCAACAAGTCTGGCTGTGAAGGACCTGCGCGCCAAGTACGATATCCCGATCATTGGCATGGAGCCTGCGGTGAAACCAGCCGTGGAGATGAATCGTGATAGTGGGAAGAGAGTGCTTGTATTTGCCACGGCCCTCACCTTGAGTCAAACCAAGTATAACGAACTGGTATCGCGTGTTGATGATCACCACAGTGTGGATTCGATTGCGCTGCCGGAACTTGTGGAATGGTGTGAACAGCTGGATTTTGATCCGGGCAAAATCGCTGATTATTTCCGGTTCAAGCTGGCAGATCTCGATCTTCATGGGTATGGCACAGTGGTGCTTGGTTGCACGCATTATCCATTCTATACGTCCATTCTGCGCACGGTTCTGCCAGATCATATACAGATCATTGATGGCAGTACAGGCACAGTGAACCATCTGAAGCAGCGGCTTGGACTGGTGGCTCAACATGGAGACAGAACAGGGGAACAGGTCACTTTCCTCAGTTCATCAGGTCGACCGGAAGAGCAGGAGAAGATGTACAGTGCACTTCAATATCTTGAGATGAACTCCAAGTCGGTTACACCATAGGAGGTGATAGCTATGCAGTTCATTTATCTTATCCGTCACGCCAAGGCCACAGGGCAGGAACCCCATGCAGAGCTTACAGATGAGGGGATCAGGCAGGCTGAAAAACTTGCAGATATCTTGGCTCATCATTCCATAACGTATATTGTATCCAGTCCATGGAAAAGGGCCGTCCAGACAGCTATGCCACTGGGCATAGCAACGCTGCAACATATACATACGGATGAACGTCTCCAGGAGAGAATACTCAGCTCCATGGATCTGTCTAACTGGATGGATGTGCTGAAACGTACATATGACGATGTGGACTGGGTAGAAGAAGGCGGGGAATCTTCAAGGACTGCGGCTGCAAGGGGTATGGCACTACTGGAAGAGTTGTGGAGCAGACCAGAACAGCACGGGGCCGTGGTTACACATGGGAACTTGTTATCACTGCTTATTCGTGAGTATGAACCATCCTTTGGTTATGAAGAGTGGACCAAACTGTCTAACCCGGATGTGTATGTTCTGGAGAGACAACGACCAGATGCAGGGTTGTCCACCATTCGCAGAATCTGGACAGATTAACAGTAAAAGAGTGCTCCAGCGATATGATATCAGCCAGAACACTCTTTTCGTATATCCTCGGGGCATGTTTACAATGCGGCAATCATGATCATAACCCATCCAGCCAAAAATGCAACTCCGCCAAGTGGGGTAATGGCTCCCAATTTGCGAACACCCGTTACACTTAAAGCATACAGGCTGCCAGAGAACAGGATGATCCCGGCGAACATCAGCCATCCGGCGAGCATGACGAGTGAAGAGGATTCAAGACGGTCTGCCATCAGTCCGATCAGGATGATACCAAGTCCGTGGGTGAGGTGATATTGAACACCGGTTTCATAGATTTTGATCATGTCAGCGGATAATTTGCGCTTGAGCGCGTGTGCTCCGAATGCACCCAAAGCAACAGCCAGGAACATCATAATACTGCCGAGTATAATCAGGGTTTGCAATGTGTTTTTCTCTCCTTTTAAGGGTAATTAGATGTAACGTCAAAGTGAACTGCACGAGTGTTGTCTACAGTTTGCGCAATTGAATCTGCCCAATGGAGTGATCGGCTTCCTTTTTCAGAATCAGTCTGGCACGCCCTTTGGTTGGTAAAATGTTTTCATGCAGGTTTTTGGCATTGATATCCTGCCAGATCTGGTTGGCAGTACGCACGGTTTCTTCTTCATCGATATTGGCGAATCGTTGATGGAAGAAGGAATCCGTGTTCTGGAACGCTGTATTGCGGAGTAGCTTGAAACGCTCAACGTACCAGTGTCGTATATGCTCTTCTTCCGCATCTATGTAGATGGAGAAATCAAAGAAATCACTAACCAGCAAAGGCGTTTCCTTTTTGATCTGGAGTACATTGATACCTTCTATAATGAGAATATCCGGTTGACAGATCTGCTTCTCTTCGCCTTGAATGACATCGTAGGCGAGGTGAGAGTATACGGGTGCTTTCACTTCGGGTTTGCCTGATTTCACATCTCCCATGAACTGAATCAGGGATTTGATATCATAGCTTTCCGGGAATCCCTTGCGGTTCATGATGCCCTTCTCTTGCAGCACCGCATTGGGATATAAGAAACCGTCGGTTGTGACAAGGTCAACCTTCGGGCTATTCTTACCTCTGGCAAGCAGTGCCTGTAGTAAGCGGGCCGCTGTACTTTTGCCCACAGCAACACTTCCCCCGATTCCGATGATGTAAGGACTGGGGGATGCTTCTTTTTTCATAAAGGAGGCCGTCAGTCGATTCAGCTCTTGAGAAACTCTTGCATATAGGTCAATAAAGTGGGTAAGAGGCAGATATATATCTTCGACTTCTTGAATCGATACCTCTTCATTCAATCCCTTTAACTGTTCTAATTCGGCTTCCGTCAGTGGAAGAGTGGTCTGATGTTCTTTAAGTTCAGCCCATTCCTTGCGGTTAAACTCGATGTAAGGAGAGTATGAATTCATGAGATCCCGCTTTCTGTATGTAATATAATTGTGGACACAACCTTTAGTGTATCAAAATTCAGGAAACTGACAACACCTTTACATTGTGCATTTCATAATGCCTTTCGTCAAAATGGAGCGAAAAGCAACTTATAGGAAAGTGTAACCCATTTTATGTTAAAGTCAACGTATACCATGCGGAAGGGTGACAGCACATGATCGTATATGAGAGAGAGCATGATTTTGTTTTGACCGCACAGCATGAGCATGGATTAGTAGCCGGAGAGATGGCTTCCCACTGGAAAAATGAATTATTAGCCGATGCTGCGCATCGGGATGAATTGATTCTAGCGGCCAAGGAACATGACCGTGGCTGGATTGAACTGGATTCGTCTCCGTTCTGGAATGATTACAGTCAATCGCCGTATTCGTTTCGTGACTTTCCATTGCGTCCGCGTTTTGTATTCTACCATAAAGGGATTGAAGAAGTTCGTCAGAAAAACCTCTACGCCGGATTATTGTGTAGCTTGATGTACACGGAGCTATTTCAGAAAAATCTGGGGGCCAATGCTCAGGATGATGATGACATCCGAGATTATCTGCAACAAGAACACGAACGTCAGCTGGATTGGGAGAAACAGCTTGGTGGCGATGCTGAAGCACTGAAACAGAGGCTGCAAAGTGATGTGGAGATCATACTTTTCTGTGATCAGCTCAGTCTGTTTCTCTGTATGGAGGAACCTGGAACACCTGCTGCGCGTTATGATTTTTTTGCAGAAGGGCTCAGTTGTACGTTTGATGCCTGTTCCAGACAACCCATTCAGGCAGAGTGGTTATCCAATGAAAAAGTAGGCCTGTCGTTTTTCCCGTTTGATGAGGAGTTTACGGTCGTTTTGCCTTATAAATCGGTGCCAAAGGCAAGTATCCGCAAATTTGGTATGCAACAGGCTTATCGCCGGGCTGAATGGAAGGAACGCCGGGTGTTGATTACGGAATTGAACTGAGAACTGGAAACTCCAGGCTTGAGGAAAGAGCAGCATAGAATAGCACAAAACAGGCGGGCTTCTGATGTACAGGTGTACAGGGCGTCCGCCTTTCGTATGCATATATATCATCATAGGCATACTGTTAGACCGGTGAAAATACCAATGAATCAGAGTGGGAATAAAGAAGGAAAACACAGGTTATTCCCAGAAATGTTAGTGTACAGCAGAGAAGCGCACGTTAGCAGGAGGACGAATATGGATACTAGAATAGAGATATTAACAATGTGTATGGTATGGGACAAAATGAATGATCAGGTGTTGCTAATGAATCGGCCAAATCGCAAAGGATTTCCGGGATACATCGCTCCTGGAGGGAAGGTAGACTTTCCGGAGAGTATCGTGGATGGTGCCGTGCGGGAGGTTCTGGAGGAGACGGGGCTAGTAGTCAATGAGATTACGTATAAAGGGCTTGATGAGTTCTGTGATCCCGAACAAGGATTGCGGTACATGGTATTTAACTATTTGGCGACTTCATTCGAGGGTCAGTTATTGCAAGATCCGCCCGAAGGCGAACTGTTATGGGTGCCTATGAAGGGGGTTTTTGAACTGCCTATGCAGGATTGGTTCGTTGAACGTCTCCCGCGTTTTTTCCAAAAAGGTACTTTTGAGCGGAGTGTGATCTGGGAGAAGTCATCTGGACGTACGCTACAAGAGACATTTATGGTATATAGCGATTCCGTTCTTGAACAGAGTGAGATCCGATAAGATAAAACGTCAGAAGGAGGAGAAATCATGGGATACCAGCATGCCCTGCAAGGATACATTGCGGCGACGAATACACATCAGTTTGATGAAGTCAGTAAATGGTTATCGCCACATGCCGTATATTGGTTTACGGGAACGTCCTGTACTACCCCTAATGAAATTCGGGCTTACTTTGAGAACGCTTGGGAGACAGTCAAGGAAGAAGTGTACAGTGCTGAAGATGTTAAGTGGATTACGACTAGCAAAGAGCAGGCCGTTTGTATTTATACCTACCACTGGAAGGGGATTTATCAGGGAGAGCCGGCTTATGGCAAGGGTCGTGCCACGAATGTATTTGTTGCTGGGCTTGATGGAGAATGGAAATTAATCCATGAGCATTTAAGCTTGGGTTAGGAGGAAAATAATGTATCATAATGTATCATCCATATCTATATATTTATATCCAAATATTATGATATAATGAAGTTTACTATTTTTATAGGAGATGACTAGTCTGTGGGTAATAGTGTGTGTTTAATAGATTGAGTAAGCTAGTTTGTTGAAATGAAGAATGATATATTTGTGGATTTGCCATACATAGGCTTCTGCAAACAGGACGTAAATGAATATTGTACGATGAAAAGGTGGAGATTGGCATGAAATTGTCGTTCCGGATTTTGGACTGGGAAGAAGAGAGACCCTACGAACTTTTATTGATGGCTGATCCTTCAAAAGCAATTGTTGACGAGTACCTTAGTCGGGGTGTTTGTTTTATTGCCGAGTATGAAGGAGAGATGGTTGGGGAGTTCGTATTGTTGAAGACTCGTCCAGAGACTGCGGAGATTGTTAATATTGCCGTACAGGAAGAACTGCAGGGACAAGGTGTAGGCAAACACATGATTAAGGAAGCGATGGAAGCTGCACGTAGATTGGGCTGCCGGATTCTCGAGATTGGGACGGGCAACTCCAGCTTTCATCAATTGAAATTATACCAACGTTGCGGTTTCCGCATTATCGGGGTTGATCGTGACTTCTTTGTGAGGCACTATGAGGAAGAGATTATAGAGGATGGTATCCGCTGTGTGGATATGATCCGTATGGCTATAGATCTGGATGCTGTTACAGAGGATGAAAAGAAATAGGAAGTATCTGTTAACTTAAATTTGCAGTATCCAAAGAAGCTGCTCGGATAATTCATGTCTGGGCCAGCTTTTTGCTGTGGGTCTCCTGAAGAAAACCCCAATTATTTGTTGAATGTGACGTCAAATGGTTAATGTTTAACTTGACGGTTTGTTTTTGAACATAATGGACCACAATTCAATTAAGGAGGTAAAATGGGAGATCGCAAGCCTATTTTGTTGTAATTAAGCGTTCGTTGTTCTACCCAAATTGATCGATTTATTCGATTCATCTAATTTATGCATCAATTGAACTAAAAATAGGAAATGCTCCTGAGCGTAAAAGTTTATAGAATAGAGAGTAGAACATGGACTTCACTTGAAGAAGAGGAGAAAGTGTAACCTTCGAACGGATCAGGACAGTATTCGACATCTGTGCGACGGTATATACAATCATTGTTTTACTTTGATTTTGAAAACGCAGACAAACCTTGACGGGAGCGTCGGACTAACGTTACTACCACCAACAAGCACGATTATTGGACTTCATGAAAAATTTAGCTTAAAATGTTGAACGAACGCAAATTACGGCTTAGTCAATGATTTCCGTCAAAAACTTATGACTAAATCAAGACGGAGGGAACGTCGATGACGATCGTGGAAGGCAACAAGAAGCCCTGGGAAAGTTACTATGGCCCCAATATGGGATACGTACAGGAACAATATGAATTATTCACTCAAGACCCTGGTTCGGTTACACCGGCCTATCGTGAACTATTTGAACAATGGGGTGCACCCCCGATGTCTGGCAGGGATGCACGGACAATTTCAAATTCCGGCAACGCCCAATTGGCTTCCGGAAACGTAGATATTCAACTATTACAGAAAGCGGTTACAGCGGGCAAACTGGTATGGAACATCCGTACCTATGGTCATCTTGCTGCAGATATAGATCCGCTTGGAATCAGTGAAGATACAGATACATCTTTGCTTGAACCTCAGCATTTTGAATTAAACGAAGAAGATCTGAAAGCTCTACCTGCTTCCCTGATCTGGGAAGGTGCAGATGGGCAGACAGCAACCGGATGGGATGCAATCCAACGCTTGCGTCAGATTTACACTGGACCCATGGCCTATGAATTCAGTCATGTGCACGAAGTTCAAGAGCGTGAGTGGCTGAATCGTCGTGCGGAATCCCGGACATCACCGGCTCCACTTACGCCGAAAGAACGTAAAGCATTGCTGGAACGTTTGGTTGAAGTTGAGCAATTCGAAGATTACCTTCACAAAACATTTGTTGGTCAGAAACGTTTCTCCATCGAAGGTAACGATGTGCTTGTACCGATGCTGGATGAAGCAGTTCGCATCATGGCAGAAGCCGGATCAAGCCACATTCTGATGGGTATGGCCCACCGTGGACGGTTAAATGTACTGGCTCATGTTTTGGGCAAACCGTACAGCAAAATTTTCTCTGAATTTCATCATGCTCCGAACAAAGACATGGTTCCATCGGAAGGTTCGACCGGAATCAACTACGGTTGGACGGGGGATGTCAAATATCATATGGGTGCCAACCGTTTTGTAAAAGACGGGGAAACTGTGCAGGCTCGCCTTACTCTGGCGAATAACCCAAGCCATCTGGAATATGTTAATCCGGTTGTACAAGGGTTTGCGCGTGCGGCTCAGGATGACCGTCGTGACCCTGGATATCCGAAGCAGGACGTTACGAAGGCAGCCACTATTTTGATGCATGGTGATGCAGCATTCCCTGGAGAAGGGATCGTTGCAGAGACGCTTAACTTCAAAGCTCTGCCAGGATATCAGAATGGCGGAACCATCCATATTATCGTCAACAATCGTCTGGGTTTCACTACAGATAGCGGTGATTCCCGTTCAACGTACTACGCAAGTGACCTTGCTAAAGGGTACGAAATTCCAATTGTACACGTGAATGCGGACAATCCGGATGCTTGTATTGCAGCCATCCGTATGGCAGCAGAGTATCGTAATCGTTTCAAAAAGGATTTCCTGATCGACTTGATCGGTTACCGTCGGTACGGCCATAATGAAACCGATGATCCCGAAACGACGCAGCCTATCGTTTATGACAAGGTGAAAAACCATCCAACGGTAAGCCACTTGTATCAGGATCAGTTGAAGCAGGAATCGGTTATCGATGATGCGTCCATTACAAGCATTCGCGATGGGGTAATGAATAAATTAAAAGAAGCTTATGACCAGATGAAGAAAAATGAAGTACATGAATATTACCAACGGAAAATCAGTGAGCCAGAAGCTGTTACGATTACACCTACTGCGGTACCATTGGAGAATCTGCGCAGCATTAATGCAGACCTGCTGAAATGGCCTGAGAACTTCAATGTGTATCCGAAGTTACAGCGGATTTTACAGCGCCGGAGCACTTCCCTGAACGAAGGGGAAAAAGTGGATTGGAGCCTTGCGGAGACACTCGCATTTGCAACCATTCTGGCAGATGGCAAGCCAATTCGGATTAGTGGACAGGATGCTGAGCGCGCTACATTTGCTCATCGGAATCTGGTACTGCATGATTCGGAGAATGGAGCAAAGTTCTGCCCGTTGCATCACTTGCCACAGGCAAGAGCATCCTTTGCAATCTATAACAGTCCGTTGTCTGAAGAATCCGTTGTTGGATTCGAATACGGATATAACGTATATTCACCCGATACACTGGTTATCTGGGAAGCTCAATTCGGTGACTTTGCCAACTGTGCACAAGTTATCTTTGACCAGTTTGTATCATCGGGTCGTGCCAAGTGGTCTCAACAATCCAGTCTGGTGATGTTGCTTCCACATGCGAATGAAGGTCAGGGGCCTGAGCATACGAGTGCCCGCCTTGAGCGCTTCCTGCAGCTTTGTGCCGAAGACAATATGACGGTTGCCAACTTGTCGAGTGCATCTCAGTATTTCCACTTGTTGCGTCGTCAAGCTTCGTTGACTGAAACGGAAGATGCCCGTCCACTTGTGATGATGTCACCGAAAAGTCTCATTCGGAATCCGCGTGTTGCATCACCGGCAGTCGAATTCAGTGAAGGCAAGTTTGAACTTGTGCTGGAGCAAGCCGGACTGGGTACACAGCCGGATCGCGTAGAACGTATTATTTTGTGCAGTGGCAAGATTGCCATCGACCTGGAAGATGCTATTGAAAAAGATAAAGCAGATCGGTCATGGCTTCACATTATCCGTGTGGAACAGTTATATCCGTTCCCGGCAGAAGAGATCAAACGTATACTTGCACGTTTCAGCAATGTAAAAGAACTGGTATGGGTACAGGAAGAAAACAAAAACATGGGTGCCTGGACATACATGGAGCCTCGTCTTCGTGAAGTTGCCCCGGAAGGCACAACCGTTAGATACGAAGGTCGCCCGGAACACGCAAGTCCTTCCAGCGGTTATCAGCTTGTGCATAGTATGGAACAGCAACAGATTATTACATCTGCGTTGAAACAAACGACGAAGAATAATATTCCACTGGGGAGGTAACAGCTGTGAGTGAAATTAAAGTACCTGCAATGGGTGAGTCAATAACTGAGGGAACTGTATCCAGATGGATGGTTAAAGAAGGGGATACCGTTAATCAGGGTGATGTGCTTCTTGAACTGGAAACGGATAAAGTAAATATTGAGATCAGCGCAGAAGAAAGTGGCGTGCTGGAGAAGATCATTCGTCAGGAAGGAGAGACGGTCGAGATCGGTGAAACGATCGGTACACTCTCAGCTGGTTCTGGAGGAGGAAGCGGTGCACCCGCTTCCGAACCAGCAGCAGCTGAAGAGAAAAAGGCCGTTACTCCTGCACCTGAAGCTCCAACACCAGCACCCGTTGCGGCAGCACCGGAGTCATCCGATAGTGCCAAGACGGCTTCACCGTCTGCCCGTAAGCTTGCACGTGAACGTGGTATCGAACTGGATCAGGTTCAGAGCAAAGATCCGATTGGACGGGTATACCAGGATGATGTGAAGAGCCATAACAATCAAGCGCCTGCTCCTGCTGCTCCACCTGCGAGTAAAGCTCCAGCAGCACCAAGTGCTCCGGCAGCTGGAAGTTCTACCTATACCAAACCAGTGGAGCGTCAGCGGATGTCTCGCCGCCGTGCGACCATTGCCAAACGTCTGGTAGAGGCTCAGCAGACAGCAGCCATGTTGACTACGTTTAATGAAGTTGATATGACTGCGATCATGGATGTACGTAAACGCCGTAAGGACAAGTTCAAAGAGAAACATGAGATCAACCTGGGCTTCATGTCCTTCTTCACCAAAGCGGTTGTGGGAGCTTTGAAAAAATTCCCTACAATCAACGCAGAGATTGATGGCGAAGATGTTGTACTCAAAAAGTATTATGATATCGGCATCGCCGTATCTGCGAAGGAAGGACTGGTTGTACCGGTTGTACGTGATGCCGATCGTCTGGGCTTTGCCGAGATCGAGAAGAGCATTGCGGACCTGGCATCCAAAGCTCGTTCCAACACGCTGGCGTTATCTGATCTGCAAGGTGGAACGTTCACCATCACCAATGGTGGAACATTTGGTTCCTTGTTGTCTACGCCAATTCTGAATACACCTCAAGTGGGTATTCTGGGGATGCATAAGATCCAGCTTCGTCCAGTGGCAATTGACGCAGAGCGGATGGAGAACCGTCCAATGATGTACATCGCGTTGTCCTACGATCACCGGATTATCGACGGTAGCGAGGCTGTACGTTTCCTCGTGACCGTGAAAGAACTGCTTGAAGACCCGGAATCCCTGTTAATTGAAGGTTAATCCATAAAGCCTGATTATAGCTATTATTTTATTCATATCGCTTAACAGGAAAACCCCTGAACTGGAGTGCAGCGTGAGCTGTACATCCAATTCAGGGGTTTCTTTTGGCTTTTGTTTGGTATGTTGTCTCCAACTCTAATATATAGAGTCAGCCGTCTCAGTAGGATTTACCGGACTAGGGTGTGTATTCGAGCCAGGGGTATTCCGCTCTAGCCAGTTCACAACGTGCTGAGCCACTTCTGTTCGGTTGATCTCATGCAGCATTTCATGGCGTCCACCCGGATATAGGCGATACTCAATATTCTCCAGATGAAGCTTCTTATACTGGGAGACCAGATTAAGAACGCCTTTGCCATGAAGTCCAACAGGGTCCTTCTCACCTGAGAACAGATATACGGGTTTGTGTTTGGGTATCCGCTCCATATTGTGTGGAAGATGGACTTCAAGCAGCAATTTGAAGAAGTCGCGGAAAAAGCCTGCTGTACATACTGCTCCGCACAGGGGATCATCAATGAATCGCTGAACCTCTTGTTGGTCCCGGGACAACCAATCAAACGGTGTCGTCGCAGGGCGGAAAGAGCGGTTAAATCCACCAAATACAATCGCGTTGAGCAGCATGCTGGGGTGGGTAGCACCCTGAATGCCGCATTGCAAGAAGGCCAGTTTCTCTCCAAACCGGAGCAGACCGCGTCTGCCGTTTGTCCCGGATAAAATAAAGGCATGGTACTGTTCATGACCAGCGTACATGAGATGTTGTACCAAGAATGAGCCCATGCTATGTCCCATTAGAAACAGGGGCACCCCAGGATTCTCCTTGGTGGCTACTTCGCCCAGATTGATCATATCATTCGCCATCCAGCGGAAGGCATCGATACCAGCATTACCAAGCAACTTGGCATTCTCCACAGTTTTGCCATGACCCCGATGGTCATTGGCATAGACCGCGTAACCGTGTCTGGTGAGAAACTCGGCAAATTCTGCGTATCGGGCTGCCGTCTCGCCCATACCATGTGCGATTTGCACTACACCTTTAACGTTGCATTCCGGATCGGGAAGCCAGCGGTACACATGAATACGGGTACCTTCACTAGCGACCAAGGCAAAGGTAGATTCCTGCATCTCGTGTAATTCCTCCTTCACAGGTTACATATAAGCATGATTTAGGGCAGATAAGAGCGAAGAACAGTGGTATTCCCGTTTAATGTATAAGAACCTAGATTAGCTGGCAAGAGATAACATTGTCCAGCTTTCAATACAATGCTGTCTGATCCAGCATGTGCCCACTCCAAAGTTCCTTCTCCTTCACAGACAACGAGAATCGTGAAGCTGTCAGGATTGGTGGAGAGTTCCCACCGTTCAGTCACAATCCCTTTTTCCACCACAAAATAAGGGCATTCCGCAAGCTTGAGCCATTCACCGGGAGTAGCGTTATTTGTTTTCATCGTTGAGGCACCTGAGCCCTCATAGGCGGTGACATTCAATGAGTCTTCAACATGCAACTCACGTGGTTTGCCATCCAGCCCTGGACGATTGTAATCGTATATCCGGTACGTCGTATCCGAGTTTTGCTGAATCTCAGCGACAACGACACCTGCACAGAGCGCATGCACTGTTCCAGCAGGGATAAAGAACGTATCACCAGCTTCTACAGGCACCTGACGAAGGGTATCCATCACCGTGCCGTTTTCTAATGCTTCTTTTAATGTTGCCCGATCAACGCCTTCGTTCAAGCCATAGATGATGTGTGCGCCCGGTTTTGCGTCGAGTACATACCACATTTCTGTTTTGCCAAGCTCGCCAGGAGGAAGTGCCTCATACTCGTCAGTTGGATGAACCTGAACGGACAGGTCATCGTTGCAGTCAAGCAGCTTAATCAGAAGGGGGAAACGGCCGCCTTTTTCAGAGACGCCTTTGGTTCCAAGCCATTCGGTGCCCAGTTGTTCACGAACTTCATCCAGACCCTTGCCAGCCAGTGCTCCATTTAATACCTTGGTTGTACCGTTTGGATGATCCGCAATCATCCATCCTTCTCCGATATGTCCTTCAGGGGGCGTAAGGCCGAATTGCTCCAGCGCACGACCGCCCCACACACGTTCTTTGAATTCAGGTTGGAATTGTAATGGGTATGGCGTAGACATCAGTAATCTCTCCTCTAGTATATGAAATGGTGGATCGCTTTAATCAGTCATGGGCATGTAGTCGCCATGAGCAAACAAGTGAATGCGTTTGCATATGTAGATGTAGAACACAGATCGCAGTAAGAAAAAGCCGTTAATAGCTCGCCTTGCGATTGTGTCTAGTTTATTGTATTTGGTGAACAAAGGAAATTATTTTTTCTCGATTCCGATCAGAAAAGGAGAAGTTTCTCGCTGCAATTGGCGATACATCACAACCTGTGCCTGTTCCACCCGAAGGGCAGAGGACCAGTCCAATACAGCTTCTGCTTCCTGTGCGCCTCCGTCATGACCAGGATAGAGCACAACCGTAATGATGCCGCGAGGACGTAATAAAGCGAGTGCAGCCTCGAGTGCAGCGATTGTGCTGTCTGTCTCGGTGATGATGGAGGAATCTGCACTTTCTGAAGGCAGGTACCCCAAGTTGAACATAACTGCACCAACCGCACCAAGCCATGACTCAGGCACCGCTTCTGCCATTCGATCATGGCTTAATTGAAGCATGGAGATGGAGCCAAGCTTGGCTTCGTCGTTTTGTTTTCGAATCCGGGCCTGTGCCAGCGTGAGGGCTTCACTTTGAATATCGAATCCTATGACTTGACCACGCCTGCCTACTTGTTGTGCCAAAAATAGTGTGTCTGCTCCTGTACCCACCGTTGCATCTATGGCCAGATCACCTGGCTGGAGACGGGAAGCAATCCACTGATGTGCACAGCTGAGAACCGAAAGAAAGCCCATCTATGCTCGCCTCCAATACTTACCTTGCCATGAATCCCGCTCTCGCAGCTCACGATCAATGGAGTTCAACACTTCCCATTTGTTCATGGACCACATCGGTCCAATCAGCAGATCACGCGGTGCGTCGCCTGTAAGACGGTGTACGATCATTTCCGGTGGAAGCATCTCCAGTGTATCTACGATCAGCTTGATATACTCGTCCTGATCCAGAAAACGTAAAAGACCGGCTTCATATTGCTTCACCATTGGTGTTTTGCGCATGAGATGTAACAGGTGAATCTTGATGCCCTGCACATCCATATTGGCGACGGCCCGTCCGGTATCCAGCATCATCTCGTGCGTCTCTTGAGGCAGACCATAGATGATATGTGTGCACACACGTATATTCCGTTTGCGCAGTTTCTCAACCGCCTCTTCGTAACACTTCGTGTCGTGCGCCCGATTAATCAATGTTGATGTGGAATCGTGGATCGTTTGAAGTCCCATTTCAACCCACAGATAAGTACGCTCGTTCAGTTCAGCCAAATAATCAACAACGTCATCTGGCAAACAGTCCGGACGAGTGGCGATGGACAAACCAACAACACCGGGTTGCTCAAGAATTTCTTCAAAATATTCGCGTAGCTCCTCAACTGGAGCGTACGTGTTCGTATAGGCTTGGAAATAGCCAATATAATGGGCTTTAGGCCACTTGAGATGCTGTTTATCTCGAATCGTATTAAATTGGGTGACCAGATCTTCACGTCTGCTGCCGGCAAAATCGCCTGATCCACGCGCACTGCAGAAGGTGCAACCACCTTTGGCAATGGAACCGTCCCGGTTGGGACAGGTGAATCCGGCATCCAGCATCACTTTGAAAACCTTATTGTTAAATTGATCTCGCATCTCATAATTCCAGGTATGGAATCGTTTATCTCCCCACAGGAGAGGGGACTGTAATGCAGGTGCATTCATCTTCAGGGTACTCCTTTGGCTGTCGAGTTACAGTAATCATACGTGAACAAAAGAAGAAGCGCTATGCGATTTCCGTCATAGACGATGGATAGCGATTATAGGTGTCTTCATGAACTTTTATCATTGTATCAAAAAACCAAAAAAAAAGGGAATCGAAACGCAAAAATAGGCCGTAAAATCAAGGGTTTTCCCTTGCTATAGTTTACACCTTATGTTATATTTAAATCAGCGTCAGACACCATCTAATGGGTATTATTCATCATAGCATTTGAATCAACGTTGACGTCATGGACCATACTATACCGTGAGGTGATATGAATGAATTCCCAAGTTAAAAACAAAGAATTGAATCATGTGTCTGTTGAACTGACGGCAGAGGAAGCACTGGCTTTAACAGGTGTTCGTTTTAATGGAAATCCGAAAGTGAAAGCGGCTGCAAGACAAAAAGTTCGCGATGCTTTCGAAAAGACATTTGATTTTTCACACCAAGATAAGGTAGACTATGAACTACTAAAGTAGTTGGACCCCAATTCCAAATAAATCGAAGAGGGAATCTTTGAGATTTGCCCAAAGTGGCAGATCCGAAGATTCCCTTTTCATTGCTCTTTACAATTTGCCAGTTCTTCGGCAAAATAAGTCTGAGACAAGTATGGGACAAACGGAGGAATAAAATGCGTTTACGTGGCAGAAAAGGGATAAGAGAAAATCTGGAGCAACAAGTTGATCTTGTTGTACTGGACCCCAAGCAACATAAAGGGAAATGGTCTGAACTGTTTGGCAATGACCATCCGATCTTCGTGGAATTTGGTATGGGCAAAGGTCAATTTATCAGCCAAATGAGTTATAAATATCCGGAATTTAATTTCATCGGTATTGATATGTATGATGAACTGGTACGTCGTGCCAGTGAGAAAGCTCGTAAAGCGTGGAGTCAGGCTGATGTGGAGACACCTCCTAACCTGAAGCTTGCGCTGGCAAATATCGAACAGATCGAAGAAGTTTTTGAGCCGGAAGAACTGGAACGCATATATCTGAACTTCAGTGATCCTTGGCCAAAAGCAAAGCATGCGCGCCGTCGGTTGACGCACCCGCGCTTCCTGAAGAAATACACGGAATTGCTTAATCCCAAAGGTCAGATTCATTTCAAAACCGATTCGGAAACGCTGTTTGATTTCTCACTCAACGCCATTGCCGACTTCGGCCTGCAAATGACCAATATTTCTTTGAATCTGCATCGTGATGGTTTGAATGAAGAACATGTGATGACAGAGTACGAGCAGAAATTCATGGGTAAAGGTATGAACATTCACCGGGTTGAAGTGATTGTTGGTGAAGAGGCCTTGCGTGAGTATCAGCAGACACGTCTGGACAAGTATAAAGTTCGTGAGGCTTCTGATGGGTCTGGTGAAGATCAGGAACAGGAATAAACTCGAAATCTAACTTAAACTCATTAAAGAAGAGCGACACATGAGGTGAATGGTTCATTCTCATAGGTCGCTCTTTTTTTTGCATTAACAACCCATGTGCAATGCTCCATAAACTCACGTCTGGGATAAATTCAAAAGTTCTCTGAATGAAACTCTTTGCGGCGATAATCGTTTGGTGTAACACCATTGAACTTTTTGAACATGCGATAGAAGTAAGAACTGTTGGTGAATCCGGTTCTCTCGGCAATATCGGCAACGGAGTTCTCTGTCTCTATCAATAGATGCTGGGCCTTGGCTATGCGGGTTTCGTTAATCACATCTGTGAGCCCTTTCAGGGTGAGTTGTTTATAGAGTCTGCTCACATAGATAGGTGACATACCCAGTTCATCTGCAATGGAGGTTAGACAGAGATTAGGGTCCGCATAGTCCCGCTCAATAATGCCATTGATTTTACGAATTAACTCTTCATGCTTCAGTGTACGTTTCTCCTCGACTTTGGAACCAAGCTCTTCAAACATCCGATAGAAGTGTTCATGCACTTCACTGATGTCTTCCGCGTCTTTGACAGGCAGCATTAGACCATCCGAGACTGAATCAAGCGTGAGTTGATTATTCTTCTTGAGGGTATTTCGTACATGGTTCAGTGTCATCGTCAGATGGGATAAGGCTAGCTGGAAGACGGTAAACGGATAGGCGGCTGTCTCGCCGACGATGTCTGCATAGACTTGTTTTGCTTCTTGTGTCTTACCTGTCATTAGATGATCAACAAGCTGTCTTTCCTTACCTGCCGGGAATGCGTACTCCTTGGCGTGATAAGCCATGATGTCAGAGGTATAGATCAGACAGCCCGGTCCCATGAACAAACGATGCAAGGAGGCTTCGGCTGATCTGGAGTAGGATGCAATGCTGTCTTCCAATGAATCTTCTTCCGTACCGATCGTACAGGAGATGGAGCATTTCAAATGGGTCATTACAGCTGCCTGCATCATACGCAGCAGCTCTTCGATTCGATTAGGGGCAGGTTGCCCAAGTTCATGGTTTTCCGCTTTTTCATTAAAAATCAGTGTGATCAGATCACCGCCCATGTCCACAGCTTCCGCATTGTAGTGGAGATCGGCTGTCTCGGTGCAGATGTTCATCATGGCGTATTTTACAAGCTGAGTCTCATCACGATACGTTTCACAGAATTCGGTAAAATGGTCAATACGCAGCAACACAAGTCTGGATGCACGCTGAACATCAATGGAGGAACCATAGAACTTCATCCGTTCTTCCAGCATACCTCCAGTTACTGTTTCGCGGCCCTGCAGTGCCCCTCGCAGAAAATCCTGCCGTAACAAATGAAGACTGCCACGTCGCTCTGCTTCCATCACACGTAAACGAACAAGCACCTTATCAATAGGGTGGTATAGTTTTCGGGACACCAGGTAAGAGAGCAGCAACCCTGCGAAGAGAAGTCCAACACAAAACAGAACAGTATGTGTGCGCATACTCCGTATATCTGAGGTAATCAGATCATAAGGTGTTATTCTCACATAACGCCAACCCAGGTCATCGGGAGCGGTATAGGTGATAAGGGATTTTTCTCCGTCGACCTTCTCGGTAAAGTAAGCTGACTGCTCCGTATCCTGCATAATTGGCTTCATAAAAGCTTCGCTGGAGAGATTTTTCATCAATGCACGGTCGCCAAAGTCAGATAAAAGGTCTCCATTCTCATTCACGATAAAGGTTTTGCCTGGTTGATCCACAGCATTCATATTCGGACTAAGCCAATCATCCTTGATATTAACGATGACAGCATAGTTTAATTTCGCGTTGTCATTGATCGTGTCGTAACAGAGATAGGTGTAGCTGTTAACCTCTGTTGCTTCGGTAGACCCGACCTGATATGTACGCGGGATGGGGACAAAAGGTTTATAGTCATGGAAGTGTTGGAGGATGTTTGTAATCCCCTGATCGTCGATCTTCGAGACGGACTGCTGCCCATTACGCACGTTGGAACTGATAAAGAACTCATTACTTTTGGAGTTATATACATAGATGGATTCAATAAAGGGAAGGGACATGCGGTAGTTGTCTAGTTGCTCCATCGCCGATGTGATTTCATAGATATTTGGTTTGGAATAAAGCAGTAATGAAGAGAT
The DNA here is from genome assembly GCF_018614975.1 of Paenibacillus polymyxa. GTDB lineage: Bacteria > Bacillota > Bacilli > Paenibacillales > Paenibacillaceae > Paenibacillus > Paenibacillus polymyxa_E. The sequence continues at coordinate 339,054 of NZ_JAGGNR010000014.1, read as the reverse complement.
GGTGTAGTCCTGATAAATCTGATATGACAATGATTTTGCAGTCTCCGTCATTTTGGCCACTTCACGGCTGGTCTGTGTAAGACTGTTCATATCTGTACGATACACCTGGCGAAGCGCAATCCGATTATAGTTGACATACAAAATAGAAGAAGCCACAAGTAAGGTAGCGACGGTACTGATAATAATGCCGATCAAAATCCGTGTGAAGACCTTCTGACTGTCCTCTGAACGTTTACGCATTCTTCTTCCCCCTCGAACCTCCTGTTTTGGGTGAACAACATAGAACTTCATATACATACGTTAGGCTTCATATATGGATGAGCAGAAGAGCAAGAGTAACTTGAATTATATATTATGTATGCGTTTACATCAATGCTGGACAGGCTGTTTTGCCTGTTTTCTCTACAGAAAGTTCAACTTTCGCTGGATTGTTCACTAGGTGTAGCCTATGCACGATATCAATATTTGTGAACGGATGTGTATGAAGGTCTGTTCATTTCAGAGTTCGTTCATTTTGTTCATAGTTCATTTCGCAGAATCGTTCATTTTCTGACGGGAAGCTTCAGTATCCGTGAGCGAAGAGAGCATCTACAATAAAAAGAGAGCTCCACCACGCAGCACCGCAAGAAATTCGGGAGGGATCGAGCCATGCTCAAAGAATTGAACAAAAACAAAATCATGTTTCTGATGCTGTTGCCCACGCTGATCTTTTTTCTGATTAACTCGTATTTTCCGATGGTCGGCATCTATTATGCGTTTACCCGGTATGATTTTGAAGGCGGATTATTTGGCAGTCCATTTGTTGGTCTGGAGAACTTTAAGTTCCTGTGGCAATCCGGAATGCTGCTGAAGCTCACAACCAATACCGTGGGTTACAATCTCGCCTTCATTATATTAGGAAACGGTCTGGCGATCTTCTGTGCGATCATGCTTAGCGAGATCCGGGGCAGGTTATTCAAAAAAATCACGCAATCCGTCATGTTCTTGCCGTATTTCATCTCATTTGTACTATTGAGTGTAATCGCTTACAACATGTTTAACTATGAGTCAGGTTTCGTGAACACAGTACTCAAACGTTTCGAGGCCGGCCCGGTCGACATTTATAACACACCCTGGGTCTGGGTGTTTCTGATCATCATCTTTTATCTGTGGAAAAATCTTGGATACAGCATGGTCATCTATCTGGCTGCCATAACGGGGATCAGTGACGAGTATTATGAAGCTGCCCGAATCGACGGGGCCAATATATTTCAGCGGATCTGGTACATTACGGTACCAATGCTGAAGCCAACCTTTGTCATCCTGCTGTTGTTCTCACTCGGCAGCATTATGAAGGGGCAGTTTGACCTGTTCTATCAACTGATCGGTAACAACGGGGTGTTGTACAACGCTACAGATATTATTGATACGTATGTGTATCGTTCACTGAAAGTAACGTTTGATATCGGGATGGCAACTGCTGCTGGTCTGTATCAGTCCTTGTTTGGATTCATTTTGATCATGACCGTCAACTATATTATTCGCAAAGTAAATGAGGACTACGCCTTGTTCTAGAACGCCCGCAGGGCAGGAGGGAGAACGATCATGAACACGCCAATGAATACTCACACTCGAACGAATACTCGTCTCAGAGATTCGGAATTCACTTTCATGTTTCAACTGATCTCCTACAGCTTCATCATCATTTTATCAATCATGTGCTTGCTACCGTTTCTGCTGATTCTATCCGGTTCATTCAGCAGCAACGAGTCCATTGTGAGGGATGGCTATCACCTCTTTCCAACGGACTTTTCCCTGGAAGGTTACAAAATGGTGTTCAAATTCCCGACTCAGGTACTCAAGGCTTATGGGGTAACGGTCTTTACAACGGTGGTGGGGACTACGCTAGGGCTGTTCCTCATCACGATGGCCGGATTTGTGCTCCAGCGTAAGGATTTTAAATATCGGAACACGTTCTCGTTTTTTATCTACTTCACAACCCTGTTTGGTGGGGGACTTGTACCTTGGTACATTATGCTGGCGAACTACTTCAATCTCACAGATACTTACACCGTACTGATTTTCCCAGGGTTGATGACGCCATTTCTCATTATCCTGATGAAAAACTTCATTCGCTCGGCAGTACCGGATGAATTGATTGAGTCCGCCAAAATGGATGGAGCGAATGACTTCCGCATCTATTTCAGCATTGTGTTGAAACTGGCGATGCCTGGTATCGCAACCGTAGGTCTGTTTCTGGCACTGGGTTACTGGAATGACTGGTTTACCTCATCCCTCTTCATTAACAACCCGGATATGTACCAACTGCAATTTTATCTCTACAACACGATGAACACGATTACATTCATTGACCAGATGGCAATTGGCACAGGGATCACGCTCAGTCAGGATGTGCCTACTGAATCAACCAAGATGGCAATGGCGATCGTTGTAACGGGACCGATTTTGTTCCTGTATCCGTTTGTACAACGTTATTTTGTTAAAGGACTCACCATTGGTGCAGTGAAAGGTTAGAACGTGAACACGCTGTGGGTGTCAGGCCATTGACATCATTTCCGGTCTGAAACATGGCGAGTCTGCGCTAACATATAAAGGTTCACCACAAAAAGGGAGGATGCGTATGCGTAACAAAACAATTCGGCACCTGTCTCTGGTACTTGCCCTGATGTTGTTCGCCGGGGTACTTGCCGCATGTAATAACGGTTCGGGGGGATCGACGCAAGGAAGTGAGCAGGGAGGAACATCCGGGAACAAAGGCGAGAAAGTCACGCTTCAATTTTACATGCTTGGGGATGCTCCGAAAGATCTGCCTGTCATTGAATCCGAGATCAATAAGCTGGCGGAGGCTGATCTGAACGTCAATGTGAAATTCAACTACACCTCATGGACCGACTGGGATCAAAAATATAAACTGCTGCTGTCTTCCGGACAGCCGATCGATCTGATCTTCACAGCGGATTGGACATTCTACCAGTCCTATGCCAAGAAGGGCGCGTTCCTGCCACTGGATGAAATGCTGCCTACAGCAGCGCCAGCACTGAAGGCTCATGTACCTGATGACATGTGGGATGCTGTCAAAATCAATGACAAAATCTACACTGTTCCATCCACTTGGATTGAGTATGTAACCGAGGGAATTGCGTATCGTGAGGACTTGCGCGAGAAGTACAATCTTCCGAAACCGGAGTCATTGGAGACGCTCGAAGCGTATCTGGAGGGCATCAAAGCCAACGAACCGAATATGATTCCGATTGCGGATAGCAATGCCAACCATACCCATGGTATTCGTCAATTGACATCCAAGCTGGTTAATACAGCAGGTCAACTTCCATATGGACTGGATATTATGTATGATACACCATCAACCGTGACGTCCTACTGGGGATCCGCGCAACACCTGGAAGACCTGAAAACATACAAACGTTGGATGGACAAAGGATTTTTCCCGAAAAACGTACTGAATGTAAAAGATACATCCAACTCGTTGCTGCAAAATGGCAAAGCGGCTGTTGTTCTGTCCGGGGAGAATCCTAACAAATTTAATGCAGATGTAATCAAGGTGCAGTCTACGCATCCAGATTGGAAACTGGCTTATTTCCCGTATCCGAATGCAAAAGGGTTTGCACAACCGGTTCACCCGATCCACAATGGTTTTGCGATTCCGCGTAGCAGTAAAAACCCGGAAAAAGCATTGGCATTTTATGAGAAACTTGTGACAGACAAACGATATAATTGGTTGACTGAATACGGCGTTGAGGGCAAAAACTTCGAGGTAGATAATGGATACTACAAAATGGTCGGAGATGCACAGACGAATGGCTTCCCGCGTGAGGGCATGAATGGCTGGGCTTGGCGTAATCCGGAATTCATGCTCTATGATAAAACCTTTGATGATGTCCTGACCATGTTTGAAGATCTCGACAAAATCAAAAAGCCGGATATCTATACCGGATTTGCTGAGGACTGGACTCCGTACCAAGCCGAGAAGGCTGCATTGGAGCAAGTGGAAAAACAATATTTATACCCGCTTAATGTAGGTTTGGTGGCAGACGTAGAGGCTGGATTGAACACATTTATGGAGAAGGCTAAACAAGCAGGATTGGAAAAAATTCAGGCAGAATACACCAAGCAGTGGCAGGAGTACTTGAAGTCAGCAGGCATTCAATAATTTGTACTTTCCTTCATAAAGAAAAGGTGCCTTCGGATTTGAAGGCACCTTTTCAATGTGATTGCAGGCTTGTTTGAAGCCGTTGGTTAGAGGCATGATTGGACGAAGACTACGGGAAGCAGCACTCTATTCGGATAAATTCATAAACCGGCCTCTTCTGCGGATGAAGGACGAACGTCCTCCAGCAGATCAATAATACTTTGAGCGCTTTGCATCGGATGAACCTTGGCGATTTCCGCCAGATGACGTTTGCGTTTACGTACAACATCGGGGTAGTGATGGAGCAGCTTGTTCATCCATTTGACCACTATGTCGAGTGAAGTTATGGGTTCTCCCAACCCTCTTGCTGTAAAATAATGGACGTTTTCTTCTTCCTGACCAGGTATAGGGTTGTGGAACAACATTGGAATTCCTTTGGCCAAGCCTTCGCTGCATGTCATTCCCCCAGGTTTGGTGATCAGCAGGTCGGATACTTCCATCAATTTGTCCACTTCGTTGGTGTACCCCATAATGTGAATGTTTTCCTTGCGATACATGGGGTTCTGTTCCATGCTAATCCGTGCTTTATCATTGCGTCCCAGACAGAAAATGATCTGAATATCTTCATGCCAGCGTGTCAGCAACGGATGGACCAGCTTGTCGCTGAGCATTCCCCAACCGCCGCCCATCACCAGTACAGTGGGCATGTTCTTAAGGTTGAATCTGCTTCGGATCTCTTCTCGCCCGGGATGCTCCCAGAAATTTGGATGCACCGGAATGCCCGTGACTCGAATGTTGTCTGTAGGTACGCCGCGTAGCATTAGTTTGGACTTAACCTCATCTGAAGAAACCATATAAAGGTCTACTTCACGGTTAATCCACGTCCCATGTGCATCATAGTCGGTGATGACTGTGCATAGGGGAACCTGTACACCCAGACGCTTCAGTCTGGATATGACAGCACTTGGAATCGGATGGGTACAGACGATCGCATCGGGACGTAACTGGCGCACAACGCTGCGTGTATGTGTATAGAACAGTTTATGCAGCGCCAGTGTTGTCAGCCTGTTCAATGATTTTTTATATTGGTGTCTGTATACGTATCCGACAAGTTTGGGTTGGTTGGTAACCGTTTTTTTGTATGCTGTTATAATCAGAGGTGCTACCTTGGGATTTAAGAAACTTCCCAGTTCAAGTACTTTCGTCTGCACGTCTGGCGAGAGCTTTCGCAAATGGCTGGACAGTGCATAGGCGGCTTGAGTATGACCCGTACCAAAGCCTTCAGATAATAGTAATACTCTTTTTTTCTCCACGCTTGCTTCACCTGTTCCTGCTAGGTTTTTCTGAGTCTAACATATCGGCTTTAAGACCAGAATGCAACTGTTGCAAGTGCGACTAAAGTACCTATTGTGGCACCTGCCAGAACATCGGAAGGATAGTGTAATCCCAGATAAATTCGAGAGAATCCGACAATAAGGGCCACAGGCAACAATATTAGCAATAAGATCGGATCAGTGGTCATAAATGGAACTGTGACCGAAAAAATGGCAGTTGTGTGCCCTGAAGGAAACGAGTGATCCGTCAGGGGATTACGAAACGTAATTGTATCCGGCAAGGCCAGATAAGGTCGAATGCGGGGATACAATTTTTTCGCGATGGCTACAGGAATGTGGCTGACCGCAAGAGCGATGCAAGCCTGGAGTCCTGTTGTGCTCCATGGAGCTGGAGCGAGTAGCCAGATTAACAAGGATATTGCAATAGAAGAAGTTGCTCCACCCAGATGGGTGAAATAATACAGCCAAAAATTCATAAAACGATTATGAAGTCGGCCGTTGATCCACATAAAAACATTTCGATCATAATCTTGAAACTTTAAGAATAAACGGCTCATATTGGCCTCCTGCCAGTCAGGCCGCCCGTAATGGCGGCATTATTTCCGGTGATTTTCTGCATCCGGTAACGTCCTGATTAGTATATAACCGTTTTTCATGAACTTGAGGTTATTTCAGGTATATGTTTATCATATTTTTAAATGTTGTCCTTTTCAAGAAGAACCCATGTAAAGAACGTGAAATTCATGTTAAAGAGTGGATATATACCCATCTTAACTTTTTGACTTGGGTCAGCCAAAAAAGATACAATGATTCAACATGGCTGAAATGAGGTAAAAAAAATGTGAGTTTTGTTTCAAACTTTTTGAGGTCTGTTTACGTTATTTGTTATAGAGCCTCTGACGAAGAATAACATGCTGATGAAAAAAGCAGGGACTTTAGAAATAAAAATCAAGTAAACGGCTGAAAATAAGATATAACAGGCATGAATGAGAGGTTGTGGTATCATGAAGTGTCTATTCAGCGTTTAAAGATCACATTTCTGCTTCAGAAAGTGGGATTGGGGTTTTGACAAATGACTGAAAAGGATACAGAATCGATAAAGCAGCCAACTGATAGCAACCAAGCTTTGAAACATTGCCTGATATATTCACGTATTACACAAAAGAACAGGGTCATATTCTGCAGATCAAAAAAAAATAAATTGCAGAATCAGGAAGAGAAATGCTTGAGTAAACTGTGTTTTGAAAAAAAGGGGGTAACAGAGAACGATGTTGGACGCTATATTCGTCACGATGCAGGTCATTCTGGCACTGCTAGCCGTGTACCAATTCACGTTTTCGCTGTTCGGTCTGATTAAGAAAAAGAAAAAGAAACATTATCCGGCGACAAAATCATTCGCTGTACTCGTCGCAGCACACAATGAGGAACAAGTCATTGGTGCCTTGATGGAGAACTTGAAACAACTTGATTATCCGGAAGATCTGTACGATGTATTTGTCATCTGTGACAACTGTACGGATGGAACGGCTCAAATTGTCAGAGAGCATGGATTAAACGCCTGTGTACGTACCAACGCCGATTTAAGAGGTAAAGGGTATGCCATCGAATGGATGCTTAAGTACCTGTGGAAATTGCCACGTCAGTATGACGCAGTTGTTATGTTTGACGCGGATAACCTGGTTGACCGTAACTTCTTGCTTGAGATGAATGATGACTTGAACAATGGTTCGCGTGTTATCCAAGGATACATTGATACGAAAAATCCGGAGGATTCCTGGATTACTGCAGCTTACGGTGTTTCTTACTGGTACATCAACCGTTTGTGGCAGTTGTCTCGTCATAACTTGAATATGGCGAATTTCCTCGGAGGAACTGGAATGTGCTTTGAGACCAACCTGTTGAAGGAAATTGGCTGGGGTGCAACAAGTCTGGTTGAGGATCTGGAGTTTACGATGCGCAGTGTGCAACGTAATGTGTATCCTGTTTTCAACTATGACGCCAAAGTATTTGATGAGAAGCCATTAACATTCAAAGCTTCAGCGAGACAACGTCTGCGCTGGATGCAAGGTCACTTTACAGTTGCGCGTAGATACTTCTTCCCACTGCTCTGGCAGTCCATTAAGGAAAGAAGTCTTGTGAAATTTGACCTTGCTATCTATGGAGCCAATGTTTATGTGGTGTTGCTTACGTTCCTGATGACTGCTGTGATGTGGGTAGACATGGCTATATTCAGTGGTCCGCACATTGCTAATATCTATGGATACTTCCCGTTATGGGTTGGGTTCTTGGCTATTGGTTTGAATATTCTGACGTTCCTGTTGTCCATGGCGCTGGAGAAGGTTACCTTTGCCAAAGTTTATCTATATCTGATCTTGTTCCCGATCTATCTGCTGTCTTGGTACCCGATTACGTTCTACGCTTTCTTTACACAGAACAACAAACAGTGGAGCCACACTCAACATACACGTGTTGTACGGTTGGATGAGGTACAGAGCAAGCAAGGGTAAGGAACATGCATGCGATACTTTGTTGATATCTGATATCACAAATGTGTAATTCGCGAAAAAAATTGTGAAGAATGTTGACAATGTGTTTTGTGGATGGTATAGTATTTGAGTGCCTTAAAACGAATAGCAATGGAATCACAAGCAGAAGTCCGACTTCTCACCTGATCAACAAACATGTTGGCTGGTCAACGATCCCAATAATTTATGAAGTGTATACTCATGAAGAATTGTGTTGATTACAGGGATGTCGGTAGCTTAACCGGCATCCCTTTTATTTTTGTGTAATTGGATATTCAAAATGACCTGGAGGTGGACGATTATTAGTAAAGATCACATGATTAATGATGAGATTCGGGCGAAGGAAGTACGCCTTGTCGGAGCTGAAGGAGAACAAATTGGGATCACGCCTATTCGTGAAGCACTGCAAATGGCGATTGACCTGAATTTGGATCTGGTCAATGTAGCACCACAGGCTAAACCGCCGGTATGCCGCATTATGGACTATGGCAAATTCCGCTATGAGCAACAAAAGAAAGATAAAGAAGCCCGTAAGAACCAGAAAATTGTTGATATTAAAGAAGTATGGTTCCGTTCCAATATTGAGGAGCACGATTATCAAACGAAGCTTCGTAATGTAGTTAAGTTTTTGAACGAAGGCGACAAAGTGAAATGTTCTGTTCGTTATCGCGGACGTGAAATTGCACATGCCGCGATTGGTCAACGGATTTTGGAGCGCGTTAAGGTAGAAGTTGCAGAACTTTGTACTGTTGAACGTCAACCGAAATTGGAAGGCCGCAGTATGATCATGATTTTGGCTCCTAAAGCCTGATAACATTGGAGGAGGAAACACAAAATGCCTAAAATGAAAACACACAGCAGTTTGAAAGGACGCTTCAAAATTACCGGTTCCGGTAAGGTCCTTCGTTACAAAGCTCACAAAAACCACTTGCTTTCTCACAAATCCAAACGTGCTAAGCGCGTTCTGAACGGTAACCCAGTTATGGCTGCCGGGGATGTTAGACGTTTGAAACAAGGCTTGGCTAACTTGAAAGGCTAATTCTAATTAGTACATTCCGTATGGGGGATCGGCTACGGTCGTACACATACCACGGATACATTTATATTTATTTGGGAGGTTCTTTAATATGGCAAGAGTAAAAGGCGGTTTTGTAGTACGTCGTCGTCATAAAAAGGTTTTGAAACTGGCAAGAGGTTATTTCGGTTCCAAACACCGTATTTTTAAAACAGCTAACGAGCAAGTAATGAAATCCCTGGTATACGCATACCGTGACCGTCGCAACACGAAACGTAACTTCCGCAGACTGTGGATCGTTCGTATCAATGCTGCAGCACGTATGAATGGTTTGTCTTACAACAAACTGATCCATGGTTTGAAACTTGCTGGAGTAGACATGAACCGCAAAATGTTGGCTGATCTGGCCGTTAACGACATCAACGCGTTCAACTCTTTGGCTACTGTAGCTAAAGGCAAAATCAACGCTTAAATTGTATGATAGAAGCCGCCGTACCTATATGGCGGCTTTTTTACGGCTTGGAAGAATCCGAAGATGAACCTCTGAATGAGTAGAGCGAATAGGCTGTAGTCTGAAAGGGAACAATGAAACCAGATAACTGGTGAATAACGGTCCATAGTAATACATAAAATACGAACGGTGAAATAATACAAATGAAAACAGGTAAATTCCACTCATCACTAAAGTTCGCGATATGTTTTTGTTACATAACATCACATCGTTGTAACGTTAGTGTGTTAAAACGCTAAATTATTAAGCGTTTTCAATAAAAAAAGAACAAAAATATGTGATATTTGGTGATGAAACATCTGGATTTTAACACTGGTTGATTGTATAATCACCTCTAGTAGGCTAGTCCTAGATTTTTCTCTCCATGTCATAATGTTCGGTTTTTCGACAGATGATAGGATGCTACAAGGGTGAGAATGCGCTTTTAATGTCGAAGAAACCATACATTCTGCATAAAAGTCATTCCTGCGATCTGTTAACCGTTCAATTGTAGGCTGGATTGGAATGAGGGATATATCATTAAGGGGGAAAAAGAGAAATGAAAAAGATGCTTAGCTTGTCTTTGGTAATGTTGCTGGCGGTATCGGTTATGCTCGCAGGTTGCGGTAGCAAACCGAAAGAAGAAACAAATGCCGGAGGAGATACAGGTGGCACATCCACTGAAGCGAAATCCGATCTCAAAATCGGTATGGTTACTGACGTAGGTGGAGTTAATGACAAATCCTTTAACCAATCCGCTTGGGAAGCTCTGCAAGCGACTGAAACAGAAACAGGTACTGCTGTTAAATACCTGCAAAGTAAATCCGATGAAGAGTACATTCCTAACCTGAACGAATTCGTTAAAAATGGATATGATCTGACTTGGGGTATCGGTTATCAGTTGGAGAAAGCTATCAAAGCAGTAGCTGATCAGAATCCAGACTCCAAGCTTGCGATTATTGACAGTGTAGTTGATGCTCCAAATGTTAAGTCCGTAACTTTTGCTGAAGAAGAAGGTTCCTTCCTCGTAGGTGTAGTTGCAGGATTGACTACAAAAACGAACAAAATTGGTTTTGTAGGTGGAGCTGAAAGTACTCTCATCAAAAAATTTGAAGTAGGTTTCAGAGAAGGCGTTAAGGCTGTTAATCCGGATGCTCAATTTATTCCAAACTACACAGGTGCTTTTGATAAGCCTGACCTGGGTAAAGCAGCAGCTGCTACAATGTACAACCAAGGCGTAGACATTATCTTCCACGCTTCGGGTGCTACAGGTAATGGTGTGTTCAACGAAGCAATCGCTCGTAAGAAGCAAGGTCAAGATGTATGGGTTATCGGTGTTGACAAAGACCAATCTCTTGAGTTTGGTGATGAAGTAACATTGACTTCCATGATCAAAAAAGTTGACGAAGCTGTTAAACGCGTTAACAAAGAAGTAATTGATGGAACATTTAAAGGCGGTTCTGAGACTTTGACCTTGAAGGACAACGGTGTGGGTATTGCCGATACTTCGAAAGCTAATGTATCTGCTGAGACACTTGCTAAAGTAGAAGAGTACAAAGAAAAAATCATCAACGGCGAAATCAAAATTCCTACGGAGTAATTTTGATCTTAGTCGTAAATGAATAATTATTGGGGCCGGTCTTGACCGGCCTTATGATTGCAGGAACAGGAACATTTGATCAAGTCATCATAACAATTGTACAAGGTCACTGTGCACCAACGCTCCGGTAGGAGCTTTTCTTAAGATAATGGAATTGATATGTTCTTAATGAGCTGAACCATTCGATTATCGCAAGAAAAACTTCAGCTAAGCGCGGTCTGTCTTCTTCGAAAGTACGTCGATAGACGTTTTTTTTACGTTTGCGGAACCACACTATATCAGGTATAAGGGTGATTACATGGGTGCAGCAACCCCCGTCGTTGAGTTAAAACAAATTACGAAGCGTTTCCCAGGCATTGTTGCCAACGACGCCATCAGCCTTCAGCTTCGTAAAGGCGAGATCCATGCGCTACTGGGCGAAAACGGCGCTGGTAAGTCAACGTTGATGAATATTGTATTTGGTCTCTATCAGCCAGATGAAGGTTCCATTGAAGTGAATGGCAAGCCTGTCATCATCGACAGCCCTAACCGAGCGATCGATCTTGGCATAGGCATGGTGCATCAGCATTTTAAACTTGTACAGCCGTTCACGGTAACAGAGAACATTATTTTGGGATCTGAACCAACGAAGGGTCTCAATATTAACTATAAAAAAGCAGCCGCTGAAGTTCAGCGTCTTTCCGAACAGTATGGACTTAAGGTGAATCCTCATGCCAAAATTCATGATATTTCTGTCGGAATGCAGCAACGTGTAGAGATTGTTAAAACGTTGTATCGCGGTGCAGACATTCTGATTTTTGACGAGCCTACAGCCGTATTGACTCCTCAAGAGATCAAAGAACTGATGATCATCATGAAGAAGCTTGTAGCTGAAGGAAAGTCCATTATTTTGATCACGCACAAACTGAAAGAAATCATGGAAATCTCCGATACGGTAACGATTATCCGTCGGGGTAAAGTGATTGATTCGGTCAAAACTTCGGAAACGAATCCGAATGAGCTGGCAGAGAAAATGGTGGGGCGGAATGTCACATTCAAAGTGGACAAAAAACCGGCTACACCTGGGGCTAATGTGCTCGAAGTCAGTAAATTAACGGCGAAGAATAAAGAAGGTATTTCGGTTCTGAACCAACTTAACCTGAACGTACGTGCAGGAGAGATTGTCGGAATCGCAGGTGTGGATGGTAACGGTCAAAGTGAACTGATTGAAGCTCTTACCGGACTTCGTAAAGTAGAGAGCGGTTCGATTCTTTTGGAGGGCAAGGAGCTGTCCAATCATTCTCCGCGCCATATCTCGGAGTCGGGTGTAGCCCACATTCCGGAGGATCGACATAAACACGGACTTGTCCTTGATTTTTCAGTGAGTGAAAATATCGTTCTGGAATCGTATTATAAAGCACCATACACCCGTAAAGGGTTCCTTAACTTTGATGCGATCAAAAAGCAGGCGAAGCGTCTTGTTGAGGCATTTGACGTGCGTACACCAAGCATCGAGACCAAAGCTCGTTCCTTGTCCGGAGGAAACCAGCAGAAGGCCATTATCGCCCGTGAGGTGGATAAAAACCCTGAATTGCTTATTGCTGCTCAGCCAACCCGTGGTTTGGACGTAGGGGCTATTGAGTTCGTGCAAAAGCAACTGATTGCACAGCGCGATCAAGGTAAGGCTGTTCTGCTGATTTCATTTGAGCTTGATGAGATTATCAATGTATCTGACCGAATTGCTGTCATCTATGAAGGCCAGATCGTTGGCGAGGTGCTGCCGGAAGAAACCAATGACAGGGAGCTCGGCTTGATGATGGCGGGCAGCACCCAAAAGAGAGGTACTGCGCATGAATAACGTATTGAAATGGTTTACGCGAGATTCATTTATATTGCCTGTAGTCGCGATTATTATGGGACTTATTCTCGGTGGAGTTGTCATGCTGATCGGTGGTTACAATCCGATTGAAGCCTATGGCGCATTGTTCACCAAGGTATTTGGAGACATGTACAATTTTGGTGAAGCGGTACGGGAAATGACGCCACTGATCATGACAGGACTTGCATTTGCATTTGCTTCACGTGCAGGCTTGTTCAACATTGGGGGAGAAGGTCAATTTCTCGTCGGTATGACCGCTGCAACATTTGTAGGTGTTAAGTTTGCAGGTTTGCCGATCTACCTTCATGCGCCACTGGCTTTGATTGCCGGTGCATTGTTTGGTGGTCTTTGGGCTGCGATTGCTGGTTATCTGAAAGCAGCACGTGGGGTCAATGAAGTTATCAGTAGTATCATGCTAAACTGGATTGGTTTGTACTTGGCAAATCTGATCGTTCGTCAATTTCTCTTACTTCCAGGTGAGAATCGTTCGGCAGACATTAGTGAAACAGCATCCATAAGCTTGACATGGCTTTCTGAGTTAATGGGGAACTCACGTGTACATCTTGGTACATTAATTGCTTTAGTTATAGCATTACTGTTTTACATTTACATGTGGAAGACAAAACAAGGCTACGAAATTCGAGCTGTTGGTCTTAATCCCAATGCGGCTGAATATGCGGGTATGCATGTGAATCGTAATATTGTAAAAGCTATGTTCATTAGTGGTATGCTTGCAGGACTTGGTGGAGCCTTTCAGGTACTGGGTGTATTCCAGTATCAAACGTTGATGACAGGTTCACCAGGAACCGGGTTTGATGGTATAGCCGTAGCTCTCATCGGTCTAAATCATCCATTCGGTGTTCTCCTAGGAGCAGTTTTGTTTGGTACCCTCACGTATGGCTCTGCAGGAATGAGTTTTGCTGCGGATGTTCCGCCTGAGATTATTCGGATTGTGATCGGTTCGATTATCTTCTTCATTGCGGCACAAGGTATCGTACGCTGGATACTCAAACCGTTCTATTCGAAGCGCAAGAAAGAGAAGGTGTTGTAGATGGACTTGTTGACAATTGGGCAAATTATCAATACGACGCTTGTCTTTGCTACGGCATTGATTTTTGCATCACTCGGCGGAATTTTCTCGGAGAAATCAGGTGTAACCAACCTTGGACTTGAAGGTTTTATGGTTTTTGGTGCCTTTGCAGCCGGAATAGGAGCGCATTATGCTCAAGAAGCGGGCATGGGTGGAACAACATCAGCCTGGATGGGTGTTGTGCTAGCGATTATATTGGGAGTACTGGTATCACTTATCCATGCTGTTGCCTCAATTACATTTAAAGCAGATCAGATTATCAGTGGTATTGTGATTAACTTTTTGGCAGCGGGAAGTACGCTTTACTTAGTTAAGTTACTTTTTGAAGGGGCAGGAGATTCTCCTTTGGTACAAGGATTTAATAAGTTTAATGTACCGTTCTTGGAGAATATACCTCTATTAGGGGAAGCTTTCTTCAGAAATGTATATCCAACAACATATCTTGCGATCCTTTTTGTGTTTCTGACATATTATATCCTGTTCAAAACACCATTTGGTCTTCGTCTTCGTTCAGTGGGTGAACACCCAAGTGCAGCAGATACGGTTGGTGTCAAAGTGCTTCGTTATCGTTATATTGGAGTTATGATCAGTGGTGCGCTTGCGGCCATTGGTGGAGCTGCGATTACATTGACAACTACGGGTACATTTTCACACAATACGGTTTCCGGCCAAGGTTATATTGCCATTGCAGCAATGATTTTTGGTAAATGGAATCCAATCGGTGCATTCGGTGCTGCTGTATTTTTCGGTTTCTCACAAGCGATTAGAAACTATGTACAAATGTTTGAATGGACCCAAAGTATTCCCCAGGAAATTATCTATATGCTGCCGTATATGTTGACACTTATCGTTCTCGTTGCTGCAGTAGGACGTTCTTCGGCTCCGTCTGCACTTGGCGAAGCATATGATCCGGGTAAAAGGTAAACTTATAACATATCAATTTACTATCCAAAAGCTTGATAAAAGGGTCCGCCTTGTGCGGGCCTTTTTTGTTTCCTTGAGCGTTGCCAAGCCACTTTTTCACGTTTACTTTGGTTCTCGTGCAGATACCCATATTTTCAGGTAGGGACAAAGAAACAGGCGAATTCAGTGATGGACGAATACACTGTTTTGAACGATCCGAGGAGGAGGGGTAAGTATGAAACAACAAGTTACGCGTGATGAAGCGATGAAATTAATAGGCAAAAATATTGTTGCAATCAAAAAAGACGGCACTCGGGTTACGGGAAAGCTGTTGAAAGTATCGGGCAACAAACTGGTACTGAAGCGTCTAAATGGCAAAAAAGTACGTACAAAAGCGATTCTGCCACTGGTATTGTTTGACCTGCTCGCTATTGCCACACTGCCTTATGCTTATGGAGCTGGTCCCGGCTTCGGTCCAGGGTTTGGACCTGGACCAAAACCGGGACCAGGATATGGTCCAGGCTACGGACCGGGATATGGACCTGGAGGACCTGGTGGCGGTTTTGGCCCGGGACCTGGATTCGGTCCTTATGGTCCGGGCCCACGTCCACCAGGATTTTTCTAGGACATTCTATAATGTTTTTTCCAATTCGTAGCAGCGGCTGATCATGATGTATCGAATCGCGCTGTATCCATTTTTTTGATAAAACTGAAGCCCTTTGGTATTGCCTTCATCCACCATGACCTTCGATCTTTTACAACCCCGGGATGCCGCAAAGCTCTCTGCTTTGAGCAACAAAGTTTGCCCGTATCGTTTGCGTTGCTCTTTGGGACTAACGGCCATCATATCGACATAGAGCAGTTCCCCATGCATGAGAAAATGGATGAATGCCACAGCAGCTTTATCTGGCTCCGGCGAGACAACAAAGGTCATGCCCCTGTTCATTCGCAGGGGTATTTCTTTGCGGATTTTATTAATTTCTTTCTCACTCATGTGAGAGAGAGGCACAAGTTGAGTGTCAATCAGCTTCATGATGGCGCCATCATCCAGCTTGGATGTGCGTTGCCGAATCACCATGCGGAGCCTCCTTTCAGGACCAGTCGTGCTGCTCGTATATCCTATGCCCGAAGCAAGATAAAAGGTGACTGAATGAAGCGCTGGGATTAGGGCAACCTTAAAGGTTGAAGAGAGAGGAAGGAAGGTATTCTGAATTTTTATGCAAAACAGGTATTGACTTATCGGTTGGAGGAATCATATAATGTTCCTAACATTTAACGAGAATATTTCATCGGCTATGAAGAGGACGAAGTTTTAAGGGCTCTTTTGCTCAGAGAGTGGCTGGAATTGCTGAAACCACCACCATTATCCCTTATATACGAGCTCACCTCGGAGCTGTTTTCCTGAAAAGCACTGGATGTCACTCCTTTCGCGTATTAGGGAAAATCGTATGTCTGCGTTACAGACAACAGGTATGGGAAACGACTATGTTCGTTTGAGCTATTCGTTTTGTTGTACCTGGTAAGGTCCGTTATTGCGAAATTTCGGGCAAAGTTGGGTGGTACCACGGAAGCGATAACCTTTCGTCCCTCGCAAGCATGAACTTGTTTGCAGGGATGGAAGGTTTTTTTTGTAACTTTAAATGTCAGAATGGTGTAAATTTCGAGAGGAGGATGACTGATGGGAGCTCAAATTCCAGAAGTGCGGTCAACAGATGAATTACGTGAAAAATGGATGAAGCCGGAGGTCATTAGCGGATCCGAAATTCTGCTGAGAAGTTTGTTACTTGAAGGTGTCGAGTGCGTATTTGGTTACCCGGGCGGCGCAGTGTTGTACATTTACGATGCGATGTATGGTTTCGAGGATTTCAAACACGTTCTCACTCGTCACGAACAAGGTGCAATACATGCAGCTGACGGATATGCACGTGCAAGCGGCAAAGTTGGTGTCTGCATCGCTACTTCCGGACCAGGAGCAACGAATCTGGTTACGGGTATTGCAACAGCGTATATGGATTCAGTACCACTCGTAGTCATTACGGGGAACGTTATTTCAAGCCTGATCGGTTCAGATGCTTTCCAGGAAGCGGATATTACCGGGATTACAATGCCAATCACCAAACACAGTTACCTGGTGAAAGATGTAAAAGATCTGTCCAGTGTAATCCATGAGGCATTCCATATTGCCAATACCGGTCGTAAAGGTCCTGTACTGATCGACATCCCGAAAGATGTATCAGCGAACAAAACATTGTTTGAACCAACAACTGAACCTGTTATATTGAGAGGGTACAATCCACGGACAGTACCAAACAAACTGCAGGTTGACCGTTTGGCCCAAGCCATTCAGGAAGCAGAACGTCCAATGATTCTGGCTGGTGGCGGTGTGGTATACTCGGGAGGACATGAAGAACTGTTCGAGTTTGTTGAGAAGACAGGCATTCCAATTACGACCACTCTTCTTGGTCTAGGCGCATTCCCAAGCGGTCATGAATTATGGACGGGTATGCCAGGTATGCACGGAACGTACACTTCCAATCAGGCTATTCAAAAAGCGGACCTGCTGATTAATATCGGTGCACGATTCGATGATCGGGTAACAGGCAAGCTGGATGGATTCGCTCCACATGCCAAAATCGTTCATATCGATATTGATCCGGCTGAGATTGGTAAAAACATTGCAACCGATATTCCAATCGTTGGTGATGTGAAGACGGTACTGGAAATAGCCAACAAAGAAGTTGGACGTGCAGAGCGTGCAGATGCATGGAGAGACCAGATCAAACAGTGGAAACAAGAGAAACCTTATAGCTACACGGATTCAGACGAAGTGCTGAAACCCCAGTGGGTTGTTGAAATGCTGAATGATACAACCAAAGGTGAAGCGATTGTAACTACGGATGTGGGACAACATCAGATGTGGGCAGCACAATATTATAAATTTAATCAACCGCGTTCTTGGGTAACTTCGGGTGGTCTCGGAACGATGGGCTTTGGATTCCCTTCTGCTATTGGTGCTCAGATGGCTAATCCGGATAGACTCGTTATCTCCATTAACGGTGACGGCGGAATGCAGATGTGTTCCCAAGAACTCGCGATCTGTGCCATTAACAATATACCGGTAAAAATTGTGATCATTAACAATCAGGTACTGGGCATGGTGCGTCAATGGCAGGAGCTCATCTATGATAACCGTTACAGTCACATTGATCTGGCAGGAAGTCCGGACTTTGTTAAACTGGCTGAAGCGTATGGCGTTAAAGGGCTGCGAGCAACGAATAAGGAAGAAGCAGAGCGCGCTTGGCAGGAAGCCTTGAATACACCGGGACCGGTCGTTGTTGAATTCGTAGTACGCAAGGAAGAAAATGTATATCCAATGGTTCCGCAAGGAGCGACAATTGATCAAATGCTGATGGGGGATGCTGACGAATGATAAGACATACGATCTCGATACTGGTAAACGATCAGCCTGGCGTCCTTCAGCGGGTATCAGGGTTGTTCGGTCGACGCGGATTTAACATTGAGAGTATTACCGTAGGTCAATCGGAAGAACCTGGACTCTCCCGGATGGTTATTGTCACCATTGGTGACGATAAAACGCTGGAGCAGATTGAGAAACAATTGTACAAAATCATCGATGTCATTAAAGTGGTTGATTTCAGCCTGAAACCGATGGTAGCCCGTGAACTTGCCCTGATCAAAGTGAAAGCAGAGCCTTCCGAGCGTCCTGAGATTCTGGGTGTGGTAGAAACATTCCGCGCATCTGTTGTAGATGTTGGTCCAGGCAGCCTGATTGTGCAGGTAGTCGGAGATACGGACAAAATCGATGCTATGATTGAATTGCTCAAGCCATATGGCATTCGCGAATTGTCCCGTACAGGCATAACTGCATTGGTACGCGGCAACGTATAAAGCTATAATGAATGAAGAGGGACGACGGTTAGCTAACATATACAGTTGATCTTATGTGAGAGTGTCAGTCCCTTAACAGTTGTAATGTAACATTTTAGTGATGTAACGCTTGAAAATATAGCTACATTCCCGCATTAATGGGCGGGTGTCTGAACGGATCGGATCAGACCAGAGAGGCTTTTGACACTCCAAGCGAGTCGGTCCCTTGAGACACCCGCTCATTAATGAAGGGTTCTTTACAATACAAAGGAGGACTTATAAACATGCCAGTAACTACTTATTATGAACAGGATGCAGAGCTTAACGTATTGAAAGGAAAAACGATCGCGGTAATCGGTTATGGTAGCCAGGGCCACGCCCAAGCTCAAAACCTTCGTGATAGCGGATTGAACGTAGTCATCGGACTTCGTGAAGGTAAATCCTTCGACACTGCAAAAAATGACGGATTTGAAGTTCTGTCCCCGGCTGAAGCAACAAGCCGCGCAGATGTAGTTCAAATCTTGCTGCCAGACGAAACTCAAGCTTCTGTATACAAAAACGAAATCGAACCAAACCTGAAAGAAGGCGCTGCATTGCTCTTCTCACATGGTTTCAACGTTCATTTCGGTCAAATCGTTGCTCCAAAAAACAGCGATGTATTGCTGGTAGCTCCTAAGTCTCCTGGTCACATGGTACGTCGTACTTATGTGGAAGGTTTTGGTGTACCGGGCCTGATCGCGATTGAGCAAGATGCAACGGGTAAAGCAAAAGAAATCGGTTTGGCTTATGCTAAAGGTATCGGTTGTACACGTGCAGGGGTTATCGAAACTTCCTTCCGTGAAGAAACAGAAACAGATCTGTTCGGTGAGCAAGCTGTTCTGTGTGGTGGCGTGAGTGCATTGGTAAAAGCTGGTTTCGAAACATTGACAGAAGCGGGTTACGCTCCTGAAATGGCATACTTCGAATGTCTGCACGAACTGAAGCTGATCGTTGACATGATGTATGAAGGCGGACTTTCAAGCATGCGTGATTCCATCAGTAATACAGCTGAGTACGGTGACTATGTAACTGGACCTCGCGTGGTAACTGAAGATACGAAGAAAGCAATGAAAGAAGTGCTGACGGATATCCAACAAGGTAAATTCGCACGCGACTTCATTCTGGAAAACCAATCCGGCCGTGCATTCTTGACAGCAACTCGTCGTAACGAAGCTGAACACCCAATCGAAGTGGTTGGCGGACAATTGCGTGAGATGATGCACTGGATCAAGAAGTAAGCATTAACTTCTTGAGCGTGCACTTTAAGGTAATCAAGTAAACTTAGAGCTTTAACTGGGAATAGCGGCCGTGCTTATGCGTGAGCCGCTATTGCTGGTTCAGAGAAACATATAATAACAAGTACAGGAGGTGCGAAGCGTGCGTAAAATCTATGTATTTGACACAACGCTGCGTGATGGAGAACAATCCCCGGGAGTCAATCTGAACACTCGTGAAAAGGTGGAAATTGCCCATCAGCTCGAGCGGCTTGGCATTGACCGGATGGAAGCGGGGTTCCCGGCGGCATCTCCAGGTGACCTGGCAGCTGTCAATGCAGTAGCAAATGCGGTCAAAAATGTGACCGTAATTGGCTTGTCCCGTTCCAGAGAGCAAGACATTGATGCGGTTAAGGAAGCACTTAAAGGTGCGCAGGACCCGTGTATACACGTTTTCCTGGCAACTTCGCCTATTCACCGCCAACATAAATTGCGCATGGACAAAGCGCAGGTACTGGATACAGCTCGTTCCGCGATTCGTTATGCCAAGAAAACATTCTCGAAGATTGAATTCTCACTTGAGGATGCAGGTCGTACCGAGTATGATTTCCTCGTGGAAATGGTGAATATGGCTGTTGAAGAAGGTGCAGCCGTTGTGAATATTCCGGATACGGTTGGCTACCTGAGCCCATATGAATACGGAAACATTTTCAAACATCTCAAAGAGAATGTACACGGCATTGAAAAGGTACAACTGAGTGCACACTGTCATAATGACTTGGGTATGGCGACGGCCAATACACTTGCAGCCATTCTCAACGGAGCCGATCAGATCGAAGGTACGATCAATGGCATTGGTGAACGTGCCGGGAACACGGCGATCGAGGAAATCGCTATGGCACTGGAGACACGTCAGGAATTTTTCCAGGCGAAAACATCGCTGCAGTTGTCTGAGATTGCACGGACCAGTCGTTTGGTTAGCCGTTTGACAGGTATGGTTGTGCCTGGAAACAAAGCCATTGTTGGGGCAAATGCCTTCGCACATGAATCTGGCATTCATCAGGATGGCATGTTGAAGGAAAAAACAACATATGAGATTATGACTCCAGAGTCCATCGGTCTGAAAGAAAGCAAACTTGTACTGGGTAAACATTCTGGTCGACATGCTTTCCGTGAGCGGTTGATTGATTTGGGGTATGAGCTGGAAGAAGAAGCATTGAATCGGGCTTTCGCCCAGTTCAAAGAACTGGCTGATAAGAAAAAAGAAGTGACTGACGAAGATCTGCTTGCCGTAATTGAAGAGAAATTGCAGGATGCACCTGAGGTGTACAAACTGGAATCGATCTTCGTAACGTACGGAGATGAATCGGTACCAACGGCCAAAGTCCGCATTGCAACGCTTGATGGGGATACGCTTGAGAAGCAAGCAGAGGGTAATGGATCGGTAGATGCAATCTACAATGCGATTGACCAAGTGAGTGGGGAAGACGTAACGTTGTCTGACTACTCCATCAAATCGGTAACGCATGGTAAGGATGCATTGGGTGAAGTACATGTTGTGCTGACTCAGAATCAGGTTTCGGTACAAGGACGTGGCGTAAGCACAGATATATTGGGTGCAAGTGCACGTGCCTATGTGGACGGTCTGAATCAATTGATTGAGAAGCGCAAGACATATACGAACCGTGTAAACGTTAACCTGTAGAGTCTGGTGCAAGAAGTACGCACCCTTTATTAAACTGAACTTTAAGCTGGACGCATGTACGCTGCCAGGAAGATATATCTTGATTTGAATTGATATCGTAGATCGTTCGGCTTGCTTTGTTACGTTCAGTGAGGGACGCAAAGAGTCTGACTCTCCTGTGGAGGGTCAGACTCCTTTGCTTGCATTTATATGATTATGGCAGTGAAACACAATACATTTTCTACGCTTACCTATTGCATTGGCTTACGCCATCAAGCTATTACCACGCGTATGCATTAGGTGCATGTCCACCTGGGCCCGGGAAAATCTCATCCAGACGTTTGAGCACGGTTTCATCCAAAGTTACGTCCAGACATTTGAGTGCGGTCTCAAACTGCTCCAGCGTACGCGGTCCAATAATCGGGGCGGTCACTGCCGGATTGGCTGCAACCCAGGCCAAAGCTACCGTATCCTGTGGTTCACCGAGATCACGACACAGTGCGGCAAATTCTTCAAGCTGAGTTTGTTGCTGCTCGATCCGTCCAGCGATGCCTCCGCTGCGTGTTCCTTCCAGCTTTTGCAGAGCGTTGCGTCCCAGTAATCCACCATCCAGTGGACTCCATGGAATGACGCCGAGGCCCAGCTCTTTGGCAGCGGGCAATACTTCCAACTCAGGCAAACGACAGTTAAGGCTGTATTTATGTTGTTCGGAAACCAGGCCGAGGAAATGACGATTCTTGGCTTCGCTTTGAGCAATTGCAATCTGCCATGCGGCAAAGTTACTCGATCCTACATAACCGATTTTACCCTGATGAACGGCATTCTCGAACGAACCCCACAGCTCGTCCCACGATATGGCAGGGTCCACATGATGCATCTGGTACAGCTCGATATGATCGGTCTGTAAGCGGCGGAGGGAACCCTCCAGATGCCGTCTGATTTTGTAGGCAGAGAGGCCGGCTTCGTTGTTGGGGCCGTCTGTATCATCATGCATGGAGCCATAGACTTTGGTGGCCAGAACTACTTTTTCGCGTCTGCCACCACCCTGGTTGAACCAGCGTCCGATAATTTCTTCGGTAAGGCCGGAATTTTCACCCCAGCCGTAGATGTTAGCGGTATCAAAAAAATTCACGCCTGCATCAAGTGCTGCGTCCATAATGCGGAAAGCTTCTTTTTCATCTGTAGCAGGCCCAAAATTCATGGTTCCGAGACAGATTCGGCTGACCTTAAGGCCTGATTTACCCAAATACGAATATTGCATGTTGCTTATCCCTCCTGCGTACCTGATTTGAATTCAGCTATATTTTAACCCAGCCGGGAGGTCAGAACAACTTGGAAAGACTAATGTCTATTGGCTTATAGGTAAAATCTATTAAAGTCATAGATTGTATATCTTGGTCAAATGACCTTGGAATATGATACAAAAGAGATAGATAATATGAGACGTTACTTTTATGAATAATTAATGAATGAAATATAAGGAGTGGACAACCCAATGGCAGACGTGAAAAAGATTGCAGTTATTGCCGGTGACGGAATCGGCCCTGAAGTCGTAGCTGAGGCTGAGAAAGTGCTTAAACGTACAGAGGAAGTATTCGGTTATCGTTTTGAGACAGAGCATGCGTTGTTTGGCGGAATCGCGATTGATGAGAAGGGTACACCTCTTCCTGAAGAAACACTGAACGTATGTAAAAGTGCAGATGCAGTCCTGCTTGGAGCGGTTGGCGGTCCGAAATGGGATAACAACAGCAAGGAGCTTCGTCCGGAAACAGGCCTGCTGGGTATTCGCAAAGCGCTCGGATTGTTCTCCAACCTGCGTCCGGCTGTTGTATTTGATTGCCTGAAAGATGCTTCAACTCTGAAGCCTGAAGTACTGGAAGGTAC
Source organism: Paenibacillus polymyxa (assembly GCF_018614975.1). GTDB lineage: Bacteria > Bacillota > Bacilli > Paenibacillales > Paenibacillaceae > Paenibacillus > Paenibacillus polymyxa_E. Next base: position 315,383 of record NZ_JAGGNR010000014.1, on the reverse strand, counting down.
AGATCTGATGGTGGTACGTGAGCTGACAGGTGGTATCTACTTCGGAGAGAAGTTCAGACGTGAAAGTGCACAGGGCGAAGAGGCTGTGGATACATGTGCATATAATGTAACAGAAGTGGAGCGGATCGTTCGTCAGGCATTCGAAATTGCGCAAGGACGTCGCAAAAAGCTGGCTTCTGTAGACAAAGCTAACGTATTGGAAACTTCCCGTCTCTGGCGTGAAGTCGTGAACCGGGTAGCACCGGATTATCCCGATGTTGAACTGGAGCATGTGCTGGTAGACAACTGCGCGATGCAATTGCTGCGTCGTCCAGCAAGCTTTGATGTTATCGTAACGGAAAACATGTTCGGAGATATCTTGAGTGATGAAGCAGCGATGTTGACAGGCTCCATCGGTATGCTCGCATCTGCATCACTGGGAGAGGGCAGCTTTGGACTCTATGAGCCGGTACACGGTTCTGCACCGGATATCGCAGGTCAAGGCCTCGCTAATCCGATAGCAACCATTCTCTCTTTGGCGTTGATGTTCCGCACAACCTTTGGTTATGCAGAAGGTGCGGATGCCATTGAAGCAGCTGTGTCGGATGTATTGAACGCAGGACACCGCACGAGTGATATTGCTGTAGACAAGAGCACAGCGATCAGCACGACCGAAATGGGCGATTTGATCGTGGCGGCTATTCAGAAACAAGCGTAATTATATTTCCAACTACAGGCAGCCCTTTGTTTCCAGTTATGGAATGTACAGAGGGCTGTTTCTTTATCATTATTTGCCACGAAAGATCCTTATTTATAATTATTATAAAAAAATAATGTTTATAATCTTGACTTTGGGAAGTCCGGATGATAACATTTTACTTGTACTTGTTATCAAGTATCAAATCATTTTAATTACAGGAAAAGCGTTCTCGTTTTTCTTGATGATGAGCAATCCGCAAGGATGCTTACATAATCCCAAAGGAGGAATTTTTAGTTATGGCAGAACGTTTGGTAGGTAGACCAGCACCGGATTTCGCAATGGAAACAGTATCAGGAGACGGACAAGATTTTGGTTCCGTTAAACTGTCCGATTATCGTGGCAAATGGCTTGTATTCTTCTTTTATCCTTTGGACTTCACATTTGTGTGCCCAACTGAAATTACAGCTTTGAGCGTTGCTTCCGAGCAATTCAAAGCTTTGGATACAGAAATTCTTGGCGTGAGCGTAGACTCCGTACACAGCCACAAAGCATGGATCAACACACCTGTAGACAGCAATGGTCTGGGTCAATTGAACTTCCCGCTGGCTTCTGACATCACGAAGCAAGTGGCTAAAGATTACGGCGTTCTGATCGAAGAAGAAGGCGTAGCATTGCGCGGTCTGTTCATCATCGATCCAGAAGGCGAATTGAAATATCAAGTGGTTAACCACAACGATGTAGGCCGTAGTGTTGAAGAAACACTTCGCGTACTGCAAGCACTGCAATCTGGCGGATTGTGTGCAATGAACTGGAAACCAGGCGACACTAACCTGTAAGCCAGGTTAACTTGAACGGTTTTTGTTCAAGCCCTCATCCCGTTAGGGATTGAGGGCTTTTTGCACCCTTTTGCCGAAAATTATAACGAAGTTAATCAAAAGTGTTTGAACAAGCAGCTAAGCGTGTTAATAATAGAAAGTCTTCTTTTTATCTGCTGAAAGAGGAATTGATGGCCTTTAAGGCGAATAGGGTATGGAAACCCGGTAAATATTCCGGTGCTCTGCATTTATAATATGTACATGAATGTGATACACTGATGGAACTATTCCTTTTCGGAAGTGCTGGAAGTGTACGGGATGACATTTTAACAAAAAAGTCCCGGCACGTAATAAGGAGGGTGAACAAAAATGAGTTACTGTTGTGGGGCAAGTATGGTTGGAACGAAGGGCACGCTGAAGCATTACCGCACCCAGGTTCATAATGTTCCCCTGCTGTTTTGTCCGGTGTGTCACCGGGTTGAGGTGCATTATAAAGTGGAAAATGAATATGAAATTCTGGCTGAATATGCGCATGGAGACGGTGCATCCGAGATCGATTTTCAAGATTATGTAACAGAAGATGAGGATGCCATTTTCGAAAACTGTGTAAACCGTGAGAGCGAGGATGCCATGGTCATTGTGCAGCGCCAGATTGATATGGCTCTGGATTTGCTCAGGCTCGCGAAGGAAACAAAAGACGAGAAGTGGGAAAGCGAACTTAAACGTCGATTAGCTGTGATGAGTCAGCGCAGACTGAAAATTCAGCATAATAAGACCGGACTATAGATGATCTCGGATATATCACAAATTAAAGATATTAAAAACGAAGCTGATTTGCCTATGGGGTGAAACGGCTTCGTTTTTGTGTGTTGTTCTGGAACTAATTCGAGGTTTTTTTTAAAATAATTTCCATTCGACACTTTCTCCGATTGACTCTCTTCTATAAACTTGTCTATGATAAAAACAGACTTGCAAAAGAGGCGGAGCAAAAAATGTTCGTGTTTGGGAATAGGTGAAGGTCAGAATGGAACAAACGTATATGATTTTCCGGATCGACTGTTGGTTACCGGGAATAGACCAGCTTGAGTTCCGGCCATGCCATCCATATTTTCGGCTCAGCCCCCCAACGAAAGGGCACCGGTAATGAACAATAAAATCGGCCCTTCCTGTTTCTGTGATGATATGATGTCCGAATGGCAAGTTTATCATTTACGTGAAAAGGAGGAACCTGACATGATTAGTGAATTTCAGGATACAGTGCCTCAACCAACGGATGGATTCCCGCCTGTGCATCTGGATTACAACAAGTACGAGAATGTACTCGAGCATCTGGATAGCGGTATTATGTTGTTTGACAGTCACGGTGTATTGACGTTTATTAACGTTCAGATGGCAAAGTTGTTGGAGCTTCCAAGAAGTCTGTTGAGCGGCTGCACCCTGATGCAAATGCTGCATCATCCGCAGATGAGCCGATTCAAGAAAAAGAAAATTTTACGTATCTATCGGGAAACCATTTTTCATCGTAAGCGCTATCATGAGTTGATTGATGAATACGGAAGGCATTGGCTGGTTACTGTGACGTACGGTGATCAGATGGATGGCGACTTTTTATTCAGCGTCAAAGATGTATCTGATTATAAACAAATTGAACAGACCGCTTATCAAAATGACAAACTTGCGATGCTGGGGCGGATTTCAGCATCTATTGCTCATGAAATTCGTAATCCGTTGACTGCAATCCGTGGGTTTATCCAATTGCTCAGGCCCCATTTGCTGCAGCTCGGCAAAGACGAGTACGCTCGAATCATACTGACGGAGATTGATCGGGCGAACGACATCATCTACGAATTTTTGAATTCTTCCAAACCGTCAGCTCCACAGAAGACCGTGATGTCCGTCGACTCTTTGCTCAAAGAGGTGGTCTTGCTGACAGAAAGCGAAGGTTTGATGAAGGGATGCGAGATCATACTGGATGAAGGGGATGCCCCGCTGAATGTGTCCATTGATGTCAAACAGATTAAGCAGGTTATTTTGAATATGGTGAAAAACGCAATGGATGCCATTGAGGAAGTTGGCGAAGAACATACGGGTCTAATTCGAATATCTACCGCCACGGAAAACAAGTTTGTGCAGATCTCCATCGCGGATAACGGTCATGGGATGGACCATAACACGCTTGTCCGTCTGTTTGATCCATTCTTCACGACCAAGGAGAGCGGGACGGGGCTTGGACTCTCGGTGAGTTACCGAATCATCAAGAACCATGGAGGCACCATCTCTGTGGATAGCAAAAAGGGCGAAGGTACGCGGTTTATGATTATGTTACCCTTGGTATATTGAGAAAAGTGGGGAGTCAAGGAGTCGGGTATTTGCCGACTCCTTTGTTTTATGTTGCCAATAAAGGTTATAGTTAGTAATGAATGCGAATACATAAGCTCCATAACGGAAGGATGAGATGCAGATGGAAATCCAAGGAATGGAACGAATGAATCAACAATTGATGGATCACGTGGGAAAAGTGATTGTGGGAAAAGAGCATACGATAGAGCTGGTGATGACAGCAATCATAGCGTCAGGACACGTACTGCTGGAGGATGTACCGGGTACCGGGAAAACGATGCTTGCCAAATCGGTAGCCTCTTCATTGGACTGCACCTTCCAACGGATACAGTTTACACCGGACTTGCTGCCCTCTGACTTAACAGGGATTCATTTTTTTAATCAAAAAGAAGGGGATTTTGAATTCCGACCCGGCCCCTTGTTTGCCAATCTTGTACTAGCCGATGAGATTAACCGGGCTACACCGCGTACGCAATCAAGTTTGCTGGAGTGCATGGAAGAGCGCCAGATCAGTATCGACGGTTCAACGAGACAGCTGGAACGGCCATTTATCGTTATCGCCACTCAGAACCCTGTAGATAACCAGGGAACTTTTCCGCTACCTGAAGCGCAGATGGATCGTTTTATGATGAAAATTCGCATGGGTTATCCGAGCAGTGAAGAGAGTGTAGAAATCTTGAGACGTACGATAGCCAGTCGTTCTGTTGATGATCTCTCGGCAGTGATCAGTCGTGAAGAACTTTTGAAGGCACAGGATACGTATAAAACAGTGCAGATCAACGAAGATTTGCTGCGATATATCATTCAGTTAACCGAAGCGACAAGGCAACATCCAGAGCTCTCGCTTGGCGTAAGTCCACGAGGGGCTCAGGCATTACTCAAGGCAAGTCAGGCATGGGCTGCACTGCATGGCAGAGACTTTGTTTTACCTGATGATATTAAAGTGCTGGCGGAACCTGTGCTGGCCCACCGACTGGTATTCCGTAACCGGATCAGACAACAAGAGGGCTTGGCTGAGCGTATCATCCAGGAACTTCTGAATCAGACAGAAGTTCCTACGGAGAATCTCGCTACAAGCGGGCGTTAGTCTTATGGCATTATTATGGCTTGTCCTTGTTGGAGGCATTGTCGTTGTTATACATGGTGTGTGGTTTGGACGACCTGCACTGCGAAAGCTCAAGTACAGCAGACAATTCAGCAAGCTGCGTTGTTACGCTGGAGATGAACTTGAGATGGTGGAGACGATATCAAATGAGAAACGAGTCTCCGTACCGTGGCTCAGACTAGAATCGATGATGCCAGTGTCGTTTGTATTTCGTTCCGGTTCAGGTATGGATATTAGTCAAGGCGAGATCTATCAGAACCATAAGAGCATTTTTACGTTAAAACCGTTTACTCGTATTACGCGCAAGCATCCTTTTACATGTACTCAGCGTGGAATTTATCCATTAAATACAGCAACGATGACAGGTGGGGATCTCTTTGGTGTGTGGCGTTCCACCAAACCGATTCCTTTGCAAATGTCTATGGTCGTGTATCCTTCATTAGTGAATGCAGAGGATCTTCCTGCAATTTATCAGGTATGGCAGGGAGAAGTGGAAGTATCACGATGGATCGTTGAAGATCCTTTCTTGATCCTGGGTGTTCGGCCTTATGGTGCAGGAGACCCCATGAATCGTATTCACTGGAAAGCGAGTGCACGTACAGGTGAATTACAAGTCTACAAGCAGGGATGGACAGCTGATCCGCAATCCTGGATTGTAGTCAACATTCAGGAATCGGCAGATATGTGGAGTGTTGTCACTCGACCGGAAAAGATTGAGCGGGCACTCCGTTACGCAGCCACGGCTGCAGTGGATGCCATCGGTAGAGGGTTGCCGGCAGGCTTCGCCCATAATGGTTATCATGTGGGTGGAGGCCGCGATACACTTCGGATTGAGCCGGATTATGGCACGCCCCATCTGGAAAGGTTACTGGAAGCTATGGCAGAGACAGAGTTGAAATGTATGGTTCCCATGGAGCAATTCCTGAATGATGAAGTACGTCTGAATGAAGAAGCACAGCAAATCCGCAGCTATCTGCTAATTACATCCTATGTATCTGCCGCTATGGAGCACGAGATTGCACGCCTACACGAACAAGGACATCGTGTGACGATTCTCCCGGTAGAGGACGTGAAGGGTAATACGAAGGCGGTGAGTGCATGAGGAACAGACCGGTGGCGACGACAAAAGGACTCATAGCAATGCTTGCCGTCTTGATGGCTGGCATATACCTTTTTCCGATATTTACGCTTGCTTCATTCTACGCAATGGAACATTTGCCGTTCACAGTATTCATCCTGGTCGTTCTTGTAGGTTGGTTAGGACAGTTCATTCAGCATAAAATTCCAGGTTTTAGCGAGAAGAGTACTTTCATTCGTGGAGTAACGGCACTCATCATAGGATTTCTCTTCGCACTCGTTGTTGGGATGAGCCTCATTCTCCCATTGTCGGATATCATCACATTGGTACTGTGTGGAGTCATATCGGCTTATGCAGGTCTGACCTTCCAGCCAGTCTTTCATTCAGTGTTGTTATGGCGCTTGCAGATTATGGGTGTAATCAGTGCAATCTTGCTTATGATTGCTTCGAATTCGTTGGAGTTCATGCAGCCGATACGAACCTACACCATATGGATCTATATTGCGGGAGTGATCAGCTTTGCCTTTTGGCTAGTTGGACGATATATGCTGCAACTGGATCAGGCAATGCTCAATGACGGCAAGAGAAGATTGGTATTACGAGATTTTGCACGTGCGAATCATCAGAGGTTCATGTGGATGTTTGTTGTCATCGTCGCGATCGGTGCTTTCCCAAGTCTGGCTGCCTGGCTGGGGCCGCTGCGTGACCGCTTGCTTGCATGGATCAGGGGATGGTTTGGTCCGATTTCCGGCGAGGAGCCACGATTACCAATGGACAACCCCAATCAGCCGCTAAATATACCGAATGACTGGAGAGAGCCGCCATCCGAGCCCTCAGTCTTCTGGAACATCCTCGGGTGGGTAGTGATGTGTGCTGTAGCAGGAGCAATCCTGTGGCTGCTTATGAGGTTGGGTCAAAAAACGATAAACAGACTTATGGATCGATTCAAGGGGATGTTACAACCAGGTGAAAAGAAGGCAGAACCACGGACGGAGTATATCGATGTCAGTGAGACGCTTGATGCGCCAGCAAAAGTCCGAAAGAATTGGTTTCGTAAGAAAGAAGCGCCACCTGCGCAGGATGCTGAACGTGTTCGGTATTACTATCGGACTTGGATTGAAAAAGCCGCTCATCGAGGCGTCGAAATACAGGGGACGCACACTCCCCTGGAGGCTGCACAGACCATTATTCAGAGTGGTGTGAAGTTAGAAGAAGATGAGCTGTCTGCGAGACTGCCAGATACGTATAATGCCGTTCGTTATGGAGAGAAAGCTCCCGATCGTTCCGATATGGTTGAGATTGACCGAATCTGGAAATCTTATCGAAGTAAATAAGTCCGGAATCCCTTTACTTTTCTTGTCACGTTCAAGTATCATGAGAGGAATACACAAGTTGGTCAGAAAAGGAGCAGACATTAATGAAGACAAATCATTGCAAAATTGTAGATTGTACGATCCGTGATGGCGGATTGGTGAATAATTGGGACTTTAGTGTGGACTTTGTTCAACAGCTATATGCTGGATTGAATGAAGCTGGCGTTGATTATATGGAAATTGGATATAAGAACTCTCCGAAGTTGCTTAAAGGCGCCGAGGAAGCAGGACCATGGCGTTTCCTGAACGATGATTTCCTGCGTAAAGTTATTCCTCAAAAAGGCAATACCAAACTGTCTGCACTGGTTGACGTAGGTCGTGTGGACGAAAATGATATCTTGCCTCGCAGTGAGAGCATGCTGGATCTGATCCGGGTTGCTTGCTACAGCAAAGATGTAGACAAGGCACTTGCACTGGTTCAAACATTCCATGATCGTGGATACGAAACTACACTTAATATTATGGCACTCTCCAATGTTATGGAGAATGAATTGCTGGAAGCATTTGAATTGATCAAAGAAAGCGCTGTGGATGTTGTTTACATTGTAGATTCTTACGGCAGTCTGGATCATAATGATGTGAAATATCTGGTAGAGAAGTTCAAGACTCACTTGCCTAACAAGCGTCTTGGTGTTCACACACATAATAATATGCAGCTTGCATTTTCTAACACATTGGTTGCGGCAGAACTTGGCGTTGAACTGCTTGATGCTTCTGTGTATGGTATGGGCCGTGCAGCAGGGAACTGTCCAACCGAATTGCTCGTAGCTCATCTCAAAGGAACGAAATACAATCTGCGTCCAGTACTTGGTGTATTGGAACAGCTGATGGTTCCACTGAGAGAAAAAGAAGAATGGGGTTACATTCTGCCTTACATGATTACAGGTGCGTTGGACGAGCATCCACGTTCAGCGATGGCGATTCGTTCATCCGAAGACAAGGATAAGGTTGTTGATTTCTATGATAAATTAACAACACCAGAAGTGAATTTTGATAAGTAATATAGTCTGAAATACAGTTGCAAATTAGGAAAACATGGACTCTAACTTGAGCTCCATGTTTTTTTAGTTCTTAATGCCTTGTTTTTCTCTATATCCATGAATAAATATTCCTAGGAGTAACTATTTTTTTAGTTCACGTATACAAAATTAAATGTTATTATGTACCAGATAGCATGTGTATGCATGTGAATTGAACGTTGGTTAATATTTTTTTGTCGAATCGTGTAGTAAGTTGTTAAGTTTGGTTAATGTAATTCAGGATAGGTGATCCCGGGAAGGAAAACACGGCATGAAGGTTAATCTGCAAGATCAGAGAAAAATAAGTTGGGTCGCTGTGTGCGGCTTGTTGTGTTTCCTCGCAAGTCAATGGTTTCGTTCTTCTTCAAGCTCTGATCTGATCATATCGGGTTACCCGGTTTTGACACTCTTGGGTGGATTCGCAGCAGCAGCGGCTTGTATCGGCATCTACAATCAAAGCTGGTTGTTTCGGACACAGAAGCTAACTCTTCGGAGGACATTATTGACAACACTCTTTTTATTAGTTGGTCTGTTTGAACTGGTTCATATCGTTTCATTTGCAGAAGAGATTCCAAATGGAGCCATGATGGAATCGGAGTTCTCATTAATGATGTCAACTATGGGATCTTTGGTATGTTCAGTAGGTTTACTGCTCGTGTATAGCTTAAATGAGAAAGAAATTGCATTACCACGCAAATTCTTACTGTTCAGTGGGACATTGGGTACCTTTGTTATTTTGTACATACTGGCTATTCAGGAATGGAGCATGTTGCCGAGTATGCTTGATGGTGAAGTGCTGGGTGGTATCTTCACCCGAGTTCATCTTATGGTCGGATTGCTCTATGGCATTATTGTAGTTCTTTTGTTTGTACAATGGAAAAAAACCAAAGACGGTGATTTACCAACCATTCTGTGTGGCATTCTGTGTTTCTTTTTTGGTGAATGTTATTTTGTTTCAGCAACTGGGGTGAACGATCTCAATCTGTTATTAGGACTCCTGAGTAATTGTATGGCTTATTTTTTCATTCAAAAAGGGCTGTATACGTCTGTAGTGGACACGCCTTTTCTGCAACAGCAGGTCGCGGAAGCCAAGATGAACTATATTGCTCATCATGATGATGTAACGGGACTTCCAAACCGTCGTCGCCTTTCACAGCGGTTGAAAAAAATGATGGATGATGCCGTGGTGGAGGAACAGCTTGTTGGCGTACTGGTTCTGAATATTAATCGGTTCAAGACCATTAATGATTCGCTCGGACAGCAAGCAGCTAACCGGGTTTTGCGTCAGGTAGGTCAACGACTGAAACATTCGTCACTTCCAGGAGAAGAAGTCTTTGGATTGGGAAGAGATGAGTTTGCATTAACGATGACAGATTTCAGTTCAACCGATACAGCGTTGCGTCGGACAAGATCCATTCTGCAACTTTTTGAGAAGCCGGTCTTGGTTGATGGCAATGAGTATCATCTTACACTTGGGATCGGGATGGCCATTTTCCCACATGATGGGGAGTCACCACTGGAGATTATTCAGAATGCAGATACGGCTTTGCACAGTGCTAAGGAACAAGGATTGGAACTGAATCGTTTTGCCCATGCGATGCAGATGAAGGCACAGGAGCGTTTGCAGCTTGAGAATGATCTGCGCAAGGCGTTGGATCGAGGTCAGTTCTACCTGGTTTACCAGCCGCAGGTTAATCTGCAAAGTGGGCTAATCGTTGGCATGGAAGCCTTGGTGCGCTGGCAGCATCCGCAGCGGGGCTCAGTATCTCCGGCTGAATTTATTCCTCTGGCAGAAGAGAGTGGGCTCATTGTACCGCTTGGCGAATGGGTGCTTCGTGAAGCGTGTGCACAGAACAAACAGTGGCAGGAAGCCGGTTATCGTAAACTGTGTGTTTCGGTGAATCTGTCGATGAGACAATTCAGGCACTCCCATTTGTTGGACAATATTAATGGCATTCTCAAAGAGACGGGACTAGAGCCTGTATGGCTTGAACTGGAGATTACAGAGAGCATGACATTTGATAAAGATCGGTCATTCGAACAATTGCACAAAATCAAAGAAATTGGTGTGCATATCAGTATTGATGATTTTGGAACGGGATACAGCTCGTTGCACTATCTGAAGGATCTGCCGATTGATCGGCTCAAGATTGACCGTTCATTTGTGAATGAAGTCATGGAGGACAGTAACAACGCTGCGATCGTATCTACCATCACTTCAATGGCGCATCATCTACAACTGAAAGTCACAGCTGAGGGCGTGGAGAACGAAGATCAGATGATCTTTCTTCGCAATCAACACTGTCACGAGGCTCAGGGTTATTTCTTCGGCAAACCGATTAAAGCCGCTGAATTTGAAAAGCAGTTTTTGAGAGATGTGGATAAGCCTACAGGATAGGGAACAGCGGGGGCGCGAGGGTGCTCCTGCTTTTTTAAGATGGAGACGTAATGAAAAAAATGGGAAATATGACTTGCATGCTATAGAGGATCATGGTATATTATTATATGTAAAATCACTGTTAAATTCCTAAGGAACTTAACAATTAAATCTTCAATCATGCGGGTGTAGTTCAATGGTAGAACTTTAGCCTTCCAAGCTAATAGCGTGGGTTCGATTCCCATCACCCGCTTAACGAAGCAGTACCGGAGCCCTTGCGATGCAGGGGCTTTTTCTTTTGCCCTAAAAGAAATCTCGTGGTAACAGCAATCAGAAGATTGTTTTGTCATCGGAGTGGCGAGTAAGTAAGTATTCTTTTGTTTAATGTATATACCCTTTGCTTTTTTACAATGATCTGGTACAATAACGGAGAAATTGATACTACACATGAATGAGAGGTAACCATACGTCCCATGAAGTAAAACACATGAATTGAACCCCAGTTAACTGCAAACGGTTTTATGACGCAGTCAGCCAGAGCGGCTGAGCAATGAGGGGATTCGTGTGTCCAAATTCAGCTATGGGATCAGGTATGGAACAAGTAAGCCATGAAGGTTACGTGTACCCTGTGTTTGGGGTTTCTTTGTTCATGCCGTAGCTTACCTTAGATCTGTCTTTGAATGCTTGATCCAACCCTGAATTGCCAAACCGCCGGCTGATGCCAGCGGTTTTTTTTGTTCATCAAAAAGGATGCAGGAAGGATGAGGCCTCATGATGACATTGGTACGCTTACATGAAGTATCAAAAGAGTGGAACGGTAATGAATTGTTTACAGGATTAAATTTGGAGATTAATGAGGGTGAGCGACTTGCCATTCTGGGTCGCAACGGATGCGGCAAGACAACGTTGTTACGTATCATTTTGGGAGAAGAGTATGGTGGTGGACGGATTGAACGTCATATTCCGCAGCAGGAATGGGGGTTCATGCGCCAGCGTTCGGAGATTGAGACGGGCATGAATGTACTGGATGCGGTCCGGCGAGAGAGCGGACAGATCTATGAAGTAAAACGGAACTTGGAAGAACTGGAACAACGTTTGAGCACTAGCACTGAAGCGGATGATGAGCTGCTTGCAGCTTATACACAAGTCATGGAGCAATATGAACAGTTGAACGGTTATATGTGGGAGACCGAGGTAGAGAAGGTACTGACACGTCTTGGATTATCCGCAGAGCATTGGAACAGACCCTACCATTCCTTGAGCGGTGGACAAAAAACAAAGGTGCGCCTGGCGGGGCTGCTTGTCAGCAAGCCCAAATTCCTGATCCTGGATGAACCGACGAATCATCTGGATGAGGGAAGCATGCGCTGGCTTGAAGAGTGGTTATCCTCATACGAAGGTACGCTGTTATTTGTATCTCACGATCGTACGTTTATTGATCAGGTAGCAACAGGAGTCATTGAGTTCAGTCCAGATGCCCTGACCAAATACAAGGGCGGATACTCCGACTACAAACTCCACAAAGAGCGTGAATTACGGGAACAGGAAACGATCTACCGCAGGCAGGAGTTGGAACGTAAGGCGCTGGAAGAGACAATTCGAAATTATCAGGAATGGTTCCATAAAGCGCATAATTCGGCAACCGATGTGGAGGTGAAGATCACCCAGAGCTTCTACAAAGCCAAAGCTAACAAAAATATTTCGCGTTACCATGCGAAACAAAAACAGCTGGAACGTTTGGAGCGGGAACGGGTGGATAAACCTCGTGAAGCTGCAAAGTTGAACATGGAATTACAGATGAATCCACTGGCTGCACGCCAGCTGCTTGCGCTGGAAGAGGTGAGTTTTTCATATACGGGAGACAAATCATTGCTGCGCGATCTTCAAATTACTGTGGAACGCGGAGATCGGCTTGCTGTACGGGGCCCTAATGGAACAGGCAAGACAACACTGCTGAAGTTGATGATTGGTGAGCTGGAACCTTCACACGGCAAGGTCACACGGCATCCACAGCTGAAAATCGGTTACTTTTCACAGGAGCTGGAAGGGCTTCCCGAAAATCTGACGCTGCTGGACAGCTTGCTTACCCTTCCATCCATGACACAAAGTGCAGCACGTACCATTCTGGGATGTTTCCTATTCTCCAGAGATGATGTGTTCAAGCGCATTGGGGATCTGAGCATGGGGGAAAAGTGCAGAGTGGCATTTCTAAGGCTATACTTTGGCGGAGCCAATCTGCTGGTGCTGGACGAACCAACGAACTATCTGGACATTGATACCCAGGAAGTCATGGAGAATGTATTAAAACAGGCTTCAGGTGCTTTAGTGCTTGTATCCCATGATCGGATGCTGACGAAGTCTCTCGCGAATCGATTATGCGATCTGGAGGCTGGTGGCACAGCAACTCTGTTTGAAGGAGGTGTGTCGGATTGGGAGCAGTCCAGCAAACTTCGGGAGGTGGCGCTGGAGACCCGGGAATCCGATGACGAGCGGTTACGATTGGAGATGCGACTATCGGAGTTGCTGTCTCCTGTGAGCACTGCTGGAAAAGACAGTCTGACACAGCCTGAGCATTCGAATGAGCGAGCAGTCGAGGCAGCTGAGATTCGCGAAATCCAGCAGCGCCTGAAACAATTGAAAGATAGGGGGCAAGCATAAATTAGAACATGGACCGGCTTGCTATTTCAATCTATTTTGCATATAATTATGAACGATCATCGATGATTACATCGATATAGGTAAACTAAGCAAACGTGATGATGGAGATAAGTAAGCAGTGCCTCTGGACAGGGAGGAAGCGCCGTAGATTGAGAGCGTTTCTGTAGAACAAGGCTGCCGAAATTCACTCCGAAGCGGTTCCCTGAACCTGTTTGTGTGCAGACACAGAGGCAACAGTAGGGGCAAACGGTTAACGGTCGTTATTCCGTACAAAGTGAGACAGAACCAGTTGCAGGCCAGAAGGGCCGCGCAGCAATGGATGTCTAACAAGGGTGGTACCACGGTCTTTTCGTCCCTTCAGGGGAGAGAAGGCCTTTTTTTGTTGCAAAAACACCACAAAAAGGGGGCAATTACACATGAAAGAACGTTTAGAGGCATTGAAGATCGAAGCGCTGGAGCAGTTGTCTGGTGTGAATGATCCGCAGACGCTTGGTGATCTGCGTGTAAAGTATTTGGGGAAAAAGGGTGCTTTGACTGAAATTTTGCGCGGCATGGGTGCACTTAGTGCAGAGGAACGTCCAGTTATTGGTCAAGTAGCCAACGATGTTCGGGCTGCCATTGAGGAAGTCATCGACAGCAAGCAGGGTCAGTTCCAGAAGGAAGAGACGGCGAAGCGTCTGCAATCCGAGAAAATTGATGTGAGTCTGCCAGGACGTCATGGACGTCAAGGCGGACTGCATCCACTGACCAAAGTGGTACAGGAGATCGAAGATATTTTCATCGGTATGGGATACCGCATTGCGGAAGGTCCTGAAGTTGAAATGGATTATTACAACTTTGAAGCATTGAATCTGCCGAAGAATCACCCGGCGCGCGATATGCAGGATTCCTTCTATGTTACAGAAGACTTGTTGATGCGTACCCATACATCTCCGGTTCAAGTACGTACCATGCAGAGCATGAAGGGCGAAGTGCCTGTCAAAGTCATCTGCCCAGGTAAAGTATACCGCCGTGATGACGACGATGCGACGCACTCTTTCCAATTCAACCAGGTTGAAGGATTGGTCATCAGCGAAAACATTCGTATGAGCGATCTGAAAGGAACCCTGCTACAATTCGTGCGCGAAATGTTCGGTTCCCACACAGAAATTCGTCTACGCCCAAGCTTCTTCCCATTCACAGAGCCAAGTGCGGAAGTGGATGTAACCTGTGTACAATGTGGCGGCAGCGGCTGTCGCGTATGTAAGCAAACAGGCTGGCTTGAAATTTTGGGCGGCGGTATGGTTCACCCGAAAGTACTGGAAATGGGTGGTTATGATCCAGAGAAATACAGTGGTTTTGCATTCGGCATGGGTGTAGAACGTATCGCCATGCTGAAGTATGGTGTCGATGATATCCGTCACTTCTACAATAGCGATCTGACCTTCCTGAAGCAATTCGGACGGCTGTAACTTAACAATACAATGGATCAACTTGTATAGAGCAAGCGTTATGAACCGGGAACACCAATTTATAGATGAAGGAAGTGAACGTCCATGAGAGTATCGACAGATTGGCTGTCTGATTATATTTCCCTTGAAGGTGTGACGCCACAGGAATTGGCGGAGAAAATCACCCGTGCGGGAGTAGAAATTGATGTAGTGGAGAACCGCAATAAGGGCGTGAATAAAGTTGTTGTGGGTTATGTGAAGAGCAAGGAGAAACACCCCGATGCAGACAAACTGAATGTATGTGTCATCGATGCCGGCCAGGAAGAAGATCTGCAGATCGTGTGTGGTGCGAAAAATGTGGATGCAGGCCAAAAAGTAGTCGTAGCCCTGGTTGGAGCGAAGCTCCCTGGTGGATTGGATATCAAAAAAGCCAAACTGCGCGGCGTTGTCTCCCTTGGCATGATCTGTTCTGCCAAAGAGCTGGGCATGAACGACAAATTGCTGCCCAAAGATCAGCAGGAAGGTATTCTCGTTCTGCCAGAACAAACGGAGATTGGCACGCCAATCAGCCAGGTTCTTGGTCTTGACGACCATGTGCTTGAACTGGACCTGACACCGAACCGTTCTGACTGTCTCAGCATGCGTGGTGCGGCTTATGAAGTGGGTGCCATTCTGGGTCGTGAAGTGAAGCTGCCAAGTCCCAAAGACCAACTGGTTGAAGCTCGCGATGCGGCTGCGAATCATATCTCCGTAGAGATTAAGGCACAGGAGCAATGCAGTCACTATGCAGCTCGTTATGTAACCGGTATTAAGCTGGGTGCTTCCCCACTGTGGATGCAAAACCGTCTCATGGCGGCAGGTGTTCGCCCAATCAATAACATCGTTGATATCACGAACTATGTCATGCTGGAATACGGTCAACCGCTGCATGCATTCGATGCGGATAAGCTGGAAAAGGGTCATATTGAAGTGCGGATGGCCAACGAAGGTGAAACGATCGTTACGCTCGATGGCCAAGAGCGCAAGCTGGAGCCGCACATGTTGCTCATCACGGACGGCGTGAAACCTGTAGCCATCGCTGGGGTTATGGGTGGCGAGAATTCCGAGGTATCGGAAGGCACGGTGAATCTGCTCTTGGAGTCCGCCAAGTTCGACGGCGGAACCGTTCGGAAAACGTCGCGCCAACTGGGGCTGCGTTCCGAAGCAAGCATGCGTTTTGAAAAGGAAGTAGACCCGGGTGCGGTGATTACGGCTTTGGATCGTGCCGCTGAACTGATTCAGCGTTATGCTGAAGGTGAAGTGCATCAGGGAATCGTGGAAGCTGGAGCGGAAGCTGCGGAGAAACGTGTAATTCAATTGTCGCTGGGCAGACTGAATCGTTATCTGGGAACCGATCTGTCTTTACTTGAGGTGAAAACCATTTTCGCTCGCTTGCACTTTGCATGTGGTGATGCTGATCAAGGATTGCTGGATGTGGAAGTACCAACACGCAGAGGGGATATTACACTCGATGTAGACTTGTTTGAAGAGATTGCACGCTTGTACGGATATGACAACATTCCAACCACCTGGATTGAAGGACCGACGACTCCGGGGGCATATACACGCTCTCAAGCAATGCGTCGCACCATTCGTGGATTGCTCTCAGGAAGTGGCTGGCAGGAAATGATCAGTTACTCCTTTGTACACCCGGATAAAGCGACTCTGTTCCCGGCGTTGACACAAGGTAGTAAAGCCGTGGAACTCGCGATGCCTATGAGTGAGGACCGCAGTGTGCTTCGTACGAGTATTTTGCCACAAATGCTGGATGCAGCGGTGTATAACATGAACCGTAAACAGGATTCACTGGCAGTATTTGAAGTGGGCAATGTGTTCTTCACCGAGGAAGCTCAGTTGACCAAGCAACCGCATGAGATTCCAGTACTGGGGCTACTGCTCACCGGGAATCGTGCAAGCCAGCAGTGGAATGTTGGAGCGGAGAAAGTAGACTTCTTCGATCTGAAAGGTGCCCTTGAGCATCTGTTCACCTATATGGGGCTTGAACAACGCATTCGCTTGGTAGCAAACAGCCCTGAAGGATTCCATCCGGGACGTTCCGCATCGGTTTACCTGGAAGGCAAGGATGGCGGGGAAGGCACATTGATCGGTACATTGGGTCAATTGCATCCGGAACTGCAACAGCAGTATGATCTGAATGATGTGTACATCGCAGAGATTGCACTTGAATCGATTTACAGTGAAGCAGACGCAGATATTCGTTATCGTGAGCTTCCGCGTTTCCCGGCCATGGAACGTGATATTGCGGTTGTTGTGAATGAGGATGTTGAAGCTGGAGATATGCTGCGCGTCATTCGTGAATCAGCGGGTGAATTGTTACAAAACGTACAGGTATTCGATGTGTTTACTGGCAGTAAACTGGGTGAAAACAAGAAAAGCGTGGCGATGGCACTGGTGTACCGGAATCGTGAACGTACACTCACCGATGAGGAAGTTACTGAAGTTCATGCCCGTGTAGTGGCTCGTCTGGAAGAGCAATTCGGAGCGGAATTGCGTAAATAGGACAGAAGAAGATTTTTTGAACAAAGATTAGCAGGAATTGTTTGAAGTCACATCGAATCCTTAGCATTAGAGGATCGATGTGACTTTTTTGTGATTACAGCTTAGAATCAACATACAGACTTGAAGGAGGGCACAACTGTGACTACACCTGATCGTACACGCGTCACCGTAGAGATCTACGGGACTTCCTATAAACTGGTTGGCAGCAGTGCCGACTATATGAAACAAGTAGCTAACCTGGTAGATGAGCGTATGAGCGCGATCTCCAAGCAAAATTCCCGTCTGGATACTCCGCGTATTGCGGTACTGGCGGCTGTACATATGGCTGAACAGTCTCTTCAGACTCAGGAAATCCGTAATGAACTGAAGATGCTTACTGGAGAACGTACAGAACTGAGAAACGAATTGAATCGGTTAAACGCCATACAAAATGAACATGAAGAAGAATTGGAACGGCGTGACCAGGCTCTTGCTGATATACAGAAGCTGAAGCTTGAAGCAGAGCAGGCGCTGCAAAAGTCCGAAACGGACAAAAATTCAGAGATAGCCAAGTTGAACAAGCTGCTGGAGCAAGAACGCGCTCAAGCAACGGAGCGCGTGCAGAAATTGCAGGCCCAAGCGACGGCACAACTGAAGGAAGCAGAAGCCAAGGGAACGAAACAGCTGAAGGAAATGGAAGAGAAAGCGGCTAACCAGCTTAAAAATGCACAGGCACAGGCTGCTTCCCAGCTCAAAGAAGCTCAGAACCGTTCTGCAGCCGAATTGCAGCAGGCGCAGCTCAAAGCTGCGGCACAATATAAAGAGTTGCAGGACAAGGCTGCAGCTCAATTAAAAGAAGCCGAAAGCCGTGCCGTTGCAGAACGTCAACAGATTGAAGCCAAGGCTGCGCAGCAGGTTCAGACAGCCAAGGAAGAAGCCGAGTCGGCCATTTTGTCCGAGTTGGAGCAGGCGGAGAGCAATCTGAAGAAAGCTCAGGAAGAAGCAGCACTGCGATATCATGAACTTCAGCAACAGATGGAACTTCGTCTTCAACAGGCTGAAGAAAAAGCGCTGCAACAGACACAGAAGCTCACGGATCAGGCGAAGCAGGAGCGGGCTGACTTGCAGGAACAAGCGGAGCAGAAGCGCCTGACTGAGATAAATCAGTTGAATGCGGAGTTCAAGGCGTTATCCGAGCAGTTGGAACTCGAATGGATGGAGAAAGAAACAGCCCTCGAGGAACAATTGCAGCAAGCCAAGGAAGCAGCAGCATCCCAGGCAACAGAAGCTGCATCGGCAGCAGAGGCCATTCTGCAAGAAGAACGGGGCAAGCTCAAGCAGCAGCTTGAGGAACAACGTAAACAGGCGGAGACTCGACTATTGGATGTGGAAGAACAATTAGAAGAAGTAATGACCCAGCTCATCAGTGCACAGGACATGGTTGCAGAGCAAGAACAGCAGCTTCAGCACGAGCGTGGTCAATTGGAATCGTTACGTCATGAGCATGGGGTCCGTAAACAGGAGCAGGAAGTTCAGACTCGCCGAATTATGGAGCTGGAGCAGCAACTGGAGCAGTTGAAAGAGGACCGTTCCCAGTTGCAAGAGCTTCTGCGTGAAACGGAGCAGGCTGCCCAGCAATCCCGTAATTCACAGGAACATTGGAAGCAGAAGTATAATGAAACTGTGGATAGAGAAACCTCTCTCACAGCACAGCTACGCAAACTTCAGGAACAGCATGCACAGCTTGAACAGGAAGTGCAAAAGCTTCGTGAGGCTGAAGTGAAGTCGGAAGAGGAACAGCGCAGGTTGCATAAGGTGCTTGAACAGGCTCATGCCGCGGTGCGTACATTGCAGCATGAGATCGGCACGCTTACGGAACGTGAGCAATCCTGGAAAGACCTAGCTGAGCAGCGATTGGCGGAGATCGGGGACCTGGAGAACCAGATTCTCGAAGTTGCTGAACAAAATGAAACGTTGGAATCTGGTGTGCAATCCCTTCATGATGAATTGTCCGTGGTGAAGGAAGAGTCTCGTTTTAACCATGAAGAAGCTGTGCAATACCAGAAGGAAGCAGAGCTTCTGGAAGAAAAACGCAATCAGCTTGAAGTTGAGCTAAATGTTGTTCGTGAAGAGCTGAACCGACTTCAGGATAACTATAAACAAATCCGTAACGATTACAGTGATGCATTACAACGGGAAGAGAATTACAGTTCCAAGATTGATGAATTGAGCAAGGAGAAGCAAGAGATTGTGAGCGCGCTTGAAGAAGCAAGACATTCTTCAGCTAAACTTTCCGAGCGATACTCGGAGCAAGAGAGCCGACTAGCCCAGACTGAGGAAGAAGCGTTGGATTGGCAGATCAAACACGAAGAACTGTCAGCCAAACAGGCCGAGTTGGCATCCCGTCTGGAGCAGTTGACAAGACGTGAAGAAGAACTTCGCTCAAGCGTTGAACAAGCAGAGCAGAACGACCAGGTGTGGCGACGCCGTGCAGACGAATGGGCGGCTCAGGAACAATCCTGGCAGGAACGCTGGGCTGCACTTGAGAATGAACTGACGGTTTGGAAGAGAGAAAGTGCGGCAAGTAGTGAGTTGCTGGAGGGACTGGAGCAAGAACGACAGCAACTGGACAAGTTACGTGCAGAAGCGACCCAAGAGAAAGAGATCATGGAAACTGAACTGCTTGAGATGGGGGAGCGTTATGAACTGGCGGCCAACCAATTACGTTTGTTACAGGTTGAACGTGAAATGGAGCAGGAAAAGGCAGAGCAACTGAACAAGGAATATCGTCAGTTGCATGATGAATATACGAAATTGCAGACGGAATATAACGAATGGATTGAATTGATTGAACAGGACCAGACCTAGCGGAATGAATGTAGCAGAACTGGCTCGTGGGCAACGTACTCTGGTACAATTTGTTATACTAAAGAAGAAGGAGCTCCCGTCGCTGCGGGGGCTCCTTGTCTTGAAACCTATTCTTCAACGATAATTTTGGAGATCATGCTGCTGTGTCCTGAACCACAGAAGACAGAACAGGACATTTCAAACTCACCAACTTTGTCCGGGGTTATCACTTTGGAACTATTTCTGGTATCCAGTTGAAGGTTCAGCTCAGGCACAAGGATTCCGTGATTTCCGTTTACATTTTCATAAACAATGTTAACCGGAACGCCTTTTTTAAGATGGTACTCAGGTTGATCGAATTCATAGTTACTTGCCTTGATGACCAATTCTTCACTGGCTGTAACTTCAGCATCGGATCCATTACTGCCAGATTCTGCGGACTGTTTCGCCCCTCCACATGCAGTGAGGACCAGAATTAACATACAGGCAGCGAGCCATGTTATGCCTTTCTTCATCATGTGCCTCCTTAAAGCGTGATATGGATAAAATTTGAATGATTGCTCCAGTCATCATACCGCAATATGTGGATGCCTGTACACGCTGCGTATGTCGTTTTTTTGAAAATTGTATGTGTATGGCAGAGCTTGCGTACTGCCCGAATGAAATAAACCCCTTCCGGCCCAGGGCCTTCAGAGGTTTAGGAGAATTCAAGGGGACGTAAGGTGAAGTGGAGATTAACTTTTGGAGCTTCGTCCGGCATCAAAAGGGGTGGATACCGGGATGAAGAGATCGATAATCCCGATAACCAGCGCAGCGAGAATGGCACCGAGCAGGCTGACCTCAACATGATCTACAACATATTGACCAAGCCAAATCACCAGTGCGCTAACGATAAATCCGACAATACCGCGACCAAACGGGTTGACTCTTTTGCCGAAGATACCTTCAACGATCCAGCCGAGCAGGGCAATGACGAGAGCAAGCAACAGGGCGCTCCAGAAGCCACCAACGGCGAATCCGGGAACGATCCAGCTAACCACCATTAATACAATTGCGGCGATGATAAATCGCACGACATGTCCCAGGAAATTCATGGTGTTTACCTCCTTTTATTCAGGTTGAACTGAGCAGGGCGACTCCAAGGGGATGGAGAGGTTGCACAATCCTGACACCTGTAGTTTGTGGTGCTATGGTTGAAGTTATGTGTGGAAGGATTCGTTAAATAGCGTAAGAAAGTTTCTTTCGTTATAATACAGATATAGTTTGGAAGGAGTTGTACACTTGGACACGAAAATTTTACACACACTGGAATATCGCAAAATTTTAAATACACTACTTAGCTTTGCCCAGACGACCATGGGAAAAAAGAAAGCGGAGCAACTTGAACCAAGCAGTGAACTTGAAGAAGTGAAGCGGTTGCTGCAGCAAACCGATGAAGCCTTCACATTTGATCGCCTGAAAGGCTCACCGTCGTTTGGGGGAATTGTAGATATTACAGCTTCCATCAAACGTGCTGAAATTGGAGGCACACTTAACCCTCACGAACTTTTGGGAATTTCCAATACAACCTTTGCGGCGCGGCGATTGAAACGTCAGATTGGTACTTTGCATGAAGATGAGCCCATCGAATCTTTGTTTTATATCAGCGACCAACTGTCAGAGCAAAAAACGCTTGAGGATGCCATCAAAAACTGTATTGACGATAATGCAGAGGTTGCCGACAGTGCAAGCGTAACACTGGCGCAGATTCGTCGTGAGCTGCGAGGCGGAGAAGCGCGGATTCGTGAAAAACTCGATTCCATGATTCGGTCCTCTACTGTATCCAAAATGTTGCAGGATCAGCTCATCACAATCAGAGGAGACCGGTTTGTTATCCCGGTAAAAGCTGAATATCGTTCGTACTTTGGCGGGATTGTGCACGATCAATCCGGTTCGGGTGCGACATTGTTCATTGAGCCGGAATCGATTGTTGCAATGAACAATAAATTACGCGAGACCCGGATTCGGGAAGAACGCGAAATAGAGATTATTTTGCAGAAATTGACGGCACTTGTCAGTGAGCAGGGAGAGTGGCTGTTGTATGATGTCGACTTGCTGGGTTCACTTGATTTTATCTTTGCCAAAGCACGTCTTGCTCGTGAACTGAAAGCAACATTGCCTCGCATGAATGATCGCGGTTTCCTCAAACTTAAAAAAGGTCGGCATCCGCTGATTGCGATCGAAAACGTGGTTCCAATCGACATTGAGCTGGGCAATGATTACACATCCATTATCGTGACAGGTCCCAATACGGGGGGTAAAACGGTAACGCTCAAAACGATTGGATTGCTTAGCCTGATGGCAATGTCCGGTTTATTTGTTCCGGCTGAGGATGGCAGTCAGTTATGTGTATTTGATGCGATCTATGCAGACATTGGGGACGAGCAGAGTATCGAGCAGAATCTGAGTACCTTCTCCAGTCATATGACCAACATCATTCGCATTCTGAAAAACATGACCCCGAAAAGTTTGGTATTGCTCGATGAACTTGGAGCAGGAACAGATCCGGCTGAAGGTTCCGCACTGGCGATCTCCATGCTGGAGCATATGCACCGGACGGGATGTCGCATGGTTGCAACCACTCATTACAGTGAACTGAAAGCATACGCATATGAGCGTAAAGGTGTCATTAATGCCAGCATGGAATTTGACATCAACACACTCAGTCCAACCTATCGCCTTCTGGTGGGTGTACCTGGACGAAGTAATGCATTTGCCATTGCAGAGCGACTGGGGCTGCCGAGTTACATTCTTGAATACGCCCGTGGCGAAGTGAAGGAAGAGGATCAACGGATTGAGCACATGATTGCTTCTCTTGAAGAGAACCGTCTTACGGCTGAACAAGAGCGTGACAAGGCAGAGAGCTTGCGCCAGGATATGGAGAAATTACGCAGTCGTCACCAGACTGAACTGGAGAAGCTGGAACAGCAGCGTGATCGCCGGATTGAAAAAGCAGAAGAAGATGCACGGGGCATTGTGGACAAGGCTCGCGCGGAAGCGGAGAAGATTATAGCAGATCTTCGCCTGTTGGCTATGGAAGAAGGTGCTTCCGTGAAGGAGCACAAACTCATTGCTGCCCGCAAACAGCTGGACGAGGCGGAACCGGAGAAACGCAGGAAAACGGTCAAGAAGACGGCAACAGCGCCGAAGACTCGTGCCATCGGTCCTGGTGATGAAGTACTAGTCTACAGTTTGAATCAAAAAGGCCATGTTGTAGAGATGTCGGGCAGCAAAGACGCTATGGTACAACTGGGGATTATGAAAATGAAAGTATCCCTGGATGACCTGGAACTGCAGCAATCGGCTCCCGCAGCCAAACCAAAGCAAAAACCGGTAACGGGTATGAAACGTACACGTGATGACAATGTGAAAAGTGAATTGGATCTGCGTGGTACCAATCTGGAAGAAGCCCTGATGGAGACAGATCGGTTCATTGATGAAGCTTTCCTTGCCAACCTGGGTCAAGTTTATATTATTCACGGTAAAGGTACAGGAATTTTACGTTCCGGTATTCAGGATTACCTGCGTAAGCATAAACATATTAAAAGCTACCGGCTGGGCAATTACGGAGAAGGCGGAAACGGTGTGACCGTCGCAGAATTAGAATAGCCGGTCCATGAATGAATGATATTCTCCGACCTTATTCATGAAGGTCGCAGATGGGGAGAGGGGAACGGTGCGTGATAGAAAGCATTGACCAATTGCTGTCTCATCCCTTGGGGATGGTACTCGGTTTTTTCTCGGTAGCGATTATGGAGCTGCTCATATTTCTGGCTTGCTTTGAACTGGTGACCAAGTATAAATGCTGGACGGAGATCAAGAAGGGCAATGTGGCCGTTGCGATGGCTACAGGAGGTAAGATCTTCGGGATCTGCAACGTATTGCGGTTCTGCATACAAGCAAAATCTTCGGTGTATGAAGCCATGACGTGGTCGTTTGTTGGGTTCTTTCTTCTGCTCATTGCCTATTTTTTGTTCGAATTCCTGACACCCGTGTTCTCCATTGATAAGGAGATCGCAGCGGACAACCGAGCTGTTGGATTGATATCCATGGTTATTTCCGTCTCATTGTCGTTTGTTATTGGCGCGAGTATTATCTAGGGGGACCGGTCATGAAGATATTGATACGGATTCTGTTTGCGGCATCAATTGTGTTCTTTGCTATCGGTGTCATTTATGTGATGAATACATGATTTGAAAGAGAAAGGTTGATTTAATATGGAGACAACAGTATGCCCTTGGTGTCACACGGAGATTGTATGGGATGAGGAACTCGGTCCTGAAGAAGAGTGTCCATATTGCCACAATGAATTGAAGGGATATCGTACGCTCAACATTGACATCGGAGATGAAGAGCAAGATGAAGTTGAAGACGACATTTATGATGTGGATCATGGAAACGATGATAAACAGACTACGGATCTTTCAGATCTGTGGGGGGATGAAGTTGAGCTCAAATTGCCGGAGTTGCGAACGTTAACCAAATACGCCGATGAAGGTAATGACCTGATTCAATATGAACAAGGTGTCCAGAAGCAACTTGATCATCAGGAAGAAGTACCGGAGTGCCCGAATTGTCGGGAATTCATGATTCTTGCTGGTACTCAAGCTGCAATGCAGGATAACTTTACTCCAGTTGCTAACTCAGCTTCGGGCGAAGGGTCACTATTGTCACCACCTTTTAAGGTATTGACCTATGTATGCTCGGGATGTTTCCAAGTTCAATACAGTCTGTCTGAGGAAGATCGTCTGCGTCTGATTAAGAACCTGAGTACGCAGGAATAAGCTTTTCGTAGATAAGAACCACAATTTCAAAGCAATCCTGAAGATTCATCATGTTTTCCTCTTGCTTGGGGTACGTTAACCCTAAGACCTACCTGTACACAGTTCACATCAGGTGGATGAAGGAGGAGCAGATGAAGATTACTTTAGGCCGACAATCCATTCTGCTTTTGGGCGTGAATGGATTGTTTGCGTTAGCCGGAGCGCTGTCGGGAACCTTTTTGAATGTGTTTCTGTGGAAAAGCCGTCCGGATTATGCCATGTTGGGGTGGTTCACTCTCAGCCAGCAACTGGCCATTGGACTGACATTCTGGCTTGCTGGCAAATGGGTCAAGGAACACAATAAAATGAGTGCACTACGATTAGGTACTGCGCTGTCCGGCATATTTTATATGATCGTCCTCTGGGCTGGTTCCAAAGCTGTAGATTGGATATGGCCTATGGGTATACTACTGGGTTGTTCCCTGGGGCTATTCTGGATTGCATTTAATGTTGTGTATTTTGAAATAACGGATCGGGAAAACAGGGATCTATTCAATGGCTGGGTCGGGTTACTTGGTTCGATGACAGGAATTATAGGTCCTTGGTTCTCCGGTCTGATTATTACTCGTATGACAGACAACACAGGATATCGACTCATTTTCACGGTATCGCTCGTCATTTATGTCATTGCAGTAGTCTTCAGTTTTTTTCTGAAAAAAAGAAAGGTGAGCGGTACATACCGCTGGTCAGAACCTTGGATACAGCTATCCAAGCGGGATAGTCCCTGGAGGACCTTAGGCTGTGGTTTATTCGCTCAGGGTGCACGTGAAGGTGTCTTTGCCTTCCTGATTGCACTGCTTGTATATTTGGCTACCGCACAGGAGTACAAATTAGGGCAGTTCTCACTCATCACTTCTGCTGTGGCACTAGTAAGTTATTGGGCAGCCGGGAAATGGTACAAACCACAGTATAGATCAAAAGGCATGTTCATTGGAGCCCTCATTCTGCTCATTGTGCTTCTTCCTCTTCTCTGGAAAGTGACCTATGGTACGCTGTTAATCATGGGGATTGGGAGTGCTGTTGCGATGCCGTTATATGTACTACCGATGATATCAGCGGGATTCGACATGATGGGCACAAGTGGCGAAAATGTGGAGAAAAGGGTTGAACTTGTCGTTTTGAGAGAGTTATGCCTGATGCTTGGCAGACTGTGTGGGTTGGCCATCTTTATTGTGACAGTCATAAATGCTCCATCTCTGCGCATGTTAACCTGGCTTATTATTTTCCTCGGTGCTTCCCCGTTAATTGGATGGGTCTTTATGCGTAAGTTATTGAACCGAACGGAAGTGCAAGAGCCCTCGGCTTAGCAGGCTTCCCATTATACAAACAGGGTACAGCGGCTGCAAAGAGAACTTTCCGTGTGCTGTACCCTGTTTGTATTGATTTATTTTGATGTTATACAGGAGATGGTTTACTTGTACGTGTGAGAGAGAACAGATCCATATCAGGGTTTGGTTTGCCAGTAATAGCATCCACAATTAAGGAAGCAGCAATCATGCTGTATACCGTCCCGTTACCTCCATACCCTTCTACAAAATATGAATGCGGATAATCCGGATGTGTACCGATCAGGGGGAGGCCATCATTCGTATTACCAAACACAGCACCCCAGGCATAATCGACTTCAAGATCTTCTAAAGGGAAATAGGAACGGACCTCTTCCAGGAGTGTATCTCCCCGGTGCTGTGCCCGTATTTCACGTTGATCCTCCCGAGGTGTTTCTTCATCCAAACCGCCTGCGATGATTCGGCTGTCGGGTGTTGTTCGCATATACAAATATGGGCGAGCTGTCTCCCAAATCATGCTGTGTTCAAACCATTCACTAAGATCAGACAAGGGTTTGGTAGCAATCGCGTAGGTCGTTTTCAGATAGGCTCCGCGATCCTTTTTGATGTCCTGTGTCTCGTAACCGGCAGCAAATATAAGCTTCTTGGCACGGATTTTACCGTTGGCAGTGTGGCAGACTACACCATCCTCATCGTATTCACAGTGTATCATCTCTGTCTGACCATAGATTCGGGCGCCACGCTTATTTGCGGATTCAAACAAGGCATGAACAAAACGATAGGGGTTCACTTCCGCATCTCCCATTGTGTACAGTGCAGCGGGTTTGCTGAAGGGGAAATGCTGGCTTATTTTGTCGGCATCCCACAGTTCCGCTTCAAAACCATAAAGCTTCAAGGTCTGATATTCTTCTTCCAATAGGGCCACATCATCTTCACTGCTTGCAAAACAAAGACTTGTTCGTGGGATAAACCAAGGGTCTGTATCCAGGCTGTCTGCGATTTGAGCAAGTTGTTTCATGGCTTCACGACATAGCTCATAAAAACGTACGCCTGTTGCTTCACCAAAAGTGTGGATACATGAGGTTAGTGTTTTGTCATTGGTATATTGTAAAAGACCTGTATTGGCAGAACTGCTGCCGTGGGCAATGTCTCGCTTATCAATCACAACAGTGTTAACACCATGTTCCGTAAGTAGTTTAGATGTCAATGCGCCCCCCATGCCCCCACCAATGATCAGACAGTCACAAGAGATGTCTTCTTGCAGATCAGAATAATTAAATGTTGAATTGAAAGTGGAGGGCCAGAAAGGTGTGCCATAGACCAGATCCATTAGAAACATCTCCTTTATAATTTAAATTTGTATACTTTTGTGTGACCGGGTTAACAATAATTGCGCATAAACTTTACGCCGAGGAGGCCATCGAACCATGCAGAATCATACTATGCAAGCGCTGAGTCCCAAGGAATTGAACTACATTGCGGACTCGATCGCCAATGAAGAACTGCTGATTAAGCAGTGTGCAGCCACAGCTTCCATCACACATAATCCACAAATTCAACAAGCTCTGAATCACTATGTTCGCTCACATGAACAGCATCTGAACACGCTTGTCAATGCGCTGCAGCAACATCAGTCTCTTGCACCGGCGCAAGTCAGTAATTGAAGACAACTCTAACTGTATAGGAGGAAAACGCATGTATTCTCAATCTTCATCATCTAATGGCGCTTTTATGCAGGAGCAGGATCTGCTGAAGTCGATTCTTGCAGATTTAAGACGAACCTCGCGCGAATATACAACTGCGACAACGGAAGCTTCCTGCCCCATGACTCGTCGAATGTTCACAGACCTGACGAACGATACCCTAAGATTACAAGGGGAACTGTTCAATCTGATGCAGCAAAACAACATGTATTCTGTCTCGTCCAAGGCACTTCGTCAGGATGTGGACAAGCAAATTCAGTCCGCCCACCAGACCCAACAAAAGTGTCAGCAATTCATTCAGGAAAAGAATACGCAGAACAGTTCATATAGCCAAGCTCCTAATGTGCCTCAGCATCAACCGAATTACGGTAACCCTTATTACATGTAACCTATGTAAAAGAGGTTTGAAGCACCTATTGTTCCAGGACCATACCACCGCTTGCCTGAATTCAGGGCAGGCGGTCTTTTGTCTATGCATCAACGTCAAATTCATGTAATATAAGTATTAATTCATTTTCAGGAACCTGGATGACGCTGGAGGGAAAACATGAAAGATTTGAACGATCTGCAATTAAAAGTTCTGGATCTGCTGAAGGAAGATGCGAGAAGGACTCCCGCACTGCTGTCGACGCTGCTGGGGGAGTCGGAAGACAAGGTCAAGAACGCCGTGGCTCAGCTTGAACAAGACCACGTCATCGTTAAATACGCAACCGTCGTGAACTGGAGCAAAATAGATGATGAGAAAGTAACTGCCCTGATTGAGGTGCAGATCACGCCGGAGCGTGGTCGTGGCTTTGAAGGGATTGCCGAACGCATTTATCTCTATCCGCAAGTGAAGTCCGTATATCTCATGTCCGGTGCATACGATCTGCTCGTTGAAGTGGAAGGTGGCAACCTGCGTGAAGTCGCTAATTTTGTGTCGGAGAAACTGTCTCCGATAGACTCTGTACTTTCAACCAAAACGAATTTTATTCTTAAAAAATATAAGCAGGACGGGATTATCTTTGAAGACCATCAGGAAGACAACCGTCTGATGATCTCGCCGTAAAGGAAGATGTGTCATGATAGTGAATGAACAGACAACCGGGAACAACAAGAAAATGACATCTTATCTGGCACCCCTCGTGCAGCAGATACCTCCATCCGGTATTCGTAAATTTTTTGATCTGGTTGGAGACAACAAGGATATTATCACATTAGGTGTGGGTGAACCTGATTTTGTTACCCCTTGGCATATGCGTGAAGCTTGTGTATACTCGCTGGAAAGAGGTATGACCAGCTACACATCCAACGCAGGTATGCCGAAGTTGAGAGAAGCCATCAGTGAATATCTGGATACTCAGTTTGATACCAAATACGATCCCAAGGATGAGATTATTGTTACCGTGGGTGGCAGTGAAGCGATTGACCTGGCTTTGCGAGCCTTAATTGTACCTGGCGACGAGATTCTCATTCCTGAGCCTTCGTACGTGGCTTATTCACCAATCGCTTCAATCGGTGGAGGTATACCGGTTGGTGTTGAAACCTACGCGAAAGATCAGTTCAAGTTAACGGCCGAAGCACTTGAAGCTGGCATCACACCGAAGTCGAAAGTGGTTATTCTGTGTTATCCGAGTAATCCCACTGGAGCCATCATGACGTATGAAGAGTGGCTGCCTATTGCTGAAGTGATTAAAAAGCATGATTTGATTGTGATCGCGGATGAAATTTACGCTGAATTGACGTATACGCAAAAACATGTTAGCTTTGCAGCTATTCCTGACATGAAGGAGCGGACCATTCTGGTAAGCGGATTTTCGAAGGCTTTTGCAATGACAGGCTGGCGGATTGGTTACATGTGTGGTCATCCTGAGCTTATTGCAGCCATGCTCAAAATCCATCAGTATACGGTAATGTGTGCGCCGGCTATGGGGCAGGTTGCTGCACTTGAGGCGTTGACGAATGGTTTGGGTGAGAAAGATCGGATGGTAGAATCATATAATCAGCGTAGACGTTTGATTGTGCAGGGATTCAGGGATATTGGACTCGATTGTCATGAACCCCAGGGAGCATTCTATGCATTCCCGAGCATTCAAAAGACGGGTATGAGTTCCGACCTGTTTGCTGAGCGATTGTTAACGGAGAATAAAGTTGCTGCTGTTCCCGGCACTGTTTTTGGCCCTCAGGGTGAAGGCTTCTTGCGTTGTTCTTATGCTACTTCTGTAACCCAATTAAATGAAGCTTTGGAACGAATCGGAAACTTTGTTTACAAGGTGAAAAAAGAGGGTTAATACAAATGTAGAATCTTTTTACAAATATGACATTGTTATCATCGGGAAAAAATAACTTTCTTTTACAAAATAATGTGATATAATTTCAATTTGAAATAAGTTTTCATATATTTGGAAACCATTTTTCCAAGGAGGGGTTGGCTTTGTTTTGTGTTGAATATGATTTACCGACGAATCGTGGGCACTATCTGGCAGAAGGCGATCATGGCGACCGATGGTCGGTGAAACCCGATAACGCATCTTTGCATTACATTTCCTTGGAAGATGAAATTCATATGCTTCGTCGCAAGATGGAACAGATCTTCCTCGAAGAGAAATCATTCACATCCGATATTGTAATTGAGATCAGCAGTTTGCTGGATTTAAAGATTAATGAATATATGAAGGCTAACCCGATTAAAGGAAAATAACCTTTTTGCTGGATTGAAACGTTTCATTAATTGAAGTTAGAAAGGGAGACCTGAGAAGGTCTTCTTTTTTGTGCGTAAAGCAAGGGGAATCCCCCAATAAAACAGGTTATTTTTTTGCGTGGAACAATTGTGATATATTGGACATAGGAGACTAAAGGGGGAACTGGAATGAAGAGATTTTGGGGGCTTACTGCAATCATTTCTATCGTTTTTCTGCTTGCTGGTTGTGGAGGTAAAGATGGTTTTTCCATATTCATCATTGATAACCAAGGAAATCCATCTGGAATCTCAGAACAGTTACAGGCCAATTTGCAACAGAAACTGGGTGAGGAACCCAAGGTTGAAGTGATTACCAGTGCAATGTATGATATCCAGAAAATTATGGTAGAATATGCGGCTGGAGGTCATGATATCTTCATATTGCCTGAGTCCGACATGAAACAATACGGAAGTAATGGCACCAATGTTCCGCTGGATGATACCTTTGATCCCAAGAAGTATGAACGTGGTGTATTTGAGGGTGGAGTATTGGTAGAGAAAGGTGAAGGAGATGGAGGTTCAGATCTCAAGCAAGAATCACATCTTTACGGAATTCCACTTGAAGATATGAAAATGTTTAAAGATGTAGAATATGCTGCGAGTAATTTGTTCGCCACTATTCCAGTGTCATCTTCCAATGTCGAAGAATCCAAAAAAGTGCTGAAGGCGCTGACAGAGTAAAGAAAATTCAGAATGGCTATGGAAGGAGGGAAGCGGATTGCTGATTACGGTCACAGGAGGCATAGGTAGTGGTAAAACCCGGTTTGCCCTCAAGTACGCAGCCGGGATTAGCCGGGAGGGTGTATATTTATCCACCGGTGATCATGATCCCGTTATTCCCGAATTGCCATCCGCTCATTATCGTGCCATTCATGCCGGGAACGGTCAGCATCTGACAGAGGTGATCACCCAGATTAATCGGGAATCCAATCTGTTTTTGGCGGATCAGCGAATTGTAATTGTAGACAGTCTGACCTCCTGGATGGCTGCCGGTTTCAGGGCAACAGAGGATCTGGACCATCAGCGTTCAGAGACACAGCTTTTGCTTGATGCGTTATTGTCTTATCAGGGGAAGTTACTTGTGATTACCAATGAAATGCATGGCACATTGCATCCTACCGAGGAAGAACGAATATTTACAGCGAGAATGGCTTCGGTTAACCGGATGCTGCAGATACATGCTGAAAAGATGTACTTGCTGGTATCTGGTCTGGCTATTGATCTGAAGAGTCAGGGCATGAGAAATGAAGATGAACGATAGTGAGATGACATAACGGGTGAAGTAAAGAAGCCTCCTTAACCACGAATTGGTGGCGAGGAGGCTTTATTAATTAATCTATTCTTTTTATTTCTGCTTTTTGCCACGTCTGATCCACCAGATGATACATCCGATGACAATGATGGCCAGAATGACGTACACTACAATGGAATAGACGTCCATAAAGTGCAAAATGCTCTCCCATGATGCGCCAAGCGCAGCACCAACGCAGACAAGAATGACATTCCAGATCAATGTACCAATGGTTGTAAAGAGAAGGAATAAACCAAATTTCATATTGGACATGCCTGCGGGAATGGAGATCAGACTACGGACGAGGGGAACCATTCGGCAGAATAATACGGTCCACATGCCATATTTGTCAAACCATGCATCGACACGGTGAATATCCTCCTTTTTGATGCGCAGAACATGTCCCCAGCGTTCCACAAGTTTCTCAAGGCGTTCGACGTCAATGAGTAGACCAATACCATACAGCATCACAGCACCAAGGACGGAGCCAATGGTTGCGGCGATAATAACACCTGGAAGAGTGAGACTAGTATAGGTTGTCATGAAACCGCCAAACGGCAAGATGATTTCGGATGGAATCGGAGGAAATACGTTCTCAAGAGCAATAATGAGTGCAATGCCTATGTAACCGTATTGTTCCATGAAATCGGTTATCCAGTTTTGCATAATCGTCTCCTTTACTTTTGGTTTCCTTCGATTTGTCGTATACTCGGCAGAGCACACCAATTCTTATATACGTGTAAAGCGATAGAGGGGTTTCTGAAAAAATGGCATTCCCGTATTCATTATTATATTACCAATTGGAGGGATAACGATGGGCATATATACACGAACAGGTGACGAAGGACAGACTTCGGTCATCGGTGGACGCGTCATCAAGGATGATGACCGGGTTGAGGCTTATGGCACGATTGATGAATTGAACTGTTTTGTAGGCCAGGCGATCAGCCTTATTGACTCTGCTCAAGGCGAATTCGAAGATCTGCGTGAACATCTGCTGGAAGTTCAGCAAGAATTGTTTGATTGCGGGTCGGATCTGGCCTTTGTGAAGATTAGTGAGACCAAATATAAGGTGAGAGATGATATGGTCACACGTCTGGAACAATGGATCGACCAGTATGATGCAGAGAATCCAAAAGTGGAACGGTTCATTATTCCTGGTGGCAGTCAGTTGTCCTCTGCTCTTCATGTGTGCCGTACTGTATGTCGTCGTGCAGAGCGTCGCACGGTTACACTCGGACAACATACGGACATTAACCCGTCTGTACGACGGTACTTAAACCGACTGTCTGATTACTTCTTTGTGGTTGCACGGACGGCCAACGCGAGACAACAGGTGGCGGATATTGAATATGTGCGGAGCAAAAAAGTCTTCCGCCGCAAAGAATGAGCCAATATTATTCGCCGATTGTCTACACGGTGACCGAACAAGAAGATGGCTGGCTGCTGAAGACCGTGCTTCAGCGCCGTCTGCTGGTATCGCGTAAACTTTTGTCCAAAATCAAGCTGACCGAGCAAGGTGTCATGCTTAATGGAGAACGTGTATACATTAGCGTCAAGGTAACTGCGGGCGATGTCGTTGAAGTTCGGATGGAGCAAGAGGAATCGGATGATATTTTGCCTGAACCTATTCCCTTTACCGTTCTGTATGAAGACGAGCACTTGCTTATTGTCAACAAGGATGCGGGCATCATCGTTCATCCGACACATGGACATTACACGGGTACTTTGGCGAATGGCGTTGTTCATTACTGGAAAACCAAGGGCGAGCGCTTCCGGTTCAGACCGATTCATCGGCTTGATCAGGAGACGTCAGGAGTGCTGGCGATAGCCAAGAATCCTTATGTGCATCAGCATGTCTCTGAACAGATGATTGCTGGAACAGTGGACAAGAAATATATTGCACTTGTGCACGGCAGCCCTGTCCCGGAACATGGGTCTGTGGATGGACCGATTGACCGCGATCCTGAAGAGCCACACCGCCGAATCGTAACACCTGATGGTTACGCTGCAAGAACGCTATACACGACCGTAACACGGTGGTCAGGGGGCAGCGCCAGTGCGATAAGCCTCAAGCTGGAAAGTGGCAGAACCCATCAGATCAGGGTACATATGACGTCCATCGGTTGCCCATTGATCGGTGATCGAATGTACAAGACACTATCTGTGCATGAAATTGATGAGCAGACCATGGCTGTTCGGGAAGGACGGGACAGCTGGATCGAACGTCAGGCATTACACGCTTGTGAATTGACGTTCGAACATCCCATTCTACAGGAAGTTATGACATTCGAGGCCCCTTTTCCAGCAGATATGGCTGCGCTAGAGAAGCGTTTGAATGATGAGGCAGCTCCAAGGGAGATGCTCTAAGAGAGAGCGTCGGAGCACTTCCCTAAGATATGAACCCTTTGCGGTAGCTTGTGCAAGGCCCGTCCTGTTTGGGGTTCAATGCTGTTTGCTAATCCTTGTGAGGGATGCTTCCTGCACCCGAACAGTATGCCGTAGGCTAATCTTTATGGTTTAATGTATTGATGTTTACCCATTTCATGTTAAATATTTCAAGAATTCAAATCTCAAAAGCTTTTAAGGATATAAAAGCTGTAAGATTTTGACCCAAAAAATATAGCGAATGTGTGTTTTAATCTCATTCGCCAAAGTCAGTAAAATTACATGGCGATGGTATCGATTTGGAGCGACTTTTGGATTTGCGAAGCAAACCAAGGGAAGCGAGAAGTCGAAACCGGAGCCACAGGAGGAACACATACCATGAGTAACTTAAAAGTATATCAATATGCCAAATGCGGCACATGCCGCAAAGCTGTAAAATGGCTTGAAGCTCAAGGACATGAGCTGGAGTTAATCCCTATTTTTGACTCACCGCCATCCGAACCTGAACTAACAGAACTCATCCAAAAGAGCGGACTGGAAGTGAAAAAGTTCTTTAATACGAGTGGGGAAGTGTACAAAGAACAACAACTGAAGGACAAGCTTCCGGGCATGTCCGCTGATGAACAGATTCGTTTACTGGCTTCCAATGGTCGTCTAATCAAACGTCCGATCGTTACGGATGGGGAAAAGGTGACGGTTGGATTCAAGGAAGAAACGTACGAGCAGGAATGGAATAACGCATAAACGCGCTGAATATCAGCCTTGAATTGTTCGAAATTCAGGGCTTTTTTGGCTGAACGATGGTTGGCGGAACTATGCTATAATGATAGAATTAGTTTCGATATTTTATATGCTAGATTTAGATAGGAGAGAACAAATTCAAGTGAATCAACGTAATGAACCTACTTTGTTGCTGGTAGACGGTATGGCGGTGTTGTTCCGTGCTTTTTATGCGACATCTGCAAGCGGATATATCAGACGTACAAAGGCAGGATTGCCTACCAACGCAGTCTACGGATTTATCCGTTATTTCTGGGATGCGGTTCAGACTTTTGGGCCAAGTCATGTCGTATGTTGTTGGGATATGGGCGGTAAGACGTTCCGCGGTGAAGAATATGCAGCCTACAAAGGCAACCGGGCCGAAGCTCCGGATGACCTGATTCCCCAGTTTGCCCTGATCCGTGAAGTGATGGATAGCCTGGGTATTCCGAATATAGGTGCACAAGGCTTCGAAGCCGACGATTGCATCGGAACGCTTGCTAAGTATTACACCGAAGAGACCGATATGAATGTAATGGTACTGACGGGTGACCATGACATGCTACAACTGATTAATGACCGCACGAGTATCATTATTATGAAAAAAGGCCATGGCAACTACATGGTGTACAACCCTGAAACGCTCATGGCCGAGAAACAACTTACACCTCGTCAAGTCATTGACATGAAGGGTCTGATGGGAGATGCCAGCGACAATTATCCCGGAGTACGGGGAATTGGTGAGAAAACAGCGTTGAAGCTTGTACAGGAATACGGCTCCATTGAAGGGATTTTGAGCAACATGGATAAACTGACCCCTTCGGTGCGTAACAAGATTGAGAATGATCTGGACATGCTTCATCTGTCCCGCAAACTGGCAGAGATTCATTGTGCTGTTCCGGTTGCCTGTGCGCTGGATATCTGTGAATTGCGTCTTGATCCGGATATGGTGATGGACAAGTTTGAACAACTTGAGATGAAGAGCCTTGGCTCTTGGATGGGAGTGGCAATAGGGTGAGCAACATGCAGAACGTACGAACAGGCAAAAAGTGGTGGACAGGGGCTATGGCCCTCGTCCTGGCCTTGCCCGTAATTCTTTCGGGAGCAGTAAGTGCCCCACAGACAGTGGATGCCAAAGCAGCAATCAGCACCAAAGTACAGAAAGTAAAAGCAGCAGGACGTAATTTCACCGTACAGACCGTTTCGATTCCAAAGGGAACACCGGTTACCGTGGGACTCGCGAAGAAACAAGTTGGCCAGACGGCAACACTGCCGTCGATTGTAAAAGCCTATGGCGCACAAGCAGCCATTAACGGAGCATTTTTTGAAGCATATAACGGAGCACCGGATCCATATGGCATGTTAATAGCAAATGGCAAGGTCATACATATTGGAAGATACGGAACATCCATCGGATTTAAGGAAGACGGCTCAGCAATCATGGATTCACTTCAGGTGAGTTTGACAGGTAAAGTAACGGATACAAAAGGCAAATCACGCAGTTGGTATGCAACTTTTATTAATCGAACACCTTCAGCGAACGCGAGCATATCAATGCTGTATACGCCTGAACGAGGTGCTACAGTCGGGTTCAAAGGTGGCACTGCGGTTGTCATGGAGAAAGGTATCGTGACCAAAAAAGTGCCCAATACAAATGTAGCGATTCCTAAGAATGGCTCAGTATTAGTCTTTACAGGCAATCAAAAGTCTTCTTCGGACCGTTTCACAGTAGGTTCAACCGTAGAAATGAATTACAGATATACTAACGCAGCAGGTAAAGAGATTCCTTGGCAAGATGTAGTGACCGCTGTGGGAGCAGGACCCCGTCTGGTGAAAGACGGCAAAGTAGCTGTAAATCCAACGAGCGAAGGTTTCAAGGATGCCAAGATTCTTAATGCTTCCGGAGCCAGAAGTGGTATTGCGATCATGGCGGACGGTTCTGTTATGCTGGCTACCGTTTCCGGAGCAACAATCAAGGAGTGGGCAGCGGTGATGCAGAAGCTTGGTGCGAAGCAGGCCATGAATCTGGATGGCGGTGCTTCCTCGGGTATGTATGCCGGGGGCAAAATGCTGACTTCACCAGGCCGGCTCTTGAGTAATACACTGGTATTTGGCGGCTCTGTGCGTTAAAAGAAAGTGATTATGGGAGGTATGACGCAAATGACACTCACATCGAATCGAAAGCCAGGGGAGGGCAATACAGGTGTTCTGGCCATTAATGTAGGACTGCCGCAGCCGCTCCCTGGGCAGAAGCGTGAAGTGCTGAGCGGCATTGTGAAACATCCTGTATCCGACGCGATTTTCCTGTCATTCACTGGGATGACAGGGGACGCGCAGGCGGATCTGGTGCATCATGGCGGTCCTGACAAAGCCGTTTGTGTATACGATTACAGTCGTTATCCGGTGCTCGAACAACTGATGGATCGCAAGCTGGATTGGGGAGCTTGTGGAGAAAATCTGACAGTTGAAGGCTGTGCCGAAGAAGACGTCCGGATTGGTGATGTGTACGAGTTGGGCGAAGCCAAGGTACAGGTCAGTCAGCCCAGACAACCTTGCTTCAAGCTGGGTGCGAGGTATGATTATAAGGAGTTGCCTGTTTATTTTCAGGAGAGTGGATATACCGGCTTTTACTTTCGTGTACTGCAAGAAGGTGAGGTAGGGCCTTCATCGATATTTCGACGGATCAGCACCGATCCAGCCTCAATGACGGTTCTAGAAGCCAATCGAATTATGCATCAAGGGAAAGAAAATGTCGATGGTATTCAGGCGTTGCTGGCCATTCCTGCGCTGTCAGACAGCTGGAGGCAAACGTTAATGAAACGATTGTCCAAGCTGGAGAACAAGTAGCAGGATAATTAGAGTGTCATCAAGTAAAGCAATCCGAATTCCTTTTTAAACTAACTTGGGAGTGTGACTAACATGACGATCTTAGGCGCAATTGAAGCAGGCGGGACCAAATTTGTATGTGGTATTGGCACGGAAAACGGAGAAGTTCTGGAACGCGTAAGTTTTCCAACAACAACACCGGAAGAGACCATGGCTCAAGTGATTTCATTTTTTGAAGGCAAAGGCATTGAAGCTCTGGGTGTGGGTTCATTCGGTCCGATTGATCCGATTGAAGGAAGCCCAACATATGGATATATCACAACAACACCAAAACCACATTGGGGACAGTATAACGTGATTGGTAAGCTCAAGGAGCATTTTGATGTACCGATGACATTTGATACGGATGTGAATGGTGCGGCACTTGGAGAGGCAACCTGGGGCGCTGCACAAGGTCTTGAGAGCTGTCTGTATATCACTGTGGGTACAGGTATTGGTGCAGGTGCTGTGGTTGGCGGTAAAATGGTCCATGGATTGTCACATCCAGAGATGGGACATATCATTGTACGCAAACATCCGGAGGATACATACGAAGGTTTTTGTCCGTATCATGGTGACTGCCTTGAAGGTCTTGCAGCTGGCCCAGCCATTAACAAACGTTGGGAGCAACCGGCTTATGAACTGCCTGCAGATCATAAAGCTTGGGAGATCGAAGCACATTACCTGGCACACGCACTGATGAATTATGTTCTCATTCTCTCTCCGCAGAAAATCGTCATGGGTGGCGGAGTAATGAAGCAGGAGCACCTGTTCCCGATGGTTCGTAGCAAACTGCAGGAGTTGCTGGCTGGATACGTTCAGCATCCGGCACTTCAATCCGACATTGACCAGTATGTTGTTTCACCTGGACTTGGTGACAATGCGGGTCTATGTGGTTCGCTGGCGCTTGCCAAATTGGCATTGAATAAGTAGATCATTAAGGGATTGACGAATTTTACCATTGTGGTATGATATGGGCAACAGCATAGCACGGTTAATGGGGAAGCACCTCTCTTGCATGGATTTTGCAGGAGGGGTGTTTTTTGTGCTGCCTGTAGGTAGCATCTTTAACTCGTATAAGCTGAATATTCAAAGGGAGGGAACGAAAATGGAAGTCATTTTCATGAACAGATTGTCCAGAATGTCAGATCAGAATGCAGAGTATGCACAGCTATGGATTGGGGAAGAGGAAGATGGTTGGCAACTGGGATGGAGCCGCTACGAGGAAGGAGAGCGTGAGGACAGCATCTGGTATGAAGGAACTTCTTGGGAGGAGCTGCTTCATATTTACCGTCATCAGCTTGCCATACAGATGAGTGAGGGGTACCGACCGCAGTTGCAGGGGTTATTTCATGAGAATGATGATCTGAAGTCACGCAGTTATGGTGGACAGCGGCTCCATTGTTACAGTGAGTTATACGGCAATGAGCAATTATATACGGATCTGTGCACATGGCGCAGGAAGAGAGCTGTGTCTGACCGGAAGGCACCGTATTTTATTGCAACGAATCGTCTGCTGCGTTTGATCAGTGCCTTTGTTCCGCAATCCCTGGATGAACTGATGCAATTGCCGGGCGTAGGAGAGAGCAAAGCGACTGAGTATGGTACGGAATGGATGGAGATTACAAACGGGTTGGAGCGTTCAACGACATTCCCGCTGGACTGGGTATACACGGCTCTGAAGGAAGAAGAGTACGAGAGTTGGTTATACAAGCAGAGAGAGCAGAAGTACAAGCAGGAACTTGATAAGTTCACCACGCGCAAGCAGGTGCTTGAAGGTATGAAGGAAGGGTATACATTAGAGGAGATTGTTAATCGATCCGGATTATCCCGACGCGAGTTGGTTGAGCTGTTAGAGGCACTGGATCACGAAGGTTATGACACCGATTGTCTTCTTGATGTGGAGCTGGCCGTGATGCCAGAGAACGAACAAGAGGCCGTATGGAGTGCGTATGAGGAGCTGGGAGATACGTTCCTGAAGCCAGTATTACATAAGGTGTATGGAGGAGAGAAACCTGATGGAGGAAGTCTGGAGCAGGTCTATGAAAGACTGCGCATGATTCGAATCCGCTTTCGTCGGCACGCAGAGACAGAGCAGCATGTTGGTTAATGATCGGAAATAAAAAAAGACGAGGCGTTTCTCCCCGAGGAGCGCTTCGTCTTTGTTATTTCATACGAGTTCATACCCAGTCTTTCTTGCGGAAAATGAAGAACATGCTCAGGCCCAGGGTAACCATCAGACCAATCACAACAAAATAGCTGTATTTCCAATTAAGCTCTGGCATATTCGTAAAGTTCATGCCGTATATACCGGTAATGACCGTCAGCGGCATGAAGACCGTGGTAATGGCGGTAAATACACGCATGATCTCATTCGCCCGGTTCGCAATACTGGATTGGTAGGCTTCTCGCAAGTTGCCCATCAGGTCGCGGTATGTCTCAAAGGTTTCAGATATTTTTACGGCATTCTCATAAATGTCACTAAAATACTTTTGAAGTTGATCATCGATGAGACGCAGATCTTTTTTGTTCAGTGTGTTAATGACCTCTTTCTGAGGTCCAAGGACTTTTTTCAGCCACAGAATCTCACTGCGTAGCCCGATGATTTCATTCAGATGTGACTTTTTGGTGTGCATCAGAATGTCTTCCTCAAGCTTCTCAATCCGTGCTTCAATTCGGTCACCTACGGTGAAATAATTATCAACAATCAAGTCAACCAGCAAATACAGCAGACGATCCGGTGTACTGATTTCCTGTTCCCACAGGATTGGTTTCAGTGTACGTAATTCGCTGACCTTTTGCTTGGTAACACTAATAATGAAATGTCTGCCGAGGAATAAGTTGACCGCACGTAGAAATATCTCTTCATCATCGAAACGGATACTATTAATCACAATAAAATAATGGTTCTCATAAATTTCAATCTTCGGACGTTGTTCTTCGTCACTAAGACAGTCTTCCACAGCCAGATCATGCATCAAGAACAGCGGCTGAAGTACCGCCAAATCGTCTACGTCTGCATCAATCCAGTAAAATCCTTCCGCTGGTGGAGTCAGCGCCTGCTGAATGTCGTCCACCGGAATAAATACACCGTTGTTTACCAACCGGATTTTCATCGTTAATCTACTCCTTCTGCACCCGCCAACTTGGCGGATATTATCATTATGGGCGCAAAAAGAACAAATCAGCCGGTCGGCAGCGGAGCCTGGAGATCAGGGCTGCGTTCACTATATAATCACACGGAAGTCACGTCCCGCTGCCGGCATGCTGATGTCAATTCTCTATGCAGTTTGTCGGAATTCGGCTGCCAGTCAGGCCTCGGGTCGCCATCCATTTAATATGTCACCTCTCACATAAGGGGTTATAACACCTTGTTTAGTATACCGCTGGTACAAGGTGCTTTCAAGCGCAAAAATGTGTCTATTTCGCGCCCTGAGGCAGTGTATGACAACGGATGATGAACGGTTCCGATCTGGGAAGCAGACATCGAACTGCATCTTGACGTGAGGGCATTAATGTAATAAAGTAGACGGTGAACCATATTAAATTACAATCTAATACAGCGAAATCTTATCAAGAGTAGGTGGAGGGACTGGCCCGATGAAACCCGGCAACCGGCGGTATACCGCACGGTGCTAATTCTTGCAGCGACTAAGTGTCAAGTGGCACTGTTGTAACTGAGAGATGAGAGAGGCGCATATCTATTTTACATATGACCTTTCTCGAAATCCGAGGAAGGTCTTTGTCATATGCCCCGACTTCTCAGCAGTGATTTTCGCTAAGGAACTTGAGGTTGTTTGTAACGTTGGATGAAAGAGCAATTCAATGTTTTTACAAGTTCAAGGCAGTCTATAACTGTTTTGATGTGAAGACATCAAGCCAGGGTTGGCTGCATCTATCTATGCACAAGGAGGAGTTAGACTTACCATGCCAATCAAAATACCCGATACTCTACCAGCAAAAGAAGTACTTGAAGGAGAGAATATCTTCGTCATGGATGAAACTTCTGCATATCAGCAGGATATTCGTCCACTCCGTATCGCTATATTAAACCTGATGCCTACAAAGGAAACGACCGAAACACAATTGCTTCGTCTGGTGGGAAACACGCCTATTCAGGTGGATGTCGTTCTCGTACATCCCAAATCCCATACGTCGAAGAATACGTCTCAGGAGTATTTGGATCTGTTCTATAAAACCTTCGATGAGATTGAACACCGCCGTTTCGATGGAATGATTATTACGGGTGCCCCGGTGGAACAGATGGATTTTGAAGACGTGAACTATTGGAATGAAATCCAGGAGATCTTCGAATGGACCAAAACCAATGTAACTTCAACCCTCCACATATGTTGGGCTTCACAGGCAGGTTTATACCATCATTTTGATGTACCGAAAGTACCATTAGATGAAAAGTGTTTTGGCGTTTTCCCACATACCATTAATAAACCACATGTTCCGTTGTTGCGTGGATTCGATGAAGTATTCAACGTTCCACATTCCCGTCATACGGAAGTGAGACGCGAAGATATTGAAAAGAATGAGAATTTAGAGATTTTGGCTGAATCCGAGGAAGCGGGGATCTTCCTGGTTGCGACCAAAGACGGCAAACAGATTTTTGCCACAGGACATGCCGAGTATGACCCGTTCTCATTAAAGTGGGAGTATGATCGGGATGTAGCCAAAGGGTTGGATATCGCATTGCCCAGACATTATTATCCGAATGACGATCCTTCCCGTGTGCCACCGGCTACTTGGCGCGCTCATGCCAACTTATTATTCTCTAATTGGCTCAATTACTATGTGTATCAAGAAACACCTTACGATATTGGCCCGCAAATCTAATCGAGATTACAGGAGGATGCAGCAATGGAAGACAACAACAAGTTGAAAATCGAAAGCCGCTTAGCACAAATTGGGTCCATCAATGAACCGGTAACAGGCGCCATTAACTTTCCGATCTATCAATCCACTGCGTTTCGCCACCCGAAGCTTGGACAAAGCACGGGGTTTGATTATATTCGTACGACTAATCCAACCCGTAAAGTACTGGAAGAAGCCGCCGCAGCGCTGGAGTCCGGTGATGCAGGGTTTGCCTGTAGCTCGGGAATGGCCGCGCTGCAAACGATCTTTGCCATGTTTGGTCAAGGCGATCATCTGATTGTATCGCTGGATCTGTATGGTGGAACCTATCGTCTGCTTGAACGCATCTTGTCCCGTTTCGGCGTAACTGCAAGTTATGTGGACACGAATGACCTTGCAGCACTGGAGAAGGTTCGTCAGCCGAATACAAAAGCTGTATTTATTGAGACACCAACCAATCCATTGATGATGATCACCGATGTGGAAGCCGTTGCTTCCTGGGCGAAAGGTTACAACCTGTTGACCATTGTTGACAACACATTGCTGACTCCATTTTTCCAACGTCCGATTGAACTGGGTGCCGATATTATCATTCATAGCGCTACTAAATATTTGGGCGGACACAATGATGTGCTGGCCGGACTAATCATTACCAAAGGTGAGGCGTTATCTGCAGAGATGGCGTTCCTGCATAATTCCATTGGAGCGGTATTGTCTCCAAGTGACTCGTACCAGTTGATGAAAGGTATGAAAACGCTGGCTCTTCGCATGGAGCGTCATGAGCACAATGCACTTACTATTGCCAAATACTTGCTTGAGCACCCTGCGGTGGTTGAAGTGTATCATCCAGGCCTATCCGATCATCCGGGGTATGAGATACAGAACAAACAATCCACGGGTAACACAGGTATCTTCTCTTTCAAAGTAAAGGATGCACGTTATGTTGAGCCGTTGCTGCGTCATATCAAACTCATTGCTTTTGCCGAAAGTCTCGGCGGAGTCGAATCACTCATGACTTATCCGGCAGTACAGACTCATGCGGATATACCGCTTGAAATTCGTGAAGCCGTAGGTGTGGATGACCGTCTGCTCCGCTTCTCCGTAGGCATTGAACATGCGGATGATCTGATTGCAGATCTCGGCAATGCTCTGACAGCTGCACAGCAGGAAGTTGAAGGAGGTGTGCACTCATGAGTGAGTCCAGCAACAAGCCCAATTCCGAGTTGAAATTTGATACCAAGTTGCTCCATTTTGGC
Source organism: Paenibacillus polymyxa (assembly GCF_018614975.1). Taxonomy (GTDB): domain Bacteria; phylum Bacillota; class Bacilli; order Paenibacillales; family Paenibacillaceae; genus Paenibacillus; species Paenibacillus polymyxa_E. The sequence continues at coordinate 271,132 of NZ_JAGGNR010000014.1, read as the reverse complement.
GATGAGATTGACAAAACGACTGGAGCCTCCAGTGTACCGATCTACCAAGCATCAACCTTCCATCATTTTGATATCTTCAATCCGCCTCAACATGATTACAGTCGTTCGGGTAATCCGACACGTCAGGCTTTGGAAGATTACATCACATTGTTGGAGGGCGGCGCACGAGGATTCGCCTATTCATCGGGAATGGCTGCGATCTCCAGTGTGTTCATGATGTTCTCGGCAGGAGATCACATGATTGTAACGGAAGACGTATATGGAGGTACGTATCGTTTGCTTACTTCCATATTAAGCCGTATGCAGATCGAGACAACCTTTGTAGACATGACCAATATAGATGAAGTAAAAGCGGCACTCAAGCCAAACACCAAGGCAGTTTATATGGAAACACCGTCCAACCCTACACTGCGAATTACGGATATCGCTGCCGTAACTGACTGGTCGAAGGAACATGACCTGATCACGATTCTGGATAACACCTTTATGACACCGTACTATCAGCGTCCAATTGAGCTTGGTGTGGACATCGTCGTACATAGTGCTACGAAGTTTCTCGGTGGTCACAGTGATGTGCTGGCAGGGTTAGCTGTTGCTCGCACGGAATCACTTGGCGTACAACTGAAACAGTTGCAAAATGGACTCGGAACTGTACTTGGGGCACAAGAATCCTGGCTTCTGATGCGCGGGATGAAAACCTTGGGGGCTCGCATGGCTCATAGTGAACGGAGCACAGCTAAACTTGCGGCATGGCTTAATGAGCGCAGTGATATTACCGCTGTCTTTTATCCTGGACTGGAGAATCATCCGGGCCGCGAGGCACATGAGCGCCAGTCAACAGGGTATGGAGCTGTCGTTTCATTTGATGTCGGTTCAGGAGATCGCGCAAAAGCAGTTCTTAACCGGGTGAAGCTACCTATAGTTGCTGTAAGTTTGGGAGCTGTGGAGAGTATTTTATCCTACCCGGCGATGATGTCTCATGCGGCAATGCCAGCTGAGGTTCGCCGTGACCGTGGCATTACAGATGGGTTGCTACGCTTTTCCGTAGGTCTGGAAGATATCGAAGATCTGATTGTAGATTTGGAGCAAGCACTTCAGGAATCCTAGCAAAAGTGGATGCCAGAATACGCCGATGCGTATCACTTAAGTTCGAATAAATTCCATTCCATATGTAAAAATTTTTACTTATTTTTAAAGCACCTGTACATAAGGTGCTTTTTTTCACATGTAACCTGTGTTACGATATGTGGAGTACAGAAATGCGATGTTGCCACCAGAACTTGCTTCTCTTGAACAAGTTGGGACGGATCGTTATATCATTTCTCTTCATGAGGGAGGCTTTTTTACGATGAGTACGGTAGACCGTATCTTAGATAAAGCCCTTCGGGGCGAACGTTTGGACTTGGAAGACACGATTCAGCTATTTGAATCCAATGAAGTGGACAAAATCGGGGCAGCTGCTAATGTCATTATGAAACGTATGCACCCTGAACCATACAGAACATTTGTAATTGGGCGTAACGTCAACTACACGAACGTGTGTGATGTGTACTGCCGTTTTTGTGCTTTCTACCGCAGACCTGGTTCGGATGAAGGTTATGTGCTTCCGGACGAAGTCATTTTCCAGAAGATTCAGGAAACGGAAGATGTGAATGGTACCGAGATTTTGATGCAAGGTGGAACGAATCCAAACTTGCCTTTCAGCTATTATACAGACCTGTTGAAAGCCATCAAAGAGCGTTTCCCGAACATCACGATGCACTCTTTCTCCCCAGCGGAGATTATGAAAATGGTTGAAGTATCCGATGGTCTTACATTGGAAGAGGTTGTCCGTGCCATTCACGAAGCTGGACTGGATTCCTTGCCTGGCGGCGGCGCTGAAATTCTGGATGACCGCACACGTCGGAAGATTAGCCGCTTGAAAGGTTCATGGCGGGATTGGATGGACGTTATGCAAACTGCACACCGTATCGGCATGAACACTACGGCAACGATGGTTATCGGCCTTGGTGAATCAATGGAAGAGCGTGCATTACACTTGCTCCGCGTACGTGAAGCTCAGGACGAATGTATTGCGAACAAGTATGATTCCGAAGGTTTCCTGGCGTTCATTCCTTGGACTTTCCAGCCAGATAATACCAACCTTAAGCTGGAGCGTCAGACTCCGGAAGAGTACTTGAAGACTGTAGCCATCAGCCGACTGGTACTGGATAATATCAAGAACATTCAATCCTCCTGGGTAACCATGGGTCCTGAGATCGGCAAGAAGTCGCTTGAATTTGGCTGTAATGACTTCGGTAGCACGATGATTGAAGAGAATGTTGTATCTGCTGCTGGTGCAACTTACAAAGTTAACATTGAATCCATTCTGCGTTTAATTCGAGAGTCGGGTTATATTCCGGCACAACGTAACACTCGATACGAGATTGTGCGCATGTTCGACGAAGAGAATTCCGTGCATGAAGATTTCGTAATGCAGAACTAATCCTGATTATTTTGAATACTATTCCCATAACTGCTGATCGTTTGATAAGTATTTATGAAGCTAAGCCCGCTGACTACTCCGTTTGGAGAGACGGCGGGCTTTTTAATTTCTTCCTGCGGTTCGAGGTCATCAAACAGTACATATTACGCAATTGCCGATATTTTATATTGAAATTGAACTGTTACAATGAAAGGGAACTTGTGTAGTCAGACACGCTGGAAGGGGCAAACCAATGAAGAGAAGAACACTTGGAAAGACAGAACTGGACGTTCCTGTATTGAGCTTTGGAGCATCCTCACTTGGCTCTGTATTTCGGGACATTGACCGGGACGAGGGAATTCGTACTGTACATGCTGCTGTAGATGCCGGAATGAATTACATAGACGTTTCGCCTTACTACGGGCTGACAAAGGCGGAGACAGTGTTGGGTGAAGCCATCCGCAGCTTGCCGCGCAGTTCATATATGTTATCAACCAAAGCCGGACGGTATGGGGAAAATGAGTTTGATTTTTCACGTCAGCGGATTCTGGATAGCGTGCAAGAGAGCCTGGATCGACTGCATACAGACTATATCGACATTCTGTTCCTGCATGATATTGAATTTGTGCCAGCAGAGATTATTATCGAAGAAGCCTTTCCAACGTTGCAGCGTCTGAAAGAGCAGGGAGTTATACGACATGCGGGCATTTGTGGATTGCCCATACCGTTGTTCGAGAAGGTTCTGCCACAGATCGATGCGGATGCGATCATCTCGTATTGTCATTATTCATTGAATGATACCTCATTATTATCGTTATTGCCCCTGTTGGAAAAAAAAGAAATTGGCCTCGTCAATGCTTCGCCTCTTTCTATGGGCTTGTTGAGTACCCGAGGGGCTCCTGCCTGGCATCCGGCAGATGATCGGGTGAAACAGCTCTGCCTGAAGGCTGCCCGCTTCTGTGCAGAACAAGGCAGTGACATTGCCAAGCTGGCCGTGCAATTCTCCACGTCGAATGGACGAATTCCGACAACACTGGTGAGCAGTGCCAGCCAGCGCAATATCCTCAATAATGCAGCCTGGATAGAAGAACCGATAGATCAGAGTCTGCTGGATGAAGTGCTACGCATTCTTGCTCCATTGCATAACGAGACGTGGTCAAGCGGACGACCTGAATATAATACGAAGCCAAGCAACACGACAGCAGAAGCATCCAAGGGGGAACAACGATGAGAGCCATTGTATGTGAAGAAATAGATCAATTGAAGCTCCAGGACCTGCCTCAACCAGAACGAGCAGAAGGAGAGGCGTTGGTTGCCATTCGGCGGATTGGGATCTGTGGAACGGATCTGCATGCGTACAAAGGCAACCAGCCATTCTTTACCTATCCTCGTGTTCTGGGTCATGAACTTGCTGCTGTTATTGAAGAAATCGGTCCAAACGAGGCTGGGTTACAGCCTGGTGATCAGGTAAGTATTATTCCGTATCTGCACTGCGGTCACTGTATTGCATGTCGCAGTGGAAAAACCAATTGTTGTGCGTCCATGCAAGTCATGGGTGTGCACGTAGACGGAGGCATGAGAGAAAAAATTAGCGTGCCTGTGTCACATTTGCTCTCAGCAGAAGGTTTGACACTGGATGAGACAGCAATGGTAGAGCCATTAAGCATTGGAGCCCATGCCGTCAGGAGAGCCGGAATTAAGCCTGGTGAGCATGTGGTTGTAATTGGAGCTGGACCGATTGGATTGGGTGTGATGGCATTTGCCAAACAGGCAGGTGCCCGTGTTATTGCCGTTGACCGTAACTTGGACAGGCTGGAGCTTAGCCGGACTTGGGCTGGAGCGGATGACTTGGTACAGGCCAATGAACATACTGTACAACAAGTGGCTAAAATTACGGGAGGTGACTATGCTACAGCTGTCTTTGATGCAACCGGTAATGTGAATTCCATGAATGAGGCGCTTCAATATGTTGCGCATAGTGGTCAACTCATTTTTGTGGGACTGGTGAAAGCAGATATTACCTTTCATGACCCCGAATTTCACAAGCGGGAGATGAGCATCCTGGGCAGTCGAAACGCAACCCGTGAAGATTTTGAACAAGTCCTGTCGACCTTGCGTCAAAAGAAATTAAGCATGGATGGGTATATCACACACCGAGTGGAATTTAATGAGTTACCTACTGCAATAGATCAATGGTTATTGCCAGATTCACATGTAGTCAAAGCCATCGTTGAGCTATAATAACAAGTAAGTCTGATAACAGAAAAAAACGCTTTCTGACCTTGTTGGACAATACTGTCCATCCATAGGGGAAGAGAGCGTTTTTTGTAAGTTGAATTAAAATTACACGATAACGAAGAGGACAGAAAAAACCTGAAAAAGCGAAGCGTTCGCCTTTATCCCCGGATTTTCCCCTTCAAAAAAGGGAATCGAAAAAATCTGGGGATAACAGCGATTGGAAGGTTGTTCTGTCATCGTAGTGTCAGTGTAAATATCTTTAGTTCAACTTACATGAGCTATTATTTTTCTGGATTTGTCACAATGCCTGCATGTGGATCAATGTGACGCACAATGGACTTCAACCAGATCATCTCCAGCACATGTACCTCATAATAAAGTGCACCCGGGATCTGCCTGATCCATCCTTCAGCCATCGCGAGTTGTGTTGAGCCAGAAGTGGCTTCCAGCGTTCCAGGTTCACGGCGCAGCCGTTTGCGTACAGCTTTTTCAACTTGAGAGCTTTGTGTGGTCAAAATGCATACTTTGCGTTTGGAAGAGAAGCCCCTGAACGCAATGTACACCATCTCATAAGCAATAAGGTAGGCGATTACGGAATACATCGCTTGGTCCCAGCCAAAGACAACACCAGCGGCTGTCAGTATCAACAAGTTAAGCAGCATGATTATTTTTTCGATAAGCATCCGTTTTCCGCTAAATACACGTTCAGGTGGGCGGGAAGACGGATCACCGATTTCCAGCGTATCCAGTGTCCCACCATACCGCACGACGAGCCCGATTCCGAGTCCGAGGCATAATCCGCCAAACATGGCGGCAGCCAGCGGATGCTCTACAAGTGGCGGCATGGGATGAAGCACAATGGCACCGATCGAAAAGACAACCAGACCTAGAACAGTAACCAGTACAAATTTCTTCTGCACAATCTTGTAAGACAGAAATATAAACGGAACATTGAATAAAAATAGGAACAATCCTATCCTCATTTCAGTCCAGTGGGCGAAGAGTGAGGAAATGCCTGTAATGCCTCCAATAATAATCTTATTGGGGTGTAAAAACAATTCGAGTCCCACGGAGGCCAGAATTCCGCCCGCAATCACGAGAAACAGGTTTAACCAGCGGCGGGTAGACGATATCCTGGTCTTGGCGGTGTTTGGCACCGGATTAGCCGATATCAGAGGTGCTTTCATAGGTCATCCTCCTTAGTGCGGCTTTCGAGCCATCCCCCTGGGTTAATCACAGAAAGGTCGGCGTAGAGCCGCGAAGTACGATAGTATGTCTGTTCTGCACAGACATAGGGAATTATCCTTCTTTCTGCAGAACCTTTGGTTCTTCTTTCTTTTTCCGAGGATCTTTGAACTTGAATATTTTATCCAATAAACGGAACACATGTTTGGACTCTTTGGTTAATAAAGGACCCAGAATGGCTAGAATTAGGACATAGAGCGCGGCAAACGGTTGAATCATTGGCAACAGCCCCCCGGCTTTACCCATGTTCGCCAAGATGATGGAAAATTCACCCCGTGACACAATGGTTAATCCGATATTGGCCGATGCTTTGGGCGATAGTCCTGCACTGCGTCCGGCCAGCATACCGGCCAGGAAGTTACCGAACAATGTAATAACAACTGCAATCAGAGCCAGCCACACGGCATCGCCACCCAGGGATAACGGATCAATGGACAATCCAAAGCTGAAGAAGAAGATTGCTCCGAAGAAGTCACGGAAGGGTAGAATCAAGTGCTCAATCCGTTTCGCATGTTCTGTTTCAGCAAGCACCAGACCAACCAGTAATGCACCGATCGCTTCGGCAACATGAATGGTTTCAGAGAAACCAGCTACCAGGAACAAGGCTCCGAATACAACGAGAGAGAATAGCTCATTCGATCGAATTTTAAGCAATTTGTTTAGTAGCGGTGTTGCTTTGCGTCCAAGGATAATTACGATAAGCATGAACCCGAGAGCAATAAGTGCGGACATGATGACGCCTCCGATGGAGGATGAGTCACTAAGCACAAGTCCGGATAAGATCGAGATATATACAGCGAGGAATACATCTTCGAACATAATAATACCCAATATCATCTCTGTTTCCGGGTTGGCCGTTCGTTTCAAATCGACGAGTACCTTGGCCACAATGGCACTGGAAGAGATGGTAGTTATACCTGCGATAATAAGTGCTTCTGCAACTGGGAAACCGGACATAAAACCGAATATTAATCCCAGCGTAAAGTTAATGCCGATGTAGATCGAGCCGCCAACTGCAATAGAGCGACCCGATTTAATTAAACGACCTACCGAGAATTCAAGTCCAAGGTAGAAGAGAAGGAACAGAATACCGATCCGACCCATAAATTCAATAAAAGGCTGACTTTCAATAAAGCGGAAGTCCAGATGCCATATGTGCATGGCATGAGGCCCAACGGCCATCCCGATCAGAATATAAAACGGAACGACCGAAAATCTTAGTTTTGCCGATAAAAGGCCGGCTGCCGCAATGAGCACAAGGGCCAGACCTACTTCGAATATCAGATGATCCATCTATTTACCCCCTTCCAGTCAGGAGGAGGGATTTAAACAGTTTCTGCTGATTGCGTTCGCCAACGGCTACCACCGTGGATTCTGCACTGATAACGACCTCCGGACCTGGGCTGATATGTTTTTTGTGATTTTTCTCTACAACGGCGATAACCGTTGCCCCGGAGTTTTGACGTACGTCCAATTCACCGATGGATTTGCCGATACTTCCGAAGGATGGTTCGATTTTGTACCATTCGATAATCAGGTCGTCAAACGTTACTTCAATATTTTCAAGCTGTTTTGGTTTGTAAGTTAATCCGCCAACAATAGCAGCAATCTGTCGTGCTTCGTAATCGTCAAGTGTGATCATCGAGATGCTTTGATCAGGATCATCATACTCGAAGTGGTACATTTCCCGGCGCCCGTCATCGTGGATAATAATGACAATTTTATCACCGCTGCTTGTTTCAATCTGAAATTTTTTGCCGATTCCCGGCAAGTCTGTTTCGCGTACATCCATGGATTGTTGCCTCCTTATAATTAGGGGCTGGCCATAGAAGACAGGCTTATTTCCCGAAAATGATTAATCTGCTGCTCGAAGGAACATCAAAAAGATGCGGGTAAACAGAGCCAGAAATTCCTGACACAGCCATATGATTTGAATTTGTAGGTGTGGGTACAACAAAAATAGGTACTGTCATAAACATTGGTTTATCTAACGTGTGCTAAAAGGGTTATAAGTTATGCACAAGCACACCGTCTTTAAATACAGAGGTGTCTCCATGCAAAAGCAACCTGTAAAATACGTCTTGACGGCTAGTGAAGAGCGTTCACGTATTTTGGTGCTATAGGGGTGAGGGATACATACATGCTGGTGAATTTAATAGGTAGAAGAAATAATCTGCGTTTAAACAGACAATACCACGGTTTAAAGGACAGACCCGTTGTAGGGATTCGCAGCATCAATAACAATGCGAGGACAAGAAAGACAGGCTTATTATGCGTAACCGCAATTAGCTTGGACATGACTTGTGGGTGTTTGCGAATGACAGGTTTCTGCTGGGATTCGGATATTTGCAACAGCACTTCCTTGTTGGAAGTTGCTTCTACAGACACCCCAACGGCAGATTCGGACTGCATCGGAATAGGGAAGCACAAGGCTTGGAAAACGCACAAAATGATAATGATCGTGTAGTGGAGTATTCTAGGTTGTTGTGTCATTTTGGCTTCCCTCCTTTTCCGTGAAACATACTGTTATTAAAATAATAACACATTTTTGTCTTAACTCCAAACCTCTTCATAATATACTGAGAAATCATGACACGCTTTCCATCAATCCGCTTCGTATATCCCCATCGGCCTTGCCATATACTTTGAACAGGAAGGAAAGGAGTGATTCTTGTGGAACTGTTTGCTGTATGGACCAATGTATCAGGGCAAGAGGAAGCGGATCAATTTTATCGTTGTGTCAAGGAAAAAACCAAAGGTTTACATATAAGTAAAAGAGGATTTCGGCTCACCTTCAAACATAATGATGGAAGAGCAAGCTGGGTGTGCAGAGGGAATGAGAATCACGAAGATTTTCAGCAATGGCTTCCCCGGATCAGTGATCTGCTCTCCCTTGGACTCGCCGACTTCATTATGGAGACACAAGAACGGAGCATGGTAGAGGATATGATCGCCAAGGCATGTTCTGTCATGGATGAGCATGAGGTGGAGAAGGTCAATCGAATCTGTATGCCACTTCTATTAAATGGTGATCTGGATCAGCCCGGACTTCGGGAGCGCCGCCGTACTACGTTAGCCAGTGGACTACGGCAGGATCTGGAGGATGTTCACTTTTTTCACCTTGAAGGTATTATCAACTTCCGCATACGGCCATATAAGCAGGAGCTTCAGGAATTAGTGGAGTATGCGCTGGATGAGTTCTGGATGGATCGGCAGTATGAAGAGTTTATGGGGCTGTTAAAATATTTTGTGTTTTTTCAAGAAGCCAAAGTACCTCTGGTTCATCTTGTACACAAGGGAATGCATGAATTTCAGGTCCTGGATGCTGGACTTAATCTGTTACCCGTGCAAAAGGATGAACAGGTTGTTGTGGAAATGCCGGGTCTGGAACTGGAGATGGATATTGAAGATATGATTGTAAGTACACTCATCTCGATCTCTCCTGAGAAAGTCATGCTTCATACACGTACCCCGGAGCTGCCAATCATCTCGACCATATGCCAGATCTTTGAAGACAAAGTACAAATATGTCATCATTGCCCGGAATGCGAAGTGCTGCGCTCAGGATTGTTGACAGGTCTTGACGCAAGTGATCTCGGCAATTATAATAACTGTTGATCCATGAATTTTCATGTGAACCATTGAACCAAAAGCGTTGACAAAGACAACAACCACACGCAAGATCGGTGCAGAGAGAGGAACCCAGGCTGAAATTTCCTCCGGATATCACGTATGGTTTACCCCTTTGTAGCTGCAATTTTGAAAGTGGAGTAGAACATCGCCTTTATTGGGATTATCCGCGAGTAAGGATCTGCCGGGTCATGCCCGTTATCGTCATGCCAATGAGGGCTGTATTTCCGAATATGGATGAATCAGCTGAATTAGGGTGGAACCACGAGTATATATCACTCGTCCCTTTGCCGGGACGGGTGTTTTTTGCGTTCCTTTGCAAAATGACTGGAATAGCAATAGATAATCAGTCCATAAATATCTGGACACGAAGGTTACATTAACAGGAGGAATGAGACAAATGGCAGTGAACATTAAATTACCGGATGGTTCGGTACGTGAGTACGCGGATGGTAGCAGCATTGAGGACGTAGCCGCTTCAATTAGCAGTGGATTGCGCAAAAATGCCGTAGCCGGCAAGCTGGATGGTATCGTGGTGGACTTGTCCACAACACTTCATGAGGGAGCATTGGTGGAGATCGTAACTCTGGATTCACCAGAAGGACTTGAAGTAATGCGTCATAGTACAGCTCATTTGATGGCTCAAGCAGTGAAACGTTTATATGGTAACAAAGAGGTGCGCCTCGGTATCGGCCCTGTCATTGAAGATGGTTTCTACTATGATATGGATCTCGAACATGCGCTCAATCCTGAAGATCTGCAAAAGATCGAAAAGGAAATGGAACGTATTGTGAACGAGAACTTGCCAATTGTACGTAAGGAAGTTAGCCGCGAGGACGCGATCAAAACGTTTGAAGAAGTGGGCGATCCTTACAAACTTGAGTTGATTCGTGACTTGCCTGAGGACAGCGTAATCACGATTTATGAGCAAGGTGAATTCTTCGACTTGTGTCGTGGCCCTCACGTACCATCAACTAGCAAAATCAAAGTGTTTAAACTGATGAATGTCGCGGGTGCTTACTGGCGTGGTGATAGCAAAAACAAAATGCTTCAACGCATCTATGGTACGGCTTTTGTGAAAAAAGCACAGCTGGACGAGCATCTGCACTACCTCGAAGAAGCTCGCAAACGGGATCACCGCAAGCTGGGTAAAGAGCTGGAAATGTTCACCTTCTCCCAACTGGTCGGCCAAGGCCTGCCAATCTGGTTGCCTAACGGTGCGAAGCTGCGCCGTACTCTGGAGCGTTATATTGTGGATCTGGAAGAAAGCCTTGGATACCAGCATGTATACACACCGGTTCTGGGTAACGTGGAATTGTACAAAACATCGGGACACTGGGAGCACTATCAGGAAGATATGTTCCCGAAAATGGTTATGGATAACGAGGAACTCGTTCTCCGTCCAATGAACTGTCCACACCATATGATGGTGTACAAGTCCAGCATGCACAGCTACCGTGATCTGCCAATCCGTATTGCAGAGCTTGGCATGATGCACCGTTATGAAATGTCGGGGGCATTAACAGGTCTGCACCGTGTACGTGCAATGACACTGAACGACTCACATATTTTTGCACGCCCGGATCAGATCAAAGAAGAGTTCGCTCGTGTTATCGAGTTGATTCAAACTGTCTATAAGGATTTCGGTATCAACGAATACCGTTTCCGTCTGTCCTATCGCGATCCGCAGGATACCGAAAAATACTTCCAGAACGACGAGATGTGGGAGATGTCGCAACGCATGCTGCGTGAAGTTGTGGAAGAGCTTGATCTTCCATTCTATGAAGCTGAAGGTGAAGCGGCATTCTATGGTCCGAAGCTGGATGTACAGATCAAAACAGCCCTGGGCAAAGAAGAGACATTGTCTACAGTTCAACTGGACTTCCTGTTGCCTGAGCGCTTTGAACTTGAATATGTGGGAGATGACGGACAGAAACATCGTCCGGTCGTTATTCACCGCGGTGTAATTAGTACAATGGAACGTTTCACAGCATTCTTGCTGGAGAACTTTGCAGGAGCTTTCCCGCTGTGGTTGTCTCCGGTTCAGGCAAAAGTGATCCCGGTATCCGGAAACTTCGACGATTATGCGCGTGAAGTGGAAGCGAAGCTGAAACGTGCGGGAATCTCTGCTGAAGCCGATCTGCGGAATGAGAAGCTTGGATATAAAATCCGTGAGGCGCAGCTTGAGAAAATGCCTTATATGTTTGTTGTTGGTGAGAATGAGCGTAATGCAGAAGCAGTATCCGTGCGTAAGCGTGGAGAAGGCGATCTGGGCATGAAACCCGTCGATGAAATTATCGCTCAATTGAAAGAAGAAATTGCAACACGTTTGGTATAAATGAACAAATAATCTATCAGATAACCAGTGCATAAGTTGCGCTGATCACTCTGAATAACGCCTGGATAACATGGGATTAACCTATGTTATTCAGGCGTTTTTTCGTAGTGTTTGCTGTGAAAAGTATAGATTAATTGCTTTTTGGAAAACCTTTGCAGTGAGGGGGAGGTTATACAATGAAAAAGCAATTCTCAATTCAAAAGAAACATATACGGGGTTTATTGGTTGGCTGTGTAATGTTCGCCGGAATGATGATCAGCCTGAATCAGGCGGATGCTTATACATTTGAAGAGGAAAGTGCAGTACTGCATGTCGAGAGTCAGAGCAGCGGCATTGAAGGTCCGATTATTGGAACTACGAGCAAGTCTGATCAAGAATTTCCAGAACAGGTCAGCCATCAATACAGCGATGGGGCCCAGCTTACCACCATGGTGTATATGGCTTTACTGTGGTCACCACAGCCGATAGTCATTCCAAGGCCTGAGCTTCCAGAGAAACAAGTGGCAGATCCGTCTATGCCGGTGCTTGCTCCGCGTTCAGAACAAATCCTGGGTACACAAAAGGTTACAGCAACGGGATATACGGCAGGTGTGGAGTCTACAGGCAAAGGACCCAAACACCCGCAATACGGAATTACGTATTCCGGTGTAAAGGTACGTCGTGATAAAGAAACAGTCTCCACGATTGCAGCTGATCCGAAGTTGTTTCCAATGGGCTCCATTCTGTATATTCCGGGCTATGGATACGGGATTGTTGCAGATACGGGTTCAGCGATCAAAGGTAATAAAATCGATCTGTATTTCCCGACAACCAAGCAAGTGTACAAAGAGTGGGGCAAAAAGGATGTGGAGGTACAGGTGATCAGGCAAGGCGCTGGGAAATGCACAGAAAAGATGCTCAGCGAGTTGGCCGATGCAATTGATGTGTACAAATCTGTACCGGACTCCTGGCTGGACAAGGCCATTTAATTTTACATGTGAACATGAATAACTGAAGTGCTCTCTTCACATAATACTGACTGGGGACGAACCCCGCGCTGCAGCAATGCAGCGTAAATATGAAGAGAGAGGTGATTCGTTGTGGCTAAGAAATCTCAAGGGTACCAAACGCCAAACGAGAAGTACAATGCTGAGTTTGGTCAGGAACATGGAGTAACAAACGGTGCAGCATCTAAAGTGAAGCAATCTGAGCAAAACAAAGTAAAAGACAATTTCCAAACACCTGATGAAAAATTCAATGCCGAGTTCGGTGTAGAAAACACTGGTCAAACAGGGCAATTAGGCCATTCAGGTCAAGTAGGCAAAGCAGGCCAAGTAGGCCGAGCAGGGAAATTCCAGAAATAATTAAAGATAAAGATTCAGCACCCTGGAGCAGCAGCTCCGGGGTGTTTTACATATACGAATTTTTTTACATAAATATCCTACCATCTCCGTCTCGAGACCGAGATGACTTCCATCTGCCGCCGCTGTTCTCATTGTCTTGTCTGAGTTACACTGGATACATAATACAGACAAAGGAGACATGAGCGATGAAACGATCTACGCGTGACCGCTGGTGGGTAGGCATACCTCTTATTGCTATTGGTGCGATGATCTTGTTCAAACAATTGGGATATGACATTGATGTAGGATATATTTTCAGAACATATTGGCCGTTATTTCTAATCTGGTGGGGGGTCAAAGGAATCTCAGAGATTCGTCGCAACGGGGGTTATGCCTTTATTGGACCGGCAATTGTACTGGCGATCGGTGGTTACTTTCTAGCCCGTAACCTGGGATGGATTGATTACTCTATGGGGGAGTTCATCCGTTATCTGATTCCGGTTATGCTGATTGGCGGAGGATTGTTTGTACTGATTGGGCCACGACGTCGTGATCGGAAACATCATGACAAGATGCAGCCGCCTCCAGCACCTGAGCAACCTTATAAACCGTTGTCTCCGGAGGATTTAGAGATGCCGTCGTCGTTTGACGAACAGTTCGAGAAAACATTTGGCAAACCAAAACAGGAACAGAAGAATGACCCACATGGCCCTCATTTCACAGGGGCAACGGATTCATCATCACAAGGACCACAGTATAAGAAGAAACATCAATCGTATAACTCTAACGATACCGGATATGAAGAACATTATGATGATGGCTACGGAAATGGTTATGGGGATTATGGCAGTGGCAATACAATTAACAAATCAGCGTTTATCGGTGATCTGTACATGGGGCAGGAAGTGTTCTCGTTAAAACCAATGAATATCTCGGCTTTTATCGGAGATACCGTAATTGATTTGACCAAGGCACAGATTCCTTACGGGGAGACAAAGATTGTTATTTCTTCATTTATCGGTGATGTGAAAGTATTTGTACCAGAGGATATGGACCTGGGTGTGACGGTGACGACGAATTCGTTCATTGGAGACATGTCACTGTTGAACCAGAAACGCGGCGGATTCCTGAGTAGTGCCCAGGCGGAAACTGCCCATTACCATGAAGCAAGCAAAAAGGTACGGATTATTGTAAGTGTGTTTATCGGAGACGTCAAAGTGAATAAGGTGGGTTAACGCATGATTCGAACGATTCTCAAGGCTAATAAATGGGAACTGATGATGTATTTTGCGCTAACTGGTCTGATTACGCTGGGCGGATTCTATCTATTGTATGGAGAGGTATTGATGGTGGCTGGTCGTCAGCGGGCATGGACCTATGTTGCCGTTGTTGTGCTGGCCACCGTTATCACCGGATATATCGCTGCATTACGACTTCAACGCAAGATCGATCTGCTTGATCTCAACATGTTGAAAGTGTCCAAGGGTAATCTGGCGGTGCGCATGCCTGAAGCAGATGACGCTTCATTCGGTCGTGTCTATCAGGAGTTCAATGTCATGATGGATTCGATTGAGAAAAAGATGAGACTGCTTCAGCGCCTTGGTGAGCAGGAAGTCATCGAGAAGGAACAAGCCTCGGAGCGCGCTGTACTGGAAGAACGCAAACGTATGGCAAGGGACCTCCATGATACGGTGAGCCAGCAGCTGTTTGCCATGCATATGTCGGCTTCGTCCTTGCCGCGTCTGCTGGAGATGAATCCGGAACATGGTGGTAAAGTACTGGACCAGTTGATCCAGATGTCACATATTGCACAGCGTCAGATGCGAGGACTGATTGCCCAACTTCGACCGGTGGAGCTGGAAGGGCGTGACCTCACCGCTGCACTGGATAGCTGGTTTCCTGATTATTGCAGGCAGAATGGTCTTAAAGGTGTGAAAGAGCTGGAACTGGATGGCGGAATCTCGGATGCCATTGAGCACCAGCTGTTTCTTGTTATTCAGGAGGCGGTTGCCAATGTCGTGAAGCATGCAGAGGCGGGAGTGGTCAGTCTGTCCATACGGGAGAGTGAACATCAAATCAGCATGAGCATCAGCGATGATGGTCAGGGATTTTTGCAGCAAGCTGAGCGTCCAGGTTCATATGGTTTATCTACCATGCGTGAACGGGCGGAGAAGCTTGGGGGACAAGTTCAGATTATATCAAAGCCGGGAGCGGGAACGACGGTAAGGGTATTGATCCCGAAATTTCCGAATGTTTCTGAATGATCTAGAGGGGGAGACGGAATGAGTGGGAAAGTAAACGTAATGATTGTGGATGACCATGACATGGTACGAATGGGGCTGAAAACGTATCTGATGCTGGAACCTACTTTTCATGTGATGGGAGAAGCGGGTCACGGGCAGGATGCACTTGATCAGTTGCGTAAGTTAAATGATAGTGAAATGCCGGACCTGATCCTCATGGATCTGATGATGCCCATAATGAATGGCGCTGAAGCAACACAAGCCATCATGACTGAATTTCCAGGGATGAAGATTGTGATGCTCACCAGTTTTCTGGAAGATGATCTTGTCGTGCAAGCGATTGAAGCGGGTGCGGTAAGTTATGTACTCAAGACAGTCTCTGCTGAAGAACTGATCTATGCTCTTCAAGGGGCTTACAGAGGTATGCCTGTGATGACAGGTGATGTGTCGCAGGCATTAACTCGGGGAATCAGGCAACGTACAGCGAGAGAGAGTGAATCAGGTCTGACTGAACGGGAGAAGGAAGTGTTGCTGCTTATTGCAGAGGGAAAGACCAACAAAGACATTGGAGAAGAATTACATATCAGTATCAAAACCGTCAAAACACATGTGAGTAATCTGCTGATGAAATGTGAGATGGATGATCGTACACAATTGGCCATCTATGCGCATCGTCAGGGTTGGGTGAAAACGAAAGGGTAAATGCTGTCATGACGGGGAAAAGAATCTATTCTTACGTGCTTTTATCTCCTTTTTAATTGTTTTTAAGGTACGGTTAAGGTTTAAAGTACAAAATAAGAACAGTTAAAGAATATCTCTTGTGAATAAGAGATTGGGAGGTAGAGAGGCATGGACGAACGCAACTATAGATCGAACCGTCAAGACGAGGAAAATGAAATCAAACAAACGGAGAATCGCAATTCTTCCGGAACGGACGAATCCTCCTATTATTATTCTTATGGACCTTTTCAGTCCGTGAATCAGGAAGATACAGCAAATCACACGGGAAGCAATAATCAGCGTGAAGAAGGAAATGTAGAGATTACAAAACCTGATCCGGTGAGACCGGTACCTACTTACTATAATAGTGAATCATCCGAACAAGCGAAAAGATCATCAGGAGGCGGCGGAAACGGTTCAGGTAACGGTGGAGATCAAGGGAATGGCGGCAAAGGCAACTGGAACTATAATAACCGCAAGCCGCGCTCTTCCGTAAGATCACTTCTATTTTCCTTTATTGCCGGTATGCTGGTCATTACCGTTCTCATGTACACAGCCGATAGAACAAACATGTTCACACCGGAGACTGCACTTACGAACACAGGTAATCAAAGCTCTGGACAGGAAGCGTCCACAAACACAGGCGGAGGCAACAATGTGACAGCGTCGTTACTGCCAACAGGCAAAGAAGATGTGTCTTCCGTAGTAACAAGTACAAGTCCGGCTGTCGTCAAAATCGAAACACTCGCGAAGCAGTCCTCACGTACAGGAATGGGTCAGGGTGGATCAAATACAAGTGATCCGCTGTACCAATACTTCTTTGGTAATGGCGGCGGAACGGAAGGCAATCAAGGCCAAAGCCAGCAACCACAAGGCAGTAATCAGCTTGTGCCTATGGGCATTGGTTCCGGGTTCATTTTTGACAAAGAAGGATATATCCTGACGAATCAACACGTTGTTCAGGGTGCAGACGTAATCCAGGTAACGCTGGAGAACAACAGCAAGCCTTATGAAGCTAAACTGCTAGGAAGCAGCTTTGATCTGGATCTAGCTGTATTAAAAATTGAGAAAAACAGTGGTGACGATGCGTTCCCTGTAGCTCCACTGGGTGATTCCAATAGTACTCAAGTCGGTGAGTGGCTTGTAGCTATCGGTAACCCTGAAGGATTCGAACACACCGTTACAGCAGGTGTACTGAGTGCCAAAGAACGTACGATCAGCATTCCAGATGAAGAAACAGGAAAAACACGTGAGTACAGCCATTTGCTGCAAACAGATGCTTCGATTAATCCGGGTAACTCGGGTGGTCCGTTGCTTAACCTGAATGGGGAAGTTATCGGAATGAACGTTGCAGTAAGCGCAGATGCACAGGGTATTGGTTTTGCAATCCCGTCGAGCGTCATCTCTGAAGCTGTTAAATATCTTAAAGAGAACAAAGAAGTTCCTAAAGAGCCAGTACCCTTTATCGGTGCATCTCTGATGGCTCTCACGCCTGAAGTTGCTAAACAAATGGGAACAGATATTACCGAAGGTTCTGTCGTAGCCAGCACGATCTTCCAATCACCGGCTTACCAAGCAGATCTTCGTGCATATGACATCATCACAGGTGCCAACGGTACGCCGTACGCCACAAGTCAGGATCTGATTGATTTTATCAAGAAACAGGAAATCGGCAGTGAAGTGACATTAAACGTGGTGCGTGACGGTAAGAAAATGGATCTGAAAATCAAAATCGGCAACAAAAATGATTTTGATACTTCACAAACAACAGGCACACAACAGCAGCAACCATAAATATGGGGCAAGGATTAACAGAACGGAAGGGTTTGAAGGCCCTTCCGTTTTTTTGCCCTGAACTAACGGGATAACAATGGAGCACGCTTGACTGGAGACTTTTACTTGAAGATGCAGATTGTGCTTCTGCCTGTTACAATGGGATAAAACGTTAGGATAAAGGAGAAAGACCATGCGTTCAACTATTTTGATTGTGGATGATGACGAAAAAATTGTATCCATGCTCCGCCGGGGGCTGGCTTTTGAAGGATATGAGGTACAGACCGCTTCCAATGGAGCCGAAGGCCTCAGCAAACTGATGGACAAGGAGCCGGACATCGTTGTGCTGGATGTGATGATGCCGCAGATTGACGGATTTGAGGTATGTCGGAGATTGAGAGAAGCAGGCAGCAAAGTGCCTGTGCTGATGTTGACAGCCAAGGATGAAGTACAGAGCCGGGTGACCGGACTGGACACGGGAGCCGATGACTACCTTGTAAAACCTTTTGCGCTGGAAGAATTATTGGCACGTGTCCGGGCATTGCTGCGCCGCAAGTCTGATAGTGGGGGTACGCCGGACAACCGCTTAATGTATGAAGATATCATTTTGGACAATGACTCACGTGAAGTATTCCGAGATGGGCAACGTCTGGAGCTGACGGCCAAGGAATTCGAGCTGTTAAATCTGTTCATGCAAAATCCAAGACGGGTACTGTCCCGTGATCTGATTATGGATAAAATCTGGGGTTATGATTATAGCGGTGAGTCCAACGTGCTTGAAGTGTACATTGCCATGCTCAGACAGAAGACCGAAGAATACGGTGGTAAGCGTTTAATCCAGACCATCCGGGGAGCCGGCTATATTCTGAGAGGTGACTCCTGATATGTCCATCCGGTTAAGACTAACCGCATGGTATTCTGGCATTTTGGCGGCTGTTCTTATCTTTTGGGGCGTTGTAATCTATGCCTTTGTTTATTTTAACTCCTACCAGGAAGTCGAACAGCAATTGAAGGTGAAGAGTACCCGGATTACAGAGCAAATTGGTGTTAATCCTCTCTCACAGTCGCTGGACCTGGACCCATTTACAGAGAGTCAGCTTCAGGAGGCACAAATCTATATTCAACTCTGGGATTATCAGAGTCGTTCAGGCAGAATTTCCGGTAATATGGAGAAACTAGGGATTCAGTTTCCGGTATTAAAAGCCAATGAGATACTTAAAGACCGAGGGATATCCAAGATCTATGTGGATGGTACACCGTTTCTGGTGAATCAGCTCCCCCTTTCTCTTCAGGGTACCAATGAAGTACGTGGAATTCTTCAGGTAGGAGCAAATGTAAGTTCACAGGAGCGCTTGCTGGAAGCATTGCTTAATATTTTGGTTTTTGGCTGGCTGGTAGCGATGGCCCTCGCTATTACCTCAGGTCTCGTTCTGGCCCGCAAGTCGATGCGTCCGCTCGTGAATGTCATTGATGCTGCTAATCAGATTCAATCGGGAGATGACTTAAGTGTACGTATTCAATATACGGGGCCTAAGGATGAGATCGGGCGTCTGATTGAAACGGTGAATAATATGCTTGAGCGTACAGAATTGTCATTCCGTGGTTTGGAGGAGACGAATGCTGCCCAGCGCCGCTTTGTATCCGATGCATCCCATGAACTGCGTACGCCGCTGACCACCATTCGCGGGAATGTTGACTTTCTGAAGAAGTTATGGGATCAGGAGGGAACCGACCGCCCGAATCTGGATGAGGAGACCGTTAAACAAATGTCGCTGGAAGCCATTGAAGACATGGCGGACGAGGGAAAACGTATGAGCAGGCTGATCAGCGACATGTTATCGCTGGCGAGAGCGGATACGGGTCAGAAAATTGAACTGAATCCGATCCCGCTGCAGATTCTCGTACAGGAAGTGGCACGCAGAGCACAATTTCTGGATCGTCAGGCAGACTGGCTTCCAGGAGATTTCTCCATCCTTAACGGCATTTATGTGAACGGTAGTAAGGACTATCTGCAACAGATGCTGTTTATTTTCATTGAAAATGCGTTTAAATACACACCTGAAGGCTCTGTGACGCTGGATGCCGTATTATACAAGGGACAGGTGGGGCTACGTATCAGCGACACCGGTATTGGGATGGATCGGGACGAAGTGCCGTTCATCTTTGATCGCTTCTATCGGGCAGATGAATCCCGTGGGGCGACACCGGGCATCGGTCTGGGACTTTCGATTGCGAAGTGGATTATTGAGGAACACCATGGATCGGTTGAGGTTGTGACCAGACGTGGAGAAGGAACCACCTTTATTATCTGGTTGCCGGTTGTCTTTGCTCCGCCTATCGAATAAAGGTATAATAGACAGGACTGCAATTACATCGGCAACGTTGCCGAGAAAGAAAGCGGGTGGCAACCAAGTGGAAGTACTGCGAATTTCGCCGCGGGGATATTGTTACGGCGTTGTGGATGCGATGGTGCTCGCGCGTCAAGCGGCACGCAATCTGGATTTACCACGACCTATTTATATATTGGGTATGATTGTGCATAACCAACATGTGACGGATTCCTTTGAAGATGAAGGTATTATCACATTGGATGGTCCAAACCGGATGGATATTTTGAGCCAAGTGGAGAGTGGCACGATTATTTTCACAGCTCACGGTGTATCTCCTGAAGTGCGCAAGCTGGCACGTGACAAAGGGTTGACAACAGTGGATGCAACATGCCCTGATGTCACCAAGACCCATGATCTCATTCGGGAGAAGACGGCAGAAGGTTATCAGATCATCTATATTGGCAAAAAGAATCACCCTGAACCAGAAGGTGCCGTAGGTGTTGCACCAGACCTCGTTCATCTGATCGAGAAGGAAGAAGAGATCGAAGAACTGAACGTACCTCCAGGCAAAATCCTTATTACGAATCAGACAACGATGAGCCAGTGGGATATCAAACACATTATGAGCCGTTTGCTGGAGAAGTTTCCGGGCGCTGAGATTCATAATGAGATTTGCCTCGCAACTCAGGTTCGTCAGGAAGCTGTTGCTGAACAGGCAGGTCAAGCGGATCTGGTGATCGTTGTGGGTGATCCTCGTAGCAATAACTCCAACCGTCTGGCACAAGTGTCGGAGGAGATCGCGGGGGTTACGGCCTACCGTGTATCCGATGTTTCCGAGATTCAGCAAGAATGGCTGAAAGGTGTAAATAAGGTGGCGGTTACTTCGGGTGCATCAACACCAACACCGATTACGAAGGAAGTCATCCTTTACCTGGAGCAGTATGAACATGACAAGCCGGAGACGTGGGAGATCAAACGTACCGTGAACATGAGCAAACTGCTGCCTCCAGTTAGAGAAAAAACACGTACACCGTAGGGCACAGCTAATGTTAAAGTAAGTCCTAAGTGTATGTGAAATGCAAACGAGATGTGAATGAGAAGAATCCTGTTACGCAGATCCGAATGTCGGAGCCTGTGGAGCAGGGTTCTTTTTGTATATGGATAAGGAATGTGTACCTTGACGCAATAAGATAACTATGGTATATTCACTTTAACGGATAAAAGCTTAAAAGCGAACAAGCGTTTAAGCGTGACAGAGTTTTTATATTTAATTAGACGCACGTTAAGAAATGATTGTGCTCTCATACAAGGAAGGATGGGAATTAATATGATCGTTATTGCAGGCAAGGCTACACCGGAGGAACAGATTCAGGATATCGTTTCAGTTATTGAAAAAGAAGGGCTTCAGGTGCATATTTCTCACGGAGAGGATCGTACTATCATTGGTTTGATTGGTAAAGTTGAACCTAAAATGCAAGAGCATCTTCGCCAAATGAAAGGTGTCGAGAATGTCGTTAAAATCTCGAAGTCCTACAAATTGGCAAGCCGCGACTTCCATCCGGAAGATACGTTGATCTCCATCAAAGGTGTAGATATCGGCGGAAAAGAACTTGTTGTCATGGGCGGACCATGTGCGGTTGAATCCGCTGCACAGATTGATGAGATTGCCGGGCTTGTGAAAGCTGCTGGTGGGCAAGTGTTACGTGGAGGTGCATTTAAGCCGCGTACAGGTCCTTACAGCTTCCAGGGAACGGGCGTAGAGGGATTAATCATGATGGCTGAAGCAGGCAAGAAACATGATCTACTGACCATTACAGAAGTCATGACACCTGAGTATGTGGATATTTGCGCCGAGTACGCAGATATTCTGCAAGTAGGTACACGTAACATGCAGAACTTTGACTTGCTCCGCAAATTGGGCGAGTGTGGCAAACCGGTATTGTTAAAACGTGGCTTCAGTGCGACATACGATGAATTGTTGAATGCGGCTGAATACATTCTTGCGGGTGGTAACCCAAATGTTATGCTGTGTGAACGTGGTATTCGTACGTTTGAATCCTACACACGGAATACGCTGGATCTGTCAGCGATCCCTGTTCTGCAGTCTCTGAGCCATTTGCCAGTTATTTCTGACCCGAGTCATGGTACTGGGCGCCGTGAACTGGTGGAACCGATGACAAAAGCTTCCGTTGCTGCGGGTGCCAATGGCCTGATCATTGAAATGCACACCGATCCGGATAACTCCATGACAGGAGATGGTGTGCAGTCCTTGTTCCCTGACCAATTCGCCAACCTGTTGCAGGATCTGGAGAAATTGGCACCAATCGTGGGTAAATCATTCAGCACAGCCAAACAACCAGCGGAATTTTTCCCGGCACGTGTAGGCGTATAATAAGAATTCATAGTCAAGGTCTGGATCAATTCCGGGCATCTCCTCTGATCTCGTTCATTGCAACGGAATCAGGTAGATGCTCGGTTTTTTGCATATTTTGCAGTTTTGAACGTATTTATTAATCAATGGTGATAAGAAACATTTATGATGTGAAGTTTTTTCCATAATATAGGATAAAAAAGGGTCGCTTTACCGCATTAAACCAGTTAAATATATATAAATATAGTTGTTATATGAATTTAGATTATTTATAAAATGTGAGTATATCTAACATACATTCAAAAAATACCTTACATAAGTATTGACGATGTCATGTTTTAAAATTTATAATGACGACAGAAAAAATTCGAATTTAGACATTTTCTTAGTGGGGTTGTTTAATGTTCGGAATATTTGGGAGGACGAATACATGTCGGTTGAAAACGTATTGAAATCAATTCAAGAGAACAACATCGAGTGGGTAGATTTTCGTTTTGTAGATTTAGCTGGTCGTGCACATCACATCTCGTTGCCAGCTTCGGCTGTTGATGCAGACACGTTCGTAAATGGAGTAGCTTTTGACGGTTCTTCTATCCAAGGTTTCCGCGGAATTGAAGAGTCCGATATGGTTATGATGCCAGACCCTGAAGCGACTTATGTCGATCCGTTCACTGCACACCCTACATTGAATGTTATGTGTGATATCTTCACTCCGGATGGAGAGCGTTATGAGCGTGACCCACGTAGCATCGCTGTTAAAGCTGAAGCTTATTTGCAAGAGAGCGGTGTAGGTACAGCGGCATTCTTCGCACCTGAATCCGAGTTCTTCATCTTCGACGATGTACGTTATGAGAGCGGCACGAACAGCTCTTCCTACTATGTAGATTCCGAAGAAGCTTCATGGAATACCAACCGCAAAGAAGAAGGCGGAAACCTGGGCTTCAAAGTACGCACTAAAGGTGGATATGTTCCAGTAGCGCCAGTAGATACACAACAAGATATTCGTAGCGAAATGTGTCGTCTTTTGGAAGAAGCAGGCCTGTCCATCGAGCGTCATCACCATGAAGTGGCGACAGCGGGTCAAGCCGAAATCAACTTCCGTTTTGATACACTGAAGAAAACAGCAGATAACCTGCTTGCATACAAATACATCGTGCACAACACTGCACGTCAATATGGTAAAGTAGCAACATTCATGCCAAAACCATTGTTCGGTGATAATGGTAGCGGAATGCACGTTCACCAATCCATCTTTGATGGCGATTCCCCATTGTTCTATGACAAAGCGGGATATGCTAACCTGAGTGAAATGGCTCTGCACTACATCGGAGGTATCCTGTACCATGCTCCGGCACTGATCGCTTTGACTAACCCTAGTACAAACTCATTCAAACGTCTTGTACCTGGTTACGAAGCACCAGTAAACCTGGTTTACTCCAAAGGTAACCGTTCCGCAGCAGTTCGTATTCCGGTTGCAGCTGTGACACCAAAAGGTTGTCGTATCGAGTTCCGTACACCAGACTCCACAGCTAACCCATACTTGGCATTCTCCGCAATGTTGATGGCTGGTCTGGATGGAATCAAACGCAAAATCAACCCAACTGAGCTTGGATATGGTCCGCTCGATAAAAACATCTATGACCTGTCTGATGCAGATAAAGAAAACATCCGCAGTGTGCCAGCTTCCCTCGAAGAAGCACTTGATGCATTGGCAGCTGATAACGAGTTCTTGACTGAAGGCGGCGTATTCACAAAAGAATTCATTGAAAACTATATCAACCTCAAACGTGATGAAGCGAAAGCAGTAGCAATCCGTATTCATCCGCACGAGTACAGCCTCTACTTCGACTGCTAATCAGTCGGGGGGAACAGTTCTTGTTCCAACCTAAAGCCTCCGGGACACGATCTCGGAGGCTTTTCCTTGAATTAAACAATGTAGTGCTTTAACTTTGCAGGGTGATAAAGGAATTTGATGGCCTGAATTGAACACTTCAGTGCATATTGCCCTTGAAGCAGATGGAGAATACTGATATCATAGCGATAATATTTACTTCGTATGTCAGAGTTACGGATGGAAAGGGCGGGGGATTTTGTGACAAAAAGAGCGTATAATTTTAATGCAGGACCTGCGGCGTTACCACTTGAGGTACTGGAGCGTGCACAGGCGGAATTTGTAGATTTTCGTAATACAGGCATGTCGATTATGGAGATGTCTCACCGTGGAGCGGTGTATGAGTCTGTACATAATGAAGCTCAGGAGCGGTTGTTGTCGCTTCTAGGCAATCCAAAAGGATACAAGGTTCTCTTTCTGCAGGGCGGTGCAAGCACTCAGTTCGCGATGTTGCCAATGAACCTGCTCGGTGCAGGGCAGACTGCAAGTTACGTGATGACTGGCAGCTGGGCGAAGAAGGCTCTGTCTGAGGCGAAGTTGATCGGCGAGACATATGTTGCTGCATCTTCAGAAGCAGAGAAGTTCATGAAATTGCCGGATGTTTCGAATCTGAGTTTGCCAGAACGTACGGCTTATGTACATCTGACTTCCAACGAAACGATCGAAGGTACGCAATTCAAGTCGTTCCCGGATACCGGTTCAGTACCTCTGATTGCGGATATGTCGAGTGATATTTTCTGTAAACCATTCGATCTTAATCAGTTTGGCATGATCTATGCGGGTGCACAGAAGAATCTGGGTCCATCCGGAATTACGGTTGTAATTGCTCGTGAGGAACTGGTGAGCGAATCGCCTAAAACGATTCCAACCATGCTTCGTTACAGCACACATGTAGATAACAACTCCCTGTACAATACGCCGCCATCCTTCTCGGTATATATGGTGAATGAAGTATTGAAATGGATTGAAGAACAGGGCGGACTGGCTGGTATTGAGCAAAAAAATACGAAAAAAGCGGAATTGCTCTATAACACAATTGATGCTTCCGGTGATTTCTACCGTGGTTGTGTTGAACCAGAAGATCGTTCCCTCATGAATGTAACCTTCCGTCTTGCTTCTGAAGAACTGGAGAAAAAGTTCATCAAGGCTTCGGAGGAAGAAGGATTTGTAGGTCTGAAAGGACATCGCAGTGTGGGTGGTCTCCGTGCCTCCATTTATAATGCTGCTCCTTATGAGAGTGTTAAGGCACTGACAGACTTCATGAGCCACTTCCAGAAGACAAATGGATAATTAAGTATAGGTACGGTGTAATGGACCTTTGTGTCTAATCCTGTGCCTTACCAGAGCCTTCCACATTGACGTGTGGAGGGCTTTTCTTTAAGATTAGAGGGTTGTCGTCAACATGAAAATGAAAAGGAGATTGAACACATATGGCTTTACACATCGTTCTGGTTGAACCAGAAATCCCGGCGAACACAGGCAATATTTCGCGTACTTGTGCGGCAACCGGGACCCATCTGCATCTCGTTCGTCCACTTGGATTTCGAACAGATGATGCTACATTGAAACGTGCAGGGCTGGACTACTGGCATGCCGTTCATATTGAATATCACGACTCATTTGCTGAGGTTCAGGAAAAATATCCGGAAGGTCGTTTCTTCTACGCAACTACGAAGGCCAAGAACCGATACAGTGACTTTAATTTTCAGGATGGGGATTTCCTCGTTTTTGGTAAAGAGACTAAAGGCCTGCCGCCTGAATTAATTGCCGCGAATCCCGATACATGTATGAAAATGCCAATGACTGGTGACGTTAGATCATTAAATCTGTCCAATTCGGCAGCCATTATTGTATATGAAGCGTTGCGCCAGCTCAATTTCCCCGGGTTAGAAGGATAAATTGAGGTTATAAATGACGGCTAGAATTCGGTAAAAAAACATTTTTCAAAAAAAAGGACAAAAAATGTTTATTTCCAGCAGGATTCGACAAAATCTTGGCGAATCTATAAACATAGTACAAATGTACCTAGAAATTTAGAGTAAGATAGGAGAGGTGTGCCGTAGCTATGAAGCCAGCTGGAGTAGTTCGCAAAGTTGACCAATTAGGTAGGATCGTATTGCCTAAATCTTTGCGTAAAAGGTATCAAATGAATGAGGGAGATCCTGTAGAAATCTTAGTACAAGGGGACCATATTATCTTGGAGAGATATCGTCCAAAATGTATTTTCTGCGGATCCATCGAGGAAGTCAACGAGTTCAAAGAGCGTTACATATGCGCACAATGTTTAGATGAAATGACTCAGCTTCCACAACACGGATAAGAAATAACGTCATGGGGTCCATTGACCCCGTGGCGTTTTTTTGTTTAATTCTCAATTGAATGCCATAATTGCAATTTGAAAAAAGATAAAATAAGTAGACTAACCCTGAATGTAAAAGGGTAAAACTTCATTCCAGACGGCATTCAGGATGCCTTGCATATTTTCTTCCTCACTATTAATACATATGACAGCTTCCTTTGAGGGAATTACGATACACAACTGACCATAGGCGCCATCGGCGCGGTAAGCATCATGGGAACACATCCAGAACTGATATCCGTAACCTTCTCCCCAATCTCCGTCTCCAGTCGTTTCGATCTGCTGTGACGTAGCCTGTCGAATCCAATCTGAAGGTACAAGCTGTCTGCCTTCCCAAAAGCCCTCTTGCAGCAGTAATTGTCCAAATCGACTCAGTTCCTCATTACTTATCCAAAGACCTGCACAGCCAAGCGTTACCCCCAGTGGAGAGGTCTCCCACTCTACATCATGAATGCCAAGTGGATCAAATAACCGTGGAGTCAGGTAATCTTTCACGGTTTGGCCGGTAGCAGCCTGTAGCATGGCTGAGATCATAAATGTATCCCCGCTGCTGTATGTAAATTGTTCTCCAGGTACCCGGTCCAGAGGCAGCGACAAGTAATATTTTGCCCAGTCCTTTTCGGTCAATGAAGCTCGTTCATCAGCCCAAAGAGGGGGAGAGTCATGTCCCGAAGACATTCGGAGAAGATCACGCAGTTTCAATTCCTGCGGAGATGGGAGATTGCGCTGTGTAGTGGATACATAATTATAGGTGAAATAATCACCAAGTGTGGCATCCAGATGTAACAGACCTTCTTCAAGCGCAAGACCAACGGCCATACACGTGAAGGATTTACTGATGGAATGTTGTACCCTGCGCTGATCCTTATCTCGGTCCCAATGGGCAAGCAGATGCCCTTTTTGTAATATGCGAATGGAAAAAACATTCAAATGTTGCTCCGTAATCGTTTGAATGAAACCTTTGAGTTGTTCAGACATATTAACCTCCCTAATATCAGGTGAAACCTGAGTAAAATCGGTTGGTGAAACGTTTCCGTAATTCGAATGCAAAATCAGAACCCATGTTAATCTAAACCTGATTTGGTGTCAATTAAAGTTGTAATAGCACTGACTAAATTTTCATTTTTTCGTAATAATAGTGTCTTTCGATGCAAATTTAGACTTGAAAAAGCATTTTTTCGAGAAAAAAACGCGAAAATTGTAAAAAGGTTATTGACAGGATTTACTCATCGGGCTTATGATTTATTCGAAACGATTCGAAGAAATCGCTTCCACATTAAAAGTGTTGTAATGAAGTCCATGTGAATCAACGTTGGCTATGTTTTGAAACGATTCGAGAAAATCGTTTCGATAACCCATCGTAATACAAGGGAATCTACAACAGCCTGCAATCCAACGCCAGAGAAACGAATGAGTAAAGACAGCAGGCGATGATGAGAGGGGTTACATTATGGCACATATAACGATTGAAACTGGATCGTCAACCTTATGCATGAATACCAGCATACATGTTGTGTCCAGTGACTCTGGAGAGACTTCAGGCGGTACACTATATCTGTTGCACGGTGCAGGCGATAATGCGAGTACCTGGCAGCGGTTGACCACAATTGAGATGTATGCAGCGCAATACGGCTGTACTATCATTATGCCGGAAGTGAATCGAAGCTATTACACCGATATGGAATACGGCCTGAATTACTTCCACTACATCACTCAGGAGTTACCTGAAATATGCAAGCGTCTGCTCAATCTGAATCCTGATCCGGAGAAAACATACGTCGCCGGTTTATCCATGGGTGGATATGGTGCACTGAAATGTGGACTAACTTATCCAGAGCGATATCGCAAAGTAGTGTCTCTATCCGGTGTAACGGATATCCAGACACGACTTCATGATCCCCATATGCCAGCGACCATGATCAAGGAAATGAAAGCGGTTTTTGGAGAACGTTTACAGGTGAAAGCCGATCAGGATATTTACGCACTGTCGGCCAAGCTGCTGGAACAGGGTGTTCCTTTACCGGAAATCCTCAGTTGCTGTGGCGATCGTGACCCCTTCG
Source organism: Paenibacillus polymyxa (assembly GCF_018614975.1). Classification (GTDB taxonomy): domain Bacteria; phylum Bacillota; class Bacilli; order Paenibacillales; family Paenibacillaceae; genus Paenibacillus; species Paenibacillus polymyxa_E. The sequence goes on along the minus strand of NZ_JAGGNR010000014.1, from coordinate 242,148 downwards.
TAGAGATGAATCGCGACTATGCGAGATACATGCAGGGGACTGCCTTTGATTTTCGGTATGTGGAGACGCCGGGGGCTCATGAATGGAAATTTTGGGAGCACCACCTGAGAACGATGTTTGATTTTCTGTACAACGACAAGACCATAGTAGAGTGAGGAGATGCAATGTGAAACCTGCAGCCGAAGGACCTAGCAAAAAGCTGAAGGGAAACGTGAAGGGCAATTCGCTCTGGACTGAAATCTGGAAGCACCGAATGACATACACCCTGCTTATTCCGGGGCTTGTCTGGCTAATCCTGTTTGCCTACATGCCGATGGGTGGCCTGTCTCTGGCATTCAAAGATTACAAGGCTAACCTGGGCATCTGGGGAAGTCCATGGAGCGGATTCGAGAACTTCAAATATGTTTTCCGTGATCCAACCTTTATCGACGCGGTATGGCGTACGCTGTACATCAATATTCTGAAACTGATTATTCAGTTCCCGTTCCCGATCATTCTGGCGTTGTTGCTGAATGAATTACGGATGCGCAGAGGAAAAAAATGGTTCCAGACCGTTCTTACGTTCCCGCACTTCCTGTCCTGGATCATCGTATCCGGGGTAGTCATCAATGTGCTGGCATATGACGGACTGGTAAACAGCGCGCTCGGATTACTCGGATTGCCAACGATTAACTTCCTGGGCTCCGAATCCAACTTTGTACCGATGCTGCTGTTGACTGATATTTGGAAATCAAGTGGATGGGGCGCGATTATATTCCTGGCTGCCATTTCCGGTATTGACCAGGATCAGTATGAATCAGCACAGATTGACGGGGCTTCCCGTATGCAACAGATGTTCAAAATTACTTTACCGAACATCCTTCCAACCATCACAATCATGTTTATTCTCTCGGTTGGTGGATTGATGTCTTCCGGGTTTGACCAGATATTCAACTTGGCAAATGCCGCTACCAAAAATGTATCGGAAGTACTCGATGTATATATCTATCGGATTACGTTCCAGTCATCAACCGATTTCTCATTCTCGACAGCGGTCAGCTTGTTCCGTTCCCTGGTGAATATGGCCTTGCTGCTTCTTGCTGACAGATTTGCCAAATGGCTTGGCGGAGACGGTTTGTTCCGATAAGAGAGGAGGAAAAATGAGATGAGCAAGAAAGCTAACAAAAAACCGAGAATTGGTACAGAAAAAATGACACTTCTCGATTACATTATTTTTGCCGTATTACTAGTGCTTGCCCTGATGATCCTGATTCCGTTCTGGAATGTCATCATGATCTCGTTTGCTACACAAAAAGAATATGCTGACAATCCATTTTTGATGTTCCCTAAAGAATGGACATTGGATTCCTACAAGGCATTGTTCGCTGACGGAACGATTCTGTCGGGGTACAAAAATACAATTATATTGCTAGTCATCGGCTTGCCACTCAGCTTGTTCCTGACAACAAGCATGGCATATGGCCTTAGTCGCAACAAATTCCCGTTTAAGAAATTTCTCTTTTTCATCGTACTGTTCACCATGATCTTTAATGGTGGTATCGTACCGTTGTACCTGATCATGAAATCACTTCATCTTACAGGTACGCTTTGGTCCGTCATCCTGGCGGGAAGCTTCAGTGCTTTTAACATGATTCTGATGATGAACTACTTCTACACCTTGCCTGAATCACTCATGGAATCGGCGAGATTGGATGGAGCCGGAGAGTGGAGAATTTTGTTCTCTGTTGTTCTTCCGCTGGCTACACCAATTATGGCTACAATCACGTTGTTCTACGGTGTGGCTTACTGGAACAGTTGGTATGATGCGATGATATTCCTTCGAAAAGCGGATCAGTTACCGCTCCAGAATGTACTCAGAAACATTATCGTGACATCTCAGACGAATGCATCCAACGCATCCAGTGTGGATGCTGCCCAGGCAAGCAACTTCTCCATGGGCATGAAGATGGCAGCCGTATTTGTCACCATGGTACCAATTATGTGTTTCTTCCCAATGCTGCAAAAACACTTTGCCAAAGGGGTATTAACAGGGGCAATCAAGACCTGATTATACGTATAGGATTTTGCAATAGAATTCTACTAAAAAACATGGGGGTAAAACATGAAAACGAACAAAAAGTTATCAGTAAGAGCTCTCTTTGCCATTACGCTTAGTGTAGTTATGCTGATGGTGACCGCTTGTTCCAGTCAAGGAGCTTCAGGTGGTAACGAAAAAGATGCAGAGGGAAATTACAAAGACAACCTGACCATCTCTGTAGCTAACCTGACAGAAATCAAAAACGGGAACCTGGATAATGAATTCCACAAGTTCTGGACAGACAAATTTAATTTAACATGGGACTACAACTATATCGATTGGGATTCATGGGGCGAGAAGCTTCGTCTGTGGATCAACTCTGGTGACTTGCCGGATGTAGCGGTATGGAACTACGTACATGGCGATGCCATTAACAGCATTGAACAAGGTTTGTTCTACAAATTCCCGGATGACTGGAAGGAACGCTGGCCTAACGTGGCAGCAGCTTACAATTTGACGGGTCTTGGAGACAAGTTGGAAGAATTGACGGGTGGAACATATGTCCTGCCTAGACCAATCTATTTCGAGAACAAACCGGCTGACCCACTGACGAACCAAATTGGTGTCATTGCGCTTCGTAAAGACTGGGCTGAAGCAGTTGGTTTTGAACTGAAAGATGCTTATACAACAACCGAATTGAACGAATATGCTGCGTTAGTGAAAGAAAAAGATCCAGGCAAAGTGGGTAACAAACTTGTACCTCTGTCCTACAATGCGGCAGATGCCATGACAAACATGATTATGCCAAACAGTGTGCATGCCATGACTGACTCTCCGTTCTACAAAGGTGAAGATGGTAAGTTTCACTGGGGACCAGCTGATCCTGAAACGCTGACAGGGCTTAAATTGATGCAAAAAGCCTATAAAGATGGACTGCTCAATCCTGAGTTCTACACATGGAAAAACAATGAAGGTCAAAACAACTTCAAAGTAACCGGTACAGCTGCTGTAACAAGTCTGGGCGGACTGGCTTCGTACAGACAAGGTCTGGATTCTGATATGAGAAAAAATCTGGGTGTAGATAGTGATGAACTGGTACACACAGCAATCGTAGTAGGCGATGACGGTAAATACCGTAACATGGAGCAAGCCAACTTCTGGTCCGCACTGATCTTCAACCCTGATATCAGCGATGAGAAATTTGAACGGATCATGGATCTGATCGATTACTCTGCAACCAAAGAAGGACAGTTACTCATCAACATGGGCTTTGAAGGAACCGATTGGAAATATGATGAAAACAACGAACTCGTTAGCTTGTTGCCAGAAGGAACAGTATTGGAAGATAAATACCCAGCACGTTTCGAAGGTCTGTACCTGCTCGGTGACGACTTCAGTGTTGTAAACCCTGCAATCAAAAAAGATTACCGTGATAGAGCCGTGAAATTGTTCGAAGAAAAAGCAAAACTTGGTACAGAAGGCAAATCGCTTGCACCATACGATTGGGATGTCAACCTGTACGATTCCAAAGCTAAGAGTCAGGCTTCATTCGACTACCAGAATGAATATGCCAACTTGATCCTCAAAAACGGAGATCTAGAGGCAAACTGGAAAGAATGGGTAAACAGTAAAATGTCCCTGGTTCAACCTTATCTGGATGAGCTAAACGATAAATTCTAGTAATCATTCAGTCATTAATTTTGAACCCGGTGCGCGGTCTCTCCCCGAACGCAGCCGGGTTCTTTATTTCAACAACTTGTAGTGGAGGATACGATCAGATGAATAACGAGCAGTTGTTAGACCTGGTGAAACAGATGACGTTGGAGGAAAAAACAGCTCAGCTTCTTCAGTTGACTGCCAACTTTTATGAAGGAACAAATGTTGAAGGTCAGATTACAGGGCCGATGGAAGAGATGGGAATTACGGAGCAGTCCGTGGATGCCAGTGGGTCCATTCTGGGGTTGTCCGGTGCGCAGGCCATCATTGATGTACAGCAAGCTTATATGAAAAAAAGCCGTTTGGGCATTCCGCTTTTGTTCATGGCTGACGTAGTTCATGGGTTCAAAACCATTTTCCCGATTCCACTCGCGATCGGTTGTTCATGGGACACAGAACTGGCCGAGAAAAGTGCTGAAATTGCAGCACGTGAATCAGCTGTATCCGGTTTGCATGTTACCTTTGCACCTATGGTGGATCTGGTTCGTGACCCGCGCTGGGGTCGTGTGATGGAAACGACAGGAGAAGATCCTTATCTGAACAGCTTGTTCGCGGCTGCGTTTGTACGTGGATATCAGGGCGATAGCTTGAAGGATGAACCTGATCGCCTTGCGGCCTGTGTGAAACACTTTGCTGCATATGGAGCGGCTGAGGGTGGTCGGGATTACAATACGGTGGACATGTCCGAGCGTAACCTGCGTGAATACTATTTGCCAGCATACAAAGCAGCGCTGGATGCGGGCGTGGAGATGGTCATGACTTCGTTCAATACGGTTGACGGTATTCCGGCAAGTGGCAATGAGAAGTTAATGCGCGGCATTTTGCGTGACGAGTGGGGCTTTGATGGTGTACTGATCTCGGATTGGGCTTCCATTCGCGAGATGATTGCGCATGGCGCTGCGGAAGATGATCGTGAAGCGGCATCTCGTGCTATTCGCGCAGGCGTAGATATGGAGATGATGACACCTTGTTATGTGCATCATTTGCCTGAGCTGATTGAGAGCGGTGAAGTGGAAGAGAAGCTCATTGATGAAGCCGTTCTGCGAATTCTGCAACTGAAAGAAAAGCTGGGATTGTTCGATAACCCACTTCGTGCAGCTGATCCTGAACGTGAACGTGAGATTGTTTTCTCCAAAGAGCACCGTCAGGTATCGTATGAACTGGCAACCAAATCAGCTGTCCTGTTGAAAAATGATGATAGTGTGCTTCCGCTTCAACCTGACGCTAATGTAGCCCTTATTGGTCCTTTTGCACAGAGTGCTGATATTCTGGGCTGGTGGTCCTGTGAAGGGGTTAAGGAAGATGCAGTTAAGTTGGGAACAGCTCTGCAAGAACGCTTGACAGGTGGGAAAGTTCAATTTGCTCAAGGCAGCAATGTTCATACGATTACAGCTGAGCAGATTGCCGAAGCCCTGGAAGTAGCAAGCAAAGCAGATCTGATTGTCCTTGCTCTTGGTGAAGACTCCGAGATGAGTGGAGAAGGTGGATCACGCACGGATATTCGTCTGCCGGCGGCCCAATTGGAATTGGTTAAACAGCTCAAAGCAGCGGGAAAACCGATTGCCAGCGTTATTTTCAACGGCCGTCCATTGGATCTGCATGGTGTAATCGATGAATCGGATGCTGTTCTTGAAGCCTGGTTCCCAGGTAGTGAAGGCGGAGCAGCGATCGCAGATGTTCTGACAGGTGTAGTCAATCCATCTGCACGTCTGACGATGTCTTTCCCGCAGTCCGTAGGTCAGATTCCGGTCTATTACAACCATTTCAATACAGGTCGTCCACTGAACCCGGAGAAGACGGAAGAACGTTATGTCTCCAAATACATTGACAGCCCGAATGAACCTTTGCTTCCGTTTGGTTATGGTCTCTCATACACTTCGTTCTCTTATGGTGATCTTGAAGTGTCAAGTAACGAGATGACTGCTGAAGAGTCCCTGAGCATCCAAGTACGTGTAACAAACACGGGTGAGCGCGCAGGTGTGGAGACCGTTCAGTTGTACGTTCGTGATGTAACAGGTGAAGTCGTTCGTCCTATGCGTGAGCTGAAAGGATATGTGAAGCTTGCACTTGCGCCAGGCGAAAGTGGTACAGCCACCTTTACATTAAATGAAGAACAGCTTCGTTATCACCATTCCGACTTAAGCCACCGCAGTGATCGAGGCGAGTTCCATATTCTTGTGGGTGCAAACAGTCGGGATACGCAGAAGAAATCATTCAGACTTGTTTAACTGGTGAATGGAAAGAGTAATGTGTCAGGCCTTTTGTTATGGAAGGCCTGATGAACATAACAGGGGAGCGAAGAATGTGGTCAGTATCAAGGATATCGCCAAACAGGCGGGAGTTTCCATCTCTACTGTGTCATATGCGCTGAATGGCAGCAACAAAGTGACCGATGAGACGAGTTCCAAAATTTTGGCCATTGCCAAAGAACTGAACTATGTTCCAAATGCCGCAGCAAGAACACTGAAGAAGAGGGAATCCAAAATTCTAGGTGTATTCTTGACCGATTTTAGAGGAGATGTGTATGGAGACTTGCTGAGTGGCATGAAAGCCGTATGTAATGCTCAAGGCTATGACCTGATCGTGTGCAGTGGTAAACAATCCCATCGCATGCTTCCAGAGAGGATGATTGATGGTGCGATCATTCTGGATCATACGTTTGCAAGTGAGGAACTAATGCAGTATGCCGATCGTGGGCACAAAATCGTTGTATTGGACCGTGAGATGGATCATCCCAACATTAATCAGGTTCTGCTGGATAATAAGGCCGGGGCGACACTTGCGATGGAACATCTTATTGAACAGGGACATAAGAAAATCTACGTGGTGACAGGACCGGAAGGTTCGTTTGACTCTGTGCAGCGGTTAAAGGCTGTGAGACAGGTTGCGGAACGTGAAGCCGATGTGGAATGGATTGAGATCACGGGAGATTTTGAAAAGAGTGGTGGAGAACAAGCCGCAGATCAGATTGTGCAGGTGTATGATGGACCCGCAGCGGTATTCTGCCTCAATGATGAGATGGCTATTGGTTTGTGTGATCGTCTCGCAGACAGTGCACTTGGCGTTGGTCAGGAGATTGATGTCATCGGATTCGACAATATTGAATTGAGCAAGTACGTCCAGCCGAGATTGGCTAGCATTGATTATTCCAAACGCAAGTGGGGATCGCTCGCTGCTGAACAATTGATCAAAATTATTGCTGGAGAACCCGTCGATCATGAACGAATTTATGTGACATTAGTTGAGGGTGGGTCGGTTTGTGGGCCTATTCCGTCTGATTCGGTTATAGCTATGCGGAATGACCAGGCGGTTAGCTATTGATCCCGAATACAGCAAGAGACAAGGCTTAGAAGAATCGAATCATTCTTTTAAGCCTTGTCTCTTGCTATTTCGGGGATAAAGCAATAGAAAAAGCCTCTCCGAAGAGAGGGTTGGCCTTTACAGGCCTTTTGTCTTGTCATTGTTGTAGGATGAAGTGAGAATGCCTGTAATGAAGAGAGTCAATACAATTGCAATAATCCAGAATGTCAGTGAAAATGACATACCCTTCGCACCTCCTGCACAAGCTCATTTTCTTCTATTATAACCATTATAGGTAGAAAAGGAATGCTTCACCCTATTATTTGTAAAATAAAAAGTGTGTGGGCACCGGTCTGAGGCTGCCATCTGAAGGATTATTCATAACCCGATTATTCAGAATAAGCGAGGAAGATCCACCGCCATCCAGATTATAGGCGTCGATCACCCCAAGCTTGTACAACCGTCCTTGCAACTCTTCAAGGGTAGCGCCGGAACCTCCGCCCTCATTATATCCGTCTACCACAATGATTAATAACTGATCGTCCTTATAATTGCCAATGACTGTACGTGGTGCTCGTTTGGGTGATACTTTCCATTTGTCTGGAATTGTGGTTTTACGTCCATTCTGTAGCAGCACCGGAACAAATGTAGCCCCAAATTGTGGTTGCAGGCGATCTAGTGAGTTTTTGTCGAAGAACTTGCCTCCAACCAGCTTGCCGGCATCGTTAAGTCCTACAAAGAACAGATCTTTGAAACTGGCCTGAAAACCGTTCACGTATTTCCCGTTCATGACGGTTGTGCTAAGTGGATAACGCTTGCCGCCACTGTCAGCAAATCCACCTGCGTTGATCCCGGCAATTGCACCGTTACGCTTCACAGCCTGCATGGTCGTCTCAGAACGACCAGGTTCACTGTCTAGAGCCATCTGCATGGCCGCAGGGTCTTTAAGCTTGATCTTCATGGCATAGCCCTTATAGCTGCCAGGGTTCACTCTGTACATTTCAATCGTTAGCCGGTCACTGTCTACCCGTTCAAATGGAACACCAAGCTTGGATGAAATCCGTTTGTTGTAGATCGTTTCCGGACGATCCGCCTGGGCTGAAGCCTTCTGCACAAGTGCAGACATCGTACTTGTTGTTTTATTATAGAGCTGTGTCGTTCTTTTAATAGAAGAAGAAGTCTGGACAGCAGCATCTTTTGCCCCGGCAAGCTCTTGGCTAATTGCTTGGGTCCGGGGTGTAATCGTGTCCTCTGACAGTTCGGTAGGCATCAAACCTCCGGGTTCAAGTGAAGGACGAAAAAGCAGCAGGCAAAGTATCAATCCAACAAAAGGAGCGAGTGCAAGCATAAAAAAACGATTAACCTGTTTGACGGGTGTAATCATTTGAGCAGGTCCATCTTTTTCTGGAGTGTCTCCAGTTGTTTTTTGACTTCGCTCAGCTGGGTATACAGTTTGTTGCTGTTATCCGTTTTGTCACTTGCATTATCCTTGGTGAAGGTCAGCAATTCATTGAAGGATTGGACTTGTCCCTGCAGGTCTTCTACTTCCTTTGATATCGTTGTTAGCTGATTTTCATAGTCGGTTTTTAGCGCTGCAATCTGCTGCTGATTATGGGCTTGAAGCTGGTTAATCATCTGTTGCTGGAGATGGTTACTATAATAGTAGGTTCCAACTACTCCTAGTGCAATGAGAACAATCCACATTACCAGAAACAGCTTGATTGAAGATCCGGCCTTGCCTTTGGCGCTCCGGGTGTGATGGATGTCAGAGGGCGGGGCAGATGGTTTCATAACATCACTCCTGGTCATTGATAGGTACAAAAAAATTTCCAGTCCTCATTCTATCATGCCCCTATTGATTACGCAAAAATGAAATTCTTTACTTAATAGAGTAAAAAGAGATTGCATCGGAAGGAAGTCCTAGGATACAATTTCTTATAGATGCAATAAGTAGGAACTTTGGGCAGGTTTTTCGACTTTTTTAGATAGAAATGCAGGATATTTATACTATATTTTGACCTTTCCGGGGATGGGAAGATGGACGTCATGGTGTTTTTATAACAAAATACAGTGAAAATAGAGCTTTTTTATCGGCTGTATCCTGTATTTATCTGTTTTTCGACATAATCCGACCTATGCTTCTTCTATACACGGACTGTCGCAAAGACGATAGAGTCATCATGACAGAAGTTGGAAGTTATTTGTCCAATACATAACAGGGGGAACAACAATGAAAAAAGTATGGCAGGTGGTCATCGTAGATATCCACCCCACCAGCATGCTCGGTACAAAATTGATTTTGGAAGAGCAGCAAGATCTGACGGTACGAGGCATGACTTCGACCGGGACAGAAGGGCTCGATCTGGTGAATATGCACCAGCCTGATCTGATTCTGATGGATTATCGTCTTCCAGAGGGGCAGGCAGATCAATATATTGCCCAGATGAAGAATCTGTCAGCTCACAGTCACATCATCATTTTGACGGATGAAGACAATGTGAAGCTGTTTCGTCATCTGATGAGTCTTGGTGCAAGCGGCATGTTATCCAAACAGGCTTCCCCTAGCCAGCTGATTCATCTGATCTCTGGGTTACGTGAGGGCCATGTATCCATTCCATTGTCGTGGTTAAACAGTGCGGAGTGGGCGCAACCCGTGGAGTCTCCGACAGAATCACGTATAATTGAATTAACAGAAACCGAAACTTTTATCATGGAAAGAATTGTTCAGGGTGTAACCTATGATAAAATAGCGAATGAGATCAACGTTAGCAGACGTTCCATTGATAATTATCTGCGTAAAATATACGTGAAGCTGGAAGTAAGCAGTAGAGCACAGGCCATTGAACGTTATGCCTTGCATGCTAGACAAGTGAAGACGGGATCCTGACGAGACAGGTTTGTTCTTCCCATAATCACAACTGGTCGGTTATGTATCCGGTCATATTCGATGGCGAGCAGGAATAGGTTGTAGGGCTGCGGACTGCGAATACAGTTTCGGAATAGGCATGAAAGGGGAACGGATCGATGAAATATTTCTTTGCTTCCCGTACCAACAGGCTTTTGTCATCACCACTGAGGGATATACGTGAGATGTCTGGCAGGGATTATTTCATTTCTCTGGCAGAAGAATTGCCTGCGGAGGAGTTGTTTCCTTTCAAATTGTTGGAAGAAGCAGCGGTGTCTGTCTTTAGTTCAGGCCCCTCCGCATTGCAATATGGAGAGCCGGCAGGTTACACCCCCCTAAGAGAGTGGTTGAACAAAGACTGGAATGCACGCAAAGGCATACGAACGGTACCCGAGCAGATTCTGTTGACCACTGGTACCCAGCAGGCCATCGATCTGGTGATGCGTCTATTGCTTGAGCCAGGAGATTCTGTACTGGTTGAACATCCCACTTCTCCAGGCTGTCTTGAGGTTCTGGAGATGCAAGGAGCCAGGATTGTGCCCGTAATGGGTGATCGGGACGGCATACTGCCAGACCTTTTGGAGCATCACATGCAGCAGGTTAGACCGAAGCTGCTTTTTGCTGCACCTAGTTTCTCAAATCCGACCGGTGCTTTGTGGAGCATGGAGCGGCGGGTGGCTGTCCTTGAGCTGTGTTCGCGCTATGGTGTACTGCTTGTGGAAGATGATTCTTACGGAGAGCTCCACTTTGATGGCCTTGAGCCAACGGAATTCTATCGTAAATATCCTTCACTCTTTGCACTGGATACTGCCGACCAGGGTGGACATGTTCTCTACATTGGTTCGTTCAGCAAAACGGTTGCGCCCGCTCTTCGAACCGGATGGGCTGCTGGACATCCGGCGCTGATTCAGGCCATGGCCTCAGTTAAACGGATTGCAGATGGTCAGTCCAGTCCGATGAATCAGCGGCTGTTGTATCAGTTGCTTGCCCATTCCCCGTTTCGTTGGAGTGATCACCTATCCATGTTGAATCGGGAGTATAAGACAAGACTCAAACTGATGCTTGAACTGTTGAAGAGACCAGGCTGGAAAGGGTGTCAGTACAACATCCCTGAGGGCGGAATGTATCTGTGGGTACAGTTACCTGAAGGACTGGATAGTGGCGCTCTGCTTAAGGCGGCTTTGCCCAAAGGTGTATCTTTTCTTCCTGGATCGTTATGCTCCACAGGTGTACAGGATCAACGTTACATTCGATTGAACTTTAGCCATCCGGGCCGGGATGAATTGCTGCTTGGCATGAACCTGATCAGTGAAGCCATTTCCGAATTTACGGCTCGTAGCTAAGTCAGATCAAAAAATAGATTATGTAGCAAAAATTAAAATTGGTTCATGACCAAAGTAATTACGTTATTGCATCCACTAACATTTTTATATATAATATGAATTAATGAGTTGTTGGTTTCTTTATATAAGCTGCAATTGTGGTGAGTTCAGAAAGGGCACTCATATATTTTATCTAACGGGGGAAAATTCAACATGTCTAATATTTTATTCGTTAAAGCAAATGACCGTCCTGCAGATCAAGCAGTCAGCGTTAAATTGTACGATGCATTCTTGAGCGCATACAAAGAGTCCCACCCAGGTGACACAGTTACTGAGTTGGATCTCTACAATACAGAATTCCCATTCTATGGTAACACTGCAATCACAGGTACTTACAAAGCAGCTAACGGTTTTGAATTGACAGCTGACGAGCAAAAAGCAGCTTCACTTGCAGCACAGCTTCAAGATCAATTCTTGGCAGCTGACAAAGTGGTATTTGCATTCCCGCTCTGGAACTTCACTGTTCCTGCACCATTGGTAAACTACATTGCTTACCTGAGCCAAGCTGGTAAAACATTCAAATACACTGCTGAAGGTCCTGTAGGACTGGCTGGCGACAAAAAAGTAGCTTTGCTTAACGCACGTGGTGGCGTATATTCCGAAGGTCCAATGGCAGCTGCTGAAATGTCCCTGAACTTCCTGAAAACAGTTCTCGGCTTGTGGGGCATTCAAAACCCTGAAGTGGTTATCGTTGAAGGTCATAACGCTTCTGCAGATCGTGCTGAAGAAATCGTTACTGCAGGTCTGAAATTGGCTTCTGAAGTAGCAGCAAGCTTCTAATAACAATCTTCTATATAGAATACACAAAAACACCTGTCGTCCGTTGGAGATGACAGGTGTTTTTGCATTCTCATTTTTTATATCACTTACTTCAAGTAATTCCGTATCAGATATGGCCTGTGTTTTTCAAGTACTGCTCGGCTGTCTCAGCGATATGCGCAAGGTCGTCCTTATGTTCACCAGATACAGAATACGTTACATCAAGTTCATTAATGGTTCGTTCAATCATATCATTATCTTCAAGCATGTGTGCATGCTCGGTTAACGCCTGTACTCCCTTAATTGTCAGAATATACTTTCCACGGGAGAGGCGTTCGAACCAGCCATAATAATTTTTTTGCAGAATCGCCGCGGCAGAACCTACACCAGTCTCTCTGGCGAGGTTGGCGGGAGAGGCTTCTCCGTTCGTTCGCAGAGCGGATGCGACCCGTAAGGCTTTTTCGCGATATGCCGTGACAAGCTGTCTGCGTGTGCTGCCTCCCGTATTGTAGTCTCCGCTGCGTTCGTCGAATTCCTTAAGCAGGCGTTTCCGTCGAACACCGCTTTTGCGAGCCACCTGATTGCGACCAGTGAGGGGGATCTGGGCGGAAGGCTCGCACAATACATCAATCAGGGGAGGTTTGGTTTTGTAAAATGTGACCGTTAGCAGCCCCAGACCGAGCTGTCTGCATAATGCAGTCAGTTCGCTCCAGCGTTGGTTCACGGCGCCACGTTTGCTGCGATTGCGCTCGACGGCCAGATACACGAACGGGCTAAGCTTCAAGCGCTGCATGCCCTGCAACAACAGGGAGAGGTTAAATGTTTTTTTCATCTCCACAATTAGTGGTTCCTCCTGATCCGATCTGACCCCAACGAGGTCACAATGTCTGACTTCCGCCTTCACGTCGAAGCCACGCTGCTCGAAGAAAGCCTTCACAGGCAAATATAATTCGGTTTCGTATTGCACTGCCATCGTTCGTGCTCCTTTCCTAAAATGCCCTGGTGATCTGGCCATGCATTGTCCGGTTTCCTGAATATAGAACCCTCATTATATCATATTCGTTCTTTTTTTTCTGAAGGCACATGATGTCTGATAGAACAGGGAAAAGCCAAAATTCGAAGCCAGGGATTGAAAAAAAAGAGGTCAACTTATCCGAATTGCCGCATAGGTATGTAATACACTTTTCACAACAATACAAGATGTTTGGACAGAGGGTGGCGGAACTAAACAGGACCGCAAGATTGGTATTCAAGCAGGAGCCGCAATTCTATTGATTTCTTCATACCATTCGGAATGGTTGACAATCACACTAAAGGAGCCATGGGAGGTACCAAGCATGAATATTTTTGAACGCATTGCGGAACATCGGGCAGAGAGTGACCGTTTGACATGGAACGGAACATTTGAAGATTATATTGAACTGCTGAGAGAGAACCCGACTCCGGCAATGACGGCTCACGCCAGAGTGTATGAAATGATTGAATCGTTTGGCGTTGAAGAAGTAGGTGGGCATAAGCGGTACAAGTTTTTTGAGCAGGAGATCTTTGGACTGGATCGTTCGATTGAAAAGCTGGTTGAAGAATACTTCCACTCGGCAGCACGTCGTCTGGATGTACGTAAACGGATCTTGCTCCTGATGGGTCCCGTAAGTGGAGGTAAATCGACGCTGGTGACGCTGCTGAAACGAGGGCTTGAACAGTTCTCGCGGACAGAGAAAGGTGCGATATACGCCATTGATGGATGCCCGATGCATGAGGAGCCACTACATCTGATTCCACTGGAGCTTCGTCCTGAAGTGGAAAAGGAAATTGGTGTCCGTATTGAGGGCAACCTTTGCCCATCTTGCCAAATGAGACTCCGTACCGAATATGGCGGTGATATCAGCAAGGTGCCGGTTGAACGGGTCATTGTGTCCGAAGATAATCGGGTCGGGATAGGAACGTTCAGTCCATCCGATCCAAAATCGCAGGATATTGCCGATCTGACCGGTAGCATCGACTTCTCCACCATTACGGAGTTCGGTTCCGAATCCGATCCACGTGCCTATCGTTTTGATGGGGAGTTGAACAAGGCGAACCGCGGATTAATGGAGTTCCAGGAGATGTTGAAATGTGATGAGAAATTCCTGTGGAATCTCCTGTCGCTCACGCAGGAAGGGAACTTCAAAGCAGGACGCTTCGCCTTAATCAGTGCGGATGAAATGATTGTGGCGCATACGAATGAATCGGAGTATAAGTCTTTTATCTCCAACAAGAAGAATGAGGCGCTGCAATCCCGGATGATTGTCATGCCGATTCCGTACAACTTGAAAGTATCCGAGGAAGAGAAAATCTATGCCAAGCTCATTCAGCAAAGTGACATGAAGCATGTTCATATTGCACCGCATGCATTGCGGACTGCAGCCATTTTTTCCATACTTACCCGCTTGAAGGAAACGAAGAAACAAGGCATGGATCTCGTTAAAAAGATGCGGATGTATGATGGTGAAGAAGTGGAAGGATACAAAGAAGCCGATCTTCGCGAGATGCAAAATGAGTATTTGGATGAAGGGATGTCCGGCATCGATCCACGGTATGTCATTAACCGGATCTCCAGTGCTTTGATCAAGCAAAATCTTCAGTGCATTAACGCGCTGGACATTCTGCGGGCCATCAAGGACGGTCTGGACCAACATGCTTCGATTACGAAGGAAGAGCGTGAGCGTTATCTGAACTTCATTGCTCTTGCACGCAAGGAGTATGATGAACTGGCCAAGAAGGAAGTGCAGAAAGCATTTGTGTACTCATTCGAGGAGTCGGCAAGAACGCTATTCGAGAATTACCTGGATAACATTGAAGCATTCTGCAACTGGTCCAAAATTCGTGATCCGCTCACAGATGAAGAAATGGACCCGGATGAGCGTTTGATGCGTTCCATCGAGGAGCAGATCGGGATCTCCGAGAATGCAAAGAAAGCGTTCAGGGAAGAGATTCTAATCCGAATCTCGGCATACTCCCGTAAGGAGCGCAAATTCGAGTACAGCAGCCATGACCGTCTGCGTGAAGCGATTGAGAAGAAGTTGTTTACAGATCTGAAAGACATCGTCAAGATTACAACCTCAACCAAAACACCAGATGCAACCCAATTGAAACGAATGAATGAAGTTATTAAACGCTTAATTGAAGAGCATGGATATACCGCAGCCAGCGCCAATGAACTGCTCCGTTATGTGGGCAGTCTGCTTAATCGCTAATCGGCAACGAACCATTCCGGATCAGGCTTCTGATGTCTGCTGTGAGGCTCCTTCACAGCAGAGTCAGGGCCTTTTTAATTACATGAAGGTTATATTCGTCTGAAAAGCTGACAAATAAGGTTAATTTTAAAGAGAATTAGTTCTAATGGTATATGTATGTTTAGGTATTTTAGTCTATAATCAATACATATATTTACAATTTAAAGTAATGGTGTTTATTAAGGAGCTGACTGAACCAGATATGAGCAGTATTTCCGCAACAAGACAGAAGCAACTTGATTACATGGGATTAACCGCAGGGGATCTAACACTGCTTGCCAATCATCGACCTGTTTTTAAAAAAGTCGTTAATGAAGTGGTAGATCATTTCTACAATCATGTGGGGAATTATCCTGATCTGGTAGATCTGATCGCAAGATTCTCCTCCATTGAACGTTTAAAAGAGACGCAGAAGATGTACTGGTTATCGATGACGGATGGAATTGTGGACGACGCATACATTGAGCAACGGATTGCAATTGGGCTTGTACATTCACGGATTGGTCTGTCCGAAGATTATTATCTGGGTACCTATATGGTATACCTTGATATTGCAACGAGCATATTCCAGCAGGTTATCCCTGATTCCTGGCATCTTGTCATTCAAGCGCTTAGCAAAATGTTTAATCTGGATTCACAGCTTGTCCTTGAAGCCTATGAGAAGAAAGAAAAAGAAAAGTTACATCAGCTTGCCGATGACCAACAACATACCTTGCAGGCGATTACGCAGATTACCCAAGAGCTTACAGGCATGATTAGTGAATTAAATGAAAGCGCAATGGCTATATCGAGTGTTGCCAAAGAAACAGCGGCTTCTCAGGATCAGGCTCAAGTTCTGCTCACGGAATTGACAGGGGAGATCCAGCAGATCGGAAAAATGGGTGAACTCATTCGCGAGATATCGGATCAGAGTCATCTTGTCGGTCTGAATGCAGCGATTGAAGCTGCTCATGCAGGAGAGTTCGGACGTGGCTTCGAAGTAGTTGCCAGTGAGGTGCGCAAGCTTGCAGCCAGCTCTCGGGATGCCCAGGGGAAAATTCAGTCTAATCTGGAGCAGATCATGAAGAAACTAAGCAGTGTGCAGCAGGAGTCGGATCATACGTCTCGCGGAGCACGGAGCCAAGCTTCACGCTCGGCTGAACTCGCTGTATTTGCAACAACAATGGAGAAACTGTCTCTGGATTTGAAGAATCTGGAACAGCAGGAATAGAGCTTAAAAGCATTAGGAACCTTCCATACCGTTTCAGGCTGTTTTAAGCTATAATGGGTAGACAAACCTGCCGATGTTATAGAAAATGCAGCCGGAGACAGGGGATTTGAAAGAGGTTGAGGTGATCAGATGGCTTCTATCCATGATGTAGCCAAGGAAGCGGGAGTATCTGTTGCAACCGTTTCCAAAGTGATAAACGATTATCCTGATGTAAGTGAAAAAACACGCAAAAAAGTCAATATAGCCATCGAATTATTGAAATATCAACCCAATGTGGTCGCACGTGGACTTGTCAAACGCCGTTCATGGACGGTGGGAGTACTTTTAACGGTTCCGTTTACAAACCCTTTTGTGTCAGAGTTGCTGGAAGGGATCAAGACAGCGCTGGAGAACAGTGGATATGATCTGGTCCGGTTGTCTACTCGATTCGATGATCCGGCGTACTCCTTCATCAAACATTGCCGCAGTCGTAATGTGGATGGCGTTGTGGTATTCGGGGAAGGCAGAGAAAACGCGAGTATTCAGGAACTGGTGGATGCAGAGATTCCAACGATGTTTATCGATACGGACATGTTGGGCAAGCGTGCCGGTTACATTACTACGGATAACGCAAACGGGATCTCGATGAGTGTCAAACATCTGTATGAGCTTGGGCACCGCAAAATTGCCTATATCTCAGGGACACTTGGACCTGCTGTAGCTAATCTGCGATTGGAAGGATATCGGGAAGGACTGCGAGAATGCGGCATTCCGTATTCTACGGTATATCTGGAAGTCTGCGATTATTCATTCGACGGAGGAAGCAAGGCTGCCCGGCGATTGCTGGCACTTCAGGATCAACCAACGGGGATTGTCTGTGCATCAGACATGTCTGCTTTTGGGGCGATTCATGAAATTGAAAAACATGGACTGAGTGTGCCAGAAGATATCTCGGTTGTCGGATTCGACAACACATATTATGCTGAGGTGTTTAAACCCGGACTGACCACGGTGAATCAGAATATTTATTCCATAGGCATTAAGTCCATCGAATATCTGATTGCCATGATCGAGAATCCATCTTATTCTCCTCCCGTGGTGACGGAACCTTCCAATCTGGTCGTCCGTCAGACGACAGCACCTTTAAAAGTGTAAAGACCGTAAAGTCCTCAAGATGTGGACACGGAGCACAGCTAACAAGCTGTGCTTTTTGTCGTTCTATATATATTCTGGAGCATAATGACGATGGCATGAAAACATCCTGATTTATCATAGTGAACGGATTTTACGATTTCACATACAAGTCCTATAGTTTAACGGGTAAACAAAGTTTGCTGGCAATCGTATAATGAAAGTGCTTACAATTTCTATTGAATAACGTAACGTCTATCCAATCCTGTACGATCTTGTAAAGGGCTGGCGCATGACAGAACAAAGGTTACTCTTCACAAACAACCAACCAAGGAGGAGATCGGATGCATTTGAGAAAATGGTGGAGCTTGTGTTTGTCGGCTGTATTGATCTTCAGTTTGTTCCCAAGTGTGGGAACAGGAGGGACACGTGCTGCGGCTGCGGACGTTAAGACTGGCGATGAAGAAGTACTGTTCGAGGCTAATTTTGAAGATGGTGTGTTGGGGCAATGGCGTCCACGTGCGAGTGAAAAGCTTGATATCGTAGCGCAAGTAGGTCACGACAGTACACGCAGCCTGAGAATCTCTTCCCGTACCGAAACGTTCCATGGACCCTTAATTGAAGTAATAGACCATGTACAGAAGGGCAGCACGGTTCATATTTCATTTTGGGCCATGTACGATGAAGGACCCGACAGTCAGGTCATTAACGGTTCACTGGAGAAAGAGTACAATAACGACGCTTCAAGTCGTGAATATGCTACGTTTGCCTCTGCTACCCTGAACAAAGGACAGTGGAAAAAAATCGAGGCGGATGTGGTGATCCCCGGAGAAAATAGTGGCATCACCGGATTCCGCATGTATGCAGAGACACCTTGGAAGACGTCAGCAGAAGTGACGCCGGCTGATACGATTACTTTTTACGTGGATGATGTTCTGATTACAGAAGCCGAAAAAATTGAAATAGAGCCGAACATTCCGAATCTAGTGGATGTTGTGGGACAACACTATGCAATGGGAGCGGCAATCGACCAGTCTGCACTGGATGCGGAAGATCCGCATTCCCAGCTGTTGACGAAACATTTTAATAGCATTACAGCGGGAAATTTTATGAAAATGGATGCGATGCAACCACAGGAAGGGCAGTTTGTCTGGTCAGAGGCAGATCGTCTGGTGAACTTTGCCGAAGCGAATGACATGGAGGTGAGAGGTCATACGCTGTTATGGCATAGTCAGGTGCCGGAGTGGTTCTTTACCGATCCGGATGATGCATCGAAACCTGCCACGCGGGAACAGTTGCTTGCACGGATGAAAACCCATATTCAAACCATCGTGACCCGGTACAAAGGAAAGGTTCATACATGGGATGTCGTCAATGAAGTCATCTCAGACGGAGGCGGCTTGCGGAATGAGGCCAGTAATTCCAAGTGGAGAGATATTATTGGGGATGTGGATGGCGACGGAGATGACAGTGATTACATTGAGCTGGCTTTCCGATATGCACGTGAGGCTGACCCCGATGCTGTATTGGTGATTAATGACTATGGAATGGAGGGCAATGGAAACAAGCTGAATGATATGGTGAAGCTTGTAGAGAAGCTGCTTGCCAAAGGAACACCGATTGATGCGGTTGGATTTCAGATGCATGTGTCGATGTACGGACCGGATGTAAAGCTCATTCGTGAGGCTTTTGAGAAAGTGATCGCTCTTGGTGTGAATGTACAGGTTACAGAGCTGGATGTTTCGATCTATTCAAGTAATTCTGAACTGGAGATGCCTGTCACAGATGAATTAATGCTGCAACAAGCTTATCGTTATCGTGAACTGTTCGACCTGTTCGAAGAGTTGGGAAAACGCGGTGTGATGGACAGTGTTACGGTCTGGGGACTTGCAGATGATGGTACATGGCTTGACAATCATCCAGTCAAAGGACGCAAAGATGCACCATTGTTATTTGATCGTAAATTAAAAGCAAAACCGGCATTTTGGGCACTGGTGGACCCTTCCACCCTTCCGATCTATCGTAATGAATGGACAGCACTTAAGGTCAGCCCTTCTTTCCCGAATCACAAAGGACAGGAAGATATTCTTTGGGGTGCTGTGAAAGGACTCGAAATTAATCATCTGGCAGATGGTACATCTGCGGTTACGGGTGAGGCTCGTATGATGTGGGATGCCAAAAAGGTGAATTTACGAGTGGAAGTGAAGGATACCACACGTCGCAAAGGGGATCAGGTGCAGGTTTTCCTCGCGGAAGAAGTCAAGGAGACAGGCACTGCAACTTCTGAAGCTGATCTGTCTGCCAAGAAGAAAAATCCGCCGTCTGCCAATGGTCAATATACATTTAAACGGGATGGCGGTAAAGGCAAAGATAAAAATACTTACAACGTACAGGAGACAAAAACCGGTTATGTTGTATACGCATCACTGCCTATGTCAGCTACTTTACTTACCGAAGGCCAGGTCTTGTCTCTGGATTTTCGGATTACGGATGAATATGCTGCTGGAAAGACAGCGACCATCGTTTGGAATGATATTTCCAATCAACAGCCCAACAAACCAGCCAACCGGGGCAAACTGAAGCTCGGTTCTGTCTTGAAACAAACCAAGGTCACTTATGGCAAACCTGTCATTGATGCAAAAAAGGATAACGTCTGGAAGAAAGCTGCATCTGTTAAAACGGATGTCTGGGTGGTCGGAAACTCCGGTGCAACCGCGACTGCACAGCTGTTATGGGATGAGAAATACCTGTACGTATTGGCAGATGTGAAAGATCCTTTGCGAAGCAAATTAAGTTCTAATGCACATGAGCAGGATTCGATCGAGATTTTTATCGACCCGAGCAAAGATCAGACAACATTCTATCAGGAGGATGACGCCCAGTACCGGGTCAATTTTGATAATGAAACTTCTTTTGGAGGAAATGCACGGAAAGAAAGCTTCAAATCAGCTACCCGATTAACAAGCGGAGGGTATACAGTTGAAGTGGCAATCCCACTAGATAGCGTTCGTGCTGAAGGGAAAAGATGGATTGGATTTGATCTGCAAGTAAATGATGATGGCGCGGGGGATGGCAAGCGAAGCAGTGTGTCCATCTGGAGTGATTCATCAGGTAATTCTTATCAAGATACTTCCCGCTTTGGCAGTCTGTTACTGACTCGTAAATAGAATATTTAGTTGTGAATTAGAGTATAAGAATGTTAGCAATTCAACATCGTATATCTGGAAATAAGTGTTGATTTTAAAGGCTGGGACGTTTAGACTATATACATTCAAATAAACGGGTTCCAATGTATGACAACGGCTTCAACTAAGTCTGTGGTCACGAGTCAAATGATGCGGAGGGAGTGCCTGTCATCCAGACAGCGCACTCGCTTCTTTTTTACATTTTTGCATACATACGAGGCATTTCCCGGTTGAAAGGACAGAGTGAGTGGAGCACCTACATGGTACGTACAACTTAGAACTTGTTATTTTATCCTATATTATTGCATCGGTAGCTTCATACGCTGCCCTTGACCTTGCAGGCCGTGTAAGTCAGGCTAGCGGGATGGCGCGGAATGTATGGCTTACCTGCGGTGCAGTCTCGATGGGGCTGGGAATCTGGTCCATGCATTTCGTAGGTATGCTGGCTTTTGTTCTGCCTACGCAAGTCTCCTATTCCACCGGTAAGGTTGTTTTATCTGTTCTACTTGCTATTGTCGCATCGGGGGTGGCCTTGAACATTGCGGGTAGACAATCGGGCAGGATAAGCAAGCTCATAATTGCTGGATTACTGATGACAGCGGGGATCAGCTCGATGCATTATGTGGGAATGGCAGCGATGTCAACTCCGGTTACGTATGAACCAGGCAGAGTGGTGTTATCCATTCTAATTGCAGCACTTGCTTCATTTGCGGCGTTGTGGCTCATGTTTTTCTTCCGTTATCATCAATCAAGACATACCTGGGTTTACAAGATGGGCAGTGGTCTCATTATGGGTATTGGAATCTCTGGCATGCATTATACAGGGATGTCAGCCGCACATTTCCATCATTCACATGGCTCGATGATCAGTTCAGGTATGCAGATTGAGCCAGGCATTCTCGCCTACTTGATCGCATCAGGCACATTTATTGCTTTGGGCTTGACGTTGTTTGGCATATTTATCAATCAGCGAATGTCACAGAAAGATCGACGGATTCATGAGAATGAGCAATGGTATCAGGCCCTGTATCATAACCATTCGGATGCCATTATTTCAGTGAACAAGGAAGGTATTGTCAAAGGGATTAATGCTGCTGTAACAACAATCACCGGATATCCTGAAAAAGGGGTCATGGAGCGTTCCATTGATGAGATCGCTCAGCAAATCGATATCGAGTGGATAAGTGAATTTGATTCCATCGATTGGGATGATCATGGGCTGGAGCAGGAGCAGACGCACTACATGGCCAAAATGAGAGACATACAGGGTGAACTTCTGGACCTTAGTATTGTTGTAGTTCCTGTTGTCATTGATGGCAGACATGTGGGAAGTCACATTTTGATCAAAGACATTACGGAGGAGAAGCAGGCCCAGGAGAACATTCGTCACCAGGCTTTGCATGATCCATTGACGGGGCTGCCCAATCGGCGCAAGTTGGATGATGTGCTGGCTCTCACGATTCAAGCTTCGGAAGAAAAAGGGGATTCTTTTGCCGTTATGGTGATGGATATAGACCGTTTTAAGATGATTAATGACTCGCTGGGACATTCCGTTGGGGATATATTTCTAAGAGAAGTCAGCAGCCGGATCATGAAAGCGATCGAAGCTTCTGATCCGATGGCGATGGAGAATGTCATGCTGGCCCGAATGGGCGGAGACGAGTTCACATTAGTGGTAACCGATGATCAAGCGACTGAGGTTCGAGTGGCAGAACTTGCAAAACAGATTGTTGAAGCCATTCAGTTACCCTACCGTTTGAAGGAAAATGACTTTTACGTGACCGCGAGCATTGGAATTGCGATGTATCCGGATCATGGAGTGGGCGTGGATTCTTTGCTGAAACATGCGGACTCCGCCATGTATGAAGTGAAGAAAAATGGCAAGAATGGTTTCCAATTCTACACGGCCCAATTGGATTCGGAACTATATGAACGCATTGAGCTGGAGGGTTACCTTCGTAAAGCGTTGGAACGCGATGAGATGGTCCTGTACTATCAACCACAGATTCGTACCGAGGATAGCCGCATGATTGGTGTGGAGGCTCTTATACGTTGGAACCATCCACTCAAAGGTCTGCTCGCACCCAATGTGTTTATCCCGCTTGCAGAAGAGACAGGCATGATCTATGAGATTGGCAATTGGACGCTGCGGGAAGCGTGCAGGCAGATGAAGCTCTGGCACGCCAGTGGCGGACCACTCATTCCGGTATCGGTTAACTTATCCAGCCAGCAGTTCCACCAATCCAACTTGGTAGAACAGGTCAAGAATGCACTCTTGGAAACAGGGCTGGATGCTCGATATCTGGAGTTGGAAATAACAGAGAGCATGATGATGGATGCAGCCGTATCCACAGCGATTCTTAATGAACTGACAGCACTGGGTGTCAAGATCAGCCTGGATGATTTCGGGACAGGATACAGCTCACTGAGTTATCTGAAGCATTTCCCGATTCACAAGCTCAAGATTGATCGTTCGTTTGTGACGGACATTACAGAGAGTCACAGCGATCAAGCCATTGTGGCGACCATTATATCGATGGCACAGAATCTCAAGATGGAAGTCATTGCGGAAGGCATTGAGACGAAAGGTCAACTGGATATTCTGATGCAGAATGATTGCCGCGAGATTCAGGGATATTATTTCAGTCGCCCACTGCCGGCAAGTGAAGTGGAGCATGATTTTTTTGTACCGCTGCGATTGCAGGGTAATGGTACACCGCCGGTATCATCCTAATTTTATGAAATACCAGCGGCAAGTTCCCGTGTATGTCGGGAACTTGCCGCTTTTTTGTGTCTTATATTTTAATATTCTCATCCATGATAAGAGCATTTATATTTTCGTTTCCAACAACGATAATCGAAAACCTTACAAAAACTTGCGGTGGTGCTTCTTCCCATCATACGTAAACCAGATCGGTTTATCCTCCACACGTGTCTCCACATGGACCGTACGCCCCCAGAGGCGATACAGATAAGGCATGGTGCGTTCCATATATTTCAGGTCCAACTCGATGCCCTCATATTGATGTTTCAGTACGAGTTCCCCGGTCCGCATATAGTCGGCATCTTGCACGACAAGATAAGGGGAGCCCCCGTTGACACGTGAAAATACGAGCTGATCCCGTATGTTCTCCCAGGACTTGTCGGTGATTTTCCAGTCCGGGCCTTTTTTCTCAAATACATAAAGGTCAAGATCCTCGGTTAATTGCTTGTTCATGTAATTGCGGATAAAAGAGGTATCGGAATCGAATTCACGCACCTCGAACATTTTGGCACGACCTTGCCCTGGTTTGCGGCCCCAACGTTCCTGTTCTTCACGGGTTGGGTTATCCCAGCGCCGTTCAATATCCTCGAAAATCTTCAGTCCCAGATAATACGGATTCAGACTTTGTTTGGATGGCTGCACCACGGAGGAGTTGAGTTTGGCAAATTCGATCGTATCCTCACTGTTCAGATCGAGTTCACGGATAATGCGTTGATGCCAGTAGGATGCCCAGCCTTCGTTCATGATTTTGGTTTCCATCTGTGGCCAGAAATATAACATCTCTTCACGCATCATACTCATGATATCCCGCTGCCAGTCGGTCAACACTTCCGAAAATTCCTGAATAAACCACATGACATCCTTCTCCGGTTCAGGCGGGAAGTGATGGACCTGAATACCTTCGGTGGGTGCTTCTTCCGACTGCACATCATCAAGTGACCATAGATCATCATAGCGACCTTCCGGTTTGGGTGCTTTCTCACCGCGCTGCTCCCGCATTTTCATCTCCATGTAACGTTGTTTGTCCAAATGGCGGGGTTTAATCAGCTGTGGGTCTACGTGCTCCTGAATTGCAATTACGGCATCGATAAATGCCTCAACGGCTTCCGTTCCGTGCGCCATCTCATAATTGCTGATCCGATCCGCCGTAGCGGCCATGCTTTCGACCATATTCCGGTTGGATTTGGAGAAGCGGGCATTGTTTTTGAAAAAATCGCAGTGGGCCAGGACGTGGGCTACGATCAATTTGTTCTGAATCAGGGAATTACCATCCAGCAGGAAGGCGTAACAAGGGTTGGAGTTGATGACAAGCTCATAAATTTTGCTGAGTCCAAAATCGTATTGCATTTTCATCTTATGAAATGTTTTGCCAAAGCTCCAGTGACTGAATCTGGTCGGCATACCGTAAGCTCCAAATGTATAAATAATATCCGATGGGCAGATTTCGTACCGCATGGGGTAATAGTCCAGACCAAAACCATTGGCAATCTCCATAATCTCGGCAATGGCGTATTCGAGGTCGCGGATCTCATCTGTCATTGAACGCTGCCTCCTTCCCGTTTCTGGAAAAAGCTGCGCAAAGCTTTGTACACTTCGCCTTTTTCTTTGATCACATAATACATGAACTGATCCATCTTGATATGACGGTAAGCCGACATCAGTGTGCTGCTGCGGTTGTACTGATTCACCTCGCCGTACCCGAACATGTTGCAGCGCTTCATTAACTCACCAATCAGCTTCACACACCGCTCGTTATCCGAGGTTAAATTATCCCCGTCAGAGAAGTGGAACGGGTAGATATTGTAACTGGAAGGTGGGTATCGGCTGTCAATAATATCCAGAGCCTTCATGTATACAGAGGAGCAGATGGTGCCTCCGCTCTCGCCACGGGTAAAGAACTCTTCTTCGGTTACTTCCTTGGCTTCCGTATGATGGGCGAGGAAAACAATCTCAACTTTCTCATACTGACGGCGTAGAAAACGGGTCATCCAGAAGAAAAAGCTGCGCGCGCAGTATTTCTCAAACGAACCCATGGACCCGGATGTATCCATCATGGCAATGATAACGGCATTGGATTGTGGAATGATTTTGTCTTCCCATGTCTTGTAACGCAGGTCATCCGGACTGATGTGATGGATGCCTGGTGTACCGGTCGTTGCATTGCGACGCAGATTCTCCAGAATGGTACGTTTCTTGTCAATATTGGACTGCATGCCTTTTTTGCGAATATCGTTGAATACCACCGTATGTGTCTCAATCAGGTCTTTGTCTTTCTGCTTCAGATCAGGTAATTCCAGCTCAGCGAAGAGCATATCTTCCAGTTCCTCAATACTAACTTCGGCTTCTACAATATCATGACCAGGCTGATCGCCAGCTTTTTCACCTTTGCCGGGTTTCTGCGAAGCAGAGGGATCACGACCGATGACGTCTCCGACCTGACTGTCACCGTCTCCTTGACCGACATGTTTTTGCTTCTGGTAGTTATACACAAAACGGTACTCATCCAGACTGCGGATTGGTACCTTGATGATTTGTTTTCCATCAGACATGATGATGTTTTCTTCCGTAATCAGATCAGGCAGATTCTGCTTGATGACATCTTTCACCTTTTGCTGATGGCGCTGTTGGTCCTGGTACCCTTTGCGGTGAAGCGACCAATCTTCCTTCGACACGACGAACGAGTAAGGCTGGTGTGAATTTGACATGTAGGCACCCCCCATTGATTACGCGGCACAGTTTGGCCTGTCGGTAATTAAGTATATTCACGGGCGAGGACGATATGTGATGAGAGTGGATATAAAATGATACAATTGCACAAGTTCACCACAGAGGTAAGGTGAGTTGTAAGAACAGAACTACTCCATTTTTTACAGAAACAGTGAACAAGTGTGATATCCTTCCTTTACAATAGGAGAAAGACATCGATCTGGCATCGAATAGAGGTTGTTTAAAAAGTCATTTAGACTTTTTGAACTCGCACTGATATAGAGATGCATGAAAAGGAAGGATTTATGTGAATAAAAAGGCGATCAAGGCTTGGATTATGTATGATTGGGCCAACTCGGCTTACGCGACAACGGTGCTGGCCGCGGTATTGCCCGTATTCTATGCTTCGGTGGCTGCGGCAACTCTGGATACGGATACGGCTGCCTCCTATCTGGCCTATACCCATTCCATTGGCATGTTGTGCGTAGCGCTGCTAACACCGCTGCTCGGCACGCTGGCTGATTTGTCAGGACGGAAGGGTGACTTCCTGCGTGTATTTGCAATCATTGGTGTCCTTGCCACATTGGGATTCAGCGCAATCGGAGAAGGGGACTGGTTCCTTGCTTCCGCGTTGCTGGTCATTTCGACCATTGGCTTTGCGGGTGGTAACACCTTTTACGATGCCATGCTGCCGGATCTGGTACCTGTGGAACGAAGAGATATGATATCCTCCAAAGGTTATGCCTATGGTTATATTGGGGGAGGTTTGCTGCTTGCGGTGAACCTGCTGATGATTCAGCAACCGGGCTGGTTCGGGATGGGGAGTACACTGGCAGGCACAAGACTTGCGTTTATCTCCGTTTCGTTGTGGTGGTTGCTGTTCTCGATACCGATCTTTCGCCATGCTCCGAGACGGCCTGCATCACCGGGGCTGCCCGGAACGTGGACAGGGTACACTGCGGTGGGAGTACGCAGACTGCGGCAAACCTTTCGTCAGATGCGGCGTTTTCCCCAGTTAATCCGCATGCTGGTGGCTTTCTGGTTTTTTAATGACGGCATTAATACCATCATTCTGATGGCTACGATCTATGGGACAAGTATAGGCATAGGCACAGCCGACCTGATGCTCGCGCTACTGTTAACCCAGTTCATCGGGTTCCCGTGTACATTGTTACTGGGAGCATGGGCACAGCGTTGGGGAGCAAAGCAGGTATTAATCTTTAGCTTATCCGTATACATATGTATCGTGATTCTCGGTTATTTCATGACACAAGCGATCCACTTCTATGTGCTCGCCGGGTTGGTTGGTGTCGTGCAGGGTGTGAGTCAATCCACAGCGCGTTCCCTGTTTAGCAATCTGATGCCAGCTGGCAGAACAGGAGAGTATTTTGGATTTGTGAATATTACAGGCAAATTCTCTTCGATCTTTGGTCCATTTGTGTTTGGTTATGTTGGGCAGATCACAGGTTCCACACGTTGGGGTATTCTGTCGCTCATTTTCTTTTTCGTGGCGGGACTTGCTGTATTGTTAACCGTGAAGGTACAGAAGGGAATGCAGGATGCTACACAGGCAGATCAGGAAGAAGAACACAATGGGAGCATCGGAGCTCTGCTGGGAAAAGTTCAAATGTAAGGTGTACTGGGTGGTTATTCATCGGTTTTCATACTAGGCTTCTCCATAAATTAGTTATGGCTTCAGGCATTGTTCCTCACAGAACATGTCTGGAGCTTATTCGCATTTGTGCATTTTGATCAAGATTGATCAGGATGAAGTGATGGAACGACAGACAGCGGAATACAGTGAAAGAGTAAGAATTTATGAAAAGGTGAAAATAAAAGATTGACACGATACATATTGTATCATAGAGTGAAACTATGAATACATATTGTATCTAAGAGTTGTCGAATGAACCATGTGTTTTGCTTCATTCCCAGTTGAGCATCCGACGGAATATTGCAAAATGCTGACCTATAGCGTGCATATTACTCGTTTTGCCAAACACAAAGGTAGAGTCTGGTCTATCCCGGCTACATATTTATTTTAATGAACAGAGGAGAGGCTGCCATTGATCGACGCTCAAGGTAACGGACTTGTTTTCCTACTATGTGTTCCCCGCAGTGGTAGTTCCTTATCCACCGTAATGCTGCAAAATCATAGTCGTATATTTGCCACCCAGGAAATGTGGTTTCTGATGAATCTTGTCGATTTGTCCAAGGCTGATTCACGCGCTTATGGTGGCAGCGCCATCATACGTCAGTTCTACAATGCCATGGTATCCGAGGATGTCTTCGAAAAGGCGTGCAGAAGTTTTGCTCTTGAGATCTACAATGGATTCCTGGAAGGAAGCGGAGCAGACTTCATCGTTGATAAATCTCCACGGTACTATTACATGCTGGAATGGCTGGATCGTCTGTTCCCTCAGTCCAAGCGTATTCATCTCCAGCGTAATCCTCTGGCCGTAGCTGCATCATTCAAAAAGGTAAACCGCCACACAGGAGAAGGATTCGACCTGATTCATAGTCTGCAGAGCCCCAAATTAAATATGAAATCCGTAGATCTCACACTTGGGATACTTCGCTTGAATGATTATTTTGCAGAACCACACGCCAATGCGTATGAACTTCAATATGAACAATTGGTTGCCAGACCTCAGGAAGAACTTGAGAAACTATGCGCATTTCTGGGTATTCGATATGAACAAGGTATGGAGCAGTATGGACAGTTTCTGGACAGTGCCAAGTCTGACATGTTCTACAGTATGGGTGTGGGTGATCCATTCCTCTCTTCGCATCAAGAGGCACATCAGGGTTCTGTTAACAACTGGAAAAATATATTAGAACCACATGAAGTTGAACTGTATTGCCGTGTGATGGGTGCAGATGTGTTCCATCGGATGGGATACAGTGAACAGCTGGCAGAAGCTGAACAATGGACGGGTGTACATTATGATGCAAATCCTGATCAAGAGATCATCGACCGAATCACGTCTCAGTTGACAGCAGCGACCGGTTGCCAGTGGCAACCGCAATACCGAATGCAGCCAGCAAATTCTGTCGTTCATGATCCAGTTGTGAATCTTAACGATCGAGTTGTCGAAGAACCGGAAAAGATAGACCCGACGCTAGCTGCACTGGTAACGATCAGACAGCTGCAAGCTGCATTACGGGCAGCAGATCATCGTCTGGAACGGGGTTACAGTGAGCGAGAACGCTTGAAAGTCCAGCTGGCTTCTGCTCAAAGCAAAATACAGCGTATCAAATCATGGGTACCATTTGGTCACCAGATCAGCGCCTGGGCTTCACAGCGCAAGATTCTACGGGGAGGCAAGTCATGAGCGCCATAGCAGGAATTGTTCACAACGATGGTCAGCAGGCGCTATGGGAAGACAGCTGGCGCTTGTACGCAAGCCTGGGGCATGTCCCTGCGGATACAACAGGGGTGTGGAAAGGCAATGAGGCGTTCCTCAGTTGTCATGCCCAATGGATTACACCGGAATCGGTTAGCGAGAAATTACCTTTATATGATGAGGAAAGTGGTCTGACCATCACGGCAGATGCCATTCTGGATAACCGGGAACAACTGGCTGATCAATTACAGATATCCAGAGCTGAACTGGCTATGTTGGCGGATAGTGAATTGATCTTGCGTGCCTATCAGCGCTGGGGAGACGATGTGGCTGTCCGATTGCTGGGGGACTTTGTATTTGCCATATGGGATGAGCGGAATCGCAAACTGTATGCAGCAAGAGACATTACAGGTATGAGAGCTTTTTATTACCGACATGATGGTTCACGTTTTGCTTTCTGCACACTCATGAATCCGTTGCTCGGGCTTGAAGGGGTACATAAAGAACTTGATGAGACTTGGTTATCTGAGTTTCTTGCCATTCCCGACATGCATGATTCAGCAGATATCAACTCGACCGTATATCGGGGGATAAGCCAACTACCTTCTGCACATACACTTGTCTTCCGTGACGGTAGGCTGGAGCTGAAGCAATATCATCGTTGGGATGAAGTGGAACCTCTAAGGCTTAAATCGGATGGTGAATATGTAGAAGCGTTTCGAGAGGTATTTGGTCAGGCAGTCGGCTCACGATTGCGAACGCACAGGCAGGTGGCTGCTGCATTAAGTGGAGGACTGGACTCGGGAGCCGTGGTAGGTTTTGCTTCCGGAACACTGAGAAGTCAGGGCAAACGGCTGCATGCCTATAGTTATGTTCCCGTACCGGATTTCACTGATTATACGTCAAAAACGTTGCTGGCCGACGAGAGGCCCTTCATACGTTCCACGATTAATCACGTCGGCAATATCACGGAGAACTACCTTGATTTTGAAGGCAGAAGTCCACTTAGTGAAGTAGATACCTGGCTCGACATTATGGAAATGCCCTATAAATACTTTGAAAATTCGTTCTGGATCCGCGGATTTTATGAAAAAGCGAGCCAGCAAGATGCAGGCATCCTGCTCACAGGCGCACGTGGCAATTTCACCATCTCCTGGGGTCCGGCTCTCGATTATTACGCCAGTCTACTGAAAAGTGGCCGTTGGTACCGCTGGTTCCGTGAGATGCAGCAGTATAGCGAGCGGACCGGGATGCCCTTCTCCCGTATTGCCAAGATCACTGGGAAAAAGGCATATCCGGATTGGTTCAAGGCTCAGTCCAAAGGAGCCAGCCAGGCCGCATCCGTGCAGTTGATCCATCCTGATTTCGCGCAAAGGACAGGTGTATTGGAACGACTCAAATCCATTATTGTTCTGCAGAGCGGTGCCCAGGCCGATGCACTCAAGGTACGTGCGGAGAAATTCAATAACCTGGCCATTGCGAATAAAAACGGTGCCGTTGCTACGAAGTGTTCTCTCCGTTACCGGGCTTGGGAACGTGATCCGACAAGTGATGCCAGAGTCATCCGATTCTGCTTGTCTGTACCGATTGAACAATATGTGAGACAAGGGACGGATCGTTCATTAATTCGCCGAGCTACTTCCCCGGAGTTGCCTGACAAGGTTAGGCTGAATCAGCGGGTACGGGGTGTACAGCCTGCCGATTGGCTGCATCGCATCATTCCGAATTGGGACGCATTTACTGCTGAGTTGCGTGTATTGTGTTCTGACAGCAAGGTTGCTGGCATATTAAACACGGAGCGCATCAAGTCTGCCTTGGCGAATTTTCCAAGTCCGAGACCAGAGCTTGCTTCACATCCAGATCTGCGATTGATGATGCACAGTTTGATTGTATATCGATTCATTCGGAAGTTCTGAATGATTGCACTTGAAAGGAGGTGAATACGATGCAAATGGAAAAAAAGGAATGGCAAGCACCAGCTCTTGAAGTGTTGGAAGTCAATCAAACGATGGCTGGTACTGGCTACAGACAAATTGACTGGATCACAGTTCACGATGCGGATCTGTACGATCCAACCGATCCAACTTCCTAAGTTGTTTAGTTCTAAAACGTGTCATCATACTTAAAGGGCGGAAATGGAATTAATTCAGCTTTTCGCCTCCGCCCTTATATTGAGCAACATGAATATAAGGGCTTTTTTTACATTTAATTACGAAGGAGGCGTCGTTCATTGTTGCTTGTTCATTATGTAGCGTATGGTCTGCGCTGGTCGAGCCAACTTCGAATGCCTGAACTGCAATGCGTACCCGAGGGTGCAGAGATCAATGCTGATGCCGTAGATGTACACATTGAGTCTTCGGACCTGAATCCATTGTGGGAGAGCTGGGACGTTGCGGATGACAACTTTGTGGCACGGGATGGCAGCCTTTTTTTCAAAATCGAAGATACAGGCCTGTTTCTAATGGAGCAAGGAAAGCGCATTGTTGTATCCCCTATACCGGGTGCAGATGAGAAAAAGGTCAGATTATTCATCCTGGGCACCTGTATGGCGGTCATTATGATGCAGCGTGGCATCCTTCCATTACATGGCAGTGCAGTGGTTATTGATGGCTGGGCTTACGCATTTGTCGGTCATTCGGGGGCAGGTAAATCGACGTTGTCGGCCGCACTGGCATCACGCGGTTATCCACTTCTCACCGATGATGTTGTTGCACTGACCTGGGATGCCGGAGGAAGAGCTATCGTATCACCTGGTTATCCGCAACAGAAATTGTGGCAGCCTAGTCTGGATGGATTCGGCATGAAGGAACAGGATTATGCAACAGTTCACGCGGAGATTACGAAGTATGCGATACCTGTCCAGCACTATTTTCATGAGATGGCCGTACCACTAGCTGGAATATTCGAACTTGCTCCACAACCGGAGGAAAACCATACATCTGTTCAACTGGTTGAAGTGGCAGGCTTGGAACGATTGCATCTATTATGCTCGCATACGTTCCGTGGTGGACTCGTTGCAAGACAGGGACTGGCACAGTGGTTGTTCGAGACGGCTTCAAGGCTTTCAGCAAGTGTGGAGATTGGCAGATTGGTCAGAACGGGTGCTGAGTTTACAGCATTTGAGATGGTGGATCGGATCACAGATCACATACGTAAAGGAGTGCATACAGGACAATGACAGCAACTACACGGATGAATGTGGAAGACCGGGTAATCCGGAAGGAAGGCAATCTGGTTAGTGATATGGGCAGTGAAAAAGTCATGATGAGCATTAGCTCTGGAAAATACTATAATCTGGGGAGTACCGGTGGACGAATCTGGGACTTGATCGCAGAAGAACGCACGTTGGGTGAAGTTGTTGAGGTACTTGCTGCGGAGTATGAGATTGAGCCAGATGTATGTCGTGAGCAGGTGGTGCAATTCCTGGAACATCTGTCCCGTGAAGGTTTAATCGACATTACTCGCGGAGTGTAGAATGATGTTGCGAAAAATAAAGGCTTATCTCTCGCTCCCGCGGTCGATGCGTCGACTGGTATGGGAGGCTTATATCCTCCTTGGTTGGGCACGCATACAGAAGGCTATGCCATTCGCCAAAATCGCGCCAGGGCTGGGTACACCCATGGTTGAAACACCGATGACAGGACTTGATCGCACCGAGGTCATCACTATACGGAATATTTCCAAAGCGATTTCGCTCGCCAGCAAATATACGTTATGGGAAAGCCGCTGCCTTGTAATGGCGATTGCCGGGATGAAAATGCTTGAGCGACGCAAGATAGAGAGTACGTTATATATGGGGACT
Source organism: Paenibacillus polymyxa (assembly GCF_018614975.1). GTDB lineage: Bacteria > Bacillota > Bacilli > Paenibacillales > Paenibacillaceae > Paenibacillus > Paenibacillus polymyxa_E. The sequence continues at coordinate 208,673 of NZ_JAGGNR010000014.1, read as the reverse complement.
GCGCGGAATAAGCAAGGACATATGATGGCTCATGCCTGGCTGCGAAGTGGTAAATTGATCGTGACCGGAGCTGATACTATGGACCAATATACGGTTGTCGGTGTGTTTGGCAAACGGTGTCCGGAGAAGGGATCTGGGGAGATTGTCTATGATACATGAAAGTGAACTCTATTCATCAGGGTTTCCGAAGGAGCTTAAGCTGATTTTGAGTGTGATTAGAGATGATCTGACGGCTCTATCCCCTGAAGAACTCAAGGCGGTTTTGCAAGGAACGGATTGGCAGCTTTTTCTGCGGCTTGTCTATCATCACCGCTTATACTCTGTCCTTTATTTGAAAATGAAAGAATTGAACTCTGCAATCATTCCTGCAGATGTTATGGAGAGTCTGAGACAACAATATACGGTCAATACATTCCGCATGTTACATCTGACAGCTGAAATGGAGCAGGTGTGTGGAGCTTTTCGTGAACGCGGCATCCGCAATATTACACTAAAAGGACCGGCGCTCGCCCATGATCTCTATGGCGATGTATCCATGCGAACCTCCAAAGACCTGGATATCCTGATTCCGTTCGATGATGTGGAAGCGGCTGAAGGCATTCTGGCTACCCTCGGATACGTATCCAAGGAAGGGGAACGGGCACCTACGGTGCGCAGCTGGAAATGGCGGGAACATCATATCTGTTACACCCATCCGGTCAAAAGGACTCAAGTGGAGATCCATTGGCGTCTGAACCCGGATTCGGGGAAAGAAACCGATTTTGAATTGCTGTGGAAACGTAGCCGATTCAGTTCATTCACACAGACACCTGTCCGTATGCTTGAACAAGAAGATCTATGGGCTTATTTGGTCACCCATGGAGCACGTCATGGCTGGTTCAGACTGCGCTGGTTGCTGGATATCGATCAGATGATTCGCAGCATGCCACTTGATGTGAAGAAAGTAGAAAGACGTCTGAAAGCGGAGGGACGTTTATCAATCGGTTCACAGGCTCTTCACTTAGCCTCAGATCTGCTGAGCACGCCACTGGATGCCGAGTACAGGTCCTTGATGTCTTTGAGTGACCGTACAGGCAAGCGATTAGCCAGCGAAGGTGCAAGATTCATGAATGACATGCTCGAAAGTCCAGCTGACATGAAAAATTATCAATCTTATTTGTTTAAACTTCGAAGTACGAAACAGAAGTGGTTTTTCTTTATTGAACGTTTATATCCAAGTACATGGGATGTGGATCAATTGCCGCTTCCGCGTTCTTTGTTTTTTCTGTACTTTCCGTTACGTCCGTTTCTCTGGTTCTGGCGGCGAATTAAAAGGTATACGGTGACGGAAAGGGGTAAAGTATGATCTCGGAATTAAGGTATTTCATGCGAAAGTTGCATCATGTTACGGGGCCCATTTTATATTGGAATCTGCTAGGGATGATCTGTATCAGTCTCATGGAAGGGATCGGCATCTACATGCTTGTTCCGATGCTGAGTCTGATTGGCATATTTGAGATGGGCTCCACAGGCTTAAACATTCCCTGGCTTGGGGAAGTGTTGAATCGTTTTCCTGAGAATAGCCAATTGTTACTTGTATTGTTCACCTTTGTGTTGATTGTCTCCGGACAGGCCTGGATGCAGCGTCTCCAGACGATCCGTAATATTCGAATCCAGCAGCAATTTGTACGAACGCTGCGCATGGAAACCTATGGTGCTATTATTATGGCGCAATGGTCATTTTTTCTCCAAAAACGAAAATCCGATTTTAACCATATATTAACGACTGAACTTGCACGTGTGAGCCAGGGAACGAGCATTATGCTGCAAATGGCAGCCTCCCTGATCTTTACGGGAATTCAGATCGGTCTCGCTTTCTGGTTATCCGCCAAGTTGACGGCACTTGTGCTGGTCTGTGGATTGGTATTATTTTTTGTCTTGAGGAAATTCGTCAAGCGGGCCAAGCAAATCGGGGATCAGACCTCTCAATTTTCTCAAAGTTATTATAATGGGATTACCGAGCATTTCAATGGAATCAAGGATATTAAGAGCAACATGCTTGAGCGCTCACACATGAACTGGTTTGAGCGTATGTGCAGACAGATTGAACGTAATGTCATTCAATTTAGTCAATTGAACAGTGGAACACAGCTGATTCACCGGATGTCCGCGGCAATCATTATTGCGGCATTCATCTATCTTTCTCTCCGTGTAATGACGGTGCCGCCAGCAAGTCTGCTGCTCATCATCCTTATCTTTTCCCGATTGTGGCCAAGATTTACGGCGATTCAATCCAATCTGGAGTACATTAGCTCCATGCTGCCTGCGTTTCGGGTGGTAAGAGAACTGCAAGCGCAGACGGCGAAAAGTCGTGAGATTAGTGAAGAGATTGCTTCGGCAGGAGACGTTGAAACGGATGGGATTCAACCTATGGAACTGAAGGAATCTATCACGTGTGAGGATGTCTGCTATCGCTATGAGGGAAGTGACAACTACTCATTGAGAAATGTGCAAGCTTCGATTCCAGCAAGGGGTATGACCGCAATTGTGGGCAAATCTGGAGCAGGCAAGAGCACGCTGATCGATCTGATTATGGGCCTTGTGAGGCCTGAAACTGGTCGTATTTTGATTGACGGTGTTCCTCTGTCAGAAGAACGATTATTGAGCTGGCGAAGTTCCATTGGATATGTCTCCCAGGACCCATTCCTGTTTCATACAAGTATTCGTGAGAACCTGCGTCTGGTTGATCCAAATGCAAGTGAAGAACAGATGTGGCAGGCTTTGCAATTTTCCTCCTCTGCGGCTTTTGTGAGGAAGCTGCCTCAGGGTCTGGATACGATTATTGGTGATCGGGGTATTCGTCTATCGGGAGGAGAACGCCAGCGATTGGTGCTTGCCCGGGCCATGCTGCGCAATCCTTCGGTATTGGTACTGGACGAAGCAACGAGTGCGCTGGACAGTGAGAATGAACAGTACATTCATGAGGCACTGGAACGGTTAAAAGGTCATGTGACCATTATTGTGATTGCACACCGATTGTCCACGATTCGGACGGCAGATCGTGTAATTGTGCTTGATGAAGGTCGGGTGATTCAAGAAGGCGGGTACCAGCAGTTATCAACTGATCCGGTAGGGACGTTCAGAAAGCTTTTGAACATGCAAGCGGGTGTTGTGGGGCAGTAAGTGAGAGAGTGAGTGAGTGAGTGAGTGAGTGAGTGGACATCAGAAGAGTTCAAACGCGATGGTATCACGTAAAGAGGCGCGCCACGATGGGCACGCCTTTCATATAGGTGGTTCGTATATTGAGCAAGGATTAATGAACAACAGCTGTTTTCGTAGGAAGCGGCAGTTGAAGAGCACCGATCTGCTCCAAATGCTGTACGATCTCTTGCACGGCTTCCTCAATGGACCATTGCTCTGTATCGATGATAAATGAAGGAGATTTTGGTACATCATAGGGGGCGGAAATGCCTGTGAAATGGGGGATGTCACCGTTGCGGGCTTTTTTGTATAGGCCCTTGGGATCACGACGCTCACATTCTTGAATTGAACAGCGCACATAGATTTCAATGAAATCATCCGGTTCAAATAACTGTCTGACCATCTCCCGATCCTGCTCATGAGGAGAGATAAAAGCCGAAAGTACAAACAACCCGGCATCTACCATTAACTTCGATACTTCACCAATTCGCCGCAGATTTTCTTGACGATCCCCTGCTGTAAAACCGAGATCACGGTTCAGTCCATGACGTACATTATCCCCGTCTAGAACATAACAGCGTACGCCTTGATCGTAGAGATACTGCTCCAGGGCAAATGCAAGGGATGACTTTCCTGCACCTGATAACCCGGTAAACCATATGGCACGACTATGGTGCCCATTATGCTTCTCCCGGTCTTGTCTGTTGATGCTGGATGATTGCCAGGTTATATTGCGCTCTTCCTTCAACATAAGTATCCCGCCTTTTCCCTACCATGATATGTATGATATTTTAACATATTTACAAGATTATAGCACCTTACAGATTTCTTCTAAATAAGCGTGAATCGACGAAATATCGGGTATAGATGTAGTACATACATAAGCAATATGCATATATCCAAGGAGTATTTTACATCGAATGATGCAAAATGCTTACATCCCAGGAGGAACAATGTCATGAAAGAAAACATACAAAACATACAAGTTGGATTCAAATGCCCGGATTGCCAGCAGGATGTCCGAGCGGAATTTATAGATGAACAGATCAGCACGGTGCGTTGTAAAGGTTGTGACAGAGCGTATACACTTTTGAAGCCAACCATTGGTGATGAAATTCTACTGGATTGGGAGCAGGAGGCTTTGTATCACAAGCTGAGGGCAGAGCGGTCTGAACTGGATAATCACAATATGTCGGCCTTGATTATCAAAGTTATCGAGCTTCTTACATGGCGTGATCGGGGAGATGGACAGACCCGTGCCATACAGACCGTGAGGGAATGGCTTGCTTCCAATGGCAAACCTCAGACCTTACTTGAATTGTTCCATCAATCTCCGCCACAACCTGAAAATAAACGTTTCGATCGTTAATGATTTACATACATTAGCCGTTCCTGTGGCATATTATCTGAAGGTGTTCGTGTGTGCAAACGACTAACCGAATTTTTCAGGAACAGGAGCGGATAGTATGAAGCGAATGGTTCTATATATACTGTTGGGACTGTTATCCATCAGTGTGGTACCGGCACAGACTGAAGCATCACCGGTCACCGGAGCGTATCACTTTGGCTTCAAAAAAAGTCAAAACGGTCAACTGCCCTCCATTGATCAGGAAGGCTTTAAATCGATCTTACAACATAACGATGCCATTTTCCTGGGGGATACAAAGCAGAAGGAATTGTATCTCACGTTTGATAACGGGTATGAGAATGGATTCACACCTGCCATACTGGATGTTTTGCGTACCAAGAAGGTGCCAGCTGCATTCTTTGTGACAGGTCATTATCTGAAAGATCAGCCTGAGTTGGTCAAACGTATGGCGGCTGAAGGTCATATTGTCGGTAATCATTCATGGAGTCATCCGGATATGACCCGTATCTCCAATGAGAAGCTCAGAGAGGAACTCGAGAAGGTGAAGTCGGAGGTCAATCGGCTGACGGGTCAACAAGCGACCTTTTTACGGCCACCGCGCGGGATTTTTAACAATCGTACGCTTGCAGAGAGTCATGCCCAAGGGTATGTGAACGTGTTCTGGTCTGTTGCTTATAAAGATTGGGATACCAATGTGCAGCGTGGTGCACAATATGCTCATCAACAGGTGCTGAAACAACTCCATCCGGGCGCTGTCATTTTGCTTCATTCGGTATCCAAAGATAACACGGAAGCTCTGGGTTCCATCATTGATGAGGCACGTAAGCAAGGATACGCATTCAAAAGTCTGGATGATCTGCGGACTAAAAGTTATTGATCCATTATCATAATGAGCAATGGACCAAATGCAGGTCATTCAAAAGTTTAGCAAAAATATTAAAGGGCATCCTGAGCGATTAAGCTCGGAATGCCCTTTTTAGTTGTATTGGTATGCCTGTCCAAGTATTGGATGTACCACATACAGATTTGGAAGAAAGGATTGGGTAATACGATACGATGTAACGTGTAATACTATAAAACAGTGTTATAAATGATTCCGATGGTTTTGGGACCGCAATGACTACATATAACACAACCAGCAGTGGTTAGTTCCACACGGGCACCCGTTTGTTCCTGCAAAGACTTCTGCAAGTCAAGCGCATCTTCTTCAGCCATAGTGTGCACAACAATCAGCAGGTCTGGATCGATCTGATCTTTCTGGCTGAGCGTATTATTCAGCATTTGTTCCAGAGCTTTCTCACGTTTTCCGCGCACTTTATAGGCAGGTGCCATCTTGCCATCTGTTACCCGGATGACAGGACGGATCTTGAGCAGGCTTCCAATCAGGTTCTGCATGCCCGAACAGCGTCCGCCTTTATACAGATACTCCAGTGTATCGATGACAAACTCCGTGCGTACATTTGATTTCATCGCCTCAATCAGGTGTGTAATTTGAGTCAGGTTTTGCCCTTTATCAGCAGCATGTACAGCTTTCATCACCATCAGCGCAATTCCTGATGAAAGATTCTGTGAGTCAATGACCGAAATTCGACCTTCCGGGAACTCGGAACTGGCTAGTCGTGCATTTTGATAGGTAGAGGAAAGTTCAGAAGATAAGCTGATATATAAAATCTCATCCCCTTGATCTATGTAAGGTTGAAATGCCGTTATAAAGTCAGCGGGGGAAGGTGCAGCTGTTTTGGGAAGACGCCCATCTTGGCTGACACGTTCATATAGCTGTTCAGGCTTAATCTCAGCACCGTCTTTCAGTGATTCTTCACCGAACACGACATATAAGGGGATGATACCGATATCGTGCTGCTGGATCCATTCTGGAGCCAGATCACTTGTGCTGTCCGCAAAAATTTTGATTCGTGACATGTCAATCTCCTTTGAAAACAATGATTTTGGCAAAAAATATAGATTATACTTATGTGTAAACCCATTCATTTTAATTATAAGGAAACATGACGCTGATGCAAAGCGTTACATCAGCGTCATGCCTACCAAAATAAGTGCAACGAATAACAGAATCATGATCCCATTTAATATGGTTCCGATCATGGCAAAGACTTTCTTTCGATTCTTGAGGACAAGACCAATAATTCCTACGATGCCTCCGGCCAGATTGAGAATCAGGCAGACCAGAATGGCTAATGAAGCTAGAACCACGGCTGGATGCAAGGCTATCTCTTCTGTCTGCAACGGAGTGAGAACTCCGATGGACTCGTTTACAGCTATGGTGGCAATAAAGAATATCAGAATATAACCCAAGATTGCAACCAATCCAATGACAAAGCTGGCGATTCCAGGTCCGGAATGTTTCAGTGGTGCCATTGGTTGCCTCTCATGATCGGACGGGTATGCTTCATACCCATTGTGATTGTATGGATCTGCATGGCCAGAATTCTGATCCGTGTTGTTATAACCTGAATTATAGGAATCGCGATTATCCATAATGTTGACTTGCCTCCCTTAATCATCGTACTGAGTGTTATTAACCTAATCGATGAGTAATGATTAGCTTCATCCCATCTTCTCGGTACTGAAAACCAATCTTTTTGAACTTGCACTTAAAATACAACGATTACATACCTGTTTACTTTTCCATAATTATCGATAAAAATCAAGGATTTACGCCAGTTTTCTACGATATATAGGGGAGGGATAGGATTAGTAAGTATAAACAGACATATGATCTATGAAGCTCCACCCCGACTGGTAAAGGAGGAATAGATTCGCTACAATAATAGGAGTGAAGTGTAGTTGAATTAAGGGAGAGAACTTACATGCAACGTAGATGGATGATGCTTGGAGCTGTAATGACCATGCTATCGGTGGCGATTGGTGCGTTTGGTGCTCACATGCTCAAGGATACGATTGGGCCAGCGGCCATAGCTACATATGAGACAGGTGTACAATATCACATGATTCATGCATTGGCCTTGCTCATTGTTGGCTTGACGGCTGGTCAACTTGGAGCATCTACAAAACTGAAGTGGGCAGCGCGTCTGATGTTTATCGGAATTATCGTGTTCTCGGGCAGCTTGTATGTGCTTAGTATTTCTGGCATCAAGATTCTGGGTGCCATCACACCGATTGGTGGGGTAGCCTTCATTGCCGGATGGTTGTTATTGGCAATAGATGTGTGGCAACGAGGTAAGGATCGCTCCTGATCGGTCCAAACAAATCTCGGAGGGTTCAATCCTACATGAACCATAGAACTAAAAAAGCAACTTGGGTTAGAATGTCCCGTCATTCTAACCCAAGTTGCTTTTTGTTTTAATCCGATGAAGTTAGTTACAGGAACTCATCGATTTCATTGGTTCGGAACGTATACACCTGTTTTTCATCGACATGGTAGATGCTCACAATACTGGTATCTCGATCAAAATTCAGAATACGGCAAGGAATGCTCTGATGTTTACCGTTCTTGTTATTGACAACAATACGGGTGAGTTTATTCTCTTTAATGAGCGTGTCTATCCACGCGTCAAACGAATTTCCTTCGGAAACATTGGATGTTTGGGTGGCAGGCTTTTTCTCGCTAACCGGTTTTTCTTGCTGATTCTGTGTTTTGGCTGGAGCAGGTGAGGCAGGTATCTGTGTTGCAGTGGACGCCTTCTGTGCTGCGATAGCTTGTGATTTTTTACGTTCGTTGTGAAGTGTGACGAAGGAGTCCTTCTTGGACTGGAGTGTCGCTTCAATAATTTTGCCTAGCTCTATGCCGGATTGAATCCGAAAGTCCGCAATTTGTTCTTCTTTGTTTATGAACTCCAACAGGGACTGCAGTGCCAATGCATTTGAGCGGCTCTTAATAAGTATATCGACATTAAATAAAAAGCCGATGTCCTCTTGATTGGATAAGGTTTCTTTCATTCATCCCAGCCCCGTTAAAAAGTATGTCAGCTCAAAAAAACGCTTCAATTCACTATATCATTAAAAAGGAAAATATCATAGTGCCAGAGACGCAGAAATATGCCGAAACAAAATGAATATAGTCCCGGAGTGCCCCTTAATTTCTCCCCAGAATAGAACAAATATTCTTCCTTTTTCATCCCTTGATCGTCCTGTTTGCCTGCGCCAGTCGTGCGTGTCTAATCTATAATTTATTTAATCAGGACAGGAAGCAACAGGGGGAATCGGAAATGGGCAATGCATATCAGGATCGATTGAGATACGTTTATAAAATTACATCTTCCAGAATTAGAAAAGCGGATTATGATCTGCATCTTACTTATCAAGAAGCGACAGTAAATGGAGAAGTGGCATCTATTGGAAACCATCAGGTGTTTCGTTTTATAGATCGTATTCGAGGCTACAAGGAGAGGGAACAAGATCTGGCTAGAATCAAGCTGGAAATAGAGCGATTAAAAGCCTTGAAAACCAATGCTGAACATAAAAGAACAATGAAGAAATTGCATGAAGAACTGAAAAATCTGAAATTTGCCGATGATTACTTGCTGGTGGTCATTGAAAATAATAAAGACTATGACCGGCTGAATTCATCGAAAGCCTTCTCTATTAACGGCAAAAAATATAAGCGGTTATTGGCTACGACAGGTGGAGCCAAAAGTTCAACGGTCATCTATGTGAGTGAGGATATTCATTCGCTGTTGGAGAAAAGATTGAATAACGGCAGAGATGCCAATAAAGAGCTGGTTCCTGCCAAACTGGAGGCATATAAGGCCCTGGCATGCAGTACAAGCACGCCTGTGTCACATCCCGAACGTGTATTGGTTGTTCAGGATTGCATAACCGAATTTGGAGCAGATATTATTCAGATTGATGATTCCGAGACAGAATACCCTCGCATTGAGAATAGGAAAAATGAGCCTGTTCAGATGAATATGAGTGACGGATTTGGTCTTATCTCTCCTGCACTTAGTGAACGATGGGCAACCGAGCTGGGACATGCATATATCCCGAGTGGATTTTGTATTCGTAATAGCTTCTGTAAAGGTATGGTATTTACATTTGATTATCACGAATTTGCTTATCGAGTTGCAGGCAAGTATATGGTGGACGATGCCTGGGGTAATCCTGTGGATATTCGAGAGGTAGACCTGATCATCACAACGTCCATGCTTAAACTATGGAGCTCATACAACAGTATCGACGAATATCTGTTATGTTGTGGTTATTATGGCTACACGTTCAGCGTAACGAAGGTTACACCCGAAGAACTGGAGGATGAGCGACATTTAAACTACCAGTTTATTCAGTCGCTCCAATTGGATGATAACGAGATTGGTGAACTTATTCGTCCTACGGTAGACTCGATTAAAGATGTGCTAGGTGAAGACTATCGCAAGGCACTGTTATTTCTCAAAGGAATTCACATCCATGAGAACGATTATAGAAATAGTCCAGATGATTATATTAAAGGGCTGATGGTAGACCCGCGACTTATAGATGATCCTTTTGTGCGGAGCAAAATTCATACTTTAATACGTAAGCGAATGAATGAAGCCAAGATCGGAGTTCTGAGAGTCAAAGGCAATTTCAGCATTATATCTGGCGATCCCTATACATTGTGTCAGAGCATATTTAGCTTGCCTTTAACAGGATTGCTAAGTTCAGGTGAATTCTACTCCAGATATTGGAATGAACGCCATGTGGACCGCGTAGCTTGCTTCAGAGCTCCGATGACTTGTCATAACAATATCAAGGTGCTTCGTTTTCAAAATACAGATGAGATGCAGCATTGGTATCGTTATATGAACACGGTCACGATCTTGAATTCATGGGATACGACGACGCATTCCTTAAATGGTGCAGATATGGATAGTGATCAGGTCTTAACTACAGATAACCAAACGATTCTAGGGGCAATTCAGGAGCTTGATGCGATTGTATGTGTACAGAAAACCTCTGCCCAAAAAATTCCGGATGAAAACGATCTGATCCAGGCCAACAAAGACAGCTTCGGTGATCTGATCGGTTTTACAACGAACAAAATCACGTCGATGTTTGATGTATTAGCCAATTATGAGGAGCATAGTGCAGAATATCAGGAAATGATGTACCGAATTCAATGTGGTCAGCATTATCAACAAAATGCCATTGATCAGGCTAAAGGTATAGAATGTAAAAAAATGCCGAAGCACTGGTATGATATTCGCGCTGCGGTATCGGACGAGTCTGCCTTGAAAATGGTAGCACACAAGAAGCCTTATTTTTTCATATACAATGACCCGGAACAGAAAAAAGAATATACCACCTATGTAGAAAAAACGAGTCAGAAGTGCCTGCAGTTATTTGGCATGACTGTGGATGAATTGTATTCGAAAAAGGAGCTATCTCCGGATCAGGAACAGTTCCTGGCACAGTATGAACAGAGAATGCCTGTATCCACGGCTCCTTCTGTGATGAACCGGTTATGCCATCAAGTGGAAGACGAGTTCAACAAGTTAAAGCTAAAACAGTCCGAGAGTCCGTTTGATCATACGATATTGATGAGTACCAAAAAATACTCCCAAGCTCGTTATAAAGAGATTCAACGTTTATATCAGATGCATAACGAAGAGCTACGTAGTTATATGACCAATCTGCGCAAGAGCAAGGTGAAAAAGGAAGAAAGATCGGCCCGCTGGCAGTTGTTTGTGTCACGTTTTAAGGAGCAGGCACTGGAGATCTGCAATAACGAAGAAGATCTGTGCAATATGATTGTGGACATGTGTTATCGAAATGCAGAGAAATCAAAGCAATTTGTATGGGATGTCTCAGGGGATCAGATTATTCGCAATCTATTGCTCAGCAATAATAATATTATCCATTATCCGGTTAGAGATCAGGATGGCGATATTGAATACGCGGGAAGAACCTTTAAAATGACCCAAATGCATGTGAAGGAGCAGCGTCTTGAAAATCATTCTGAATGAACGTCATCATGCCGAGCAAGCAATTGCACATGGGAGAATGGATAAGAAGCCAACCAAAACGTTGATTTGTTTAGCTAAATACGGGCTTGAACAGGGGAAGAACGCCGAAGATGCGTATGCGTTGTTAAATCAGTTTATGACCAAATATTATCCAGACTACAATGCTGTCCAGTGGGATACATTTCTCAATCGTATCATTAAGCAGTCTCAGAAGTATATCAAGATGAGGGAGGAGGCCAACAAGAGTGCGCTAACCGAAATTGATCATGTACCTGTAACACTCGAAGAACTTCAAAAGATCAAACAACTTAAAAGTAAACGACTCGAGAAATTGGCCTTTGTTTTACTGGTCTACAGCAAGATTAATAATCGAATCAATGAAAATGATACGTACTGGATTAATAATGAATGGAAAGAAATTTACGGTGATAGTCAAATGGCCGTAAGCAAAAAAGATCAGGGGTTATTGGTGCACAAACTTATTCAGTTAGGGTATCTCAAAGAAAGTCAACGCGTCGATTCGACTAACGTACAGGTTTTGTTCGCTGCGGAGCATGGTGAGGTTGCCTTCCAGTTAGTTCGCTTCGATGATTTTGTGTTGGAGTACTCTCGTTGGAAAGGAGAAAATATTAAAAATTGTACCGTATGCGGAAAACGGATGCTGGCAAAATCGAACCGAATGAAATACTGCAAGGAGTGCAAAAAAGCTGGCATTAGTCCAATTAGAAAACTTCTCTAAAGCTAGACACAGCAATGCTTTGCATGGTTGTTCAAGAATTTCTTTAATGATATGCCAGAGACAGGTTTCCTAGTTATGGGGGAGGTATCAACTTGGAAACAGTCTTATAAAGAAAATATGCTACATAACGCTTAGGTAGGTGAATTATGTCAAATGGGATAACTTTAGCACATGTAGAGTCTTTAATTAGAGAAGCGGTGAAACATAGCGGTCCGGGACAGCCAGGAGATCCTGGCGAAACTGAACTCGCTATCAAGCGGGCACTGGAGGCTGCTGGCGAAGCCTTACAGGCTGCCGGAAAAGCAAAAGAGGCTTATCAGACGACTCGACTTGTGTACCAGAGTCCGGTTGCTGATTTTGAGGAGTTAAGTATGCAGTACCCTTCTCCTGAAATAGGCTGGACGGTACAGACGTATAAGGATGGTAAAAGATATCGTTTTGATGGACAGACATGGGTAGAGATTGATGTATTTGGTCAAAACCTTCAGGTGGTTAATTCCGATATGGATGGGCTCATGAGTACAGCTGAACACCTGAAATTAAATGAGATTCCGTTGGAAGTACAGGATCGGGTTATGGTCTTCTGCAAAGAATCACGGGTGTACCCGGAAGTACTGGGGATTCTAGCCCCCTTTCCATTCGATGGCGAGATTTTACATGTAAAGGGCTACTGTGGAGTTTCTGGAGATACCGCGACTGAAATAAGAATTGAACGATCCAAGGATCTCATTCACTGGCAGGATGTGATGGGGAGTTCACTGAAATTTGAAGCATTTCAACATCAAGATGACGGTGAGGCTACATTTGAGACCAAAAAAGTGGAGGCTGGAGATATCTTCAGAATCAACATCATCGAAGCAGGTTCAAACATTCAACATCTTACGATTCAATTAACGATCAGAACATAAATAAAAGGAGATGGAATATAATGACACAACCAATTATTTCATGGATGGATGCTACACATAGTAATGAGATTATTGCCCCTTTTGACTACAAAGTTATTGATGCGGATAGCAAAAGTGATATTTTTATTTTCAATGTATGGAACAATAAGAATGGTGCTTCGGACGTATCTAAAATGGAAGATTGCACGATTACAACGCGAGATATGACTGGTGGTACTGGTGACACGGAGGCTCATGATGTAGAAGTGGTGAAGAATAACTGGTTCCACGTTCAGGTTGATTCCTTGGGGGAGACAGACCTGGAAGAAGAAAGTTCACGTATTGGTAAGGATTTTTCCAAACCCATCGGAACAACAGGCAAGACAACCAAAGATCATACAGGAACCGCTTATGCAACCCCATTTGCACCGGGACCGAAAGAAATCCTGGGCGTTAGTAACAATGGCAATCCTCAAGATGCGGCTGGTAACTATGTGACCCTGTCCATTCAATGTGTAGTACCGCTGAATGCGAAAAGTGGCAAGCAACAGTTCAAGAAACGTATCTCTTATCGTTACGTGTAAAAAGGAACAATCATGTGGACAGGCTATTGCAGCCTGTCCTTTTTAAAAGGGGGAAGTCCTGTGATTCTAGGTAATACACAATTTACACGTTCACCTGTATCTCAAGCTTATATATGGATTGCTGATTACTATGATGGTACTTATTTAAGCGAATTCGATTTTCAGACACAACAATCAAACAGCTTTTATAAAATTAACAAAGAAAAGTTGGTCTCTTTTGGATTGATCGGGCAAGGGTCGCACGTGTATCACAATGTTGCCAACGGTGTATTTCATATTAATGCGGATCGGTACGCTATATCTTACGTATGTGACGAACAAGAATACCCGCTAACGGGGAGGACCTTTCTATACAGTGACATCATTCAATTCAAGAATGTTTCTTCAGATGTGAATATGAGTGGACACTCAGGTCCTGGAAGTTCGGGCGCTTTCAATAATACGATTGAATGTTTTAACTTCGGTTACAAAAAAATGATGAACTTGAATGATGTGCAGATTAACTTTCAATGTGTGTGTTCCCTGCCGTTGAGTGGAACTGCCTTTCTCCAAATTAAAATCACCTCAGACCAGGACCTGCCAGGGGAATTGGTTATTCGTAAAAATGGATTTGTTATAGATCAAATCGTAGCTCCTCTGAAGGCAAATCATGCAGGAATCATAAACTGGGACATTCGTTGAGTTGGATTTTGAGATGAGATAGGTGGTGAGAGTATGGCGATTCAAGAAATTGCACTGGATATAGATCTGTCTGTAGGTGTTTTTCGAGATACGGTATATCAGGATCAGAAATTGAAATTAAGAGAGTTGAGCCAGGATGCGGACGGGAATTCAATCTATCCTGCTACTGGATTTTGGGAGTCCACTGCGATCCGAATTCAGGATAAGATCGCATCATTTAAAGGTGTGGCTGCAAAGGTAGATGTTGCGGGGGGCGCAGCATACAAGATCTATTGGAGTACATCTGAGGATGGCTTCGAGTGGGGGGCGTATGAGGAAATTCTTGCAGATGTGACTGCTCCTAAATCTCCTGCAAAGTATGCCAAGGTGAAAATTGAGATTTTTTCTGAGAAGGAATATTCGAATTTCTACATAGACGATTTTGAAGAGGGCGGGAAGTACAACAACTCCTTTGTTGAAAGCGATTCGGGTTCACTAGGCTTAAAGAGAATATATCAATTGAACATGGAACGAGTATCGGACACTCCAACAGGGATGGTATTACGTCAGAAGGTTGAAAATACGAAATTTAAGAAATTAGACAGAATTAGAGTAAGTAAGGGGTGATTTTATGACAGCTCCAGCGACTACAGGGCAGTTGAGAGAAAAGCTTTCTGATATGGAGATCGGAGACTATATTGTCTGGAAGTACGACAATACAACAAGTGGATATATTTTTGGAGGTAGTACGACCGGTTATACAGAAATTCCGCTAACAGGAAATCCGTTAGCCAGTATGCCTTTGAAATACTTCTGGTATGCGATCAAAGTGGATAAAGGTTTACTAATAGCAGATAGAGTCGTAAGTAACACGACAACATGGGATTGGTTAAATTCCAATAAGTTCGTCGAAGGTTCGCCACGCATTATAAGTGAAACATCAGGTGTTGTTCGTTGTCCAAGCGGGGGTGTTGCATATGCTGATGCTAGTGGAAATAAAGTTTTAACTTCAACCAATACAGGTTATGGGGCTTGGCCTACGATTAATGAGTGGGATACGTATGTTGTGAATTTTCCTTTAAATAAAATTTTTTCCGGAAAATCATTGAATGATTTATGGAACTTTAAGTGCATGACATGGTGTAAGGAAACGACAATACCGATTACTGGAACAGTGCCAGGCGGTTGGACAACGGGTGGCAGAACAGTTCGTTCTGAAAATACAACAAATAGCAAAGATAGATTTTGGAGTACAGCTTCTAACTACTCCAATGTAGCAGTGGGCTTTCGTCCAGTATTTGATTATAAGGAGGTGTAATGATGGCAACTGTAAGAGACCAGTTAACTGCACCAGAAAGTGGGTGGAAGAGGTATGACGATGCCGAACCATTCATCAGCTATACAGGTTTCACTCAAAGGAATACTACGGTTACGGGTGCATACCAAGGGAAGTCTTCTTACAATGCAAATGGATCTACTATAGGAGAAGTACTCTTTTCATTTGTGGGGACTAAAGTGAGGATCATTTCTTCATCTACTAACCAATATAGGGCAGAGAGCGTGAGTATCTCCATTGATGGTGAGATGGAGATGTTTACAGCAAGAACAACTGAAAACCAAGTACAAACACTTGTGTATGAAAGGAAGAATCTACCTTATGGGAGGCATACCGTGAGGATTTTTGACTTCAAAGGGATCACGAACGCTGGAGCCGCCGCCTTCGGTCTAGATGCTATAGATATTGATTCAGATGGATATTTAACCAGAACAATTGGTTCTCAATTAACCGCCCATGACTCTGGATGGAAAAGATATGATGACAATATATCTTCGATTAAATATGTTGGGAATTTCACTAACGGTGTTGGTGCTGGTGCATACAATGGGTACTCTAATTACACTTCGACAATAGGTGACAAAATTGTTTTTGACTTTGAGGGAACTAAACTAAGATTAATTGGAGCAAGATATACCAATCGAAGTGATCTAATCGAAGTTTACGTTGATGGTATAGTGCATGGAACACATTCACAATTAGGGTCAGAACTTGCACAGGTGCTTCAGGTTGAAATTGTTGGATTAACTCAAGCAAGACATCGAGTAGAAATAGTCAACAGAGCCAGCGAATCAGCGACAAATGCAAAGACAACTTTTATGGCGCTTGATGCCATAGATATTGACTCGGATGGTCGATTATTTCACCCTGATGAAGTCACGAGTATAGTTGGAATTGAAATTGGGAAACGCATCAGATGTCATTATCAAGCTTCTACTTCTGGTACGGTGGGTACATTTAGTGGTTTAGGGAAGGAAAATTCCTCGTTTATACCCACATCAGGCTCTATCTCTACTCCAAATGGAGACTTCTATTTTATTGTAGTAGAAAATTGGAATGGAGATTTAAAATTAATCGCAGATAGAAATGTACAGAATCTAATCAGTTGGGATGCTCTTAATAAGGATGGTATGGTATATGGTATAGATACTATCTTCGAAAGAGAGTTAAGTCCAACAGAGTTACTGGGAATTCCCTTTGCAAGTACTTCACTTAATGCATCAAGAACACCAGATAAAGCATTTGATGGAATAGTTTCAAGTAGTTCGGTCTATTGGTATAGTGATGCTGTGGCAAGTGTTCAATGGATAGGATATGATTTTGGAGCGGGAAACGAAAAGGTTATAAGCAGAATTGGCTTGTCTGGATTTAGTCACACATACAACTACTCGCCTAAAAATTTTATCATCCAAGGAAGTAACGATAATATTAGCTGGATCGATTTAAGATCGGTAATTGATTCAGGCATTTCGGCAGGAGTTATCAGTGCTTTCGATTTTAACAATGAAAATGCATTTCGTTATTATAGAATTTATATAACGGAAGCCTATAGAACCGCAACTATTGGTGTTGTCAATACAGGGCTTGCAGAGTTTAAATTCTGGGAGTCTGACCCAATCATAACCACTAAGTCGAGTTCAATTAGACTTTTAACGGGTGGTATATCTACTACAGATAAAGATAACGAATGGGATAAGTATATTGTAAACTCAACATTGGATGGAACGATCATTGCTGGCGATAACAATGTATGGAATTGGAATGTTCCTACATATTCTTGGGTAAGCTCAACGGGTCCAAACTCAGGCAGTAGAGCCGCTAGAGGTTATAATAGCAATTCAACTTGGGCGCAATCAACTCAAGGAACTGCTGGTACAACTAATATGGGTTTTAGACCAATGATATTGTTACCAAATATGCTTATGATAAAGCACTTTTTAAAAATTAATGGCGAATACAAGATATACGAGTTAGGAAGTTCAACGTGGAATACAATTTCCGCAACTTTACCTTCAGAAGACACTTTTATTAATGAAGGAATGGACGATCTATCTGTATTAGATAGAAAAAACGAAGTTTTCGTTCAGACCATGACTGCCAATGGATCACTAGGATCAGGTAAATTGTTCAAAGGAAGTATTGATTTGAAAAAGTACTTTGAAATAACAAATGTAAGTGTGAAGTAGGGCTTGAATGTTCTACTTCTTTTTGTTTGTAATATAATGATTCAATTATATAGGAGATGGGTTAATGGCTGGAAAATCAAAGCCCAACATATTAAATCTAGGACAAGAAGCTTCATATCAAGTACTTTCACTGGTGGGGTCTCAAGGTTCAGGTGGAACAGTGCAGTTGCCCGGTTTGTTTGATGGAAATAATCCAAATGAATGGAACACTCCGAAGGTAATGTATTGGCAGACTGCGGATAACTTCATTGAGATAAATATATCAACTCCAAAAGTGAATATTTGGAGATCAGGAACCACTGGCTGGAAGCAATACATAGGCTCATTAAAAATTAAGTATTGGAATGGATCGTCATATGTAGATGTAACAAATAATTATCCTCAAACAGTGACTCAGATTGCTGAAACACAGTGGGAGAAAACTATACCGAATCTTCCATCGGGACGATATAGATTTGAATATGGAACTGCACTTAGATTGGATTCCGAATGGTTCATTGAAACTGCAACTTCAAGTAGAATCTTACTTTCATCAGGTGATAAGTATTATTCGATTACTGAAAATCAAGGCGCGCACTTCGGAACTGATTCTAATATATTGATAAGCCCTGCAAGCAGATCCATGAGAAACAATCATGGAACCGCCATAATGTTTCGCATTAAAACTAGGGAATCAACTGGTCAACTATTCAGAAGTTGGAATGATACAGGAGTAATCTACACTATACAACTGAATCAAGGAGGGTTTTATGTATCACTGGCAGGAGCCAGCAATGGGACATTGCAATCAGCTAAAACTGTAAATGATGGATTATGGCACGATGTCGTTGTTTATTTTCAAACTACTAGAAATAGTTCTGGAAACACAATGCATATTTATATCGATGATCTTACAAACCCTGACGCTACTCGGACTAGTATGAGACAAGCAAGTCAAATTGCTGACAGCGGAACAATGCATATTGGCAGTGGTTCAAACAATACAAATTTAAAAGATATCATTTTTGTTAGCGGATATGACTCTGGAACTGGGGAGCAATATCAATTGGAGAGATACGACAATATCACAAGAAAAATGAGCGCGTTCTATCGATTTGAACAAAAACTAGAAAATAATGTTGTTATAAATACTATGGGAAGCGAAGACTATGGCATAGCAACCAATGTTATCATTGAAGTTCCTATAGTAAAAATGTTAGACGATGTAAACGAGAGCGACATTATGAAGTATGGTATAGATGGTGAAATTGAACTAACATCGTTTGAAGAAATGCACGATATCTCCACTAATACAAAGTCAGTAGGATCAGGCAAAACCTTTGAACACACAATTGATATGTCGAAACGTCGAGTAGACAAAGTTACGCTTGGTTAAATTTACGAGGAGCACATCTTATATGGTGTGTTCTATTTGTTTTTGAAAGGAGATGATTTAATGGCTATTCCGAAGTTGTATGGAGAAAACATTATCCCTATTATGACAAGTAATTCAACATTAGGTTACACGTCGAGTGCGAGTAGTTACTTCGGATCAGGAAATGACCCATTTGTGGCGTTTAACGAGTCTAATAGTGAATGGGCATCACGCGGAGTTACAGGTTGGATTGCGATTATGTTACGACAATCTAAGAAGCTAGAAAAATATTCAGTGTTAGCGACAACTGGTTCAACTATAACTGCCGCACCTAAGAATTGGACTTTTGAAGGTTCTGATGATGGAACTAATTGGACTGTACTGGATACGCAAATTAATCAAATTTTCACTAAAAGTGAGAAAAAGAATTATGAGATAGAAAATCAGAGTAGCTATACCAGATACAGACTAAATATAACAGCAAACAATGGGTACTCTAGTTTCACTCTTGTTGGTCGTCTGGAAATGTATGAAAGAGCATTTTACAACAAATTTTTGGTTTCATCAGAAGATAATCTTTATTCAGTTTCACCCTTAAAGCATAGCGACAGCACTGTAATTCCAAAAATGACAGCTAATACAGCTCCTTCTGGTGTGGCAAGTGCAAGTAGCACGAACAACCCATCATTTCCTTATAGGGCATTTGACGGAGATGTAGGTGGAACGTGGTATGCTACAGCATCATTTCCAATAACTTTACAGTATGAGTTTGCTCAGCCGAGAGTTATTGGGAAATACTCATTGATTGGATACACAGCCGAAAACAATTCTAAAGCGTGGAAATTTGAGGGTTCAAATGATGGGGTTTATTGGACAACTTTGGACGAACAAATAAATCAGATTAATTGGACACTTGGAGAGGTCAGAAGCTTCTCATTTAAAAATACAACCAGTTATAAGATGTATAGAATTAATATATCTAGCAATAATGGTGGTAGTATAATACAGGTTGCAGAATTGTTAGTGTATGAAATATTGGAATTTCCAAAAATGAAGTTTTTAGATACTATGTCAGAATCAAACTTCTTGAATTATGGGCGTAACACTAAAGATGAAATCGATATGCATTTCGAATTAGAGATACGTTCATTTCACAATAGCAACAATAGTATATTAGGGTCAGGAAAAATATTTAAACACAATATTGACAGGTCTAAGTATCAAGCACACAAGATTATATTAGGCTAGATTTTATGAGCACATCTATATGGTGTGTTCTATTTATTTTTGAAAGGAGATGTTTCATTTATGGAAACAATCCCAGTTGCATTAAACCCAAAAGATATGGGTTCAGGGTTCACATTATCTAATGGAGATCTTACCATAGTCACCTCAACTGATTATCGTGCTATTCGTGCTACACACGGCAAGTCCAATGGAAAATGGTATTGGGAGGTTAAATATGATGCTGGAGTAAAAAACGTTCATATTGGAGTATCCAACAAATCCTTCTCTTTAACAGGGAATATTGTTGCAGATAGCTCAATGTGGAGAACTTATTATGGGAATAGCGGGAACAAGTATCCAGAAAATACAGCATACAGTACAGTGTGGGATGTTGGGAATGTTGTTGGTGTCGCACTTGATCTTGACAATGGAACATTAGAGTTTATTAAGAATGGTGTTAGTATTGGTGTTAGTCACACTAATGTAAAGGAATTAGGAGAAGTTTATCCCACTTTGGGATCATTTAGTTCAAGTAGTAAGACTGTAACAATTAATTTTGGTGCGAGTCCTTTTGCATATAGTGTTCCTAGTGGATATAGAGCATACAACTTGGTGTACTCTTATAAGTTCTTGATTTCGTCAGAAGACCAGTACTACAGCATTACAAATAAATACAAAGATAATGCTATTCCTGCAATGATATC
Organism: Paenibacillus polymyxa; assembly: GCF_018614975.1. GTDB lineage: Bacteria > Bacillota > Bacilli > Paenibacillales > Paenibacillaceae > Paenibacillus > Paenibacillus polymyxa_E. Next base: position 187,524 of record NZ_JAGGNR010000014.1, on the reverse strand, counting down.
TAACACTAGTCTGAACGGTATTGCTGATGCAAGTTCGTTTTATACGACATTTTACCCATGGAAAGCATTTGATAGAATTGTTGATCCAAATGGATGGGTTGCTAATATCAATGTTCTAACTGGATGGTTAAGTTATGAATTTGATTCACCTAAAACAATCTCCGCCTACTCAATTCAAGCAGGAACTACTCCTGTAAACAGACCTCCAAAAAATTGGACATTTGAGGGTTGGGATGGATCAGAATGGATTGTTCTTGATGCTAGAATAAATGAGCCTAACTTTACTGTAGAGGAATATCGTCTCTACGAATTTAAAAATAAGGTTGCTTATAAGAAATACAGAATTAATGTCACTGCAAATCAAGGCGCTGGAGACTTCTTGGCGATTGGTGATTTAGGTATGTATGAACTCGATACATACATATCTTCCGTAGACAATTCAGAAACAAGTTTTTTTGAACATGGGATGGATAAAGGAATGATTATTGATCTAGAGGAGGAATTTATCGAAAGAAAGTCTGTGGTTAAAGATAATAAAAAAATTGGTTCAGGAAAAGTGTTTAAGCAGAAAATCGACACAGCTAAAATACCAATAAAGAAAGCGTCAATTACATGAGCTAATAAAATGAACTATCTATTTAGAATTCAGAAAGGAGTGGGTTAATTAATGGCAACTTTAGGTCAAGCACTGCCACTTCCAGAAGAGGGTTGGAAAAGGTACGATGATAATGAAATAATCTTTAAGTATTCGAGCGGATTTGTTTCCTCTCCAAATGAAGCGTATTACAATGGTACCTCTAGACTAGCTTCAATAGCAAATTCAACTGTAGAGTTTCAATTTAAGGGCACAAAGCTAAGGATAATTGGCAACAGGCATAACAGAGGATCATCTAATATATCTGTCTCTATTGATGGGTTAACTGAAGTTTTCAGTGAAAATAATGTAGATATTGTTCAACAAGCATTAGTCTATGAAAAATTAAATTTGTCCGATGCTATTCATACTGTGAAAATCACTACAAATGATATCAATTTTGTTCTTTTTGACGCGATAGATGTGACCGAGATGTTCTATAAGACATTTGTGCGCTATAACGGTCTATATTACTACTATTTAAACTCATCGTGGAATCAACTGTCTAGTGTTGATCCAACTGAGCAAGACTATAAAAATTACGGTATGGAAGATTTGTTGATTGTTCCTGAAACCGCGTGGGCACAGTTTCAAGGGGAAGTAGAGTTATTTTACTATACAAACGACCCAGTACAACAAGTATCCTTTAACATCGAAACCGAACCTTTTACTCTCGAAGAGGAGTGGGCAGACAAGAATATTGAAGTACTTTATTACACTGATGACCCAACAGCAACAGAATCAGTAGTTACAATCGAAACCGAACCTTTCACCCTAGCGGAAGAATGGGAAGATAAAGAGATCAAAATCATTGAATACACCGATGATCCAAATCAAACCGAATCAACGATTACAATCGAAACCGAACCGTTTACCCTCTACGACGAGTTGGGTGATAGTGTAGATGTTCTATACTACACAGATGATCCCTCCAAAACGTCAGCGGAACTAAATATCACGGCTAACTACTCCCCATTGGATGAACTTGAGGGAGATTTTGATGTGGTTACGTGGACGAATGATGAAGAGGTTATTGCAGGTAATCGGGACATGATGCTAGCGTATAACGCGCTACCGTTTGAACAATTAGTTGTGCAACCAACAGACATAGCGTTATATGGAGACATGAAAAAGGTTATTGCTACGAAAGTAACGGAGAACAGCCCGGAAGGTATATTAAGGATGGCTGCTTCGTTCGACTCAGGGCTAACATGGAAGACATACCGTTTCAACAAGTGGTTCGATATGGATATCCAGGATACAACGTTATTCAAAAGAAAAGGAATGGATCTGGACACACTCAACGCCATCCCTGAAAAGGATCTAATAGCTTTAACACGAATCGCCTATTACTTCGATAGCAGTATGCACTATGAAAACAGCTATTCGCTGGACGAATTGAAGATGATCGTTGATGCACCGCGACATGCAGTGGAGTTTAGAGATATGTCATTGCAACTAGTAAACACCACTGCCACAATCAACCTGACCTTCTCTGGTAACAAACTTACAGGTGTGCTGAATGATGCAGATCAGGGCAAGGTTAAATACCGCGTGTTGTTGAACGGTAAAACGTATTATCCGGCGGATGGCAATTTTACGCGACTGGTGCAATCGCCGTTAAATATTGAACTCAATATTGACGAGAGAAATGTTAATTTTGGCGTAGAGAATACACTGAAGGTTGAATTTCAGGATTATTGGGGTGCCGTAGACTCTTGGGAAACCAAATTTATCGGATCGTATTCAGGATTAATGTTTATGGATGAGTCGGGAGACTTTCTGTCAGATACCTTTGGCGGTATTTTGAAACAACTTGATTATGGGGTGATCATTGCCGGACAGACGACGTTAACCAAGAAAGTTAGAATCAAAAACTTGCTTGGATATGCTGTGGATCATGTTTACCTGGAGATGGATAAGAAATTCGAAACGGATGGTGTTGAAGTCCAATTATCCAGACAGGCCGATCCGTTTCTTCCGATCGATTATCTGACCTATGGTCTGATCCAACCAGAGGATAGCATCGATTTTTATATTCGTATCGCAACGGATATTCATGCCAAGCCGAATCCTAATGGTAATTTTGAAATGAAGGTCACAGCAGACCGGGTATAGCTCTCAATACAATGAGACAGGAAGTGAGTGGAATTAATAACGGGGAGACTCTATTAGATAGTTTTATACATATTAAAAGTCCAGAGAATCGTTTTGCAGCAAAGTATATCCTGTACAATCAGGTGGATGAAGAACTGCCTTCGGTCCTGATAGCTGCTACAAGAAAAGCAAGCGAGATCGTCTCCAATGTATTCGTACGTGTCAGACGGTCAGAGGAATTGAGAAATTCGCTATCGGTGATGTACAGGTCGCAAGGAGATCTGAGCGCAACCATTCAAGCGGCATCCAAAGTTGATCTTGAAGGCATGTTGTACGTTCGACCACATAACCGTGCACATGGCAAATATGAATTACTGGAAGCACCGCGTGTGACTGTTAATCTGAAGCCTGTTGCTGATGCAACCACGCGAAGTCAAACTCACTTGCAGACGCTCAACTTTGGTGATACACAGCGTATGATGATCGGCAGAGACGAGATGGAACAATTCGAATCGTTTATACATTTCGGTGATTTGGATACCAGAATACCCGATTTGTTACATTTGGAAGAAGCTAAATTGAGGTTATATTACACAGGAACCCTGGCACCTGGAGCACACATTGAGCTGCATCAGCCGGATACATTGTGGCGTGAGTACGGGATTACGTATGCAAACAGACCTCATTCCATTCAGCTCTTATCGTCCAGTTATATCCTGAATACGACTGAACGTTATGTTGAGTTTGATATGATGGCATTACTCCAAATGTGGAGAGAAGGTATTCTTTCAAATGTTGGAATAATTATTCAGTCTAGCGGTAACACGCCGATTTATTTCAACACTCGTGAGTCTTCTAAACCACCTGTTTTGCAGATCACATATATCACTTCTCAGATCTATTCCATCGGTCGAACCGAAATCGGAAGTGAAGTTTTTATTTATGGTGCAGGTCACAAGGATATAGTTTCAACGTTAGTTATACACAGTGATATTGGGCTGGATTGGCTCAAATCTCAGTTGTACGTCCACCGCTATGAGGATCACATGCATCATGATATACCTCAAGTAATCGCAGTCAGCCGTCCGGACCTGGATGTAGATCTGACAATAGCTAAACGTATAGATGTGGAACTGGATTCGAACATTTCTATTGCTGAGAGTAGGACAGAAGAGAAGGAAACATGGGTTGCTGTTTCTAAACCCGAGCTTCATTCGCAGTTCATTACTGCTATACGAACAACTAAGGATACAGATGGTAACCTTGCCGTTAGAACAAGTCTGGACGACGACAGAACTGTAGAAATCGCAGTGTCTCATCCTGACTTACCTTCAGTGATTACGGTAGATAGACAAATGTCTCTGGTCAGCGAGTTAACGATATCACAGTTGTTTGAAGATGAATGGGCTACGAGCCTAATTGTATCTATACCTGATCTTCATGCTTTATTGGAAGTCTCCGATTATATAAAAGCAACTTCAACGTTGGAGTCTTTGCTAACGGTCATGTACGACGGTGATTCGGCTATGATTTCGGAGATTATGGTTAATAAACCTGATCTGAATAGTGTTCTTCAAGTCAGAGCATTAGATCATGATGAGAGGGCAGGCAGTCTTGAGATTCCTTATTTGGTAGAACAGCCTGGGCAATTATATATCTCCAGACCTGATGTGCTTTCCAGCATTGAGGTCAAGTATATGGATGTTTTGGATGGCCACATTAGTATCAAGGAAAGAGAATACTTGGATGGTTATCTTCAGGTGCGAGAGTGGAAGGATATGCAGTCTACGGTAGATGTGAGACAGATTGTCGATATGGCTACTGAAATGACAATTTCCAAGCCTGATCTGGCCGCTTATGTCCTACCAAGAGTTATTGCGAATGAAGGGTTAGATTCGATCACAAGTATCCGTAAACGGGATGCCAGTGATTTAGTGACCACAGTAATCGTGAAGAGTCCAGGAAATCAAGCGTATTTTTACATTTTATAAAATGAGTTAACTATCTAAGAGGGCGTTGGCCCTCTTTTTTTGCGTTTAGGATCATGTCCAACTCTAAGCATCTGTACTTTATTGTGTAACAGTCGTCTTCTCGTTATGATACAATGTGTTCATCACATATTAAGGAATGAAGACCATGCATCAAGAGGACAGTGTATTTGAACAGATTATGAAGCAGAAAAGATTGAAGCCTATCAAGCCTGCAACTACAAAAGTTCAAGTCAAACCAATACATAAAAAGAAACTAGTTCAGGAGCAATTAAGTGAATTGGATGTCCAGTTCAAAAAGTCAGTAGCTGAATCAATAGACCGTAGTGTACTTCATAGACGTGTACTGGGAATTAGAAGAGAGTTAACGGAGATAAGACGATTAAAGAATGATGAGCATACGTTTTAAGGTAAGCCTAATTCAACTCACCTTGGGTGAGGGGGGCTTTTTATATTCCAATAAAAGCATAGTTCTACTATCTTTCTGCAAAAAGGATTACCAACAATATATTTGAACTGTAAGTACCTACATTTTCTCAAACACGGCAGGTGTCCACACGACAATCCAGAATGAGGCATACAATTATCGTGACCTGTGGAAGAGGAGGTGGATCGGGAAATTATGGTGACGATGGAGCCTATTGTAGTTGGAGAGCATGTATTGGTAGGGGTAGAAGTCAAGCTGCCTAAAACAACGTTGCTGACCATTAATACATCCAAAGGATATATCATGTGCGGAGCACTCGATGTGGGATTACTTAATGAGAAGCTCGGGGATCGCAAAATTATTGCAGCTCGGGCGGTTGGTGTGCGTACATTGGAGCAGTTGCTGCATGCACCTATGGAGTCGGTGACAACAGAAGCCGAGGCCATGGGCATTACGGTTGGTATGACGGGTGTAGAGGCTTTGTTGAAAATGATCTAATCACTAACAAAAGGGCTCCCCGTATGGGAAGCCCTTCTTTAGCGTCCTAATATAGAGACTGGCACATCGTAGCTCCTACCTCTATACACACGAACTCTTTTCATTAAATTAAGCTTCTTCCTTCGCGAACAAGGCAGCCAGATTTTCTTGGAAAGGTGCGCGAACAATGCCTTTTTCCGTGATAATAGCTGTTACATATTCGTTAGGCGTTACATCAAATGCTGGATTGTATACTTTAACACCTTGCGGTGCTGTACGTTTACCAAATCCTTCGGTCACTTCCTCCGCAGCACGTTCCTCAATTGGAATAAGATCTCCGGATGGAGTGGACAAGTCAATGGTCGACAATGGGCTTGCTACATAGAACGGAATATTGTGAGCCTTGGCAAGAACGGCCACGCTGTAGGTTCCGATCTTGTTAGCTACGTCACCGTTCGCTGCAACACGGTCTGTTCCGACGATAACGGCTTGAATCCATCCTTTGGACATCACCATGCCTGCCATATTGTCGCAGATTAGCGTAACGTCTATGCCAGCCTGTTGCAGCTCGAATGCCGTGAGACGAGCACCTTGAAGGACAGGACGAGTTTCGTCGGCGAATACTTTAAGTTGCATGCCACGCTCATGAGCGAGATACATCGGTGCAGTCGCTGTTCCGTATTTAGCTGTTGCCAGTCCGCCTGCATTACAGTGAGTGAGCACACCCATACCATCTTCGAACAAAGGCAGTGCATTCTCACCGATCATGCGGCATACTTCTTCGTCTTCCTTCTGAATCAACAGCGCTTCTACTTCGAGAGCATCATTGCCCTCTTCCAGGCTCATACCAGATTCAACGACCTCATTTGCTTTTTGCATCATGCGATCCAATGCCCAGAACAGGTTGACCGCTGTTGGACGGGAAGTAGCCAGATGAGCACAGATGGATTTTACGTGATCCAGCCAGCCTTGAACGGTGGTACCATCATATGATTTGGCACCCAATACAACACCAAATGCAGCAGCAATGCCAATCGCCGGAGCACCGCGTACTTTCATGGAGTGGATGGATTCCCATACTTCCTCGGGTGTATACAGTTTCAACATGAGGATCGTTTCGGGCAGCAGACGCTGATCAAGCATTTCAAGCTTGTCCTTTTTCCAGATGAGAGAGGAAAGGGTCTGATATTCAGGGGTTGTCATGGGTGGTTCCTCCGTTCCTTATGTTAAGTCTTAGTAGTTGTAGCAGTAACAGCTGTGGATACGATATCCAGTAATTCGCCGATGGTATTCAAGCGACGATGGTTCTTGATCAATGCTTTACCAATGGACAACGCTTTACGCTGAGCATGTTCACGTTCAGTCGCATTTGGAATGGTATCTATATCCGCCACGTGAGCGAGTCCTACGATACGACGAACCATTTTGGCACCTGCGAAGCCAATGGAATCTCTGAACAATTGTTGCACATATAGATCCTGATACCCTGGCGTTTTTGCCATCGGATCAACGAGGTCATTAACCCAGAGGGCACGGAAACGAGATTCGAATTCAGTCCATACATCACGAACCATATTCAGCAAAAGCGTTTCACGCTCACGCAAATCAGTCTCATCCTGAATCCATCCTGGGAGGGATGCGTAATTCAAGAGCAGATTCGCGAGGACTGCACCGACATCGAATCCCATGGGGCCGTAATATGCAAATTCGGGATCGATGACCTTGGTTGATTCAGGTGTAACAAAAATACTGCCTGTATGCAGATCTCCATGAAGCAGTGCTTGCCCATGTGTCAGGAATTTTTCCCGTAGTAATGCCACTTCAAGGTGAAGCTCTCCATCTGTGCGAAGGGCTTCAGCCTCGTCTTCAATGGAAGCATCATAATTATTATTTTCAGCGATCCGGTAGGGTTCATCAAAGATCAGATCCTCCGTTATTTTGCATTGGTCCGGATTAATGAATCTGCCCTGTTGTTCCTTCTTCAATTGCTGATCCATGCCCAAGTCGGATGTGAAGAACAGCGTTCTTGCCATGAATTCCCCAATATGCTGTGCAAAAAGAGGATAGGAAACACCTTCGATCAGGCCTTTACGCATGATCACATGATCACTCAGATCTTCCATAACCGTTAAAGCGAGGTCATCATCGTAATGATACACTTCGGGTACCATCCCTGGACACAGACGATACTCTTCCTGAAGAATCTCACGTTCAATGCGGGCACGTACCAGAGAGAGCGGCCATGATTCTCCAACCACTTTCGCATAAGGAAGCGCCTGTTTGATAATGATACTTTTATCGGAGTTCTGATCCGTGATGTGGAAAACCAAATTCAGATTGCCGTCGCCGATCTCGTGACAATCCAGATTTGCACTTGCCGCAAATGGACCCGGTAATGTTTTGGCCAGTTCAATTGCATCCTGGGGGGTAAACGGGCGATATTGGGACAAAGGTGCCACCTCCATATATATGAAGAAACAGGAAAACCCACTTCTTTGCTTGGTATATGCAGTATATCGGAAATAGCGTGGTTTTTGAACTTTTTTTTGAGACAAGTCAAGTCGATCCTGATTCGAACTTCCGGTTCAGGGGTAAAAACAAATAGGCCGGAGGGTTGAGAGAAACACTGTTCATGAGCCTCTCCGCTACCAAGCGGTGACACATTGTTAACTCTCTGTTATGCATTGCGGGACAACCTGCTTATCACGGCGTGACAGACTAATTTTAAATAAAGGATGGGATTAATATGGCTACAAAAAACAAAACAGATCAAGCAAAATCGGTGGAACAAGTACTTAATCGTCAGGTGGCTAACCTGAACGTATTGTATGTTAAAATCCATAACTATCACTGGTACGTTAAAGGACCTAACTTCTTCACGTTGCATGTGAAATTCGAAGAGTTCTACAACGAAGTTACAGTACAAATGGATGAAATCGCAGAGCGTATCCTTACACTGAAAGGTAGCCCAGTGGCTACAATGAAAGAGTATCTGGAGCTTTCCTCTATCCAGGAAGCAGCAGGCGGAGAAGACGCAAAAACAATGGTGCAAAACCTGATCGAGGACTTCGCGACACTTTCGAATGAATATCAGGAAGGTATCGAAGTTGCAGATGCAGCTGAAGATCAACCAACATCCGATATGCTGACAGGCTTCAAGGCTGATCTTGAGAAACACATGTGGATGCTTCGCTCTTTCCTGGGTTAATATAGCCAAGATTTTGCCTAATACAAGTGGGTCTCTTACGTAAGCTTTCTGAGCTCGGATCTTTGTTGTCAGAAACGCCCTTAGCGTCTATACTGCTGACAAGAACGATGTGGGAGGGAATCACTTATGTTAGAACCAACGATACCGGCTTTAAAAGAATGGGCTTCTGCAATCAAAGCACTGGAAACGGGTCGTCAAATTATGGTGATGCGCAAAGGTGGGATTGTAGAGGAAACCCGACATTTTGAGCTGAAAAGTCCGGCGTTTTACCTGTATCCGACTTATGAACATCAGCGTAAAGAACTGATTAAGTCCTCGGATCAATCCTATGTTGAAGAATCCCTGGCCGAATGGGTGCCCGAAGCTTCGACAATCCGTATTACTGCATATGCCGAAGTAACGCAGGATCTGGAGATACGAGATCAGGAGATGCTGGATCGACTTCTTGACTTTCATATGTGGACAGCGGATTTTGCCGAAGACCGTTTGAAATGGAAACGGAAAGAGCCGCTCCATGTATTGATCCTGCGTGTGTACCTTTTGAATGAACCGATGGAGATCCCAGTATTACCTGAATATAATGGTTGCCGTTCCTGGATTTCCATTCCGAATGGTCCGGTGCCGCGCGAAATGACGCCAGTGGTGGACGTTGCGGATTTTGACGAACAGGTACAGAAGATTAACGAAATGCTCAAAATGTAATTTTGATTAAGGGAAGGACTTGTCCATGATATGGATAAGTCCTTTTTTTGATAACGTAGCAGATGAGATGAAACTGTGATTTTTTGTGATTTTTCTCACTGTTAATCTTGGCTAAAGATGTCTTCTCATTTGATTCAATTAGGCTTTTAATATAGAATCAGAAGGAATAATGTTTTAGGGATGGAACAAAGTCTCTTAGGAAATGACTTGATTATCATTGAGAATCAGTTTAGAATTATTCTAAAGTGTTCTTGCTTGAATAATCGAGTACAAGAGAAATTCAGGGGAAGCCCTGTTCAGATATAATAGGCGCTTTTTCGTTTTCGACAGTAAACATCAATTTAATCAATGGAGGGAAACAATACACATGGCTACGAATTTCGTCATTGAAGGTCTGAAAGCGACGATCGAAGGTAAGGAAATCCTGAAAGGCATCAACCTGGAAATGAAAGGTGGAGAAATCCACGCAATCATGGGTCCGAACGGAACAGGTAAATCAACTCTGGCTTCTGCATTGATGGGCCATCCGAAATATGAAGTAACAGAAGGTACAATTACACTTGATGGTGAAGATGTATTGGATATGGCTGTAGATGAGCGTGCACGTGCAGGTCTCTTCCTGGCTATGCAATACCCAAGTGAAATTGCAGGTGTTACAAACTCCGACTTCTTGCGTAGTGCAATTAACGCACGTCGCGGCGAAGGTAACGAGATCTCTCTGATCAAGTTCATTCGTCAAATGGAAGGTAAAATGAAAGAACTCGACATGAACCCTGAGTTCGCTCACCGTTACCTGAATGAAGGTTTCTCCGGTGGTGAGAAAAAACGTAACGAGATTCTGCAAATGATGCTGCTTGATCCGAAAATCGTAGTACTTGATGAAATTGACTCCGGTCTGGACATCGATGCTTTGAGAATCGTGGCTGACGGTGTGAACGCTATGAAGAGCGAAGACCGTGGCTTCCTGATCATCACTCACTACCAACGTCTGTTGAACTACATTACGCCTGACTATGTTCACGTAATGATGCAAGGTCGTATCGTGAAATCCGGCGGACCTGAATTGGCTCACCGTCTGGAAGCGGAAGGGTATGACTGGGTAAAGGCAGAGCTGGGAATTACAGACGAAACTGTAGGCCAAGAAGCGTAAAGACAAAACGGAGGAGGATTAATCAATGACTACACAAACAATTCTTCCGGTTGAATCTGAAGCGCTTCGCGCCTTGTCGGAAAGCAACAATGAACCCGGCTGGTTGACCGAACAGCGGCTCGAAGCTTTGAAGCTTGCGAGCGGGCTTGCGCTTCCTAAACTGGAAAAACAAAAAATCGAACGCTGGAATGTCAGCGAGTACGGAACATATAAAACAAGTGAAGCTATTTCTTCTTTGACAGAAGTGCCTGCTTCTATCAAAGATCTGGTTCAGGATCAAGCTGAAGGCAGTCTGGTTATCCAGCGCAATTCCGGTACGGTATACTCCAAGGTGTCTGCTGATCTGGCAGCAAAAGGAGTTATCTTTACGGATCTGGCTACAGCGGTTCGCGAACATGGCGATTTGGTAAAACCATATCTGAACACAGCAGTAAAAGCAGATGAGCATTCCCTCGCTGCATTGCATGCAGCACTTTGGAATGGCGGGGTCTTCCTGTATGTTCCGAAAAATGTCGAAATCGAAGTACCACTGCAAGCAGTGTTGCTTACGGATGACGCATCTGCAACGTTTGCACCTCACGTGCTTGTGGTTGCAGAAGCAAACAGTTCAGTAACTTATGTGGATAACTATGTATCTGGCGAATTGTCCGCACCTGTTTTCCATAATGGTGTTGTGGAAGTATTCGCAAAATCCGGTGCTAAAGTACGTTTCGCATCGGTTCATCAACTGAGTGTGAATGTAACTGATGTTTCATTCCGTCGTGCAGTGTTGGAGAATGATGCTTCCATCGAGTGGATTGTAGGCGAAATGAACAATGGCGACACAGCGAGCAACACGATGTCCGTGCTGAAAGGCAATGGATCAAGTTCTGATTCCAAAGTCATCGCTGTAGGTTCCGGTTCGCAGAAAATCAACTACACCACAGAGGCTCGTCACTTCGGCAAGAATACACCAAGTCAGATGATTACACGTGCAGTTATGCGTGAAGAAGCTTCTGCAATCATCAACGGAATCACAAAGATTGAGAAAGGCGCTACCAAAGCCGATGGACAGCAGACAGAGAAAGTGTTGATGCTGAGCCCCAAAGCACGTGGAGACGCCAACCCAATCCTTCTGATTGATGAGGATGATGTAACAGCAGGTCACGCGGCTTCTGTTGGTCAAGTCAATGCCGAGCAGATTCATTACTTGATGTCGCGCGGAATTAACCGTACGGATGCGGAACGCCTGATCATCTATGGCTTCCTGGCTCCGGTGGTGGCGGATATTCCTCTGGAAGCATTGCGCACCCAATTGCAGTCCCTGATTGAGAAGAAGCTGGGACAATGAACCCGTCCATTCGCGAGCAGTTCCCGATCCTCCACCAGGAAATTAACGGACATCCGCTCGTATATTTAGATAGTGCTGCAACTTCACAGAAGCCTCATGCTGTGATCGAAGCAGTCAAACATTATTATGAGTATGAGAACTCCAACGTACACCGCGGTGTTCATACCCTTGGAAGCCGTGCAACGGACGCTTACGAAGGCGCACGTGAGAAGGTAGCCAAGTTTATCAATGCCCGCCGTACACAGGAGATTATCTTTACCCGCGGGACAACGACAGCCCTGAATCTTGTGGCTTCATCTTATGCCCGCGCCAATTGCAAAGAAGGCGATGAAATTGTTATCACGCAAATGGAGCACCATAGTAATCTGATTCCTTGGCAGCAGGTTGCCAAGGAGACAGGTGCAACATTGAAATACATCCCGCTTCAGCCTGACGGTCATATTGAATTGGCTGATGTCGAGAAGACGATTACGAACAATACTAAAATTGTAGCAATCGCTTATGTATCCAATGTTATGGGTCTGATCCATCCTGTGAAACAAATTGCTGAAATTGCACACCGCAATGGTGCTGTCATCGTTGTTGATGGCGCACAAAGCACACCTCACATGAAGGTGGACGTTCAGGATCTGGACTGTGACTTCTATGCATTATCCGGTCATAAAATGTGCGGACCAACCGGAATCGGTGCACTCTACGGCAAAAAGGCGCTGCTGGAGTCCATGGAACCCATTGAGTTCGGTGGTGAAATGATTGATGATGTGGGTCTGTACGAATCCAACTGGAAAGAGCTTCCCTGGAAGTTCGAAGGCGGAACCCCAATTATCGCAGGTGCGGTAGGTTTGGGAGCTGCCATTGATTTTCTGGAGCAGATTGGTATGGATGAAATTGCACATCATGAGAGTGTACTGGCAGCTTATGCGACGGAACGTCTGTCCGAAATTGATGGGTTAACGATCTATGGCCCAGCTAAGCGGCATGTGGGTGTCGTTACCTTTAACCTGGGTGATGTTCATCCGCATGATGTGGCAACCGTGCTGGATGCGAGTGGCGTAGCCATTCGTGCCGGACACCATTGCTGTCAACCGCTAATGCGCTGGCTTGAAGTTAGCTCAACAGCTCGTGCCAGCTTCTATCTATACAATAACGAACAAGATGTAGATCGGCTTGTTAGCGCCTTAATCCAGACAAAGGAGTATTTTGGCGATGCAACTTGATGATCTGTACCGACGTGTTATAATGGACCACTACAAAAATCCGCGTAACCGCGGAACATTTGATAATGACGCTGTCACGGTGAATTTGAACAATCCAACGTGCGGCGACCGGATTTCACTGCAAATTTTACTGAAAGACGGAATCGTTCAGGAAGCCAAATATACGGGTGAAGGCTGCTCCATCAGCATGTCCTCTGCATCGATGATGACAGAGGCCGTCAAAGGCAAAACGATGGAACAGGCACTCGATATCGCTAACCGTTTTTCCTCACTGATGAAAGGTGAAGAAGTCGATTTCGACGATTATGAAGATCTCGAAGCCCTATCCGGTGTGAACAAGTTCCCTGCACGCATCAAATGTGCCACTCTGGCCTGGAATGCATTACGCAAAGGGATTGACGAAGAGAACAAAGTACAATAACGATAGGGAGGTAGAGCAAGATGGCTAAAAAAGCACCAGAAATGGAAGAGTACAAATATGGTTTTCGCGACGAGCACAAATCCATCTTTCAAACCGGTAAAGGTCTGACTGCAGAAGTGGTTACCGAGATTTCCAAGATTAAGAATGAACCGGAATGGATGTTGGAATTCCGTTTGAAATCCTTGAAACAATTCGAAAAGATGCCAATGCCGAAATGGGGCGGAGATCTAGACGGATTGGATTTCAATGAAATTCAGTATTATGTACGTGCTTCGGAGAAACAAGGTAAAACATGGGAGGAAGTCCCTTCTGAAATCAAGGAAACCTTTGATAAATTGGGTATCCCTGAAGCAGAGCAAAAGTTCCTTGCAGGTGTATCGGCTCAGTATGAGTCCGAGGTTGTATACCACAACATGCAAAAGGAATTGGAAGACCAAGGTGTAATCTTCATGGATACGGATACGGCTCTCAGAGAGCATCCGGAAATCCTGCGTGAATATTTTGCAACGGTTATTCCGCCAGCCGATAACAAATTTGCTGCATTGAACAGTGCGGTATGGTCCGGAGGAAGCTTCATCTACGTGCCTAAGGGCGTTAAATGTGAAGTACCTCTGCAAGCCTACTTCCGGATCAACTCCGAGAATATGGGACAATTCGAGCGTACACTCATCATTGCGGACGAAGACAGCTTCGTTCACTATGTAGAGGGCTGTACAGCTCCGATCTACAGCACGAACTCACTGCATAGTGCGGTCGTTGAGATCATCTGTAAGAAAAATGCCCGTGTTCGTTACACAACGATTCAAAACTGGGCACCAAACATCTACAACCTCGTTACGAAACGTGCGGTTGCAGAAGAAAATGCAACGATGGAATGGGTAGATGGTAACATCGGTTCCAAACTGACGATGAAATATCCAGCGGTTGTGCTGAAAGGCCGTGGAGCTAAAGGTTCCGTACTCTCCATCGCCGTAGCTGGTAAAAACCAGCATCAGGATGCAGGTGCGAAAATGATCCATTTGGCTCCGGATACAACATCTACGATCGTTTCCAAGTCCATCAGTAAACATGGTGGTAAAGTAACATACCGTGGTTTGGCTTCCTTTGGACGTCAAGCTGAGGGCGCGAAATCCAACATCAAGTGTGATACACTCATTCTCGATAATGAGTCCACATCAGATACAATTCCTTACAATGAAATCATGAATGATAACATCATGCTGGAGCATGAAGCTACGGTATCCAAAGTGTCTGAGGATCAGCTCTTCTACCTGATGAGCCGTGGTCTGACTGATGCAGAAGCAACACAGATGATTATCATGGGCTTCATTGAGCCATTCACGAAGGAATTGCCAATGGAATACGCCGTTGAGATGAATAGATTGATCAAATTCGAAATGGAGGGCTCCATTGGTTAATCCAATGCAGCGCCTTTCGAAGCCGTGAAGCTGAACCTAGC
Source organism: Paenibacillus polymyxa (assembly GCF_018614975.1). Lineage (GTDB taxonomy): Bacteria > Bacillota > Bacilli > Paenibacillales > Paenibacillaceae > Paenibacillus > Paenibacillus polymyxa_E. Next base: position 172,414 of record NZ_JAGGNR010000014.1, on the reverse strand, counting down.
TGCTGATGTTAAGCGGTAGTTATAGTTTCATGTGATTGAATACCCTCTAGAGCAGACTTTTTAAAAAGTCTCTCTAGGGGGTATTTTTATTCAAAAAATCTGGTGATAACAGCGATTAGAAGGTTGTTCTGTCATTGGAGTGGCAGGTGTATCTATTCTTTAGTTCAATTTGTATATTTACAAATGAATAGCCCAGAGTTATTCTTCCATTAACAAATATTACATATATTTTAATAGATTCAAATATGAGGGGGGATATGATGCGAAGAAGTATGGTTAAAAAGGGAGCAGCCTTAGTATTGTCTGCAGTTGTTGCCTTTACGAGCTCTGCGTTATTTCTATCAACGGCGAGTGCAGCAGAAGGTGGATCGGTATCGGGTTCATTCAACGTACTTAGTTACAATGTAGGTGGTCTTCCGGACCTGGTATCCAGTTCCAACCCCAAGGAGTACACCGTTCAGATTTCCCCAAAATTAAATGACTATGACATCATTAATGTGCAAGAGGATTTTAATTATCATCATGAGCTGATATCTCAGGTCACTCTGCCGTATCTGACGACAACAAGCGGAATTGCGGGTTTTGGTAGCGGGTTGAACAGTCTGTCCAAATATCCATTCCGTGACTTGAAGCGTATTACCTGGGATAAGCGATCCGGTCTTTTTGACAATGGAAGTGATGAATTGACTCCAAAAGGATTTACAGCAGCTACATATGAGATCGCACCTCAGGTGAAAGTGGACGTGTACAACTTGCATGCAGACGCAGGTAGCGATGATAAATCGCTTGAGGCCAGACGAGATAATATCAGACAACTTTCCAATTACATCAAGGAGCATTCGGACGGGAACGCGGTTATCGTATTTGGGGATACCAATACTCGGTACACCCGTGCGGCTGACAATATAGAGTTGCTCATGTCTGAGAATGGATTAAGAGATCCGTGGATCGATTTGATTCGAGGTGGGAGTATTCCCGCTGATGGGGATGCTCTTATGGATGTAAGTAATATAAATGGCCCGAACTATGAAATTGTCGACAAAATTTTGTATCGAGGAAGTAAAGCGTTGTCCCTGAATGCACAGAGTTATCGGTTAGAAAATCAAACGTTTGTTGACCCGAGTGGGAAGCAACTCTCCGATCATTATCCGATTACAGCGGAATTCGTGTACAGCACATCTTCTCAGTACCAACTAAGTTCAACAATCGGAGGATCCGGAGGAACTGGGTTTAATGATCTGAATCAGATACCCGATGCCAGACCCAGATCCGTTGTGCTCAACTCGGGTAATCGTGTAGACGGCATTTCAACGTTGTACAGGGATGGAACGAATCTGGCACATGGTGGTCAATCCAACATTGCCACACTGAACTTGGCAGACGGAGAGTACTTAACCCAGGCAACAATTGGTCAGGGGATACGAAATGGAGATAAACGGATCTTTTACGTGGAGTTGTCGACCAATCTTGGTAATAAGATTGAAGGCGGACAAAAAACATCGGATCAAATTAAACTTGAGACACCGGCAGGGTGGTATATAGCCGGATTTTATGGAAGAGCAGGACAGGAATTGGATCAGCTAGGCGTCATATACAGACCTCTGAATTAGAAGTGAGCAGTGGTTAAAATGAAATAATAATATATACATCTCATAGAGTGTTCGTATTAACATAGCACCGCTTGGAATATACGTTGGAGAGACCATAAGGTTTCCCTAATGATATTCTGAGCGGTATTTTTGTAGAATAAAATAAGACCAATAGCACAAGCCATTTCATAGATTTAAGCATTTCATTATAGAAAAGGATGTGAGTGTATGAGCGTAAACCCTTTCGAGGGATATCGGATTACAAGTTCATTCGGCTATCGAATTCATCCTATTCATGGTGGACAGACATTTCACCGCGGAATTGATCTCGTAACAGAGCCCTGGAATGGCCCCGTCTATGCCTTTATGGAGGGTAGAGTACGTTTTGCTTCCGAGGGAGTTACAGGCTCCGGATTCGGCGGTTACGGGCTTACAGTTGCCCTTCAAGATCATCGTGGCTACTTGCATTGTTATGCTCACCTTTCGCGGATAGCCGTAACCGTTGGGCAGCGGGTGAAGCGAGGCCAGCTTATCGGTAATCAGGGAAGCACGGGTCAGAGTACTGGCCCGCATGTACATTATGAGATTCGTAAAACAAGTTCACCCTCTTACGGGTATACAGCCAGCGAAGATGGTGTGACAGAACCGGGTGCATACCTACAGGCCGAATACGGAACTGTATCTCAGGAACAGGAGGCTCCGCCGATGACCACTGAGCAGAAGAAAATGTTTGAAGCCATGCAGAAAACGCTGGAGATTCAAGGGCGATGGATTCAGCAACAGGAGCAACTTTCCAATATGGATTGTCCCGCATGGGCGCAGCAAGCATTTGATTATTATCGACCGTTTATTATGAACGACAAAGGCAGTTATGAATTTTGGAGATTACTTGTTATCATGTACCGCAAGGAAAAAGGCATCCAGGTTTATTCTGATTCCGACATATAGATCTCCGCAAAGAACAGGGAGTAGCAAAAGGCTGATCCACTCAGGTAGATGCAGACAGACAACCATTTATCGAATGTTGCCTGTTCGCCCGGTTCATTCCATCGGAAACGTCATATGTTAGGGTATACCTGATGAAGAGGAGGCAATCACATGAGCGAAGTAGGATATGGTTGTGGTGGCAACGTAGGCGGAGTAGGCGGCGTTGGCGGATACAATATGTTCACAAACACTGGTGCAATCTTGGTACTGTTCATTCTGTTGGTTATCATTACAAAAGCATTCTGCGTGTAATCGAACATGATTGAATCGGAATAGACAAAAGGGAAGCCGATTACGGCTTCCCTTTTGTCATATGCCAACCTATGAGCTGGTTATTCAAGCTACTTCCTGTTTGTTGCTTCGTATCCATATTGTGTGGTGTGCACAATGAACAGATATGCTTGTTACACAATTACTGTACATAGATCTCAACGATAGCAATATCTCTTTCTTTCGCTAAATCGATAAAGGCCGTAGAGGTCTGAACGAGTGGGCGGAAATAATCTGCAGGATTATTCATAACAATGAGTCCCGTCTGACCCGTGGTGAGCAGAACCCTTTTACCGATAAAGTTAGGCAGCATGTGCTTGATCAGTTCCTGCGTTGCTTCAGCATTTAACTGCCCGAAGCTGAGGCTGTACAGTTCACACAGAACAGAGATCAGTTCCTGTTTGGTCTGGTACACCCGATTCGTCGTCATGGCGCTGTAGACGTCTGCTACAGCAGTTATACGGGCATATGGGTGGATCTCGTCTCCTCGCAGTCCATGAGGATAACCACTTCCATCCTCGCGCTCATGATGCTGAAGTGCAACGGTTGCCAGAATTTCATCCTGCGTGGATTCTTTAATGATATCGTATCCATAGAATGTGTGTTTCTTCATTTCGTCAAATTCTTCCGTGGTCAATTTACCAGGTTTATGTAACATTTCAGAAGGAATCTTGGACTTACCGATATCATGAAGATATCCTGCTTTGGCTACTGTTAGACATTCCTCGGGATTGTAACCCATCCAGCCGGCGATATAAAAAGCGAGCATTCCGACTTGCAATGAATGGTTGTACGTATAATCGCTATCCCCGTCCAGCATAAGCAACAAGGAGACAACATCTTTTTGTTTTTCCAACTGTTCTGTTAGGGTAAACAAAATCTCATCGACCTGTGTCTCATCAATAAAACCCTTCTCCATCGCTTGTTGAAATAGAGATTCAGTACCTTTGATCGTATCGTTAAACAAGTTAGTTAACAGACGGGTCTGATCGGAAGGTAAGGTTTGTGCATCAGAGTGTAGGTCGGCTGTTGTGTGTTCTACATCTGCGTACTCGATTCCATGTTGCAGCAGTTTGGATAGGTCATCTTCACTGAGGGTGGAACCTTTCATCAGCATGTGGAGACCCGAACTGTTGTATACATCATTTTTTAACAGGTCACCCGGTTTAAGATCAGTAACATGCACTCTCACGTATAAACCACCTTTTCTCGACTAATATCGACACATATGATTATAATAACAAGAAAAAAATGGGTTGACAACGACTTATTTACTATTAACCCACTCTATCTAAAAGGTGTAAAGACTCATTATTTAGTTCTCCATGGGGTTCCATGGTCCTAATTGATGTCCCTTCCATTCAGATCCATCTTCCCAAATTTCCTTTTTCCAGATCGGAACGGTCTGTTTGAGCCTCTCTATGGCGTAACGGCTTGCATCATAACAGTCGTTGCGGTGAGGCGAGGAAACGGCAATGACTACACTAATCTCTGCCACATCCACTTTGCCGATTCGGTGACTGATCGCACATAACACACCAGGCCAGCGATCGGAGATTTCCACACCAATGGCCGCCATCTGAGAAAGAGCCATCGGCACATAGGCCTCGTATTCAAGATGAACGGTGCGCTGTTCACCAGTCATTTCACGAGTCGTACCTACAAAAGTAAGAGCTGCCCCGTGATTCGGGGTAATCACTAGCGCCGTTGTTGCTTCCACGGACAAGGTGGACTCTGTAATCAGAAATAAGCCATCTTCAGTCCGATGCTCAGCAACGGTAGAGCGATGCTGAGCATCATCGGATATATCCGTACCATCACCTCCAGATACGGGAGGGATCAACGCAAGTTCATCTTCTGAGCTAAGTATAGTATCGGCAGAAGCGTACTGCTGGTTAACTGCTAAAAAGGATGTCTTTATCTGAGAAGCTGCCTCTGGGTAGGCCAGACTCAGTTTTTCTTTGACATCGGCAGCGGTTGGAAGGTCTCCAATGTACTCAAACTCCAGAAGGGATGTATTTAAACGTTCTGCAATGCCTGCAAATAATTGAATTGTCAATTTCATAGATATGACTCACCTCTTTTTGATCTCTAAACCCTTTAAATATATCATAACGACGTGGAAAATGTTATGCTTATCCATTAGAAGAATGAACTTTTATTGAAGAGCAGGGGGGCGGTGTGATGAGCACCAGGGAGAAGCAAACGTTAACGATTCTGCACACCAATGACATTCATAGCCACTTCGGCTCCATGAGCACCATCGCCGCTATGATCAATGAGGAACGTAACCAAGGTGGCAACTTCCTTGTATTGGATATCGGCGATCATATGGACCGGATGGCCGTTGAAACAGAGGGAACACTGGGTACGGCTAATGTTGATGTTATTAACCTGACGGGCTACGATGCCATTACAATCGGTAATAACGAAGGACTAACCTTTACGCCAGATCAGCTCTCGCAGTCCTACACTGGACTTCTGTGTCCTGTGGTATGCGGCAATGTTGTGGAGCAAGATACTGGACTTGCTCCAGTGTGGATGAAACCTTCTCTGGTTGTGGAGAAAGGTCCATTTCGCGTTGGTCTGCTGGGGGCAACCGCCCCTTTTACCACGTTTTACGAACTGCTCGGGTGGGATGTTCTGGACCCTGTGGAGTCATTAAGAGTTCAAGTGGAAGCACTACGTGAGGAAGTGGATGTGGTGGTTATTCTTTCACATCTGGGACTTTCGACAGATCGGAGACTGGCGGAGCAGATTACTGGAATTGATGTTATTCTTGGTGGACATACCCATCATGTTCTCGAAGAACCATTAGTCATTGGTCAGACCGTGCTGGGCGCAGCTGGAAAATTTGGCCAATGGCTTGGGAAAGTGGTTCTGGAACGAACAAGCGTGGGAGAACCTCTCCAACTGGTAAGTAGCGGTTGTATGACTGCCAAGAGTATATTACTGGATGATCAGGTCGCACTGGCAATCGCTACGAATCGTACGGAAGCCGAAAGGACGCTCAATCAGACGGCAGTAATAACCGATCGGGTGCTGCCCATCGCGTATAACCGGGAATCCCCGTTTGCAACATTGCTTGCACAAGCTGTTCGTCATTTCACGGGGGCACAGCTGTCTCTGGTGAATGCAGGTCAGCTTCTTGGAGAGCTTCCACAAGGTAATATTACAAAAGGAATGTTGCATTCCCTATGTCCATCTCCTATAAATGCTTGTACAATATGCTTGAGTGGAAGTCATATTCGTGAAGCACTTGAGCAGTCCTTGTTGGACGAGTTTTCAGGTAAGCCCGTTGTGGGATTTGGTTTTCGTGGTCATATCCTAGGCACGTTATGTATGGACGGAATGGAAGTTCATTACAATCCACATGCGCCAGCCTATGAGAAGATCCAGACCATATCCATCAATGGGGAGCCTATGAACGAACAATGTGAGTATATCGTTGGAACACTGGACATGTTTACGTTCAATGTGGGGTATCCTCCTCTGGCTCATGGAACCCGTACGCTCTATCATCTTCCGGAATTCATACGCGATTTGCTGGAAACGGAAATAAAACGACCAGGGGCTCTGGACGACAGCCTGCGAGCCCGCTGGCATCAAAGTTAAATTTTAAGTACTTGCCTTCTGCTGAAGCGGCGGCTAGTGGTAATTACATCTACGGAGCGGGAGAGGATAGGCTGTGCGTTTAGTACATATAAACTTATTGCAGCCTGGCATGAAGCTGGGGAAACGTATTTATAGTGAAGAAGGCCTTGTATTACTTAGTGAGGATGTAGAGCTAACCAGTCGATTGATTGGACGCCTTAAGGATCTCGGAGTCGGTTATGTGTATATTAAAGATGCTGCGACAGAGGACATCATCGTTCCTGATATGTTGCAGGAAGAGACCAGGAGGAAGGCACTGGTAGAGATCAAACAGCAATTTCAGAGTATGTCAGGACTGAAAACAAAAAATCGGATTCCTCATTTCGGTAAAGCGCTTAGTGGTGTGATGAATGCCATTCTGGAAGACATCGGCAGTCAGAAGGAAGCCATGATTATGCTGATGGACATGAACTCCAGTGATTTTGACCTGTATAATCATTCTCTGAATGTATGTGTGTACACGCTGGTTCTTGGCGTCGCTGCGGGTTACACACGCCAGCAATTAATGGAGATTGGTCTGGGTGCCTTGTTGCATGACATTGGCAAAACGCAGATTGCATCGGAAATACTTAATAAGCCCTCCAGATTGAGTGACGAGGAATTTAAAATCATTCAGCAGCACACTACATATGGACATCGTATTCTCAAAGACGAACCAGGTATACCGCTTCTATCTGCACATTGTGCATTACAGCATCATGAACGAATTGATGGTAGCGGGTATCCCTTTGGTTTGAAAGACAAGGAAATTCATGAATATGCCAAATGGATTGCGCTTGCTGATTCGTATGATGCCATGACAACGAATCGGGTGTACAAGCAAGCCTTGCTGCCGCATCAGGCAGTAGAGGTGTTGTATACAGGCTCAGGAACCCTCTATGAACAACGGATGCTGGAGAAGTTCAGGGATTGTGTCGCGATATACCCAGTAGGTATTTCAGTCAAGCTCAGTACGGGAGAGGTCGGGGTCGTTGCAGCGATTCATCCACGAGTGCCTCAACGTCCGCTTATCCGGGTTCTCAAGGATGCAGACGGGGAGACTCTGTCTTCGCCTTATGAAATTAACCTGTCGACAGCACTGTCTGTCATGATCACAGGTGTAGAGGGTGTGGAAGATGCACCTTCATCCGCTCAAAGTGAACGGTTGGAAAGCTGAACAAGCTTGGAAGATGATTAGCGCTCATGTCGTAATATCGGGGCCGTTTCGTGATTCGGCCCGGAGTTGCTTGAGCGTTTTTTGTCATGTAATGGACAGGGTCTACGTATGCCGGAGCATTCAAAATTGTGCTATGATAAAAGATAACTCCAAAAAGAGAAACACAAGGTATGATGTAAATAAAACTTTTTAGGTTAATAAAAGGAATAAGGTGAAGAACAATGACCATGCTAAACTCAGGATCGGTACAACCGATGCCTTTATCGCCGACGAATGATCCGTGGGATCCGATCGGTTCTCTGCGTACATATGGACGCCATGTGCTGACCAGTGTAGAAATGACGGTGACACATCTGTGCAACATGAGGTGTGAGCACTGCGCTGTGGGAGATATGCTTACAATGCGTGAAGCGCCGGCTCTTCCGCTACCGCTGATGCTGAAACGATTGGATGAAGTCGAGCATCTGCAGACGATTAGTCTAACGGGTGGCGAGCCAAGCTTTAGCCAGAAAACAGTGGATGAGATGATTATCCCACTGCTTAAATATGCCAAAGAACGTGGAATTCGTTCCCAGATTAATTCGAATTTAACGCTGGATATCAGCCGGTATGAGCAACTTTTACCTTATCTGGACGTTATGCATATCTCATTCAACTATCTGAATGCTGACGATTTCCATCAAGTTGGATTTGCGAATAGTGGCAGACCTGTGAAACGTGAAGTAGCGGTGAAGATGTATGAGAAAATGATTGGAAATTCACGCAAACTGAGTGAAGCAGGCATGTTTATCTCTGCGGAATCTATGATTAATTTCCGTACGCACGACAAACTCGATGGTATTCACCAATTGATTCGTGAGATGGGCTGTGTTCGTCATGAAGTGCATCCGATGTATAACTCGAACTTTGCTTCGTCGTTGCCTGTGCTATCACTGGACCATATGAGAGCAGCGATTCATCGTTTGCTTGATGTGCGTGACAAAGATATGTGGATGCTCTTCGGGACCCTGCCATTCTTCGCGTGCAGTGCAGCAGAGCAGGATCGGGAACTGATCAACCGTTTATACAGCGAACCAAATGTGACGGTACGTAACGATCCGGACGGACGTAATCGCGTGAACGTCAACATGTTCACGGGAAATGTGTATGTGACGGATTTTGCGGATATCCCGGCGTTTGGCAACATTCGTGATCGTAAGCTGGATGATGTGTTCCATGAGTGGTCAGCGGAACATCCGTTGAATCAGACGGTTAACTGCCATTGTGATATCGCATCCTGTTGCGGGCCAAACCTGCTGGTAGCGGATATGTATTACAAAGGTGTGGATTTCAAATCTAGAAAGGCAATCACACGTTGATATTCCAGGTGTATTCCTGAAATAGATAGAAAAGGGGAGTTTCAACTTGGATATTCATACCGAGTTTCATCTTGGGCAGCTGGTATTTAATCTGGTCTGTGTCTTTTTGCTCGTATTTTTGAATGGCGTATTTGTTGCAGCAGAATTTTCCCTGGTGAAAGTAAGGCAGACACGCTTAACTCAATTGCAGAGTGAAGGAAACCGTATGGCTGGTTACGCACTAAAGGTGAATAGTAAACTGGATTCCTATCTATCGGCAACTCAGTTCGGGATTACGTTGACATCGCTTGGACTCGGGTGGCTGGGAGAACCGGCCATCTCCGAATTGCTCGTTGAGCCACTCATGTTTAAACTTGGTGTAGGGGATACAGGGCTTATTTCGACCGTGTCGGTCATTATCGGTTTCTGTATCATTACGTTTCTGCATATTGTGCTGGGTGAGCTTGCGCCTAAATCGTTGGCAATTCAAAAAACAGACGGAGTGGCATTGTTCTTATCTGCGCCCTTGCTGTTGTTCTACAAAATCTTCTTCCCGTTCATCTGGGTGCTGAATGTATCGGCCAATGCATTGCTGCGTCTGGCAGGTATCGAACCTGCCAGTGAAGGAGAAGCTCACTCGGAAGATGAACTTCGTATTCTGATGAAGCAGAGTGCCAAGAGTGGTGTCATCGATAAAGATGAGATCAAACTGATGGACAACATCTTTGATTTCTCCGATATGCTGGCACGTGAAGTGATGCTGCCACGTACAGACATGGATTGTCTGTACACGCATATGTCTTTGGAAGAGAACCTGGAGATCATTAATGCAACCAAACATTCCCGGTATCCCGTAGCAGTAGAAGACAAGGATGAGATCATTGGATTTATACACATCACCGATCTGCTGTTGGCTAAACCGGAGCAACAACATGATCTGGCTTCACTTGTCCGTCCAATCTTAAACGTTCCTGAATCCATGGAAATCAGCCATGTGCTGCGTCTCATGCAGAAGAAACATTCACAGATGACGCTGGTTGTGGATGAATATGGCGGTACAGCTGGATTGCTGACTGCGGAAGAAATTCTGGAAGAGATCGTTGGAGACTTGTATGACGAGTTTGAGGATGAGCGTCCGCATATGGAACGCAGTGGGGATTCATTTTCCATTGATGGTCGTTCGCTTATTGAAGAAGTTCATAAGTGGACCGGAGCCATCATTGAGGATGAAGAAGTGGATACCATCGGCGGATGGTTGTTTAAAGAGCTTGGGGGTAATCCAACCAAGGGAAAAACGCAGGAGCTGAATGGGTACGTTTTTGAAGTAGAAGAATCGACTCGCTTGCGAATTACCCGGGTTCGAGTATACAAGCAATCTGTCCCTCAAGACATGAATTCGGAAGAAACACCGAGAGGATAGATTTGTTGTAGTCAGATGATGAGTGTGACGAACAACAGGTCAACGGGTTTACTCCATTTTACGAATTACAGACTTTTGGAACTGCCGTAGAGGTGCTTCCAAGGGTCTTTTTGTATTCCAAGAGAAGAAGGCTTGGGAATTACTTTATGAATTTGTGCTAAATAGGGATTAACCTGTAGAGCTGAAACATATACATATGGAGACGGGAAGCAGTGGTTTGAATTGTATGGGGATGCATGTAAACATTGTCGAAGGAGGCGTTTCGAGTGAAGGATCCACAGCTTCGAGCCTATGCTCCTTTTGTGGGGCCGTTTGATCCTTGTAAACCGATGGAAATCCGCACGTATCTTGTTCCACCGCAGTTGTTTATACCTTTCCAGCCCATGGGTTGGCCGCAATACAGTCCGGCAGAAGCGCTAAGACTGGGCACATTATGGCCTGCATTATACAGCCCTTATACATCCAAGAAAACAAAGGAAAGAAAGGTGGAGGCGGATGGAACCTGAAGCACCGAAAGCCTGTGATGCAAAATACTACGAGTTGCTGGAAGAACTTCAGGCGCTGGACTTCGTATTAGTGGAACTAAATCTGTACCTGGATACCCATCCAGGTGACTTCCAAAGCATTGAACAGTACAACAAGTTCAGCCAGGAGCGAATGCGAGTGGCCCATGAGTTTCAACAGCTGTACGGACCGTTGATGAATTTTGGTCATGCCTTCTCGAAGTATCCTTGGGAATGGTCCCAGACACCTTGGCCTTGGCAAGTATAAAAATTAAAGGGGGAGTCGTGGAATGTGGGTCTACGAGAAGAAGCTGCAATATCCCGTTCGTGTGAGCAAATGTGACCCTTACATGGCCAAATTACTGATGGAACAGTATGGTGGTGCAGATGGCGAATTGGCGGCAGCCTTACGCTATCTGAATCAACGTTATACTATTCCAGACAAAATTATTGGTCTGTTGAATGATATCGGCACAGAAGAATTTGCTCATTTAGAGATGATTGCAACCATGATCTATAAGCTCACCAAAGATGCTACAGTGGAACAGCTGGAGCAAGCCGGGCTGGCTGCTCACTACGTTAATCATGATAAAGCCCTTTTTTACAGCAATGCAGCAGGTGTACCGTTTACCGCTACGTATATTCAAGCCAAGGGTGATCCGATTGCGGATCTGTACGAGGACATTGCAGCAGAAGAGAAAGCCCGGGCTACATATCAATGGTTGATCGACCTGACCGATGACGTGGATCTGCAGGATAGTCTGAAGTTTCTAAGGGAACGCGAGATTGTACATTCCTTGCGTTTCCGGGAGGCTGTAGAGATCCTGAAAGACGATCGGGAGACAAAGAAGATTTTCTGAACATTTGGTATAAAAGCAGAAGTCTGGCAGTCCGGTAGGGCTGCTTTTTGTATGAAAAGATAGTATTATTAAATAATTAATTTTAAAGTAGCAGTTCTCAAGATTGAATAATCTTGGAACTGCTACTTTCATTTAGAGCATCTTTTTCAGTTTAATAGATACTACAGTTGTATGCTGACGGTTTCTTCACCAGGGCTTATATAATTAACACTTACTTTATTGGAAGGCACAGAGTGATATCCTCCGGTTTGTCCACTGCCCCAACTGTTATATATAAGATTGCTTCCTGAATAGTACCCTACAGTGATATCATGCCAGCGAACATTTTTAATGGTTGAACCTGTGTTCATGTTCTCAGGTTTTTGACCAATGGTGGTCATTCGTTTTACTCTCATGCCCGTGCCGCTTTTATCCCAGCCGCTGATTCCACCTCGTACAATAGTTGTTGTCAATTGTTCACCAGTTGTCGTGATTCCTGATACAGCCAACGTACATTCATTGGGATTAGTCACATAAAATTTCATATAAATATCCTGACCTGATCGATAGCGCGTATTGCTAGGTACCATGGCTCCGTTGGCCAACGTTGTAGGTGACCAGTTATCAAACGCTGTGCTGTATTGTAGACCTGCATCTATCCCATTTCCGTTAGATCCCCAGCCTCCCAGGTATACATAAGGAACATCCGTCGATACATTACCTTTTACGTATGGGGCACCTGGAATGGTTACATACGTACTTAACCAGTTGTAGCCATTATTCGAGAAAACTCTTCGATAAGGGCCGGAACCTCCGCTTGGATTAGGCACTTCGGCAGTGGGCGAAATTTGTGTGTCATCTTTAATGGCAGATGCTGAAAAATCATTCGTGGGTACTCCAGGACCGACAAGTTCTTTTCCGGATGCACTTTGATAAATATTGTTCTCAACCAGATCATATACTTCTGTCGTCTCTTTGAGTTCCGTCTTGTTAGAGTAAATGGCACCGTCTTCTGCGACATAGATGACATTTCCTCGATCTTCTTCGTCGAGCCGGGCCATCACGTCAGCGATTACTTCTCGCTCATTTCCCGTAATTGATGAATCGATGTTGACTTCGATACTTTTTTTAAGTTCGTTGTTCATGGTGCTCGTGTCCATATTACCATCTGCGAATACAAGATTTAATGGAGTTAATAACAAAGCTAAGGATAATAATGAAGTTAGCGATTTTTTTATCTTCAATCTAACAACTCCCTCTCTTAAATGGAATGTGTTCTGAATAATTACCAATGCAATTTTAACTACGAATGTAGCAACTCATGATAATGATAGATAGTACTTGAAGATAAACCTCTCCTTTTATGGAATTTAATTACTTCTAAATCATAGTTTTTGTGTAATAATATGTAAGTGACTTTCTTCACAATAAAAGGTAATAAATCTTCAATGAACGTTATAGGTAGAAAATGGAGAAACAAAAAACCATCCCCAGTAGTGGTACCAGAGATGGTTTTATTGGATTTTTGAAGGGTTTACCTAATATTCAACTACCATGGCAACATTTTGCCACCCGGCTCCAACGGTCCAGAACAGAACTTTGTCACCGCGCTGAATCTGACCAGTTGTAACTGCTCGATACAATGCAATAAACGGACTGCTGGTTGAGGTGTATCCGAACTCATCTCCGATATAGACAGCTATATCATCACCAATGCCAACGTTCTCGGATACAGCCCGAATGTTACTCATGGATAGCTGAGAGAAGCAGGCGGCTCTGATCTCGTCTGGTCCAATCTCGTTACGTGTCAGCAAGGTACGAATGGACTCTGAAGCGGCATCTACACAGATCGAATCATCAAATGGGATGAATTTCACATGAAAAGCACCCGCATCTACACCCGTTTTGCCCAGCTTCGCCAAGCCTTGTGCAGGAAAAAGAGAATTACCATACACACAGGTATCCGTCTGATAGATGGAATCAATGAAACCGACAGCATGTTCATCCCGCTCTACAATAACCGCCGCTGCTGCATCACCGAAATTGGCGAAGTATACGGGATCATCGGGACTGGCGTGAGGAGCTACGTAATCCGAGCCGATGATTAATGCCCGGCGAATTCGAGGATTGCCAAGCATCTGCCGGCTAACCTGTTCGAAAGCAGCGGTCATACCTGCACAGTTGGCGTTACTGTCAATACAGATCGTGTGAGAAGCTCCGTTAATCAGGCGATGAATCATCAGGGAATTTGTAGGAAAGATGTATTCTGGCGTTTGGCTTGCATAAGCAATCAGATCAATATCTGCGCCGGTTAGTCCGGTTTTTTCCAGTAAATTACTGGCGGCCTCAAAGGCCATGCTTAGTGAGTTTTCGTCATCGTTGTCAATTTTATAACGTGTATCACGACCAAGTACCTTTAACAATCCACGAATATCTACACCTCTTGCATCAAAATGTTCAATATAAAAATCATTGTGCACTTTGGTTGCTGGATGATAGATATCGATATCTACAATACGAATTCCGGCCATCTTCATTCTCCTCTTGAGCGGAAGGGTGAATTCACAGCTTGTCCGCCAGGTATATTAAGTGGTAACGGTTGATATAATTTCGAGATTATCCAGACCTACAGTCCGTCCAAGTCTAGCCAATTGCATTTTAAGAATTGCGTTGTTTTCGAGGGTCAACACGACTTTTTTATATTCATCTTTTTTGAACATTTGAAGGCAGCCTTCCAGAAGAGGAACAATCTCCGGAGCAGTCACATTCAACTTTTTGCAATCGATGTTCAGGTCATACTCCTTGGTGTTAATAGGAGCGATCGTGTCCTGATAGGCCGAGATGGAACGCAAACCGTCTTCTTGAGAGAAAGAACCCTCCAGTTCAATGTTTAACACCTTGTTTGGAACGTCAGTCTTCAGAATGAAATTTCCCATGCTTGATCTCTCTCCTTTAAATGAGTTAAGGCTATCCTGCTAATGGATACACAGCCCCTTAGGGCCTCTGCTGAAAGCTTCTAAGATGAGAGCTGGTTCGAAGGATAATTTAACCATATTATAAAGGTGGGAATGTAAAAAGATCAATAAAAAAGTCGAATCATGTATAAAAATGTAGAAAAGTGAATTACTGTATTTCGTCCAAGGTGGCAAGCAAAATATTAAATGCGCTAATAATGCGTGGAGCACCCACACATGGTGCCAGATGTAGCAATATTCCCTTGAGCTGATCCATCGTTACTCCCACGCTCAGAGCCATTGTGTAATGCACTCCTAATTGTTCATACTGTCCTTGGGTGATCAACGAAGAGATGATAGCAACTTCCTTCCATTGATCCGTAATCGTGGTGCGCTGAAAAATATCCCCGTATGCCGTCCCCATAATAAATTCCGATAATTCGGGAAAATGTTCTTTGATGGGGGCGAGGGCTCTTGCACCGTACTCCCCAGAAAGTTTAGCAAAACGGTCTAGACCCTGGGCTACATGTTCACTCATGATTTGCTCCTCCTAATTCAAAGTTACGGTGCGGTGAGCTGTTGGTGGAATTTCATCTCGATCGGTCAGAAGCTCAATAACAGTTACCTGATTCAACGTCTGGGCTGTGCTCAGCGCAGATGAGAACTCAGCAAGAGTTTCTGCTCGAAACGTAACCGCACCGAGAGATTCGGCGAATTTGGCTGCATCCATAGGAACTTCATATAATGTGCCATCAATTCTGCCTGTTGTTTTTTCCATTCCTTTGAGTGCCATGTCCAGTTGTTTGTTATTAACGACAATGAAGATGACATTCAGGTTGTTGCATACCGCAGTATTGATCTCTGTCCCCAGCATCATGAAACATCCATCCCCGGTGATGCATACAACGGTCTCTCCGGGTGAAGCGGCCTTTGCACCTATCGCCATACCAATGGCATTACCCATGCAGGCAAAGTAAGCGTCAAATACAAAGCTGCCTGGTTTCTTGACTTTATATCGCTGGACGGCATGAAATCCATGGCTGCCATCATCAACAAACAGCTTATGATCGTACGGAAGCAGATCGCTCATTCCGTCCAGCACAGAAGCCAGAGACAGTTGGGGGAGATCTGGTAAAGGGACAGTGTAATCCATGGGTGTCGTGGTTCTCACAGGAGTAGGTAGGTCTTCTAATGTGCCCAGCAAATATTGCAGGTTGTCCTTCAAATCACCGGTGATATGTAAGGTTTGAGCGCTCAGAATCTTGCCTACAAATGTAGGATCAGCGTCAAATTGAATGAGGTGTGCCGGATGATGATCAGGCTTCAGATTGCAGATGGTCATGTCACTCAGACGTGAACCGAGTACGATATAAAGGTCACTTTGGTTCAGCATGTCGTCTGCATGGGGGAAACCTCCAACACCACAAGGTCCATGGTACAGGGGATGGTCCCACGCAATCGCTCCTTTTCCACCAGGAGTAGTAATGACGGGAATGTTGAACGATTCGGCCAAATGAAGCAATTCATCATGGGCTCTGGCGCGACTTACACCTTTACCAGCAATAATTAAGGGACGGTTGGATTGTTGAATGAGAGGAAGAACTCGATTCAGGTTAGATACGCTAAGCAGAGGTTCCGGTTCGGGAATGACAATACGGCATTGAGATAACAATTCAGTCTGTACGTCAAAAGGTAGACAAAGGTGAACAGGGCCTTTATTGGGGCCTAGTGCAAGGGAGAGGGCATGATTCAGTAGTGTGCCGAAGTGATCTCCACGCTCAACCAGTTTGCTGAATAACGTGGCAGGCCTGAACATCTCGGCCAGATCAGCCAGATAGGAGGAGGAATCCTGACACTGGGGGAGCCCCAGTTCCTGAATGGATTGATGACCTGTAATAAATAGTACGGGCAGATTGTTGGCCTTTGCATGGGCTGCTGCAGTAAGCAGATTGGTTCCGCCTGGACCGGATGTGGCAAAGGCAACGCCGAGTTTACCCGTCTGTAATGCATAACCGGATGCGGCAAAACCTGAGCTGGATTCATGACGGCCTGGGATGAACTCTAATCCGTAATCCACCATTTTCAGTACAGCAGGACAGATGGATTTACCAATAATACCAAAGACATGAGTAACGCCTAGATTACGCAGAGTTTCTGCTAAATAGTCCGCAACTGTTCTCATGCGGGACACCTCGCTTCATGAAATAGGTTATTAGAACCATACGCATATTCCATTTGTTGAATGCAAGTTACTGTCTAAGGTTGTAAGAGGAAATATTCATTGTTATTAGGAAGAGTATCTTTTTTTGTGGTTTTTTGTCAACCTGTTTTCGTGAGTCTGAATTCCTGATTCTTAAGGTGGTAACGCTTTAAGTGTTGCTGGATAAAGTAAAAATAATTGGTTAGATATCCCTGCGACGAATTACCCAATCGGCACTTAATTACAAATAATGTAAAATGATGACTGTAAATGATGAATTTCATCCTCTAATAGCGACTTGAAAGCTTGAGATTTATCTTTTTTTCGTATCAACGCATCGCATTCGCAATCCTTTGCTTTCTGCTATACTGGAAAGGAATTGGGAGGGAATGGAATGACAGTCAACGGAACACGGAGCAATCGAGATAAGAGTTTTGATATAGAGATCCCCGTCGTAGCTCTTCTTGGATCAGCTCTCCATAGAACCAAGAAGCATCGCAGTGGCATAGGTGTGCCTGTCTGCGATGTTTCTATCCTTTGATGTGGCGCAGGATATAGCTATATAGACATGCTATCAGTATGTTGATTCAGATCACGCCAGCTTGAATCGTTTAACCAGCTGATCAAGTGCATCGGACATTTCATTCAACTGCCTGGACGTGTCAGACATTTCCTGCAGAGAAGCAAGTTGTTCCTCCGTCATCGCAGACACTTCTTCTGTAGCTGAAGCAGTATCTTCCACAACAGCCGATACTTCATTGATGGACTTCATCACGGCCTCACTACCGGAAGTTAACTCCTCAACAACAGCAGATACCTTCAGAACTTCACCACTGAGGTTATGAATATGCTGAGTAATGGTTGAAAAAGCATTACCTGCATCCTCAATGGTCCGCAACCCTTCATTCACATGTAGAGTGCTCTCATCAACCACCTGCACCGTACTTTGAACACCCGCTACCACGGTTTCCAATATACTTGTAATCTCTTTGGCTGATGTTGCACTTTGGTCTGCAAGATTACGGATTTCCGCGGCAACGACAGCAAAGCCGCGTCCATTTTCCCCAGCGCGGGCAGCTTCGATTCCGGCGTTAAGTGCAAGCAGATTGGTTTGTCTCGCAATACCCGACATTGAATCTGCAATGTTGATCACTTGATCAGACATCATCGAAATTTCATTAATGGCTTCCTGTACAGAGAGGAAGGATTGCTCAATAGAACTCATTTTGCCTACAGCATTATCAATGCGCTGTTGCCCATCCACGGCAATGGATTCGGTACGAACTGCACGGCTTGCCACGTCACTTGCCGAGGAGTCGACACGGTTAAGGCCGTTGAGGGATTGCTGCATCGCAGCTACCATGGTTTGCGTAAGAGCAACCTGTTCATCAGCGCCTTCAGCGACACGTTCCATGGCAGTGGCAACTTCTTTTCCTGCAAGATGGCTATCGGCAACCCCTTTATCCAATCGTTTCGAAGCTGTGCTAAGAATCATGGCATTGCTCTGAACGTCCAGCATCATTTGCTGCAAACCAGCGAGCATTGTATTGGCTGCCTCCGCGAGTTCACGAGTTTCGTCTTTCATTGGCGTAGCGATTCTCAGGGTCAGGTCACCATTGGAAGAACCGATGTCATTTAATGCCTGCTTCACGGTACGGATGTTTCTAACAATGGCACGTGACAGGACCAATGCCGTGATGAACGAGATAATGGCCACAACGATAAGTGCTCCATACAGCTCCAAGTTTAGAATTGTGTTTTTATGTTTGAGCTGTTCAGTACGGGTATTGGTCAACGTAAGTTCGTTGGTACGAAACGTACTCAGAGAGGCGCGAATCTGGTCCATGTCTCGTTTACCTGGATCATCTGCGAAAAAATCTCGAATGGCCTGTGTATTATTGGCTTGGCGAAGGGCGACCACAGGTTCACCAGCGACCTGGACCCAGTTCTCCATATTAGTATGTATGTCTTCCAAAAGTGCGGTTTGGACCGGATTATCCGAAATTAATGCAGCAAGTTCATCCTTGAGAGTAATCAGTTGTTCTTTTCCTTTGATGTAGGGATCGAGGTAATTGTCCTCACCAGTGATGATGTAACCACGTTGTCCCGTCTCCATATCTACCATGTTTTTTTCGAGCTCATAGGTTAGCGCGTGTACTCTCATATCGTGATCGACCAGAAAATCCAGCTCCCGTTGGAGCTGACTTGTGCTGTTCTGAATCAGCAGGATGCAACTAGCCAGTACAGCCAGTACGAGTAAATATCCTAATCCGATCTTATAAAAAATCTTAAAGGTCTTACGCTTTTTCATGTTTGTTATTCCTCTCTATGGGGTATATGTAGTTGTCGAAAAAACCGGAAATGGGATAATTGTAGGTCTTTAGATTAGGTGTCTAAAGTACTATTTTTTAGTATTATACGTAAAGAAACTTCTTTTGTATATAGTTTGTTTAACTACAATATAATGTTTGGTTGATGTTGTATAAGGTTGGGGTTGATGATGTTTTACAATCGTTGGTTTACACGTTCAAACGTTATGTTTATCATGGGAAGGGAACGGTTCCAATTACATAACATATCCCAATCCGAAAGGAACATTGGACATGACTAAAGAGACGGTATTGCTCAAACCGGAAGCGATGATTTTTGACATGGACGGTACGCTGTTCCAGACAGAGACCCTGTTGTTGCCAGCTTACCAGCAACTATTTGATACATTGCGTGCCGAAGGACATTTTGAAGGAGAAACTCCACCCGAGGAACGGATGCTGGGAAGCTTGGGTATGTTGCTTGAAGATATATGGAAAGTGGTTATGCCTGAGGCATCGGAAGCGGCACATCGCCGGGCAGACGAACTGTTGCTTCAACTGGAGATTGAGGGGCTTGATCAAGGAAGTTCTCAATTATATCCTGGGGTGAAAGAAACACTGCAAGCATTAAAACAACAAGGAGTGCGTCTTTTTGTCGCAAGTAACGGGCTGGAGGACTATGTGAAGGGTGTGGCGTTTGCACACGAGATTATGCCTTTCTTTGAAGGGGTATACAGTGCAGGCCAGTACAAGACTCCCTCCAAGATTAATCTGGTGCAGATCCTGCTTGAGAAACATCGTATTCAGGACGCATGGATGGTAGGGGATCGCTCTTCTGATGTGGAAGCTGGTAAAATGAACGGTCAGGCGGTCATCGGCTGTGCCTATGCCGGGTTCGGTCGTGATGAGGAGCTTGCAGGCTCAGATGTGCTCATCTCTGATTTTACAGAACTGCTGCGTCTGTATGATGAAGCAGAGTAGCCTCTACGTAGAAAGTTGATTTCCCTATCCCGCTTTCCTCCATATTCCCTCTATAATTTAAAGCTATAGGGGGTCCGATTCTGGTGAAGCCATCCAAAATACATGCCTATATGTTCATCTTTCCAAGTCTTTTTTAACTCTTGTATTCGGGATTTATCCTCTGTTATGGGCGCTGCGTTACATGTTCTATGATTATCAAGGCATCGGGACGCTAGTCTTCATCGGGCTTGATAATTTTGGACGCATTTTGCGCGACGGGCAATTCTGGGATTCTGTAGGCAACACGGGTGCTACTAATTGTGGATTGGCTGGAGGCAGAAGCAGAGCATACTCTGGAGCAACGTTTTCACATGCATCCGCAAGCCGATATGGCGTTGAGAATGAATGAAGCTGGAGAAATGACGGCGGATATGAGCTATCAGGCATCTTCCGTAACGCTGACGATGCAATGGACGAAAGAACAGAAATAAAAAAAACAGTGAAGCAGGAGCAGATGCTCGCACTTGGCGAACATACACTCCTGCCTTTTTGTATCCACTCACTTGACTTTCCTTTTTCTTTTTACTCTGGCGGATTTTTGCGAAACGGGCCTGGGAATGGCTGGCTTTCTGGGCATTCCGGGAGGTCTGCTGCGATATACCCATAAGGCGTACTCCAGCGGTTGAGTGATGGCTTTATAATAGATATCCCGCTCCCCGATGCGAGCGAATACTTCACGCGCAGGTTTGGGATTAACTTCAAGCAGGTAGATACGTCCGCTTCTGTCAATTGCTAAATCCAGTGCCAGCTCACATAAGTCTCCATACGTATCTTCCAGAAAGGAAGCAACCTCAATGCCAAACGTTTCTGCAGTTGTGTTAATTTCTGCCCGGAGGTCGTCATCTTCGATCCATTGCTTCATGAGTCGGTTCATCGCTATTGCCTGACCGCCGCCATGCAGATTCGAGGTCACGCTTTTTTCTGCACCCATGCGTCCAGCACATCCAGTAAGCTCCCATTGTCCCTCACCGTTCTTCTGAACCAGCATGCGATAATCATGCACACGTCCATTCGGAAGCTGAAGTTGAATGCCCTTTTGTACAAGATACTTGTCTTTCATGTTCCAGTGCTGGAGCAACGCGCCAAGTCGTGATAAATGAACTTTACGTGGAGTAATGATACGACGCTTCTGATCCCGCCCCTGAACAAGCACCGTATTAGCCTCGCTACTGCTGCGTTCAATGCGCAGAATACCACGTCCGCCTGTTCCATTAATGGGTTTGAGATAGACCAGGGAAGAAACTTTGAGCATCCGGTTTACATCGGACATATCCTGAAATAGAGCGGTTTCCGGCAGGTGTTCACGAAAGTTGGCTTTTTGCAAAAGGGTCTGATGTATGGTCCATTTATTGCGCAGTGGCCTGTTCAGAAAGAGCAGATGCCCATAGTTCTCACGAAAAGCAAGCAATTGCTGGAACCTTCGGTTACGCTGAATCCTGCAACGATCAAAGATCAGGTCAGGGAATGATCGCCACTCCCTGGACCAGCCTTTTCCCTCATGAAAAACCATGGCTTCAATTTGTTTGCCGCCGGGGTGTACGTCGGCTGGTGTGAATACATAGATATCGAGTCCCCGCTTGCGCCCTTCAAGAATCATTCTGCGATAGACGCTTCGTTCTTCAAGAGCGCGATGTTCATTTAAGTACAACGTCATAATGCCCAGAACAGGTGAGGACACAAACAATCACCTTCTTTTTGCAGTATTCCTGTCTATCATCGTTTGGACTGACGGGCAAGATAAGCGCTGTAGTGAAAAATACGTTCCAATGACCGCCGTCTGATCTGTGGTTCATCAAACTTCATGGGCTTTGCATTGGCTTCGAAGAACCAGAGTTCCCCCAGGTCATCAATGCCCAGATCCATGGACATTTCTCCGAGAGTGTAACCTGATCCCCGTTCTACCTGTCTTGCGATCATTAATGAAGTGGATTTCACACGTTTCATCAGGTTCGTTGACATTTCTTCGCCAAAAAGCTCGGTCAGCAGCTTCTCAGGGTCTTCTACGCTCCCGCCGCGCGGCACATGAGTTGTAATGCTGCGGGAGCCAGCAAGTCTCGCTCCTACACCGGTTACGCTCCATTGGCCCTTGGTGTTCTTTTGTACAAGAACACGCAAATCGAAGGGGCGTTTACGAGAGGATGCCAGTTCAATGCCTTGTTGCATGATATAGGGCGTATGTCCGGTTTCTTTGCGAATTCGTGCCCATAACTTGGCAAGTGTAGCTGCTTTATAGGTCGTGCTTCTACGTGTGGTTTGTATTTTGAGTCGATAGGGAAGCCGTTCTTTTTCCTGGAATTTAAGCATCATGATTCCTTTGCCAGCTTTGCCGCTCTCGGGCTTAAGGTACAGATAGGGATACGCCCGTAGAACGGCACCCAGAGAAGAAGCACTTCGCATCCGCCGAGTATAAGGGATCAGTTGCTGAGTCGATTTGGATTTCTTAAGCCATTCGAACAGATCCCATTTGTTGAAAAAGAATGGGTTATACAGTTCGATTCCTGATTGCATGCATTCGTCAATTTTGCGCTGAACGGAAGGTTTTCCTTCGTCTTCCCGGTTGGGAATACGATTGTACAGAACATGGGGAAGGGGGAAAGGTTGTGAAACCCACTTTCCACTCCCCTTGTTGTACGTATATCCTTTCACGGTGGGACCACTCACGTTCAGATCCCGTACAGTTACAATGTACACCACGTATCCCATGCTCTCGCCTGTCTGTAAGATATCCTGAAAATTTTGATGATTTCCCCTGAACATGCGCTGTTTATCATGCATGGTTAAAACAGCAATGACAGGTTTGAAATCATCATGAAGGCTCATCAAATTTCTTCCTTCTTCCGGAACTTGCTCAAATACAGGCAGTGTTCCAAGATGTGCTCCACCGACGATTTGCCCTCCACCCGGAGTGAAGGGTGACGGAAAATGGAGCGCCCGGGTTTGGCGTTCGCTTCGAACATCCATACATGTTCCTCCTGATCAATGCCCAGATCAAAGCCAATCTCACCAATCAGATGCTGGTGCTGGGTTTCAATCGCCTGGGCCAGTGTAATAGCGACGGATTTGGCCTGCTGAAGAACTTCTCCCGCACGATCGCCGAAGTTTCGACTGAGCGCCTGCTCAGGAGTCATTAGGGAGCCGCCATTTTTGATGTGTGTTGTGACGCTGCCACGTCCTGCCTTTTTGGCTCCAATCCCGACAACAACCCATTGATTGTTACCATTTTTGTGCATGTGAAAACGGAAATCAATTGGACATTCATCAATCTCAATTAGACGTATTCCCTGCTGAACAACATATCCGCGAAGCTGTTTGCCATGTCTTCCCTGAAGCATGCGCATCAGACTGTTGAAGGAACCAAACCGCAGGAGTGCATTACCGCCTTTTTTGCGATAACGTGCGAAATATCCACGTTTGGGCGAATAAGTCAGGCGGTAGATCCCGTTCCCCAGACTTCCTGCAGTAGGTTTATAGTAGACGAACTGATGGCGTTCCAACATTTCCTTCATCTGTTCAACGGACGGATTGGTAATTGATTCAGGGATATACCGTCCGGCTGTCGGTTCATTCTCCAGCAATGTATAGATATCCGATTTGTTAAAGAAGCTCCAGTTGAAGAACGGAATTTTCCGACGAATAAATCGTTCCCGCAGTTGGTTGATGGCTGGTGAGAAATCTGAACGACGGCTTGGTAACCGGTTGTAGACAACATCAGGCAGAGGTACCGTTTTGCGGGTAAAGCTTCCGTTTTCATTCAGAAAAAAACCGGATACCGTCTCATTCTGCCAATTGATATCCCGGGGAGTAAAGGCATAAATATAGGATTTTCGGCTGCCTTCACGGAGTAACTGTTTAATGAAACCAGTACGGGAACCGAATGGATTAGTGCTCGTCGCAGGCCCATCAGAGAGTACGCCGATCAGTGGACCTAACTGGACCTCATCATTTTGCAAATTTCGGAGATAGATACTGCCCCGTTTGGGAACGTTCATTATATTACGGATACCTGAAGCGAGATACAGATGTTTACCTGCTTTTTTGATTGGTTTGATCGTTGCAGGTACCCGGTCACGCCCGAAGCGAAGGTGCACCGTTTTTTTGCCGGACAGGTTGAGGCTCTTCATTAAAGCGTTGGATACATAAACCACTTTATCCGGTTGCTTGGTGAAATGCAGATTGCAAAAGGTCAAACTCATGATTTATCCTCCTATCCTGAAAAGATCCTTGGGCTCCATGGCAAGCGGGCGCTGCGGGCCTCAGCCGCCGTGAATCGGGATGGGTTTCAGGCCAGCTTTGCTGGATGTATTCGGCAATTTCATTGGACGAATGACGTCCGTGAGAACATGTTGTTGCAACAGATAACGGGCATAGGCAAGCGGCCGGGTATAAGTCAGGGTATGCATGCGTCGGTCGCCCGCTTCTGCGAATGAGGTGCGGCCTGGTTTGGAGTTGACTTCAATTAGCCAGAGTTGGCCCTCTGCATCTGCTCCGAAATCAAGCCCCAATTCGGCTAACCTGCCGAAACGGCTTTCCAGCAGGGTGGGGATAAGAGTAGCAGTCTGCCGGATGCTCTTCAGCAGAGTTTCCGTGCGGATCGTTCCATATCGCTGGAGCAGATATGCGTGGGCAGGATATGCTTTACCCCCACCGTGAAGATTGGACGTGAGTGAACCTTCGGGTCCTTCCCGTACCATACATCCGGTAAGTTTCCAGCGACCTTGCCCATTCTTTTGCATTAGAGCCCGTATGTCGAATGCTCTTCCATGATGGCTAAGCTCCAGATACGGCTGCACAATCATCTTACGCTCAGCCTGATGTAATGCGAGCCAGGAAGATACAGCCTGGGTATGGTTGAATGTAAGAAAAAAGGGTTCATTGTCCTCGTTACGCCCATTCACGACCCATGTTGATGGAGTCGCTCCCCGAGACAGGCGAAAGGTATTTTTGCCATGAGTTCCGGCTACCGGTTTAAAGAACAGTCCTTTGGGCCAACGGTCCAGCCATGTTTGCCAAGGAATATGCGATCCGATCCGGGTTGTGGGAGCAAGTTGTGACCTCAATTCAGGATTTCGGGACAACACACGATGTACCTCCCATTTTCCTGGAAGGGAAGCAGACCAATAACGGTGTTGATCTGTGCCGTTGGTTGGTATCCATTCCTTAAGCTGCTGTCTGACGTACCTGGGGATAGGGCGAAGACAACGATCCATAATGAGGTCGACTGCAGGAACAGGTACCGAATTCCACTCCCCTTGATGATAGGCATATCCCCATTGAAGAGGGAGATGGACTGCATCATTCGATATCGGGATCACAATAATCTGAAGGGCGTATGGGATGCTCACCAAACTGAGACGACGGCAGAAAAGTTCATCCGTAAAGGGAGGTGAGCCTTCGGTTGTACGTACCAGAATGGCCAGTGTCTTGGTCTGAGATGTTGGAAACATTACGCTGCACCTCTCCTCTATCAGATTTGTTTCCAATAGGGAATAACTTTAGGGAATAACTTTTCAAAAACCCGCCAGGTACGTAGAATATTCGAGCATGGCTTTGACGGAAGGGCGGATCTTGCTCTCACTCAGTGGTGTATTATCATTCTTGGATGGTTTGGAGTTAACTTCGAGCAGCCATACGCGCCCAGCGGTGTCCAGGGCCAGATCAATACCAAGTTCACCAAAATGAGCAGGGATGGCACTCTCGATTCCTTTGGCGATATCCAGTGCTGCGGTGTGCAACCCTGCATACGCGGAAGCTTTGGCTGATCCAGACAACTGTGTTTTGGCAACAGCATCCTTGACGGTGCTGAGACTTCCACCCCGTGCCAGATTGGATACGTAGTGACTCCCGCCCGCAATCCGGGCGACGATGGAGGTTACACTCCATTTACCTGTACGGTTCTTTTGCACGAGCGCACGGAAATCCACGGGTCTGCCACTGTTGTCAATGAGAGTCAGCCCTTGTTGGATCTGATAACGCGTTGTTTTCATTTTCCCGGACATACTGGCATACAGTTTATCCAGAGAAGTATACGTTTGTTTCCGGGTACCCCCGACGCCTGTAGCCAGAGTCAGGAAGCTTCCGTCCGTCTGACGTGAGACCCGGATAATGCCTTTGCCCAAAGAACCGCGTACAGGCTTTAGAAATACAACCGGATGTCGGTTGCACATTGTCTTAAGCATCGTGGACGTCTTGAGCAAATGAGACTCGGGAAGAACTCGTTTAAGCGTTGAAATGGACTTGAGTGCGTCAAATACTTCGTTTTTGTCCAGAAACTTTTCATTGAAGGTTTGCGTGCCGTAGAGCGATTTTACTTCTTTCATAAAATGCTGTACGCTAGGTTTGTTCTCAAGCTTGCGGGACGTTAGCCGGTTATTGACGACGTCTGCTACAGGCAGAACAGTCTTTTTCCAGCCGTCATCATACACCCAGCCTTTCATATAACCCGTTACCGCTCCAATATCCTCCGGTGTGAAAAAGGATACATAGGCGCCTCGCTTACGGCAGGCGTTCACCAGTTCTTGACAGAACATCGTGATGGAGCCAAAGGGCCGATCGGGCTGGTCGGGATAATCCTGGCTAACCAGTACACTGATGTAGGGTCCAAGGCGAAGCGTACGGCTGGCTGAACGATAGGATACCCTCAGGACCGAACGTGGAACGAGACCGGTCTTGCTGGCAACTGTCTGATTGATACGCAGCCCGTCATACCTTGGTACCGGAATAACAGTGACTTCGCGGCGGAAAGAGCCAAATTGCAGCTGAAGCGGCCTTCCTGAAGGGATTTTAAGCGCCTTGAGCACCCCTTCGCCCAGCATGATGACGTCGTCCTGCAGGATGCCCGAGCCGGTAACCTGAATCGTTACTTTTTTAGTGGACATCACGGATCTCCTTCCGGGCGGCAACTTGATGTCTGATCTCGAAGTTGAACGGCATCTGAACATGGCATGTGCTTCATCATATGAGGACATATAACCCTTGGTGATTGACCCATATGGATTAAATGCATTTGATTCTAGGCAGGTTATGGATGGCCTGTTTCAGATCGTCCTTGTTTGACAGCGGAGAAAAGCGTGTATTAACACGGATGAACGAACCAATCTGAGGAGGAATAATAGTGAACATTTATGACAAAGCCAATGATTTGGCCAAAGCACTGAGAGAAAGCAGCGAGGTGGAAGAGATTACTTCCGCGATGAAGCTGATTGAAGCTGATCCGGATGCAAAAGCAATGCTGGATAACTTCCGTGATCAACAAATGGAATTGCAACAACGTATGATGAGCGGGGATATGCCGGCTCCGGATGAGATGGAGAAAATGGAGAAACTGTTTGAAGTACTGAGTTTGAATCTGAACATCCGTCGTTTGTTTGATGCGGAGCGTCGCCTCAGTGTCATCATTGAAGACGTGAACAAAATTATTGCTGATAGTCTGGGTCATCTGTACGGTGGCGCTGAAGCGTAAAAAGGTAGTTCAAAAAGTCCACTTTTGATTCCGAATGATGCCTAGCGGCATCATCAGCATCGAATATGAAATTCAGCCGAAATAAGCGGGAGGCTTACGAAGGTTGTTTCCTGCGGAAACATTGCGGTTGCTCACGTAGTTGTCCTACGCTCCGCTACTCCATTTCTAGCTTCATTCCATCTTCTCGGTACTGAAAACTGATCTTTTTGAACACGTACTAAAAGGTTGTCTTGTTTTTTTACCTGAACCTTTCATATTAGCTCCTTATCGTTCATAGACTAGACATATAGAGTCGATCAAGAACGAAGGAGCTGTGAATGGTGAAGAGGTTGAAAAAAGCAAAACATGTGATCTATCTGCTTATTGCGTTGTCGATGCTGGTTATTGCACTGCCGCGGATTTCCTTTGCTGGAGGAATGGACTGGGTTAATATTTTTGGCATCGTATGGGTGCTATTCTCCTTATTAATCGTTGGTGCACATCTGCATTTTATTCTCGGTGTGGATGAAGAGAAGAAGCGTGCACTGGAAGCCGTTCGCCGGGCAAAGCTGCGGCAGTGGGAGATGAAACTGCTGGACAAGCAGGAGCGGAGCGAGTCTGTATAAGGAATAAACTTGCATTCAGTATGCCAGGGCAGGGTCGACAGATTTGGTTCTGCCTCTGGAATAAGACCGGATTCCCTTTCACATCAGGGGTTCCGGTCTTTTTGGTACATATAAGATTAGAGATCAATCGGATGATTGAATTCAAGCGGTGGACTTCCCTACGAGAATGGGGTAGGGGTGGGGTTATTTTCCTAAAGCCGTGTTATAATAGATACAGTATAGTACAGATGCATCTTCGGGGGTGGTACAGTTGGACGGACAGGAAGAGAACGTAACGAAGCATGAACAGTTACTTCAACATATTGAACAACTGAAGGTTGGCAGCAAAATATCAGTACGTGGACTTGCGCGGGAGCTGGGTGTAAGTGAAGGGACAGCGTATCGTGCGGTGAAAGAGGCGGAGAACTTCGGGCTGGTGGTGACCAAGGAACGAATTGGAACGGTGCGGATTGAGAAGAGACCTCGGGGCATGTCGGAACAATTGACCTTTGCTGATGTCGTGACCATTGTAGAGGGGCATGTGCTGGGGGGGAACGAAGGTCTTGCCAAACCGCTGCACAAGTATGTGATTGGTGCGATGAAAGAACAGGCAATGGCCCGTTATATTGACGCTGGGAGTCTGCTGATTGTGGGTAACCGTGAAGATGCTCACTCGCTTGCCCTGGAACAGGGAGCGGGCGTGTTGATTACAGGTGGCTTCGGGACAAGTCGTGAAGTAAGAATTATGGCTGACGAGCTTGGGCTACCGATTATTTCATCCAGACATGATACATTCACGGTGGCTTCAATGATTAACCGTGCAATCTTCGACCGGCTGATCAAGAAAAAAATTATGCTTGTTGAAGATATTATCGGTCAGAAGCCTCGCTTGCAGGTGCTGAAGGTGACCAGTTTTGCCGCGGATTTTCATAAGCTTGTGTCGGAGACGGGTGAACACCGCTTCCCGGTCGTGGATGAATGGAACCGGGTCATCGGGATTGTGAGTCTGAAGGATGTCAGTGAGCTGAAAGAAGATCAAAGTATTGAGAAATGTGTGATACGCCGCCCGATTACGGCCTCATTGCAGACATCTCTTGCTTCTGCTGCCCAGATTATGACCTGGGAGGGCATCGATTTTCTGCCAATCGTGGATCGGAACCGCAAACTGATTGCGTCCGTCACACGTAAGGAAGTGCTGCAGGCCATGAGGGATGCACAGAAGCAGCCACAACTGGGAGAGACGTTTGATCATCTGATCTGGAACGGGTTTGCCGAGGAGCGCGGTGATCAGAACGAATTGTTATTTCACGGATTCATCATTCCTCAGATGGCGACGGATCTGGGTACAATCTCCGAAGGTGTTCTGTTAAATGTGATGACACAGGCTGGCCGGCGGGCAGCGTGGGATGTTACAGGGAACGACCATGTGGTGGATAATGTAACGACTTATTTTGTTCGACCGGTACAGATTGAAGATCAGATTCTGGTTCGACCGGTTATTCTGGAAACCAGCCGTCGAACGTGCAAGATGGATATTGTTGTTACCTGCGAAGGCAGTGTTGTATGTAAAGCGGTCATGACATTGCAATCCATTGACCATGCCTAACAGGGGGAATTACCCCAGGCATAGACCAAGAGAGTACCCCCTAACCCGAGAAGATCTGCTGAATTCCGCTTAAGTGCGTGTTCAGGCTTCGTCCGGGGTAGGGAAGTACTCTCTTTTTTTGATCAACGATAAGTTTCTAGTACTTCAGGCAGATTGTCCGGAGGTTTTACCTGATCCATTACTGGACCGTTGTTGAAGCCGTGCATAATAACTGCGGTTACGTATTCCGGCAAATACATTGTACGCGCCCATAATCAGAAATAGCGCTTCCACAACCACAGATAAAGTGGAACCCGTGAAGACAAACATCAGGATCAGGGCAAGAACGACAAGCATGCCACCCATCCAGATATTTGTCCACGAACGGTAGAGACCGGCGCTGGCAGCATCCGAGCTTCTGTGTGAACGAATGCTGTTCAGCGCGGCAAAAACCATGGCAACAGCAAAGATGGCGATTAGAGCATATTTGAGTACATCAATGAACACAAAGACGCAGCTCCTTTTCTGGAAAGCATTTACTGCCCTTATTGTACCATGCAGAGATGCAGACAAGGGCAGTTTTTTGCTGTTACGCAGGAACGTGCATGCGAATCTGTACCCATACTTGCAGTACGCCTTCCATAACCAGCATCGTTTTGACCTGAACGGTGTATTCCTTTTCCCTAACCGAGTACACTTTCTGATTCAGCATGATTCGCGTCATTTTGCTATACTCATCGATGTTGAATACATCTCTGCCCCGAAGTACCTCAAGTTCGTCTCCGAGCTTCTGTAACATCACTTTCAGAGAAGCCTCGTCTGGCCCCTTATCCGATTCTTCTGCACGGATCTTGATTTCTTTGATAACGGTTTGGCGTTTACTGTATTTTTTCAGCGTTTTGATATCCTCCTCATTCTGATGCAGCTGCAGCTGCAGCTCCTGATTATTCAGCCACAACGTATTGTAACTCAGGTGGAATACACCGTTGTAGACGACACATCCAGCGATCATTCCCAGAACAAACACAGCAGTCATTCGCATCAGCGGGCGGTAACGGGAAAATGGCGGAATTCTCATGAACGCTGTTCCTGTCTCATATTAGCTTCGGCCTCCGCCGCACACCCATTTCACCAGCTCGGTTCCCATATGCGCGCCCATAAAAGCAGAGATCAGATACAGGATTTGTTTGACCGCCGGAGACAGGTTACCATCCAGGAAATTGCTCTCGATGACACGCATGGGATCTATTGTGCCGCCAACAGCGGCTGCGAGTGCCCATATCTTTATTTTTCCAGAAATATCGAGCATCGTCTGTGTCGGAGGCTGAAGAGAGATCACGGCTCCAATACCTCCGATCATCGCGCCGCCCAGCACGATTCCAAACGCAATAAAGAAATCAAGAATGGCTTTGGACAAAAATGTGCTCACTGGCAACACCCCTTTCAGACCTAGCAGCACACCTCCTGTCTTCGGTCTGTCACAGGGGGAGCGGCTTGTACTTCTATTGTATGGGCGTGCCCCCAAACGTTATGATAAAATAGAATAATAAAGTCTCCTTTTAAGAGGTTGTCACGAATTTTAATAGGTGATTCCATTATTTATTTAAATTCATATATATGAGATAGATAGGTAGCAGACGGATCAGAAGATCGATGCTGCGACTATCTGCGGCGAAAGGAAGAAAAAAACATGAGTTCTTTTGTGCATTTGCACGTTCACAGCGAATACAGTTTGCTGGACGGCGCTGCGCGTATTCCGGATCTCGTGAATAAGGCTGCAGATCTCGGAATGACGACACTTGCGCTGACCGACCATGGCGTGATGTATGGTGCAATTCCTTTTTATAAAGCCTGCGTTGAGCGAGGCATCAAGCCGATTATAGGTTGCGAGGCATACATGACAGCAGGGTCTCGAAAAGAGCGGGGAAGCCGCAAGGATCAACCGATTCATCATTTGATTTTGCTGGCCAAAAACATGACGGGTTACCGTAATCTGATGAAATTGTGCTCGATTGGACATCTCGAAGGTTTTCATTACAAACCACGTATCGATATGGAAAGTCTGGCTGCTCATCACGAAGGCATTATCTGTCTAAGTGCTTGTCTGGGTGGAGAAGTACCACAGCATCTGCTGCATGGGCGGGAAGAAGAGGCGAGACGTGCGGCGTTACGCTACAAACATATCTTTGGTGCCGACTTTTATCTGGAACTTCAGGATCACGGGCTTTCGGAGCAAAAAAGGGTAAATCCGCAGTTGATCAAACTGGCGGCTGAGCTGGAGATTCCGCTTGTAGCGACCAATGATGCGCATTATCTGTCGGAAGAGGATGCTGAGCTTCAGGATGTGCTGATCTGTATCGGAACGGGCAAGACCGTGGATGATGAGAATCGGCTCCGAATTGGAACCAATCAGCTCTATCTGAAAAGTGAAGAAGAGATGGCTCGTCTGTTTCCTCATGTACCGGAAGCTCTGGCAAATACCGTCCGCATTGCGGAGTCTTGTGAGTTGAAGCTGGAATTTGGCAAATCGATTTTGCCTGAATACAGACCACTTCCCGATGGACTCAGTCCTTCGGCGTATCTGCGTCAGCTGTGCGAAGAAGGAATGGAGGAGCGTTACGCGCAGTCAACACGTTGGACAGATGCGGAGCTTCGATCCGAACTCGACCAACGATTGGCGTATGAGCTGGGTATAATCGACAGTATGGGGTTCTCAGATTATTTTTTGATTGTTTGGGATTTTATCGCCTATGCGCATAAGCAAGGCATTGTTACTGGACCAGGCCGTGGCTCCTCAGCAGGAAGTCTGGTAGCGTACACTTTGCATATTACCGATGTTGATCCGATGAAATACAACCTGCTCTTCGAACGATTCCTGAATCCCGAGCGGATTTCCATGCCGGATATTGATATTGACTTCAGCGATGAGCGGCGGGATGAGGTCATTGATTATGTCGCGCATAAATATGGCAAAGCCCACGTCGCCCAGATCATTACGTTTGGAACGATGGCTGCCCGTGCAGCTGTACGTGATGTTGGACGTGCACTGAATGTGCCTTATGGCGAAGTGGACAAGGCTGCAAAGCTGATTCCGGCGCAGCTTGGTATTAACATCGAGCGGGCCATGGAAGCTACGCCTGAACTGAAGGCGCTGTATGAAACCAAGCCCAAGACACGTGAGCTGCTGGATATGGCGATGAAGGTCGAGGGTATGCCACGCCATGCGTCGACGCATGCAGCGGGAGTGGTCATCTCCCGTGACCCGCTGACCGATGCGGTGCCACTTCAGGAGGGCAGTGAAGGGACGGCGTTAACCCAGTATTCCATGGAAAACCTGGAGTCGATCGGATTGCTTAAAATGGACTTTTTGGGTCTGCGTACCCTCTCAATCATTGAGCGGTGTGTACGCTGGATTGGGGAACATGGAGAAATTCCGGACTTCCGTCTTATTCCCGATGATGATGCGTTAACGTACGAGATGCTTGGGCGAGGGGACACGATGGGCATATTCCAACTGGAATCTGCCGGGGTACGCCGTGTGCTGAAAGAGATGAAGCCAAGTAGTTTTGAAGATGTAATCTCTGTACTTGCCTTGTACCGTCCGGGTCCGATGGAGTTCATATCCAAATATATTCAGGGCAAGCATGGACAGATCGAAGTGGATTACCCCCATGTGGATCTGGAGCCTATCCTGAAAGATACGTACGGCATCATTGTGTATCAGGAACAGATCATGCAGATAGCCTCCCGGATGGCGGGTTTCTCGCTGGGTGAAGCGGATTTGCTTCGCAGAGCGGTCTCCAAGAAAAAACGGGAAGTGCTGGATCTGGAGCGTGGACACTTTGTACAGGGCAGTCTGAAACAAGGATATAGCGAAGAAGAGGCAGACCTGGTCTATGATATGATCGTTAAGTTTGCCAATTATGGCTTTCCGCGTGCTCATGCCGCGGCATATGGTGTGCTTGCGTTCCAGACAGCTTATCTGAAGGCGCATTATCCGGTTCATTTTATGGCATCCATGCTAACAGCCGTGATGGGCAGTCATCGGAAAGTGGCAGAGTACGTGGTGGAATGTCGGCGGATGGATATGGAGGTGCTCCCGCCGGATGTGAATGAGAGTGGTATTCTGTTTACACCTGTATTTATGCCGTCTGGCAGCGCAGGAGCCGGGGATCAGAGCAATGTATCTCAGCAGACTGCAGGAGCAGATGCAGAGAGTAATCCCGGAAGCTCGGCTGAAGAACATGCCGCGAACGGTAACGAGAGTTCCTTCAGGGAAGATCGCGTTCATGAGCATGATGGGCATTCGGGACAAGCAGAATATGGTGAAGCACCTCTGCCGGATGATCCCGGTCCTGGACCGGAAGAGGACAGTGGCGGATATGAGTGGCAGGCAGCGACATCCATGTCTGAGGCATCCGACAACCGGAAGGAACCGGGATTGGTGACAGCTGCTTCAAGGGGTGCAATACGATTTGGTCTCGCCGCTGTGAAAAATGTCGGTACCCAGGCAATGGAAAGCATTATGATCGTAAGGCAGGAGAGACCGTTCGACAGTCTGCTCGATTTTTGTCGTCGTGTGGATCTGCGTGTATGCAACAAACGTGTGATTGAATCACTGATCCAGGCTGGAGCTTTTGATACACTACCTGGGCACCGGGCCCAATTGCTTGCGATGCTGGATGAGACTGTTGAGGCGGCTCTGAAATGGCGCAAGGAACGCGAGGATCTGCAGATTCAATTGTTCGACTTTGTTGAGACGCCAAATTGGGAGATTGAATACCCGGAGATTCCTCCTTATTCCTCAGGGCAGCAACTGGAGCTAGAGCGTGAGTTGTTAGGCTTGTATCTCTCTGGCCATCCGCTGGATGACTATGAAGATATGCTGGAATCGAGTGGGGCTGACCGGATCATGGAGCTGACCGAGGCGGCAGACGACACGATGACCGTCGCCGCGGGTATGGTTGTGTCTGTGAAGTCGATTACGACGAAACAGGGCAAGGCTATGGCGTTCATGGAGCTGGAAGACCAGATTGAACGCTGTGAAGTGGTTCTCTTTCCCGAGGTATGGCGGCGCAGCCAGCAGCATGTCGGGAAAGGTGAACTTCTCGTCGTGCGTGCCAAAGTGCAGCAGCAGGACGAAGGGTTTAAGCTGCTGGCTGAGGAAGTGGCGCCGCTGTCCCCGGCGGCACTGGAGCAGCAGCTGCGCAGCCGTGACCGGCGCGGCAAGCCCGGCAGCGGCAGCTCTTCGCGCCCGGCGCAGGCGGCTTCGCCGCGGCGGCCAGCGGGCGCAGGAGCCGAAGTGCAGCGCAGCAGCGCAGGCGGGGATGCTTCCGCTACGCGTAGCAGCGGGAGCCAAGGCTCGGCAGCGACGCGTAGCGATGCGGCGGGTACGGGCGCAGCCACGGCGGCGGCTTCCCGGCCTGGCAGTGCCGCTGAGGCGGCTGGCAGCCCGGAGCAGAGCCGCGAATCGCGGGCGGTGGAGCAGCGGGTGTTCGTTAAGATTGCCCCGCATGCGGAGAAGCCGGAGCTTCTGGCACGTCTGAAGCAGCTACTTCAGGAGCACCCCGGACCTGTGGCGACAGTGCTCTTCTATGAGCAGCAGCAGAAGCTGCTTGCGCTGAGTGATGCCTACCGGATTAAGCCATCGCCAACCCTGTTCTCCGATATGGAGAACATGCTGGGAGAAGGCACAGTCAAAATTAAATAAGCAGCTATCCCGTAAGATAGCTCAGATTCCATAATATGAAACCTGTTCAGTTAGCTACTGGACAGGTTTTTTTATGATTATTTTGGAGTGCGGTTTCCTGACAACATGTCCTGGGTGTGACTGGTTTCAACCGTCCGCACATTTTATGAACATTTTAACAGGTTGCTGCATACACTTGAGAACACCGAAGGACCTCGCGGTCCTCGGGGGATTGATGCGGGAGGTCGAGATATGTCATATGAAATCGTAGAATCCATGCTGGCCCGACGGGGTGTACGGATTGATGCTATCGCAGCAATTGTATACCGTCTGCAAAAAGGGTACCACCCCGAACTGACCTTGGACGACTGTGTAACCAGCGTGAAATCCGTTCTGCAGAAACGAGAGGTGCAATATACGCTCTATACGGGTATTGCTCTCGACGAACTTGCGGAGAAACGACTCTTGCCCCAACCGTTACAAGCTATTATGGAAGCGGATGAATCCCTGTATGGAGTGGACGAGACTCTGGCCCTCGGCATTACTCATGTGTATGGTATGATCGGTTTAACCAGCTTTGGTTATCTGGATAAAGAAAAAATAGGTGTAATTCATGATTTGAACGAACACACAACAGCCATTCATGTCTTTTTGGATGATCTGGTCGCAGGGGTGGCCGCTGCGGCTTCTGCCCGGATTGCACACAAAAATATTAAAGCCAAAAAATACCCCTCAGACCTTTAACCCCCTGTATTTCCATGCTTGTCTGCTATAGTCAATCTAATGACTCATGTGAAGGTCTTCAAGGGCGGCTGACGCTGCCCTGATAAGCTTGCGGCTGCTTATGGAAAAGGTATGAACAAGAAGATTTCGTCAACCATATGAGTTATTTGTGGGGGACAAATGTCCCTCATGATCCCAAATTCTCCCCAAAGGTCCCGAACCCTTTCTTGCAGAAAAAAAGTGAGGTATGTTATCATTAGTCCAATATACGGGCTCTGAACATTAGCTTAGGGGGCGGACAAGGCATGTGGACGGTGATTTACATTGCACCGACAGCAAAGGTTGCGGACAAGATCAAGACCAAGCTTTCGGAAGAAGGTTTTCTGGTACAGACCCGTCCCATCAGTTTATCCAAGCAACAATTTGAGATTCGCGTCCCTTCTGGGGAATTGGAAGAGGTCCAGGAAGTGTTGAATTCCATTCTGCATTCCTGATTTGTTCGACATCGACGTGCCTTGGCGATGAAGAAGTACCATCGGTACATAAGGGACTAATCGCGTAAGCGGAGAGAGGAATCGACTTGCATGTATTGTATGCTGCTGTCCTTCCTTCTTTTTTTGTTAGGACAAGGACCGACCAGGTTGCTCCCGGAGACCCTACCAAGATAGATTCAAACATCGGCGCAACAATCTTTCGGTTATTGCAGGTAACATCAATCGTGCTGACAGAAGCCGCTGATCCTTGCCCTGTACCGGCGGATTTTTTTGTTGTGAATGCTGGACAAGGCCCATGGCAGCGTGTGGGTCGTAAGCGGTTTACCGTAGCACGCGGATGAAGCTGCCACAAGCAGCGCTCTGCAGGTTGCGGCCATCAAATCAACGGCTGGAGAGGTGTAGTTGTGTTCAAAGATATATTCCAGAAGAAACGGAAGTACGCTACCATACCTTCCGAGCGTGCACTTCCCGGCGAAGGCCAGGAAGTCCTAGAACGCCCAAAACGTGAAATACCTGAAGGGCTTATGAACAAGTGCAGCAAATGCGGCACCATTCAATATAGCAAGGAATTGGAGAAAAATCTGAAAGTATGTCCTGCCTGCGGTTACCATATGCGTCTTAATGCTATGGAGCGCATTGCTATGGTACTTGATGATCAAGGATTTGTTGAGTTTGACGCTGATATGATATCGGTTGATCCACTTGGCTTTCCCGGATATAGCAACAAATTGGAACAACAGCGTCTGAAATCGGGTCTGAAGGAAGCGGTAATTACAGGAGAAGGAACCATTGAGGGTCTGCCTGTAGTTGTGGCTGTCATGAGCTTTGATTTCTTCACAGGCAGCATGGGTTCTGTTGTAGGGGAGAAAATTACCCGTGCCATTGAGCATGCAACAGAGAAACAGTTGCCATTGATTATCTTCTCTACATCAGGTGGTGCCCGGATGCAAGAGAGTATTCTCAGCCTTATGCAAATGGCCAAAACAAGCGCAGCTTTATCGCGTTTGGATGAACAGGGTGGGCTGTATATTTCGGTCATTACGGACCCAACGACAGGTGGAGTCTCGGCAAGTTTTGCGAGCTTGGGCGATATTAATATTGCCGAACCTGGCGCTGTATTTGGTTTTGCCGGCAGAATCGTTATCGAACAGACCATCCGTCAGAAGTTACCTGATGATTTCCAGACGGCTGAATTTAATATGCAACACGGTCAGTTGGACATGGTTGTCCACCGGAAAGAGCTTCGGGCCACTCTTGGCAAGCTTCTGGATATGCATAGTGAAAAAGGAGGGGTCTAAATGGCGGGTGAGTTGCCATATGAAGCGCCTCTGGTTGAGATGCGCAAAAAGATTGATGAACTCGTACAGTTTGGACAGGAAAAAGGGATCGACTTCACGGACGAGATTGCCCGCCTGGAAGAACGTTACCATAGACTTGAAGAAGAGATCTACACTGGCATAACAGCAGCTCAGAAAATGCATCTGGCCCGGCATCAGCAACGCCCAACGGCGCTGGATCTGATCCAGCTGATATTTACGGACTTCATTGAGCTGCATGGTGACCGCATGTTCGGAGACGATCTTGCGGTTGTTGGCGGACTTGCCAAGTTGAATGGAAAGACAGTAACGGTAATCGGACAACAGCGGGGGAAAGACACAAAGGATAATATCGCCCGCTTTTTCGGCAGCGCTCATCCGGAAGGTTTCCGAAAAGGACTTCGTCTGATGAAACAAGCGAACAAATTTGGCCGTCCTATTATTACGTTTATTGATACTAAAGGGGCGTATCCGGGTAATACTGCAGAAGAGAGAGGTCAATCGGAAGCGATTGCTCGCAACCTGATGGAAATGGCGAAGCTTACGGTTCCTGTTATTGTTGTGGTCATCGGCGAAGGTGGAAGCGGCGGTGCCCTCGCTATGGCTGTGGGTAATCGTGTGTTGATGCTGGAACATGCGATCTATTCTGCAATCTCTCCGAACGGCGCTGCTTCGATTCTCTGGAAGGATGCATCCAAGGCAGATCAGGCGGCTGAAGCAATGAAAATAACAGCCAAAGACCTGCTGGAGATGGAAGTCATTGAAGAGATTGTCCCTGAGCCACGCGGCGGTGCTCATCGGGATTATGAAGCGTCTGCTGCTTTCATCAGTGAAGCTTTGGTCCGTCATCTCGACGAGATGAAGGGTTGGAGCGGGGATCAGCTGAAACAGGATCGTTATGAGAAATTTCGTAAAATTGGATCGGTCACGTTTGAACCTCAAGCATCTACTGAAGCTCCTCAAGAGCTTGTAGAAGTCGATGTAGCGAGTAATTTGTCGGGAAATGCTGAATAATGTGACGAATTTCCTATACAAATGAGCAAAAGTATAGTAAATTTAATAGTTGGAAAAAGAAAAATAGATAAAGAGTAATACCTTTAAAATCGGAGGAAACCCAAAATGCGTAAAACGAAAATTGTATGTACCATTGGTCCATCCAGTGAATCTCTGGAGAACACCAAAAAATTGATTATGGCCGGTATGAATGTGGCCCGTCTGAACTTCTCCCACGGTGATTTCGATGAGCACGGCGGACGGATCATTGCGATACGCCAAGCATGCGAAGAGTTGAACAAAACAGTAGCGATCCTGCTGGACACCAAAGGACCGGAAATTCGGACAGGTAAACTCGAAGTTGAACCGATCGAATTGGTTCAAGACGAGTACATCACTTTGACAACAGAAGAAATTCTGGGAACCAAAGAACGTCTTTCCATTACGTATACAGATCTTCCGAATGATGTTGAACCGGGATCTACAATTCTGATCGACGACGGTCTGATCGGACTGACCGTGGTGGAAGTGCAAGGCACCGAGATCAAATGCCGTATCGTTAACGGCGGATCGATCAAAAGCAAAAAAGGTGTTAACGTTCCGGGCGTTGCCATTTCTCTGCCGGGTATCACCGAAAAAGACGCTAACGATATCGTATTTGGTATCGAACAAGGTGTCGATTTCATCGCGGCTTCTTTTGTACGTAAAGCAAGTGACGTACTTGAGATTCGTGAATTGCTTGAAAAACACAATGCTGGACATATCCAAATCATCTCCAAAATCGAAAACCAACAAGGTGTCGATAACCTCGACGAAATTCTTGAAGTGTCTGACGGCCTGATGGTTGCTCGTGGAGACCTGGGTGTTGAGATTCCTGCGGAAGAAGTACCCTTGGTACAAAAACGCATGATCGAAAAATGTAACGTTGCAGGTAAACCGGTTATCACAGCTACACAAATGCTGGATTCCATGCAACGTAACCCGCGTCCAACACGTGCGGAAGCAAGTGACGTGGCGAATGCAATCTTCGATGGTACGGACGCAATCATGTTGTCTGGTGAGACAGCTGCGGGTAAATACCCGGTTGAATCTGTTCTGACCATGTCCCGTATTGCTGAAAAAGCAGAATCTGCTCTGCCTTACCAAGAGCTGTATCTGAAACAACGTGTTGCTCAACAAACAACGGTTACAGAAGCAATCAGCCAATCGGTTGCCCTCTCAGCTCAAGATTTGAACGCAAAAGCGATCATCACTTCAACTGAATCAGGACACACTGCACGCATGATTTCCAAGTATCGTCCAGAATCTCCAATCATCGCTGTGACTACGGAAGACAGAACTTCCCGTCGTTTGGCTCTGGCTTGGGGTGTAACTCCTGTCAAAGGAAGACTGGTTGATTCCACGGATGCTTTGTTCGAAAACGCAATTGAAGGCGGTGTAAAATCCGGACTTGTTAAAGAAGGAGACCTGGTTGTGATCACAGCAGGTGTACCTTTGGGTCGTTCCGGTTCTACCAACCTGATTAAAGTAAGCCAAATTCCTAACAACGCTTAATAGCGTCTTGGATGGAGAAGCAACAGGAAAGAAGCAATGGGGCGTTATTGTCCCGTTGCTTTTTTTCCATCTTATTGACACTTTACAACGATGTAACACGTATGAATGATAGAACGAAGGAGGCCGATAACGTGCGAGAACAGAGCAATGGTAACTGGTATGCGGCACGTCTTCGTGTACGCTATCAAGAAAGTGACCAGATGGGCGTGGTCTACCACGCGAACTATTTGAATTGGTTTGAGATCGGTCGAACTGAGATGATTCGCCAAATGGGGTATACATATCGTAAAATGGAGGAACAGGGGTTAC
Source organism: Paenibacillus polymyxa (assembly GCF_018614975.1). Lineage (GTDB taxonomy): Bacteria > Bacillota > Bacilli > Paenibacillales > Paenibacillaceae > Paenibacillus > Paenibacillus polymyxa_E. Next base: position 131,470 of record NZ_JAGGNR010000014.1, on the reverse strand, counting down.
TGCTTCCCGTAACCGGATTGGATGTGAAGTATCACAAGCCTGCCCGATATGATGATGAAATTATCATTTTTACCCGTATTGCTGCATTTAGTGGTCTGCGACTGAATTATGAGTATGACGTAAGACGCATGTCTGAAGAACCTCATGAGCATATGGCGATTGGAGATCGGGTATGGTCAACTGATGAATCACTCCCCGGAGAACGGCTAGTTACAGGTTCTACCCAGCATGTATGGGTGAATGGAGACTGGAAGCCAGTTCGGCTGGATAAGGCAGCCTCTGAGCTATACAGCGCGCTTGAAAAGGTGTGGCTTTCGGGAAAGGGGTAATACGTCAATGCGAAAATGGATGTGGGCTTTACTCTTAATCATTCCGGTGATTGAATTATTTGGTTTTATTCTGATAAGTGACTGGATCGGAGCCGGAAAGACATTGCTTCTCATGATTCTCACGTCCTTGATTGGTATAGCAATGTTGCAGTTTGAAGGGCGAAAAGTACTTGTGGACGCCAAATCCGAGATGGAGCGCGGCAAGGTACCTGGAAGAAAAATGGTCGATGGTCTTTTTATTTTTGTCGGTGGTTTCTTGCTCTTGATTCCAGGTTTTGTAACGGATCTGATCGGGTTTACACTGATATTTCCATTAACACGTCCGGTTTACCGTCTGTTCTTCCTGGGATGGCTGGAGAAAAAAATGAAAAGTGGCAAAATTACGTTTTATCGTCGTCCGAAATGAAACACCAGTTGTTATGCATAATGGAAAAGGCTCCGCTCAACAGATAATTTCTGTTGAACGAAGCCTTTTTATTTTTCCTGTGTGCTCATAAGATGATGCCTCATCGGACACGTCCGTTGATGATGTACGTTCTGAGGTCGCGTAATACGTTAGCCCGATTGAACGCATCGAGAATCACGAGACTGACAGGGCCAATAATCAAGCCCAGAACACCGAACAACTTCAAACCTACAAACATGCCAACGAGCGTGGCGAGTGGGTCGAGCCCTACACTACTTGCAAGTACCTTTGGTTCAATAATCTGACGGGCGATCAGTAAGATCAGATAGATAATACTAATGCCAATACCCAGATACAGATCCCCATTCATAAAGAGGTATGCAGCCCAAGGCACCATGACAAGGCCAACACCCAGATAAGGAAGCAGATCGACCAAACCAATCATCAGAGCGATGGTGAAGGCTGAATTGACTTGCAATATAAGTAGCCCAATCATGACGAATAGTGCTGTAATCGAGATCATGATCAATTGTGCTCTTGCGTATCCGAACAGTGCCTTCTTAAGGTCAGTCCATATGTCGGATATCGGCTTGCGAATGGAAGAGGGTACCCATCCCGATACGGTGATGTTGTGCCTGGTCCAACTTTTGCTAATAAAGAACGTAGACAACAACACAACGATTAATACCGCGCCCATGTTCGGCAGGGAGGTCAGGAGACTCAGAATCATATTGAAAAATCCAGTGACCAGATCGGTCACGGCTGTACCTACCGTTTCGGTTGTTTTACTAATATTGCTATTAATGGTTTCCTGGTAGTTGGGATTTTCCTTGTAAAATTCATTGATCTGCGCAGTCAAACTTTGAATGGTGTCATTCTGGGTCCAGCGTACGAACGTGTCCTTAATCTCATCAACATGAAGATCAAAGCTTGTCGTAAGTGAAATGACTTCTTTTACAATGCGGGTAATCGCCGCAGACAACACCACTGCAATGGCTCCAAAATAAAGGATCAATGAAAGAGTCACAGCCAGCCAGCGGGGGAATCGTGTCCGATGCTGAAGCAGTTTCACTAATGGATTCATAGCATAGGCGATAATCCAGGCAATCGCAAAAGGATACAGAAGCGGGAACAGCAAGTATATGGCAATAACGATCAGAATGGTCGCGATGATAACCCATAAGCCGCGGAGCAGGCGTTTCATTATTATTCTATCCAAGCATCAACTCTCCTTATTTCAATTAAGCCGACCTATGTATGATCCATAAAGTAGTATTAGAAATAGATGGCTATCTTAATTAATATAGAGCATTTACAAGGTTTTGAAACGCAGGGATGTTACCAGAGCTGATTCAAAAGCGGACTTTTGAACTAACTCTACCGGGTTCATTCTTTTGCCTAGAGTATGCCTTAGTATTACAGAATATAGCAATAGAAAGTTCTTCATACGCCAGGTTTGATTAAAAAACATTAAATGTCAACCTTGTTTTTGTAAAGGCTTTCAAAAATGCTTTATCGGTCCGATAAAGAAGTTTGATGTGCGAATGAACTCTCATCATGTTCACATAAACGACAAAATCCAGTATGATGTTATAAGTAAATACCGATTGACAGATAGGAAAACCGTATTTTGAAATATTTGTTAATTTTAAAATGAAAATGTTTACAAAAGAGAATAGGTGCATTTTAGCACTTATATGGCACTCTGGAATGGTTCCTGATTTCGCTTATTAAAGGAGAGATGTAATATGACAGCTACCAAAGGTCTGGAAGGCATCGTTGCAACAACCTCTTCGATCAGTTCTATTGTAGACGGTGTGCTCACATACCGTGGTTACGATATCGACGACTTGGCTGAACATGCCAGCTTTGAAGAAGTTGCCTATTTGTTGTGGTTTGGTAAATTGCCAACAACGGATGAATTGAAATCCCTTCGTAAAAGCCTGAGCGATTACGCGCCGATTCCGAGCGAGTTGATTGCACAAATCCAATTGTATCCGAAAAACGTCAGTACCATGGCAGCACTTCGTTCGGCTGTCTCTGCACTTGCACTGTACGACGAGCAAGCGGATGAGATGACAACGGAAGCGAATGAGAACAAAGCGGTTAAGTTGCAAGCACAGTTGCCAACGATTGTGGCAGCCATCGCCCGTATCCGTCAGGGCAAAGAACCTGTGGCTCCAAAAGAAGGCGCTTCCATCGCAGAAAACTTTTTATATATGATGACTGGTGAAGAACCATCCGAGACAGCAGTGAAAGCATTGGATCAAGCCCTTGTCCTGCATGCGGATCACGAGTTAAACGCGTCAACATTTGCAGCCCGTGTAACGGTTGCGACGCTATCGGATATCTATTCCGGTGTAACTTCCGCCATTGGCGCACTGAAGGGACCACTGCATGGCGGTGCTAACGAAGCCGTTATGAAAATGTTGAATGAGATCGGTACACCTGATCGTCTTGAAGCGGCAATTCAGGAAAAACTGAATAATCGTGAAAAGATCATGGGCTTTGGACATCGGGTGTACAAAAACGGTGATCCACGCGCCAAACATTTACAGAAGATGTCCAAGGAACTTGGCGAGATGAACAATGATACGCGCTTGTATGATATGTCTGTGAAGATCGAGGAACTGGTAACAGGACAAAAAGGATTGAAGCCTAACGTAGACTTCTATTCTGCTTCTGTATATACCCAACTGGAGATCGAACAGGAATTGTTCACGCCGATCTTTGCGATCAGCCGGGTGTCTGGATGGACTGCGCATATTTTGGAACAGCTTGCGGACAATCGCATTATTCGTCCACGTGCGGAGTACACTGGCCCTACAGATCAGAAATACGTTTCTATTGAACTTCGCTAATAGCCGCAAAAACAGTATAATAATAAGGACGAGGTGGAGGGTTGGAAAGCAGAGGCTTTACTGGCTCAAGCTCTCAGGACCCTTCTCTCAACAAGACTAGTGGTATGATGAATACTGCATATACAAAACCTAGGAGGAATTTTAACTATGAAATTAGAAAAATTTGCTCACCCAACTGAAGGCGAAAAAATCCAAATTGATAACGGTACACTTCAGGTACCTAGTAATCCAATCATTCCATTTATCGAAGGTGACGGTACAGGCCGTGATATCTGGAAAGCTTCCAAACGTGTATTGGATGCAGCTGTTGAAAAAGCTTATGATGGCAACAAAAAAATCGCATGGTATGAAGTGTTTGCTGGACAAAAAGCATTCGATACATACGGTGAGTGGTTGCCGAATGATACACTGGAAGCTATTCGTGAGTATATCGTAGCGATCAAAGGACCATTGACTACGCCAATCGGTGGCGGTATTCGTTCCCTGAACGTAGCCCTGCGTCAAGAGCTTGACCTGTACACTTGCTTGCGTCCTGTTCGTTATTTCGACGGTGTACCTTCTCCGGTTAAACGTCCTGAGCTGGTAGACATGGTCATTTTCCGTGAGAATACGGAAGATATCTATGCAGGAATCGAGTATGCTGAAGGTTCTGAAGAAGTGAAGAAAGTGATCCAGTTCCTGCAACAGGAGATGGGTGCTAACAAAATCCGTTTCCCTGAGACTTCCGGTATTGGTATCAAACCCGTTTCTTCCGAAGGTTCGAAACGTTTGGTACGTGCAGCAGTACAGTACGCAATTGACCATAACCGTAAGACGGTTACATTGGTACACAAAGGTAATATCATGAAATTTACCGAAGGTGCCTTCAAAAACTGGGGATACGAAGTGGCTGAAGAAGAGTTCGCTGACAAAGTATTCACTTGGGCACAATACGACGTCATCAAAGAAAACGAAGGTACAGATGCAGCGAATGCAGCACAAAAAGCTGCTGAAGATGCTGGTAAAATCATCGTAAAAGATGCGATTGCCGATATCGCTCTGCAACAAGTATTGACTCGTCCAGGCGAGTTTGATGTAATCGCAACCCTGAACCTGAACGGTGACTATCTGTCCGATGCACTTGCAGCGCAAGTTGGCGGAATTGGTATCGCTCCTGGAGCGAACATCAACTACGTAACAGGACATGCTATCTTCGAAGCAACTCACGGTACTGCACCTAAATACGCGGACAAAGATGTCGTGAACCCTGGTTCCGTTATTCTGTCCGGAGTAATGTTGCTTGAGCACTTGGGATGGCAAGAAGCAGCTAACCTGATCTACAAAGGTATGGAAACATCCATTAACAATAAAACAGTAACGTATGACTTTGCACGTCTGATGGACGGCGCTACTGAAGTGAAATGTTCTGAATTCGCGGATCAAATCATTAAAAACCTGTAAGGGGAGATGTGAATCTTGACTATTCAGCGCAAAAAAATCACAGTAGTCGGCGCCGGTTTTACCGGTGCTACGACCGCATTAATGCTTGCCCAAAAAGAACTCGGGGATGTTGTGCTGGTTGATATTCCTCAACTGGAGAACCCGACGAAGGGGAAAGCTCTCGATATGATGGAAGCGAGTCCTGTTCAAGGATTTGACAGTCATATCGTCGGTACTTCCAACTACGAAGATACTGCAGGTTCTGAGATTGTAATCATCACGGCTGGTATCGCCCGTAAACCGGGTATGAGCCGCGACGATCTGGTCAATACGAATGCGGGTATCGTGAAGTCCGTTTGTGAAAATGTGAAAAAATATTGCCCTGATTCCATCGTCATTATTCTAAGCAACCCGGTGGATGCGATGACTTATGCTGCTTATCAGACCCTTGGTTTTCCTAAAAACCGTGTTATCGGTCAGTCAGGTGTTCTGGATACAGCACGTTATTGTACCTTCATTGCGCAAGAGTTGAATGTATCTGTTGAAGATGTTCGTGGATTCGTTCTTGGCGGCCACGGAGACGATATGGTACCCCTCGTTCGTTATTCGAGCGTGGGAGGCATTCCGATCGATACGCTGATTCCGGCTGACCGGATCGAATCCATCGTGCAGCGCACACGCGTAGGCGGTGGTGAGATTGTGAATCTGCTTGGTAACGGTAGTGCATATTACGCACCGGCAGCTTCACTCGTTCAGATGACCGAAGCGATTTTGAAGGACAAGAAACGTATCATTCCAGTGATCGCTTATCTTGAAGGTGAATATGGCTATAATGATCTGTTCCTCGGTGTACCAACCATTCTGGGTGGAAACGGCATTGAGAAAATATTCGAACTTGACCTGACAACGGAAGAAAAAGCAGGATTGGATAAATCTGCTGATTCGGTTCGAAACGTCATTTCGGTAGTTAACCTGTAAGTTTGAAAACTTTTTGAACAGAAGCTAAAAGAAAACCTCCGGTAAACTCGGAGGTTTTCTTTTCTTTGGATAAGTTCCCCAGTATAATGGGATGTGATGTATAGCACACCGAAAATGTTGAGGAGGATGAAAATTTTGACAATGATTATGTATCTGCTCCATATTGTTGGAGCACTGGCGATGGGATTCTATTTGATTCTGCCATTTGTGGTCGGTAAAATTCGTACCTTGAATGCTGCAGCACAAGAGGGAGCCTTTGCATCGCTGCGTTCTTTGAACAAAGTCGCGCAGTATGGACTTGTAATCCAACTTCTTACTGGTGGTTACCTGATGACCAAAGGTGAATATTCTCATGTCTGGATGGCTGTTGTTGTTGTTCTGCTCTTGGCTATTGCGGCTATTGGAGGAATTATGGGGAAACCGCTGCGACTCGCTGCTGAAGGTGTGAAAAACAAACGTGATGTGGGTCCTGAGCAAAGCAAGATCCGTATGTTCAGTACACTTCTGGCTGTATTCTTGCTAATCATGGTGTACCTGATGGTGAATAATCAGGTGATCTAAGCGCGTTGTGGACGGTTAATCCACCCTACGAAGATGTATTGTTAGTCGTTGGTTAAGCGTTTGCAGACCTAATTAGAACAAGCCGGATGATATGTAAGATGGTGTTTCGTTGAAACAAATGAAAAATAGACAACCTCATTGGCTGTCTATTTTTTGTTGTTACCAAGATGAAATCAGCAGTCCTCGGTTTATTTGATCTGGAACTATAGGAGCACTACCATACATAACAGCATGCATATTCCATCAGACACGGTCTACATTGGTTAGGTTGTACTCACAGTATATGCACGCACTGCATTTCGACCATTACGCTTGGATTCGTACAAGGCAGTATCAGCATCGCGTAACAAGGACTCCAGCGAATCTGACCCTCCATTGTACTGGGCAATACCAAAGCTTGAGGTCAGCGTAATAGGTACTCCCTTAACATCCAGGGGGTCATTCAACAAGGCAACTCTCAGTTGTTCGGCAAGTTTCTCGGCTTCTTGAAGCGAGGTATTCGGAAGAGCGATGACAAACTCTTCTCCTCCATAACGGGCGAACAACATCTCAGGGCTTAAATATCGATTACAAACAGAGACTACATGAATGATGGCCTGATCACCAACATCATGCCCGTAGGTATCGTTGATGCGTTTAAAGTAATCAATATCAAATAAGATAAATGAGACAGGTTGCGGATTAAGCTGAGCTTCACTCAAAATCTCCCGTCCTCTATGCAAAAATTGAGTGCGATTATAGATTTTGGTCAGACCATCGAAATAAGCCAGTTGTTTCAGTTGTTCTTGCAAGAAGCGTTGTTCCGTTATATCGATTAACATAATTAGACTGCCCACAGTCTGTGCATCCTTGTTATACACGTAAGATGTCCTGACCTGATAACAGACAGTCTCTCCGTTTAACTGCCAGTAAAGATCGGTTTGCAATCCTTCCCTGCCGTATTCAACGGGAAATGTCTTTCCAGCAAGATTAAGCCAGATGTCATCCAAGGGTTGGCCAATCATGCTTGTATTAAGCTCTGGCAACATGTCACACAGAGATCTGTTGTAATCGACCAGTCGATTGGAACTATCCAGTACAATAACACCTTCACGCATGCTTTCGAAAATACTGTCTTTGGCGATGGGTACGATGGTCAGGAGACGAGAGGATAGTATGGCCCAGATATACATGGCAGATGTGATACACATGAGTACGGGTACGGGGTCCATCCCGCCGGGGGTCAAACCAAGCAAATACAGAAAAGCTGCGACCATAGGAATAATCTGTGAAGTAATGAGAGTAAGTAATTGACGACGATACATCTTCTTGGTGTGTCTCCATTGTCCGATCAGAATGAGACAGGCACATAACAGACAGGAGAAGGTGAATGCACCGTGTACAACATACCATTGACCCACTGCGATATCCATCAGAGGAACGGGACTATTTTCTCTTAGCCATACTTTTTTATAAAACAGATGATGAAAGTCATTGGTTGCAACCATACCTAGCGTAATGGAAGGGATTACAAACAATGCGGCGGTTGCCTTTTTGGATAACGTTTTTCCTGTATATTTTATCATCAGGATAAGGCCGAGAGAGGCGGAGAAAGGCATACCTAAATACTCCACGGTGGTCCAAAACTTCATTTGCTCCAGCGTGCTACTGGCAAGCTCAATCGCGTAACCAAAAGTGTATATGGAGAGTGCTGCTGTGTAGAGAATGAATATTTTGGAACTGGGAATCTCGGATCTTCTGAAATAGGTATATAAACACAAAAAGACATTCAGCACGGCTGAAGTAGCTACGAGTGTTATATATGAATTAATATGCGATTCCATTGTCAGGTCTCCATGTTAGGTTAGAATGATTAAAACAATAAAAATGAGAGTTAAAGCACATCAGTATACTGTACATTGTACATCAGCCCAAGCAGCATAGGAATACACTTTGTATCATGAAACAGTCTAATTCGAATAAATTTGGAATTTTGGCAAAACAGGCATTGAAGCAAATCGGTTGTTTGATATCCAAAGAGAGTGGTAAATAAGGATTAGAGACAGCACGCTGAGGCTTAAGTTGCTGTTCATCGCAGAAGAATAATCTGAACTGTTCATGCCATCCTACAGAATGAGACTTTTTCAGAGAACGAAAGACAAGGAAGGTTACAGTTAGAGTCCATGTCTTCTGTAATCCAAACATGTTCACATTTTGAGAGGAGACTGTTAGATGTCAACCAATACACAACAAAATCAAAAAACAATGCCAGCACAGCATCAGGATCAACGCCCCGGTATTGAATCGGAGATGCATCCCAGACCGGAATTTGAGAAGCCTGAATACAAGGCAGCAGGTAAACTGACGGGTAAGGTGGCGCTTATTACAGGAGGTGACAGCGGAATTGGACGTGCTGTTGCTGTTACGTATGCCAAGGAAGGCGCGGATGTCGCTATTGTATACCTGAGCGAGCACGAAGATGCCAAGGAAACGAAGCGTCAGGTCGAACAAGAAGGACGCAAGTGCATCTTGATTGCAGGTGACATTGGTGATGATGCCTTTGCGAAGAAGTCGGTTCAGCAGACAGTAGATGAACTGGGCAAACTGGACATTGTCGTGAATAACGCAGCGGAACAGCATCCACAGCAGAATCTGGAGGATATTACGCCAGAACAGCTGGAGCGTACATTCCGTACCAATATCTTCGGCATGTTCTATGTGACGCAGGCGGCTCTGCCACATCTGAAGAAAGGCAGTACGATTATTAACACCACATCCATTACAGCTTATCGGGGCAGCCCGACCTTGCTTGATTATTCATCTACCAAAGGAGCAATCACTTCGTTCACTCGTTCGCTATCGATGAATGTGATTGAGAAGGGAATTCGTGTCAATGCCGTTGCACCAGGGCCGATCTGGACACCGCTCATTCCATCTACCTTTGATGAGAAAAAAGTAAGTGAGTTTGGCGCAACCCAGCCGATGAAACGTCCAGGGCAACCGGATGAACTGGCTCCCGCCTATGTATATCTAGCTTCAGATGATTCTTCGTATGTAAGCGGACAGGTGATACATGTGAATGGCGGCGAAGTGGTGAACGGATAATACGTAAAGAACGTTTAGACTCAGGATAGGATTGATTATATAGAGAGACGTATCGCATTCAGCATGGCTGAGCGGTGCGTCTTTTTTATATCAGGGGATGTGCAAGTCTAAGATGCGGTTTAGCAGCTGTTTACAAAAGTCTGCATCTGCGTTGATACAACTATGATATTGTACGAATAGCCTTGCTGACTGGAATCTCCCTAATCTGTGATATGATAGATCGAGCAATTATACTCGGAGGGATAAGTCATATGAAAATGAGCAAACAGAATGCAGCGCATTATATATGGGGTGGACAGTGCGATGGCTGGCACCTTGTTCAAAACGATAAATTGAGCATCATTCATGAGCGAATGCCTGCAGGAACGGCTGAAACACGACATTACCATTCGGTAAGCCGTCAGTTTTTTTTCATCCTCAGCGGTGAAGCATGTATGGAACTTAATGGTGAAATGTTCGTGCTGGAAACCCATGAAGGAATAGAGATCGCACCCGGAATGCCGCATCAGATGATGAATCGCAGCAACGAAGAAGTGGAGTTTCTCGTTATTTCCAATCCAGGCACCCGTGGGGACCGAATTGAACTGGATTCAATGTAGAGCAAGACATTAGATATTAATCTGATCATAAAGGAAGAGATAGATGAGACCGTTCCGAATTCGCCTTGCCATCATTATGATGGTGCTGATCGGCGTATCCGTCATTGTAGCTGGATACACGATGGGCAGAGTATTTAAGACTACGCATATAACCGCATTGGAGCAAACCATGGTGCGCGAGATTAATTTGCTTAAAGCAACTTTTCCATTCCATGATGCAAGTGATCCAACCTCGGAAGCCACACGAAAGTATTATTCAGATCGGGCGCTGGAACTGGATCGTCTGACGGATTCCCGGGTAACCTTCATTAATAAAGACGGCATGGTCATCGGAGATTCCGAGAGTGATCCGGCATCGATGGATAATCACTTGAACCGGGAAGAAATTAAGGGTGCGGTAGGGGATGTATACGGGCAGTCCATACGTTACAGTGAAACATTGGGGCAAGATATGCTGTATGTAGCACTACCTGTGAATTCGGATCAAAGTGACATGATTGAAATACCAAGCGGCAAATTTGATGGCTACATTCGTCTATCCATGAGTCTACAGGCTGTGGATCAAGGGCTTCAGCGTGGTTGGATGATTATGTTTGCTGCACTTGGGCTATTATTCTTAATTGTGGCATTTGTCAGTTATCGGGTTGCACGTGGATTAACCTCTCCGATTGAGCATATTACGAAAGTGGCCCATCGAATTACCAAGCTGGAATACGATGCGAGAGTTGATGTAACGCGTAGAGATGAGATCGGACAGCTGGGGCTTGCGATAAACGGAATGGCAGACAGCTTGCAGTCCCAGTTGAAGACGATCCGTGACAATGAAGCGTTGCTACAGAGTGTCCTCGCAAACATGACCGGAGGTATTGTTATGATCGACGCAGGGCAATCCATTGCACTGGTCAATCGGGAAGCGGAGCGTATGCTTGGTATTCAGGCAGGAAAGGTTACGGGTAAGCCTTATACTGAATTAAAAAGACACTACGAATTAACACGTACTATCGAAGAGAGTGTTGCATTGAAAGAACGGATGCATGAAGAAGTGAGTGTGTTCAACCCGGAGGAAAAACTGATCCGTATTGATGGAGTACCGATGTCCGAAGATGATGGCGGGTATCGAGGCATGTTGTTCCTGTTGCAGGACGTGACGGCAATCCGCCGATTGGAGTCAATGCGCAGTGAGTTTGTCGCCAATGTCTCTCATGAGCTTAAGACACCTGTCGCTGCGGTCAAAGGGTTTGCCGAAACGTTGCTCAGTGGCGGGGTACAGGATAAGGAGACAGAGCGATCATTCCTGAAAATTATCTATGATGAAGGAGATCGACTTAACCGATTAATCGGGGATATTCTGGAGTTATCCAAAATTGAATCGAAACGCGCACCGCTGCAATGCTCACCTGTTCATATACACTCTTTCTTCGAAATGGTGCTGGGCACCTTGTCCAAGGTGGCGGAGAAAAAGCAAATTCGTCTGGAAATGCATGTTCCGGAGGAGCTGTATATTGAAGCGGATGAGGACAAGATGAAGCAGATTTTCATCAATCTGTTATCCAACGGAATCAATTATACCCCCGATGGTGGACGAGTGAAGTTACAGGTGACGATGGATAACGATGATGAAGTTGTCTTTGCGGTGTCAGATACAGGAATTGGCATACCGAAAAAAGATTTGCCGCGAATCTTCGAACGGTTCTATCGTGTTGATAAAGGCAGATCCCGTAATTCAGGGGGCACAGGCCTTGGACTTTCCATCGTTAAACATCTGGTGGAATTGCATCATGGCAAATTGTCTGTAGAGAGTGAGCTGGGCATGGGGACAACATTCCGTGTGATCCTTCCATTCATTCAAGACGAAGAGATGTAGGCGTCTGGTATCAAAATGTAAAAAGTGTGTATTGTTTTACACCGCGTTAACAAATTAGTGCTATGATAGAAAAAGTGTTGTGGCAACAGACAACCTATGAAGAGAGAAGGGGTATCATGGCACAGCGTTTGCTAGTTATTGAAGATGAACCTACATTATCAAGATTACTCACGTATAACCTGACACAGGAAGGTTACGACGTTACGGCAGAGGATCACGGATCTACAGGATATGATCGCGCCTTGTCCCAGGATTTTGATCTCATATTGCTGGATCTGATGCTTCCGGGCATGAATGGTCTGGACATTCTGAACAAGTTAAGAATACAGGGTGTCAGTACACCTGTTATCATTCTGACGGCCAAGAACGGTGAAGCCGAGGTTGTACAGGGACTGAAATCGGGTGCCGATGATTATATAACCAAACCGTTTGGTGTATCTGAGTTATTAGCCCGAGTGGATGCGGTATTAAGACGTTATTCCAATGGCGAAGATTTACCACAGCTTGAGGACAAGGATGGCTCACGAATTATTCTGGGAGAGCTGGAGATTTATCCTCTGAAATATGAAGTGACACTGGGTGGACAATCCATCAGTCTGCGTCCGAAAGAGTTCGAAGTACTGTTATATTTGGCCAAAAAACCGGGTGTGGTACTGACAAGGGATGATCTGATGAACGCTGTGTGGGGCTTCGATTATATTGGAGGTCAACGAACGGTAGACGTACACGTCAGCTCATTACGTAAAAAGCTGGAGCTGGACCCGGAATCGGTTCACATTGATTCCATTCGTGGTGTAGGTTATAAATTGGTTGTCAAAAGAAAAACTCCCCATCATTCAAGTTAGCAATGATCGGGGAGTTTTATTTTACGTTTGTTTAACATAAAGGAGGATTTTCCTTTACGTAGAGGGAGTAGCATGGACTTATCTGGGTGATACTTTATACCTACATAATCTATCTCAAGACGGAGCTAATACGTAAAGGAGATTACGCATTTATGCCCATGTTGCTCGAAGTGAAACCTGACCAGCCTCATGTTGTTTTACATAACGAAGAATTAGCGATACCCGAACAGCAGCATCATGAAGAAACGGTTGTTGCCGAAGAACCTGTAATCCATTTGCATGACTATTATCGTCAGGTACCTGTCGCGGGGATCCATACGACCTGTGGAGAAGCGGCCACGATGATGAATCAGGATCAGGAGCACCCATGTATTGTACTGTGTGATGAGCAGATGAAACCTACTGGATTGTTAATGCGAGAGACGTTATATCGGATGTTAAATGGCCGTTTTGCCGCAGATCTGTTCTACCGTAAACCGGTCATCCAAGTAGTGAATACATCTCCGGTTATTGCAGATATTAATATTGAAGCCACAACGATTATTGATATCGCACTTGGGCGCGATGAACAGCATTTCTACGATTGTCTGCTTGTTACGGAACAAGGCAGACTGCTTGGTGTGCTGACGATGCGTGACGTAATGTCGCTCTCCCGCAGATTGCAACAGGCTGTTACGGAAGAGCGCATACGTACAGTAACCGAGAGCAGACAGGAGATAACCAGAATCAACGATGCGGTCACCAAGCTGGTGCATGCAGCGAATCAGACCGTTCATGAGGCCCGTGAGATCATGGCATTGTCCAAGCAGGGTGAAGAGAGTTTGAAGCACGTTGATGCTTCCTATAACCGGGTGCATCAGCATATGGAGAATCAAGGGCAACATGCGGACTACATGCTGAATTCGATCAGAACAGGATCGGGCATGGCACAATCCATCCGGTCGCTAGCAGATCAGAGTGGTCTCCTTGCCCTGAATGCATCCATAGAAGCAGCCCATGCGGGTGAATATGGACGAGGTTTTCAGATAGTTGCAGGCGAGATTCGAGCGCTCGCAAAACAGACCCGTGAGGTTGCGGGGAACATGTCTTCATTGCTAGAGAATATTGGTGGATTGACCCTTCAGACTGTTGAACTGGTTAAGGCAAGCGGAGCAGAGATTGACGACAGTTCGGTGCATGTCAACGCAGGGGGAGCAACGTTCCGACAACTGAACAGTGCGGTGAGAGATTTGTCTCGTATAGCAGAGGAGATCGCCATGGAAGGCGGGAAAGCTGGAGAAGTCGCAGAGCACATTCGTACGAAGCTGGATGAGATGGTATCGAATAGCGGAGTGATATAAAGTTATAAAGTAGTCAATAAGGCAGGCATCAGCAATCAGATTGATCCATTAAGCAGATCATGAAGGTCAAGGATGTCTTTTTTACATTCCGTTAACATGAAAGTGATACTGTTTTTACAATGAAAGGGTAGGATATTAAAGATGGCCGAGCAGCGATGAAAGATTATCAGTATCGGTCTCAACGTAAAGGGAGTTTCCGTGTCCCTGCAGCGAAGGAGAAGTGAACATCCATGAAGGACCTCATTCACATTGAAAATCTTAATTTATATTATGATACGCATCACGCGCTTAAAAATATATCGATGGATCTGCCGGAAAAAACCGTTACTGCGTTCATCGGGCCGTCAGGTTGTGGTAAGTCGACATTGCTCCGCACGTTAAACCGGATGAATGACATGATTCCGGGTGTTCGTGTGGAAGGACAGGTTATGCTGAATGGCTCCGATATCTACAGTAATGAGATTGAAGTGGAGACACTGCGCAAACGAGTTGGTATGGTGTTCCAACAACCGAATCCTTTTCCAAAATCCATATACGATAACGTCGCTTACGGACCGCGTTTGCACGGGGTAACTCAAAAGGCTGAACTGGATCAATTGGTGGAACAGAGTCTTGTTCATGCGGCACTGTGGGATGAAGTGAAGGATGTATTGAAAAAGTCGGCACTTAGTTTGTCCGGCGGACAACAACAGCGTCTCTGTATTGCACGGGCGCTGGCTGTACAGCCTGACGTTCTGCTGATGGATGAAGCAACGTCCGCACTCGACCCGATCTCCACATTGAAGATTGAGGAGCTAGTGAAGGAGTTGCATCATAAGTACACGATCGTTATGGTTACGCACAATATGCACCAGGCGGCACGGGTATCTGGACGCACGGTATTTTTCCTGAATGGTGAAGTGGTGGAGGCAGCTGATACGGAGACGTTATTCTCCACACCGCAAGATTCCCGAACCGAGGATTATATCTCCGGAAGGTTCGGTTAAGCGAGCTGAATTGGAATGATCCCGGCATACCCGGAGATGATGGATAAGGAGGACATGAAATCTATGATTCGCAGAAAAGAATTTGATCAGGAGCTTGAAGAGCTGCGTACCTTGCTCAAACAAATGGGTGAACATGTAGGAGCAGCATTGGATGGTGCTATTGAGAGTTTACAAACGATGAACGCGGAGAAAGCTCAGGTCATCATCAAGAATGATGCGAATCTGAATGCCCTTGAAGACAAAATTATGGAACTTGGCTCCAAACTGATCATCACACAACAGCCGGTGGCGAAGGACCTCAGACGTATTATCGTGGCATTCAAAATCTCCAGTGATCTGGAGCGTATGGGAGATCTTGCTCTTGATGTGGCAAAGGTGACACTCCGGATGGATGGACAGAAGCTGATCAAACCTTTGGTGGATATCCCGCAAATGGCAGAAATCGTGAAATCCATGATCGATGAATCCATCGAATCTTTCCTGAAAGAAAACACAGATCTGGCCTATAAAATGGCTCAAACAGACGATCAGGTCGATCAACTGTACAGTCACATGATCAGTGATCTCTACACGTTAATGACAGAGCACCCGAATCAGGCTTCTCAGGCCATGCTGCTGATGATGGTTGGACGTTACATTGAACGGATTGGCGATCATGCAACCAACATTGGTGAGAGCACGGTATACCTGGTGACAGGTAAACGTCCGGATCTGAATCAATAGGAAGAGCATTGCTTTGGAATTGGGGAATCAGTGCTGATTAAGTAATGAATCATATGAATGGAAAAGGACTTTCTCTCAGATAGGCTGTGTACAGCTGTCTGTGGAGAAGGTTCTTTTTTTGCGATTAAAAATGAAGTGAAAAGATGGCTATTCTTTTTGATGTGACAGGTGGGTATGGTATCATGAGAATAGATGTAATTTGAAGAGGTTGACCATATAATACGCGAGGTGCTGGAATGGACAAGTTTATTCTCATAGATGGAAATAGCATTATTTACAGGGCGTTTTTTGCAATGCCGCCTCTGACCAACTCGAAAGGTCTGCATACCAATGCGGTATATGGCTTCACTACAATGCTGCTGAGACTGCTTGAAGAGCATAAGCCTACACATGTTATGGTCGCATTTGATGCAGGCAAAATCACGTTCCGCCACGAAGGGTATCAGGAATACAAGGGTGGACGGGAGAAAACACCACCAGAGTTGTCAGAGCAATTTCCTTTGCTCAAAGAACTGCTGAAAGGACTTGGCATCGCTCAGTTTGAGCTGGCTGGATTTGAAGCGGATGACATCATCGGAACATTAACCAAACGCGCAGATGAAGCGGGCAGACAGGTGCTTGTTGTATCGGGTGACAAAGATATGCTGCAGCTTGCCTCCGAACATGTACATATCGGGCTAACACGTAAAGGGGTAACCGATATTGAGCTGTATGATCCTGCTCAGATTAAGGAGCGTTATGGTCTGACGCCGCTGCAAATCATTGATCTCAAGGGTCTGATGGGCGATGCGTCCGATAATATTCCGGGTATTCCCGGGGTCGGAGAGAAAACAGCGTTGAAGCTGCTGCACCAGTTCGGATCGGTAGAAGATGTGCTGAACGGCACAAGTGAACTGAAGGGCAAGATGAAAGAAAAGATCGAGGCCCATGCCGAAGATGCCCGGATGAGCAAACAACTCGCGACGATTCACCGGGAAGTTCCGCTAGAGCAGACGTGGGAGGATATGCAATTCGCTGGATTAAAAGAAGAACATGCTGGCCCTGCATTGGCGAAGCTGGAATTCAAATCCTTGCTCGAACGCCTGTCGTTCAGTGGCAGCATTGGTTCAGAACAGGAAGCGGTCCCTGCTGCCGAGGTGGAGTCTTCCATTGCAACAGAGGACAACATCAGTGAGCTGTTCAGTTCCCTTGATTCCATTGATGTACTCCACGTGGAGACACATGGGGATAACCCTCACCAAGCGAAACTGATTGGACTAGCTGTAGGTTCTGCCGGAACATATACGTTTATATCTCCCGAACTGCTTCATTCAGAGGCAGCGGCTCCAGTGCGGGCATGGCTTGGTAATTCAGAGCAGCCGAAGCGCGGTTATGATCTTCATCGTGTGGACCTGGCCCTGCATGCGCATGGCATTGAATTCGCTGGTGCGTCATTTGATGTACAACTGGCGGCATATTTGCTTGATCCAACGGAATCCAACCAGACGATTAGTGGACTCACGACCAAGTATGGTCTGCCTTCACTTGTGGAGGATGACACGGTTATGGGCAAAGGGGCCAAGTACAAGGTGCCGGAAGTGGAGACCTTGGGGGATTTCCTATGCCGCAAAGCTGCTGCTGTAGCAGCCATTATTCCACTTCAGGAGCAGGTGTTGGAAACCGATGAGATGAATTCATTGTTCCATGAACTGGAGATGCCGTTGTCACGCATATTGGCGGACATGGAGAAACAGGGCATTAAGGCCAATACAGCCGATCTGCAGGCTCTGGGCAGTGAGTTTGAAGAACAGATCAGCAGGTTGATGGCTGAGATCTACAAGCTGTCAGGAACGGAATTTAATCTGAATTCACCGAAGCAACTGGGTGAGATTTTATTTGATAGACTGGGCTTGCCGGTGGTGAAGAAAACAAAAACAGGTTATTCCACAGATGCTGAAGTATTGGAGAAATTGGCTCCTTATAACGATGTGGTCAAGCATATTCTGCAATATCGTCAGCTTGCCAAGCTGCAATCCACTTATGTGGAAGGATTACTCAAAGAGATATCCGATCGGGATGGCAAGGTGCATACGTATTATCGTCAGACCATTGCTGCAACAGGACGACTTAGCAGTCAATTCCCGAACTTGCAGAACATTCCGATCCGGATGGAAGAAGGTCGCAAAATCCGGAAGGTATTTGTCCCTTCCGAGCCTGGATGGTCCATTTTGGCAGCAGACTATTCCCAGATTGAACTGCGTGTACTGGCCCACATTTCGGACGATGAGCGCTTGAAGGAAGCGTTTGTCAACGATATGGATATTCATACAAAGACCGCTTCGGATGTATTTGGCGTGAAGCCTGAGGATGTGGATGGGGATATGCGTCGTTCCGCCAAGGCAGTTAACTTTGGTATCGTGTATGGAATAAGTGATTATGGTTTATCCCAGAACTTGCATATTACACGTAAAGAGGCCGCGCAGTTTATTGATCAGTATTTTGAAGTATTCCAGGGTGTACGCCGATATATGGATGATATTGTGAAGGAAGCTCGCCAGGATGGTTACGTCAAAACGTTGTTGGAGCGACGTCGTTACCTGCCAGAGATTAACGCCAGTAACTTCAATCTGCGTTCCTTCGCAGAGCGTACGGCGATGAATACACCGATTCAGGGAACAGCGGCAGATATCATCAAGCTGGCCATGGTACAGATGGATGAAGCGCTGCGGGAACGCAAGTTGAAGAGCCGTATGTTGCTTCAGGTGCACGATGAACTTGTATTCGAAGTGCCTGCGGATGAATTGGAACTGATGAAAGAGTTAGTGCCTTCTGTTATGGAAAAAGCATTGGAACTGTCGGTTCCGCTGAAAGCCGAAGTCAGCTTTGGTGATAACTGGTACGAAGCAAAATAATTCAAGCGCCGCGCGGTTTTTCCGGTATTTACAAAAGGCCTTTCCATGTATGCGATATAAGAAAAGGGTCCCGCTGAGCGCCATCTTCCGTTATAATATAGGGGAGGTGAGAACATCATGCCGGAATTACCGGAAGTCGAAACAGTCAGAAGAACATTGAATCAACTTATTGTGGGCAAAACGATTGATCATGTTACCGTTAGCTTGCCGCGGATTATTCAGCGGCCGGACGACATAGATGCATTTGCAATGGAACTCGCAGGACATACCGTCATTGGAGTGGAGCGCCGCGGCAAGTTTTTGCGTATTTTGCTGGACGGGCTGGTGCTTGTCTCCCATCTGCGGATGGAAGGAAGGTACGGTGTGTACGAGCAGCATGAAGATGTGGAGAAACATACCCATGTGATCTTCCATTTTAATGATGGTACGGAATTGCGTTATAAGGACGTGCGTCAGTTCGGTACGATGCATCTGTTTAATGCAGGTGAGGAACTGGTATCCAAACCTTTGCTGAAACTGGGATTGGAGCCGCTTGATCCGGCATTTACGGTAACTGCATTCCGCGAGGCGGTTGGCAAGCGCACAACCAAAATTAAGGCTGTACTTTTAAATCAGGCATATGTGGTTGGTATCGGGAATATTTATGTGGACGAGGCTCTATTTCGCGCAGGTATCCATCCCGAGACCATCGCCAAAACTCTGACCGAAGCTCAGTTAACGGTGCTCCATGAAGCGATTGTGGCTACGTTGCAGGATGCAGTGAATGCAGGTGGATCTTCCATCAAGTCCTATGTGAATGGACAGGGTGAGATGGGGATGTTCCAGCATCAACTGAAAATCTATGGACGCAAATCAGAACCTTGTACAACTTGTGGTACGTTAATTGAAAAAACGGTGGTTGGTGGCCGTGGCACGCATTTTTGTCCGAACTGTCAGCTGCTAAACATGAACTGAATGAACGAAATGATGAAATCATAGCACCCTTGGATTCCTCCCTCCATATACTGATATGGCAGAAATAAGCGGGCGTATACCCATACTGGCATCTTCAGTTGGCACGAGTACCGCACAGAGGAGGAGTCCGGGGTGCTGCATCATTTTATTTCATTGCTGGCGCTTGCTTTGGCGCTTAGTTTAGATGGTTTTGGAGTCGGGATTACATATGGGTTACGGAGGACTAAGATTCCCCTGTTATCTATCGCTGTTATTTCGATCTGTTCGGGATTGGTTATTGCCTTGTCGATGCAAGTAGGTGTGCTGTTGTCCCATGTGGTGTCACCGGATATCGCTTCGATCGTGGGAGCCGTTATATTGATAGGTATTGGTGCATGGTCACTGTTGCAACTTATTCGAAAGCAAGGCAAAGAACAGTTGGAAACAGACACTGGAACGGGTGGGGAAACAGAAGCAACGGTAACTGGGGTGAGAGAAGCACAAGAGAGACTGTCGGATTCAAAGGGCAGGAATCAGGTGCTCGCACTGGATCTGGAGCAGTCGGCTTCAAGTGGATCACTGGAACGAATGGTATTTACACTGGAGCTGCGCAAGCTGGGCGTTGTCATTCAGATCCTTCGTAGCCCTTCCAAGGCGGATATGGATAACTCGGGGAGTATATCTGCTCAAGAAGCGATGTGGCTCGGTATTGCCCTGTCTCTGGATGCGTTTGGAGCAGGATTGGGAGCGGCACTTCTGGGATTCCCTACACTATGGACAGCACTTATTATTGCACTGTTTAGTGGGGCGTTTCTGTCACTCGGCATGAAGGTTGGCCTACGATTCTCAGCTCTGCGCTGGATGCGAAGACTGTCTGTATTGCCAGCACTATTGTTAATGATTATGGGAATAATGAAGCTGTTATGAGGTGAAACGATGAATATAGGCTTAACCGGCGGGATCGCGACAGGCAAAAGCAGTGTTTCCGCCTATCTCGCCAGTAAGGGAGCGTTGCTCATCGATGCAGACGTTATTGCCCGGGAAGTTATGATGCCCGGGCATCCCGTGTTGGCCGCCGCTGTTAAGCGGTTTGGACAAGCCATACTGAACGAAGATGGAACACTGAATCGGAAAAAGCTTGGAAGTATTGTTTTTCAACAACCCGAGGAACGAAAGGCACTGGAGGCGATCACACACCCGGCAATCCGAAGAGAGATGCGCGAACGAGCTGCTGCATACGAAATGCAACATCCGGATAAACTTGTGGTGTCTGATATTCCTTTGCTCTACGAATCGGGTCTGGAGGACGGTTTCGAGGAAGTCATGGTTGTATATGTCCCGAGATCGGTGCAACGAGATCGCTTGATGAGTCGGGATGGAATGACTGCAGCACAGGCCGAGGCTCGAATGGATGTACAGATGGATATTGAGCGCAAAAAACAGCTGGCAGACATTGTCATCGATAACAGCGGTTTATGGTCTGCGACAGAGCAGCAAATTGACTCATATCTACAGCGTAAGGGTTTGTTATGAGAATATTGCGTAAGAAACGTGTACTGCTATTGATGTTTGTGTCATTTGTACTGGTGTTATTTCTGAATACAAACTGGATGGCATGGTTCTATCCGATACATTATAAGGAAGAGATCCGTGCCCAATCTCAGAGTTATGAGGTTGATCCGTTTCTGATTGCTTCCATTATCAAGGTGGAGACCAATTTCAAGACAAGCAAGGAATCTAAACGAGGAGCCATTGGGCTCATGCAACTGATGCCGGACACGGCCAACTGGATACTGGAACAAGCCAAAATTCCCGACACTTCGCTGGAGGAATTAAAGCACGAGCCTGAACGAAATATTCAATTAGGTACATGGTATCTGCGGAATCTGTCCGATCAATTCGATGGCAATGAAGCGGTTATGATCGCTGCCTATAATGCGGGTCCAGGCAAAGTGAACAGTTGGCTTAGAGATGGTGTGTGGGATGGCTCGTTCGATACGGTGAAAGATATTCCGTTTGGTGAGACGCGTCACTATGTACAAAGAGTCATTTACTATTATAATCAGTATGTAAAGATCTATAATACGTTCTAAGTATATAAGTAGAAGCACAGAGCAGGCCGGTTGTTCACCGGCCGCTCCATGCTCCTCTGTGTAACGTATTACGATGCAGATATTATTGGTATTGACCTGCCAATTGCTGTTCTGCAATTGTTACCAGACGCTTCGTGATGTATCCACCGATCGAACCGTTCTCGTAAGAAGTCATGTTACCTTGGTATCCGTCTTGTGGGATGCTGATTCCGAGTTCTTGAGCAACTTCATATTTCATTTGCTCGAGTGCTGCGGAAGCTTTAGTTACCACCAGGTTGTTGGAGTTACCATTGCTTTGTGCCATTGCTGTTCACCTCCTCGCGGGTTGGTAAAAGTATTATGTGTCGGCAATGCATTTTTCATTACAAAATCAGTACAGGAAATATGTGGTAAAAGTAAAACGTGGGAAGTGATTTGATTTGAAGTGTCCTTATTGTGGTTATATGGGTACCAAAGTGCTTGATTCGCGCCCGGCCAACGAAGCAAAATCCATTCGTCGTCGCCGTGAGTGTGAGCAGTGTGCCCGAAGATTTACAACGTTTGAGATGATTGAAGAGACTCCACTGATTGTTATTAAGAAAGATGGCAGCCGGGAAGAGTTCAGCCGGGACAAAATTCTCCGCGGGCTTATTCGTGCCTGTGAGAAACGTCCAGTCTCCGTAGAGAACCTGGAGATGATGGTATCTGAAGTGGAGAAATCTCTGCGTAATACGGCTGATGCTGAAGTGGAGAGTCGCCAGATTGGTGAGTTATTGATGGAACAGTTGTTTCCAGTCGATGAAGTCGCGTATGTCCGTTTTGCGTCGGTATACCGCCAGTTCAAAGATATCAATATGTTCATGAAAGAACTGAAATCCCTGTTGTCCAAAGACGATCTGGAGGATTAGTGAAGTGGGAAAAGGGAGAAGAGCAGTCTGGAGTTCCAGTCCGTGTGTACCAGAGAAATCGGTTGTTCTTCTCCAAGCACTTTGGATCTTGAAAAAGTGATTGACAGCGAAAGCTGGATTTTATATGATATAGGAGTCGCCTGTGGAACGTAGCAGTGTTGGACAAGTTATCTATTTCATATCCCGGGGAATTAGCTCAGCTGGGAGAGCGCATCGCTGGCAGCGATGAGGTCAGGGGTTCGAGCCCCCTATTCTCCATAACAAAAGAACCCGTCAAACACAAGGATTTTCAAGTGTTTGGCGGGTTTTTGCTATGAGAAAATGATTTGCTTTTATGGTTGTGGTCACACGAATGGTCACAATGAAGGTTTTTTTGATTCATTG
The DNA here is from genome assembly GCF_018614975.1 of Paenibacillus polymyxa. Lineage (GTDB taxonomy): Bacteria > Bacillota > Bacilli > Paenibacillales > Paenibacillaceae > Paenibacillus > Paenibacillus polymyxa_E. Next base: position 108,287 of record NZ_JAGGNR010000014.1, on the reverse strand, counting down.
ACTCTAATGTGGCGCATAATATTGTCCAGATATACTTGACACTTTGATGTATAGCGGTCGAGCTATTATTGCGAACCAAACAACATGTCCACATATTGTGAAGCGATCTGTTAATGAACGAAAGGTAAGACATGAGAGTACTTATATAACGTTACTCTCATGTCTGAATGTCCGAGGATTTCTTTTACAATCTTAGGATTGATGTTCTGAGCGAGCATGAGAGAGGCAACGTTGTGTCTAAGATCATGAAAGCGGATCGGAGGAACATCCGCATTTCTGATTAAGCGATAGAAGCTGCGCGAAATAGAGATAGAAATTTAATGGAACAAGAGCAAAGTGTCCGAAATATAACAACACTATATAAAATATTAAAGGAGGCGGGTGTTCCAATTATAAGACCAACTGTGCAAAATAGTAATTATCTAAAATGAAGAGAATATGAGTTAAGAAATAGGTTTAATATTTAATTGTGCTACTTTGGTTGGTCACATTTCTGGTCACACTTTTCTCTTTCTGAGCGTTACGAAGTACTCAAACGTAGAAATGTAAAACCCAAAAAAGCCTTGTCTAACAAAGCTTACTTCTGCTTATTCCCTAACGTACAGAAACCCATCTCTCCACTGGCAGCGATGAGGTCAGGGGTTCGATCCCCCTAGGCTCCATAATCAAGAACGCCATCACATTATTGCGATGCGTTTTTTTTGTGGTGAAATAAATCAGAACATGCATTAATTAATTAGAATTTTTGGACTTGGGGACGAGCTTTAAGGGTAGCAAATACTAAAAGTCCTGACCGTGGAGTTGTCAAAAAAAGTACAGTTTGAAAACAAGGAGACCCTTCCGGCTGGATATTGTCCAACCGGAAGGGTCTTCATTTATCTGTATACGCTTTCACTTAGCCAGATATTTGACGAATCTTACAAAGATCGTGGCTACTTCGGCGCGGGTGGCGGTGGCTTTGGGAGCAAAAAAGTTGTCCGGCTTGCCTAGCACAATGCCGATGTCCCGCAGTGCCTGAACGGCCTCCAACGCCCAGGAGCTGATCTCACTCTCGTCCGTGAAGGACTTAGAGTGGCTTTCAGGTATCTCATAGCCCTTATAGTTCATGTAGTTGTACAGTATCACCAGCAGCTGCTCGCGCGTTAACGGCGAATTGGGGTCAAACAGGTCTGCGTTTGTACCGTTGACTATGCTTTTTTCGGCCGCCCACTCGGCTGCCGCCGTGTACCATTGTCCGTCCGTCACGTCGCTAAAGAGGGAACTCGTGTAGCTGGAGAGGTTTACGCTCTCAAGATTGGCCAGTACTTGCACGAACATTGCACGCGTCATTGCGGTGCCCGGTGAGAACGTTGCGGACGTGGTGCCGTTGAAAAGATCGTATGTGTAGGCGAAATTTATATCGTTGTAGAACCAGTCGTCCATGTTGGCATCCCTGAAAGGGTTGCCTGATACCACGAGGAAGCCCAGTGGGGTGGCGTCATCAACCGCCAGTTCCGTATCCTCACGGATGTTCAGCGACATTCCCTTGTCTAAGCTGACTCTTGCGCCGCTCGGTCCTACCACAACCGCTCCGCGGCTCCGTATCTTCGACCCGCCGTGGAGATACACCTGGTTGCCGTTTGACAGGTATACATGTGCGTCTTTGCCGCCTACTGTGACCGTACCGTTGCTCGCGATCGTCGAGCCGCCCGAAATGGTCACTGTGCTGTTGCCGCCGGGTAGTGTCACTTCGGCGCTTTTGTCTGCCGGAATGGTTGCCTTACCGTTTGAGTCTATCGTTGTGCCTTCGGGTACCTTAATCTTCGTCCCGCCTTTGGTCGCAATCTCGCCGCCGCCGGGCAGGGTGGTGTTGCCGTTTTTGTCAGTGACCGCGGGTTTACCCTTCGGTGTATTCACTGTGTAGGTCGACTTCGACGTTTCAGCATCTGTCCCGATGCCCGTATTGTTGGTGTTTTGTGTATTACCACCGTTGCTTGTATTACCGGTGTTGCCCGTATTGCCTGTAGTACTACCAGAACCAGGTACGGTAGGAGTCGTCCTCGTCGGCGTCGTCGTAGCACTGATCTCCGCGCCGTCTCCCTTCGCGTTCACCGCGATGATGGTGAAGTTGTAGCCTTGGCCGTTTGTCAGGTTCTTGAAGGTATATTGGGTCTCCGCCGCATCCAGTGTGACCGGCGTCATGTTGCCATACCATACCTTGTAGCCCAAAATCGCGCTACCACCGTCATCAGCAGGAGCAGTCCAGCTCAATGTGACCTGTCCGTCACCCGCTGTCGCCTTGAAGCCACTCGGTGCACCGGGCACTGCCGGTTTTCTCTGCGCGAACATCCAATCAAAGACGTCTGTGTAGTCATTGTTCCAAGCCGGCAAGTTAGAGGACTGCGCCGTGGGAGCTATGCTCCAATTCCCTATAGTTATCTGGTTGTAAAGAACCGCTGCTTCAACTTCGTGCGCTATATAATCAGCCAGAACAGGTGTATTGGACGGATTCGGCCTCAGATTCGGCTGATCAAATTGATTGTAGGGCCATGTAAGAACCTCATTGCTCTCAAAGCGCGAAGCCCTCGCGTTGATCATTTTTGGCATATTGTTATTGATGAAGTTATTGAGGTTAGTCTGGTAGCCACCAACATTATGAGCATTTAAAAACATCCAATAGGCCAGGTTGTTGTGAGCGTCATTGTCCTTAGCGTTCGGTGAACCGCTTACCGGGGCCATAGGTGCGGCGGCAGCGAAGAAGCCGGGATAGCTGTTAACTAAGTTATTCGTATACTGTCCGCCCCATGAGAAGCCTGCTGCGTAAACACGGTTAGGATCTACTTCGCCGCTGGCAATCAGGGCGTCTATGACCTTCTTAACATTATCTGTGGAGGGAACAGATACGCCATTATAGGAAATATTCAGTACATGGCTGGCGTATTTTTCGGGACTGTCTTCCATCTTTTTCATTAGAGCGACTGAGCCGTTGGCGGATTTCATAGCGGCTTTTTGGTCTGTCGCAGCGTTTGTGCCGCCGCGTGACATGCCGTGAGTATAAACATACAGCGGCAATCCTTTCATCACCTTACCATCATCATCCTTGTGAAGGTAGAGCGAGCGATTGACCGAATTGTCTGTGAATGTTGTAAACTTGTCAAGGATCGGATTCACAACTTTTTCCTGTTCAAAAACCACGTTGCGAAGTGGACTCCCTTCTGTCAGTACGATCTCACCTTTTTGGACAATGGTGTAAACCTGCTTTGTTGAGTTACTGCTGCCATCCAGCGTTGTACTGCCGCCGCTCTCTGAATAAAATTCAGACTCAACAACAATGTAACGACCGTTCGCCAGTCCGTCCTGATAATCTGGTGAATGGCTAATCGGCCCGACATAGCCGCGTACCTTCGGTTCATCATTAGCATACACCCTTGTGATCTTGCGTGGTCCTTCAAAGGTCACCGCTTCGCCGTTCAGGGTAGTGTTCCTGGCTGATAAGGCAAACAAGTCTGGACTAAGTTCGGAGCCTAACGCCGCCTTCCCCTCGCCTAAATCAATGATAACAGCCGTTGTGTACTCGCCACTGGCGAAGTTGTCATTCCATACAATAAAGGGAAGTATCCCCGCGTCCGGATCGTTTTTGAATGTCACATGAATGGTATGATCAGCCTCAATATTTGTAAAGGTATAAGTGCTAGCAGGTAGAGTCACGGTCTCGCCGTCTACCGTTACGGTATCCACAATTTTGCCGTAATCGGGGGTAAACGTAATTTCTTTGTTAGAGCCCCGATCCACTCTCAGAACATCGCCGGGTGGGTTCGACATGATTGAGCCGCCCGGTCCCGCCGTTGCGGTGATTGAAAATCTGGTGTCCACTTCATTGGCTGAAGTGAGCTGCAGGCTGTCTGTAAATGAATCAGAGCTGGTATAACCCGCGTCCGGAACTCCAAAACAGGAAACGACTTCATAGCGGTCAGCGCCTTTTTCTGTCGAGTTATTGATATAGACCTCAAAGGTAAGGTTCCCCTCCTGTAAGGTCAAGGTTCTTTTTGGTATTCTCATTTCCACGATGTATCCGGTTTCCGTGATCTGAGTCCATGCAGCTCTGCCTGGAGCGGCCTGCCCTGAAAACACACCCGTCGAGCTGACACGCCATTGGTTCGAGCCGCCGGTTCCGCTACCAACATAAAACTCCAGGCTGTCGTATCGGTGATCTGCGCCAGCTCCCTGATATAAGTTACTGTCATTCACAACTACGCGGGCATACAGGTAGTCATGATCCCAAAGGATTCTGGCTGTACCCGTGGCATGGGGTCTGGGGTCAGTAGGTACCGTGCTTTTGTTGATGTGATGCTCCATGGTTTGGTCCCAGAGGGGATCATTTGACCCGAGTTCGGGAGTTCCAAAAATGGCGGTGGGTGTTTCATTCGCTTCTGCGTTCTCGATGTTGTCAGTGGCGGCAGCATAGCTGGTAGGCATTAGCGACGCCATCATTACCAAGCAACAGAGGAACGCGAGCATTCTGCTAAATCGTTTTGGCATAAATGAAAATCCTCCTTTTTTTCGATCCGGTGTGCCCATTGCTTACCCGCATCGTATTCGGACACGTTGTCAAGTTGACAAGCGCCCAACTATATATATTATGTTTATCTGGGGTTCAATCCTTTAATTTACACATAAACCATACGTAAACATCCAGAACGGCAGAGACGCCTTTTTTTGTTTTGATAATCTTGTACGCATCTGTGCATGTAGATTGCTTCATATGAATGGTGTTGCAGTCTGCATTCATTTCAAATTGCAATAAAAAAATCCACCTTATTAACAAGAAACTACATTGAATTGGAATGCTGGAAGACGTAATATGAGAAGAAATGTAAGCGCATTCATTACAGAGTGTTTCTTTAGCTCCTTGAGCGAGGTGGTCTTGTTTTAAAGGTGAAATAAGGATTGCGTGCTTATGAATATTAAACGAGGGGAAGAATGCTATGTTAAAGCGGATTTCAATCCTAATGTTAGTTTTACTTATGACCTTCAGTAACTGTTTGAGTCTTGTTCTGCCGTTTAACAACCAAGCTTCAGCGGACCCCGTAACACCAATGATGTTGGCGCATTATCCACTGCTTGAGGATGTATTGGATCAATCAGGTCATGGTAAGCATGGAACGGCAGTAGGAAACATTACGTACACGGATGGTCTCACTCTACCTGGAGGAACAGATAGTAATACGAACTACGTTCAGCTTCCTACTGGTTTGTTTGATCATCAAGAAAATACAACGATTTCTGTATGGATCAAGAGTAATACGGGGAGCGGGAACTACTCCGCATTATTCTACGGTACGTCAGCAGCTGGCAATAACATGCCAACGAATTACTGGATGTTTAATCCATCGAATCCAAGTGGTGATTTTAAGTCCGTATTTACGGATCGCAATAATATTGACCAGCCTTGGACGACTGAGGTAGGAGTAACAGGCACTTCTACGTCACAGTACGAAGGTCAATGGGTTCACTATACGACGGTCATTACAGAACGCTCTATTACAGGTTACATTAACGGTGTAAGTATAGGCACGACCGCCAAAGAGAAAACAACAGCAAGCTTTGGTACGGATTTGCAAGCTTACATCGGTCGCTCCAATTATTTAGGGGATGCTACTTTTGCGGGCAGCTTTCAAGATTTAAGAATTTATGGAGAAGCACTCAATAGTGAGGATATCGCTGTAGTATATGAACAATCATTTAATGAAAAGCAAGTACAACAAGGCAAAGTAGAGCTAACGTTAGGTGATGTATCTGCCGTTACAGAATCTCTTAAACTTCCTTCTGCCAATAAGTATGGCGCATTGATCTCATGGACTTCCAGTGATGAAAGTGCGATTAGTCCAACCGGAGAAGTGTTCTTACGAGAAATGGAGCAGCAAGTCACGTTAACTGCAACCATTTCTTTAGGTGGAAGCCAGTCAACGAAGGAGTTCATCGTTACCTTACTGCCTAAGAATGACTCTAATGAGCAGATTACCGTTCAAGAAAAATCGCTAAAAGATGATCTTATTCTTCATTACAACATGAAAACGACCGAAGAAATAGACGGTCAACTCGTACTAAAGGATGTTGCCAACAAGGAAGTTACATTCGACGGGGTATATAAAAATCCAAACAATGGACAATTCATTTCAAATAGTGAGGTTGGCTTTATTTCCTTCAATGGTGGAAGCTCTACATCGAATAGTGGATATGTTGAGATTCCTAAGGGTTCCAATGAACTGGATCTATTACAAGGTCTGAATGAGATTACCGTATCTTCAATCGTGAACTGGACGAATGATGGTACGAATCGCTGGATTTTCGGATTGGGTACGGTGTTAACACCGGAAACGAACAAATATTTTTTCGTAACCCCACGTCACGGTAGCGGATCAGGCAATATGATCGCTACAGGTATCTCCAGCAATGGCTGGCCAAACGAAGCATTAGTTACAGGTGGCGCAAACTCAAACTTGATCGGTGGACAGTGGAAGCATGTAACGGTTTCCTTCTCTGAAACTAGCAACAGGATCACATTATTCGTTGATGGAGTTAAGGTTGCTTCAGGTAATGCGAAGGGGATAAAGCTGTCAGACATTATTAATCCGGATGCTACGTCCTCTGGTTTTATCGGCAAGTCCATCTTCTCGAACGATCCATACCTTCAAGGTAGCATGGCTGATTTCCGAGTATATGATCGTGCGTTGACGGAGCAGGAAATGGGCGAGTTATATCAACAAGAAGCAGCAACTCACATCTCCAAAATACGTCAGCTCACTCTTGATGATGCAGCGAATCAACTTAACATCGGTCATTACTTAGATGAGGCAGATCAGAGTGCTGATAAGATAACAAGAAACGTTAATTTACCGACAAGCGGTAAAAACGGCGTGAGCATTACTTGGAGTTCTAGTCATCCTACTGTCATTTCTAACAATGGGACTGTGCAACGTCCAGCTGTTCAAGCAGGTAATGTTCAGGCAGAGCTTACGGCTACTTTAACGTATCAAGGAGTAACCACTACAGCTGTATTCCCTGTTACGATCTTGAAGCAATTCGATGATCAGCAGAAGGTTGATCTGGACGCTGAACAATTAGAGATCTACAACGCGGACAATGTTAAAGGGAACTTACGTCTTGTCACTGTAGGTGAACAAGGCTCCACCATTACATGGACATCCAGCAGTCCGGCGGTTGTTAAAGGAACGGCTGAAGCCGCTGGTAACGCTACACAGCTAGGCTGGGTAAGCCGTCAAGCTACGGATACGCCTGTTACGCTAATAGCTACGATTACGAATGGTGCAGCTTCTAAAGAGCTTACGTTTAACGTTACGATTAAACAAGAAATTGCGCCAGTTCAGCCTGATGCTTACTTCTTTGCGTATTTTACAGGTGAATATGAGGGCGGTGAAGAGATCTCCTTCGCTACAGCTGAAGATCCATTGTTCTGGAAAGCGCTGAATAATGGAAAGTCGATTCTTCAATCAAATATGGGTGAAAAAGGGCTTCGTGATCCATTCGTTATTCGGTCAGCAGAAGGTGATAAATTCTATATGCTGGCAACCGATTTGAAAATGGGCGAAAGTACAAATTTCGATCAAGCTCAGATTACGGGCAGTCATTACATGATGGTTTGGGAGTCAGAGGATCTCGTGAACTGGAGCGAGCAGCGAATGGTCAAGGTTGCTCCTAAGACTGGAGGAAATACGTGGGCACCAGAAGCGATCTATGATCCGGTAACTGGAGAGTATATCGTATTTTGGGCATCATCGATGAAAAACACAGAGACATATGGTGACTATAACGGAAGACCGGAAGGTCAGTACAATGTGATGTACTACGCGACAACACGAGATTTCTACACCTTTTCTGAGCCAAAGGTCATGATTGATGAGTCACTTCCGACCATTGATACGACGTTTATTGAGCACAATCATATGTTGTACCGATTCACCAAATCAGAAGTGAATACGAAAGTGTATGTGGAGAAAGCACCAACGTTCTACTATGACAAAGACGGTATTGCAGCAAACGGCCTTCAATACGACGCTGTTCCGGGTACACGTGATAACAAACTCGGCTTGATCGGAAAAAATGGAAACAACGAAGGACAAACGATATTTAAGGATATTCATAAAGACAAATGGTATCTGTTCCTTGATTCATGGCCATATCATGTCCGATATACAACAGATCTGGATAGTAGCACGCAATATATGAACAATGTATTAAGTAGTGATCAATATGCACTGCCACCAGGACCACGACACGGAACAGTAATTCCAATCTCACGTGCAGAGTATGATGCTTTGCAAGAGAAGTATGCATGGAAAGGTCCAGCACCATCAACGGACCCGGTTGTACATTACTCATTTGATGCAAATACAGTGAATGGTACAACGGTGAATGACATTTCTGGTAATGGCCATCACGCGACACTCGTAGGTGGAGCAACGATTAATGAAGAGGATCGCATCGGTAAAACGGGTGGTGCATTAGAGCTTAATGGATCAACAGGATATGTCAAGCTGCCAGATCACCTGATTCAATCCTTGAATCTGGAGAAGGCTACGTTCTCTACATGGGTTCAGATGGACAAAAATCAGGCCAATCAAAGAATATTTGATTTTGCTTCCGACACAGGCAGACAGGTTAACCGCAACACCATGTACTTGAGTACACAAGGGGATACAGGTAGTTTAGAGTTCGCTGTCGTAACACCTTTTACTGAGAAATTTAGCAATGACAGCACGCGACTAGGATCAGAATATAAATATGCGGTGAGAAATTCTGGACTATTACCAACGAAGACTTGGCAGCATGTTGCAATCACAATGGATGAATTTGATGCAGTATTGTATGTAAATGGTCAAGAGGTTAAACGCAGCTCGACATTTAACGTGGAGCCGAGAATGTTACTGGAAACAACGATGAATTATATTGGTAAATCAAGAAACAGCTCTCATAGTCTGTTTGATGGTAAATTGGATGATTTCCGTATTTATAATCGTGCATTATCCGTTGAAGAGATTGCAACATTAGCTGATGAAGACGTTACTCCTCCAGTAGAGCAGCCATCTGGGGCAGAGCTCATTCTTCACTACGATATGAATGATATCGATGGTGCAACGGTTATTGACCAAAGAGGAAACTTCAATGGAAAATGGATGAATCCGTCTAAAGCAGAATGGATTCGTACTCAAGATGCTGGTGTACTAAGCTTTACTGGTGGCACAACTAACTCTTATGTAGAACTACCACAAGGAGTACTTGATGGATTAACGGATATGACCGTTTCATCCATTGTGAACTGGAGCGGTAAAAACGCTGCCGAGTGGTTATATGCATTAGGAAGACCAAACAATAATACACACTATACGTATTTCACACCACGTTATAACGCTAACGGTCTAGCTCGCCTTGGTATCGCGACGAATGCTTGGAATAATGAGTCTTCAACTTCTACCACGGGCTTAAAGAATAATGAATGGAAAGTCGTTACGACTGTTGTTTCAGGCACGGATGGTACACTAACGCTTTATATTGATGGTGTTCCTGTTGCATCAGGCTCAACGAATGGAATGACACTGGAACAAATAAAAAATACTTCAGGCAGTAGTGGAACCATCGGTAAGTCATTCTATACAGCTGATCCATACTTCGGCGGGTTGATTGCAGACTTCCAAATCTATGATGGTGCTATGACTGCTGCGGATATTACATCACTGAAGGCTCAGGCAGATCAGAAGATTGCTAAAATGGAGGGCATGCTTGTATCGGCTGCGACAGAGAAATTAACGATTCATGATCTTCTTGCCTCCAATACATCAAAAGATGCGATTATAAGCAATGTAACATTGCCAATATCAGGTGCTTATGGCACAACAATAAGCTGGACTTCAGATAAGGGGAATGTCATCTCAACTACAGGAGCTGTAACCAGACCAGCTAACGCAACGGGTGACCAAGTTGTAACGTTAACAGCAGTATTTACAGATGGTACAGAGACAGCTCGCAAAACTTTTCAGTTGACGGTTAAGGCATTGCCAAGCGATGCCACTTCTGTAGATGAAGCCAAAGCAGCGCTAGTCGTTCATAACATTAGTGATGTTAGAGGTCATCTCTCATTACCGGAATCTGGACTCTATGGAACAACCTTTACTTGGGCTTCTGCTCAACCTAATGTCGTTTCAGTTACTGGAGAAGTAAAACGTCCGGCACACGGTAGTGGAGATGTAGATGTGAAGCTTACAGCTACGATTAAGTTGAATTCAGCATCCACTACGAAGGAATTCATTGCGAAGGTGAAGGAACTGCCTGCTGATGAAAAATATGCGGGATACTTTTTCACATATTTCACTGGAGAAGGTACTGCAACAGGGGAGCAAGTTTACTTTGCACTAAGTAACGGCAATGATCCGCTGAACTGGCGAGAATTGAATAATGGTAAACCTGTATTGACCTCAACTTTAGGGGAGAAGGGGGTACGTGATCCGTTCATTATTCGTTCGCCTGAAGGTGACAAGTTCTACATGATCGCTACTGATCTGAAAATTAACGACAATGGTAACTGGGGCAGAGCACAGACATGGGGCAGTCGTTCCATTATGGTGTGGGAATCGAATGATCTAGTCAACTGGACAGATCAACGCATGGTAGAGGTTGCACCGGAAGAAGCAGGTAATACATGGGCACCAGAAATTATGTACGACAACACAACAGGTGAATATATCGTATTCTGGGCATCAAGAATGTTTGACGATGCATCCCATACAGGTAGTGCATATCAAAAAATGATGTATAGCAAGACAAGAGATTTCTATACGTTTACTGAACCGCAAGTATATTTGGATTATGGATATTCCATCATTGACACAACGATGATTGAGCATGATGGAAAAGTGTATCGTTTTACGAAGGATGAGCAGGACAACGGAGCTTCTGCTCCATTTGGCAAGATGATCTTCCAAGAGGTGGGTGACTCGATCTTGGATCCAGCCTTCAAGATGATTAATCAAGGTGTGGGTAACATCAAATGGGTTGAGGGTCCAACGATCTTCAAATCAAATACAGAGGAAAAATGGTATTTATTCGTAGATGAGTTTGGTGGAAGAGGTTATGTTCCATTCGAGACAACCAATCTTGCATCAGGTGTCTGGACATTATCTTCTAACTACAACTTACCGGCTAGTCCGCGTCACGGAACCGTAATTCCCATTACACAAAGTGAGTATGATGCACTCAATGGGAAGAACGTACCCGTTAGCGGAATTAGCTTGGACAAAACGACGTTGTCCATCGTAGAAGGTCAATCAGGGCAATTGACAGCTACGGTAACACCAGCTAATGCAACGAAAAAAGCAGTAACATGGAGCTCAAGCAATACAGCTGTAGCCACTGTAAGTGCGACAGGTCAAGTAACAGCGATGGCACCAGGCACAGCAAGCATTACAGTAACTACAGTGGAAGGTGGGTTTTCATCAAGCGCTACGGTAACGGTAACACCATTGGTTGACGGGATACCAGAAGCACCAAGCAGTGGTAATGGAAATGGTGGCGGTGACAGTAACATCCCTGCACCTACAGTACCAACAGCTGCAGGTGGAAATGAGCCAGTGGTCATGGACAATGGCCAAATAAACATTAAGCCGGTCGTAAATGAGAGCGGTACTTCTAAAGTGAAGTTAAGTGCGGATACGGTGAAGCGTGCGCTTGATCAAACAACAGGCGGTAAGCTACACATGCGAGTTGAAGCTGATGCAAGCTTGAACGGACTAACGATTGAGCTTGCAGTAGATGCGCGCTTAACAAGTGGATCTTCTACGGTAGATCGCATCGAGATCAACACAGGCTCTGCAGTTGTAACCGTGGCAACCGAATTGCTTGGAACAGGAACAAGTGCGGGGAAAACGTTAGGATTGTCAATTAAGAAAATCGCAGCTAATCAACTGTCAGCTAGTGCACAAGCTCAGCTGAACGGTGAGGTCGTATACGATATCGAGCTAACGATGGATGGTAAGAAACTTACAGCGTTTGATGGCAGAGATGATCTCGTGATTGAATTGCCATACACACTAAAGGCTGCCGAAAATCCAAACAATGTCGTCGTATACGATGTGAAGGACAACGGAGAGCTAAGAGTGGTGACGAATGGAAAATACAATGCAGCGACAGGAAAAGTAGAGTTCAAGCCAACGTATCTGAGCAAGTATACAGTAGCGTATGTAGCAACGAGCTTTCAGGATGTGACCCAAGGCTGGGCGAAGGACGCGATCTCAGCATTGGGAGCAAGAGGCATTGTGAAGGGTGTAGGCGACGACGAGTTTAATCCGAATGGTCAAGTGACAAGAGCAGAATTCATCACCATGCTGATGAAGTTGTTTGAGCTATCAGATGAGAGCGCAACGACAAGTTTTAGTGATGTGAAGCAAGGAGAATGGTACCACGGAAATATCGGAACCGCGCAGAAGCTGGGGATTGTGAACGGGAAACCAAATGGAACATTCGGAGTTCATGAGAACATTACGCGAGAAGATATGGCGGTTATGGTATACAAGGCGATCCAGATTAAGCAACTAGCGTTAACAAGTGGTGAAGCTACAGCCTTCAAGGATGAAGCAAACATCGCAAGTTATGCGAAGCAAGCGGTAGAGGCAATACAGGGAGCAGGCATAATAAACGGTGTAGGTAACGATGAGTTTGCACCGAAGAAGAATGCCAGCCGTGCAGAAGCAGCAGTGATGATCTATAATGTGTTGGGTTTGATGTAGACACGTTAAGTATAAGGCAGTTGCTATTGATTCACTCAGATAATAAAGTTGGGCGGAAGAACTTGTTCCGTCCACTTTATTATCTGTTTAATCAGTAGAAGGATGAAAGGTGATATCCACTTAAGTCGTAGGTCTGTTCACGGGCTCAATTCTGCCCCTAAGATTATCGGTATAGGCCAGATTTCCATCCGTAGTAATTACAGCAGCTTCGATATCCTTCCTATTATTAACTTTATGAATAATCGAGACCGCATCTAGCCCAAACAATTCTGTTGTATAGATATCGCAGTCGAGCGATCTATCCGCAATAATCGTTAAAGAAGCGATATTACTTTTGATTGGATAGCCTGTTCTGCTGTTAAATATATGATGGTACTGACTCCCTTCCTTCTCTAAAACTCTCTCGTATATTCCTGATGTAACAACGGATTGCTCCCGTATACTAACGAGTGCTGCTGCATTTCCTCTAGGTAAAAATGGATTTTGGATTCCAACTTTCCAGTGACTGGACCCGGTGGGAGAATCGCCATGAACCAGAACATTGCCGCCCATATCGACCATAGCTGATGCAGCTCCGTTTTTCTTGAAAAAGGACATAACTTGATCGGCAAAATAACCTTTAGCAATCGCTCCAAGGTCGATTTCCATGCCCTTTTTGAATAAATGAACCGTTTGCAGCTCATCGTCAAGCTGTATATGCTCCGGATTCAAGAGCTCCAGCACTGCTTTAATCTCTGTATCCTCCGGCACATGTGCCTCGCGGAAACCAATTCTCCACAATTTGATCAAAGGCCCTATCGCAATATTTAAAAAGGAATCTTTATTCAGGCTGTGTTCTTTGCCTATCTTAATAAGATCATACAGTTCCTTGTCTACTCTAAGCGGATGTGATGCGGCTAATTTTTTTAGCATGGCAAGCTGCGAATGCTCACTGTTGGCACTAAACATTTGTTCATAACGGATGAGCATATTCACGGCTTCCTCGGCAAGCTCTTCAGCATCTGTCCCCTCGATATAGAGGGATATATTCGTTCCCATGAGCGGTATCGTTCTCGTAAAAGATTTCATGATAGCCTCCTATATTGCACATTGTTGTCCGTGATTGAGAAAAGTATGGATGAGGTCATGATCCACGCTATTCAGCTTTTTTTCTCCATGATGGGCTATGAAATAATCCAGACTCATCTTCTCAACAGGGATTGGATAGATGTTGTATTCCGAAGGGCACTCCTTGATATGGATACTTTCAGGCACAAAGGTCAGACCCAAATTATGCTTTGCCAGCTTCAGTACCGTGTAAATTTCTTTGCTCTCCATAACGATATTAGGCTGTACCTTGTAGACACTGAGCAATTGATCAATCTGTTTACGGATCGCCGAACCCTTGGACGTTAGAATAAGCTGTTGATTCAAAATGGTGCTGATCTCAATCGTGCCCTCCGGGATGATTGCAACATTCTCTTGATATAATTCGCAGCAACGCGGAATGATGGCCTGGTAACTGTGCCTGCCCCAGTTAAACGAGTTCAAGTTAGGGGAGATACTGCTTGAATTTTGCCCGATCCAGAAGTCCAGCTCATTATTTTGGAGACGTTTCTCATTTTTTTCAGGTAAATCCTCGACAAGATTAATTTTATAAGCAGGATGAAGCTCCAGAAAATCTGGTAAAAAAAGGGGCGTTAAGTACGCACCGAGGCTCGGAAGAATGCCGATTCTTAACACTTTATTGCCGATATCCGATACATACGAGATTTCCCTGATAAGCTTGGCGTAGCTGTTTTCAAGTGACGTCAGGTATTGATAATATATTTTTCCCTGCTCGGTTAAACGATAGGGAAGTTTGTTGCGAGTGATTAGCTCACAGCCCAACTCACTTTCGATTTTCTTGATAACCTTTGTGAGGTAGGGCTGAGATATGTAAAGGGATTGGGCAGCCCTGCTGTAGTTACTGTACTTCAATAGGCTGTCAATGTAACACAAGATATCTTGAGATTCTAACTTGGACATGTTCCTCACCCTTTGTGAAAAAAGTAACAAACTTTGAATTTGAGGAGATTATAACAAATTAGTTATCAAACTGCAATGAATAACTATTAGATCATTTGAGCTTTGATATGTTAGAGTTATGCCGAAAGATCGAGTCTGACATGTACGAACATCATCTCGTATGACAGAGAGGGGATTACAATGAATTATTTAGCTATCGTAGGCACGAATTCGGATGTGTCCACAAACCGGACGCTACTTCAATTTATGCAGAAGCATTTTGCTAGTGAAGCCCAGATTGACTTGTTTGAAATCAAGGATTTGCCTGCCTTTATTGAAAAAGATGAATTAGAGGATGCTGAAGTAGATATTCCTGTGAAGGTACAAGACTTATTAGATCAAATCTCTAAAGCGCAAGGTATCATTATCGCTACTCCTGAGTACGATCATGCAATCCCTGCCGTTCTGAAAAGTGCGCTGGAATGGATCAGTTATACCACTCAAACCTTGAAAGACAAGCCGGTTCTAATTGTGGGTGCTTCACATGGTGCGCTCGGTTCTTCCAGGGCACAAGCGCATCTTAGACAAATCCTGGATTCGCCTGAGCTAGGTGCGAGAATGATGCCTAGCAGCGAGTTTCTGTTGGGAAAATCACAGAGTGCGTTTGATAACAGTGGCAATCTTATTGACGCTGGAAAAGTAGCGGAGCTTGCCGAAATTTTCAGGGAGTTTGTTTTGTTTACGGAGATGACCACAGAACTGCTGTCAAAAAGGACGTTGAAGAAAAAAACGAAAAAATTTACCTGGCAAGAGTAGGGGGCTAATCATAATGAAAATCATAGCGATCGTTGGCACAAATGCAAAGAAATCGTATAATCGCAAGCTGCTTCAATTCATGCAAAAGCATTTTGAGTCCAGAGCAGCCATTGAAATCCTCGATATTACAGATGTTCCGATGTTTAATCAGTCCGATAACCAAACAAACAGTGCAATTATACAATCGTTTAATGAAAAAATTATCGCAAGTGATGGTGTTATTATTGCGACTCCAGAATATAACCATTCCATCCCTTCATCCCTTAAAAGCCTGCTGGAATGGTTGAGCTTTGAAATCCATCCGCTGGCTGGCAAACCCGTGATGATCATTGGTGCGTCACAGGGAACACAAGGTTCCTCGCGTGCACAGCTGCATCTTCGTCAAATCCTGGATGCACCGGGTGTCGAAGCTAATGTGATGCCAGGGTATGAGTTTTTACTTGGAAGTGCACATAAAGCCTTTGACGAATCAGGTAACCTGAACAATGAAGGAACGATTGATTTCCTGGAAACATGTTTCCTGCGGTTCCTTCGGTTTGCCAAAATTTCAAATCAGCTCAACGAAGAAGAGGAGTTTATCTATAAACCCGGTGTGTATGAGATCAATGCCATAGGTCATAGTGGCAATCTTCCGATGAAGGTATCCTTTAGTGAAAATAGAATTGAAAGCATTGATATCGATTCGAAGGGTGAAACCGAAGGCATTGCCGATGTTGTTTTTGTAAGAATTCCGAATAAAATCATTGAGGGACAGACGCTGAATGTAGATGCTCTCTCCGGTGCTTCTGAAACCAGTAATGCTGTCATCAATGGTGTAGCCAAAGCGGTTAAGCTTGCCGGAGTGAACCCGGACATCCTGAAAAGACGTCCAAAACCTGCCAGCAGCCAGATGAAAGATGACGAAGAATACACTTGCGATGTGGTCGTTGTAGGTGGAGGTGGCGCAGGACTCAGTGCTGCTGCTACAGCTTTACAACTAGGAGCAAGTGCGATTGTACTTGAGAAATATCCTGCTGTTGGGGGGAATACGATCCGCTCAGGTGGTCCTGTCAATGCTGCAGATCCTGTATGGCAACAACAGTTCACTGAGAATCCAGGGGAAAGACAGACAATTGAGAATTTATTAAGTACCGATGAGAGCTTGATCCATCCGGAATATATCGATGATTTCCATGCACTCAAAGAAGAGTTTACTGTGTACCAGGAAAAGTTCGGCACAGAAAAGGCTTGTTTATTCGACTCACCACTTCTTCACAGAATGCAAACGTATTTCGGGGGCAAACGAACGGACCTGAACGGCAACATGATCTATGGACAGTACGATCTGGTTAAAGTCCTTACAGACCATGCCCTGGAAAGTGTGCAATGGCTTGAGGATATCGGCGTTGAATACGATAAGAGTATCGTATTTGCTCCGGTAGGTGCCCTTTGGCGCCGTGGTCATAAACCTGTCAAAAGTTATGGCTCTGCCTTTATCCTTGCACTTAGCAAATATGTAGAAGAGCATTCAGGAAAAATTATTACAGATAGCCCGGTCAAACAATTGATCATCGAAGATGGAAAAATAACAGGTGTCATCGCAACCGGAGTTAACGGACAGAAAATTACCATTCATGCTAAAGCGGTTGTGCTTGCTAGTGGTGGTTTTGGTGCAAATACACAGATGCTCAAGGAATATAACACGTACTGGAGCCATATTGACGATGATATCAAAACAACAAATTCCTATGCGATGACTGGTGATGGAATATCGCTCGGTAAGAGTGCAGGAGCAGCGCTTACAGGCATGGGCTTCACTCAAATGATGCCTGTAGCTGACCCGGATACGGGCGAGCTGTTCAGTGGACTGCAAGTACCGCCTGAAAACTTTGTCATTGTTAACAAAAAGGGAGAACGATTTGTTAATGAATTCTCTGGGCGAGATGTCTTAACAAAAGCGGCTATCGAGCAGGGAAGTTTATTTTACCTGATTGCGGATGACGAGATCAAGAAAACCGCAGCGAACACAAGCCAGGAAAAGATAGATCAGCAAGTCGAAGCGGGTACCTTGTTCAGAGCCGATACCATAGAAGAACTGGCAGTGAAAATCAATATGGACCCTGAAGTTCTTAGAAATACGATTGATAAGTATAACTCCTATGTGGATGCGGGCTTTGATCCCGAGTTCCATAAGGATACGTTTAGCTTAAAAGTCGAGAAGTCTCCATTCTATGCTACGCCTAGAAAACCGGCGGTTCACCATACAATGGGTGGTATCCGGATCGACACCCAAACTCGCGTATTGGATGAAGACGGTCAGCCGATTGCACATCTGTATGCGGCTGGGGAAGTGGCAGGAGGTATACATGCAGGCAACCGTTTAGGCGGTAATGCCTTGACTGACATATTTACTTTTGGACGAATCGCTGGTAAAACGGCTGTGGATGAGATGAATGATGTAGAGAATATAAACAAAGAAATATAGAGTATTCATGACCATTTTAAGCTGTAAATCTAAATAACCTGGTAAACATAAGGATATCCTTGTGTTTACCAGGTTATTTCTAATTCATAAATGTGTTCTTGGATACTGATATGAAAGCGCTTCATATTTGTGTAGACAAGAGAACATACCAGATGGTATATTGTTTCTATAAGAAACAATATTATTTTTATTGAGAACTATACTATGCGTGTCCTTGTTAAGGGCGGAAGTAAATGATCTCCTCGGAGCCTAAGCTTGGACACCACCAAAAGGATGGGGAAAAGATGACTAAAATCGAGACAACAATTCAATCCTTTGACGGTACACAGCTTTATTTCAGCAAGGATACAGTTGAAAATGCAAAAGCCGCTGTCGTTATTGTACATGGACTAGCTGAGCATGCAGGGCGCTACGATTATGTAACAGAGAAGCTGAGCCAGCGCGGGGTTAACGTATATCGATTCGACCATCGCGGTCATGCTAGATCGGAAGGACAGCGTACGTTCTACAGTGATTTCAACCAGATCATAGAGGATGTCAACGTTGTGGTGGAGAACGCATTGCAAGAGAGCGGCGACCTCCCGCTGTTTGTTATCGGACATAGCATGGGTGGTTTTGCAACCTCATCCTTTGGAACGAAATATCCTGGCAAGGTCAAAGGCATCGTACTATCCGGAGCGCTCACTCGTTACAATACCAAAGTTGCCGGAGAACTGCCGATGGATCTTCCTACAGGCACGTATTTCCCGAATGAACTGGGCAGCGGTGTATGCAGTGATCCCGAAGTTGTATCCGCTTACGCGAATGACCCGCTGGTGGAAAAACAGATCTCTGTAGATTTGTTTAACAGTCTGGGAAATGGCATAACATGGCTCAAGGAGAACGCCAAACAGTTTACAGATCCCGTACTTGTTCTGCATGGAGCGAATGACGGATTAGTTAGCGAAAAGGATTCTCGTGACTTTTACGGCGATATCGCTTCAACAGATAAAACACTCAAGATATATGCTCATCTGATGCATGAGATATTTAATGAAACGACTCGTGATGATGTTATTGAAGAAGCGATTACATGGATTGAAAAACGGATCTGATTTCAGTAGAGTAAGAGAGAGAATCTGAATATGAAAGGGATTACTCATGAAATTAGATTGGATGGGCGACCATCGGGCACTGATTGAGAAAATTATCAAATACGGTAATGCGTACTCGAACACCTATAAGCTGCAGCGAAGTTATGGTACAGACATGATGTTCTCGGCTTCACAGATTCAGACGCTGGAATACATTCTGGAAGCCGAGGACAAGGAAGAGAAGATGTCGGAAATGGCCACACGCCTGGGCGTAAGCCGCAGTACATTTTCCAAAAACGTGAAGAATCTGACGGAAAAAGGTCTGCTCGAAAAATTTCATTTAAGCGGCAACCGCAAAGACATATACGTCAAACCTTCTGCAAAAGGGCGTGAGGTATATGTGAAGTACACCGAATTTGTAAGGGAGCTTTGTTTTGATGAGATTTTCAAGTATGCAGATCAGATTTCGGAAGCGGATAAGCAGAACTTTGTTCGCATCATGGATTTGTTTGCCGACGTGCTCGTCTGGTATGGGGAAAAAGAACAGGAAGCGCGCAAGTTAATCAGAATTGATTCCGACTTGAGCAGAGACTAGTTCAACAACATTAAAGGGATTTTCCTTAAGGCTATTTTATGGTCTGTGAGGGGAATTCCTTTTTGCTTGCTCTGAGACACGAACCTTTAAATTAGGGCACGAGCCCATTCCCTCCGCGAATGTCCGTCATACAGTATAAAGTGCTTGATGCAGCAGAGGCTGTAGGACAATTATTCAGCAGGGAGTGGGATGTGTGAAATCATCAACAAAGCTTACCGGACGGGTTATTTACAAAGGTGATCCAGGATATGAAGCGGCGCGTAAGAACTGGGACCCGCATACGGACAGATTTCCCAAAGTTTTTGTGTTTGCCCAACGGACGAAGGATGTATCCAATGCTATCCGATGGGCCCGTGAAAACAATGTACCGATCAGGCCGCGGAGTGGCAGACATGCACTTGAAGTGAACCTTTCACAGGTTAACGGCGGAATTGTAATTGATGTGAGTGATCTGAATTCCATCAAGCTTGATAAGAAAAATGGAACGGTTGTTGTTGGAACAGGAAACCGAGTGGGAAGAATTGCAAATACCCTTGCCAAGCAAGGATTCATCGCTCCTTTTGGTGACAGCCCTACTGTAGGGATCGGTGGGATTACATTAGGTGGGGGAATAGGGCCTCTCCAGCGTACCATTGGTCTCATCAGTGATAACCTGCTTGAGGTAGAGATGGTGGACGCCAAAGGAAAAGTGATTCGGGCTAATAAAAATCGTAATTCGGATCTCTTTTGGGCCTCACGGGGAGGAGGCGGTGGTAACTTCGGAGTATACACCCGCTACAAATTCAAAGTGCGCCGTGCTCCAGCGAAGGCGACTGTATTTAAAATCACCTGGCCATGGGCTCAATTCGAAAAGGTGCTCAAAGTATGGCAGAGGTGGGCTCCCTCTGTTGATACAAGACTGGGCAGCGAGTTGTCCATCGGACCGAAAAAGGGTGGCAATGTCGTCATGGAGGGGCTGTTCCTGGGGTCAAAAACAGAGGCTCTCCGTCTATTGCAGCCGATTACGAGTGTTGGCACACCGACAAGTTCCATTGTTCGTTTGTTACCTTACACGGAAGTTGTGAAGTTTTTATTGCTTCCTGATCCGATCGAAACTCAAAGGTACAGTAACCAGTTCTCGTCCGGTTTTGGACGAAAACCTTTCCCCGACAAAGCCATCAAATCGATGCGAACATTTTTGGAGAAATTGGAGGAGGGCCCGGGCGGATTCTATTTCCTCAACTGGGGCGGAGCGGTAAGTCGCAAATCGCCTAGATCAACCGCGTTCTTCTGGCGGAAAGAGAAGTTCTATGTGGAATGGACCAGTACGTGGATCAAACCATCCCATGCCGCTAAAAATATTGCACTCGCTCGTAATACTCGCAAGAAATTGCAACCATACATCGTGGGTTCCTATATTAACGTTCCAGACCAAGGAATCAAAAATTCCGGTCCAGTGTACTATGGAGCCAACTATGCGAGACTGCGGAGAGTCAAAGCCAAGTATGACCCGAAAAATGTGTTCAACAATCCGCAAAGTATCACGCCGGCTCGGATAGTGTAGTCCAACACTAAGTAATTAAGGATCTGAAGTGAACTTACAGTCAAAGCAAACTAAGAAACCGCCCTCGGTCATATGACCAAGAGCGGCTTCTTTACATGTCATTACTCATGCGAGTCATTGAGCTATTAAGCTTTAACTTGTTCTCCAGCAAATACTTCAACGTTCATTGGAGCGGCCATGAATGCTGCTGCTTGTTGAACAAAAGCTTGGAAATGCGCGCTTGTGTTGTGGGAAGCTGTAGCAGCTTCATCTTTCCACAGCTCGATCATCGTGTATTGTTGTTCGCGTTCTGTGCTTTTCGCCAGGTCATAGCTGATGTTGCCTTCTTCTTGACGTGTAGCAGCAATCAGTTCTTTCGCAGCTGCGAGGAATGTTTGCTCTTGGTCCGGTTTAACTTGCAGATGAGCGTGAATGATAATCATAATGTATAACCTCCATATTGTGTTTGTTTGGAATGTGTTAAAAATGTATGCTTACTGATTAGTATAATCGTGACTGACAGGGAAACCGTCCCTGATATTATGCCCAAGTTGTGATTGTTTCTACTGGCAGACGGTAGGAAGGATGACCTTCTTTGGCCGATTTACCGATCGAGATCAACATAACGGGTTGATAACGCTCTTTGTCCATGCCAAATGCTTCTGCAATTTGATCTTTCTCATAACCACCAATTGGGTTGGTATCATAACCATGAGCACGTGCAGCAAGCATCAATTGCATGGAAGCAAGGCCAGCATCGATCAGGTTAACGTCGCGAAGATCGGAAGTAGCCATCTTTTCGTAATAAGGCATTACGGTTTTGAGCTGCATATCCTTAATGTCTTGTGGCATGTAACCAAGTTCTACAGATTTACCAAAAATCTCATCCATGTATTCAACGTTGTTCATATCAATGAATACGCCAATAACAGCGGCAGAAGTCAACACTTGATTCTGATTAAATCTCGCAAGTGGAGCAAGTTTTTCTTTACCTTCAGCCGTATCTACAACCAGAAAACGCCAAGGCTGCAAATTGATCGAAGATGGTGCACGGGAAGCTTCTGACAGAATCTCAGTCATTTCTTCACGGCTGATTTTCACTTCAGGATCATATAGCTTAACCGAACGGCGGCCGTAGGTAATTTCGTTAAAATCATTGGTTTTTTGGAATTTGCTTTGAATTGTACTCATGAATGGATCTCTCCTCTATATTAGGGTTTAGAAATTGTTGTGCATACGTTCGAGGAAATCGGCGAGTGACTGAACTTCGTCTTCACTGAAATCCAATAAAATCTGGTTGATAAAATTGGTCTTCTCTGCTTTGTAGCCTTCAATCTGCTTCCGACCGTGGTCCGTCAAACGAACAAAAGTTACCCGATTATCATCGGGATTCTTACGTCTTGTAACCATCAGGTCCGCCTCAAGCTGTTTCAAGTGGCGTGTAATCGCAGCACTATCAATATTAATGATTTTCTGCAGCATGGATTGGTTAATCTCATCTACCTGATCCAGCTCATGCAGAATTTCAAAGCGAGAGGAACTGATACCTGTACAGCGTTCAAACTTGGGACTGATTTTGTTACCCAACACGTTCAACAGGTTGATGATTTGTTCTTCTTTGGAAACAATACGTGTCATGACTAGACCTCCCGGGTGAATCTGAATCATGAACAACGGCGTATGTTAACCAATGATTAAAGTTGCAGTATACAATGCCATTGCCTAATGATTATTTGGATGCTCTCGATCATTGATGTATCAATATTTGATGCGTCAATCATTGATGGCTCAATTAATATATCATGCCTTTTATGATTTTGCAACAGGTTAGAAAATGTTGCTGATTCTAGCGTTATATCCGCTATGTTACATTGCAGTCCGTATATGTTGTCCAAATGAATAAGTTAATATCGATTGTTTATGTTATTGAGAATTGTTATCAATATATCTATAATAAACTGAAAGGCAAATAATATGGTTTAATCAGACGATTACAGGGTTCGATCCAAACAGGGAGGTGACGTCATCATGGAGGAAAATGATTGGATCAGACGATTGGAGCAACTTTTTTTCTCTGCTGTCCATGTCTGCCATTACACCAGCAATCCGGGGGCTGTCCAGCGCAGGGTCTGGAAGAGGTTCGCGATTTGCAGGGTTATCTCTGGCAAGGGATCTTTGTCTATGGATAACGTTGTACATACGGTGTTTCAAGGCGAGTGGTTTTTGTTGAAGCCAGGAATGCATGTGGAGTTTCAGACGGATATGGAAGCACCTGTCCGATATCAGATCATTTTATTTTCCTGTGTGGCGCTTACCCGGAGTCGGAATGCTTGGCATACCGAGGCATTTGATCTCCCAGTGACCGGCAAACTTAATGTTCCTTCCAATACACATGATATTCAGGAGATGATGGATACCCTGGTGAGTGGAAAATACTCTTGCTCTAGTCTGGAAAAGACGCGCAGGAAACATCTTTTGCATCAGTTGTTGATTCAGTTAATGATGCACGTGAATGAAGCAACTCCACCTGAAGTAGGGATGGATCCTGCGCTTGAATATATGACACATCAGTATATGAAAGACATTCGAATTGATCAGATGGCACGTATGGCAGGGCTTAGTGTGAATCATTTTATAAGGACGTTCAAACGGCAATTCAATATGACTCCGATCGAATATATCCTGAAACAACGTATGGCGAAGGCCAAGCAGCTGTTATTTTCTTCAGACAAAATCAAGGATATTGCGGAGCAAGTGGGCTATAAAGACGAACACTATTTCAGCAGAGTCTTCAAGAAAAACGAAGGAATCGCACCAACGTTGTATATGAAAAATAAAGTGAATCGCATTGCCACCTTATATTACGGGTTGGACGATTATGTGATAACGCTCGGTTTGAGGCCAGTATCCGCTTTATCCTATGGTCAGAGGGTAGCTCGTCATGTTGCCATACCTGCGCTTCAAGCACACAGTCATCAGGGACTTATCCTGGATAGCTTCAATCAGAACTATGATGATTTGAGGCGAGTCCAACCGGACCTGATCATTACAAGTGATCGTTTGGAGCCAAATGACTCCCTGCATCGTATCGCGCCTACCACCATGCTGGAGCACACCAACCATTTTGGGGAGAGGCTTCTGTATATGGCGGACATTATGGGCCGCACCGAACAGGCTGTACAGTGGATTGAACAACATGCTGAACTGAGCCGGGTTCTTCGAGGGCGCATTCAATCGAGGTGGGGGAAGCAGAGTGCCATGTTCATCCGGGTGACTTCTCATTTCTACCGAATGTATGGATTGAACAACCAGACCGGAGCCCTATTGTATGATGATTTGGGTTTTCATTTGCCAAGTCATTTTCCGGAGCAACAGTGGGCTGTGGAGAGCAATGTTGGCGATTTGCAGTTATATGACGCGGATCATGTGTTTGTAATGGTCGATCCTACAGAAGAAGCAGGCGCTCAACTGAGGCAATTACAGCAATCCAGTGCATGGCTGGCATTAAAGGCTGTTCAAGAAGGCCATGTCTATAATGCAGGAGATATTTTCTTCAAAACGCTGGGTCCAACTGGACGCATGTGGGCTATGCGATATGTCGCGGAGCAACTTGGCGTTAACGAGCGGTGATATATTACAAGGTAAGAGAGTGGAATAATCCATGGCAAGCCTATTCGCTTTTTCCTACTATAATGATAATGATTATTATTATTAAATAGTAGAGGGGATTCACTACAAATGGTAAGACAGAGAGCAGTAAATATGATATTGTTGGCCCTGCTTGTGCTCGTACTGGCGGCATGTGGCAAGACATCGGAAGTAAATGAAGCAACGCCTGAGCAACAGGATACACCTGTGGAAGAGAGTGGTACACAAACGATAAATCATCTTAAAGGAACAGCGCTTATACCGCAAAAGATAGAGCGTATGGTTGTGTTGTCCGCCGCTTACATCGATCACATGTTAACGATTGGTGAGAAACCAGCAGGCGTTAATGTAGAAGTTCGTTACGGTGGAGATTATTTGCCTTACCTTGCAGATCAGCTTGCCGGCGTTCCAACGGTAGGGTCGGCAGATAGTCCTAACCTGGAGGCTATCCTTCAGATTGATCCGGATGTCATCGTTATTGAGAGTCGAACTGCTGAGAGTACATATGAGCAGTTGGAGAAAATCGCTCCGACGATTGTACTTGGTAACGAATGGCTGGATTATGAAGATGACACAACGTATTGGACACAGGATCTGTTGACCATTGCCGGGATGTACAACAAAGTGGATCTGGCAAAAGAAAAGATAGCCGAGGTAGAGCAGCAGGTGAAGCAACTAAAAGCGAAGATCGAACAACTGGATCAAAAAAAGCTGGCTTACCTGCGTGTAAGAGAGAAGACCTTGCAAATTTACGCGGCAAAAGGACATCCAACCAACACACTTTTGTATCATGATCTTGGATTTGTGCCCACTACTGTGACACCTGCCGCACAACGTGAGGACCTGTCCATGGAGAAAATTGCGGATATTGATGCCAATTTCGTAGTTCTTGAGGTTGATCCAAATGCCGATGAGTATTTAAACAACATCAATGCAAGCTCACTCTGGAAGGGAGTACCGGCTGTTGGTGCAGATCAGGTCTATACGACAGACTCGTTCTGGTTGTTTAAGGGCTGGGGAGCGATTGGGCGAAGCGAGATTATCAACGAAGTTGAAGACATGATTCAATAGATGAGACGTTATCCAAGACATGACTATTCAGAGATGTCGGAAGCGTTACAGCAATTTTTTGTGACGACGATCCAAGCGACTTGTGATGATTCCAAGTATCCTTTCCGTGTAAAGGATTTGCTAAATGAAGAGAAACGAGACTTGATATTGCGTGAACAGGCTATGCAGCAAGGGCTTCAATTGGGGGGCAGAGGAAGTGCTGCCGTCGGTACACTTTTTGCCAAACGTTACTCCGTATTTGTTATGTCCGTAATCTCAGCATTCAGTCTATACGATACGATACTTAGCGTTGCAGACGATGATGTGCGGTTTGAATTGAATGGAGCAGGTGGCATGCGGTATGAGACTCTGCTGGAGAGAAGCTCTCTGGAGGGTGAAGATCCTGTTCAGCGCAGGTCAGAGAGCGGCTTGCTCAAGAAGAGAATGCTGTTACATCTGGAACCTGTCCTGCGAGCGGTAGCCGTCGCTACAGGAGCGAGCGATAAAGTCATGTGGTCTCTGGTTGCGCATAATGTGCATCAATTGTATGCACGTATGATCAATGATCAGAGAATATGGAAGACGGATCAACGGCTTAAACAGATCAAGGAAGATCAGAGCATATGGCTTGACGAACAAACTGAAAGTGCATTTACATTTGCCTTAGAGCTGCATCACTTTGATCACCCCAAGTGGCACGGACCGCCGCTCTTGATACGCCGGTATTGTTGTTTGGCTTATCAGGTTGGAGACGGAGGTCATACACATGGGTATTGTAACAGTTGTCCGAAGTTGGATTCGGAATCCAGATTGCGAAAACTTCTCCAGCAGTGAACTGACACTCTTGTACCGCATGGTACGAATCTGTTTCAGACAATCCATGTTCTCTTCGGTTTCCAGTGGATAGAATCTATGATTGACAAGCTACACAACCTGCAGCGGCTTGAGCCAGCGTCTGCGGGTTTGTTGGCTTTGTACAAGTTCACGATACCTTTGCATTGAGGGATAGTATTCGTTATACTTCAAGCTATTGATCAATTAATCACTAACTATTGGAGGGCGGATTATCATGGCAAAGGATACAGCAGCGTCAGTTAACCGGCGAAATGATATTATCTCTGCAGCAATTGACGTCTTCGCGGAAATTGGCTATTATCGTGCGACTACAGCCCAGGTGGCTGAACGGGCACAGATCTCACAGCCGTATATATTTCGTTTTTTCAAAACAAAAGAAGCTTTATTATTAACAGCAATTGAGGTCTCATGGACACGGGTGATTGATTCGTTTCGAATTGTGGTGGAGACGGCGACACCAGATCAGTTAGAGAATGATCTAATTGAAGCCTATGATAAGATTCTGGAATCTCACAAGAGCGAAATCTTGCTTCAGATGCAGGCGCAAACGATCCGTGAGGAAGTCATTCGTCAGGCTATGCAAAAAGGCATTAGTGATGTACGAAGCATGGTACTGGAAGCTTTCACCGTTGCAGGAATTGCTGAACCGCTAAAAAGAACCATGATTTTTCTGGCAATCGGGATGTTGTGTAATGTATCTAATGCACTGGATATGCCAGAGCTGAAGGAACGATAGAAAGGGAGGTAAAGTCCCTTTTTATATTTTAGTTATTGATCAATCACTAATTGTGGTTTATATTGTTTTTAGGTAAGTAATTGATCAATAACTAAATGGATGAAAGAGGTCGATCTACGATGAAAAGAGCTATTGTGATTGGAGCCACAGGTGGAACAGGTGCAGCAATTACGGAAGAATTGATTAAACGAGGCATTTCTACGATTGCATTTGGGCGCTCCCGTCAAAAACTGGAGCAACTTGCGGTAAAGTTGGGATCTCCAGATCACCTGCAAATCGCAGTGGGAGATGCATTTCGGTCGGACGATATTATCGTTGCTTCCCAGGAAGCGGATGTCATGTTTCATTGTGCGAACGTCCCGTATAACGAGATGGAGAGTAGGCTTATTCCGCTTGGCGAATCCGTGATGGTGGCGGCAGAACACTTGAGTCTGAACGTGGTTGTAATAGATGGAATCTACCCCTATGGCAGAAGACAAATGAACGAGGTAACGGAAGAACATCCGAAACAGCCACATACCCGCAAAGGCAAGACACGACTTGCCTATGAACAGATGTTATTCAGCACAAGATGGAGTAGAGCTCAGGTGATGATCGTTCGTTTGCCAGATTATTATGGCCCATCGGCTAATCAAGCTTCCTATCTGGGTTCAACCCTTGAAGCGATAGCAAAAGGTAAGATGGCTTTTTTTATCGGAAATATGAAGGTGCCGAGAGAGTACATTTATTTACCGGATGCTGCGGTCATGGTGGTGGAGCTGGCAAGCAGAGAGATGACGTATGGACAGAATTGGAACATTCCTGGATCGGGGATCATCTCGGGTCATGACATCGTGCGATTGGCACAGAAGGCTGCGGGAAGAAGCAAACCTGTGATGGCGTTAGGAAAAGTAGGATTGTCGGTGATTGGACTAGGTGTACCCGTTATGAAAGAAATTGTAGAAATGTTATATCTGACCGAGGAACCCCTGATCTTGAGTAGACAGAAGTATGAGGAACGGATTGGCCCGATTGTGGCAACATCTTTTGAGGAAGGAATTAAGTTGACGATTAAGGAGTTGCAGGGGGAGTAGTGGGGAATATATTTTTTGGAGAAAAGTAATTGATTGATCACTAACTTCGAAGGTTTCATAGGTATATTGAATAGGGAGCGCACAAAGCTAGTCCCGGGCAGAGAGTGTACTATTGTAAAATGCGGAGAATTGACGTGGTGCACGAGGAGGGGGATTTTCTTGTGAGCGCTATATCCAAAAGGAAACGCAAAATTTCCTCAAGTAGTACAGGCAAACGGAAAAGTCGAAAACAACGCAGCAGCGTCGGTTTGACAAAAGCAGAAAAAAGCGAGCAGCACGAGCTTAGAAAACAATATTTGCAGGCTATTCGAGGTCAGGTACTGACAACTATGCTGGCAGTATACGTAGTGGATCCACTGGGTCATGATGTGACCCCTGAGAAATTAACCAATGAAAAATTGCAGCGCCGTGAACAAGCCGGTCAATAGCATTCCTTTAAAAAGACAGACCAAGGTTACATCTTGGTCTGTCTTTTTTTCTGCAAATCATCCGTTCAGCAGGAACTGCATTAATAATCCAGTTAGGATTTCGTGCGAATTAACAAGCATGTTAGATATTTTTAGTATTGATGACAATAAAGCTGCCGCAAACTTCAAAACATCCCCGATAACTCATATAATAACGCTAATATATTACAGAAACACAAAGGAAGATTACATTTCTCTCAATATAACTAACAATAAACTTACATTGTATAATCAAAGGAAGACTAGTTCATATATGTATCTCGAAAGGGTTGATGAATCATGAGCCTGGAAGCTTTGAATGAACGTGTGAAGAATGATCTAGCTTATTTGTCATATGGTGGCGCGAACTGGGTACGTCCAAGAGAACATGCGGATGGTCATGTCTATGATGTCGTCATTGTGGGTGGAGGCCAGAGTGGATTAGGGGCGGCATTTGGACTTCTTCGTGAACGGATCTCCAATATTGTTGTCATTGATGAGAATGCATCAGGGTTTGAAGGACCTTGGGAGACTTATGCACGCATGGTTACTTTGCGTACACCCAAGCATCTGACTTCCATCGATCTGGGGATCCCCTCGTTAACCTTTCGCTCATGGTGGGAAGCACAGGCTGGGCCCGAAGGTTGGGAAGAGGTAGACAAAATCCCGCGTGGAGATTGGATGAATTATTTGCGCTGGTATCGGAAAGTACTGAATCTGCCTGTGCGTAATGAGGTGAAATTGACGCTGGTTGAGCCAATAGAGAACGGAATACATCGACTTCATGTGAACAAGGCAGGAACTCAGATGGATGTCATACTTGCTCGCAAAGTAGTGTTTGCTACTGGGATACAAGGTGGTGGAGAGTGGCATGTGCCATCCATGATTGCAGATAGATTACCTCGGGATCGATATGCCCATACGTCGGAAGCAATTGATTTTGATCAATTAAAAGGTAAAAGGGTGGCTGTGCTTGGCGGCGGTGCTTCTGCATTCGATAATGCGAGTTATGCCCTTGCCACGGGTGTGGCGGAAGCTCATGTATTTGTACGGCGGGAACAACTGCCAAGTGTTAATCCCATTCGTCAGATGGAACAATCCGGTATGATTGAGCGATACCACGCTCTTCCGGTTGCTGATAAATATGAAGTGATCTCTCATTTCTTCAAATTCAATCAACCACCAACCAACGATACGTTTAATCGTGCGGCAGCCTGGCCTGGATTCGAACTGCATTTGAATTCACCTTGGCTGAGTGTAGAAGCGACGGACCAAGGTGCGATTGTGCACACGGCAAAGGGAACATTTACGTTTGATTTTCTCATTATTAGCACAGGTCTGCTTAGTGATCCGGCACTCCGTCCTGAACTGAGGCTTGTGGAGCCATACATCGCGCGTTGGGAGGACTGTTACCAGGCTCCGCCAGAGCATCGCAATGCATTGCTGGACGCACATCCATACCTGAGTTCCGGGTTTGCAATGACAAGCAGGAGTGAACAGGGTGAGAAACCGTTGCACGGACTGTTTGTATTCAACTACTCTGCACTTGCCAGCTGTGGTCTGTCGGCATCGGCCATATCGGGGACCAAGAGTGCGGTGCCCAAACTGGTCACTGCCATAGCAGATCAGCTGTTCCTTGATGATTGTGAGGTTATTTTGCAACAATTTTATGCGTATGAAGAACAGGAATTTACCGCTACGTGGGTGAAAAGTGGTGCCCTGGCTGAGTAATCGCACTCCATAATATTGTGAACGTGTGGCATCTAATGCTGCACGTTTTTTCAATTTTCACAGGATGGAGGTTACACTTGTCTTTAATTTGTTGTAAAATGTCGGTTGGACCATGTTAAAGGCAGGGATAATAGATGAATGAAATGAACTATGAACAATTTAGAGCCCATGTGAAGAAAGCGTCACGTAAACGAAAGGTACCTTTGATTAAAATCGTTGCATTTCAAGAGAAATACATGAAGATTGAAGAAGTTCAATTTTACGATGTGGAACAAAATCATATGAGTGTTCAGGCCTGCAATACGTTGTGGATGCATCTGGAGAATAAATCTTTCCGTAATATGGTGTCCCAACATTTGCAGTTTTATAGAGACATGGAGAATCTGGGTCGGCATTCCTTTGAGA
Organism: Paenibacillus polymyxa; assembly: GCF_018614975.1. Taxonomy (GTDB): domain Bacteria; phylum Bacillota; class Bacilli; order Paenibacillales; family Paenibacillaceae; genus Paenibacillus; species Paenibacillus polymyxa_E. Next base: position 77,111 of record NZ_JAGGNR010000014.1, on the reverse strand, counting down.
ATCTGATCAAAGAACTATATGATACGTCTGTTCCTGTGCTGCTCGATTACAATCCAGCTCATTATTACACCTCGGGGCAATTGGCTGAGATTCTGGTCATGGACGAGGAGAGGCTGATTGAACAATTGGAGATGGGCCGTTTCAAGGGGGCTTTTATTAATGAGGATGGCAAATGGCTTAAACCCAAACCGGATGCATCGAACAGAAAATAAGTCGAAAGATGCGGGTTTTTGAATGTTTTTAAATTATTTTGAATGAAAGTGGTTGTTTTTTGAGTGGATTATGGTACTATAGAAGCAGTTGGAGGAATGAAGATGCTGACTGAAGAACGATATGCTGCAATTATAGAGCGCTTACATTTACAGGGAATTGTGAAATTGCAAGAGCTTGTTGATGTGTTGGGTGCTTCTGAATCTACGATTAGACGTGACTTGATCGATCTGGAGAGTCGTCACATGCTCAAACGCATCCACGGTGGTGCCTCACTGGTGAATGAAAAAACGATGGAACCGGGCATGGAAGAAAAAACGTTCAAAAACATTCAACAAAAAACGACGATTGCCCGTTTGGCTGCTCAAGAGATCGAAAATGGCGAATGCATTTATCTGGATGCAGGGACGACAACGTTAGCCATGATTCCTTTTATTGAAGCTAAAGACGTAACGGTTGTTACCAACGGACTTTCACATGTTGAGGCTTTGGTAAGCAAGCGTATTCGCAGTTATTTGCTCGGAGGTATGATGAAAATTCATACGAAAGCAGTTATTGGCAGTATCGCATTACAGAACATGGATAATTTCCGTTTTGATAAATGTTTTCTTGGAAGCAACGGAGTTGATCCCGAAATGGGGTATACAACACCGGATCCGGAGGAAGCCTTGATTAAAAGGCGTGCACATCAATTGTCGGGAAAATCTTATGTGCTGGCTGATTCCAGCAAAATAGGGGAAATTACTTTTGCCAAATTGTTTGATTTGGAGGAGGCCGATTTGATTACCGAGCAGATGCCAGAACACTGGCGGCCTGGAATCGCACAGAAAACTAAAATAATTGAGGGATAAAGATGATATATACGATAACACTTAACCCGTCCATTGATTACATCGTGGAAGTTGATGAACTGAAGCTTGGCGGATTGAATCGAATGAATCGGGACTTGAAGCTCCCTGGCGGCAAAGGCATTAATGTCTCTCGCATACTGAATCAACTTGGAGCAGATAACACGGCCATTGGTTTTCTTGGTGGATTCACAGGCCGATTCATTAATGACAAGTTGCAAGAAGATAACATCCGGACAGACTTTGTCACAATTGCAGACGATACTCGCATTAACATCAAGCTGAAGCATGGAGAAGAGACAGAGATTAATGGTCTTGGACCTGCAATAAGTGCAGAAGAGGCAGCGCAGTTGCTTCACAAATTGTCGTCATTGCAAAAAGGAGATATTGTCATTCTCTCCGGAAGCGTACCACCTTCACTTGGAACGGATTTTTATGATCGTCTCATTAAAGTCTGCAAGCAGACGGGTGCCGAATTTGTAATTGACACAACTGGCCCTGCGTTAATGGAATCTCTTGAACATGCACCATTGCTTGTGAAGCCAAATCATCATGAGCTGGCTGAAGTGTTCGGTGTAACGATTGAGACACGTGAGGAACTGGTGTTATACGGGCGTAAGTTGCTTGAAGCTGGTGCTAAACATGTGTTGATCTCCATGGCAGGCGAAGGTGCACTGTTCATTACGAAAGAGGAAGTTCATCACGCGACTGTTCCGAAAGGTATTGTTAAGAACTCTGTTGGTGCGGGAGACTCCATGGTTGGCGGATTTGTAGGTACCTATGTACTTAACGGAGATCTGCTCGAAGCTTTCCGCACAGGGGTTGCATCTGGAAGCGCGACTGCTTTCTCGGATGATTTGGCAACACGTGAATTGATTGATGAATTGCGCAAGCAAGTAACCATTACGACGATCTAGTCTAACGGCCACATAAAAGGTATTCAATGTAATTGTAATGTAGTGAGGCCTGCCTAGGCAGGCCGAATGAACTTAAGGGAGTGTACCAAGATGAGAATAACAGACTTGATGATCCAGGAAACGATGATCATGGACCTGCAAGCCACAACCAAAGATGAGGCTATTGATGAACTAATTGCAAGCCTGAACCGAAGCGGACGAATTAATGATCCGGTCCTGTTCAAGGAAATGATCTATAAAAGAGAAGCTGAGTCCAGCACGGGTATCGGTGGCGGAATTGCGATGCCACATGCCAAGACAACAGCAGTGAACGAACCAACGGTTGTATTTGCCAAGAGTAGAAAAGGGCTTGATTTTGAAGCGTTGGATGATCAGCCAGCTCATGTGTTCTTCATGATTGCGGCCCCAGAAGGCGCAGGTAATACCCATCTGCGTACGCTTGCAGCTCTTTCCAGGTTGTTGATTGATAGCGATTTCATCTCACAATTGATGAGTACAGATACACCTGCGGAAGTTAGTGCATTGTTTGATGCCAAACAGGCAGAAGCAGCAGAGAAGGAAGCAGCCAAAGAAAAAGCAAAAGCTGAAAAAGCAGCAAATACCGCATCCGCTTCTACTACTAGTCAGCAACAGAATACTTCTGGTGTGATTGTAGGTAATGCCAATTCGGAAGATTTTGTTGTTGCGGTTACGGCCTGTCCAACCGGTATAGCTCATACATTTATGGCTGAAGATGCACTTAAAAAGAAAGCTCAGGAAATGGGCATCAATATTCGAGTAGAGACGAATGGCTCTGAAGGAGCGCAAAATGTTCTCACTGCTGATGAGATCGCTCGTGCTAAAGGGGTTATTGTTGCCGCAGATAAAAATGTGGAGATGGCACGTTTCGATGGCAAACCGGTATTGCAAAGACCGGTGAGTGATGGAATCCGTAAATCCGAAGAGCTGATTCGCAAGGCTGTTAACGGCGATGCACCGATCTATCACAGCCAAGGCGGAAATGCCAAGGAAGAGGGCGCAAGCGCGGGCAAGATCAGCGTAGGTAGCAAAATCTATAAAGACCTGATGAATGGTATCTCGCATATGCTGCCGTTTGTTGTAGGTGGTGGTATCCTGCTTGCGATCTCCTTCTTGTTCGAACAGATTGCTAGTCCTGAAAATCCGATTGTGCAACTGCTTCAAACGATTGGTGGCGGAACAGGTGCGTTCCACTTCCTGATTCCGGTACTTGCCGGATTTATCGCGATGAGTATTGGTGATCGTCCGGCCCTGATGCCTGGTATGGTCGGCGGATTGATGGCGGTTAACTCAAACGCCGGTTTCCTTGGTGGTCTGGCTGCCGGTTTCCTGGCGGGTTATGTCGTTATTGGTCTTCGTAAGTTGTTCAAAGGATTGCCAAAAGCGATTGATGGCTTGAAACCAATCTTGCTGTATCCGGTATTTGGTTTGCTGATCGTGGGTGCCATCAGTTTCTACGTCTTTGATCCAATCTTTGGTTCCCTGAACACCTGGCTTGTAGATGCACTTGGTAACTTGGGTACAGGTAATGCGGTGTTGCTGGGCTTGCTGCTTGGTGGTATGATGTCCATCGATATGGGTGGACCTTTCAACAAAGCGGCTTACACATTCGCTATTGGGGTATTCACATCCAGTGGTAACACAGACGGTGCATGGATGGCAGCGGTAATGGCAGGCGGTATGGTACCTCCTCTGGCGATTGCACTTGCAACAACGTTCTTCAAATCCAAATTTACAGAGCAGGAACGCAAATCAGGCCTGACTAACTATGTACTTGGATTCTCTTTCATTACAGAAGGTGCAATTCCATTTGCTGCGGCTGATCCGTTACGTGTATTGACTTCTTGTATTCTGGGTTCCGCTGTTGCTGGCGGATTGACACAATTGTGGAGCATTAATGTACCAGCTCCGCACGGCGGGATCTTTGTTGCAGCACTGGCGAACCACGCATTATTGTTCCTGCTCGCTGTTGCGATTGGTTCTGTGATCTCCGGTCTGATTCTGGGACTGTGGAAGAAGTCACCAACGCTCGTGAAGTAATAAATATAAGAAACATCTCCTGGGTGAAATCACTTGGGGGATGTTTTTTATTTCAGCTTTTTTGTTAGGTAGTGGAAAGTTGCCTCCGGATTTGTGTAAAATGCTTATTTAGCTTTTACATTCATCTATGGTAAAATAAATATAATTATATTTTGAAACTATGTTTCGTCTAATGAAACTTATGCAGGAGGAATTGGAATGTCTGATGTAATTAAAAGTCAGGTGCAGAAGCAGTTTGCGAAAAATGCAGGTAAATACGTGACGAGTTCGGGGCATGCCAAAGGTGAGGATCTCGCGTTGCTCGTGGCTTCATCTCAAGCCACTCCGGATATGAACGTGCTGGATATCGCCACTGGAGGAGGGCATGTCGCTAATGCATTGGCTCCATTTGTTCAGCGGGTGACAGCCCTTGATCTAACGGAAGAAATGCTTCAGGTGGCTGAACAATTTATTAAGGGGAATGGAAACCATAATGTAGATTTTGTAGCCGGGGATGCAGAGAAGCTGCCATTTGATGATGATATCTATGACCTTGTGACCTGCCGAATTGCTGCTCACCATTTTCCGGACGTTTCTTCGTTTGTTCATGAGGCATTACGCGTCATGAAGCCTGGTGGAAGGTTTTTATTCATTGACAACGTGGCACCTGAACGTGATGAGAATGACCAGTTTTACAATGAAGTGGAGAAGTGCCGGGATGCAAGTCATGTTCGAGCATGGCGCAAGACGGAATGGATTCATATGCTGGAGTATGCCGGTTTTCGAATGGAAACGATGGTTTCCTTCCAGAAACGCTTTAAGTTTGAAGAGTGGTGTAACCGTGCAGCACTGCCGGAACGGGAGAGAGGGGAACTTGAAGCAAGCATGTTGAGTGCACCGTCCATCATCAGAAAATTTTTCAATTTTGAAGTGACAACGAACGGGAAGCTCGACAGCTTCCAGGGAGAAAGTGTGTATATCCAAGCGATTAAACCGACTCATGTCTGATTAGGTAAGAGACCATTTAGCTGAGCAGTTTATGTAACGGTACCCGAATGAATGTCGATAAAATAAAACAAGCAGAGTACCTTGGACAGGTAGTTCTGCTTGTTTTATTCTGCATATTTATAGTCAAAGCGACGGTTCAGGGTTTTAGTATAACTTTGGTACATTCGTCTTCATGATCGTTGAAAATGCGATACGCATCGCTTGCATTCTCCAGTGAAATCCGATGGGAGATGATCTCCGTTGGATCGAATTCACCAGCAGTGATTTTGCGGAACAATTCAGGCATGTAATGTATAACAGGAGCTTGTCCCATTTTGAGGTTGATATTGCGTTCAAACAGATTGCCTAACGGAAACATGTTGTAGGAAGAGCCATATACACCCGTAAGTTGGAGTGTACCGAATTTGCGAATGGCCTTCATGCCGATTTCGATCGCACTCAGTGAACCGCCATGAAGTTTCAGCTTCTGTCCGATTTCTTCCAGCATGTTCTTTTTACCATCCATACCTACACAGTCGATAACAACGTCGGTCCCGCCTTGTGTAATCTCACGAATGTGCTCACCCATATCATCGTAATCTTCGAAATTAAAGATCTCTGCATCGTTCAAACGTTTGGCTTTCTCCAGTCGATAGGGCAGGCGATCCACAGCAATAACGCGTTTGGCACCTTTCATCCAGGCGAATTTCTGCGTCATCAGCCCAATGGGTCCACTACCGAGTACAGTGACCGTATCTCCCGGTTTAACTCCGGCATTCTCCACGCTCCAATATGCGGTTGGAAGAACATCAGACAGGAACAATAATGCTTCATCTTCAAGTTCACAGGACTCCGGAATCACAAACGGAGTGAAGTTCCCGTAAGGAACACGCAATAATTCTGCCTGACCTCCGGGGTGATTTCCGTAGCGTTCGGTGAACCCAAAATAACCACCTGTATGAATATCCGGATTGCCATTGGAATTATCGCACTGGCTCTCCATGTCATGATTGCAATAGAAGCATTCACCACAAGCGATGTTAAAAGGCAGGACCACGCGGTCCCCCTTCTTCACACGTGTCACTTCCGGACCTACTTCTTCTACAATGCCCATCGGTTCATGACCGATAACATAATCTTTGGCAGCAGGCAAGGCTCCCTGATAAATATGCAGATCCGATCCGCATATAGCTGTGGAAGTAATACGAACGATAATGTCATCCTTTTGTTGCAGTTTGGGATCTTCAACCTCCTTGACTTGAACGTCCTTGATTCCCTGAAACGTAACGGCTCTCATCTTTCATATTCCTCCTTATATAGTGGGATTATTTGTAAATTATCCCATTTCAGCTTAAATGATAGATATACATACTGATTTAAACGACAGGCCATTTTACTTTACGCAAGGCATTGAGCAACTCAGGCGGCGCATTCAGATTGTCGCGGACCAGATCCCGCGGGGTTAACGCCATCCACTGATTCAGCGATACATCCTCGAATCGATCACTTCGGAATATCTCCAAAAACCATAAAGTGTCTGTACCAGTATTCTGTATATAGTGTCCCATTGCGACAGGAACATATCCGACATCCCCAGCCCGATAGTCAAATGTGCGAGCAATGCCATTGCCTCCAAATACAGTCATTCTCCCTTGTCCTGTCAGATAGTATTGCCATTCATCTGCATTGGGATGCCAGTGCAGTTCACGCATGGCGCCAGATCGGATCTCAACGAGTGCGGCTGCAACGGTAGTTGAGATGGGGAAGTTGGTGGAGTCGACAATCCGGACGCTTCCGCCGGGGGTAATGAGTGGTTCCTGGGCCAGCAATCTGTGTTTGAATGTGAGAGGAACGGTACCATATGGCGACTGAACTTCCTGGCTCTCGATGGAACCCGGGACGGTATCTTGGAAAATGTAGACCTGTTTCTTCGGCATTGACTGAAAAGCGGATTCGGGCACCCCGAAATTGACAGACAATACCTCTGGTGGGGTATGGGCAAACCAATCCGATATGGATAACGTATTCAGATCGGAGAAGGACCCGTCATCAAACACAAGCAGAAATTCACAACCATCCTCCAGTCCCTGAATGGAATGGGGTAGACCTTTTGGGAAAAACCAGAGATCGCCAGGTCCGACATCCGCAATAAAATTACGTCCGTTCTGATCTACCGAAGTGATTCTTGCCGTTCCCCAGATCATATAGGCCCACTCAGATTGTTGATGCCAGTGCAATTCTCGTACACCTCCCGGTGTCAGGCTCATGTTCACACCTGCCAGTGTAGTGGCAATAGGGAGATCCCGTACGGTGATTTCACGTGACCAACCCCCATGGTTCAATTGCATATGTGTATCGGAAAAAGACATTCTCAGATTGGGCAATAACCCGTTATCCGTAGCTGGAGGTACCAGCATATCAGGGTTTTGTATATCTCTCATGACGTCTCTGGGTCCCAGATCAGGTCCTCCAGCGCCATCACTGCGAATGGGTTGTGGGATGATGAATGGTTTTTCGTTTGCTTGCTGTCCTTTGGTCATTGAATGATCCCTCCAGATTCAATAACATGTCACACGCGACATTGCATCGTTATGTTTACACCTATGAATCAGGGCCTGGATAATATGAGGGACAAAGGGCAAAAAAGACGTGACCGCATGCGGTCACGTCTTTATACGTATGTGAGAAAGTCGAACAATCCACGAATCCGGTTATCGAATCAAATGAAGGCAGAATTCCAGATCGGATTGAAGATGCTCTTTCATCAGTCGTTCGGCAGTTTGCCCGTCATGCCTGCGTTGTATGAAAACGCTGCTCGTAGATCTCGTTTACCCGCTTTAAAACAGCAGGGCCTTGCTCTGTGAAACGAAGCGCTGTCGCTTTATTTTTCACCAGAAATGTACCGGATTCATGTCTGGTGGGTGATAAAGCCGCACTGTAGAGCAATGAAGCACCATGACTTGGATGAGGAAAGAACCATCTCATAATAGGTTTGATATAGAAGGGCAGGCCGGATGTTTTGTTGCCCCTTAGCGTATTATTTCCACCGGGATCTACGCTTAGTAATTGTATGCCATCCGCACTGGTAGACTTGGCAACCTCACGTGTCCATAGAGATAGACCGAGCTTCGAGGTGGCATAAGGACCAAACAGCTTTTTGAATTCGGCTGGACGTTCCAGGATGTTCATATCAAATTGTCTGACCATATTGAACGAGGTGGTGGAAGTATTAATAACTGTTTTCATCTGTCCTTTAAGCAATAGCTCAACGAGTTCCATGTAGATGATGTAAGGGACTACCGTCTGAAGTTCAAAGTGTAGTTCATGCCCCTGATCAGAGAAACGAAGCTCTGAAGCGCTGCCACCCGCATTGTTAAACAAAACATCAATTGAATCAGTACCGGATTTAATCTGATCCAGTGCAGTCCTCAGACTGTCGTAGTTGGTCAGATTGGCCTGAACCCAACGAAGCTTGCCTGAACGTAAGGCGTTCTGAATATCGGTATCCTCGGATGGGAAAGCAGAGCGGTTGAGACCGATTACCTGCCATCCTTCAGCCAGTAACTTGCGTGTCAGTTCAAGACCAATGCCTGATGTTGAACCTGTGATGAGAGCGGTGCGAAGCTGATTTTGGTTATTCATATATACCTCCAGATAGAATGGGATTACAGAACGAATCTGTATGCTGCGCTCATTCTATAACTTGGAGTCGACTCCAAGTCAAGGGGTGCTGGGATTGAAAGGATCATGCTTGACTTGGAGTCAGCTCTAAGTTGTAATATGGAGAGAAATGAATGTGGAGGAGGCCCATATGATGAGCGACAATTTAATGTTCTCCATTAAAGAAACGTCAGAACAGGCCGGATTATCAGAAGATACAATTCGTTATTATGAGAAGATTGGGCTGCTTCCCCGGGCGGAACGCAAGGCCAATCGCCATCGGGTATATCGCTCGGAGGATATCCATACGATGAAGTTGATCACTTGCCTGAAAAAAACAGGAATGTCTCTGGAGGAAATGAAGCCTTATTTACAAATGTCCATGGATTCCGATCTCGCAGATTTCCCGGATGAACGGGAGATGCTGGTGAATCACCGGAAGAAAGTTGAAGCACAGATTGCTTCGCTACAACAAGTCGTTGATTTTATCGATGAGAAGTTGGAGAAACGAAGTATGTATCCTGATGAATGTCCTATTACCGGGGAGAACCAGATGTCTGTTTTTGAAAAACAGAACATATTCATTTGATGGCAGTGCTGCCGATTTGAATCTGAAAACCCACGTCATGATGACGCGGGTCTTTTTGCTGTTTCTAGCATTTAATATCGAGTGTGTGACGAAGTCGTTTGATATCGCTTTTGGGAGGGAGACCATACATGCGGGCATACTCCCGGCTGAATTGAGACGGGCTTTCATAGCCAACCTGGAACGCAGCGTCGGCGGCATCGGTTGAACCTGCAAGCAGCATTCGCCGGGCTTCATGCAATCGAATTTGTTTCTGAAATTGCAAAGGGCTCATGGCGGTAATGGCTTTGAAATGATGGTGTAATGAGGAAGAACTCATGTTGATCATGGCAGCTAGTTGTTCAATCCGAAGTGGCTTAGCGTAATCGGATTGGATGACTTCGATCACCTCGGCGATGTGCTGTGCATGACTGTCCTGAATAGCAAACTGCTTGATGGAATGTCCATGTTCATCCTGGATAATACGATATAGAATTTCGCGGATAAACATAGGGGCAAGGACGGGAATGTCTTCAGGTGTATCCAGTAGCCGAACCAATCGGATCACGGCTTCAAGAAGGGAAGGTGTGGTTGAGCTAACAAACAATCCTCTTCGTGTTGAATGGTCAGGTTTGGGTTGTGCAGAAGGCGTATCCTGAATCAGATCGAAAATCTGTCCTGAATCAAAATCGAGTCGAATACATAGATAGGGATGTTCGGTTGTCGCCTGTACAACCTGCCCTGAAATAGGCAAGTTTACGGAAGCCACCAAATATTGTGACAAGTCGTAGGTGTAGCTCTCGCGGCCGAGTATAACTAATTTGGAACCTTGGGCGACAATGCAAAGGGCAGGCTGATGAACGGAATATATGGGTTGTGAGATCTCGGAGGCGCGGATTAAAGCAAGCGATGGAATTGCTGTTGGATGTATCCCGTCATTTGGGGTGAAATGCTCAATAAGTTGCGCCAATTGTTGCTGCTGCTCCGTGATGCCCGTATCCGTTTCATTTGTTTTGATAAGCATGAATTGCAGCCTCCTTGTAAACCGCTATTACTATTATTTTAAAACGCGCTGGAGGAATAGGCAAGAATATTGCGGGATTTTTCTATCGTACAACGACTGATCCTCTGCATAATAGAGATAAGCAACGGAATCTTTTGAAGCAGAGAGGAGCGAGAAACAATGGAGCGTAATTCAATGGGCGACCAACAAGAACCCAAACACCCGTATGTGGGGATGTGGGCCACGAAGGATGGATATATCAGACACGAACTTCTTCCTTGCGGTAGATATGATGAAGCGAGAGGAGATCGGCAAAGTGCATATCAGGGTCGCTATATTGTTCATGGGAAACATATAGAGTATGTGGATGATACGGGATTTACAGCTGATGGAGACTTCAGGGACGGCGTTTTGTATCATGCAGGCATGGTTTTGTATAGAGAAAATGTACAATAACAACCGAATAAGGAGCGATTTAATATGTCCAATGTAAAAGGGAAAGTTGTTGTGATTACCGGTGCGAGTAGTGGAATTGGTGAGTCAACAGCTCGATTGCTTGCACAGCATGGAGCACATGTAGTTATTGGAGCTAGACGTATGGAACGTTTGGAGGCATTGGCCTCCTCCATTCGTTTGGAAGGCGGATCGGTGGCGTATCATTCGCTGGATGTTACCAGATTGGAAGAGATGCAAACGATCGTTGACCTCGCTCAAACTCGCTATGGACGTATCGATGTTATTTTAAATAACGCTGGAGTCATGCCGCTATCTCCCCTTGAAGCGTTAAAGGTAGACGAGTGGAATCGCATGATCGATGTTAACATTCGTGGTGTTCTGCATGGCATTGCGGCTGGACTACCCGTCATGAAAAAGCAGGGTTTCGGCCAGTTTATTAATGTCGCCTCTATTGGAGCCTATGCCGTGTCACCAACGGCAGCGGTGTATTGTGCAACCAAATACGCGGTCCGCGCCATCTCGGAGGGGTTGCGACAGGAAGTAGGCGGAGATATCCGTGTAACCCTTGTATCACCAGGCGTGACAGAATCGGAACTCGCGGATACGATTTCTGATGAAGAAGCACGTGATCTCATGAAAGAGTATCGGCGCATATCCATTCCCGCCTCGGCGATTGCACAAAGTATCTTGTTCGCCATTAGCCAACCGGCGGAGGTGGACGTAAATGAGATTGTAGTGAGACCGACGGCAAGCTTGGCTTAAGGTCAGATCCTCTTTTGGTATATAATAGGTTCAATTGATACGAAAAGAGGAATAGTGCAGTGACCCTACAACAACTAAAATATGTGATCGAAGTTGCCACGCGCGGTTCCATGAATGAAGCAGCCAAAAGGTTGTTTATCTCGCAACCCAGCCTTTCGAATGCTATTCGGGATCTGGAGCAGGAGTTGCGAATTACTATTTTTGAACGTACCAATAAGGGAATATCTCTGTCTAAAGAAGGAGTTGAGTTTCTGAGTTATGCACGTCAGGTGGTTGAACAAGCTGAATTGCTGGAGAATCGTTATCTGAACGCCAAGCCATCCCCGCAGCACTTCTCTGTATCGACGCAGCATTATGCGTTTGCGGTGAATGCCTTTGTTCGTCTGGTACAGCAGTATGGTCAGGATGAATACGAGTTGGCGCTTCGGGAGACAAAGACCTACGAGATTATTCAGGACGTGAAAAGCCTGCGCAGTGAAATTGGCATCCTGTATTTGAATGAGTTCAATGCCAAGGTGATTAACAAATTGTTAAAAGATGCGGGATTGGTTTTCACGAGTTTGTTCACAGCCAAGCCCCATATCTTTATCAGTGTGAAGAACCCGCTGGCGAAGCAGGAGTCGGTTGCAATCGAGCAACTGCAGGACTATCCGTACTTGTCATTTGATCAGGGAGAGTACAATTCTTTTCATTTTTCCGAAGAGATCCTGAGTACGTTATCTCACCCCAAAAGCATACAGGTCAATGATCGCGCAACATTGTTTAACCTATTGATTGGTCTGAATGGGTATACAATCTCTACGGGCGTACTTAGCGCCGATCTGAACGGAAACGAGATCATTCCTGTACCGCTGGAATGTGAGGAATCCATTAATGTAGGTTGGATAAGCCACAAGAGTACTTCTCTCTCTAATCTGGGTGTAGCATATGTCCAGGCTCTGCATGAGGCCATAGGGTCTTAGTGGTGTTGAATGGTTCATCAAAAGGCCGTTTCCGAATGATCGGAACGGTTTTTTTTGTTGTACTACGATCTTTCAAGTATAGGGTGGTATGTTGTCATCCCGTGTAATAGAATGAAGGTATATGTCGACTGGGTGTAAGAGATTGAAGGGAGAACGGTTAGTGAGAGTTCTGTATCGGAATAAAAGTGAACAGCATGAGCTGACGGTATATGATACCAAAAAGCTATATGGAGAGAAGGGCCAGTTTCGTGTATTAGAATTCTCCAACGCAGCTGTGCAGGGAGCCATGGATTTGGATGAGCCTAACCGGATGGTGTTGGAGTATCCAAGAGCGATGGTGCATCTAATGGAACGGAATGATCCTGAGTTTAATACCGTATTTGTGGTGGGACATGGTATTGGCACATTGCCAACCTACTTGTCTGATCGTCAGGTAAAGGTGGCTGAGCTGGACGCAGAGGTCGTGGAGTTGAGCCAGACCTTTTTTGGATATGAGGGAAATCCTGTGCTCATTGGGGATGGTCGTGAATTATTAGGCCAGGAACCCGCTGCGACATATGATTATATTATTATTGATGCCTTTACCGCAACGGGTACACCCGAGCAGTTTATATCCAGTGATTTTTTTGCCATGGTCAAGGACAAGCTGGACTCGGACGGAGCTGTGATCCTTAATGTGTTCGGGCGTGCGGGCAACGATCGGCTTGTCAATGCGATCTATACGACACTTCAGGCACAGTTTGCTTATACACGTGCATTCGCATTACCTACAGAAACAGCGGATGAAGTTCAAAATCGCATTTTAATGGGTAGTCATCACCCGATCGGATTTCAGGTTCGTCAGATGGCAGGGTTTGTTGAACAAGAGCCAGAAGAAGGATATATCATTGTCGATTAGGGCGATCCTGAACAGTGATTCTTCCAGGGAAAGTAAAATGTCATTAAATCGTCAATCTTACGATGTAATTGTTAAGATTTCTCAACCTCTTTATTTGATCTTAACAACTTTCGTATAAGATAGAAGGAATATGCCTTTTTCATGAAAATCCGGGGGAAGTAAACGATGATTGCACAGATCAAGAGATCTAGATTACGAAGAAAAATAAAAAACATCAAGAAGATCAGCCTTACGGCTCTACTCGGCGGGTTGGTCACTATTTCAGTTATAATGACATTGACCATCATGGTCATCTCATCTTATACATCTCAGAAACAGTCACTCATTGATAACACTCTGTCGCTAAACTATGCAAGCGCTGTGCAAATGAGCCAAACTCTGGATTCGCTTTTTTATTCCATGCAGGAGAGCTTGAAATATGCAGCCACATATTTCCCGGATATGGATCACTCCAATACAAATGAATTGAATTCCACATTGGATTTGGTTCGAAGCAGCAGTAATTTTTTCAATTCTGTTGCTTTGGTAGATAAAGCGGGAGTAGTCAGGTCTACCTCACCTTACTCACAGGCTAGCGTAGGTCACCGTGTTAGTTCCAATGCAGCAAAAGAAGCAGTTAAATTGAGGGCTTCGTATATCTCCGAAGCGTACCAGACATCCAGGACCAAACGCAGAATTGTATTTGTCAGTGAACCGATCTTTGATTCGGCAGGGGAGTATCAAGGAACAATCGGTGGAAATATCTTTTTGCAGGAAAATAATATATTGAGTCTGTCTTTTGGCAGTCAGCTCAAGACAAGTAATGGTTCCTACTTTTTTATTGTGGATAAGAAGGGTACTTTGTTATTTCACCCAAATACCAACCGAATTGGTGAAAATATCAGTGAAAATGAAGTGGTGCAAAAGCTGCTAGTAAACGAGAACGGTAAAGAACGATACAAAAACCTGGCAGGTGTGGATTCACTTGCAGGTTATTACAAAGTTCCATCAACAGATTGGGGCGTCGTCATCGTGTCTCCAACCCAAACGGTGAACGACCAGTTGAATCATCATATCCGTATGTTGTTGCTGTACACTTCAGTGCCTTTCCTGATCCTGACCCTTATTGTGGTTCGGGTTGCCCGCAAGCTGGCCAGTCCTTTTGTTATGCTGGCTGACTTGGTGAATCAGGTCGATAAGGGACAAGTGGATCTACCGGTGATGAAACCTCACTGGAATAGAGAGGCAGACCTTCTAACAAGAGCAGTTGTTGGAGCATTGGTGAACTTTAGGAAACAGACAAACCAGCTTGTCTCTGATGCCAGGACCGATGTTTTAACAGGTATGAACAATCGCAGAACCTTCGAAGAAGTCATCCAGGCATGGATTCAGGATGAAGCGCCATTTTCTATTATTGTGCTGGATATTGACCGCTTCAAGTCCATTAATGACACATTCGGGCATCATGCTGGGGATGAAGTATTGAAACACATTGCCAATATCATTCAATTGTCTGTTCGACCAGAAGATGTCTGCGCCCGGTTTGGTGGAGAGGAATTTGTAGTCTTGTTAAGAAATTCCGAGTCTATCGTGGCTTTTGAGCTTGCTGAACGTATTCGAATAACAGTCGAAGAAAGCATATTGCCTATAGATCGTTCCGTCACCATCTCGGCTGGGATTGCTGAATATCCGAAGCACTCCACAACATCCACAGAACTGTTTCACTTGGCCGATAATGCATTGTATCAAGCGAAGGAAGACGGGCGTAACCGTACGGTTACGATCCAGACGGTTATTAAATAAGTAAGTAAAGAAGCTGTTCCCTAAGAACCAGGGACAGCTTCTTTTGTGTTTTATACCTCTTGTGAGGATCTGGCCAGAACCTCATTCGTATACGTTTCTCCCCAATCTCGCATGCTGAAGATGATCGGCCGTAACGTTTCACCAAAAGGTGTGAGGGAATACTCCACTTTAGGTGGGATCTGGGGGTATATTTCACGATGCACAATTCCGCTGCTTTCCAACTCTCGAAGTTGCAGGGTGAGCATACGCTGGGTGATGTCAGGAAACAATTTTCGAATCTCGTTAAATCTCAAAGGACCTGAGAATAAATGATACAAAATGGCACCTTTCCATTTGCCTCCGATCACACTGAGGGTAACTTCCACGGAACAGCCGTATGGCGCGGGACATAGCTTGGTTGCGTCCTTATTCATTATAGTACACCTCCACTTTACGGTGATTTTCTATGGTATCTATTTGGGTGGTTACATTACATAAAGTACGTATAGTTCATGAAAGAGCATATCACTTATTAGGCAGATTATAAACCCTAACTCTAGCGAAGGCAGATGCGATGATGTCTATAAGATAAAAAAAAGCCCCGGTTTCAGGCTCTTCTCTGGATGTATAAAATATGATGATGAGCGTATATGCGCTACTTCAGTGACGATAGAATGGAGTCATATAGAACCATCGTTGCAATATTATCCTTGGCGCTGGAATGAGGGACCGTCTGATTCTGGCAACACGCGATGAAGTGCACCATTTCACCAACAAACCCGCGTAGATAAAGATCGCGATAAGCTCCGGACATGGGAGATCCATGTTTCCCATCCTTCACGGTTGTGCCTGTAACTCGTATTGCTTCTCCGAATAAGTAACGCATCAGATCGACCATATGAAGGGGAGTAAGCTTTTCCGTTGCTGCCAAATCGCAGCAGAGCTGCTTCAGAGCGTTCCATACTTCGTGTGGCGATGGCCTGGATCTGCGCTCCGGCTTCGATAACAGAAGGGTAAATATTCGTGGATGCATGAAACCCGGCACCGATAAAGCACAGATTTGATCCTTTTCAAAGTAGATCTCTCCTTCATTTTTGCATTTGTATGGATGGATTATTTGTTTAATGTTACGATAGGGTGTTTGAAGTTGATAAAAAAGGACATATGTCCTATGCTTGAATGAATAAAAAAGAAGTTGCATTTTTATTTTGGAGCATGTATACTCTGAATTACGGTAAAACAAGGAATTGCTTCACCGGAACACTTTTCATCGATGGATGAAGAGATACATATTATGCGGTCGTGGCGGAATTGGCAGACGCGCACGGTTCAGGTCCGTGTGGGCTAACCCCCCGTGGAGGTTCGAGTCCTCTCGACCGCATCTAACCAAAGAAAGGTTCGTGAGTTGCTCTAGGCAATTCACGAACCTTTTTTTATTTTTTGGATCATTTGTGCGAATCTGGCATGCAGCAGCTGGCATTCTAATGTTGCCGCTGGCGCAGAATGACGGCCGTGATGATCCCGGCAATGGCTCCTGCAATACCAAATAGCGTAACACTGGCAACCACTTCAACCGACTGGAGACGAAACAAAAAAGCGATACCGCTGCCAAAGGTGGTTCCGGCCAGAAATCCGAGCGAAATTCCTAATTCTTTTGTTAATTTCATTGCTTCACCTACTTGGAAATGTGAGATATGGATTTGCAAATATAGGGTACAGGAAGTAAAGTGTGATCAGGAAAATCATCACATTTTATTTCCTTTTTTATCTTGTGGGTTTAACCCGTTAATTATGCATGATATCTCATATGGGAGGGTAAGATCGAATGAATATGAACGAACGAATTGCAGCATGGAATGAGGAAGCACAGCAGTGTGCTTGCGGTCATCAACACCGAGTGGTGGATATGCTGATACATCTGGAAGCTGGGGCCATTCAAAGGTTACCGGGTTATTTGTCTGAGCAAGGATATCGTCAGGTGACGGTTGTTTATGATCGACATACGTTTCGGGCCGCTGGATCTGATGTGCTGAGTAGTATTCGCGAAGCGGGAATGCATGTGGATGAGATCGCTCTACCGGAGAATCGGACGGGGGATATCATTGCGGATGAAGCAGCTATTGTACAGGTCATGTTGGGTGTGAGACAGGAAAGTCAGGCTGTAATTGCGGTGGGTTCAGGTACCATTCATGATCTGGTGAGATTTGTTTGTTCCAAAATGAACAAGCCCTTTTTGTCGATACCGACAGCAGCTTCAGTGGATGGGTTTACCTCTGCGGGTGCACCCTTAATTGTAAGCGGCGTCAAACAAACATTTCAGGCTGTTCCGCCGGAGGCTATCTTTGCCGATCTGGATATTCTGGAGCAAGCCCCCCAGGTGATGACAGCTGCCGGATTCGGAGATATGCTTGGTAAATATACTTCACTTGCAGACTGGATTGTTTCTCGTGAACTTGGCGGAGAACCGTTCTGTCCAGTTGCTTATCGGATGACAGAAGAAGCGCTGAATACCTGCATAGATCATGTACAAGCTATTGCGGAGGGGCGAGCAGAGGGAGTAGCTGTATTAATGGACGCATTAATTGTTTCCGGTATCTCCATGCTGATCATTGACCATTCCCGTCCGGCATCCGGAGGTGAGCATCATCTGTCCCACATCTTGGAGATGGGTCTGATGCAAGCGGGAGAAAGACCGGTTCTGCATGGTGCCAAAGTTGGCGTAACATGTGCATTGCTTACGGTGAAATATAAAGAACTTGCACAGACATCGGGTGAACCTGTGTTTGGAATATATGACCAATTGCCGGAGGCTTCTCAACTCATCGCATGGTTGGAGCAAGTAGGTGGACCTGTGACTACTGAGCAACTCGGTGTAACCCCGGAGATGGTGGAACATGCATTCAACACAGCGCATACGCTTCGTCCTCGATATACCGGATTGAGATATATCAATGAAGTATTAAACACGAGGTGAGGGTGTACTTTGAGGAAGTTTGGTCTTCAAGATTGCATAAACTTAGCTTGTAGAGCACTATAAACGCGTTGGTTGGGACTAAAAGGCGGAGAAGGGGCATCTACCTGACATTACTGATGGAAGAGCCAGGAGGCTGCTTCAAGATCGGGAGAGAAGGGGATATAGTTTCATTTAGAAAAGGCTCTGGCCTCCCTATGGGGAGATCAGAGCCTTTTGGCTGTTCGCTTATTTAGTTGTTACGACGATCTTTCAAGATGACATCTGCGAACAAAATAGTTTTCGGGATACGGAAAAATTGCTCCGCTTGTTCCTGAAACGCAGCAGAAGGCAGTGTTCCCTGATGCAGCCATTTGCGGAAAGTGCCGGGATGAACCCCGATCCAGTGGCTGACATCTGTCACCGACAAATCATGGACCATACACAAGCCTGTCAAAATACGGTTACTAACCGGAGAACGGGTCACCGTACGCTTCATGAAGCGAGATGACTCGGGTTGACATATGACAGGGCTATTACGCACAACTTCTTCATTGAAGAGAATATGACGCGGGTAGCCGAGTAATTGGCAAGTCTTGTCCAAATTGGTACTGCCGGGTATCCGTCCTTCATATACCCACGCACTGACACTGCGTGAAGAGATGGAGAGGTCTTCAGCAAGCTGGGACAACTTGATATCATTGGCCATCAGCACGGCAAGAAGAACACGATTGCGGATTTGACAGCGTGTCGGTTTTCGGAATCGTTTAACACGGACGCCTTTTCCCAAGTATTTACGGTTGATCAGAGACCACGCCTGGATGGAATGTTGTTCTGGTTGATTAGGCATATTTCCTCCGATTTTTTTAACCAAATACTACAATAAACAACGGGGTACTTTCAAGTGCCTGGTTTACCGGTTACAAATGCGTCAATGCGTCAATTCACGATAAAGAGGGAACTACGAACTAGACCATGCGCCAATTCACATCCTAGTATATTCCTAGATTACAATGTTTCACTAAAAATGAGGGAGAAAATTGAACAGGAATAAAAATAAAATAGTTCTAATTGCTTATTATTAGGTCTAAAGAACTTTTATCTGTTTTTGTTGATATGATGCGGTTTATTTCCCTGAATTCCCCAAAATAATGTGATTTTCGTTCCCTTGTTGCGAAAAGGATGTGCACAAATCTGAAATGATAAATCCGCATGTTCAGCATGACATGTGACCTGTCAAATCTCTTACTTTTACATATATTGTATGATACTCATGTGTAAGGGAGAGGTGAGGAACGTGCATCTATCTGTGAATACCTTTGCTGTCATCTCGGGAGCATTTGTTACGTTTGCTTTTGGCGGATGGGATCAATTGCTGAGCCTGCTCGCGGTTGCGATGGCTGTGGATTATATAACAGGTTTGGCAGCGGCGGTAAGAACAGGAACCGGGTTGAATAGCAACATTGGATTCTGGGGAATTGCTCGCAAAGGGCTCATGCTGACCGTTGTTTTGCTTGCCCACCGAATTGATCTGATCATGGGAACTGATTTTATCAAAGGCGGAGCTATTTATTTCTATCTAGTGAATGAACTCATTTCGATTACCGAGAATTATGCCAAAATCGGTCTTCCATTGCCTGCAAAGCTCAGACAGGCCATTGCAGTGTTGAAGAAACAGGAAGATCAGGAAGATCAGGAGTATCTGATGAATCGTGAATGGTCCAAACCGCAGCAAACCCCGGACAACATCAAGCAGCAGGCGGAAACAGGACAAACTCTACAGGATGAATCCGCGAAACAGACGGAGGATGGATCTCAAAAGAAATCCGAATCGAAAGAAAACGGTTCGGATTAGTTTTTCTTATCAAGAGAACGTTTCCAAGTATCCTTTCGTAATAGAGAACGTTATGATATATTTTGGATACATGAAAATTCATTCATTCCTACTATTATATTAAACGAGGTGCTTGCCCAGATGATAAAACATATTGTCCTGTTCAAAATGAAAGATCGCTCAGCAGAAAGTATTGAAGCTGCAGCCCAGGTGCTTCGCAATCTGGAAGGTAAAATTGATGTCCTGGTTTCACTTGAAATCGGGATTGATGTGCTTCGCTCGGAGAGATCGTTCGACATTTCACTCACGGCGGAGTTTGCGTCACTGGAGGATCTCCAGGCGTATCAGGTACACCCGCTTCATCAGGAAGTTATCAAGTACATGAACGAAGTCAGAGAACAGTCAATTGCAGTGGACTACGAAATCTGATCTGTCATTCAAACTACGTTGAGATAAAGGGGACTCTGCATGAGCGATTTAAGAGACGTTATGGAATTTCTATATATTTTTGTTGTGTTTCTAATCGCTTGTCCTGTGATGATATTCTGGCTTAAGCGAAGAGGGAAACGGAACCGATAACTCACTGAACGGGAAGTGAACGAATGTATTATGTGAACAGAGAACAGATTGCCCGCCGGCTTGCTGCTGTACCGGAAGTAGCTGAAGGGCTTCGCGTGGCAGCAGAAGCTTGGGATGGCAGTCTCATGCTGGGGATGGTACAGGAACGTTGTCTTCACCTGGCGATCGAGATTGTTACCGATGTGGGAAGTTATCTGATAGACGGCTTCATCATGAGAGATGCGAGCAGTTATGATGATATTATTCAGATTAATTATGAAGAAAAGGTTTTTGATAATCCAACCTATGAGATATTGCGTCAGCTTGTCACGTTACGCAAGCCACTGGTGCAGGATTATTACAGTTGGGAGCGGTCTGAGCTCCATCCGCTTAGCGTAGAGTTGCCGAGTATACTTGAACATTTTACTACTCAGGTTAGTGCCTACGTGGAAACAGAACTTGGTCCTTTCAATACGGCACAGGCCGAGGGACAGCGTAAGGAATGAGGGAAATCGTATGTCAAATGAATCAAAAGAATTCAATGAAGTAAATACTGAAAGTAACGAAACGAATGACACACCTTCCGGATTCCATCCGGTGTATATGGTTGAACTCTTGTTCCGGGAACGTCCAGAGGTGGATCGCCTGCGTTTGCAGGAAGCTATGATTCGTCATACTGGACAAGTCCGACTGGATGTGAAACAAGAGAGCGGAGGGCAAAAGCATGAGATGCTCGTCTTCTATCATCTGGACCATAAGGTTTCCTTTCAGGAAGGGGATATCCCTGCTCAGACTTGTATGCTTCCTGTGAATGAAATCGCGGATCGTGCACGTTTTGGTGGTGCTCTGCAACAAGCATGGCATTGGCCGGAAGTGGGACAGGTTGTAGAAGCTTCGCGGTACTCCATCCGGATACATGATATGTTCACGGCTGCCATGCCTCGAAAACAGCGCTTGGAGCTGTTTCAGAAGACTGTGCTGGCAATCATGGAAAGTGTGACCTGTGATGCGCTGTATTGGTATGGCAGTGATAAGCTGGTTGAACCTGAAGCATATACGCAAGCTCAGGAACGTGAGGAACATCTGTATGCAGCCATGAACGTTCGAATGTATCAAGCCGGAGGTACAGAGGAACAGCGCGGGTTGGTCATGGATACCGTGGGATTATCTGCGCTGGGTGTACCTGATGTCCAGTGTCACTTCGTCGGTCTTGATCCGGATACGGTGGCTCAGACCTTACTGGGTGCAGCGTATTACATATTTGATCAGGGAGATGTTCTGCAAGATGGACAGACGCTGGGTTCTTCAGGTGGACGTCGCTGGCGTTGTGAGCATCAGGCGGCATTGATTGCACCTGGACGATATGTTATTGATTTGGACCCGGGGGATGAGCATGCCGCCGCTGATCTCGAGCCGGCTCGTCAGAACTGAATTTAAGCCAAGTCATTTGCATCCATTCAAAAAGGGGTTCGGATTATTTTTAACATCTGGAGTGTCAAGTCAAGCCTGTGCTGCTTATAATGTATCAACAGAGTAGGCATTCGCCCGGATGGCTGAGCGACAGAGCGTTGCTTCTGATCCGGTACTTCAACAATAGTAAAGGGAGAGATGTGACGTGAAGGATTCTAACAAAAGTTTGTTGTGGGGAGCTCTTATTGGCTCCGTGGTTGGTTCAGTAACGGCATTATTGCTGGCGCCGAAATCGGGACGTGAACTTCGTCAGGATATTACAGAAGGTGCTCGTCAGGTATCGGAGAAAGGTCAGGAACTGGCTGGTATCGTGGGAGAACAAAGTTCACAGATCGTATCCAAAGTTAAAGAGACCGCAGATGTCGTGATTCAGGATGTTCAATCCTGGCGCAATTGCGCTGAAGGGAAAGAGATTCGTATATCGGCAGCCATTGTTGATAAGGATATCGATAAAGCAGTGGATGAACCCGGAATTGACATCGTAGCGAAGTTTCCTGCGGATGAGTCCAAGGACGACAACTAAGCAAAGCTTGGGATAAGCAGGCTGTCCTCTAATTAGAGGACAGCCTGCTTTGTTGCGTGTCCACACATAGATGACGTAGCGAGCGGATTTAATTTGAACCCTGCGATGAAATCGGGTAAGATGTAGGTACCTTTTTGCCGGAATATTCATACGGTAGGAAGAAAGCTCTGAGAAACAATCGTTTTGAGAACCAATTCAATGAAGAAGGAAGCGGTGTGTTCGTGCAGCAAGCAATCGCTATATTAGACTCCGGTGTGGGGGGATTGACCGTCGCCAAGGAAGTGATGCGTCAGCTCCCGCGGGAAAAGATCATTTATTTTGGGGATACTGCCCGGACACCGTACGGACCCCGTTCGTCCGAACAAGTAAAACAATTTACGGAACAAATCGTTGATTTCTTGATCCAATTCGATCCGAAGGTTATCGTTATCGCCTGTAACACAGCAACAGCAGCCGCGTTGGAGTATATCCGTGGCAAGGTGAATATGCCTGTCATTGGTGTTATACATCCGGGTGCGCGGGCCGCAATCACAGCGACACGTACAGGACGTATTGGTGTGATTGGTACCACGGGTACCATAGGTAGTGGGGCGTATACATCGGCACTCAAGCAGTTGTCCCCCTATATTGATGTGGTCAGTCAGGCTTGTCCGGCGCTGGTGCCGTTGGTGGAACAAGGTGAATTTCGTTCCGAGCACACGACACATACGGTGGAACAATCATTGGGGGAGATCAAACAACAGCCAATAGATTGTCTTATTCTGGGTTGTACGCATTATCCCTTTCTCATGGACACGATTCAGGAAGTTATGGGACAGGAAGTGAAGTTAATCAGTTCAGCAGATGAAACGGCACGTGAGATCAGTACGATTTTATATGATAAACGAAAGCTGGCCAGTGGGGATGAGACTCCGGTGCATCAATTTTTCTGCACGGGTGACCCGCGAATGTTCCAGAATATCACCCGTCGATGGTTGGGGGAGCAGATCTCCAAGACGCCTGTTGTCTGGCAGGTTACGCAATTATCATAGTTATACTCAAAATATGCATGAATAAGACTTTTAATTAATGTATTTTGGTTGTGGACTATCCCGGAACTGTGAAGTTTCGGGATTTTTTGTCGTCATTATGAATTAACAGGAGATAAACATGATTCATGTCACATGACGGACAACCCGACCTGCATACATATGTTACAGACACGAGATTGGTCAGAACTGGACAGGAGACCTGTCTTTTCCTGTGGAAAGGAGAGAAACATGGATCTGCAGTGGATTATCGTTCAACGTGGAGATACGTTGCCGCGAATTGCGTCAACACACCATATGACCAAAGAGTTACTTGCTGCACTGAACCCGGAAGTGGCTTCCCAGCCATACTTGCTGGCAGGTCAGATGCTGCGTATTGTCACCGGGACAGGTCGCAGATACGCTGTACCGCCTGGAGAAAGTGTAGGGGAGATTGCAGGGAGATTTGGTCTGGACGAAGAGGTGTTGCGCCAGGCCAATCCCGAAATTACCAATATAACCGACTGGGTTGGTCGCTGTATTCATATTCCGGCTTCGAATGGAAAAACTATTGTAAAGATTCAGGGAGAGTATGGTTATCGAGAATTAATGAGGGATATAGACAAGCTGGAGAATCAATATCCGTTTATCGAGATGGGGTCCATTGGAACAAGTGTCATGGGGAAGTCGCTGCCTTATTTGCGTATTGGGCAAGGGGCGAGACATATCCATGTTAACGCTTCCGTTCATGCTAATGAGTGGTTGACAACAGCAGTTCTGATGAAGTTTATCGAAGAGTATGCTGAGGCGTATAGTGCGCATAGGACATGGCATCAATACCAGACAGAACGCTGGATGCAAGAGACGACACTCTGGGCTGTGCCGATGGTTAATCCGGACGGGGTCGAACTGGTTCAGGAAGGTGTAGTCAATCAGCATCCACATGCACAGCAGTTGTTGGCCTGGAATGCCGGCAGATCACATTTCACCCACTGGAAGGCCAACATCAGAGGGGTGGATCTGAATGATCAATTTCCAGCCCATTGGGATGAAGAGGCAGCGAGAAGAGGTGTGACCTCGCCTGGTCCCCGGGATTATGCGGGGACAGCGCCATTGACAGAACCGGAGGCACTGGCGCTTGCGCAGTGGACGCGGCAACACACATTTGATGCGGTTGTATCCCTGCATAGTCAGGGACAGGAGATCTATTGGAACTACCGTGATCTGGAACCTAGAGAGAGTGGACCGCTGTCGCGTAGACTCGCCAAAGCTTCCGGCTACAAGGCGGTGAAGCTCGGTGGCAGTGATGCCGGATACAAGGACTGGTTTATTCAAGATTTCGGTAGACCGGGCTTCACGGTAGAAGTTGGATTGGGTGTTAATCCGCTTCCCGTAGAACAGTTTGATGATATCTGTATCGAAGTGGGAATGTTGCTGGCTGAACTGTTATCCAATGGACAATGAGGCAAGACCCAAAATGATGAAGGTGTGAAACTTAACAGTAGATCATTCGTATAACAGGAACGGACGCTATGAGCGACGTTCCGTTTTTATTATTTTTTTATAATGACAGTCTACATCATTCGTTCTGAATGGTTCTTGAAGGGGTAATGATGGATGTGCCGTTTCGGCGATATATATAATGTTACGGAGGGATTCAAATGAAGTGGAGAAGACTGCTGTCGTTCAAACGATGGACACAAGTTTTCAAAAGGCTCCCCCGGCTGCTCCGGGCTCCGCAGATTCCTTTGGGAGAAAAGCTGCTGTTTATTATTCCAGCGCTGCTGTACTGGGTACTTCCTGACGTGATGCCGTTTATGCCCATCGATGATATCGGGGTCACTTTGATTCTGATGAACTGGTTTGTGAGCCGGGCAGAACGTAAATATCCTGTGCTTCAGGAGGGGGCACCTTCTTAATTTGCGGCCCCAGGGGATCATTTTAACATTGAATTCGCATCAATGTTATTGCGAAGAGCGGTAACTTTCTTTACAATAGATGCTGTAGTTTAAGATGCTGAAATTGTTGAAACCTGCAATTACAATATAGGAGATGAAGAGAATGAACTGCAAAATTACGCGTAATGCTGCTAAAGTATTGAAGCTTGAATTGGACAAGCCGGAGAATGAAGGAAAAAAACTGCGCGTTGTCATCACACATGCACATGGTGACCATGCTCACTACGGGCTTGATCTCGACACACCAAAAGAAAATGATACGGTTGTATCTACCGATAAAGAGATTGATGTCATTCTCGCGAATGATCAGCCTTTGTTGAACGGTGTTAAAATTGATTACCTCTACTTCCCGGAAGAGGGATTTGTTATTACGAATCCGTCCCAAGGTAATCACGGCGACCACTAAGGGTGCGAAGAAGGGGAACTCATGGCTAACGATATCCGCGTATGCGAAAAGTGTAATCATGTCCGACTGAAATCGATTGTGCCCAAGTTGCAAAAAATGGCTCCAGACACGGAGATCAAGATTGGGTGCAAATCCTATTGCGGTCCTTGCGCGAAACGTGCATTTGTCTTTATTAATGGTCGGTATATCAGTGCGCCGACAGAAGAAGAAGTGCTCGCTAAAGTCGCAAAGTTCGTGAAGTAACAGGATATAACAAGGTGGACGGACGAAAACCGTCCACACACCGGAAGGGAGGGGCTACGTGCCTCTCCTTTCTTTGCGTTTGGGTAGCAGTGAAAGGATGTGTTACTCCATAGCACCTTTGACCATTTCAGTAATTTGGAAGGTATCTTCTCGAATTTCAATGGCGATGACGGTATTATCCTTTTTCAGAAAATGTACATGCCCCAGCCGTTCTTCCTCTAATTCCACCCAGCCTGTATCCGCTAACTTTTGAAAATAATCCATTGGTGGGTAGAGTCCTTGCTCACCTCCAATATGTTTCAGCTCATACTTAGCGCCTTTTTTAAAGTTGGGATCATCGGAATAGGCTAAGCCTTCAATAAGTTTTGCATTGGTTGGGACGGGGATGTCGGGGTTAATGTATGAGCCGGTATATCCTTCTATCTCATATGCGGCAGGAGTGCAGGCTTGTAACCAAATGAGCAAAGGCAACAGGCAGAGAGTCAATACTATTTTCTTCAAATGATTTCCTCCTGATTCGGCATGATTATCTAATAAACGTAGCGAAATCAACTAAAGTTACGATAAAAACACAAAAGAAGAATAAGGAAGGCTTGTGTTATCCATCCTAAAGGGGTAACAGGAACATGATAATCCCAAGGAGGAATACTCATGCCGAAGCGTTATGATTCCAGTTTGCAAGCCGATACCACCGTATCTCAGGCGCAAAATGCGGTGAACAAGCTTCATTATGCTGTATCTCAGGCCATGTCTCATCCGACGGCACAGACCATTGTACAGGCGGAACGTCGTCTGGCACACACGGAGCAGGCGATGCGACAAGCAGAGCTTTCACTCGGAGGGCAAGGTGTTGAGTTGGCAGAGGAAATGTTCATCGAGGAGAAGAGAAGATTGAATTCAATCCAGAGTCAGCACGGTCAAGGGAATTTATAATGTTCCTGTCACACCAGAACCCGCAGGGCAGTAATGCTTTGCGGGTTCTTCATGTCTTTTGCAACGACTCTCGATCCATGGATCTACTCCGACAGTATGTCGAATGGTCGCTTAAAATTCTGTGAGAAGGTTAATAGAACAAGAGCAGGTAAAATTCCATACGGGAGGTACAGAATGACAAAACATATTACAGATTGTACGATTCTGAACAACGGAGTAACGATGCCATGGCTAGGATTTGGAACATATAAAGCAAAAGGTAAGGAAGTACAACAGGCGGTTGAGACCGCTTTGGAGGTTGGATATCGCAGTATTGATACCGCGTCCATCTATGGCAATGAAGAAGAAGTGGGACAAGCTATTGCAAGCAGTGGTGTTGCCCGTAACGAACTGTTTGTGACGACCAAGCTCTGGAATGAGGATCAGGGATTTGATTCAACGTTGAGAGCATTTGAAGCCAGTCAGAAAGCACTTGGACTGAATGTGATTGATCTTTATTTAATTCACTGGCCTGGCAGAGACCAGTACAAGGAGACGTGGAGAGCATTCGAGCGTCTATATAGCGAAGGAAGTATTCGTGCGATTGGTGTGAGTAATTTTCAAGTACATCATCTGCAAGATATCATAGATGAGGGCGGAACGGTGCCTGCGGTAAATCAGGTAGAGCTGCATCCGGGTCTGATCCAGCAGGAACTTCAGGATTTCTGCGGGGCGCAGGGAATTCAACTGGAGGCTTGGAGCCCGATCATGAAAGGCAAGCTGAACCAAGAGTCCACCCTCAAAGCACTGGCCCAGAAATATGGGAAAACGCCAGCACAGATCATTCTGCGCTGGGATATTCAGAATCAGATTGTGACGATTCCGAAGTCGGTTACCCCGGAGCGTATTCGTGAGAATGCGGACATCTTTGACTTTGAATTGACACCGGATGAGTTGAGACAGATTGATGCAATGGATTCAGATAAGCGGACGGGCCCACATCCAGATCAACTGTTCTGGGATTGAGTGGGTGGCGCTAATTGAATATAATTGTTTGATGAACTACTGGTGGTTGTTCCGGTTACGGAATCGTTCTTTCGTGAGGTTAAGATGTAAGGATAATCGGTCATGCTAAGACACTACGTGTGCAGAACAATCTTTCCATTGCCGTTATCCCCGGATTTTTTTGAAAGTCCCTGTATCATGGGAGAAATCCGGGGATAAATGCGAGCGCTCCGCTTCTCCAGCTTTGTTCTGCCCACTTCGTTATCGTGAAAATTATAAATATATCTTTAGGTTTGGTGGGTAATTAAAAAGCATATAAAAAAGTAGCAGGATCCAAGGGTATCCCTGGATCCTGCTACTTTTTTTGTGAATTGGCTTAATTTTTTTTCGGGACTTCGCAGCCGTCATCTGTGCAGATGCCACTGCCGTCTGTTTCTGTTGTGTTGGATTCAATCATGGTCAATGGGGAACGATCGTCCCATGCTTTTTGAATGGCATCCAGGAACACCTCGTCCGGCTGTGCGCCAGATACGGCGAACTTGCGGTCGAATACGAAGAACGGCACACCGCGGATGCCGAGTTGCTCGCCTTCCGCTTGGTCAGCGCGGACATTGTCGGTGAATTGATCACTGGACAGCACTGCCGTAGCTGCATCTCGATCCAAGCCGACTTCCTCTGCTAACTGAGCCAACACTTCAGGGTCGCCGGAGTGTTTACCTTCAATAAACACAGCTTGGAATATCCGTTCACTTAGTTCAAGGGCTTTACCTTGTGTATCTGCCCAGTGTGTCAAGCGGTGAGCTGAGAAGGAGTTCGTAGGGATCATGGCATCGATATTGTATTCCAGTCCTGCCGTACGAGCATTGGCATTCATCTGGGCATTCATACCTTTGGCCTGTTCCACGCTCATATTATATTTGGCAGCCAGATATTCCGAATTGGTTTTGCCTGGGTTCAATGCAGCGTTTGGATCAAGCTCGAAGCTTTTGAATTGCAGCTTCACTTCATTACGGTGTGGGAATTGTTCCAGTACATTCTCCAGGCGGCGTTTGCCGATATAACAGAAAGGGCACAGAAAATCAGACCATATCTCAATATTCATTATGTTAAACCTCCATTATCCTTTTAGTTGAAACTAATGTAGTTACAATTATAAAGCCACTTTCTATAATTCGCAAGGAGATTACTTTTTATCCCGATATGCCTTGGACCAATGATAAGGCTGGATCTCATCCAGTCTTTTGAAGACCAGTTGACCAGAAGGATCGTATACGGCAGCCTTGACTTCTTCACCCCAGTAAAATAATCGTTCCTGACATACACCGCAAGGTGTAAGGACCTTGAATTCTGAATGCTCATCATCACGAGCGATACAGAGGGAGTGGGTAACGCGCTCGTTCAATTTGTGGGCTTCCAGATAAGCTCCTGTTTCCATACACAGATGCGTGGCATCGTTGATGACCTCTGGAGCTACACTAATCAGCAGGGAACCAGCTTCGGTATAGGCGGCACCCGCACCGCCCCATCCCTGAGGATAACGTTGCTTCACAAATTTTGCGGCTGCATCGAACAATTTCTGTTCAATATTGAGTGGTTCGGTGTGTGATGTCATGTAATGCAAGTTCCCCTCTTTATCTTCAAATTCAATTCATTTTGTGTATTTGTTTAGCTTGTCATTTCGATATTGCTCATTGCGATGTTGCTGATGAACTGTCTTCCTCTCGAAAGCGCTGAATCAAATCATAGGTAATCACCGTATCCGAGACATGCAATCGCTTGGCTGCTTCATCATGACCAGGACGGCAGGCGTTAATATCTGTTTTGTCACGAGTTGACAGGTCATAACAAACGCCATTCTCGTAGATATAATCATCCGATGGAATATAGAATACAGAACCATCCGAAAATGCGCCATTACGCAGTACAATCGTACGTGCAGACCCGTCATATACGTCGTTACCCATATGATAATAGGACTGGTCGGATACGCCGAGCAGATGCAATACGGATGGCGTGATGTCCAGTTGTCCCGAAGGTTCGTCGATGGTTCCGGCAGCTGCTCCGTCCGGTAAATGCACGAGCAGGGGAACCTCGTTCATGATCTGTGCCATATCGAGTTCGTTCAGCGATCGTCCTAAGAACTGCTCGTATTGCGATTGTTCCTTAATCGAGTTGTCGTGGTCTCCGTAGAACATAAAAATGGTATTTTCCCATAATCCCCGATTTTTCAGGTCCTCGACCATCTTGCCGAGTGCCGAATCCACGTAATGAACGGATTGCAGATAGTTACCAAGCATGGTTCCCTCGAATTCGCCTACATTCAGCTGCTGTTTCTCTTTAGGCAGGGGATATGGGTGGTGACTGGTAAGAGTGATTAGGAAGGAATAGAACGGTGCGGTCACCTCACTACTCATTTTCTCAACGGATTGCCGGAAAAAGGATTCATCAGACAGGGACCAGCCAAGCGGGTCATCCTGTGCAAAATCATTTTTACTATAAAACTTGTCGTACTTCATATTCTGATACATCGTATACCGATTCCAGAAGCCACTCTCATAAGCGTGAAATACGTTGGTGTTATACCCGTTATCCTTCAGGATGGAAGGAAGGGAATCATACGTATGGTCTGCATATCGTACAAAGGCTGATCCAACCGGAAGTGGATGCAAGGAAATGTTTGCGCCAAAATCGGCATCTGACGTTCTGCCCTGACCTGTCTGGTGGTAAAAGTGACTGTAATACTGACTTTCCTTCATCAGTTCGTTGAAATGGGGTGTGATCTCCTGACCGCCAATGCTCTTGCCAATCATGAAGTTCATAAAAGCCTCACCCTGAACAACAATCACATTGCTGTCTTTATATTTGCCAAACAAGGCATCATTCTGCGTGGCAGTTCCTTGCCTTTCAGCGAAAAACGCTTTTGCTTGCTCAACATCAGCGGGATCAGCCTGTGGGCCGGAGCCGATGTGGTCTTTGGCATAGTTGTACAGATCATAACCGTGAAAAGCGAGCAGTCCGGTCACATTATACATGGATACATTCCACCAGTTGTTATCGAACAGGCCTTTGGCCCATGTTTTGCTGTAAAAATAAATCGGGCCGACAGCGAGGCCAAGTCCCAGCACAAGGGCGATGCTGCCAGCCGTGAGACGGCGGCGCAACCGTGCCTTGCCATCGTTATACGTATAACTCCCGTAACCAGTAACAGATGTACTGGAGTGCCTCGAACGAAAACGTCTGCTGAACAGTACGATCGCTGCGAACGGAATGACGACAAGCCAGTCGGCAAAGAACCAGAGATCACTTGTGTAGATCAGTGTAGCGATGCTGTCACCCAGTGCGTCAACTTGTCTGGCCTGCAACAATACCGGGATGGTCAAGAAATCCTGAAAATAGCGATAATACACCATATCGGCGTAGATTAGTCCCGTAAGCAGCAAATTAAGCACAGCGAGAGAGACGATCATGCCTCTACGGGGCAGCCACCAGGTCCAGAAGGACAGGAGCAGTAAAGATCCAATGGCAATGACTTTATCCAGAAGTCCCATCGTAATATTGTAGGCGTGAAGATTGTGATGGAGCCACATGAGTTTGAGCAGCATGAACACAAGAAAAATAAGATATAACGTTAGTGGATGATTCAGAAGCCCGCGTGGCATAGAGCTGCGCGTAGGCCGAGTGACAACCATATGTATGTCCCCCTTGCTTTTGTGGTTTTGTAATCGGAATGTAAAATAGGGCTCCATCCATTATAGCGTGGCCTCATGGGTTTTCAACTATGCGTCTGGTAGAATCAAATTATGTCCAAGGAAAGCCGATGAAGGCGAATTCATATGACCAGATAAGCACACTAAAAAAAGCGCCCCAGCCATGGATGGCAGGAGCACTTTGTATTGGCATTGATTATGAGGATTGTGGTGCTTTATTTCGCGGGGGCAGTGGGCCCAAATACTGATAGTACTGGGTTTCAATTCTTCCGTTGAACAGTTTACGACGTTTGTCTGCCTTGTGGCCGAAATACTCCTCGAAAGCTTTGGTTGACGTGATTGCAAAAAAGGACCATGTCGGCATGTCGAGGTAACTGCGCCCTAATGTGCGGAGCAGCTTCTGGACTTCTTTTTCTTCACTCAAACGTTCACCATATGGGGGATTGGTAATGATAACACCATATTCACCCTGTGGTCTTGCGCGATGAGCGGGCAGAACGCTGACTTCAATATCTTTGGCGAAGCCGGCACTTTTGATCGCAGCCTGAGCGACCTCAATGGCTTCGGGATCGATATCGCTGCCTGAAATCTGTAACGGGACATCGTCTCGCACAGCATCGAATGCTTCTTCGCGTGCCTGTTCCCACAATTCTTCGGGAATGACAGCCCAGTCCTCTGAGTTGAAGGTCCGACGAAGTCCTGGTGCAATGTTCCAGCCGATCATAGCGGCTTCGATCAGCATTGTGCCTGATCCGCAGCATGGGTCATAGAATGGACGGGATACATTCCAGCGGCTGAGCTGAATAAGAGCGGCAGCAAGTGTTTCTTTGAGTGGTGCTTCGGTGACGAGTTTACGATAACCCCGTTTATGCAGACCTGGTCCCGTTGTATCTAAAGTAAGCAGGGCGCGATCGTTCAGCAGAATGACCTCAATCACATAGCGAGACCCATCCTCTGGGAACCACTCTGTGTCATAAGTCAGCTTCAGTTTCTCTACGATTGCTTTTTTCACGATTCCTTGTGATGCAGGCACACTGCTTAACTGGGATTTTTGAGAACGACCCTCTACAGGGAATTCGCCGTCGGCTGGAATCCACTCTTCCCAAGGCAGTGCTTTGGTGCCTTCAAACAATTCGTCGAAAGTCGTGGCAGGGAATTCACCCATTTTAACCAATACACGATCCGAACTTCTCAGCCACAGATTACACCGGCATATATCAATATAATCTCCTGTAAAGAAAACCCGGCCATTGTCGATCGTAACATCTTCATACCCCAGTTGCTTCAGTTCCCGGGCAACAACAGCCTCGAGTCCCATCGCCGAGGTTGCAATCAATTGCAATTGAGCCATGTGATTCATTTCAACTCCATTTCAAGCTGGAGAAGGAATATCCTTCTCTCTGCTGTATAGTGACGGCGCGGCCTTGCCGCTTTCCGTGAAAAAACTTACAATGAGAAATGCGGTGAACGTATGCACTCCTCTTTCGAGGAGATGCACCAGTCAACCGCCTGTGTTGATAACAAACATTTATTATAGAACATTGGCATCCATATGGAAAGCAGTCCAAGTGTCCAAGGAGGATTTTAGTGGTGAATCTGACCCCTGATGAATATGTAAATCATTTATTTCAAGAGGATGAGCTTCTGCTGAAAGTGAAAGAGGCCATACGTTCGAACGGCATGCCTGAGGTTTCGGTTGCGGCGGCGTATGGTCGTTTGCTCACATTTCTAGCCAAGACATCCAAAGCAGAAGCTGCGCTCGAAATCGGCGTGCTGGGCGGTTACAGTGGGATCTGCATTGCACGCGGATTGGGTGAGAGTGGAACCCTGACTTCGCTGGAACTGAAAGAGGGATATGCGGCAATGGCGCGTGGACATCTGGAAGAAGGCGGATTTGGCGAAAAGGTGGAGTACCGCATTGGCCCGGCGGCAGATAGCCTGGAGCAATTGGAGCAAGAAGGTCGCACATTTGATTTCTTCTTTATTGACGCAGATAAGGAGAATTATCCGGTATATCTTGATTATGCGATTAAGCTGGCCCGACCAGGTGCTGTCATTGTAGGTGATAATTGTTTCCTGCGTGGTCGTACACTGAATCCGGACAAGCAGGGCCCGGCCGTGCTTGCTGTTCGTCGCTTCAATGAACAGATGGCAAGCGACCCGCGTCTGGTGACGACGATGTTGCCCGATTACGATGGGCTGGTACTTGCCTGGGTAAAGTAAAAGTGGATATTTCCTAAAGATAAAACTCCGATGGAACACGCTCTCACGCTTTTATGTTTGTGAGGGGATCGTGATTCTGTACGGAGTTTTTTTTGTGTGAAAAATATTGATTGTTGAGAATGAGTTTTTATTGAGGTTTATCTAAAAATGAATTGATTTTTTAGCGAAGAAGAGATCATAACTAACTTTCAGATGATTTTATGGTAATATTGTATATAAGAAGTTATAAATTTCTATATATGGAGGTGTTAAATTGAGACCTTTATTCATTTTTCTTTCTTTGCTTCTGATCTCAGGTTTCGTATTTCATTTTCTTAACGTATACACGCCCTTTTTAATACTGCCAGTTTATATTTTACTTATTGCGATACTCGTTTTTTTGATTTTTTATCTTTTTAGGTATTATTTTACTAAATAAGAATGTATTTGAAATTAATCAGAGAATTTATAAAAAGAGTGATTATAACACTAAGGAGGATACTTTTTATGAAGAAACAATTCACTGCACTTTTGATGTCGTTTTCACTTTTGGTAGGAGGCGCTGTTACAGTCTCAGCAGATTCATTAGAAGGAAAAGAAAATTTAAATAACATTGCAGAAGCTCGGGCCTATATAACGAAGAGTAGTTCTGAAATAGCGAATGAGTTGGAGAACTTAAAAATGTCTAAGGAGAATGTAACTCTGATTGAAATTCATGATGTTATTGAGAGTTATTATGAGAACAATCCCGCACCCTTAGAATTGGCTAATGATGACTCGATTTCTCTAGAAGATGTATTTCCAAATGAATCACAAAAGAATGAGTTAAATAACGAGGAAACATTCAGTTTAAATGAGTTTATTTCACAGCAAAAAGAAAACGAGGAAGTCATAAGTTTCTCAACAGAAACTACAAAAACAGATGTTTATGTTGATAAATCAGGAATTTTTATTTTAGATTCTGAAATTGACCCTAATAGTGCCATCAGAGCAGCTGCGTGGAGCTACACCGCTAACGAAAGGACGACCGGATCAGCTTATAATGCCTTAGGTCTAAAAATGTTTGATCTTTGGGCATCGGGAAGTTTTAGATATGATGGTTCAAAGGTAGAGGTTGCTACTAAAGATGGTGGTTACGAACGTAAATTCTGGGGATCGACATTGGAGTTAACTGATAGAGGGATGGGACTTTCAAGAACGGTGGATCTTGAAGGGTACAAATACGCGGAAGTGTATAGCAGACTTAGAACAGAATCGACTCTTGGCTTTAGATGGTTTGGGCTTACACTTACTGATACTACTGTAGAGGTTAAAATTGGTAGTACAGTTAATGGTAATGTGTATACTGGAGGTGGCTCCATTTAAAAGTAGAAGCGTACTTGAATTAATAGCCCACCGCGATGTGGAAAAGTAATACACAAAATCTGAAAACACACAAAGAAGAGACGACACACCTTTAATCACAGGGAGTATCGTCTCTTCTTTGTCCAGATTTATAAAAGATGAGTGCTTTCTTATACTTCAGGTGTTCCGTACGTTTCAAACCATTTTTTGATGGTGTCAAAATCATCACTGAAGGACAAACCCAGCATCAATAATACACGAGCTTGTTGTGGACTCAGGTTGTCGCCTGCAATGATACCTTTGCCGCCGCCATACACACTTCCTGAACCCGTCCGAGTGGTGGTCACAAAGATGACACCTTCTTCAATGGCTTTGGTACGAGCTTGTCCCATAGCTCTGGATATACCGCCAGCTCCGGTACCGGAAGTCACGATTCCTTTGGCGCCGCTGCTCACGAATCCTTCAATGGCTCCGCCGCCAGCTTCTTGATATGAGATCGCAATTTCTACTTTGGCCAGATCTGCCTTTGTGATTTTACTTAGATCAAATACGGGCTTTGCGGTACCTTCAGGTTTCAAGGCACGTACAGGAGCACGGTAGATTCGAATGTTTTCTTCATCAATATATCCTACAGCTCCGAGCATCGGCGTTTCAAACGTATCTGTACGATAATCATTCGTCTTGGTTACACCGCGAGCAAGCTGGATTGTGTCATTCAACATGAGTACTGTGCCAAATGAAGTGGTACGACCACTGCCTGCAAGTTTGATGGCGTTGTACAGATTGGCTTGAGCGTCAGAGCCGATGACGGTCCATGGACGCATGGAGCCTGTGATGACGACCGGTTTGTCACTCTGAACAGTCATATCGAGGAAATAAGCGATTTCTTCCATTGTATCTGTACCCGTGGTAACGACAACACTGTCGTACATTGCCAGAGCTTTGTCTACCGTCTGCGACAAGTCATAGAGGTCAGCCATGCTATAGGAACCTGAACCTGAGTTTCCGAATTGGAGCGTGCTAACATCAGCAATCTTCTGTTTATCCGGTAAGGCGTCTACCATCTCTCCAATGGGAAGGGTACCTGCCTTGTAATTCTGGAAGCTGGTGGCATCCTCGGATTGACCGGCAATCGTTCCGCCAGTTCCGATCACCAATACATTAGGAAGTGCAGATTGCTTGGAAGAGTCTGGTATTGCAGGGATGGAAGTATTGCGAGCCGGAGTAGTAGTTGCTGTCTGAACAGCAGCTGTTGTGCCTTTCACCTCTACCGTAGCTGCGTGCGCGGCGTAGGTTCCAATGGGGGACAACGAGATGGTTAGTGCTGTTAAAGCTGCGGTACTCCATACGGCCCAGGGACGAAGATTGGATGTTTTACTCATGAATAGCACTCTCCTTCAAGTCAGTGTGATGTTAAGTTTGTTAAGAAGAATATGTATACCATTTCAAATTGATTGTATTTCATGTTAAATAATATGACAAACGTAGATAATGATAGAGTAATCGGTTACATTTATAGATAATGAAAGTAAAATGATTGTTTATAAGGAATTATGAAAGAATATTCATTTTGATAGAGATATATAAGAGCTGGTTTTAGTTGTTTTGAAGAGAAATATGTCTTTATTGTGTTAGTTAATATTACATAATGAGTCTTTTGTCCTGATAAAACGAAGTGTTTTAATAAAAGAATGTCGAATCGGGACCCATATCAGAAGTAGGTAACAGAATGAGAGGATGATAGTAATGCATATTAGGTAATGGGGCTCAATTACGGTCTAAAGAGTGGTTTCGTAATAGAGTTATGTTTATAATAGGAGTGATCAACATATGTAAATAAATATATAATATTGATTGGAGGAGAAACGATGAAACAGGCACCGAGAAAGTATGCAAATTACATTCCGATTCGGGAACTGGAGACTTTGGAAGAGAGGTTATCTCCCTTCAAGGTGTATGCAGAACTTCGTGATAATACTCCAGTCCGATATGATGAGCATCGAGAATGTTGGGATGTTTTTGGGTATGAAGATGTGAAGTACGTTCTGAAAAATCCGAAACTGTTCTCTTCTGCACGTGATCGTGCCAATACGAGCATGTTGACGACAGATCCTCCCAAACACAAACAGCTGCGTGATCTGGTGAACCAGGCGTTTACACCCAAGGCAATTGAAGCATTGGCTCCGCGTATTCAGGAAATCACAGATGAGTTAATTGCTCCACACCTGTCAGAAGGACATATGGAACTTATTGATGACCTTGCAACACCATTACCCGTCATTGTGATTGCGGAATTGATCGGAGTTCCTGCGGCGGATCGTCAAAAATTCAAAGACTGGTCTGATGTGTTGGTGAAAGGCGCACGTGACGATAGTGAGCAGGCCTTCCAGGAGTTATTGGAGGAGAAAAAAAGAAATATGCAGGAGTTGCATATCTATTTCACTGGCATTATGGAAAAACGTCGGTTGCAGCCAAAGGATGATCTGATCTCATTACTGCTTGCTGCGGAGATTGATGGTCAGCAATTGACTTCAGATGAAGTGGTAGGCTTCTGTATTCTCTTGCTTGCTGCCGGTAATGAAACAACAACCAACCTGATTACCAATGCGGTTCGTATTCTGTCTGAACAACCTGAGCTACAACAGGAGCTGCGCGAACATCCTGAACGGATTACTTCTGCGATTGAAGAGACGCTGAGATATTATCCGCCTATTGTTGCGATTGGGCGGGTCGCCAAGGAAACTGTAGAGTTGAATGGTCAGACGATTCTAGCTGGAGAGCAGGTGATTTCCTGGGTTGGAGCAGCTAATCGGGACAGTGCCCAATTTGAAGACCCGGAAGATTTCGTCTCTGATCGCAAGCCGAACAGGCATATGGGCTTTGGTTTTGGCATTCATTTTTGTCTGGGGGCACCACTCGCTCGTTTGGAGGCAAGGGTAGTTCTTCATACATTGCTTCAGCACATGGGAAACATTCAGCTTGTGCCGGGAACGGCTCTGCAACCGATACAAAGTGCCTTTGTGTTTGGTGTGAAGCATTATCCGATGCAATACAATCTAATAAATAAATAATGAATAGCACATGAATGACAAAAGCCGCTCTCAGGCCAATTAGGCGCTGGAAGCGGCTTTTTCAAATGAAACAGTAAGATGGACTATTGAAGGAATGGATAGGGAATCAGGATTCCTGAATAGAAGCAGGTTTGTTATACAATTTGAATCTGACCCAAACCATATTAAGCAGCAGCAGTCCACCAGATACGATAAACAGACCTTCGATCCCAATGAACCCTGCCATAAAACCTCCAATGATCGCTCCAAGCATGTTGCCCAGTGCCAGAGTACTCGTATTAAAACTGAATGCACGGCTGATCATGCTATCGGATGTATAGGAACGAATCAGGGCATTAACGCTCGGAAGCAGGCCACCCATGAACACACCCATCATGAAACGAACAAGAATGAGCTGCCACACGGTCTGAACAAATGCCTGCGGAATAAGCATGAGTCCTGTCCCTATGAGGGAGAACGTCAGCACCTTGTGAGGGCCGATCCGGTCACTCAGCTTCCCGAGAATCGGAGACATAGCCATATTGGATAGTCCTGTAACTGCACCGACAAGTCCTGCCCAGAAGGCCACATTTACATCCGAAGCATGCAATTTTTGCACATACAGCGGCAAGAGTGACATGGGGCTAATCATCGCAAACTGCAACAGAAACGTCACAGCAAACAATGCGGGCAGTTGAGGTGACTTGTTCAATTCCTTCAGACCGGACAATACGGATTGTGCCGGCAGTTTGGCTGCTTCTTGACGGTCAAACTTCTCCCTCACCAGGAACATGGCGAGCATGGAAGCGACAAAGATCAGTCCACCTGTAATGTAGAAAATGGGGCGGAAGCCTACTGCATCCGCTAACAAGCCACCGATGAGTGGACCCAGGATGGTGCCGGCAACCTGCCCGGACTGACTGATTCCCATGGCAAAACCCATCCGGTCTTTCGGAGTGGTACCCGATATCAGCGCAACAGCTGCAGGATTGAAACCGGAGATGGTACCGTTAAGCAGACGCAATAAGAGAAGCTGCCAAGGATTCTGTGCGAGACCCATAAGTGCAATTACGATGGCCATTCCGAATCCCGAACGCAGCAGCATAACTTTTCGACCATACTTGTCTGATAACTTGCCCCAGAGTGGTTGGAACAAAAATGAGGTGAGGAAATTGGCTGCAAAAATAAATCCCGCCCATATGCCAATTTCATGTTCGCCAACAACGCCCAGATCTCTTGCAAGATAAAGAGACAAAAAAGGGGTAATCATGGTCATGCCCGAATTGACCAAAAATTGTCCGAACCAAAGCACAATGAGGTTTACTTTCCACGTTTTCAAAGTGCTTTCACTTCCTTTCAAAGATATTTCTGTAATTCTCAAAAAAACACCATTCTTTCATTATAACATAATTGGCATATGAGGGATGGGTGTAAGGAATGTCATAGTATTGTCACGTAGAACGCATCTGCATGTGGTTGTTACGGCTGTTTAAAAAGGGCATAATGGTAATTATGAGTCCAAAAACTATTGGAGGCTTCTTACATGAGCTATAATGATCGACTGATTCGGGCAAGTTTCAAACAACAGGTAGACCGTGTCCCGGTATGGTACATGCGTCAAGCTGGACGTTACGATCCTGAATATCGCAAAATTAAAGAAAAGTACTCCTTGTTAGAAATCTGCAAACAACCCGAGCTGGCGGCTGAAGTTACACTCATGCCGGTACGCAAACTTGGTGTAGATGCGGCTATTTTGTATTCCGATATTATGAATCCGGTTGCCTCATTGGGCATTGATTTTGACATTGTAAAAAATATTGGACCGGTAATCGATAATCCTATTCGTTCGGCTGCAGATGTGGATCGGCTGCGTCCCATTGACGTAGAAGGGGATCTGTCACATATTCTGGAAACCATTCGAATACTGGATAAGGAGCTTGATGTGCCTCTGATTACATTTGCGGGCGCACCATTCACGATTGCGAGTTATCTGATTGAAGGCCGACCTTCGAAAGGGTATATCCGCACCAAAACGATGATGTACAGCGAGCCTGAGGTGTGGCATAAGCTGATGCAGAAGCTTGGTGATATGGTTATTACATATGTCCGTGCGCATATTGCGAATGGCGGTAAGGCATTCCAGTTGTTTGACAGCTGGGTTGGAGCACTTTCTCCCAAAGACTTCAGAACATATGTATTGCCTACGATTACCCGTATCTTTACCGAATTATCGGATTTGAATGTACCGAAGATTTATTTCCCTGGTGTTGCATCCGGCGAGTTGTTGCCAGCACTGCATCATCTGCAAGCCGATGTAATTGGACTGGACTGGAGAGTATCCATTTCGGAAGGGCGTCAACGTCTTGGTGGCAAATTTGCAGTACAGGGTAACCTGGACCCATATGTGCTGACTGCGCCGATGGAACTGATCAAGGAGCAAGCCAAAGTGATTATTGACGAAGGAATCAAGGAGCCGGGTTATATTTTCAACCTGGGACACGGATTATTTCCTGAAGCATCGCTAGAGAAGCTCAGAGAACTAACGGCTTATATTCATGAATATTCTGCCGAAGCAATGAAGACTGGGGTGACGGTAACCAATGACTAATACTGTAGGTGTACTGGTGATGTCTTATGGCACACCAGAAAATATGGAGAGTGTTGAGGCGTATTACACACATATCCGCAGAGGACGTCCGCCTGAACCGGAGCAATTGAAGGAACTGACGGATCGTTATGAAGCCATTGTTGGCGGTGTTTTCCCGCTTCGGGAGAACACGGACAATCAGGTCAAGGCCCTTCAGGAGACATTAAACCGCGATGAGCGTGGCACTGATGTGGAATTCCGTTGTTATCAAGGACTGAAGCATGCCTATCCGTTTATTGAGGATGGCGTGGAGCAGATGGCGAAGGATGGAATTCAGACAGCGATTGGCATTGTACTGGCTCCTCATTTTTCCACAATGAGTGTAGGCAGTTATATCAAACGCGCGCGTGAAAAAGCAGAAGAGCTGGGCGTTCATATGTCCTTTATTGAGAGTTATCACTTGCATCCGAAGTTAATTCAGGCGTTGTCCACGCGTGTCAGTGCCAAGTTGGATGCGTTCGAAGAAGCTGGAGCAAAACGCGGAGATGTGAAGGTGTTGTTCAGTGCGCATAGCCTGCCGGCACGTATTGTAGAGATGGGTGATCCATACCCCCAACAATTGCTGGAGACTTCGGAAGTGATTGCCTCACGTGTAGGCATAACCAATTGGCAATTTACGTGGCAGAGTGCCGGACGAACAGCTGAGCCTTGGCTCGGACCGGATATTCTGGATACGTTACAGGAGCTTTCTCGTGAACAGGTAGAGGATGTACTTGTGGCACCAATCGGGTTTGTCTCGGATCATCTCGAAGTGCTCTATGATCTCGATATTGAGGCCAAATCGATTGCCAAAGAGATCGACATGCGCCTGATGCGTATTGATTCTCTCAATAGCGATCCTCTATACATGGAGACGTTAAGCGACGTTATTATAAGCCAATGGCAGCAAGGGTCGGATGAGTAATGGTGGGGGATAAGAAACGCCATGTTGTTGTTGTCGGCGGTGGCCTCACCGGCCTCAGCGCGGCATTTTATATCCGCAAGCATTATCGGGAAGCGGGAGTTGAACCCGTGATTACTTTGGTCGAGAAAAGCTCGTCCATGGGAGGCATGATTGAGACACTGCACCGGGATGGATTTGTGATTGAAAAAGGGCCCGATTCTTTCCTGGCTCGCAAAACAGCAATGATTGACCTGGCTAAAGAATTGGAGATCGATCATGAACTGGTCAGTCAGAATCCGGAGTCGAAGAAAACGTATATCATGCAGCGTGGCAAACTTCATCCTATGCCAGCAGGACTTGTTCTCGGTATTCCGACAGAACTAAGACCGTTCCTAAGAAGTGGGCTGGTCTCTCCGGCAGGCAAACTGCGGGCGTTGATGGATTTTGTCATCCCGCCGCGTCGTACAACAGAGGATGAATCGCTCGGTTATATGATTGAACGCCGTCTTGGAGCAGAAGTGCTGGAGAACTTGACGGAACCACTGCTCGCGGGAATCTATGCAGGTGATATGCGGCGATTGAGCCTCCAGGCTACCTTCCCGCAGTTCGGAGAAGTAGAGCGCTATTACGGCAGCTTGATCCGTGGCATGATGACGGGTCGCAGACCGGCTGAGACGCATACCGGAACGAAACGAAGTGCTTTTTTGAACTTTCGCCAGGGACTTCAGAGCCTTGTTCATGCACTCGTCCATGAGTTGCAGGATGTGGATCAACGTCTGAACACTGCGGTGAAGTCGCTGCAACGCCTTGATGGAGCGCAGACCAGATACCGTGTTGAACTTGGTAATGGCGAAATGCTTGAAGCCGATGATGTAGTGGTTACTGTGCCGACATATGTCGCGTCGCAGCTGTTGAAGCCTCACGTGGACACAGCGGCACTGGATGCGATTAACTATGTGTCTGTAGCCAATGTAGTGCTCGCTTTTGAGAAAAAAGAGGTGGAGCATGTATTCGACGGGTCGGGTTTCCTCGTTCCGCGGAAAGAGGGCCGGAATATTACGGCTTGCACGTGGACATCGACGAAATGGCTGCATACCAGCCCGGACGATAAAGTATTGCTCCGTTGTTATGTTGGTCGCTCCGGTGACGAACAGAACGTAGAGCTTCCGGATGAAGAACTGACAAATCTGGTTCTCAAGGATCTGAGAGAGACGATGGGTATTGAAGCAGTGCCGATCTTCTCCGAGATTACAAGGCTTCGTAAATCCATGCCACAGTATCCCGTAGGACACCTCCAACATATTGCCGCCCTCCGTGAGGAGCTTGGCAGCAAATTACCGGGTGTGTACATTGCAGGTGCAGGTTATGAGGGCGTAGGCTTGCCTGATTGCATCAGACAAGCGAAGGAGATGTCTGTCCAGGCTACACAAGAGCTTGCAGCAGATTAAGTACAGCAAGAGAGCTGTCTCAAACGTAGAATTATCTACTGGAGAGATGGCTTTTTTTATATGAAGATCTGGAAGCTAACCGAGTTAATACCCTTTCAATCGATACAGTTCCAAGGAATGATGGAAATCCAGAATATGCCTGATATAATGGTATGTATGGCTGTGAAGAAGAAGAGGAGTTGCTTATGTATCCCCCAAGATCAGAGCGAAGTGTAAAGAAGAAAAAGGGCAAACACACCCGCAAT
Source organism: Paenibacillus polymyxa (assembly GCF_018614975.1). Classification (GTDB taxonomy): domain Bacteria; phylum Bacillota; class Bacilli; order Paenibacillales; family Paenibacillaceae; genus Paenibacillus; species Paenibacillus polymyxa_E. Next base: position 33,653 of record NZ_JAGGNR010000014.1, on the reverse strand, counting down.
ACAATCATCTGGACAGTTAATATTGTATTGATCATGGCAATTGGTCTGGTAGGCATTTTTTATGTCATTAATACACGTCAGCAACAGGCAGACCAGCCAGTGAAGCAAGAAATAGTCGATAAGGATCAGCCTTCCATTGCTGACGATGCCAAAGGCGGGGATCAAGTAAGTTCACCAGACTCGGAATCTGATGAGACTTCGGAAGAAGAACCCGAAGCTACGGATGAAGAGGCAACCGCGGATGCAGATAAGACATCCGGAGTAGCGACACCTGACACTTCAGGCAATACCAATAGTGGGAAAGCCGAATCCGGAACGAAAAAACCTGCGGCAGATTCGACACCGTCCGGCACCAAGGGAAATGCAGGTGTGGATCAGGAATCCGGGACGTCGAAACCCACCAATTCAGCGAAGGATGTCACCATTAACTTTGTTGGTGATATTCAATTCTCGGGCAAAGTTGCTGAACTGCTGGATAAGAACGGTTATGATTATCCCTTTGCCAAACTCGGCAGATTATTCAAGGATGATGATCTTACCATCGGCAACTTGGAGACACCGATAACCCTGGGTGGTACTGGTGCAGCTGACAAAACATATGTGTACAAATCTTCGCCCAAAGCATTGGCGGCAATGGCCTCTGCGGGTTTTGATGCTGTCAATTTGGCTAACAATCATATTCTGGATCAGGGCGCAGAGGGCTTGGTGGATACGTTAACTTATCTCAAGGAATATGGCATAGCTCACACCGGGGCAGGTATGAACAGGGATGAGGCCTATGCACCAGCATATCTGGAACGCAAAGGTATGAAGATTGCATTGCTTGGGTTCTCCCGAGTTGTACCGGAAACGAGTTGGAAGGCGGAAGGCAATCGGGCTGGCGTGGCTGAAGCCTATGATTCCACAGGAGCAGTCAAAGCGATCCAGGAGGCCCGTAAGAAGGCTGATCTGGTAATCGTGGTTGCACATTGGGGAGAGGAACGTGTAAGTACTCCGAATAGTGACCAGACCCGATTGGCTCATGAGTTTGTAGATGCCGGCGCTGATCTGGTCATAGGTGGTCATCCTCATGTGTTGCAAGGGTTGGAGTACTATAAGGGGAAGTGGATTGCATACAGCACGGGAAATTTCATTTTCTCCAGATCAACAACCGAAGAGACTTGGAAAACGGCGGTATTTCAGGCTCGCTGTAGTCGCGATGCAGCTTGCAGCATGAAAGTTATCCCTTATGAAGCCGGGCTTGGTCAGGCCATTCCGATGATTGATGAGGCGAACAAACTGCTGTTGGAACAGATGGCAAAGCTCTCCCCGGGTATTCGATATGATGGGAATGGAGTCGCTTCGCCTAATTAAGAACCTTTTTGAGGAGGGAATCGAATGAACAACCTTTGTGTAGCGCACCGTGGATTTGCTTCTATTGCACCAGAGAATACGATGGCTGCATTCCTGATGGCCATGGAACGGCCTGAAGTTCAGTGGATGGAGCTGGATGTGCAGTTGTCGCGTGATTCTGTGCCGGTGGTCATTCATGATTTTACAGTGGATCGTACGACGAATGGCAAGGGTTTGGTTCGGGAAACCGATTGGGCTGATCTGCAACGTCTGGATGCCGGAGCTTGGAAAAACAAGTCTTACAAAGGCGAACGGATTCCGGCGCTGAGTGAAGTGTTAGATCGCTCGTGCGGCAGAGTACGTTTGAACATTGAACTGAAAACGCAGGGAGACATGTACCCGGGTCTGCCCGCGGCTGTTATACATGAAGTGAGAAAAAGACATATGCAAAATGATGTTGTGATTACCTCATTTGAACCAGGCGCTCTGATCGAAGTGAAGAAACTTGCACCGGAGATCCAGACGGGGCTGATTATCGATGCACGACCAGGTGATCTGTTAACCGCCCTGCGGCAGATGAATTGTACATTCCTCTCGATTGGATACACCAATATAGACAAATCCTTAATGAACGAGATGCGTAGTGCAGGCATTCAGGTGATGGCTTGGACAGTGGATGACAAGACCATTATGAAGAAACTGGCGGCAGTTGATCCAGAACTCATGTTATGTACGAACCGTCCTGACGTATGGGAGTTGGCATTTCAGGAGACGAGCAGCCGATTTTTCAGACCCTAACTTTCCTATATGCACTAATGAATCCGATAAAGGTGGTAATATACCCATGTTGACTAACATTCGCAATGTATACTGTGTAGGACGCAATTATAAACTTCATGCGGAAGAATTGGGTAACGCGGTTCCGGATGAGCCAATGATCTTCATGAAACCTTCTCATGCAGTCGTGTCCCTGAATGGTGAAACGCTTGAATTGCCTGCTACCAAGGGTGAAGTTCACTATGAAGCTGAATTGGTCGTGCAAATCGGCCGGAGTTATGAGCCAGGTATGGCTGTAGATGAGCTGGTGGATGCGTATGCGTTTGGTATTGATTTTACGTTACGTGACGTACAGACCGTAATTAAGAAAAAGGGCCACCCGTGGACAGCAGCCAAAGGGTTCAAAAATTCCGCTCCGGTTACTGCATTTCAGGCATTCCCGGGTGCGGCAGCATTACTGGAGAAAGACTTTACATTGACCAAAAATGGTGAGGAAATCCAGCGTGGTAACATTCGTAACATGATCTTCAGTTTACAGGATATTGTGGATTATGTAGGTCACCATTACGGCCTGGGGCCGGGCGATGTCATTTTTACAGGAACACCGGAAGGTGTTGGACCAACACAAGCAGGAGATGTGCTCGAACTGGCATGGGACGGCGAATCCTTGGGTGCCTGCACGATTGGAGCAGCGCAATAAGATTTACACATCATACCTGCTTGAGATGAATAGGGTACAAGAAAGGGGCGTGCATACGCTCCTTTTTGCCATGTTATTCGTGGCAACTTTATATTTTCATCGTACGGATAGGTTGTTAATTACGTCAGGCTGTAAGCTGTATTTGCGCTCTGCGTGACCAACTCTTCCAGTTCGGCTATTTGAGCAGCATGTTGCTTCGAGCTGATACTTCCGCTTGCGAGCCGTTCATCCAACTGCTCTCTGAGCTGTCTTACTTGTATAGCAATAACCTCATCAAAGTTTCCGTTGTTTTCTTCCGTAATCGTCCTCAGTGATTTGCCGTTGTACAGTTCCTGATACAGATCAGCTTCTGAAGCCTGATTGAGAGCGCTGAGCAGCTCGTCATTGCTTCCCTCACGAGTATCCAGGTCAACGATGGACCACTTGGCAGTAGGTATGGGAGAGATGGCGGATTGGCCCCATGCTGTTCCGGCGAAGGACATGGTGACAATCATTGTGCCTATAATAATGACTGTTTTCATATTCATATGGATCATCCTCATTTCTGTAGTTGAGTACGAACTGAATCGTAACTTGTCGTAGATGTATTTATTGATGTATCGATCTAAGAATAGTGTAAACGGGAAACCTGAAGTGAAACTTAAAACAGGATAAGTAATTTCAACATAGCAGAGAATGAGTGAAAAAAGAAAAGATAATTATCTTGTTTTAACATTTTATCTATAACCTGTTATGGCACTTCTACACGAGGCCGAAACAGGTTTTTTGTGTGCTGGCGTAAGGAGTTTCGGCATTGGGATCAAACCGTGGTATAATTGAATTTCAAAAATACAATTAACGTCATGTGGGCTGTACATATGCTGCATGCAGGAGACATTATGGATTGGATTATTGGCGCCGTATGCGCTTCTATGGTGGCAGGTGCTGCCTATGTGAAAAAGTCGCTAACCCTGTCTGGCTGCCTCGCAGCAATCATGATGGGAACGATATATTACGGAGCGGGTAACCTGTTCTGGTTTGGCACGTTATTGTTGTTTTTCATTACTTCAACGTTGCTCTCCAGGTTTCGTAAGGATCGGAAGCAGGAGCTGGAGAAATCCTATGCCAAGTCAGGAAATCGGGATGCCGGGCAAGTGATGGCTAATGGTGGAATGGGCATGTTCCTCTGTCTGGGATACTGGATATTTCCACATCCGGCATGGATATATGCTTTCATTGGTGTAATGGCTACCGTTACATCGGATACATGGGCAACCGAAATTGGAAGTCTCAGTCGCAAGCCGCCGCGCTCTGTTCTCACCTGGAAGGTACTTAAGCCAGGTGCTTCAGGAGGAGTCTCACTTCTTGGCACCGTGGCTGCAGCCGTAGGCGGGGCTCTGATTGGTGCGGGAGCATTCTTGTTTTCCTGGATCGCCGGGATCGAAGGACTTAGTCTGTTTAGTTGGACTTTTGTCGGTCTTGTAGGCGGGTTGGCAGGTGCATTTGCTGATTCCTATCTGGGCGCAACGGTGCAGATGATGTATCGTTGCAGTGTGTGTGGCCGTGAAGTTGAAGTACATGAACATTGCGGGCATCCAACGGTTCGGGCTCGTGGCTGGGCATGGATGAGTAACGACCTGGTGAACGTGCTTAGCTCGGTGATCGGCGGATGTGTGGCAATTGGTTTAGGTAACATTTTGGCGTTGTAGGGGGAGTACATTTGAGCACTGTACAGGGAGACAAATCGGAGGCTATTTTGGATGCGGCCTATGGTATTTTTGGCTCGAAAGGTTTTTATGAGACCAAAATGTCTGATATTGCAGACGAAGCCGGCATCGCAAAGGGTACCATTTATTTATATTTCAAAAGCAAGGAACAATTATTTATCGCAGTATCCAAGCGGGACTGTAACAGCTTTATCAGCCGTCTTGAATATGCTTTGAACTCGCATGAGAACACAGGTGATAAACTTGGAGCAATAGCCAAGACCCACCTTACGTATTATTATGAGCGCCGCAATCATACCAAGCTCTTTTTTATGGCACCCAATAATGATCCGGATCTGATGAAATTCATGAAGGCATTCATGAATCAATACATGAGTATGGTGTGTGAGGTACTGGAGAGTGCAAGTGTACCTGAGCCTGTTTTGCTCGCTGAAGCATATATCGGAATTCTGGACCGGCTGAAGATGGATATCATGTTGAATCCGGAGTTTAATGAGGAACATCTGAACAAACGAATTGCTTTTGCAGCAGCATTGTTTCTGGACGGATGCCGTTCTTTTTTACAAGTTTAAAGTAAGTGGGCGGATGTACGTAATATTGAATTTTAATTTACAGAGAAGTGGGTACGAGCAATGAACATAATGACGGTAGAGCAAATTGCAAAAAGTTATGGCGAAAAAATATTGTTCAAGGATGCTTCATTTGGCATGGCTGATCAGGACAAGATTGGTGTCGTTGGGGTAAATGGAACCGGAAAATCCACGTTTTTGCGTGTGATATCGGGTATGGAACCTGCAGACGCGGGACAGATCTCGATCGGTAATGACGTACGTATTCAGTTCCTGGCACAAAATCCGGACTTCAATCCGGATAATACGGTACTGCAACAAGTATTCGAAGGTAACAGCATGGAAATGAAAACCGTGCGTGAATATACGGAAACGATGGAATTATTGGAACTGAAATCCTCCGATCCAGCGTTGCAGGAGCGATTATTACTTTTGAATCAGCAGATGGAGCAGCTTCAGCTCTGGCAGATGGAGAGCGAAGCGAAGAGCATTTTGTCCAAATTGGGTATTCGTCAATTCGATGCGCTAATGGGCACATTGTCTGGTGGACAACGCAAAAGGGTAGCCCTTGCTGCTGCGCTGATTCACCCTTGCGAACTGCTTATTCTGGATGAGCCGACGAACCATATTGATAATGATTCGGTCGTATGGCTCGAGCAGTACCTGCAGAAGCGCCGCGGCGCGCTGCTTATGATTACGCATGATCGGTACTTCCTGGATCGTGTGGCGAATGTCATGCTCGAATTGGATCATGGAGGTTTGTTCCGGTATGAAGCCAACTATACACGCTTTCTGGAACTGAAGGCGGAGCGGGAAGAACGGGAAGCCTCTTCCGAACAGAAACGCAAGAACTTGCTTCGGACGGAGCTCGCATGGATTCGTCGCGGTGCCAAGGCACGGACGACCAAACAAAAAGCTAGAATTGATCGCTTCGAACAACTCAAAGACCAACAAGGAGTTCAGCGCTCGGGTTCATTGGAAGTATCGGTTGGATCTACTCGTCTGGGTAAAAAGATTCTGGAGATCGAGCATCTTTCCAAATCCGTCGGTGGTCGCAAACTGATCGAAGATCTGAGCTATATAGCCGTACCTGGAGATCGGGTAGGGATTGTCGGACCGAATGGTAGTGGTAAGTCCACACTGTTACAGATGATATCTGGTAAGCTGGAACCAGATGCAGGCGTGGTTGACGTGGGTCCTACGGTCAATTTGGGCTATTTCACGCAGGAACATCAAGAGATGGATGAATCTCTGCGTGTCATAGAATACATCAAGGAAGTGGCCGAGAATGTGAAAACAGCCGATGGCTCTCTGATTACAGCATCCCAGATGCTGGAGCGGTTCCTGTTTACTCCGGCATCCCAGTGGACGCCAATCTCACGTCTGTCTGGTGGAGAGAAGCGTCGCCTGTATCTGCTGCGTGTGCTGATGGCTGCGCCGAATGTATTGCTGCTGGATGAGCCGACGAATGACCTGGACATCCAGACACTCGCTGTACTGGAAGACTATCTGGACGATTTTCCGGGTGTTGTCTTTGTGGTATCCCATGATCGCTATTTCCTTGATCGTACTGTGGATAAAGTGCTTTCTTTTGAGGGAAACGGTGCTGTACGTGTACACGTCGGCGACTACAGTGAATATGCAGAATGGATGCTGAAAAATGCACCTGGAGTTACTCAGGAAAGTGACACAGGAGCAGCGAAGGTGAAGCAGTCATCGGAGAAAACAACTCCTGCTGTGTCAGCGGCCAAACCGAAGTTGAAATTCAGCTTCAAAGAACAACGTGAATACGACCAGATTGATGAAAATATTGAGAAGGCTGAAGCCAATCTTGTCCGGATTAACAAAGAGATGGAAGAGTCATTTAGTGATTCTGCCCGTCTGCAGGAATTGATGGCAGAGCAAGCAGAGGCTGAGCGCCATCTGGACGAATTGATGGAACGCTGGACCGTTCTGAATGAACTTGCAGAGCAAATAGAGCAGAGCAAGTCTTGATTTTAATTAAAAAACGCCCTTTCTCCTATAGTGACTTTGAGTCGTATTAGGAGGAGAGGGCGTTTTTTTGTCTCAACATTTGCTCTCAAATGTGAAACGTGAAACGTGTTCATTACGTTGTATAAGTAAAGAATTCCATAGAAGGGAGAGAACACCGCACTTATGTATAAGGAAATTAATGAACAGTTGGCAGTGCTCAAGGAAAAGGGAAGAATTTACGAGAAATGGACCAAACGTCTGGAGAAACTCCAGACGGAGGAAAGCGAATGGGAAGCAAAGGTAAAACGTCGTCTGGAGCATCTCCAGAAGGAGCAGAAGGACGTTGATCGACTGAACAGTATGACATTGTCCGCATTTTTCTATCAACTGATTGGCAAGAAGACAGAACGTCTGGAGAAGGAAGAGCTGGAGCTCATGGAGAGCAAGGCTGCATACGACACCGCTTGTCGCATGTTACAAGACGTACAGGAGCAACGAATTCATGTGGAGCAGGAGTTGGAGGGTGGGCGGCAGTATCAGTACTGGCAGAGCGACTACAACGCGCTGTGGGGGAAGAAGGAAGGTCGTCTGCTGGACCAGGATGCGGAATTGCAACAGATGGCTGAGAATCGGGAACATCTGGCCAGTGAGCTTCAGGAACTGGATGAAGCTTTCCGGGAAGGAGAATATCTGCTCTATGCCCTTGAACGTGCGGAGAAGGCTTTGGCTTCGGCAGGTAATTGGGGTGTGTATGACATGATGGGCGGTGGGGTCATCTCCACACATATCAAGCGAGGACGAATGGATGACGCTCAGGTCGCCATTATGGATGCAGGAAAGCGTCTACGACGTTTTCAGAAGGAACTGGAGGATGTAGAGATGGCAGTACACGCGGATCTGCATCTGGGAGGTCTGCTTTCATTCGCAGACTATTTCTTCGATAACCTCTTCGTGGACTGGATGGTTCAGGACAAAATACGCAAAGCCGAAAGCCAGGTGAAGGAAGGACTGAGCGCGGTTCGGAAAACCATGCATGTTTTAAGAAATGAAATGCGTGACCATAAGGCAGAGTTAGAGATTTTGGAGCGGAAATATCATGCATATGTGGAACAGGCAGATTAAGAGATATGACAACAAAGGCCACTTCCAAGCACACCGAATTGCTGTGCTTGGAAGTGGCCTTCTGCTTAGAGAAACATATGAATGTTATCCATGATAATTTCGTAGATAAATGATGCTGTTTTACTTGGTCGTAATGTAGGCAGCGAGCAATCGTGCCGTATTCAGGACAGCGTTTTTATGTGTACGCTCCATGGAATGAGATGCATGAACCCCTGGACCAATCAGTGCTGCTCGGATATTGTTTCCTCCGCGTAATGCTGCACTGCCATCTGAGCCATACTGGGGATAAATGTCGACGACGTAATCCAACCCATCCTGTTTGGCCAGTTCAATGAGACGGCTAGTCATATCATAGTCATAAGGACCAGAAGAATCTTTGGCACATATGGAAATATCGGTTTCTTTGCAACTGAGATCGTCACCCATGGCTCCCATGTCTACAGCGATCATTTCACTGATTTCCGCAGGGATATATGATGCGCCATGTCCAACTTCTTCATAATTCGAGATGAGCAGAGAGACGTTATGTACTGGTTTCCAGCCGTCGCGATGTGCAGACTCAAGGATACCGAAGAGGGCAGCCACGCTGGCTTTGTCGTCCAGATGACGTGATTTGATATAACCACTTGGAGTGATGACTGCGCGAGCATCGAAGGAGATAAAGTCGCCCACAGAGATCCCAAGTTTCAACACATCTTCCTTGGAAGAGACGACTTCATCAATTCGAACTTCCATATGGCTCTCGGTCCGTTCAAAGGTACGTGCATCCGGATAAACGTGGACAGACGGATGAAGGGAGAGAATGGTGCCTGTGTATGTCTTTCCATCCCGAGTATGGATGGTACAATATTCGTTTTCGATACTTTGCATGGAAAATCCACCAACAGAGGTCAGCTTCAATGTGCCATAGGATGTAATCGAGCGTACCATGGCTCCTAAAGTGTCCACATGGGCGCTCAGTGCAATGGTCTTGGTCGAATCCTGCCCTGGCAAGGTAAGCACCGCACCACCCTTGTTATTCAGCTCACAAGCGATGCCCAGTGATTCTGCTTCCTTGCGGATCATCTCGATAATATGATGTGTGTAACCACTTGGGCTTGGTGTATCCAGTAATTTTTTCAGGAAAGACAGAACGTAAGCTTCATCAATTGTAAAACTCATTGTGTAAATTCCTCCTCGGATCGTGGGTATGATGTGAAACAAAATACAGCCTGTCTGGGGGAGAGAATGTGATACTACCATTCCTGACTCGCCAGCAGGCTGTCTCTGATTGGTTACAGTGTTTCCGTAGGGTTTCCTTTGCGCTGACTCTGGATTGAATCATTCTCCAAGAGGCTGTCGGATTCATTTGAGTCAAGCGAATCCATCGATTCGAAAGAATCTAACGTAGATTTGCTTGTCGCGGAGCTTTCCAGTTCAGATACACGCAATTTCAATTGCTTGTTCTCGCGTAGCAGTCGGTATTGGCGGTAGATGCCATACGAACCTACAATAATTCCACCGATCAGGGTACAGCCGAGAATCAGCAAGATCAGCGGAATTTGAACCGTGTTAAACAGCAGATTAACTTGTACGGAATCTACATTAATGACCGCAAAGATTCCCGTGAGCAGTGCAAAAACAAGACCTGCTATGAGTGCCCATTGCATTTTCATAGTGTTGCCTCCTTGTTAAACAATTGAGAACTAGATATGCATTACCGAATTAGGGTATGTTGCATCTTGTCTTGTATTGATTATAAAATCCCCTGCCCAAACGGGCAAGGGATGCAGGTCATATAAAAGACAACCTTATTTGGTTAGTTGCTCCATCTGTTCAATCAATTCCTTGAACACACTCATCGCTTCACGAATTGGCTGTGGTGTAGACATATCCACACCTGCTTTTTTCAGAATGTTGATGGAGTAATCACTGCCACCACTCTTCAGGAATCCAAGATATCGGTCAACAGCTGGCTGACCTTCTTCCAGGATTTGCTTGGAGAAACTGGTTGCTGCTGAGAAGCCTGTAGCATATTTGTAAACGTAGAAGCTGTTATAGAAGTGTGGAATACGAGCCCATTCCATCTCAATTTCTTTGTCGACAGCCATGCCTTCTCCGTGATATTTAACGTTCAGATCATAATAGATCTCGGATAACAATTGTGGTGTTAATGCGTCGCCTTGTTCCGCACGTTCATGAATGATTTTCTCGAATTCAGCAAACATGGTCTGACGGAATACCGTTGTACGGAATTGGTCGGCATAATAGGTTAACAGATACAATTTTTCCTTTGGATCTGTTGATTTGTTAAGCAGATAATCCATGAGCAACGCTTCGTTGGTTGTAGATGCAACCTCGGCCAGGAAGATGGTGTACTGGGCATCACGATACGGAAGTGTTGTATCCGAGTAATGTGAATGCAGAGCGTGACCCATTTCATGTGCGAGTGTGAACATGCTGTTCAGGTTATCTTTGTGATTCAACAAGACATACGGGTGAGTGCCGTAAGCGCCCCAAGCATATGCGCCTGAACGTTTATTTTCATTCTCATATATATCGATCCAGCGGTTATCATATCCAGTCTGCAGTGCGTCAGCATAGTCCTTGCCGAGTGGTTTCAGACCATCTTTGACCGTTTGTTTCGCTTCCTCGTAGGTAATATCCATTTTGTACTCGTCTACGAGTGGAGCGAACAGATCGTACATGTGCAATTGATCCACACCCAGCAACTTTTTGCGCAGGTCCATATAACGATGCAATAACGGAAGGCTCTCGTGAATGGTGTCTACCAGATTTGTATACACATCCGTTGGGATGTTATCTCCATATAAGGACATTTCCATCACGGAAGGGTACTTCCGAACATTAGCATAGAACATATTTTTGGTGACATTTGCATTCAAGGCAGCCGCAATTGTGTTCTTCTGTTTGGCATAGGTTTCGTATACCGCTTTGAAGGCACGTTCGCGAACTTCACGATTAGGATTCTCCAGGAATTGAATGTAGCTGCCATGTGTCAGCTCAACTTCGTTCCCGTGTTCATCCTTGATTCTTGGAAACTTAAGATCGGCGTTATTCAGCATGCTGAAGATTGTCTGTGGTGCTTGTGAAAGGTTGCCTACCTGTGCAAGCAAAGCCTCTTCTGCTTGGCTAAGAACGTGGGCTTTTTCGCGTTTCATCTCTTCCAGCGTAAATGTATAAGCAGAAAGTTTTTCGTTCGCAATAAATGCGTCCAACTGATCATCTGGCAGGGAGAGAATCTCCGGTGTGACAAAAGAAAGTGCTTCACCAACCCGTACGCTTAATTTCTGGGCTTTTTGGGACAGGTTTTGATATGTAGGATTAGCTGTGTCTTCATCTTGATGCATACGTGCATACACAAAGAGGCGTTCTATTTTGAGGCTGATCTCATCTTCGAATTCGAAGCAAGATTTGAGTACATCAGGTTGATTCAGTTTGCCTTGGAATTCGGAGGCCTTCTTGGTCAAAGACGATACTTCTTCATATTCCTGATCCCAAGCTTTCTGATCGGCAAATAAATCTTCCAGTTTCCAGCTATGTTCAGCCGGCACCTCAGAACGTTTCAATAATTGACTCATGGAAATCCTCCTTTGATGATCTGATGAATGGTTGGACGAAGCTGCCTTCGTCTCGCTCGCCTGTGCGGAGAGAGACGAAGGAATCAGACTAAGTACCAGGATAACAGATAGCGATTTCTGGTATTTCAACGGCCTTCCTCCTTACGATACAAATAATCTCGTATAGTATGACCTTAGGCGCGTTGAAATATTTGAGCATGTGGGTCCCCGTTGATTAGGTTCCCATGTTATACAGAAAATAAACGATCAGGAAAAAGGCGAAACAAATGAGCAGGGTAGCAATAAGCGCCATCCCCCGTCTCAGTCGATCCGGGATGGAATTGCGTCCCAGAATAAGCACAATACCAAGGGAGAAGGCAAGGATAATAAAGATGACGACATTGCTTGAGTCAAGCTGCATGGGTTAGACCCCTTTGAAGGCAGCCATCAATTGACGCCATTCATCCTCACGGTTCTCAAAATCTGCTTTTGGGAAGCGGCGTTCAGCCCAGTGCATTAATGCAGGACGGCTAAGGAAAGTATGGCATTCTTCGCCCCACTCTTCCGAAATTTCTCGCAGTACGAGATATTTGCCTTGAACTTCTACGGTCATCATATTCCACTTGTCTGTTTTGTATATTTCATGTTTTTTTATCATAGGTAGTCTCCAAACTAACGGTTTTGGTAAAATGATACCGTACCCTACGATTCAAAGCAAATTTTTTCGACATTTATGGAAAGATAAATTGCAAAATGGAAGCCCATACAGTATAATAAGGGTATTCGCCATAGATGGCGATATTTTTAGGAGGTTTTTCATTTGAAAGGTACAGTTAAATGGTTTAATGCAGAAAAAGGCTATGGCTTTATTTCAGTTGAAGGCGGCGAGGACGTATTCGTACATTTCTCCGCAATCCAAGGAGACGGCTTCAAAACATTGGAAGAAGGTCAAGCGGTAGAATTCGAAATCACTGATGGAAACCGTGGTCCTCAAGCAGCTAATGTAAACAAACTGTAAGAATTTTTCCGGTCAACGGACTTCTTATATATGATAAATTTATAGCTGAATATTAAGAATTCAAGCACAGTCCCCTGAGGGAGGCTGTGCTTTTTTTGATTCTAAATTTTCGGTGAAAATAACGCTTGAATATAGGGTAGGTTCACTGTTGTTTAAGAGACACGATTGGTGGTCATGCTGGACCATAACTTCAATCCGAAACCGATCAGCGCAGCCAGAGAGAACGCCATAGCGGTGAGATAAAAGGTTTGTCTGCCTGCATGTTCCAGCAGCAGTCCGCCCAACGTTCCACTAAGAAGTCCCGAAGCACTGGACCAGACAATGGTGAACAAGGCCATACCCGTAGCTCTGTAGCCGTCCGGAACTAGGCGAATGATGTAGCGGACCGCCGTAACGTAGAAAATACCAAAGGTAACACTGTGCATCGTCTGAATCGCAACGACAGCTGCAGGTGTATCGGATATGGACATGAGAAGCAAACGAACCGTATACATCAGTGCAGCAAAAGCGATTAGCGGCAGTTCTTTATAACGGTTTCCATACTTGCTGAGCAGCAGAAATATGGGGATTTCACTTACGGAGGAGATCAGCAAAGACCAACCGATCAGCCCCTCACTGGCACCCAGTTCTTTCAGCGTGATGGTAAGAAAAGCTTCGTTCATCCGATGTCCCATGGCAAGCAAAAATACACAACCAAAAAAGGTGAGTACATCTCTGCGTTTCAAAATAGCCCATAGCCCCGATAGATCCATTTTGTTACTACTCCCCGAAGGCTGATCCTTTAATTGAAAACTGATCAATAATGTAGTGGCAGCAAGACCGACACATAGCCAGATTGTCCATCCTGGACCAAAAGATCCAAGGAAATACCCGATACTTAATGCAAAGAAGGCATACCCGATCGATCCGAAAACTCGAATGGAAGTGAAATTTCGTCCATACTTGCTGGCCGTAGTAATGGCCATCGTATCAGAGAGCGGATAGACCGGATAATAGAAAAAGTAAAACAGGGTCACGAGCACAAATACCTGACCGAAAGTCGTAGCGTTGGCGAGCATGATCCCTGTGATCAATTGACCACCAAGCAGAATGATCATGACTTTGCGCACGGTTTGGTATCGGTCACTGGCCATGCTCCAGAACATATTGGAGAACACGGAGATGAAAGGGCCAATCCCGTAGAGATAACCGATCTCAGCCCGACTGAAGCCCAGATGACTAAAGTAAAGCTGGAAGTAGGATACCACCAGAACGGTGGAACCAAAGATGGTGAACATGAGGGCCCGCAGCCAGTTCTGATCCGGGCGGGCGTTGTGACTTAATTTCATGATGAGAGACTCCAATCTTGATAACAATTCAATGATGTTATTACCCTTTCAGGGATGTTGATTTACGGGCTTTAGGCACAGACATCGTAGGTTCTTTCTGCGTGCGCCGGATGACAAGCCAGACAATAACAAGTTCGGCGAGCAGGCCAAGGGATTGGGCTACAGCGCCAATCATGCCGTTCCATGCAGGGAAAATACTAACAAGAATAAGCAGCACGATTACCGTACAGATTGCATTCGCCGTTTGCGAACGAAACATCGTTTTTGTCTGACCGCGTAGCAGAATGAGACCATTGCTGAAATCCAGAAAAGGGAAGATCAGCGGAAATAAGATGAACGCACGCAGTGTCCACAGACTTTGTTTCAACAGTTCGCCCTGAACGCTCATGACATTTTCAAGTACCCATGGTCCCAAGGGGGTATAGGCAATCGACACCATCATTGCAAACGGAATAAATCCGGTGACAAGTGCGAATTTTCGTACCAGTTTAGCGTCCACAAGGTAGAAATTCAGTACGATCTGATGGATGTATGTAAAGAAGCTTAGCATCAACTGCATCAGACTGCTTGCTATGGCAAAGGACGAAATGGCTAGGGCGATCCCGGTCGTTTTGCCAAGTACGATGTTAATAACCGGTCCTATGAACAGCGCTACAAAGCTGGATAACAGCAGCGGCTTATAAAAGAGAAATACGTCTCCCCTGCTCTCGACGGGATGATCCTCAAGCTTGGCTGGCATCTTGCGCATGATGCTGTTTCCCTCCAAAAAGCTGATCAGCGCTTCAATCATCATGCCAGCAGCAAAAATAATAGCGCCTACACGTCCACTGTCAATGCTGTCTGTGTATATGAAATAGAGGGATAGGCCGTACATCCCGGCTAAACGGAATACCATCCCGATCGTTAACCACTTGGTGCGGTTATTCGTAATGATGATCCCCTGATAGATGTTGCGAATCACTGAAAAGATACTCACATACATGAGAATTTCATATACGTCGATGACTTTGTTCAGCAGATCCGGACTTACACCAAACAAGTATTTGAACACCCCGGTACCTACGGGAGAGTATGCGATGAGAAAACCGATGAGAAGCACACAGGCAAGAAATATTTTGGTCACAAACGTGAGGGCCTGAAAGGATAAGCGATCGCGAACCAGTGCGGAACAGGTTTGCCGTAGCAGGGTGGAGGGACGTTCCGTGAGGGTTAACAAGCTACCGGCGATGGCATAGCTGGCAATAACCGTCTCGGGATGAGCGGAACGTGCTAACGTGCTGTTTATAATGACGTGAGAAATAGTGACGAGAGAGGCGGAAATACCTAGTGGCACAAAAAAAGAAAATAACCGTCTCCACGAAAGTGATTCACTTGACGACATGTCAACGACTCCTTTGATGGGATAAATATGGCTAGTATATCACAAAGCTTTGAACGCCGATGCGATTTTTTATGCGGAATTTGCGGCAGATCATTTGTACAATTAAGGGGATCATATTATAATGGGAATGGTTAAAAATTGCTCTAATACGTATTCAACCAAGTGGAGGCACATTTATTTTGAGCCAATCAAATCGAAAACGTCATCAATATCCGCGTGGACCGCTGGCATTGATGAGAGGGGTGTACAAATACACCATTCCGGAAACACGGAAGGCACTGAATGGATGGCGTGCCCAAGCTGAAGCGATTCCGAATGAGGAATTGCGTACGCAAGCACTTGCCAGTCTGAGGGATAAACAGTTTCACTGTGAAGGCGGAACCGTCTATGCATTAGCTGATTTGCCCAACAGACACATTCTGATTCCGCTGATCGTTTCATATCAAACTATTAGTGATTATTTGGACAATCTGTGCGACCGCAGCACGTCGATGGACCCGGATGACTTTCGTCTTCTCCATCAATCTATGCTTGATGCGGTAGATCCCGAAGCAATTCCCGTCAATTATTATGCCCTCCGTGAGGAGCAGGATGACGGCGGATATCTGCGGAATCTGGTGACCACATGTCAGGAACTGACCCGTCAGTTACCAGGCTATACGTCCGCCAAGCCCCAAATTCAGGATCTGGCAGGCCTATACGCGGACCTGCAGGTATATAAGCATATCAAGCCGGAACTGAGAGAAACGGCACTGCTCGAGTGGTGGTCGGAGCATCGTCATCGCACACCTCAGTTTCGTTGGAACGAATTCGCTGCTGCAACTGGCTCTACACTGGGCGTATTCATGCTGTTTCTGGCTGCGAGTGACGATCAGTTGACTGAAGAGCAAGCGGCCTCGATCCACACGGCCTATTTCCCACATGTATGCGCATTGCACATTATGCTCGATTATTTAATTGATCAGGATGAGGACCGCATCGGGGGAGATCTCAACTTCTGCAACTATTATGAGAATGTAGAGACCATGCTGGACCGAATTGCTTTTATTGTGGAGATGGCACGCAGTGATGTGCAGAAGATCCCGGGAAGCTCCTTTCACCGGATGATCATCGAAGGACTGATTGCCATTTACCTGTCTGATCCCAAAGTCAGCGAACAGCAGGAAGTTCGCGTTGTATCCAAACGTCTGATGAAAAATAGTCCGATGACCAGAATATTTTTCTTCATTTTCAGTCGCTGGATACGGAATCATATGTAAGTCAGGTGTATTGTTGCGGAGCCTGAAGTGAAATTAGAGGAGGAAGAAACATCATGACAGCAGTAAAGAAAATCGCAGTATTAACGAGCGGTGGTGATTCACAGGGAATGAACGCGGCTGTTCGTGCGGTAGTTCGCAGTGGACTGTTCTACGGTCTCGAAGTATACGGAGTGCAACGTGGATACCAAGGTCTTTTGAATAATGACATTTTCCCAATGGATCTGCGGAGTGTCGGGGATATTATCCAGCGTGGCGGCACGGTGCTGCAATCGGCACGATGCAAGGAATTCTACTCGGCGGAAGGTCAACAAAAGGGTGCAGACATTCTGCGTGCACGTGGCATTGACGGTCTGGTTGTTATCGGTGGGGATGGTTCCTACAATGGAGCGAACAAACTGAGCAAGCTGGGCATTAACACGATGGGACTGCCAGGAACGATCGATAACGACATTTCATTCACCGACTATACCATCGGATTTGATACAGCTGTAAGCGTAGTGGTGGATGCAGTGAACAAATTGCGTGATACGATGTCTTCACACGAACGTTCTTCCATCGTTGAAGTTATGGGTCGTCACTGTGGGGATATCGCCCTGCATGCCGGACTTGCTTCGGGTGCGGAAACGATTCTAGTGCCGGAAGTTCCGTTTGACATGGACGAAGTGGCAGACCGCATGAAAGCCAACTTTGCACACGGCAAACGTCACAGTATTATCATCGTTGCTGAAGGCGTGGGCAAGGGTGAGGATGTGGCAAAAGAACTGATGGAACGTTGCCCAACGTATGAGCCGCGTGTAACCGTCTTGGGTCATATTCAGCGTGGGGGTACGCCGACACCATTCGACCGTAATCTGGCAAGCCGCCTGGGCGACTTCGCTGTTCGCAGTCTGATTGCAGGCGAGACAGACAAAGGTTGTGGCTTTATCAAGGGTGAACTTACCCTGACGGATATTGATAAAGTGGTTAACACGAAAAAAGATTTCGATATGGAAACGTACGAACTTGCACAACGGTTGTCCCAATAATACGCTTCATAAGCAAAGAGCACTATCCCGCATGAACGAGGATGGTGCTCTTTTTGTTGTTTCACGGAGTGAGTATATCCAATCCATATCGATGTTACGCTTTGCGCAGGGCGGCTTGTTTTTGTACCCAAAAGAGCCTCCAGAGAAGTGCTGTTGCTCCTACAGCAAGGCCGGCAATGAGTCCGATCCAGTAACCGAAGGCACCGAGTGAAGTATACGTAGCAGTTAGATAACCTACAGGCAAGCCAATAATCCAATAAGCTACGAACGTAATGATTAGTGCCGGATTAACATCTTTGTAGCCACGCAATGCTCCCTGGGTCGGTGTAGCAATGGCATCCGAGATCTGAAAGAAAATGGCGTAGATGAGGAAATGCTGCGTAAGTGCAATGACCTCTCGATCGTTTGAATATACGCCTGCAATCTGTTCGCCGAACACAATCAACACGATGGCTGTCAGCAGTGAGAGCCCGATGGCTCCACCAATTCCGAGCAGACTGTATTGTTTGGCATCTCTCAGACGCCCTGCACCTGCCTCATAGCCCACAAGGATTGTCAGAGCCATACATATGCTCACAGGCAGCATGTAGAGCGTAGAAGCGAAGTTCAGCGCCGCTTGATGGGCAGCGATCGTTGTGGTGTCAAAACGACTCATCATTAAAGTCACAGCAGCGAAGATGGACGTTTCGAAAAAAGTTGCGAATCCAATCGGAACCCCGATTTTAAGTAACTCTTTCCATTTGCCCAGAGATATGCGTGTCAACTGACGGAAAATGCCGTATTTGGCGAAAGGTTCAACCCGATGGACAAAAAAGAGACTAATGAGAAAGATGAGCCAGTACGTACAAGCTGTAGCGACTCCAGCGCCAACGCCGCCCAATTGTGGGAAACCCCAGCGACCAAATATCAACAGATAATTCAGCAAGATATTAACGGGCAGGGAGACCAGCGTAATAAACATTGTAGCTCGCGTTTGGCCTAGTGCATCCATGAAGCTGCGTAGCACCGTATATCCGAAGAGTGGGATAATGCCAAAAGCGAGTGCGCACAAAAAATAGAAGGCAACTTGGGCAACACGAGGCTCCAGAGGCATCCCGTTCAGTATAGGGGCAAGTAACAACGCCCCGGCTCCGATCACGACGAGACTGACGGCAATTCCAAGATACAACGCCTGTATGACGTTATACCCGATCTGATCATTACGTTTGGAACCTAACAGATGTGAAACGACAGGTGTTATGCCAATTAGAATCCCGCTTAGTCCAGTTTGAACTGGCATCCACAGACTTGTGCCGATCGCAACGCCTGCAAGGTCGGCCGGAGAAAACTTGCCTGACATATTCGTGTCGAAGAACGACATGGCAGAGAGGGCGATTTGAGTGGTGAAGATGGGCAAAAATATAATCAGGAATTGCTTCACTTTTTGTGAAAAGCTTGTTGTGTTCATGTTCACTGGCAATGCCTCGCTATTCTAAAGAGATGTCATCCGAGTGTCATATATGGACAGCTATTTATTGTAGTGGATTTTGTTCAATTTGAATAGGGACAGAAGCAGAGTAGAGGGTACAGAGAAAAATGGATACCAAAAAACCTCGCTCCGCTTCAAGCAGAACGAGGTTGGATGAAATGAGAAGTGTGAAAGAGTGCGGATTACTTATATTGTACACCTGATGTATAACGGTTGGACGCATTCCAGAGCAGATATTCATGCACATCCATGTCTTTCATCGCTCTAATCTGGTCTTCCACTTGTTTATTGCCATACTTGATATAATGCCCGCTGCCCAGCCAGCTTGCTGTGAAGTCCTGGATCCACGGACGAATGACGGGTTTGAGCTCTTTGGTGGGGTCCAGTTTCTTATGCGTATCTTCCATTGAACCCTTGATAATTGTGTAAGGATCTTTGTCAGGGTCCTTGACCCCATACCAGCCAGTTGAATAGTGACTAGGGTATACCATCGGTGAGATCACGTCCACATTTTCGGATATCTTAACAAAATCCTGTCCAATGCCTTCAGCCGCAGGTACAGAAGCGGCATAACCGAAAATATCAACAGAGACACGAACACCTAGCGGGGCCAACTCCTTGCGTGCATATTGCACGAATTCAGCCACGACATCGACGCGGGACTTGTCAGATTTGGTATATTTCAGTACATCGGCTCGAGTTTCGAAACCTTCCGGGAAACGAACGTAGTCAAATTGAATCTCTTTGAATCCAAGCTTCGCTGCTTCCTTGGCTATCTCAATGTTATAGTCCCATACTTCCTTGCTGTACGGATTCACGAAGCTGTCTCCTTTGCCATTCGCCCATACAGATCCATCCTTGTTTCGGAATGAGAGCTCCGGATTTTTCTTGGCAAGAATCGTATCTTTGAATACAACGACACGTGCAATCGGGTAGACCTCATGTTTTTGCAATCGTTTCATCAAGGCATCGATATCCCGAATAAAAGGTTGGGATTTGCCCATTTTCTGAAGCGCTTTGTTTTCTGTGGGATAAGTTATGTAGCCGAGATCGTCTTTGATATCAATGACCATGGCATTCAGTTCTGTACTGTCTGTCAGTTCCAGCAATTCTTTCATACGTGCGCCGCCGGCGCTGTAGGCCGTAACATAGATACCCTTGACCACGGGTGCATCAGGTTGAGGATCAATTTTGGCAGGTGGGTTATCGGCGTCAATAACAACCTGATCTTTTTGAGATTGGATAATTGCGGTGTTAAAACCGTTGGTTAGCGATTGGAATTGAGGATTTCCCTGGTCCGCCACTGCGGGGGCACCACCAAAGCTTCCAAAGGCCATAGCCAGTAAAGCCCATAACATGTTCATTCATTTCAACTCCCTTATGTGCATTCCATGTATGAATTATACATTAAAGCCTCTGGGATTTTAACCATATTAATCAAGTAATGAAACACATGAAAAAAATGAAAACCGCTACCTGCTGAGGAAATCCCCTGCAAGAAGCGGCGTGATCAATCTGAAAAAAAAATTATTGAATGTAAATCTCATTTTGATGCTCACAAATACTGTACTGAATGATTTCCATTGCGTCTCCCTGTTCCAGGATGCCCAGCCCATCCCGGAGGACAATCAGTGAGTCGAGTTCATTCGGTTTCAAGAAAGGGAGCATTTCCGGGCACCATCTGTTGACAATTTCAAACAGTTTTACCGTTTCCATATCCACAATAATCACCCTTTCCTACTCGAATTCCAAAATGGTAAGTCATTCGGTGCAATTCGGGAAAGCATATGGCCTGTGAAATTGAAGGGTTGAACCTGCTATACAACATATTTAGAAGCCGTACACCGTTATTATACCACAATGTTGTGAAATGTTAACCGTACAGGTGTCTCAACTTCTGCGGAATGAACCCATAACACCAACCGTTTCCACAATGTTAACAAAAGCGTTTGGATCTGTATCCTTGATAATACGTTTAATTTCAACCAACTCGTAGCGGGTGGTAACGGTCATGAGCATGTCTTTTTCAATATCCGTGTATGCTCCCTGAGTTTTGATTTTGGTAACTCCACGAGGCCGAACAAGTAATTTTTTTAACATGGCTTCGGTTTCGTTTGTAATAATGTACAGTGTTACTTTGACGTGACTGATATGGATCAGATCAAGCACTTTGCCTGTAATGTAGATGGATACCATGGAAGCCAAGGCTGTATTCCAATTGTCACTCAGGTAACCTGCAAGCATAATGATCGAACCATTCATGCCGGCCATCACTGTACCAATCGGAAAGTCTCGTTTTCGCGTGAAAATGGACCCAACAATGTCGAGTCCTCCTGTGGAGCCACCGACTCGGAAGGAAACGCCAGTGCCCATTCCAATAAGCACACCGCCAAATACAGAACTAAGTAAAGGGTCTGTAGCCACAGCAAAAACAGGCAGAAGCGCAATGAACCAGGAAGTGGCTGCTACCGAAAGAATACTTAATGTAATGAAGCGTCGTCCAAGAATAAACCAACCTGCAATGAGCAGGGGAATGTTAAGAACAAAATACATTATACTAAGATTCAACGTAGTAAAATAACCCAGAAGCATTGAAATACCGGATACCCCGCCGCTTAAAAGCTGATGGGGGACCAAAAACCAGTTAAAGCCGCAGGCAATAGCTGCAGCACCCAAAATGATCACTAAAGAGTGCCAAATTATTTTGGGCAATTTAATCACCTCATTTATATTTAAAACCAGATTGCTGGTAATCTTGAATTGTTTTGTGATATAATAATTTGTGGATATTCTTGAGTAGGAAACTTTTCCTAAATGGAGCAATAAAATTTTGAAATGTTTCAAACACATGTATGTAGTTTTAGTCTTATGTTGGGGACCCATTCATGGAATTATAATCGTTCGTGAAAATAATTTGCCACGTTGGGATACCCTATAAATATTAACGCTACTTAAGAATACAGACAACAAAGTGGATTGTCCACCATGTCCACCATATAAAAGGAGTATGAATAATTTTGACAAATTTAAATTTCTCAGATTTCAATCTTGAACCGCTGGTGCTGCAAGCCATCACTGAGCTCGGGTTTGAAGAAGCAACACCAATCCAATCGAAAGCAATTCCTTTGGCACTTGAAGGAAGAGATTTGATTGGTCAAGCACAAACAGGTACAGGTAAAACAGCTGCATTCGGTATTCCGTTGATCAGCAAAATCGTCAAAAGTGACGAGAAAATCCGCGCCCTTATTATGGCACCTACACGTGAACTTGCAATCCAAGTTGCTGAAGAGATCGAAAAACTCACTCGCTTCAAAGGTCTGCGCTCCCTGCCAATCTACGGCGGACAAGATATCGTTCGTCAGATTCGTGCACTGAAAAGAAAACCACAGATTATCATTGGTACACCTGGTCGTCTCCTTGACCATATTAACCGTAAAACAATCAAGCTTGAAGATGTACAAACCGTTGTTCTGGATGAAGCAGATGAAATGCTCGACATGGGTTTCATGGAGGATATCCAATCCATCCTGAAACAAGTTCCAGCCGAGCGTCAAACGATGCTGTTCTCAGCAACAATGCCTCCTAACATTCAAAAATTGGCACAACAATTCCTGAACAATCCTGAGCACATTTCTGTGATTCCGAAACATGTTAGTGCACCATTGATTGACCAATCCTATATCGAAGTACCTGAGCGTCAAAAATTCGAAGCGTTGAGCCGTTTGCTGGATATGGAATCTCCTGAACTGGCGATCGTATTCGGACGTACAAAACGTCGTGTTGACGAATTGGCTGAAGCTTTGCAAAAACGTGGATATTCTGCAGACGGTCTTCATGGTGATTTGTCCCAGAATCAACGTGATGCGGTAATGCGTAAGTTCCGTGACGGTAGCATTGACGTACTCGTTGCAACAGACGTGGCTGCCCGTGGTCTCGACGTATCCGGCGTAACTCATGTTGTTAACTTTGACCTTCCGCAAGATCCTGAGAGCTATGTTCACCGTATCGGTCGTACAGGCCGTGCGGGTAAAGAGGGTGCTGCTTGGTCCTTCGTTACACCGCGTGAGATTGATCACTTGCACTTCATCGAGCGTGTAACACGTCACCGTATTCCACGTAAACCACTGCCAACAATGGCAGAGGCAGTTGAAGGTAAACAACGTTTGACAGCAGAGCGCTTGCTGGAAATCGTACAATCAGGCGAACTTAACGAATACAAAGGTATTGCAATTCAAATGCTTGAGCAATATGATTCTGTTCAACTGTTGTCGGCTGCACTGAAGCTCCTGACAGGTGACAAGAAAGATGCTCAAGTTGATCTGACTCCTGAAGATCCAATTCGTGCGAAACGTCGTAAACCGGATGTTCGCTCTGGCGGACGGAAACCATCGGGTTACAGCGGTAACCGCAGCAGTGGTAGCAGCAGCAGTGGCTACAACCGTGACCGCAACAGTAGTGGTGGCGGACGTGGTGGCTACAACCGTGATCGTAACAGCAGCAGCAGTAGCAGCAGCACTGGTGGCGGCAGCAGAGAAGGTGGTTACAACCGTGACCGCAAACCTCGTCCAAGTAGCAACGAAGGACGTCGTCCAGCGAAAGATTCTTCTTTCGAGTAATATAAACGTATAATCTGAAAAATGGAGCGGGCAACTGCTCCATTTTTTTTATTTTCAAAATTACTGCATCATTTTTTTCACTGTCAGAAGCGGCCAGAAGCGCTAGCTAAGGACAATGACGATCTCTTTTCGGGAAGTACTGGCTTTTCCTATCTATAATAAGGTATATTAATATTAGACTTCAGGTAATTCGCAAGGCTGCAGAGGAGGAGAAATGTTTGGAATTTAAAGGAGCTATGGGTGGGATCTACCGGCTTACAGAGTGGATTACGAGACTGGCCGCAACCAATCTGTTGTGGGCTATTTGCTCGTCTCCGTTCTTGTTTTTCTTGATTATGAAACTGCTCGTGATGCAGCAGAACCTCGCCAACGAATCATTGCAAATGAACTGGGCTATAGCTATTGTGGCACCGCTTACACTGTTCCCGGCGACTTCGGCGCTGTTTACGGTTGTTCGTAAATGGAATATGGGCGATACGGATGTGCCGATCTTCCGTACTTTCTTTGTAGGTTACAAGGAAAACTACAAGCAAAGTTTAATTGGGGGCATTTTTTACACACTGCTGTTCGCGATTATGTATCTGGATTATACAGTGTACATGACGCAGTTCCGCAACATGCAGCTCGTGGGAATCATCATGCTAGTACTGCTTCTTTTGTTATTTGTATCACTCTTTAACTTTTTCTCGATGGTTGTACACTATCATATGTCCATCGGACTGATTATCAAAAACGCGGTATTGCTTACGCTGATCAGACCATTTCGTGTATTTTCCACATTGCTGGGAAGCGGATTGCTGTTCTACATCGGTTTCCGTTATCCGGTCTTGTTCGTTTTTTTCATTATCAGCATCATTGCTTGGTTCGCTTTCTTTAACTTCTACGCAACCTTCAACAAGATGCAGGAGCAGATGGAGAAGATGCAACTCAAGAAGGAAGAAGAGGAAGCTGCTGCGCTGGCTGAACAATCAGCAGCGAATGGTGAAACATCTGAGCCATCAGACGACAAAAACATTACATTGCAAAAATAAAACATGATGGATCGCCATTTACTTTTTACACAGTTAGGGATATAATAATTGTACATCCTGCGATGTACGTTTCGGTTATTCGTTGTTTTGAACCAATGATGATGTCTTCGGGAGATCAACACAGAATGTTGCTGAAAAGCCCTGTCTATACGACATGGGGACTTCAAAAGCATTTTTGCGGTCACCCACCTGCCAAGCAGGTTCATAAGACAATGTAGCCGGACGGCATAGGCGGGTTCCTAAATCTTCATGTACAGCACCCTGACTTTTCCTCTTCAGAAGGAATTTCAGGGTGTTTTTAAGTTGTGATGAATGTTTTTGATTGGTTTTACGATAAATATGATGCTTGCTCTTTTGTTACTACTTGAACAATGTTACACTAAGATACATAAATGGAACGGTTACATTCAAAGGAGGAAGGGTCTTGACCTTAAAGAGAACGCTCGTCGGTATCATCCGCAGCATGGAGGGGACCAGCGATCGAGCCAAGGATCCCAAGTTAAAAACACGGTATTATAACTTATCCAAAGACAGAGCCTGGGAAGAGGTCTCTTCGACACTCAAAAAGATTCCGGGTTATAAAGTGCTGCATGAAGTGCCTTCTGTTGGAGAAGTTATTCTGGAGAAGCGGACTACCTTTGGACGAACGATGGATATTACAGTTTCCATTATCTCGGTAAGTCCTGTTCGCAGTGCGGTGGATATGTATTCAGCTTCACGTGGTTCACTTGGAGACTTGGGTTCCAATTATCGCACGATTATGAACTTATTTTCTGTTCTGGATAAGAAGCTAAGCAAGTATAAAGCGAATGATTGAAATAGATGATAAATAATAAAAAGCGAGTGAAGGTTAACCTTCCTCGCTTTTGTTCTGAACGTATGGTAACCTCTACAGCAAAGCTTTTACAGCAGCAATCGCTTGTTCGAAGTTAGGGGAGTCTGTCATTTCAGGCAAATACTCCACATATGTAATCCGGTCTTTGGCATCCAAAACAAAAATGGAGCGCATGTCGAGTTGGAATTCTTTGATCAGAACGCCGTAGTCTTCACCGAAAGAACGTGTTTTGTAGTCTGACAATGTAACTACGCGGTCAACACCAGCTGCTCCACACCAACGGGCTTGAGCGAACGGAAGGTCAACGCTTACTGTCAAGACAACAACATTGTCTCCGAGTTCTCCAGCTTCAACGTTGAAACGACGAGTTTGCGCATCGCATACGCCAGTATCCAGGGAAGGAACAACGCTGATTAATTTGATTTTGCCTGCGAAGTCTTTCAAGGATGCATCTTCAACCAGGTTTTTGCTCAGGGTAAAATCAGGTGCTTGATCGCCCACTTTCAGTTCGGGTCCGATCAATGTAATGGGGTTGCCTTTAAATGTGGCTGCGCCTGTACGTTCTTGTGTCATAATAATGTTCCTCCTTATAAATTGGTGATCCGTGCCAAAATCCATTATAATCTTTTATGAAAGGCATTGTCCAATTCGGACATGTACCATTACGATGGATCAGAGATGTAAGTCCGATCTGAACAGGGTGGAGTGAAAGAAGAAATTTATGATATTTATTCGCTATGAGAACTGGAAAGGTTATTTGAAGTATTTCCCTTTGACGTCGATTTTTTTAATTGCCAATGTTGTGATGTTTATTGTGTTAACGGTGAACGGTGGCTCAATGAACAATATGGTGCTGCTGAAATTCGGGGCACTTACGAATCATGAACTGTTCGCACATGAATGGTGGCGTTACATCACATCCATCTTCCTGCATGCGGGCTTCAGTCATTTATTGTTTAACAGTTTTGCGTTAATTGTATTTGCACCACCGATGGAGCGTTTGCTCGGGTCGCTAAGGTATGGTGTATTGTACCTGGGTGGCGGTGTATTGGGTAATATTCTTGCTGTTGCGTGGTATAACTCGGTTGGCAGCATTACCATCTCTGTTGGTGCTTCAGGAGCGATCTATGCCGTCTATGGTGCATTCCTGTATGTAGCCCTGTTCCAGCGCACCATGATGGATGAGGCTTCACGCAAAACGATGTACACGTTGCTTTTGTTCGGGATCATATTCTCCTTCGCTATGTCGGGCATCAACTGGATGGCTCATCTTGGCGGATTGCTGGGTGGATTCTTTATTTATGGACTGTTAATCAGATTGTGGAAACCCCGCAGCTTAAAGCGGTAGTCAGAACGTTCTCAAGATGGAATGCAATCAAGGATAAGTAGGGTATAACAGATTGGAGCGATCAGGCGAGTGGAATTAAGACAGTTGCATTACTTTTTGAAAGTAGCACAGAAGGAACACGTAACACAGGCTGCTGAAGAGTTGCATGTGGCACAGTCGGCGGTGAGTCGTCAGATTCATCAGCTGGAAGAAGAACTGGGCGTGGACCTTTTTATGCAAAAGGGGCGAAATCTGCAATTGACTGCAGTAGGGCAGCTTTTTTGCAAACGAATTGAAGGCATATTAAAAGATTTGGATAAGGCGGTCGGGGAAGTTCATGAATTTCTTGACCCGGAGCATGGGGAGATTCGGATTGGATTTCCGCATAGCCTGGGGATTCATCTCATTCCTTCCGTGGTGGCTGCTTTCCGTCAGCGCTACCCCAACGTAAAATTCAGATTCAAGCAGGGGATGTTTCCTACGCTTATTCGTGATGTGTTATCGGGAGAAGTAGACTTGGCATTCATTTCTCCTTTTCCAGAAAAACATGATCAAGTAGATGGTGATATTGTACTCACCGAAGAATTACATGCCATCCTTCCTCCCAATCACCCGTTAGCTGGTGAAGAGACGATTGCGCTTGAACAACTCAAGGATGATAAATTTGTATTGTTTAGCAAAGGTTATTCTCTTCGTCCTATTGTGTGGCATGCCTGTCTGGAAGCTGGTTTTACACCCAAGATCGCTTTTGAAGGTGAAGAGACCGACACGATCCGTGGATTGGTTGCTGCAGGCATGGGGGTCAGTCTGTTACCGGAAATGGCATTATTCCAGACGAACCCGCTACAGCCCGCGCATGTGGCCATCTCTCATCCCAAAGTAACACGAACGATCGGCTTAATTCATCGTGCGCATGACAAGCTGCCGCTCGTTGCCCAGTCCTTTCGTTCATTCTTGCTTACCTATTTCGGTTTACAACAAAACAATACCCCATCCGATTAACGGTGGGGTATTGTTTTTTTGTTGTATTAGGTATCCAATTAATCACGGCTGTTGAAGATTCCGATGTAACGAATCAACTCAAGCAGTGAGATCAATGCTGCAGCGACGTAAGTTAAAGCTGCGGCGTTCAGAACTTTTGCAACACCTTTTTCTTCTTCATTACGGATGTAACCTTCGGATACCATGATCTCTCTGGCGCGATTACTTGCATTGAACTCAACCGGCAAAGTGATGAGTTGGAATGCTACAGTTACGGAGAAGAAGATGATACCGATACCTACAAGGTTCATGGCATTGAAGATGAATCCTGCAATTAACAGGAACGGAGCTAATCCGGATGCAAAGTTCACAATTGGGAAGATCCGGTGACGCAGTGCCAGCATCGGATAACTTTCTTTGTGCTGAATGGCGTGGCCAACTTCGTGACACGCTACCGAGACAGCTGAGATTGAGTTTTCGTAATATACTGGTTCCGATAAACGTACAACCCGATTGATCGGATCATAGTGATCAGAGAGCGTGCCGCGTACAGGTTCAATTGGAACATCATGCAGGCCGTTAGCATCGAGCATCTGGCGAGCGGCATCGTAACCGGTTATTCCGTTCTGGTTCGGTACCTCCGACCAACGTCTAAATGTACCTTTAACGCGAAATTGCGCCCATAAAGAGAGCAAAAAGGCGATAATGATCAATACGAACATACCGTTATTAAAACTCATAATCATTCCTCCGCTTTCTAAAAATAAGCTACATCATGGTGTTCTCAAGCAAGATTTTAAGTGCCTCCATTGTACCGGCACTTTTGGTAAGGAGTCCTGCCATCATTTTACGTGCTTGTACAGGTTTCATCTCTCCAAGTAGCGGTTTGAGTTCGTTAACCTCTCGCTCAAGTTGTTGTACATGAAGCTCCAATGTTGTCAACTTGCTGGCAACTTGTTCTTCTGTACTGACCAGACGCCACTTCTCTATAGATTGTTTAATCTCGTCGAGACTATACTTCTCTTGTTTCATCTGTACAATACGTTCAAGCCTCGTTAAAGTTTCATTACTATAGAGACGATAATTTTTTTGTGTGCGTTCTTCAGGAGCGATTAATCCAAGTTTTGTGTAATAATCAATCGTCCGTTCACTAACACCAGCGGTTTTAGCGAGTTCGCCAATCCGAAAAAGTTTCATATCCCCAATGATATTCACCTCGCTTGCAAGTTCGATTGTAGGGAATTGTAGTTTCAACTTGTGAATTTCTAGACTACGCCCAATTTTTCTTACTAATAAGTATGATACATGATCTTTAACCGTACAGTCAAACGTTATGCTTTAGCGATCAGCATACTGCATTTCTATATCTATGTACTCATAGAATGTGATTATGTACTTAAGTGCAAGAAAAAGACGTATGACTTTATTCCCAGAAATAATTTTCAGTTTTGATGAAAATACTCTTGTCAACTTTCCTCTCTTCTGCTTATAATGACATTAAGAGTTTCACGTTATGTGAAGAAACTTAACATAAGAGGGAGTGGGGTATATGAGAAAGAAATGGTTGGTTTCCGTGTTAGTAATGCTTACTTTGTTCGCTTTTCCGGTCAGCGCATTTGCGGCTGCGGAGGGTCCGACTAACATTGAACTTCAAAGTGGTTTGAACTCAGCCTTTACGTTTTTGGCTGTTGTACTCGTGTTCTTGATGCAAGGGGGATTTGCTTTACTCGAAGCGGGTTCAACACGAATGAAGAATGCAGGACACATTGCGGGTAAGACCATCCTGACGTTGGGAATTTCAGTAATTGCCTTCTGGGCTTTGGGCTTCGGTCTTGGTTTCGGTAATGGTAACAGCTTCTTTGGAACAACAGGATTCTTCCTGAGTGGAGACAAGATGGCTGCATCCTTCGAATCACTGGCTTTCTCCGATGTTCCACTGACTATTAAATTCGTATTCCACCTCGCCTTTGCGGCGGTATCTCTGGCCATTGCCTGCGGTGGTATGGCTGAACGTGCAAAAATGAGCGTATATATTGTTTTTGGTACTCTTTATACCATTATCATGTATCCGGTTGTTGCTCACTGGGTATGGGGCGGCGGCTGGTTGGCTGAGCTGGGTATGCAAGACTTTGCAGGATCGACAGTTGTTCACTTGACTGGTGCGACTGCAGCATTGGTAGCTACCATCTTGTTGAAACCACGTATTGGTAAATATAATAAAGACGGCAAACCTAACATCATTCCAGGTCACAACCAAGTGTATTCCGTACTCGGGGTTATTATCCTCTGGATCGGTTGGTTCGGATTCAACCCAGGTAGTACATTATCTGCCATGGGAGATGGATTCTTCGGTTATGTTGCATTAACTACTAACGTAGCTGCAGCAGCCGGTGGTGTTGCTGCGCTGTTGATCTCATGGGCAGTACTTGGTAAGTCTGATATTCCTAGCATGTTAAACGGTGTGCTTGCGGCACTCGTTGCAATTACAGGAGCATGTGCATTCGTTGAACCTTGGGCAGCTCTGGTTATCGGTGCTCTGGCGGGTATCATCACATTCTTCACAGCACAGTACTTCGATCGTAAAGGAATTGACGATCCAATCTACGCTTTCTCCGTACATGGTATTGCTGGTATGTGGGGTGCGATCTCCACGGGCTTGTTCGCTACTCCTGAACTTGCCGAGAATGCTGGTGTAGGTCAAGCGGGTCTGTTCTATGGCGGTGGATTCCACCAATTGGGCGTACAGCTTCTAGGTCTGGCAGGTGCTTTTGCCTTCGTACTGGTAATGTCCTTCATTATTCTGGGCGGTATGAAAGCGATCATGGGCATCCGTGTTACTGAAGAAGAAGAAACAATGGGTCTGGATATCAGTGAGCACGGTACTTACGGATACCCTGAACAAATGAAAAATGTAGATTCTAAATCGGGTGGCGGTACGTTCAGCTCCTGAGGTGAATAATGCTGAAACATGCTTCAGGGAGGCTGGACATGATGGAACCCATCTCATATACAAACTATTCCTGGTCTTATCGGGGAATCGATGGTGCGGTGTCTGTTCAAGAACTGCGCCAGGCACGTGTGATATTACAGAATGAGCTCCAGGAATTGTTGTCCGCTTCCTTGTCGCCAATCGAGTGGTACCAAACGGTAAATGAACTGCATGACCGGATTGCACGGAAAGCAGTAGAGTTATGCATTCAGGGGATGGTTGAGGAAGGCTACGGCCAACCTCCCGTCCCCTATGCCTTTATCGTATTTGGCAGTTCCGGCAGGGAAGAAGCAACGTTATGGAGTGATCAGGATAATGGCATGATCATTAGTGATACCCCACACGAAGGTAAAGAGGCGTATTTTGCCGAGCTTGGACAGCGAATGACGGATATGTTGGAAGGGCTTGGTTACGCCAAGTGCGAAGGCAAAGTCATGTGTTCAGAGCCGCTGTGGAGGAAAACGCTGACGTCATGGAAGCAACAATTAGCAGATTGGAGCTCGGATCTGAATTGGGAGCCCGTTCGTAATCTGATTATTGCTTCAGACATGCGTTTTGTTGCAGGTGAGCAAAGTCTGGCGGAGGAATGGATCACGAGTTTTTATGAACAGTTCAGACTGGTTCCTGAACTTTCGGATGCAGTACTTCGCAATACGGTTAAACATAAAGCTACATTAAATGTACTGGGACGTGTGGTCACAGAACGATTTGGTGAACATGCAGGCGGATTTGATGTCAAGTATGGTTTGTATATTCCGCTGGTGAACAGTGCCCGTTATTTGGCTTTGCAACATGGGATCAAGGAGTCATCTACGTTAAAAAGAATGGAGAGACTGACTTCACTTGAGGCTGTTCCATTTACATTACTGGATGCATGCCAGCGGGCCTTCTTAGCCGCTTTGAAATTTCGCCGAAGTACACCGGTTGTCATCCAAGGGGATTTGCAACATAGCAGTGGGTTCCTGGATGAGAAACAGATGAAACAAAAGCAAATTCATTATGAGCTCAGGGATACGCTCGGGTTGGTACGACGAGTGCATCGTGCTTTGCAAAGACAGTTGCGTTTTGCAGAAAGGAGACGTCCATGAGAGAGCCGGCAAGGGGCAATACAGGATTCTGGAATTCGCTGCGTCAGGGAGGGGTTCCTTCCGCCATCGCTTCCATTATGGGAGCCCCTACGGCGCAACACATGGCGTTTATCCGTTCGATGATGAGAGAACAGCGCAGACCTGAGGTTCTGCATACACCTCTAAATGAGCTGGACGCAGTTGTATTTGATCTGGAAACGACGGGTTTTTCGCCCCAGCACGGGGATGAGATTATCTCATTTGGTGCGGTCCGTATACATGGAGGTGTGGTACTGGAAGGAGAACAGTTCTATACGGTGGTGCAGTCCAAGACTGCAGTTCCGGAACATATTACTGAACTTACAGGTATTACACAGGAGATGACGCTGGACGCACCGACTTTGCTGGAGGGATTGCATGATTTCATGTCTTTTGTAGGCGGAAATGTTCTGATTGCACACGCAAGTGCGCATGACCGAGCTTTTCTGAATGCAGCTCTGTGGCGGACTTCAAAGGTAAGGCTGACACATCGTTTAATCGATACGATGATGTTGGCCCGCTGGCTTGAACCAAGCAGGCCGGGGTATGGTTTGGATGAATTGCTGGAATCCAGAGGGATTCCGATCTATGGGCGTCACCATGCACTGGAAGATTCGAAAATGACTGCACAGTTATGGTCCTGCTACTTGGAGGACATGACTCGTAAAAAAGTGGAGACATTGGGTGATCTGTATACCCAGCTAAGTCACGCGTAACGGAACGGGAAGCAGATTGTATGAAGGCACAACGCGGTGTGTCGGATCATGCGATTCCTTCGAGGATTCAATCAGATAACCGTTCAGATGCATATGAGATCGCAACCCGCTTGTTAGGTCAGGTGAGCCGATGAGGTACATCTGAAGCAAACCGGCGAAGGCCGGAAGCGCTAGGATATCCTCTACGGAAGGAACGGGCCTTGTATGTGGATGAGAATGGAAGATACCAATGAGCTTAGGTTCGGAAAATACACACCGAATCCATTCGGCATCATCCAGAGTAAAATGGTGCAGCGGGTCAGGTGCTACGTTACGAATGGGCTGAAACCGACTGATTCGTATACCGCCCGCTGCGGTTTCACCCAGCATAACCCCGCAGGCTTCTTGCGGCAGCGAAAGGAACATGTGCTTTGACATCTCTTGTTCTACGGAAGAAGGGATGTAGAAGGCGTTTTGCTGCCCGTGAAGTGCTGCCATTTGTATTCACCCCTCTCTCTTTGGCTCCTGCTATGGCAGGAGTCCTTTTTCATTTTATTTTCTGTGATGCAGATTGTAAAATTTTAACCCTAAGTTGTCAGAATTCCCTCACTTCTAAAGTGATGGGATGAATGGCAATGGTCTTCCCTTTTGGATTAGCCCAGGCTATAATATAATTGTTCAGTCGTAATATAAAAAAGGCTGTGATATATGTGGAATTAGACTCTAATAATCATTCAGTGTTCTCGCTTCATTATCATCTTATTCTAGTCGTAAAGTATCGGAGAAAAGTAATAAGTGATGAAATATCGAATAGGTTGAAAGAGATATTTGAGTACATTCAGTGCAATTACAAC
>NZ_JAGGNR010000013.1 GCF_018614975.1 Paenibacillus polymyxa | reverse complement strand
TAGGATATTCAACAGGCGTGTTGGATTTTATATGTTGAACAAGGTTGTCGATCCTGACGAGACAATGGTTACGAGAACTGAAGTTTCTCCTGAGTTTATTACTATACAAGGTGGATTTGCAGACAGTATTAGCAGATATCACGGTTACAACATTTCACATAATAACAATTCACTATTCATTCAGATTAAAGGCAGCAAACTTCCTATCGGTGGTAGTAAAGACTTCACAATTTCATTTTCTAATACTTATGGGAATGTTGATGAAATCTACTTATTAGGTCCTGGCAACTCTAAGAAAAAGATTTGGCCGAATCCCTAACCTTCATTAGAGCAAAATATGATCTGACGCAATCAGCTTCAGTCTCTTCTGCTTAATTTCTTAAATGCCGAGTATTCCTGATCAGACTTCATATAACTTAATATCTTTTCCGCACATGCAGCTGAGCTAAGCTCTTCCGTATTCACTTCTAGATCATATTCATCATAGGAGTAGATGTAGTCGAACTGAGAATGGGCAAGTCCAATCTCGCGATCTCCCCTGCTCTGCTCTCTTCTGGTGAGTTCTTCTTTTGAGCACTGCACGCCGACGAACATTATTGGATAATCCGAAAGCAAATCATAAAAACCGTTAAACCACTTGTCATTGCTGATAACCGTATCCACGATGACATTCAAACCCATTTCCGAAAATAGCTTAATGGTTGCACAGTACATCGAATTGATGGGGTCGAACAGGATATCTGTCATCACATGGTGTTCCACTTCTCTTGTTGGTTTCATATCTGGATATGTAGTATCGATGAATTGATCATAATTATGCAGAAATTGATCTACAGATAGATGATGAAACGGAATATCTCCCTGATTTTTCATTTCCATCGCAATGCTCGTCTTCCCCGAACTTGACGTTCCGTTCAAAAATATAATGAGTCCTCGTTCCATATCTATCCCCCTTATCATTAGATTTATTTTATCTTATTTTCTTTTCGTTGTTCTCTCATTTTGGCTAATGCTCGTTTGGCCGCTAGTTTCCCATTATGCATTCCTTTTTTGGAGACTTCTACTAATTTTTCTCTAGCCGGCGTGTAACGATGGAACCCCATAATCTGGCATGCTCTCTCTTGAACATACATATCTTCATCATCTATATATTTCATCAGAGAATCCAGATGGCTTTGCGGGGTTAATGCCATAATGCAATAAATGTACTGACAACGAACATCCTCATTTAATCGTGGATCAGACTCAATTACATCGTTCAATTCATGAATACAACTTAAGTCTTCATTCATTTGATCTCTACTAAGTTCAATATCGCTGGGATAGTCTTTCTTCAATTCATCCCAATCCTGATGAGGATTTCGTTCCAGTTCACGTATGAATGAGCCTGCACTTCTATAAGCTGGAGCTATATCCGTCTCCTCATGGCTGATATAACTTATCCTGTACTGGCATGCACC
This sequence comes from Paenibacillus polymyxa, assembly GCF_018614975.1. Taxonomy (GTDB): domain Bacteria; phylum Bacillota; class Bacilli; order Paenibacillales; family Paenibacillaceae; genus Paenibacillus; species Paenibacillus polymyxa_E. The sequence goes on along the minus strand of NZ_JAGGNR010000013.1, from coordinate 110,002 downwards.
TTCCACATGTAAGCCTATGTAGTTCGAATGATCATCTATCCATAAAGGAATCATATTGTGGTACACCTCTATTCCAGCCATATCATCCAATGATTCAACGATCTCGTCGCGCTGCATTAATTGTAGAAAAAACCTGTAATCCTTCTGTTTCTGAAAATGAACTTCTAACTCCTCAACGATTGTAGCAGGTAAAGTAATACCGCGTCTGTTAAATAGATCAGCAAACATATTTTGTCCCCTCCACAATTCATACCATATCAATCATACAAACAATCGTAACGTTTTAACGTTTACCAATGTATAGCTTCGTTTGTGTCCAATGAAGATTATAGCCATAGCAGTATAGCTCAAAGTATGGATATAAGCAGTTTTCCGCCTCTTGCAAACCTTGATAACGGGGCCATTGCAAGTAATAGGCTACCCAATAATCGCAAGCGATGGAATAGTAGGCTTCGCTCAATATTTCGATAGCTTCATTGTAATCTTTGCGTGAGCGAAGTAGGTCACCAAGTGCTTCGTAAACGACCTCGCTATCCTCTTCATCCGTGCCTTGAATCAGTCCTTGTTCTAACTTGCTAATTTCCCCTGGTGGTAGTGCAACCACTTCCTTTACACACGCCAAAGCCCCGTATGCTTTCTTAGCTACGTCTGCTAGTTCATCATCCTCCGGCACCATGGAGAACAGACTCTTCAATCTTTGAATTAGTTCTTCCCCTAGACCACGGAGCGTTTCCTCGGAAGCATCCTCATTTCCACCATTGAAATAACCCGGCACATATTCGCCAGCGAATTCCTCTGGATTCAACATCTCATAGATCAGACGTATTCTGTCCAGAAAACACTGGCCCTCTGGAATCGGCTCAAGCACACGTTCAATCCCTGCTCCCGATGGCATAAACCATTGAAAAAATCCGTAGAGATGGTCTGCCTCAACCTGTTCATCATCTTCTCGCTCAATATCTTCTCCGCCCATCGCTAATAAATAGCGGCCATATTCTTGTTGATCCATTCGTACCATCTCCTCGTTTGTTCCACCGCTTTACCACTTTTAGTTTGGTACAACCAATTTACAATAATTTTCAGATATGTGTATAGTAGAAATGAAGCAAGATGCTTTCAGAAGAAGTTAAATCTAACGTAGAGGATGAGATCATGTCTTTTTTTAAAAAGAAGGTTGTACTAGTCTCTTTATTCGTATTGGCTATCTCTGCTAGTGCAATCGCTTATGCAAATGATCAATCGAAACCGGATGTACCCATTCATAAAGTCGTCAACCTTTCAGCCAACTCTTTAACATTTCATGAAATAGATAAGCTGGATGCATTCGCTGAACTGATCGTTATTGGTTATGCAACAGAAGATTTCAGAGATCGAGAGCATGTTATTACTGCATTTGATGATGGAACCATGCAGTCTTTTCACACCAATACAAACAGCAAGATTGAAAAGATATTGAAGAAACCCGACGATTTCCCTTCAGATCAGAACGAATTACCAATCATTGAACCCGTTAGCATCGAAGGAGATGTCATATATACAGTTGATGACTATGTAGAACTGCAGAAGGGTGATGAAAGTGTACTCTTTTTGATGAGAAACTCCTATGGCGACTATGGATTAATCAACGATAATTTGGGAAAATTCAGCCTTGAAGGGATAACTCAATATAGTTTACCTCAATCCTCCACTGTAGAAGAGTTATCCGAATACGAAACTTTCCGGGACTCCGTTATGGAGAAATACCATTTGAATTAAGGTTTTTATCAAACAACGGTGACATTTGCGGACATAGCTGCCCCTTCAATCTATTGCACTTCTTTATCAAGGATTACGTCAAATGATGAAGTTATCGATTTTTGTCTAAAATCATTGGGGATCACTTTAATCTCCACGTTTAGATGTATAGATTCAGGAAGATTCATTTCAGTTATATTCTCATGACCAATGAAGTAATAATGCTTTTCGTCCAGTTCTATCAAACCTCCACCTGTTGAGCCAGAAGTTGAAATCAAATGTCCGTCACGATAAAGCTCACAAGCAATGTTATATTCCTCCAAACTGAACCCTTTCACTTCATATCCGACCTTGATTTGATTTTCCATGTAATCAGCATTTCGTAAACTGATCGCGCCACCATCAACCATTTGGGTCTGAATTGCAATATTTGCTTCGGGCATCACTGGTTTCTCTAATAGATAGCCTACTTTTAGGTACCATATAGCTCCCAGTACAACTACAGCAAGTACAATCATTGCAATGATAAACTTCTTCTCTTTTTTATCCATAATCCTTACTCCTTACATCTTACATCTTTTCTGCCATACATCGTGAAGAAGTTAACATGCCATCTAAAGAGGGGATTGCTGTCTTCAATGGTCTCTTGTTTGACGTTCATATCTATTAATGTCAGTTGTGTTGCTTTAAAAATATTCATGCACGACTCCCCTGTTCATTTAGCTGATTATGAATTAGTAAACGATTTCTGTAGCATCAATGTCTTCCTCTATAGATTCCATACATGGCTCACATAATTGTTCTAATGACTCCGCTTCAAAATAGTAAACATTGTATACAGCTACTTGTTTTTTACCCTTCGATTTACATTGTTCACAGTACTTATTTCTTTGTTTATTCTTTTCAATGACTCTGGGATACGTAACTCCAGCTTGCTCTACTCCGATGTCCATTAGTTCAATGAGACTGATATGACTCTCGCCAAAATCATATACATATTCCAGTTTATCCCCTCGTTGTAACTTCAGATCTTTGATCTTCTTGTTTGCTCCCCTGCCTTTCCCACCCGGCTCAATCTCTCCATAACCTGTAGTTGACCAAACCTTCCCTCGATAGAACTCGCTCAAATGATCTTCCTCATAACCGAATGACTCTCGAATCATTTTGTCGAAGTCACCTAATGTTTGAGTCTCTTGGATCTCTATCTTTCTCCAGATGGATTTTCTATGTTTATTTGTTATTTTAAATAGATAAACTGCCATGGCAGATACACCCTCTCTGCATATAAAATTTTAAGATATTCTATTGGCTACAACATGTTCACACATTTCACTATTCTTCATATGCTATTCCTTCCGCTTCACACCAATCGATTTTTTCTTCTTCATTTTATCCCTTTATCATTCTCTCCAATCTGTCTATTAACTTCTTCCAAATTAACCCCAGAACATTCCGTTATGACCTTCGTCCACGATCTTAAGCTGTGCTTCAAAATCTTCGTTCGGTTCAATATCATCGATGAAATGCCACTTTCCCTTACTGTCCTGCCAATACACTTTCCATACCTTCTCATCCAATCTGAACTGTGCTACCGGCATCTGTACCCATCGATCGCTTTGAAAGGCTTGTCTTTCTTCAATCAACGTCACATGGTTACCTCTGATTTTATAACTAATTTTAATCTGACTTTTTACATGCTCGGGTACTGCATTCTCGGTGTAATGATCCATAATCTTTTGAATCCGCTTCTTCGTAAAATCATCCATTGTTTCTAACTCTCCTGCCTTGATCCGTTTTGCTATGATTATATCATGTTGTTTTCTCAAATTTAAATGATACTTTTAGTGTTGTAAAAGGTGAAACGGGACGCGGCTTGTGCAATGGCAAGCCGCGTAAGGGTGAGGTGCTGCGCCCAATGGGCAGCACCTCATGGGTTTGCACCGCGTGCATTAGCGCGGTGCTCATGCTGCCATCACGAGCACACTTCCGTGATGGCAACACTTGGTGCATCACGATAGCTGCGCCGTGATGCACGCAAAAAAGCGCCGCGACCTCATCGTCGCGGCGCTTCCTCCTGCTGCATGATGCCAATCGGCCATGCAGCTTGTGTTACACTGCTGCGTCCCATAGGCGCAGCACCTATTGGGATGCACCGCATCCATGATCGCGGTGCTCTCTCAAATGCCGCTGCACCTACATGGCAGCGGCTTCTTCTCCCAGCGGCAGCGTGTAATACTGCGCCTGCTGCCCTTCATGCTGCTGGTACACTACGACCAGCAGCGTCCGGCCTTTCGCGGCAAGCGGGCTGGCGCCAGCTAGCACACGCTCAAGCCGGAACGGAAGCACATCGAGTACGGTGTGCTTCTGCAGTTCCTTTTCGCCGAGACCAAGGTCGGCGAAATCACGGGCACCCATGACCGTCTGTGCGGTCATGGCCGAGGTCATCGGCAACGCACGCGAAGCGTTGCCGTCCACCATGTCCGCCGATCCATCCGCGGCGGACCCTGTTGCGTCGCCCGCTGGGAGCGACGCTGCATCCCCGGCTTCGCTGCCGATCACACCCGCCGCATCCGCGGCAGCGTCTTCCCCGGCAGCAGCCGAACTTGCCCCAGCGGCATTCGCACCCGTGCCGCTGCTTTCCAGCCATGCCGTGCCAGCGGCACCGGCAACACGTGGCAGACGAACGTCTTCCGGACGTTCAGCCAACGTTTTCATATAACCAGCCCACTGGTCTTTCTGGAGCGGATCTTCCCACCAGATTTTGCGCGGTTTGTATTTGTGACCGAGGAAATAGTCCAGCTTCATCAGGCCAAGCACGACATCCATATGCGGCGTGTTCCGCGACTCCAGGAAGCTGTGCAGACGAGTGAACAGATCCTCAAGTTGGTGACCAATCTTCTGCCAACCCTGACCTTCCCAATAATCCCCGAATGCCTGGAAGAAATCAAACGGTGAGTTGAACTCCTGCTCCATCAGGTACTTCAGCGTATGGTCCATGCGGTGTGCGTTCCAGTATTTCTCCAACACATCCTCCAGCCGCTTTAGGCGCACGATGTCGCTGAACGGCAGCACGTCGCTGCCCAAAATCTCATACGGCGCGTGATCCATATACGTATAGTTGTACTTCTCCGCATCCAGACGCAGACCCGTACCACGCAGCATTTTGAGGAATCCGAGCTGAAGCTCTTCTGGCCCCAAGGCAAACACATCATTAAACGTTTTGCGGAACGTATTGTAATCTTCCTCCGGCAGTCCGGCGATGAGATCCAGATGCTGATCGATTTTGCCACTGGCTTTCACCTTGTTCACGGTACGGCTCAGCTTGGTAAAGTTCTGGCGGCGTTTCACCAGTTCATTTGTCGGATCGTTCGTGGACTGTACCCCAATTTCGAAGCGGAATGTGCCCGGCGGCGCGTTCTCTGCCAGATAGTCGAGTACCTCGGGACGCATAATATCTGCCGTAATTTCAAACTGGAACACCGTCCCCTGATGATTCTCGATCAGGAATTTGAACATTTCGAGCGCATAATCCCGCTTGATGTTGAACGTCCGGTCCACAAACTTGATCAGCTTTGCACCCTTCTCAATCAGGTACAGAATGTCCGACTTTGTCCGCTCAATATCGTAATACCGCACGCCGACCTCAATACTGGACAGACAGAACTGACAGCTAAACGGACAGCCACGGCTTGTCTCAAAATAAACCACCCGTTTCCCCAGATCCGGGATATCCTCTTCGAATCGGTGCGGAGACGGTAGATCGTTCAGATCCGCCTTTGGCCGTCCTGGCATGAGAATGACTTCTTCCCCTTTGCGATACGCCAGTCCATACACGAAGTGGAACTTCTTGCTTCCTTCCAGCTCCGTCAACAGCTGATGCAGTGTCTCTTCCCCTTCACCCATTACGATGAAATCCACATTGGGAATCCGGTTCATCCAATATTCCGTGTCGTAAGACACTTCCGGCCCGCCCAGCAGAATTTTCACGTCAGGCATAACCTTTTTCAGATTATCAATGACCTTGATCGTCTCTTCAATGTTCCAGATGTAACATGAGAAACCAATCACGTCCGCGCCCCGCTGGTACAGATCAGACACAATGTTCATCACCGGGTCCTTAATCGTATACTCCGCCAGGTCAATATCAAAATCCTTCTCACTGTACGCCTTCAGACACCGCAAGGCCAAGGAGGTATGGATGTACTTTGCATTTAATGTAGAAAGAATAACCTTCATGGTTCACAACCTTTGCCTGGACACCCAGACCATATTTTTTGGGTAAAAAGAAAGCTGCACAGCCATCCTGCCCAAGACGCTGTTCATCTAAACCCTTTTGAACTAGCCTTCCATGTCTCATGGACATATCCAACTTTTGTCTTTCAAAGAGTGGACACTCTTTTCAAAAAGACATATACACCTCGCCAAACCAAAACCACAATATACAGTATAAAACCCGCACCTTCAACCTACATGTCGTATACGATACGGTCAGCCATTCCTAACGCCAATGTCCACCCTTTGAAAGACAATTCGCCACCATTTGTCCACTCTACAGAGACAAAATAATCAACTTCAAACTCAACTTCAACCTATAAAAGACCTCCATAGTGTTCAATCGTTGAAAGGATACCAAGGTCCAACCCCTCCCCCAGCAACTGCAGCATTAAACTCGGCCAAGAGATCGATCATTCCTTGCACCGGAGAAGATGGAACTGTCCAACGGATTGTGGAACAAAAGGATTGCACGGAGCAGGAAGATGCTGTGAATGAAAACACAGACTAGCTAATCCTGGCGAATTGTCCAGACGATTTTCTAAGAAACCGAGGACGACTTATTCGGCCATCCGGGCCTCCTTTTATTTTGTAAGGAACATCAGACACGTTATTGACCAAAATCACCTGACAAACACGCTGTTAACCTCTGTTTACCCTAATATAGCGAGTTTCAGATTCCTTAGATTGCTGTGGGCGCTTCAAACCCCTGAATAAGACGTCACAGGTTCGTTAGCGCTCCCGCTCCATGTTCTGCTCCTAACATGCAGTTGTGCTCCGGCTTTCGGCAGGTTGAAGATAACATCTGGATACATATATAGCATCCTTTCAAACAATTAAGTTCCACAGTAATGAACTTCAAAGACCTGAAAGCGCGAATGTAACAACAATTCTCAGTCCATCGCAACCAGCCAAACTCGCTCATAATAGATCATACTCACTCATACTTATTTATACCTGCTCATACCTACTCATACTCGTAAAACACATCATCATCCGTATCCACTTCTTCGCCCGATTGCTTCTGGAAAAACTCCAGGAACGGCAGTCCGTACTTGCGGTACTTCACCTCACCGACCCCTTTGATATCCAGCATGTCATGTTCTGTCTGTGGACATACCACACTCATCTCGCGCAGGGTTGCATCATTAAAGATAATGTACGATGGTACATGCTCTTTCGCCGCCAGATCACGCCGGATCAGACGAAGCTGTTCAAATACCGTCTCGTTGACCGCAGATGGCATCGCATCGCGTCCGCGGCGTCCGCCATAGTTCGTACCCGAAGCCGTCGCCGCTGTTTTGCGGACGACACGCTGCATCACTTCACGCTGGCCTTTGAGCACTTCCACCGCAAGTGGTTGCAGACGCACAACCGGATACTGTCCCTCGGACAGCATCAGATATCCTTCGGATACCATCACGTTGATGATCTCCGATATCTCGCGCTCTGTCCGATTACCCATCACGCCGTAGGTTGGCAGAGAGTTGAAGCCGTAATCGAGCACTTTTTTGGCACGGGAGCCTTTGAGCACCGAAGCGACCAGCGATACACCATATCGTTCACGCATGCGGTGAATGCAGCTGAATATTTTCTGCGCATCAATCGTCATGTCTACCAGCTCGCGGTCGTCCGTGCAGGAACTGCAAGTACCGCAAGGTGTATCATCATGCACCTCACCGAAATAATCCAGCTGCGCACTGCGCAGACAACGCGTCGTGTAACAGTAATCCACCATCTGCTGCAGCTTCCGGTAATCGTTCTGTTTGCGGTCGCCGTCCATCGGATTCTGCTCAATCAGGAACTTTTGGGTAATAATATCCTGTGCCCCGAATAGCAGAATACACTGGCTTGGTTCTCCGTCGCGTCCCGCACGCCCGGCTTCCTGTACGTATGCCTCCATATTCTTCGGCATGCTGTTATGAATAACGTAACGCACGTTCGATTTATCAATCCCCATCCCAAACGCATTGGTCGCCACCATCACCCGAATATCGTCGTACAAAAAAGCTTCCTGGCTCTGGGACCGTTCATCGTCCGTCATGCCAGCATGGTAGCGTCCTGCAGGCAATCCCGCCTGCAACAAACGCTGATGCAGATCGTCCACGTCCTTACGGGTCGCGGCGTACACAATCCCAGGCTCACTGGCATGCTCGCGCGCGTAATTCAGAACAAAGTCCTTCTTACTCTCGCCGCGTAGCACGCTAAACGCCAGATTATCGCGCCCAAGTCCGGTCACATAGGTCTGCGGATCCTGCAAACGCAGCAGTCGCAGAATATCGCCCATGACCTCAGGCGTCGCTGTAGCCGTGAAGGCCGCAACCACCGGCCGCTCCGGCAAACTATCCACAAACGGCGCTACCGCCAGGTAGCTTGTCCGAAAATCATGCCCCCACTGCGATACACAGTGGGCCTCATCCACGGCAACGCAGGAGATGGGCAATTGCGCCATCTCATCGCGGAACCAATCCAGCTCCAGCCGCTCAGGCGCGACATAGAGCAGCTTCAGCTCACCGCGCTGCGCCGCGCGGATGCGCTCATTCACTTCTTTGCCGCTAAGTGTACTATTAATGTACGCGGCAGCAATTCCAGCGGTCGTCAACGCATCGACCTGGTCCTTCATCAATGAGATCAACGGGGAGACAACTAGCGTGAGACCCGAATATAACAGAGCGGGGATCTGATAACAGATCGACTTACCGCCCCCAGTTGGCATAATGCCGAGCGTATCTTCGCGTTCCAGCAGGCTGGCTACAATCTTTTTCTGTCCCTCACGGAAGTCGGGGTAGCCATAATATTTTTGCAGGAGACCCTGCGCTTCTTCAATAGTAGGTGTTTGCACACTCATGTAAAGACTCCTTACTTATCACCGGTGTTTTTCCACCAGCTTGGTCCGATCCGATTCTGACATCCGAAAGCGGCACATCCACCGCATCCTCGACAACAAAATGGCGTTCTCATGACTTGTCCGTCAAGCAAACGCCGCTCCCTTTAGTTTAACGGCCCAGCCCCGAATGAGCAACCGCGTTTTACTGTAAAACGTTTGAAGCTTCTTCATTAAAATAAAAACAACCGTCCTGCCCTAGTTGGACAAAACGATTGCATTAATTTTGACAATCTACTACACCCTCCAGAGACTGTTTCGTACTGGTTGTACTTCTCATCTTTCTGTGACTAAATTTCATACTCAGATAAGCCGTTTGTTTTGGCAATCTTCTACTTCAATTTATTTTCTCTATCTTCTACTCCCGCTTCAAACCCTTCTGTCCTCATCTGTCCCAGTTCGTCTCCCTACTTACGCGGTGACACTTCACCACGTTCTTCCCGCTCCTTCATCTCTTTGCGTACCACAACTTCGAGCTTCTGGCGATTGGTAAGCAATCCGGGATCGTTGGGCAAGTACTCACGGGCTTTGGTGTTATGAATCAGTGCCTGTTCCCAGTTGCCTAGATGAGCATAACAAAGGGATAAACGGGCATGTGGCAGCCAGGTACGGCAAGCCATAGGCACCGGGCGCAGGCCCGGATCGCGGCTGCTCACGTCCACCGCCTGCATATACCAGTAGATCGCGGAGACGGGTTCCTGCCGTTCATGGAAGCAGGCCGCAATGGCACAGCAGAAGTCGGCATGTGGCAGATCATACTGGAACGACTGCAGCAATGCGCCGAGCTTGCGGCCCGGCTCACCCAGTCGTTCATAACATTCCGCCAGCCGCGCGCAGGCAATCAGGCGATCCTCGCGGTAACCGCTTGGCTGCTCCAGCAGCTTCGCATACCCGCGTGCAGCCGCCGCATAACGCTGGCGGTCATAACATTCGCCTGCATAATAGAACAGCAGGCGACCTTGGGCTACGCCCTCTTCGGCGATCCATTTGCGCAGAATGCGCACGTTTCGCGCCGAATGATGTCCCGCTTCGCGGCGATGCGTAACGGCAATGTCTGCCGTAATGACCTCGCCCCGCGGGAAGCTAAGCTGCTCGTGCAGCCGGCCATGCCAGCGGCACCCGGCATCCCGCTTGACCAGGCGAAGGCGTCGGTCCGTCACAAGCGGACTTCCCTCCGCCCCCTCGGCCAGCGTGTAGTTCAAGATCACAGCTGCCGTCTTCCCCCCAGACGGCAGCTGTTGCTTCAACACCGCAAGCTTCGCCCGTTCCGCGGGCAGCAGCACATCATCCGCATCCAGCCACAGGATGTACTCCTGCGTGGCTTTGGCGAATGACTCATTCCGCGCTGCGGCAAAGTCTTCCTTCCATTCATACGTGTAGACCTGATTGGTATACTGCGCAGCGATGTCCATCGTGCGATCCGATGAACCGGTATCCACAATGACGATCTCGTCCGCAATGCCTGCGACCGAGTCCAGACAGCGCGCCAGCATGCGTTCCTCGTTCTTCACAATCATGCACAGACTGATGGTGATCACGTTTTGAGCCCCTTCCTGTCGTACGCGTATTGCGATAGGATGACAATTTTGCTTCCTTAGTTCTTTGTTCCAGCCCTTTCCACTCTAATGGTAGTGACCTTACTTTCTCGAACCCTACAACTCAACGTTTGCCATCCATGTCACGTTGCTTCTACCCTTCTTCGTTCTCCTGACGGCGCAGCCGTTTCACCTGCTCCACCGCACTGTCCAGTGCCTTCTTCCGCTGCTTCATGACACGGAGGTGCTGTTGTTCCACCTCGGCAAAATGAACATGGTCCAGCTCCATCCACTCCATCAGTTGATCCAACGTTGGCGACATATGCAGCTGTGTATTCCGCCGTTTGCGGGCCACGCAACATAGATATTTATGATGAACTTCGAGTTTCAAGACTTCAAAATACGGCATCAGGGTTATCGCCAGGCTTCCCGCATAGAACGTTTGCTTGTGGTCATAGAACGGGTGATACCCATACGGCACAGTCACAACCAGCGTCCCATCTTCTTGCAACAGCCGATGAATCTGGATCAGTAACGTCGCTGGATGAGCAAAATGTTCCAGCACTTCTCCAAGCAGCACAGTATCAAAGGTAGTCCTTACTTTCCATTGCGTAATATCCAGCATTCGAAAAACCACATTGTTCCTGACTGGCCTGGACTCTTTGGCAAGCTCAGCTTGCGCATATCGCACACTTTCTTCTTCCAGATCGATCCCTGTTACACGAAATCCTTCACGTGCCAGCAGAATGGACGTAATGCCCTGACTGCACCCGACATCCAGGATACGTTTGCCTGTCGCCTCACGGCACATCCAGTGGATACGTGTTCTCGTCGCTTCATGAGAATCTTCCGAATTAATCTCGCCGTAATAACGTTCACTCACCCGGTCATGATTCGCCATGGGCATCTCCCTGATCCTCGTCGGGACCGATTGCAACTTCATGGTGAGCTGCACTATCCTCGACTGCCTCTTCTTTTTGTCCTACCCATGCTACGATTTCTTGTTGCTCGCGAACTCCCTTCACCTCAGGCCGTAGAGGCATGCCCAGCACCACAATATTTCCCCCGTGGCATCCGGCCGTTGCATTGCGTGTATCGAATATCAGCTTTGCATGATCTGCCATCTCCTGATAATTGAATCCCGAATGATCCGTGGTGATGATCACCAGATCAGCTCCTGTCCATAATTCCGGCACCGCTGGACAAGAGTGCAATACTGTACCGTCATCCTTGCGGAAGACAGGCACCATTGGATCGGTGAAAACCACATCTGCACCCGCTACGCTCAGCAGCCGGAAGACATCCAATGCTGGCGATTCGCGCAGGTCATCAATGTCTTTTTTATAAGCCATACCCGCCAGTACAACACGTGCTCCCCGCACAGATACACCCTTCTGCTCCAGCAGCTCCGCGGCACGCTTCACCACTCTCTCTGGCATTTGCCGATTGGTTGCATCCGCCAGCTGAATGAATTGCAGCTCCGATCCCTGACGATTTGCAGCCCAGGACAGATAGATCGGATCGATTGGGATACAATGTCCACCAATGCCGGGACCCGGATAGAATGGCATATAACCAAACGGCTTCGTTGCCGCCGCATTCAGTACTTCCCAGATGTTTACCCCCATCTGTTCACAGGCCGGGGTCAACTCATTCACAAGTGCAATATTGACACTGCGAAATGTATTTTCGAACAGCTTTGCCGTCTCCGCTACCGTTGTTGAACTAACCGGAACAACTTCATTGAGGAACGAGCCGTAGAATTGTTTACCATAATTCAGACAAGCGGGTGTGGAGCCACCAATGATCTTCGGGGTATTTTTCACACCATAATGCACACTGCCCGGATCTACCCGCTCCGGAGAATAACAGACGTAGAACTGTTCTCCAGCTCGCCAGCCGTTTGCCGCTTCAATCGGTTGTTTCACGCGTTCTTCCGTCGTGCCCGGATAGGTCGTGCTTTCCAGAATAACCAGGCTGCTTTCCTGCAAATACGGAGTCAGACCATCCACCGCGGCCGAGATAAACGAGATATCTGGTTGATGCTCGACAGTCAACGGGGTAGGCACACAGATTACAATGATATTCGCCTGTGCCACAGCTGCATAATCAGTGCTTGCCGTGAACAATCCTGCCTGCATCAGAAACCGCAGGACATCATCTTCTATACCGATGACATACGAATGCCCGGCGTTCAGCTTGGTTATCTTGGAGGTATCGATGTCAATCCCGTGGACCTGATAACCTGCCTGTGCCATCTCCACGGCCATGGGTAAACCGACATAACCGAGACCGATGACAACAGCCTTCAGGGAGCGGTCATTGATGTGTTGAAGTGTATTATGTTGCTGCGGCCCTTCTTTTCCTTCGTGCTGCTCGTGCTGATGTTTCTCTTCCATTCCTTCCACCTCCAAACGCTCCGCCTCCCTTCGGTTAATCGATATAGCCGCCTGCACGTAAGAAACGGGCAATCGCTGGTTTGTTCATCATGGCACTGTCCGAGCGATACTCGGAGAAGTTCACACGAGGCAGACTGCTGTACTGATCCGTCAGGCTCTTGTCCTTGTGCTCCGGAAGGATCACATAATACTGAGCATCGTATTGATACGTACGCGGTGCTTCAAAGGGCGAGATCAGCACTTCATGCAATTTCTCGCCTGGACGTATTCCCGTCACCGTATAATCGAAGGATGGACGACCGGCGTGTTCCAACATGACGGATGCTAGTTCCGTCATCTTGCAAGCTTTCATTTTCATCACAAAAGTCTCTCCGCCCACAGCCGCCTCAGCCGCCTTAAGCAGTAGATGTATGGCTTCGGTGCGCGTCAAGAAAAAACGGGACATGCCTTTGTCCGTAATGGTCGGGCTCTTGCCTTCATCAATCTGACGACGGAACAAGGGCACCACACTTCCGCTGGTACCCAGCACATTGCCACCGCGGATACATACAAACCGAGTGACTTCGCTCAACCAGTTGGCACGAATCATCATTTTCTCACCCAGGGCCTTCGTCATGCCGTATACGTTAATCGGATCTACCGCCTTATCGGTGGACACATCAATGACTTTGGGAACCTGCATGCGGATCGCAGCCCGAATAATGTTCTGCGTCCCGATCACATTGGTCTTGAACGCTTCATCCGGCTGATCCTCGCAGACCGGTACATGCTTCAGCGCAGCCAGATGGAAGAGCACATCCACGCCTTTGCACGCATCTTCCACTGCCCGATAATCCCGAATATCCCCAATGACGAATCGCAGACGCGGGTCATGGTTGAACTCTCGTTGCATCGCAATCTGGGCATATTCGTTACGTGACAGGAGGCGAATCTCTGCCGGGTCCTGTTCCAGCAGCACCTCGGTCAGCTTTTGACCCCAGGAGCCTGTGCCCCCGGTAACCAGAATCGTTTGTCCTTTAATCATGCATATACCCCTCCCTGATCAGATCATGAATTCGCGTAATACCTGTGCCATCTCTTCGCGGCTTAACCGGTCTTTGGGTGGTACCTTTTTGACCGAAGTATTGCTCGAATGCACGATGTTGACGTAATTGCGCGGCGTCAGCAGCTCATGCGGCAGATCGATGACATTGCCGTGCGTACCTCGGCCCGGCAGCTTCACCCGATACCCGGATGCGTACTCCGCTGTTTTATACAGGTAGACGTAGAATTGCGGAGAACGATGAAACGCAGGTGCCATCTCGTTGTTCACGCTATCCCAGAGATAACCGTTCTGATTAATCAGGGCCATCGTCTCGGGCTGTGGTTGCACATCATATAGCTGCTGTACAAAGGTCCGGTGATACAGGTCATCCGAATCCAGACGGGCAATATAGATGTGCTCCGCCCCTTCAGCAAATGCCAAAATCGCTCGCACACTCTCAATATGGGTTCCAAAACGAATGTTTGCAGGCAGTGGCTCCTGTTCCGCGAGAATCTCCTGCATCACTTCTCCCGATTCCTTGGATAACTTCACTACCGTCAGGAAATCCTGATTCGTCTGAGCTTTGAGGCAGTGCAATGTAAATGTGCGAAAAATGCTCATCCGCCGCTCCAGCCATTCTCTCGTCAATCGCTGCGGGTCGAGCCCATAATTGTTGAAATTAATTTCTATAACCACTTTCCTGGACATAACATTCCTCCTCATGAACTCTGCCATCTTCTTTCAGCGGATACCTGCCATTTTCATAGTTTCAACAGTCGTTTTCATACGAAACACAACTTCCGGCTGTCTGGTGCTGACAATCCATCCAGATCTAGCTTTCCAATCCTGCCGACTCTATAAGGTATGAAATGTTAATAGAAGCGGTACGGACGAATGCACTGATTCTCAACGAAATAGATTGATATACAGCTGAAGATGGTGCCCTGCGGGTCGAACGTACATATCATTTCTGCAGCCGCAACATAGAATAGAGCAGTTCATTTTTCAAAGGAGGCAACCACTCGAATGAATTCGATCTATCTTGAAATGGATGGTGTGCTTGATCAGCTTGAAGCGGCACTGCTCGAAGAGCGACCGTTGTCTCTTGTACGCGTTGGCGATGGAGAGAACATCGTCATGTCTCAGGAAACGGTGTGGAGCACGGAACAGGTTCTTCAGGAGCGTTGGGCCATTAAGGCTAATCTAGGACAAAAAGGATTGACTCTGCCCAACCCGCAGCTCCGGGATGAAGTCGCGGCCTCCTTGCAACGTGCGGATATCGTCGGCATTCTTCCCCGCGGTGACAGCACCATTAACGCTCCGGATTATCTCAAAAGACCCTTGACCGATATGGTGTTTGCACACTTTGGCATCTCGCCTCCAATGACTTGTCATGCCTGTGTCAATCGGGAGCTGGCGCAGAACCCGCGTTTCTGGCAGATGCTCGCAGGCAAACGCGTGCTTCTCGTTACCCGTGAGATCGAGGCACTGCGTGCTACACTCATATCTGAACCGTATCATCTGAGTATAGTAACTACACTGCCCTTCGACAGCTATGATCAGATGCAGGACACGCTGGAGTGGATTCAGACGAATCAAGATACCTTCGATGTGGCTCTCTTCTCCTGCGGCGTCAACGCGGTTGTTCTTGCTGAGCGAACAGCCGCACTCGCTGGTAAAGTCGCCATCGACTTTGGCAAAGCCAACAACATCATTCTGAAAGGACGTGCCAACTGATTTTCAGGGCTCCTTCAACTTTGAATCGGTTGCATTCGAAACATGCATATGCTTGTACGGCAGAACCCCCCGGCTCAAGGAGTCGGGGGGTTCATGCTGAGCGCTAGTCGAACCATATCACTACATGGACATGTACTTCTGGGATTTCTGGGTTGTAAAGCGAACTCTGCCGTAAGAAAAGCGATGTCGAAGCACGTTGCTGTTCTCACATTACGATCTTCACCATTATTTGGTGGCTGCAATACCGTATAACATCTCCGGCCCGGTTCTTACTGCTGTGGACACCCCCGAGATGAACGAAGTATACACACTTTCCAGTGCTGGTGGTGCAGACAGATCCTGAGCTGTGAACGAATGAAATTCGGCACCTCCGTTCTGTCCGATCGTACCTTCAGCACGGTAGATAACATAGAAAGGATCATATAAAAAACCCCGCACAAGCTCAACAACAAAGGTATCTCCCAGTTCTCCCGTAACACCTACTGTCCCGTTCAACGTAATAATAGGGTTCACCACTCCCTGCGTCTGAAGACCAATAGCGCCGAACGCTGTCGGCGATTCTGACAGGGACAAACCGGGCTGTCCAACTGTTCCCGAGTTCATCGAAGTTCTCATATCGAGAAACACGCCCATGAGTAACACCTCCAATGCTATGGGATAACATATCCTATGAATCTCACAACTCTTCGGATTGGATGTATAGCAGATTCCATGAACCTATTTTTATTTGTCGACTGTTAGTGGTATATTGAACTGCATAACGAAATGAACGGATCGTATGCACACAAGCGGTACAGGCTGTTCAGAAGGAGATTACTATTCATGAATAAACGCAAACGTCCAACAGGCAAAACATCAGCCACGGCCAAGGGAAAAACATACGCAGGTTCATCTAAAGCACGGTCAGGCAAGTCTAACTTCTCATCTGCAAAATCATCAGGAGCTTCCGCATCACGCAATACGGAGGAGAATAAAAAACAACTAGCTGCCAAATCATCGGCCGCACCGAAGAAAGCTGGAGGTAACAAATCCAAAAATGCCAGTGCATCCAAACGCCCGGGCAATTCCTATTATCGCAAGCAGGAACCACCACGCCAGTACAAAGTGACTGAACCGGATGAACTGTTGAACTTCCTGTTGCAGCATTTGAAATCAGGACGGAACGCAGTGAAGTCCATTCTGGGTCGTGGACAGGTATCCGTGGATCAGAAGGTCGTAACCAAGTTTAATGAGGCGCTGACGCCAGGTCAGATTGTCTACATTCGAAAAGAAGGTGCAGTCGCTGCTCCATCCTTGACGGGTATTAACATTTTGCATGAAGACGATGATATCATTGTGATTCGCAAGGAAGCCGGACTGTTGTCCATTGCTGCTGACAAGACAGATGACCTGACGGCTTATCGCCAACTGACAGAGCATGTGCGCCGCACCAATCCGCTGAACCGGATTTTTGTCGTACATCGTCTGGATCGGGATACGTCCGGTGTGATGATGTTTGCCAAAAGTGAAGAGGTGCAGCAGAAGCTGCAAAACAACTGGAAAGAAAATGTGCAGGACCGCGTATACGTTGCCCTTGTTGAAGGTTCGGTAGCCAAAGAAGAAGGCACCATCTCTTCTTGGCTGAAGGAAACCAAAACGCTAAAAATGTACTCCAGCTCTCGTCCGAATGATGGACAACATGCGATTACACATTACAAACGTCTGAAGTCGAACCGTGAGTTCTCCCTGCTGGAAGTGCGTCTGGAGACAGGTCGTAAAAATCAGATTCGTGTGCATATGGAAGATCTCGGACATCCTATTGCTGGTGACAGAAAATACGGCGCACGTACGAGAGACCTTGGCCGTCTCGGACTTCATGCACGTATACTCTCGTTTATTCATCCCACAACGGATGAGTTAATGTCATTCGAAACGGATATTCCGAAGCCATTCCTGTATCCGTTCCGTGCAGATGCTCCACCCGCGAAATAACTGCATCTTGATAGCGAATCGACTGAATGACGGATTGATCATGCCTGAAAGGAGGAACGGCCCCTGAAAAACCTGTTAATTACCGGTTACCGTGCACATGAATTGCAGATTTTTGGACAGAAGCATGAAGGTATCCCTTTTATCAAAAAAGCCATCTCATCCCGCCTCACACCTCTTGTCGAGGATGGACTGGAGTGGGTATTGACGCCAGGACAATATGGTGTGGATTTGTGGGCCTGCGAAGTGGTAATTGATCTGAAGAAGACGTATCCACATCTGAAACTGTCGATCATCACTGCCTTTCAGAACCCTGAGGAGCAATGGAAAGAAGACAAGCAGGAGTATTACCGTTCCATCCTCTCGGGTGTGGACTATTACGGTGCGATTAGCAATCAACCTTATATCGGGCCGTGGCAGTTCACTGCACGGGATGACCTGTTGCTACGTAAAAGCGACGGGCTTCTGCTCGTTTATGACGAAGATGCCGG
The DNA here is from genome assembly GCF_018614975.1 of Paenibacillus polymyxa. Taxonomy (GTDB): domain Bacteria; phylum Bacillota; class Bacilli; order Paenibacillales; family Paenibacillaceae; genus Paenibacillus; species Paenibacillus polymyxa_E. Next base: position 91,958 of record NZ_JAGGNR010000013.1, on the reverse strand, counting down.
GGATGGTAGCCCCCGTTTTATCAAGGAAAAAGCCATGAAGAAACAGCAGAACGAGGACTATACAATCATCAGTGTGACTTCAGAAGATATCCAGTCTGTAGCCGAGGATGAGCGCATGAACGATGTTATTGACTTTGATGATTCTTCATACTGATTCCTTGTGGATCAGTATCGTTCGTCAGAGCTCCATTCATGCAGGGCGATTATCAGAGGTGAATAACATTTCGAATGACGTACATATGTTTTTTTTCGAGGCAGGTTGGGTATAAGTAGTATTATAACTGCGATGATATGTCGTATGGGATAAGGGGAACTGCAACCATGACAATTACGCCAGAACAGCGCATTCAACTGCATGGATTTAACAACCTGACCAAGTCGCTGAGCTTTAATATGTACGATATTTGTTATACCAAAACCAAAGATGAACGCGAAGCTTACATTGAATATATCGATGAACAATATAACGCCGACCGGCTGAGTAAAATTCTGAACAACGTCTCTGATATCATCGGAGCCCACGTTCTTAATGTTGCCCAGCAGGATTACGTGCCTCAAGGTGCGAGTGTTACGATGCTTGTCTCGGAAGGTCCAATCGTGGAGATCCCTGAAGAATCACTCGATGAATCTCCCGGCCCTCTGCCTGATAACGTTGTCATGCAGCTGGATAAAAGCCATATTACTGTGCACACCTACCCTGAGTTTCATCCTAGTGAAGGTATCAGTACCTTCCGTGCGGACATTGATGTCTCCACCTGCGGTGAGATCTCACCGCTCAAGGCGCTGAATTATCTGATCCACTCATTCGATACGGACATTATGACGATGGATTACCGGGTACGTGGTTTCACGCGGGATACAAGCGGGCGCAAGCTGTTCATTGACCATGAGATCGGCTCCATTCAGAATTATATTCCAGACGAGATCAAGAGCAGCTTTGACATGATTGACGTGAACGTCTATCAGGAGAATATTTTTCACACCAAGTGTAAACTGAGGGAATTCGATCTCGACAATTATCTGTTTGGGTACACCAAGGATAAGCTCAGCAAGAAGGAACAACAGGAGATTACGGAGTGGTTGAAGCTGGAGATGGATGAGATCTATTACGGGAAAAATATGAATCGTCCCTCTTAAAGAGGTTGTTCAACACTGATCCATATGGGCAAGGTCTAAGACAAGATTTCATGAAGGCAGGGTTCTTCTATTCAGGGGACCTCCAGCATGTGCTTGTCTTTTTCTTTGTTATGTTGACAGTGTGCAACTTTATTTCTTATTATAGAAGTAACTGTACAATCTACAGTGAAGGAGACTGAGCCCGTGATCGAAACGAATACGACAAGACGTAACGAATCACTGTTACAAGCGCTTACTGCACAGCACAGTGCCATTACCAATAACATTGCTAATGCAGACACGCCCAACTACAAAAAGAAAACGGTAGAGTTTCAGGAAGAGCTGAGACGGATCGTTGAGAATGGCAAATCAGACCAGCTCAACATGAAGCGGACTCATGAAAAACACTTCCCTATTAGCGATCCCAATGCTTCAATTGTGAAGTACCGGATTGTGGAGAACAATGAAACATCCATGAACAATAACAACAATAACGTTGATATTGACAAGGAAATGGCAAATCTTTCGGAGAATCAGCTCATGTATAACTACATGGTCGATCGGGTCAGTGGACATTACAAAAAAATGAAAAATTTATTGAATGATTTGAAATAATGAATGTACAGCAGCCCATGATGGCTGCTTTTTTTTGTCTTTTTCCCCTGAGTGTACGCTGTTTGGTCCCATTTTTCGGTATCCTCTCTTATTCGTAGTATAATGAGAAGAAACGAATGATTACATATCGAATAAAAGAGGTGCAACATGTCTCCACGTCATTTAAATGGTTTTCAAGGTTCCAAAGTCAGATTAGCGGCCCCATGCCCGGAAGATTGCATGCGTCTCTCCCGCTTCACAGACGATTATGAATATTTGCGCAACATGGATACCGATATCGCGATCCCGTTAACGCCGGATGAGACAGGGTCCTCCTCTGTCCGCCGAGACAACGGATTTGAATTCGCATTACGTACACTGGAGGGTAACCGATTCATTGGATTCACAGCCCTCTACCGGATTGAATGGAACAATCGCTCCGCTCGTCTGGCCATTGGTATCGGCGAAGAAAATGATCGGGGTAAAGGTTACGGCAGCGATGCTCTTGCTCTAATTCTTCGATATGGCTTCCACGAATTGAACCTGAACCGGATTGCGCTGGAAGTTATCGAATACAATGAAGCCGCGAGACGCGCATACCTGAAAGCCGGATTCCGGGAAGAGGGTCGCCAGCGTTCTGCAGTTTTGCGGGATGGCCTGCATTACGACCTGATCTCGATGAGTATCCTTGCCGAAGAATGGTCGGTACAGTCTGGGCTTCCATTGTCATTCCAGTCTACTCGCACTCCTCAATCTGGGGAAATGGACGCGAGTAGTATCTCACAGCGTAATGGGAATGAACATGCTGCGCTCTCCCTGTCGGAATTAAGTTCTGTTCCAAAAGGTGAATCTGACATTTCACCTCGCATCGGCGTAGGCGCGGTCATCCTGAATGAACGGGGCGAAGTGCTTCTCGCCTGGCGGAATCGCCAGCCCGAACAGCACACCTGGAGTATTCCTGGCGGGAAAGTAGATCCCTATGAATCATTGGAAGCTGCCGTCATCCGTGAAATCAAGGAGGAAGTGAATCTGGATATCTCCATTGACAGTCTGCTCTGTACGGCGGAGACGATCCAGCCAGAGCAGAAGGAACATTGGATATCCGTGCTCTATTCCACCAAGGTGATTGGCGGCCATGCTCGTAATCTGGAAGAAGGCGGAGCCATCGGTGAGATCGGTTGGTTTCCATTGAATGATCTGCCCTCTCCACTCGCCTGCTTTGCCGTGCCTGGGCTGGAAGCTGTGAAGAAGTTATATAACCAGAATTAAGCTTGGAGGTGCTTGCAAGTGTTGGAGAGTCCTCTTCCTCATCCTGTACCCTTCATTCTGCATGAATCGAGTTCTCAATTCGATTGGAAAGGCAGCAGCTCGCTATCACTGAAAACATTCCGTAACGGAAAAACGCTCTATGAAGCGGGACGCGGTCACTTCGCAGTCAATAATGAGAACTATCTGCTTCTGAATGAGGGTCAGGAATATAGTCTTCACATTGATTCATCTACTCCAGTTGAATCCTTCTGTATCTTCTTTCCTCCCGGTTATGTGGAAGAGATCGGGCGGAATTTAATTCGCAGTGATCTTCGGCTACTTGATGAGCCGTATAGTTATTCCCCCTCAAGCAAGATGGAGTGGGTAGAACGTACATACGCGATGGATAATCGACTTGGCGCAGCCCTGAATCATTTGCGGAATTTGTACAGTCAAGACACGCTGGATTCCTGGGCAATGGCGGAGCAGCTTCATCAGCTTGCTGTTCACATGCTGGATCTACACCGTAACGTTCAGCAAGAGATCAACGAACTGGATATGATCAGACGTTCAACCAGAGAAGAGTTGTACCGAAGAGTGTATATCGGGCATGAGTATATCTCCGCCTACTATGATCAGCCTTTAACGCTAGAACAGACAGCATCGGCTGCACAACTATCCGTGAATCATTTTCTACGCAGTTATAAAAAGTTGTTTGGTACTTCACCCCATCGTTATCTGACTGAATGTAGACTATTGGCTGCGAAGGGGCTTTTGCTAGATTCGGACAGGTCTGTCACCAATATCTGTTATGATGTGGGCTTCGAAAGCCTTGGTTCGTTCAGTTCATTATTCACTAGACGCTTCCATAGCTCACCTTCCCAGCTGCGGGCAAAAAGGTGATTATGAAGAAGAACCTCTGAAGAGGAATATCTATAATTACATTATCTCATCAGATGGAGGTATTCCTTTATGAATCACGCAGAACAGATTAATCAACTATTTCAGGCTGCACAGTCTGGAGATTTGGCCAACCTGCAATTATTGCTCAATTTTCACCCGGAACTCACCAATACTGAAAATCAGGATGGGTTAACTCCGCTGGGATATGCCTCTCATTATGGACAAGCAGGAGCAGTTCGTCTTCTTCTGGAGCATGGAGCCGATGTTAACACCCTTTCTCATTCCAAGATTTCCTTTATTCCGTCCAATACTGCACTGCATGCCGCGCTTGCGGGAGAACGTTCGCCAGAAGTTATCCAACTTTTACTCGAACATGGGGCATCCACGAGTATTCTGGACAGCGATGGACAATATGCGTTGCACTCCGCAGCATTTCATACGGATCAGATCGAACTTATCGAGATGTTAATCCAGCATGGTGCAGATCCACATGCGCTGAACTCAGCGGGTCAGACCCCACTGGACATTGCACTTGAACGTGGTAACACGTCTACAGCTTCATGTCTGCGAGCAGCCGTTGCAGCTCAGCAGCAATAATGTTTAGGTAGATTGGACAATAACATGAACAACCGCCAGAACTCTTTTTGGAGTACAAAGAGAAGGTCTGACGGTTATTTGTTGTTCGATTACATACCTCTATCGGGAGGCTATATAAGTTGAGCTAAAGAATATTTACACTTGCCACTCCGATGACAGAACAACCCTCCGATCGCTGTTATCCCCAAATTTTTTTAATTCACTTTTACAAAGGTGAACGCTCCGCTTCTTCAGGTTATTTCTGTCCTCTACGTTATCGTGTAAATATAGTTCACCTTATATAGAAATCGCGATCCATCATATTTTTTTCAGGAAATAAGAACCGTTTGACGCCTTACACGGTCTAATACTCAACATATCCATGAAAGGAGGAGCCATGTGACCCCTACTCAGCTCACCATCGCCGCACAAAAAGGGGATGCCGAGGCTTTTGCAGCGTTAATGGAATTACATCAGAGCCGACTGTACCGTATCGCCTATGCCTACCTGCACAATGAAGGCGATGCGCTCGAAGCGATTCAGGAATCAACCTTCCGGGCGTTCCGTAAACTCAAAAAATTAAAAGAGCCCTCCTACTTCGGCACTTGGCTCATCCGCATTCTGCTCAACTACTGTGCGGACGAACGCAAACGCAAAAGTCGGTTCAGTCCCGTCACCGAGATTCATGAATCCAGCAGTTGGGATCGTCCTGCAGATCCCGATCTTGCTGCCGCTGTATCCACCCTTGACCGGGATTGCAAACAGATTATTATTCTGAGTTATTTCGAAGGTTTCTCCTTAACTGAAGTTGCCGATATTCTCGAAATCCCGACCGGAACCGTAAAATCCCGATTACATCGGGCACTCGGACAGCTCCGTGATCAACTTGAAACGAAAGGAGATGCATCCTCATGACGGATGAACAAAAATCATTTGACGCATTGGAAGAACGGCTGAACGCTCGCAAGACGGAATATGAAACCATCCCTGTACCGGATGCTGCCCATCAGGCTGTTCAGTCCGGAATCCGCCAGGCTGCCCGCAAACGCAAGTCCCGGCTGCGCTGGTATATGAGTTCCATCTCGGCAGCGGCCTTCATCCTGCTATTTACCGGATGTATCCGTGTCTCTCCCGCTTTTGCGTCCTTCGTGGAGCAGTTGCCGGGAATGGAAGGCATTGTGAGTATGATTCGCCAAGACAAAGGATTAATGATGGCGATTGATCAGTCCCTCTTACAGAAGGTCGGCGTCACCGACGAGCATGATGGTACTTCCTTGACCATTGATGGCATTATCACAGACGAGTCACGTATGGTCATTTTTTACACGATGAAAGGTATGAAAGATCCCGAAAAATTCAACTATGACATTGATTTGCTCGATGAGAACGGTAAAGATCTTCCTGTTGCGTTTAGTTACGCTTATCCAAAGCCTTCTCCAGACGAGAATGTGAATGAAAATATGATAGACGTGATCTTCACGGATGGAACCTCTCCTCCTGAAGAGCTGAGCGTCGTGTTTAAGTCCGAAGATACAACGAGTGCAGAAAAGTGGAAAATAACGTTCCCGGTAGATAAGAATCTTACCAAAGGCATGAAAAAAGTCATCCCTGTGAATCAGGCGTTAACGGTGGATGGGCAGCGTATTGATGTGAAACAGGCTACTCTGTATCCAACCCGTCTTGTACTTGATGTGAATTTTGATCCAAAGAATACCAAAAAGATATTTGGCCTCAGCGATCTTCAACTGGTCGATGAGCAAGGCCTCGCGTGGAGAACAGATACCTCAACAGGTGAGGATGAACGTTCCATTTATTTCGAAAGCATGTACTTCTCCATACCGAAAAAGCTGACGTTACAGGGATCTGGCTTCTCCGGATTGGATAAAGATGAGCTGGATCTTACCCTTGATCTGAAGTCACACCGGATTACAGGGGGCCCACCTGGATTGAAGATGGTAGGCAGTAAGGTCGAAGGCAAAGATCTAATTATTGACTTCTCAGTTGCTGGCAGGATGGACGGTGGGTTCGTTCTCACTTTCAAGAAAGTTACAGACAGTGCAGGGAAATCATATGAAGTTCCTGGCTCCAGTTGGAGTAGTGGAGAGGGAACGGATGACAGTCATACGATTGTTTCTTCTACTATCGAAAACGGAGCTAAGTTAAAAGGGGAAGTGAAGATGAACATCTCCACCTATCCGATGAAAATTAAGTCCCCCTTCTCGTTGGATATTCCTGTGAACCCTTAATCTAAACTCAACAAGCTTTCAATAATCGGATTAATCTATATAATGGAAATATTCATGAAGATGAGCAATGTTCACAGGAAAGGGTGTTTTCACAATGAATAACCGTTCCATCCGTTATCCGCAACCACTCGCGCAAGGGGACATGATCGGTGTGGCAGCCCCTTCCAGCGGTGTAGGCGAATCTCTGCACCATTATCTTGAGGAAAGCAAACGCAATATGGAGTGCCTTGGTTTTGGCGTGATGGAAAGCCCATCGCTCCGCCACAACACCAAATGTGTGAGTGCCTCTAAAGAGGAACGCGCTGAAGAGATGAATGAATTTTTCCGCAATCCCAATATTCAAGCCATTATCCCTCCATGGGGTGGGGAGTTTCTGATGGATATCCTGCCCCTGCTGGATTGGGAAGCTTTGAAAACATTGCCGCCCAAATGGGTCATGGGATATTCGGATATCAGTACCTTTTTATTCGCATATACCCTGATCACCGGAACTGCATCAGCACATGGCACCAATTATGTGGATCTAAGATCAAACGCCCTCGATCCCGTGACTGCGCGCTGGATTGATGTGTTACAGAACGAATACGGCGGACAGATCACTCAATCGTCTTCCACGCATTATCAATCGGCATGGAAAATGGAACTGCCTGGATTCAATCTGGATACACCTTCCCGCTGGAAACAGCTCGGCCACTCGGAAGATGCGGATACCTCTGCGGCCTTCTCCGGTCGGCTGATCGGCGGTTGTATGGATACAATCACCTGTCTGATCGGCACCCCGTATGCACCTGTCCAATCGTATCTGGAGCAATACTGTGCAGTCGAAGGAGCCATCTGGTATCTGGAAAGCTGTGAGATGAGTGCGGGGGATATCTACCGTCATCTGTGGCAGATGAGACAGGCCGGCTGGTTTGCTGGCGTAAAAGGCTTCATGTTCGGCCGACCTGCGGGTTATTCCGATACAGCGGATTTTAATTTCACCGATGCCCTATCCTCTGCACTTGGGGATCTGGATGTCCCTGTACTGTACGATGTGGATCTTGGTCATATTCCGCCCCAGCTCACCTTTGTGAATGGAGCATTGGGCAAAGTCACTTATGAAAATGGACGCGGGAGCCTTGAGATGGCGTTTGTGTGATCACCTTTTATAGGCAGATGCATACCTTGAAGTAAGAACTTATTTTGAGGAAGGGTTGTGCATCATGTCTGAATCCACATCCACGCCATCCATGCGTGTCGTGTATCAAGCCAATCAACCGATGCTTCAATCCGTGCAAAGTGTGCGGAATATGCTTCATCATACAGCCCGGCAGCATATTGGCAAGAAAGTACACGTCCAGAATATCGATGGGCAAGTGTGGGAAGGTGTCATCATCAGTGCAGACCGGGGGATTTTGTATCTCCAGGTTACCCCGATGCATGGATACCCTGAACCGCGCGCCTTGTTTGGACCGACGATTTTGCCGCTGGTGCTGTATGAATTGTTGGTTATCACACTGTTGATGTAGTGGTATTGTACTTCTATATCCGAAGCTGTTCCAAGAAGCTTCGCTCCTGAGATTTTCAAGTCTTGGGAACGAAGCTTTTTTATGGTCTTGGCGATGGTGCGGTATGATTCCTTGCAAGCGTGTGAAATATGATACAATGGTGTCGCAACACCCCATATCTCATATGAAACGGAGCTTGATCCGGTTGGAATACATACGTCATGATTCATCACCCCTTTCACAAGTCGAGACGGGTATGATTGGCAGCAACCCTACTGAACAATCCCGCGTGATTGCCATCTGTCTGCTCGCAGGCAAAATCATGCTGCAAAGCGGTGGTGAAACCTACCGTGTGGAAGATACGATGAAACGTATGGCGGCTGCGCTGGGTTTACCCCATTCGCACAGTTACGTTGTCCCGACAGGCATCTTCTTCTCTGTTGATGCAACCGAACCCGCCAAGCTGATTCGCATCTCCGAGCGTACGACGGATCTGGACAAGGTGTCCGAGGTGAATGCGGTCTCCCGCCGCATTGGACAAGGTGAGCTATCCGCTCAGGAAGCCCATGATCTGTTGATACAGATCGAAGGCAAGCCCTCCTCCTATTCAACGGCTGTGCAGCTTACGGCCGCAGCGTTATCCAGTGGTTGTTTTACCATTATGTTTGGCGGGGGCTGGAGCGACTTTCTTCCGGCGCTGATCTGCGGGGGCATAGGTTATGCAGCCGTTATTTCCTTTCACCGGTTGGTACGGGTCAAATTTTTTGCCGAGCTTACGGCATCCTTTGTTATTGGCTTACTCGCTTTTCTCCTGATCTATATGGGAGCGGGTTATGAACGGGACAAAATCATCATTGGTTCGGTTATGCCGCTCGTTCCGGGGCTGCTGATTACCAATGCTGTACGCGACCTGATGGCCGGACATCTGGTCTCCGGATTATCCAAGGGAGCCGAGGCATTTCTGACCGCCTTTGCCATAGGTACTGGCATTGCAGTTGTATTTTCACTTTTTATGTAAGACGGAGGAATGCAGGATATGCTCCATTTTATTGAACAAGCCTTAACCAGTTTTGTCGCTTCAGCCGCATTTGGAATCATCTTCAACGCCCCCCGGCGCATGCTGCTCCATGGTGGATTTGTCGGTATGATCGGCTGGATTATCTATATCGTGCTTGAATATGCAGCGGATGCGGTGCCTGCTACACTTGCTGCGACCATAGCCGTAGGTGTCATCAGCCAGGTATTCTCTCGCATGTTTCGCGCACCTGTCATCATCTTCAGCGTTGCAGGCATCATTCCTCTGGTTCCTGGTGGACTGGCGTATAATGCGATGCGAAGTTTTGTGCAAAATGACTACAGTGCCGCCATGGAGATGGCCGCCAAGGCACTTATGTTATCCGGTGCTATTGCCGTAGGCCTTGTGCTCTCCGAGGTATTAAACCAGATGATACGCCGAATTCCCGCCTCACTTCGGACAAAATCATCATCGAAATGATTATTCTTTTCACATATTCAGCACACGTAAGGCCCGTTAGCATACAGGATAAGCTCTTGTATACCTACGGGCCTTACGTATCACTTTCTTATAGAGCATTATAGAGCAGCAAATCAATCAATATTCTGTTTACTTCACAAACGTATTCTTCACACGTACCGACCTCAGGAAATATGGAATGAAGATACAGCACGTCAGAATGGATCGTACGATCAGCTGAAAAGCCGGAGTTGCATCAAGCACATGCTGTTCTCTTGGGATTTCATTGCGCGCAATCAGAATCCACGTCACGATGCTTATGATCACATTCATTAGGTACATCACCACCATCATGCGCGGAAACTGTCTCTTCCGTTTATACAAAAGAATGAGATTCACGATAACAATTATCAATAGAATGGTACTGCTTATGAAACCAAACCACAGGAGTGGACGGATCATCTCACTGTAAATCTGAGGATCGACACCACGGCCTACTTCCCATCTGGCAGAGTCCATGATGACATTCACCTGCGATAAATCCGAGATGAGAAACACCAGCGCAAGCCAGAGACTGATCTGGATTAAAATAAGCCATCCGCCCAATCCGGAGATACCAGGCAGCTCTCCTTCCGAATTCAGGTGTCTATTGTTCATTTCATCCTCCTCATACCGAATATTAAACGTCTCCAGTAATAACCGCTTGTGCCTAAGTTCCAGTTCGTTGCCTGGCCTTAAATATAATCTTCTGATCCGGGTATACCTTAGCATAATCTGCTGGCTATGCTTTTCCTTCCCCAATTCCTTACCTGTTCAAAGTATACCACCGAGGGATGAAACTGCGAAAATCATCGTGATCGTCACGGACACGCTCGATCTTGGTCATCATCTCAGTTGTCTCTTCCGGCTTCACCTGCTGAATCCACACCACAGAAGACACCAGCGCCATAGCCGTATACAGTGAATACAATCTCCAGAATAGCTCATCCGGTTCATTGCCATCGAAATAGCCCTGAATTTGACCTATGGAATATGGAATACTGATCTCCGAAGCAAACAAACCCAGCTTCAAAAATTCATGAATGGGATCCCCTTGATCATAACGATTAAAATCAATCACTCCTGCGAGCTTATCCTGCTTAACGACAAGATTGCTCGGGTGGAAGTCATCATGCTGAAATCCATCTGGACGATTTTTCATCCAACCAAGATGGTCTGCAATAAACGTTAGAATAGTATGATCCTCTTTCATCACGATCGGGCACTGTTTATAGCGCTCCACGTAACGTTGATGCTTCGTGCTCTTGCGTATGTACCATGATTCGGTCTGTTCCTCCATCGGCAACTGGTGAATCAGCTGTAACTGCGCTCCCGCTTCGAAACCAACGGCCCACTGCCGCTGTTCATTCAGTTGAGGCAGTCTCTCGGAAGCATCTTCGCCTTCAATGTAGCTAAGAATCATATAACCGTTCTTCTCATCCAATCTACCTGTGCCCAACGTTGCTGGACACAGTACACCTAATTGTTGCATGCTCTTCAAACATTGATATTCCCTTTGCTTCATCCATTCCTCAGCAACATCATATACCCTCACCAACACATGGCCTTGGCCGGGGACAAACATTTTGAATTTAGCATCCGCTGAATACCCCTTCATAACAGGTTCAACCCGTGTAGCCTGATCAAGTTCAGGAATCTGTTTTAACCTGTCAATCAACGTATTGTCCATCGATGCATTCCATGTATTATGTTGTTCCACACCAGAAACCTCCGTTATTTCACGTATAACGTGTAGTATCGTCTGTCTATTACCACTCTATCCCACGATGATTCCTATAACATGCTTATATGTATTCTATCCGTTTCTATTTAAAAAGTACTGATTCGGGTTCTTTGCCCGTCAGGGTCAGCATCGTATACAATTGCCCCCTATGATGATATACATGCCCCATAATCTCCAGCAACCACTCCAGCCGACTATAGGAAGCTCCCCAATACGAATCCGTCACATGCAGTAACTCTTCCGTGTTAAACTGCCTGTACCGTTGGTACAGATACATCTGGTTATCAATCAGAGCCTGCTTGATCTCACAGAGCGAATGCACCTGATTCTCTGCATAGAATTGAGCCATCTCTTCCTCCGATGCACCTTCGGAAATATAAACATCCGCTCGGCAGATCACAGACAGATGAGCTAGTAGTTCTCCAACAGGCCGTTTACCTTCAATGGGAGTCAAAGCCAAATCTTCTTCCGACAGCTGATCACATATATCAATTAACGATGTTACGGCCACGTCAATATGTTTGAACGCAGATTGAATCAATACATACACTTCCTTTTTATCCCATTATACAGAACATATGATCTATTATCAACCAAGATATCCCTCCCTAATATATAAACGAACTATATACCAAATCTAACAATCTACGAACAAAAAAGTCCTTCCTCCTTCTTATAGACGGGATTCAGGACATTTTGTTGCCTATATGAGTTCAAATCTTCGCTCAACTGGAGTATAACGAACAATACGTTTGCTCGAATCGTCCAGCCTCCAAGTCAGACTTGCGAATGAAAAATTGCAGTTCCCCGCAATCCCACCATTGGAAACCAATAGCATCATGTGTATCTATCTTCAACAGCAGCAGCGTATCGGATAGTTCCTGCCATGTCCGATCCTCATCACCGCCGTAATGCTTGGTCAGCTTCTTCTCACATTCCTGCTCATTATAATCGTACTCTTCTCCCAGTGCGATCTGTAACAAGGCACGGTGCTCGGCATCCGGATGCTGCCCGTCAGGATATCCAAACATACCACCCCAATTCAGCGTACTCGGATGGTTCCAGCTCGACTCGAATTCAAGGTATCGGTCATACAGACTCACTTCCGCTTCGGCCTCATCGGTCTCAAGCTGAGGCGGCGAGAGCTCATTCAGCGCGTTGGCGTCTATATAAGCATATGTAGGAAACTCAAGATTAGGCAGTACGGTCACCGAATGTGCAACAAACGGGGCTCCGTCCAGCGCGGTATCACCTTCAGGCTCTCGCCTTATTAAATGATGAGAACTCGGCTCAAAAATTACACGATGTTCAATGGGACAAGCAGATTCATCCGTGCCAACAAAAAAGTATAACATTCCACGTTCAGGCAAAGTCCCGCGCCCATCATTCGGCGTATACGGCGACAAATCCACCAGGTTTAACTGGGCCAGGAAAGTCATTGGAACTCCTTCTTGTGTTACGGGCCATTCCATGCGACTCGGCAAATCCGGATGTCCACCCACACGTGAGTTTCCCGTCCTGCGATATTCGTCCAGTGTGGATACATCGAGGCGAATTCCCCAGCGGCTTGAGGACAACAGCAGATCGGCAGCAACTCCCAAACCATATTCCTCAAGTGTTTTACGGGCTTTTCTGGTCAGACGTTCACATTGTTCTGGCTTAATCATATAGATCCTCCCCTTTTGACAATACACCTATGCTGAGACATATTCAGGTTCACACCTGTATATTCTTCCGCCCGGACGTCTTTCCCTGCTTCTAGCAAAAAAAGAGACTGACATCCCCTGTCAGTCTACTTCTTTATCCTGTATTCCATTTCAACGATTTGGATCAGAAGACTTTTCCTGGTAAGCGCGCATATGCTCCTCACCGTCCAGGAATTCATGGGCCTGATGGGCTGCCATCACACCATGATAGCTAATATCCAGACCCAGATCTTCCTCTTCTTCTGTCGATCGTACAGGCACAATTTTCCCAATTAACTTTAACCCGACCCAAGTCATGGCGAATCCCCAGACGACCAAGGCTGTAAGGCCAAGTGCTTGAACACCCAACAACCTCCAGCCGCCGCCCATGAATAATCCACCATCCGTGGCAAACAAACCTACAGCAATCGTACCCCACATTCCGGATGCGGCATGCACCGGGAAAGCACCAACTGGATCATCAATTTGATGACGGTCCAGCCAGTTGGTGGCAGCCATCATCAATAAACCGGATACTGCCCCAATGAATATCGCTGCTACATCGCCAACAAAAGCACAGCCTGCTGTAATGCCGACTAGTCCCGCAAGCGAACCGTTAATGACCGAGGGTGCATCTGAACGATTAAAGCGGAATAACGTATACAGCAACGTAACCGCACCACCCGAAGCCGCAGATAACATCGTGACAATCGCAATGTGACCAATTCTCACATCCGTCGCGCTGAGTGTACTACCCGCATTGAAGCCAAACCAGCCGAACCATAACAAAAATGCACCTACAGATGCCAGCGGCAGATTGCTCGGGAGTGCAATGGCACTTACGCCAAGTGGCGTGTATTTGCCTTTACGTGGGCCAATGATAATCGCAGCAGCCAATGCCGAGAATCCGCCGAGTGCATGGATGACAGCCGAACCGGCAAAGTCCTGCATCCCCAGCTGACTAAGCCAGCCGCCGCCCCATGCCCAGTGTCCACCAATTGGATAGATAATCGCTGTCATCAATATGATATACAACAAGTAGGCACGGAAGTTGATCCGCTCGGCTACCGCTCCTGAAACGATGGAAATAACGGCAATGGTAAAGGCAGCCTGGAACAACCAGAATGTCTCCAGAGATACCGGTACGTCCAGGTGAGACAAATCCCCATTCAGGAAGAATCCCGTTACTCCCGCAAAACCACCAACGTCCGAACCATACATCAGTCCAAAACCGATGGCATAGAACAGCAACGTTCCAATCGTAATGTCAGCAAAGACCTTCATAATAATGTTCACACTATTTTTATAACGCACAAAGCCAGCCTCGAGCAGGGCGAATCCACCCTCCATCAATAAAATCATCGCTGCACTCAGTACGACCCAGACCGTATCAATCCCGGTGCTTAACGTCTCCAAAGTCATGCTTGTACATCCTCCGTTTCACTAAGCTGTCTGAGCTCACGGATTGTATCGGGCGCAAGCTCAATCTCGTCCCGCTCAATGCTGTCCGGATGCTTAATTCGTTCTGCGATCTGATCCAATTCACGTATGCGTCTGCGAATCTGTTCCATCTTGCGAAAACGTTCCTTTACCTGCACCATATACTCTACCGCCTGATGATGGGATGCAGGGCGTCCCGCGAACCATTTGCGTACGGGCGACAATGATTGATAAGCAACCTCTTCCGCTCGACGCTTTTGTTCGAACTGTTCGATCTTCTGCTTGAGCGTTTGGATCTCATTTTCTTTTTTGACCTTCAGCCGTTCGATAAGGTACAATAAATCGGACGATGATATTTGCAATGCTGTATGGTGATACACCTCCTCGATTACTAACATATCATGTCAGGACTCCTTACATATAAAGTTACTTGTACCGATTATAGTTTGCCGGGGTCTGCCCGTCAATCTTTTTTTGGACTTGGGATGGATTTAAATGAACCGTTCATGGAGAACGGCTTTTTTTATTTGGCACAGATCACATTTAACAAGGTAATTTTGCCTAGGTTCGCATTCACTCTTTCCAATCCATATAGAATAAGCATCCACATTTGGGGTAATGAACATACACAGACTACCCACATCACAGAATCCATATATAAGGAGAGGATTATATGATGTTTACTCGTAATGACGATATACGTAACCAAATCTGGGAAGCCGTCTCGGGACTCGAAGAAGAACAATTGAACCGAAAACCTTCACCCGAGCAATGGAGTATTATGCAAGTACTACGTCATCTGAATCTGATGGAAAATGTAATTGGAAAACAAGCCCGCTCGGCCCTCGAGAAGGAACAGACAGTGTCTGTGGACAAAAAACCATATGAATTATCGTTGGACCGCAGCCGCTCCGTCGAGGCACCACCCCATCTTCAGCCTCCAGCAGCGCCTGAAGCACTTGCAGACGTACGCAATGATCTGGACGAATCTCACCAAGCGTTAAACAACTTTGCATTGGATCATGATCCTGACCTGCTGCGCAGCAAGTCCTTTCCTCATCCCGTATTTGGTGAGATGGATCTTACCCAATGGATTGACTTTGCAAGTTATCATGAGGAACGTCATCTGGGGCAGATTCAAGAGATCAAACAGCAGCTTGGCGTGTAAACACAACCTACACTTCAAATAGCGAAGAATATAGTTGAACGACAAAAAACCTCCAATCCTATTAATTTAGGTTGGAGGTTTTCAATGTTCTTTTCTACGAAAAGAACGACACTTATATTTTTTTGCCCAAAATCGCCAGATCCCTATTCACACCATCCAACACGGCCACTTCGGGATAATAACCCCACTGTTCAAAACCATGCTTGCGCAATAACCCCAGACTCGGTTCGTTATGCCCGAAGACAAATCCAAGAATGGTCTTAATTCCAAGTGCAGGACATGCCGCAAATACCGTTTCCAGCAAACGTCCACCAGCCCCAATTCCGCGGCATTGCTGATCCACGTATACACTGACTTCCACCGTTCCATTATACGCAGGGCGTCCATAGAACGAGCTGAGACTTGCCCAAGCGACCACCTGTCCTGCCTGCTTCATCACCCAAAGCGGACGATGTTCCGGTGTATGTTCCTCGAACCAAGGCAAACGTTGCTCCACCGTCACCGGCTCCAAATCCGCTGTTGCCATACGGCCCTCAATGGTAGAATTATAAATTTCCACAATCCTCGGCAAGTCCTCCAGGCGCGCATATTCAATCTGCACATCTTCCAGTTTCATCCCTATTCCTCCATCATTCCAAATCGTTCTATTATCATAGAGGATATTATAATGGAAAATAGAAGCCTTCGTCACCTCTAACATTCTGACAAAGAATTACTCAATCATTACTCTGGAAGTCCCTGAATTGTGTTGCCACGAGTTAACTGCTGACTCTGGTCTGCCCAACGAATGTTGATTGAGCGAGATGTGAACAGATCCGGGCCGTCCGATACCTGGAAATGCAGATGAGCTTCACTGGAGTTACCCGAATTACCCAGCTCACCGATGAGGTCCCCCTGCTTGAGTTTATCTCCTTTTTTGACCGCTACACTTCCTTTTTTTATATGTGCCGTAATGCTATATTCTCCCTGCCCATGGTCAATGACTACATAATTCCCCGCTGGCTCTTCGGGATTCATCACACCCGGTACATTGTCCGGTATATCGTTCTTGATTTCAACGACGGTTCCATCCGCAGCAGCATAGAGTGGTTCACCAAAAGCATGGTAACTTGCGTTCACCTTGGCATCCCCGTTATAACTGAAACCTTCTTTAGCCCGAACAATATCCAGCGCGTAGCGCTGCGTTTCATGCTCATAATGATAGTTCGACATCACATCGTTGCCTCCCCAGAACACATACCACTCACCCTTTAAAGGGAAATGGAATTCGGTTTTGGTGAACTTTTGATCTGTATCCTCATGGGTTTCCAGCGGCTGAATCAACAGACCATCAATCTGGTTTTCTTTGGAAAAATAGGCCAGAATCCCTTTTGTCCCTGTCTGATCTTTCCAGGCATACTCGGATAATTGATTCATTTTGGCGTCTACCACTTGCTCCCACGATTCAACACCTTCCAGGAAACTATCGGCGGAGGTTTTGAACTGCTCAAGCGTTAACGTTTCCTTCAATTCCGGAGAAAACTGACTGTAGATCGCATCCTTTGAACCGGTCATCAACGTATCTATGAAATTGTCTGGTGTAACCATCGTGCTCACCTCTGAACTTGAGTTCTGCTCCTGATTAGCCTTCTCACTCGCTTCATAATTGGACGTCTGTTCGGCTGACTGCTGCTCCGCCTGGTCGGAAGTAATGGAGTTACTGTTGCCGCAAGCAGACAATATCACGCAGGCTCCAAGGGCAATCGCAAGCACCTTCCAGCTCTTTCTGTGCTGTAATTTCTGGTGTGTATGTTGCTCTGATCTCAGATGACCTTCCCTGTTCATTTTCAACATCCCTTCTATTAATCGTTATACTTTCCAGTTAAGTGTACAGAATGAGTCTTATCCTTCGTCTAACCCCAACTTACCAGTAGTTAAACTCGTCTTGCCTTCTAACGCTGCATAATTAAGATTCCGTTAAGATAGCTCGTACGCTATACAGCCTTCTTGGATGGTATGATTAGCAATACACACAACGGAAGGATCAGGAGGTCATTTTTAATCTATGGATAACGTCTCATTACTGCTTGTGGATGATGAACAGGCTATTCTGCATATGCTCAAAACCGTTCTGCTCAAAGAGCAGTTTCTCGATATTGATACCGTTACAACAGGCGAAGCTGCCATTGAGGCTTGCAACAACAAGACATATCATTGCATTGTGCTCGACATCATGCTCCCTGGAAAAAGCGGGCTGGAAATCTGTCCTTTTCTGCGGCAGGTCACCGATGCGCCCATCCTGTTTCTAACAGCCAAAACAACGGATTATGACAAATTAACCGGGTTCGCCGTTGGTGGCGACGATTATGTGGCCAAACCCTTTAACCCTCTAGAAGTGGTTGCTCGAATTAAATCATTACTGAAGCGTTATTTACCATCAAAAACAGTAACCCTCTCGGACTACGTCTCATCTAACGTAAATACGTCATCTTCCAGCATGCCGGAAGGCGTATACGACTTTGGACGATTCCAGGTATTGGAATGGGCTGGTGAGCTTCGAGTTGAAGGTGAATCCGTATCCTGTCCGGCACTTGTGTTTCAACTGCTTCTCTTTTTCTGCAAGCATCCCAATCGTATCTTTACCAAATCAGATCTATATGAGCGAGTATGGGGCTCTGAAGCCATTAGTGATGACAATACCGTAATGGTTCATATTCACCGCATTCGGGAGCGCATTGAAGCCGATCCTTCGAACCCGGCTTTTCTTGTGAATGTCCGGGGGTTGGGTTACAAGCTCATTCAACCAGAAAAAGCGATTCGTCCATGAGTATTCGTCGCAGATTGATGACCCGGTTTGTCGGGATGCTTGCCGGTATAGTTGTCCTTATTATCCTATTGGGTTCTGCGGCAACCTATTGGGTCGTTCAAAGGGTAAATGAAGTCATGTTGGTGGATGACTTCGCTACAAGCGGACTTGACCAATTAATCAATACCGCAGAGATGATGCCCGATGGCACGGTACGTTATGATCCCAAGCTGCTGGAGCAGGTGAAACATAATCAGGGATGGTTGCAGGTTCTGGATAAGAAGGGCTTCGTCATTGACGACTTTAATACACCAACCGATGTCCCCAAACAATACAAGCCCGGCGAGTTGATCGCTTATTGGGATGCCAAAAAAACCTTCCCGTACCGGATCATCATTCAGATTCGGAAGAAAGACGGACAGGATTTCACCTTGCTGTACGGCGAGCGCAATCAGGCCGAATCCTTACTTAATCAAGCCCGTCAAAACAGTTATTACACCAATGGAGAGCTGGTTCTCCAGCCCCAACAACAGGATGCGATTCGCTCCAAAGATGCATATCTGCAAGTTTTGGACGCTTACGGTCAAGAGCTGGCTTCCTTTAACAAACCCGCCATAGGCGTCCCCAGCAGTTATGACATCCAGGAACTGATTTTACGTATTCGTTATCCCAATCGGTATGGAATATCGAGCGCAACTTTTTACGACGAACAGAACAGCACAACCTGGATGCTTAACATACCTGTAGACCCATCTGCGTCAGGAGATGAGAATCCATATAAATTCATATTGGCACCCGCTCTTCTCGCGCTTCTCCTGTCCGTTGTCATTTTGATTAGCCTACTCGCCTTCTGGTATGCCAACCGCTTCGGCTCACCTATGCTGCATATGCTCCAATGGTTACAGCGTCTGGAACGAGGACATTATGAGGAACCCACCGGAGCCTTTGGAGTGCCTCGCAGTCAGCGTCGTAACGGAAAGTGGAAGCGAAAATACAACGTGTATGCTGAAGTGCTTCGCTCCATGCAGGCCCTGTCTCACACATTGAAACAAGATGAAGAACTTCGGAAACAGACCGATTCTCTGCGGGAGGAGTGGATTGCTGGCATAACACATGATCTGAAGACACCCCTCTCCTCCATTCAGGGATATGCTCATATGCTTGAGGCAGATAAGTATAGCTGGACCGCGGAAGAAGTCAGGGAATTCGCAGGCATAATGCTCGATAAATCTATGTATATGGACAGGCTTGTCAACGACCTTGCCATGACCTATCGATTACGCAGTGGAGGATATCAACCTGTGGTGGAAGAAACTGACGTAAATACGTTGCTCCGCGATCTGATCCTGCGCGCTGAACGGAATCCGGCATATGGGGAAGGTCGCATTATTTTCCAAGCTTCCGAAGTGCCCGTGTATGGCCTTGTGCATATTCCGTCGTTTGAACGAATCGTGGATAATCTGACCGCCAATGCCCTTCTTCATAATCCGGCCGAGTCCATCCTGCTTGTCAGTGTGCATTCTGGTAAGCAGGCAGATGAATTCAGCATTCAGTTTGCCGATAATGGACGAGGCATGGACCCCGAGACGGTATGGAAGTTATTTGAACGATACTATCGCGGTACAGATACAGGTACATCGGATGTTGGATCAGGGCTGGGCATGGCGGTAACCAAAGGTTTGATCGAAGCCATGAATGGTCGGATTGAGGTACAGTCCACCCCTGGTGAAGGAACGATCATTCGCTTAATATGGGATGGACCGTCCGAAACCAATTAAAATGTTCCGCTTGACCTTTCCATTTCCAGTCTATATAATCGACACTCAATAACACCTGTTCCCATATATTAATATTGAACACAACACATTTCAGGATCATCTGATGAGTTGATCTAACATATTTGGCGATGACCAGAGACATGATTTCGTTTGCGTGCTGCCCAGAGAGAGAGGGGATTGGTGAAACCTTCTTCAGCGAACGGACCGGAATTACCCCTCTGCAGCCGTGACCTCGAACCTCAGCATTTCGAACTTCCCTCGGATGTTTGGCATGCTGCCAGTAGAGTTCACCGCCTGATCCCCGATAACGGATTCCAATGAGGGTTATGATGTTTTCTGTTCCGGCGGCTGGCCGAGAGCAGGGTGCACCATAACCAAAATTAGGGTGGAACCACGAGCCAAGCGCACTCGTCCCTTTTCCGGGACGGGTGTTTTTTGCGCTTTCATTTGATGAAATGGAGAGTGGTTCACATGAGTAAACAGGTAAACAGTAACGCTGCAAGCAACAAATCAGGTAACGAAATAAACAGCCAAGCAACAGCAAATGATGTGCAACAATCCGGTCATTCCATTGAGGTCCGTCTGCAAGGTGGCGCGGTACGTTCTTACGAAGCAGGCATCACTGTAGGTGCGGTTGCCTCATCGATCAGCACAAGCCTGGGAAAACAGGCCATTGGCGGTATTGTAGATGGTCAGAATGTCGACCTCGATTGGGTGCTCGAGCAAGATTGCGAACTTGTTATCGTTACTTTGGACAGTGCGGAAGGTCTGTATCGTTATCGTCACAGCGCAGCACATGTGCTCGCACAGGCACTCAAACGCATCTACGGTGCAGAACAAGTGAAACTGGGGATCGGCCCCGTCATTGAAGATGGATTCTATTACGATGTTGATCTCGAGCATGCCTTGTCCATCAGTGATCTGGCTGCCATCGAGCGGGAAATGAACAAAATCATTCAGGAAAATCACAAAATCAGTCGGCGGGTCGTTAGCCGGGAAGAAGCCCTCCGGATCTTCGGAGAAATCCAGGACCCCTACAAGCTTGAACTCATTCAGGATTTGCCAGAGGACGCCGAGCTTTCGATCTATGATCAAGGAGAGTTCTTTGATCTGTGCCGCGGTCCCCATCTCCCATCCACTGGTCGGATCAAAGCGTTCAAGCTGTTGAATGTGGCTGGTGCGTACTGGCGGGGGAACTCGGATAATAAGATGCTGCAACGCATCTACGGTACAGCTTTTCCGAACAAAGCCCAACTGGATGAACATCTGCACATGCTCGAAGAAGCGAAAAAACGGGATCACCGTAAACTCGGTAAAGAGCTTGAACTATTCATGTTCTCCGAGGAAGCGCCCGGCATGCCCTTCTATCTGCCTAAAGGCATGACTGTTCGTACTGAACTGGAGCAATTCTCCCGTGAGCTGCAATTACAGGAAGGTTATCAGGAAGTTCGGACTCCGCTCATGATGAACAACCGGCTGTGGGAGCAATCCGGCCATTGGGAGCATTACAAGGACAATATGTATTTCTCGGAAGTGGACGATTCCACTTTTGCACTGAAACCGATGAACTGTCCCGGGCACATGCTGATCTTCAAAAATACACTCCATTCCTATCGCGAATTACCGATTCGCATGATGGAATTTGGTCAGGTTCACCGTCATGAATTCTCAGGTGCTCTGAACGGCATGATGCGTGTGCGGACATTCTGCCAGGATGATGCCCATCTCTACGTCATGCCAGAGCAGATCGAGGACGAGATTAATCAGGCAATCTCACTGATTGGACGTATGTACGATATCTTTGGGTTCGAATATAAGATTGAATTGTCCACTCGCCCGGAAGATTCCATGGGATCGGAAGAACTGTGGGATCAAGCTGAAAAAGCATTGCAAAATGTACTGGATCGGCGCGGTGTGGAGTATCGCATTAACGAAGGGGACGGTGCCTTTTATGGACCGAAAATTGACTTTCATATCCTCGATGCGCTGAAGCGTAGCTGGCAGTGCGGAACAATCCAGCTTGATTTTCAAATGCCGGAGAAGTTCGACCTCACTTATATTGGCGAGGATAGCCTGAAACACCGTCCTGTCGTGATCCACCGTGCCATCTATGGTTCCATTGATCGTTTCATCGGCATCCTGACTGAGCACTATGCAGGAGCGTTCCCACTCTGGCTCGCACCTGTGCAAGTGAAGCTCCTACCTGTATCAGATCATTACGCAGACTATGCGCTCCAAGTACAGAGCCAGCTCCGTGCTGCGGGAATTCGGGTAGAAACAGATCTGCGCAGCGAGAAGCTCGGGTACAAAATCCGTGAAGCCCAGATGGAAAAAGTGCCTTATTCACTCGTGCTTGGTGAGAATGAGAAAAATGCCTCATCCGCCTCAGTCCGTGCATACGGTCAGGGAGATCAAGGCATCCAACATATTCGAGATTTTATTAAAATGATCCAACAAGCTGTGAAGGCAAAAGTATAAAAGATGTAACAACTCTATTCATTGGTCACTCATCAGCTTGTGCTGAATTACAACTTCTCGTCAGGCTTTAGCCCAACCTGTTCTTCACTCCACGTCCAGAAACGCTCAGCTGAAGCATCATCAATGGCATGTGCCTTCAGCTGCTGCTCTTTCTGCTGATAGAAGTAACGCCCGGTGATCCCGACGACTTCAGAGCTTGTAGCCAGATAAACAGCCGTTCGTGCCCCTTCTTCAGGCGACAGAAAGAATGGAAGCTTACCTGCAAACGCCATAATGCGTGTGCCAAATCCGGTATTGCGATCTACGCCTATACTCGTTCCCACCGCACCAGGGTGTAGACAGTTCACTGTGACAGACGTACCTGACAGTTTGCGAGCCAGTGCACGAGTGAACAGCACGTTCGCCAGTTTGGATTGAGCATAACTTTTGATCGGATTATAACCTTTGTGCAGATGTGGATCTTCGAAGTGGATTTTGCCAGCCTTGTAAGCACCTGACGAAACGTTCACCACCCGTCCCTGCTTCGCGGCTTTCAGAGGTTCTATCAAAAGTAAGGTCAGCAGGAAATGCCCCAGATGGTTAATACCGATACTTTGTTCGAACCCATCTGAGGTTTCCTTCCGCTTGACCATCACCACCCCCGCATTATTAACCAGAACGTCAAGGCGATCATGACACTCGCGGAATGTGCGGGCAAACTGGCGTATCCTTTCGAGTGAACCCAGGTCACACAGCATAAGTTCAATCGTAGAAGAGCCGGACTGACGCACAGCTTCCTGAAGAGCCTCCTGTCCGCGCTTCTCACTGCGGCATGCCATAATTACGCGATATCCTTGTCTTGCAAGTTCAATGGTGGTTGCCAACCCCATACCTGAGTTAGCTCCTGTTACAATTGCTATCTGAATGGACATGAGGTAATTCCTTTCTGAACCTGAGGTTCTGAAATTAGAGGCGCAACAACGGACAATATGAGATAATGATAGGATCACATCTCGGTTTCCATGGGAGGACAAGTATGCTGACCAAAGAAGATTTTAGAAAAGTTAAAAAACAAGCCAAAGTTGAAATCGCACTACTCGAACAGGAATATCAGGAAATCTTGCAGAACGTTGACTCTACGCTGTATGAAAAATATGGTATTTTGGACAAAGAAGAAACACGTGAGCTCACCCGAAAACGCAAAAACCGAAGATATGCTTCATTGGTCATCGAATTATGCGCCATCATTGAACAAATGTTACATCAACTGTACAGAGACGTATATCAGAAAAAGTTTAATTCGACCCAGCTGATGAAAACTCCTGCCTACCGCGCGCGCTCCAACATGGAGATTATTCAAGCGGAACTGAGTAAAGAGTTCATTGCTCTGGAATCCGAAAAAGAACACTTCGCTGAAGCCCTTAGTCTGGTATTTCAGACGAGGAACAAACTTGTTCATGATAACTTCTCATTTGTCTCCATCGTTAAGGATGGCAGTAATGAAGAAGAAACGTTCGAAGCACTGCTCCATACGGTAAAAAAATATAGAAAACACTTAAAATATAATCGCCCTGAATAACAACAATCATCGCTAAAAAAGAAAAGGAGGTGTACCGGACTACGGTCCGGATCACCATGAGCCATCCAACAACTTCGATTACTGTGCTAAATCTCCAGATTCCCACACCTTCCGGGAACAGCCCCATATTCCCCGTCATGCTTCGTGATGTAGATGGCGTTACCCTGGTGGATACAGGCATGATTGGACAATTTGCCGAACTTCAATCCGCATTGGAACAAGAGGGCGTACAGCTCTCGGACGTCAAACGTGTGATTATTACCCATCAAGACATCGATCATATCGGTAATCTGGGCGCTCTGCTGGATGCTATTCCCGATCTGGAAATCTGGGCACATGCCGATGAGACTCCATATCTAACAGGTGAGAAACCTTTGATCAAGTTCATGCCTGAACGTCGTGCTCTGCTGCCCGCTCCCGTTCTGGCACTGGCAGACCAATTGCTCTTGCAGCTGCCCGAAGTGAACATTAGCAGAACTCTGGCAGACGGAGACTTATTACCCCTTCAAGGCGGTACACAGGTCATTCATACACCGGGACATACGCCAGGTCATATCTGTCTGTATTTCCAGGAGCAGCAGTTCCTGCTTGCTGCCGATGAACTTCGTATGGTCGATGATGAACTGGTTGGCCCTGCGCCACAAGCGACACCGGACATGCCTGAAGCGCTGCGAAGCCTGAAGAAACTGACCAACCTTAAGCTTAATAAGGTTCTCTGTTATCACGGTGGAGAGTACATGAATGATCCGGCTCAGCGTATTGCCACACTTGCGGAGAGCGCAGAATAGTAAAGAACGCGGCATTGTGCGTTGTAGCTCATTCAAGATTAGGATGAAACATACATTACAATCAAGGAGCTGTCCCAAATGTCATGAACTTGACGGGACAGCTCCTTTGATTAATTAACCATTAAACCTCCTAACCTTACCGGCGAGACCAATTCGGTTCGACGCTTTCCTGTTACACTGATTTTGTCTCCCCTGCCCCCGACTTAACTCTCCGGAGTAAGTACAATCAGCTTGTCATCTCCATCTCGTGGTGATCCCCGTCCATCCCGATTGTTCGTAAGCACGTATAACTTTCCGTCCTCGCCCGCACTCACATTACGAATTCGCCCCCACTCATCTTCGAAGATGGGTTCCACCTTCTCCACCTGTGTGCCATCTTCCGAAAGAGTAACCTTTAGCAGCTGCTCTCCACGCAGATTCGCAGCAATCAGTGATCCAGCCCAAGGTCCTTCTTCAACAAAAGCTACACCAGACGGCGCCCATGTATCATTCCCACTATGTGCAAGCGGAGCCTGATATGCGCCATTGTCATCATCGTCTCCTTCTACCTCGGGCCAGCCATAATTCTCCCCGGCTACAATCCGGTTAATCTCATCATGATTCCGCTGACCATGCTCGGTAGAATACAGATAGCCATTGTCCGGGTTCCATGCCAGTCCCTGTGCGTTACGGTGTCCCATACTGTATACAGGTGAATTCGGCCATGGGTTGTCTGCCGGGATCGATCCGTCGAGACCTATCCGCAATATTTTACCCCCAAGGCTATCTTGGTTCTGCGACAGTTCCGGTTCATAACGTTCACCTGTCGTGATATAGAGCAACTTGTCCGGGCCAATTTTGATCCGCCCACCATTATGATTCGTTCCGCCTGGAATGTTACCAAGCAGCTCTTGATCTATGACCGCTTTGCCATCATTCACCTTGAGGCGTAACACTCGATTGGCAATGTCATCGCCTTCCAGATAGGAGTGGTATGCATACAGATAACTGTTATCCTCGAAGTCCGGATCAGCCGCAAGACCCAACAGACCTCCCTCACCTTCTTCATTAAATGGAGCTGAGAATTCAATCAGTGGTTCAGGGGCCAGTTTTCCATCCTCAATAACCCGAATCGCACCAGGGCGTTCCGTTACAAACATCCGACCATCAGGCACACTCACAATCTCCCATGGTGCATTCAATCCTTCAACCAGAACGGAAGCCTGATACGGAATAACCGTCTCTCCCTGTGCTCCACTCTCGTTTCCACTCGCACCGGTATTACCTCCATTGGCTGTCTGTCCCTGAGCGGTTCCCTGCCCCTGAGACGTCTGCTCTGTTCCTCCCGTAGAGGGTTCGCCTGAAGAACATGACGCGGTTAACAGTGCCACACTTAATAATGAAGCATACAGCGGAACGGTTACTCGATTATTCATGATAATTACATCTCCCTTCGCATATCGTTTTTTCGTATAAAATAAATAAAGAAAAGCTTCGACGTATTGTTCATTCACTGCTCTCTATAGTTGTGGTGCTATTATTCATCTGTTAAGCGGTTTCGCCCTGTATTACCCTTCATACCAGCCGCTTAAACCGAGAATTCAAGGGATTCCGAGGATATGAAATCACCGCAGTTTGGAATTCCATCATAATCTTTTATAATAGAGAGATAGAAGGAATGGAAAGGTGGATATATACACTTATGAATCAAAACCCTTTATCTCGTCTTGAAGCCGATCTGTCCGGGCAAGGATTGGACGCCATGCTGATCACAGATCCGAAACATATCTACTATTTAACTGGATTTGCGAGCAATCCGCATGAACGCTTCCTTGGTCTGGTTCTTGCACGCGGCGAAGAACCGTTATTGATTGTACCCGCCCTGGACGCTGAAGCTGCCGCAGCCGCTTCCTCGGTATCCAATATTGCCACGCACACGGATACGGATAATCCATACGCTTTGTTTGATCGTTATCAGGGGCGCTTGGGCCGGGTAGGTCTCGAAAAAGAATACGTGACAGTCGCACGTTATGAGCAACTGACCGCCGCGCTGGGTGCTGCCAGCTTCCAAGATGTTGGCCCCCTGCTTCGCACATTACGTGTGAAAAAAACACCTGATGAGGTAGCCCGCATTCGCCACGCTATTTATCTAATTGAAGAAACATTGCGTCAAGGCCTCTCTCATGTTCGCACAGGTGTAACCGAGATTGAACTTGTCGCCGAGATGGAGTATCAGATGAAAAAGCTGGGTGCCGATGGCCCTTCCTTTGATACTATGGTGCTCACAGGACCCAAAACAGGTCTGCCACACGGTACACCAGGTGAACGAAAACTGCAACATGGTGACCTGTTGATGTTTGATATGGGTGTGTATGCTGGAGGGTATGCCTCGGATATCACACGTACATTCGCCTTTGGTGACATCTCACCTGAACTCAAAACCATCTATAACACGGTGCTCGCAGCCAATGAAGCCGCTATCCAAATCGTGAAACCAGGCATCACCTGCGCAGAAGTAGATCGTGCAGCACGCCAGGTCACGGAAGAAGCGGGATACGGCGAGCGCTTTATGCATAGAGTAGGCCATGGATTGGGTATCGACGTACATGAGTATCCTTCTCTCCATGGAGAGAATATGGACATCCTGAATGAAGGTACCGTATTCACGATTGAACCGGGCATCTATACCGCAGCAGGCGGCGTCCGTATTGAGGATGATGTAATTGTGACCGAGACGGGTGTCGAAGTTCTGACAACATATCCAAAAGAACTGCAAATCCTTACCGACTAATCCAATTGAATCTATGTCAAAAACTACCCCTATACATCAATGCTCAGCCGATCTTATGCATCATGAACTAAACTGCACGAAACTGCGCTGAACTGTTCTTCAAAATAATATACTCCTTTCGCGTACGCCTCAGGCCTGTATACAGAAAAAGTAGCAAGTACACACGCGAACGCAAAAATCCCGCAAATCCATGAATATCATGGGTTGCGGGATTGTAATTAATACTGAGCATATCCTAAATTACTCCGTCTGCATTCTACGTAATCTTATTCCTGCTCACTCATTTACCATTAGTCAAAACTCATGCGTGATATCCTGCCAAGACTCCAGCTGTGGCAGCTGTTGCTTCCCCCAGTAATCCAGAAACCATTGAATAATCCCAGTCGGATCTGTTGTTCTGCAGCTGTAATGTCGGAAACCGTCCTCGCCTTCCTGCAAACGAATCTCCGCCACCATTTGCCCTGGTTCCTCAAGCGCAGCAGCCTGCATATACATACTTCCCCTTCACCAGCTCCGAAGGTGCAAGTACTACGTATTCCTGCAATTCCAGATTGGTGATCAACTCCACCAATAACGAGGCATTAATGCTATCATTCTCGTAGGTTGTGCCATTGCTTTCCAGTGTATAACGCAGTGTAGAGTACATGTGCGATTCCCCTTTGGTTGAAGTCATCGTTGCTAATGATACACGCTTATAACGACAGGTCGTTTATATTATAACTTTTTCATAAAAATGTAAAAAGGATTTTTCTTGTTTCGGGTCTTTTCTATGAAAAAAACCCTTGCAGAGTCCGAAATACAATGGACTGCGCAGAGGGTAATTTTAAGTGATACTCTTTGAATATTGTCTAAGCCTCATCCTTAAACTTAAAGCTGCGTGCAGCATACAGAAACGGCGTTCCGACCGCAGTTAATACAAATTTAATAATATACGTCGTCAGGAAGATTTCCAGCCAAACATCCCAAGGGTAGATGAACGCAAACGCGATCGTGCAGAACACCAGTGTATCCACAAATGAACTGATGATCGAGCTACCGTTGGTGCGAATCCACAACTGATTGCGCCCTGGGGCCACCTTACGCAGCCAGGAGTACAGTCGTACATCCAGGAACTGGCTGATGAAATAGGCTGACAGACTTCCGAGTGCCAGACGTGGCAGCAGACCAAACAGCTTCGCCATGGGTTCCTGTGCAAAGTCCGTAGATGCTGGCTCAAAGAACAATACCATCTGCATTAACACGGTTGTCATGATCAACGTGAAGAACCCGAACCATACGGCTTTACGCGCCTCACCTGGTCCATATTTCTCATTGAGCAGATCACTGGTCAGGTACATGCTGACATACATCGTGTTGCCAAGTGTCAGTACAATTCCCATAATATCTATCGTTTTGGTCACCTGAATGTTGGCTATAACTGTAGCCACACCAATCCAGGCATAGAGACCTTTTTTACCGAACAAGCGGTAACACAGCAGGAAAAATCCATAAGTTACGAGAACAAAAACTGCTCCCCACCCTAAGTTAAACATCAATACATACACTGCCTTCCTAGTTTTGATTACGCGGGATGGTTACGAACCGCGGTTTGGCTCCAGGCCAAAACATGAATACTCTATCACATTTCCCCGCCATTGAACAGCACTAAATAACTCCAAATCTGCCTGAGTGACATTATAATTTGATTGCCACAAAAAAACGCCCTCCGGATTCCTCCGAAGGACGGCTATTCTCACCTGGCTTATAGACGGCTCTAGCTATCTTAATATGAGCCTCTATCTAATCCATTTTGATATTACGCCTGAACAGCTGAATCCAGCTCACGGCTCTGATCATTGAATGTGTCTTGATCGTTTTCTTTCAAAATTTTGCTGGTTACGAGTCCTGAAGTCATGGACCCGTTCACGTTCAACGCTGTACGACCCATGTCGATCAGTGGTTCAACGGAGATCAGCAATCCTGCCAAGGCTACTGGCAGGTTCATGGTGGACAATACGATCAGGGAAGCGAAGGTTGCCCCGCCGCCGACTCCGGCTACGCCGAATGAACTGATCATAACTACGAGGATCAGAGTTACAATGAAGTCCCAGCTCAGCGGATCGATTCCGACCGTTGGAGCAATCATGACCGCCAGCATGGCCGGATAGATCCCGGCGCAGCCGTTTTGCCCAATTGTAGCCCCAAAGCTTGCAGACAGGTTCGCAATACCGTCCGATACGCCCAGTTTCTTCGTCTGTGTCTCCACATTCAGCGGAATCGACGCTGCACTTGAACGGGAGGTAAAGGCAAATACCAGTGTTGGCAGAACCTTTTTCACATACGTAATCGGGTTGAACCCGGACAGCGAGATGATGATCAAGTGAATGATAAACATCACGAGGAGGGCCACGTAGGACGCAATGACAAATTTGATCAACTTGAGAATCTCATCCGGATTTGTTGTCGCCGTCACCTTGGTAATGAGGGCCAGAATCCCGTATGGTGTAAGCCTGAGCACCAGCGTAACAATCCGCATAACTACCGCATATACCGCATTAACCATTCCTCGGAAGGTTTCCGCCTGCTGTGGTTTTTTGCGATCCAATCCCAGTACAGCTACACCGATGAACGCGGAGAAGATAACCACCGCCAGTGTGGATGTACGACGTTCTCCTGTCATATCTGCAAATGGATTCGAAGGAATGAATTCGAGCACTTGCTGCGGGATGGTCTGATCCTTCACGTCAACAAGCCGTTCCTCCATCTTCTGCCCCTGAGCGAGCTCGCGATCTCCACCCTCAATTTCAATAGAAGTCAGGTTAAAGCTAAGGCTGGTTACAATGCTGACCCCTGCGGCAATCGCTGTGGTGATCAACAGAATGGCAATAATGGAAACACTCATCTTACCGAGATTTTGCTTGCCCTTCAGATTCATAATGGCTGAGATGATCGACACCATGATCAATGGGATCACGACCATCTGTAACAAACGAACATATCCTGAACCGACCAGATTGAACCAATCGACTGATTTCGTAACTACATCAGAACCTGATGTGTACACCAATTGGAGAATAACACCGTAAACTACTCCCAATCCCAGACCCGCAAATACGCGTTTCGTAAAGGAGATATGCTTTTTCTGCATCCAGTAGAGGATGCCAAGTAAGACAAGCATAACCACTACATTCAATATGACTAGAAAAGTATCCATTTCTTTAAATCCTCCTCAGGCATGTGTGTGACCGGAACATATCCGGCTTTTTCTTCTATTTTTTGTACTTCCGACAAAGACATTTTACAATATACCATATAACAAACTATTCTGGTAGGTATTAATTGATATTATGTAATATGTATGTAACAGATTCATCAATTTCTGAAAAAAATACACCAATTCGTGAAAATTGTTCTATTCAACCTCCGGTTAATTTTGTAATATAGGTATATCCGCTTATTCCCAAGTTTTCTCAACGTTCAATTTAGGTCTTTCTTCATTGGTAGATAGGTCTTATGAGTACGGAAAAGCGACAATGTTAATGAACATGACGTGAAAGGATGATCATATGTTTCGTAATCGCACCGTTGCCGGTAAAATCAGAGGCACCTTGTTCCTCGTCTTGCTGGTTGCTTCCCTGTTGTTCAGTATCAGTTTTTATGCCGTATCGATGAATATTATTCAAAGCTACGTGCTTCCGCAGTTCGACAAAGTCCTAAACACGTCCATTCAGGATATATACAAAAATACTTCAGCCTCCAAAATCCTACAGGCACAGAGTGGCGGAGCCGGTTCTGAAGGTGCTGCCATGACCGTGGAATCGTATCTGGCAGATAAAGCAAAAGAACATAATCTGGATGCTGCTTACGTTGTTGCTATACAGGACGGCTCAGCCAAAGTGGTTGTGGCCAACTCTTCCTCAAACATGAAAGCCCAGGATGAGATTAGTGTAGAACCCGCAATGAATGCAGCTATTGAGAACAAAGAAATGGTCATCAGTGAGGTCTACTCCGATTCCTTTGGTGTACATAAAGCAGCCTTTATCCCCATTGCAGGAAGTAACATGATTATGGCTGTGAGCATGGATGCCCAGTTCATTCAAGACAAGATTACCCAGATTTTCTGGTTGTGTCTTGGGATTACAGCATTAGTGTTTGTGCTCGGCTGGCTTATCTCCACTAGTATGATCAAAAGAGTGACCAAACCGATCATCAAGCTTGTCCAACATAGTAAACAAATTTCCCAAGGCGATCTGACCGCTGAACTCCAGATCAAAGGCAAAGATGAAATTGCCCAGCTTGCCGCAAGCTTCCAGACGATGACGCATAACCTGAAAGAAATGATTAGCCGTGCCTTGTCCACATCCAATGAAGTTGTATCAGGCTCCAATGACCTGCTTCAGCGGGTTGAATCGATGTCCGGTATGGTTCGAAACTCCAGCCGCTCCGCAGAAGATGCAGAGAAAGGCAGCATCAGCATTGCATCAAGCGCATCCGAGAACGCCAGAGCTATGGAAGAAATTACGCAGGGTATCATGCATATTGCTTCTTCTTCCGCTGAAGTGTCTGAGCAGATTGGTGAAGCAGCCAACGAGGCAGTTAACGGTAACCGACTGGCTCAGAATGCCGTTGAGCAGATGGAACGTGTAGGCCAGACAGCAAGTGAATCACTGCGGTATGTGGAGACCATGAATGAACGTTCGGTAGCCGTAGGCACCATTGTAGCTTCCATTTTTGAAATCACCAAACAGATTAACATGCTGTCACTCAACGCCTCCATTGAAGCAGCTCGTGCTGGAGAGCATGGCCGCGGATTCGCTGTTGTTGCCGGAGAAGTTCGCAAACTTGCCGAGCAATCCAAAACAGCCACCGAAGAAATCTCGGATTATCTGGGCACCATTCGAGAAGACGCTGAACGGTCCGTTGATGCCATGAATCGTGTAACCCAGGAGATTGGTTCAGGTACAACTGTTGTTCAACAAGCAGGCTCAGCCTTCCAGCAACTGAATGAATTGATCCAGAACGTCAATCTGACCATTCAGACCGTCTCTGCTTCGACACAACAAGTATCCGCTGGTGCTGAAGAAGTGAGTGCGTCCGTTGAAGAAACGGCACAGATTACGTCCAAATCCCGTGAGAGCATGTTACAGATTGCTTCAACAGCAGATCTTCAGCTCAGCGAGATGGATTCACATTCAAATACAGTTCGCCATCTGCATGAACAAGCTGTAGAGCTGCAATCCGCTATGAAGAAATTCAAAATAAACTAACAGGTATACCATTAACCCATCATCACCTGATTTAAACCTCATTTAGTCATAGGATATACAATACCCCCATGCCACTAACATTCCGTTTCCAGAGAACGGTTTGTCGGACAAGGGGGTATTGTTGTTTCACTCGGGTGCCTGAACACCCATAATCTCGTACACGCGCTTCATATCCAATGCCGAACGCAATGATTCGGCTACCCGATCGAACTCCATCTCCTTACGTTCTTGCGCACTATATGTCTCCTGAAGCGGCGGCAGTCCTTTTCCTGCACGCAAGGCATTCAGCCACGAACGTCGGAATTGATCACTTTCAAACAAACCATGCAGGTAGGTTCCCCACACGCTGCCATCGACTGAGCCCCAGCCTTCTTGGAAAGGTTGACCACCTGGATGTGAGATTTCAAACAACGCGGTTACACGTTCAGGCTCGTGGCACTCCGTAACACCCATATGAATCTCATATCCATTAACAGGTAATGCAACATCTGCTACATCTCGCTCACCATACAGACGAATCGGGTGATTAGGCTGCACCCGTCCGGAAGCTCTGACGGTCTGCTTTTCCTGAAGAAACGTTGTCGATAGCGGGAGCCAGCCAAGCCCTTTCGCTTCCTGGATCTGATTCGCCTCCACAGCAAACGGGTCCTTCAGATGACGTCCCAGCATCTGGTATCCGCCACATATGCCTACGAGCTGCACATGCTCACGCTCGGTCTGGCTCGCAATCGCCTGCTCCAGCCCAGACTCACGCAGAAATGCCAGATCACCTATGGTGTCCTTCGTACCCGGCAGAAGAATGGCATCCGGATTACCCAATTCCTCTGGCGAGGTCACGTAACGTACATTCACATCCGGTTCACGGGAAAGTGCATCAAAGTCTGTAAAGTTGGAAATTCGCGGATATCGGATCACCGCCAGATCCAGCTCGGTTTTGCCGGATTTTCCATGACGCATGGAGTCCAGTACCACTGAATCCTCTGCTTCAATCTGAATATCTCTTATGTAAGGCAATACACCTAATACTGGAATGCCTGTCCGTTCTTCGAGCCAGTCGAGTCCCGGTTGCAACAAGGACAGATCACCACGAAACTTGTTGATAATGAACCCTTTGACACGCGCCGCTTCATGGGGTTCCAGCAGTTCCAGCGTACCTACAATGGAAGCAAACACCCCGCCCCGATCAATATCGGAGATCAGAATCACCGGCGCATCGGCCCAGCCTGCCAGATTCATGTTGACGATATCCCGATCCTTCAGATTGATCTCGGCCGGACTGCCCGCCCCTTCCATGAGCACAATATCATAGGTATCCCGTAGCCGATTTAACGCATCCATAACCGTCTGCTTTGCTTCAGGCAGGAAATGCTGACGGTAGTCCGAAGCACTCATCTGGGCAAAAGGTACACCGTGTACCACGATCTGCGAATGCATGTCCCGCACGGGCTTGATCAGGATCGGGTTCATATCGGTTGTCGCCTCAATATCGCAGGCTTCAGCCTGTGCCCCCTGGGCCCGACCAATCTCCTTCCCATCTTCCGTCACATAGGAATTCAGTGCCATATTCTGTGACTTGAACGGAGCAGGCTTGAAGCCATCCTGTTTAAAAATCCGGCACAATGCCGTTGTAATGACACTTTTGCCCACATCAGAAGCCGTTCCTTGCAGCATGAGTACTGCCGCTGGTTGTGATGGCCTATCTTCCACGCTCTCTCCCCCTCTCTCCGTGTTATATATCCAGATCACCTTGCTCCCAACCTCATGCGTAACGCATTCCAAGCTCCTTCATACTTCAAAAGTTAAAGCCAGAACAGTCCTTGAAGCACGCTCAGCACGGTCAACAAAGCCGCCTCCAGCAGCTCATTCATGGCACCATACGTATCCCCGGTTAAACCGCCGAGCCGTTCACTGATCCGGGCAGCCACGAATCGGCCGATATAATAACACGCCACAGGCAGTACAATAACCGCAGTCACCGGGTATAGCCACCATGGCAGTGTTCCCAGACCGCTCATCATCGCATCTGCAATCCCTATATCCGGCTTGAAAAGCCACACCGAGGCAAACGTAACTGCCCCTGCGACCAAGGTCAGGCCCACAGCTGAACTGCGTGCACGCTGGACCTCCCTCCGCTCACCGAGACCTTTGAACAAGACGGCAAGTCCATCATCTCCGCGTGCATTCGGCCAGGCCGACATTGCATACACCATAAACCAGCGGCTCCAGATCATGGGCAGGATCAGCAGCGCACCATACACCCAGTGGCCCCGGGCAATAAAATCGGCGATCAGCGCAGCTTTCATCATGAGCAGCAGCACACAGGCGATTACCCCCATGGCCCCGACACGGCTGTCCTTCATAATCTCCAGCATCCGTTCACGGGTACGATAGCTGAGCAAGCCATCCGCCGTATCCATCCATCCGTCAAGATGGAGCCCTCCGGTGAGCCATACCCATAACGTCAAGGTCAGGACAGCAGCCGGAAAGGCCGGAAGCACTGCACCGCTTAAGGCTCCCAAGAGCCAGACACACAGACCGATTGCAGCACCGACCAGCGGATAAAAGACAACACTTTCCCTCAGTAGCGGCGGGACAAAATCGATTTGCATTTTGACAGGGAAACGGGACAAAAATTGAAAAGCGGCTACCGCCGCATGTTTGCGCTGAGGAGCAGGCGTGCCATCCTTCATAAGCGGTACTCCTTGCTTTTTAGTTCAATCGCAATGCCTACGGTCACCAGAAACACTTCACCACATATCGCCGCAATGCGCTGATTCAGTACACCGGCCAAATCCCGATATTTCCTGCCAAGGGCATATTCCGGTACGATCCCGTCCCCCACTTCATTTGTAACCAGAACAAGTAAACCGGGATAGGTTCGAATCGCTTCAACCAGCGCGTCCAAATGTCCCTGTAACACCTGCTTCTCGTCATGCTCATGCGCTAACAAAACATTTGTCAGCCACAGTGTCAGGCAATCCACCAGAATGGTGGGTGCAGAAGTCCCTGTATGTCCTTCACCCATGCGGTTAATCAAAGCAGGCAGATGTATCGGCTCTTCCGTTGTATGCCACAGATAACCCGATGCCTCGCGCTGATGCTGATGCATGGCGATACGCTCACGCATTTCATCATCGTACGCCTGGGCTGTCGCCACATACCAGGCCTCCGAGGAACGCTGCATGCAGAGACGCTCGGCAAAGGAGCTTTTGCCACTGCGTGCGCCGCCTGTCACCAGTACGCTCATCGGGAACTCTCTCCTTGTAGGGATGAATCAACCGACGCAGCCGAATCTGGAGCAGAGCTTGTCCCATCCGAGACACCCGCGCTTGCAAAGGTCGCCATCTCGTTCAGAATGAGACATGCTGCGTCAATCAGATGAAGACTGAGCACGCCGCCTGTGCCTTCACCCAGACGCATGTCCAGATCCAGCATCGCTTTCATGTCCAGTTCACGCAGCAGCGCTCCATGCCCATTTTCATGTGACGTATGAGAAGCGATCATATAAGCTGTACTCAGAGGTGCAAGTTGTCTCGCCACCAGCGCTGCCGCGGTAGAGATGAACCCGTCTACAACGACCGGGCAACGATGAGCAGCGGCTGCGAGAATAACCCCGGTGAGTCCGGCAATCTCCAGTCCACCCACCTTGCACAGAACATCCAGTGCATCTTCCGGGTTCGGTGCGTTTACGCTAAGCGCCCGGCTGACTACAGCAGCCTTGCGCTGCAAGCCTGCATCATCAATTCCGGTACCTCTGCCCACGGCGGCAGCTGGTGCAACTCCGGTTAACGCGCTCATTACCGCAGCACTTGCGGTGGTGTTGCCAATTCCCATCTCCCCGGTGACAAACAGCTGTGTTCCCTTCGCCACCTCTGCCGATACAACTTCGGCTCCTGCAAGGATAGCCCGAACTGCCTCATCCCGGCTCATCGCTGCCCCTCGGGCCATGTTGGCCGTGCCTTTGCGAATTTTATGGGAAAGCAGGTCCGGATGTTCAAGATCGGCGTTCACACCGATATCCACACAGATCACATCAGCACCTGCGTGACGTGCAAGCACATTCACGGCTGCGCCCCCAGCGAGGAAATTCTGGACCATCTGCGGGGTTACTTCAGCAGGAAAAGCACTGATGCCTTCTTCCACTACGCCGTGATCTGCGGCCATAACAATGACCGCCCTGTGATCAAAACGCGGACGTGCATTGCCCGTCATGCCTGCCAGGCGGATCACCAGCTCTTCCAATTTGCCCAGACTTCCCGGCGGCTTCGTCAACGCATCCAAGTGCGCAGAGGTTTTTGCCTCCACTTCCTGGTCAGGAGCAGTAATCTTTTTCGTTAATTGCTCCAACACCTGTTCATTATTCATACAACCAGCACTTCCTTCATCAAAATATGGGTTGCCCCGCTTCATTTAATCGATGTCCCGCCGCAGCAGCAGTTGAGGTATGGCATGGTCGGGATGAGAGACAATCGCGGGTTTGACGCGAAATATACCCTGAATATTCTCATCGTTGATTAACGTATGAGGCGTGCCCTTTCCAACCACCACGCCCTCACGCAGCGCCAGAATGTGATCGCAAAATAACGCGGCCAGATTCAGATCATGCAGCACAGCCACAATCGTAATGTTAGTTCTCTGTCGCCATGCCGATAACAATTCCATGAATTGCAATTGATATTTAATATCCAGAAACGTAGTCGGCTCGTCAAGCAGCAGTAACCTCGGCTCCTGAGCCATGACTTTGGCTAGTGCGACCCGTTGCCGCTGCCCGCCGCTGAGTGCATCCAGCGGTCTGTCCGCCAGCTCTGTCAATCCCAGGTCTTCAAGCACCCTGTCCACCACAAGTGCCCCATCGCCCGCTTCCCGACCCAACCAGTTCTGGTATGGATATCGCCCCATCTCCACCACGTCTCGTACAGGATAAGAGATGGCTGGCAAGCCGTCCTGCTGCAATACAGCGATCATGCGCGACAGCTCCTTACGGCTGTAAGAGCCAATGTCTCGACCATCAATACGGATCTGACCTTCGCTTAACTGTTCCGTTCCGGCAATAAGCTGGATCAGGGTCGACTTGCCGCTGCCGTTTGGTCCGACAACTCCCCACCAGTCACCTTCGCCAACATGCCAGTCTACATTGTGCAGTGCCTGATGATTGCCATATGACTTCCCTGCTCCCTTAATGGAGATAAGTGAAGCCAAAACCGTGCCCCGAAGTTGATTCGTACGACTCTCCTTCTCTTCACTCATGGCATCATCCCCTTCTGCAATTTTTTGTTCCGGTTCAGCAGGTAAGCAAAGAACGGCGCACCAACAAAGGCGGTGACAACACCGAGCGGAATTTCAGTTGGCGCCAGCAACGACCTTGCGATGGTATCGGCCCACACCATGAAGATCGCTCCACCAATGGCAGACAAAGGTACCAGCAGTCGGTAATCCGGTCCAACCAGCAGTCGCAACATGTGAGGGATCACCAATCCAACAAATCCGATGACACCCGATACCGAGACAGCCCCAGCAGTCAGCAGTGTGCCAACTGCCAGCACGGACAGCTTGAGTCTATCCACTCCGATCCCGATATGTGCCGCTTGACGTTCTCCCAGTGCAAGCACATTCAACGAGCGTGCACGGCTCCAGAGAAAGACCAGTCCTAACAGAAAATACGGGAAAAGGATGGCCGTATACGACCACCCGCGTAATGCCAGACTTCCCATCGTCCAGTATATAATTTCATTAATCGTCTGTTTCGACATGGTCGACAGGAAGGAAACAACTGCGCCCAGGAAACTTTGCATGACCACACCAGCCAGAATGAGACTGTGTGTTGGTATTTTACGCCCTTCACGAGCCAGTGCCATAACAAACCATAACGTGATTACACCCGTCAAAAACGCAATCAAAGGTAACGTCCAGATTCCGATTAGTGCATACTGCAATCCGAAGAAAATCAGAAAGGCTGCACCCACCGAAGCACCGGATGATACGCCCAGGGTGAACGGGTCTGCCAGCGGGTTCCGAAGAACCCCCTGGAATCCCGCACCGGCAATCGCCAACGATGCGCCCACGAGCACGGCAAGCAGTACACGTGGGAATCTGACTTTCCAGATAATCTGTTCGGCTGCCTTGTTCCAATCCGGTGTAATCCAATCGCCTACCCAGGGAATTTTGTGAATCAGGATGCCTGCAATATCCCTGATCGGCAACGCTACTGAACCAATGCCCGTGCAGATGAGCACGGTGAGCACCAGCAGCACCATGCCCGTCGTTCCGAACAGGATCAGCTTTTTACTCATTGGAACAAGTCAGGGTAGATCGCTTTGGCTACTTCTTTCAACCCTTGAGTTACCCGTGGACCCGGACGGCTCAGCAGATTGGCATCCAGGCCAATAACCGCGTCATTTTTCACAGCCGTAATTTGATCCCAGCCGCTGCGCGCCTTGATGATCTGATCCAGTGTTTTGGAGTTTTCGTCAATTACATCGTTGGCATACAGGATCACATCCGGGTTGGAGGCAATCACGTTTTCTTCATTAATTTCGTACCAACCCTCTTTGTCCGAAGCAATATTGCTGCCACCGGCTACAGTGATGAGTTCATCCATAAATTCGCCTTTACCCACAGTCCAGCCTGGGGAGAATTCAACGTATACTTTTTTCTTCTCTTCCGGTTTAACTGTCTTCACCGCTTCCGTTACATCCGTAACGTCCTGTTTCATCTGGGTGATGATTTCTTGTGCTTTTTCCTGATGATCGGTAATTTTACCGAAGGTTTCGATATTGTTCATTACATCGTCAATGGATTTAGGGTCCGTTTTGAAAATGGTAATACCCAATTCACGCAGTTTCTTCACTGCATCTTCGCTCATGGAGATACCTGTGAAGACGATGTCGGCTTCAGCCGCAATGATGGACTCTTCATTTGGCTTGGTTATGCCACCCATTTTAGCTTTGGTTGTTGCAGCTTCCGGATAATCATCATAGTCGGATACCCCTACAATCTGCTCGTCCAATCCAAGGGCAAACAGGGATTCTGTCTCAGCCGGAGAAACGGATACGATTTTGGCTGGTGCCTTTTCAAATGTGAACGACTCACCCGTTGCATCCGTAACTGTCAGTGGATATTGTGTTTTGAGGTCCGTCTGTGCCTGGCCTTGGGACTGCTCCTGTGCCGGTTGCTGTGAAGCACCTGTACCCTCGTTTGTTGTTGCATTGCCACATCCAGCCAAAGCCAGTGCGAGTGCCGCTGCACTTAGTAGCGACGCTACGCTTTTCCAATTCTTGAAATTCATTCTGTTATTCTCCCCTTCTCTATTTGTGCTATTTTCTTGCATCGTGCTCGAACTTTTACTCCCCATGTCTTGGTGTTCCTGTGTAAGGTTTGAACTGCAACATTTACACGCTAACGGAGAGTGCAGAACCAATCTGAAGAAACGAAGTGTTCGCCTTTATCACCGGATTTTCCATTTCAAAAAGGGAATCAAAAAATCTGGGGATAACAGCGATCGGAAGATGGTACTGCAATCGGAGTGACCTCGTGTAAAATTGGTCTCGGTTCATCTTACATGAACAATAAAAAAATCCCCAATCCATACGTCCAGGATCAGGGATGACGTCTCGCATATGGCGATCTGTACATGTTCAACCAAGGGTTGTCCATGCGCATAGAATAGCCCGAAACGCTGTCCTTTCCTCGAAGGAACACCGGTTTGTACGTCCAGGGCAGGTAACCTGACTTACAGGAGTCATCCTGTTTTACAGTGGCGGGACCGTGCCGGATTTGCACCGGCTTCCCCATTTCACCCTTGTGTGTTTCATGACTCATACTAATTTGCCATGAAAAACAGCCTTCACACACGGGACCCTTGGTCGCTGATATGATGGTAAACCATTGCCGTGTAATTTCTGCATGTTGCCTACCCCTCCAGGCTTCACAGCCTTCAGCGTATCTGTATCCATGCTGGAGTCACACTTCTGTTGTGATTATAGGGTATATTGTACATCCTTACAACCCGATTGGCGGAAAAGTCACTCTGCTGCCAAACCATTGATTCCCCTGTTGTTCAAGCTGAACCTGAATCGCCTGTCCCGGTAAGACATGTGTATCCCAGAACCCAAGCCCGGCAATCAGACGGGACAAGGCATATCGGATGACACCACCATGCGTAACCACAACTATGGTTGGCACTTGCCCCTCATCAACGTGCGTCGAAGGACGGCCCTCCAACAACATCTCCTTGAGAAAGGAGTCCAACCGTCCGGTAAACTCCTGCCACGATTCCCCCTCAGGCGGAGTGACCTCCTGCGGCGCATCAATCCAGTTTCGGTACACAGAATTATCCTTGAGCTTCTCATACGTCAGCCCTTCCCACTGTCCAAAATCATTCTCGCGCAGGCGCGAGTCGAAACTCACCTGTCCGCTGGCATCAGGAAGAATCTGTTCCAGCGTCTGCCGGCAGCGAAGCAGATCACTACAATATACCTCGTGCCACGAAACACCGCTCAATTGTTCATGAAGCGGAGCCAGTTCTTCTTTGGCATTTGGCAGCAGACCGATGTCGGTATGCCCCAGATATCTTTTTTCCACATTCCACAACGTTGTCCCATGACGGACCCACAGAATGTTTCGTTTCAGCGGCTCAGGCTGATTCGTATGTACTTCATTGCCTGCATTTCCTTCATTTATGACCATAACAGCGTCCCTCCTGCCAGCCACACACCCAGCGTTATGAACACGCATAGTACAACAAAAGCCCCTGCCGACCAGAACATCAGACGTGATGTTTGCACAATATCCTCGGCTTCCATCGGCCGTGTGGCCTCGCCCATGTAGGCACGAAACGAAGCAACGCCGTGATACACGTTATGTCCGCCAAGCCGGATGCCCAGTGCTCCAGCCACCGCTGATTCGGGAAAACCGCTATTCGGACTTGGATGCAGTCTTGCATCCCGTGCAACCATGCGTGCTGCTCCTTTGGCGTCCAGCTTCATGACCCAGGCGCCCACGATTAACAGAATCGCGGTCAGCCGGGCAGGGATCCAGTTCGCCACATCATCCAGACGGGCCGAGGCCCAGCCAAGATGCAGATACTTGTCATTTTTATATCCGACCATGGAATCCAGCGTGTTGACGGCGCGATAAGCCATGGCAAGCGGAGCGCCTCCAATGAGCGCATAGAATAACGGCGATACAATGGCATCAACGATATTTTCAGCAACCGTCTCTACCGTTCCCCGCACAACCTCCGGTTCGTCCAGATGCGCCGTATCACGTCCAACAATCATGCCCAGTGAACGTCTGGCCGCCGGCCAATCCTGCTGCTTCAGATGACGATACACTTCCATACCTGCATCCTTCAGCCCTTTTGAAGCAATGGTCGTTGCAATGAGCACCACTTCAGCTACCGCTGCAATGACAGGGTGGATTAGCCCAAGCAGATATACGAGTCCCCACGTGATGGCAAAAGAACCCCCCGCAATCACAATTGGGAACAACACCCCTGCTCTCTTCAGCCCCGAATCTGTGTTCACACGCGAGCGAATGACACGCTCCAACGCCGAGATGCCTTTTCCCATGCCAATCACCGGGTGGGGAATCCAGCGCGGATCTCCGATACATCGGTCCAACAGGTACGCCAGTATAATAATCCAGGCTCCCGCCATGCCTGTCCAGAGCGGCCAAGTCCATAGATGTTCCACCTCAGAAGTCATTTGTGCCTGATCCTCTCTTTCCATAACAGTCCGGCCCGAAGGCTCTCCGTCACTGTGTCGTATACCAATCTGCCAATCGCCGCCCCTGCCGTAGTCGCTGTCCCGGCATAAGTGATCATCGGCTGAGGTTCTTCCACTCGCTGACTTACCGCAAACACAATGGCATCGGTTGTGGTGCCGGTGGCGGGCAACCCGTTCTCCGAATCCAGAACACCCGCATCCGCCAGCGCGGCCGCTTTGGCTTCCACAGCCGTCTGTACTGCATTCACCATCGCCCCGGTGGTCATGCGTCCATTTAACCAGAGCATGATGTTAATTGTACCCGGGACATAGGGGGGCATCGTTAGATTCCGTGCTGAAGGTGCAAAGCGCTCCTGGCCGGAAACCATCGTCTTATTTCCCGCCGCATCAAATACCGTTCTCTCCGACCCCGCACGTGCAGCATTCGATACACCCGCAGTGGTGCAGCACAGAAGACCAAATTCATCACTTGTATATTCCTGAATGGAAGTATGCTCCAGCCTTACGGCCGTTAATAATCCGGCACATTGATCCCGCCGCTCATGCCATTCGTTC
Source organism: Paenibacillus polymyxa (assembly GCF_018614975.1). Taxonomy (GTDB): domain Bacteria; phylum Bacillota; class Bacilli; order Paenibacillales; family Paenibacillaceae; genus Paenibacillus; species Paenibacillus polymyxa_E. Next base: position 48,555 of record NZ_JAGGNR010000013.1, on the reverse strand, counting down.
AGCGCTTGTTCGATATCACGCGGTGGTTCATCACAGCGGTAATTCCTGTCCACATAGATGTTAAATATGCGATCCAGTTCAAGCATCCCGCCGCCATATACCGCACTCGACAGTGCTTGGGCTGCCCTTGGACTCTGCGCTTTGATATGTCGTTCATGTGCAGATATGTTCAGTCCCGGCCAGGAAGAGGAAGCATATTCATTCTCGTCTGTTTCTCTATTCGTATAGTAGTTATAAAACGGGAGTGTCACTGCCGCTTCCCTCCCTGTTCCTGTTCCGAATTTGTCTGCTCCTGCTGACTTGATCCATGAATGGAGGTCTTATCAACATTCGGATATCCCTTGGTTTCCAGCACGCTGCCCAGCACTTCGAGTAATGTGGCATTGGCGTCTGCATCCTTGACCGCGAAACGTACATGCCCTTTGTCAAGCCCCGGATACATGGCACAGCTGCGAATCAGAATACCTCTTCGGCCCAGCTCCTCCTGCATTGATGCTGCTGTCCAAGGGGCCGGCACACGGGCCAAAATAAAGTTCGCCTCTCCCGGTGTCACCGCACATCCGTGCGCCTTCAGTCCTTCGATGAGACGTCCCCGTTCCCGCGTGATCTGTGATATGGTCTCCTGTTCGTACCGTTCTCCGCTACGTAGACAGGCTTCACCTGCCATAAGCGCCAGACCGTTGACACTCCAGGTCACCTGTTTCTTCGTCATCGCCTGAATGTATTCGGCACGGCCCAAAGCATATCCGAGACGCAAGCCCGGAATGGCATAAAATTTTGTCATTGAACGAATGATGATCACACTAGGATAGTCATTCAGATGTGCTGCCAGGGACTGACGCCGGTCTACCGGAATAAAATCCATAAAGGCCTCGTCAATGACAAGTACGGTTCCCGTTTCTTCCGCTTTGCGGGCAAGCCTTTGTAATACCTCAAGTGGATATTGTACACCGTTTGGATTGTTGGGTTGGCCGAGGAAGAGCAGGTCTACCTTTGCCATGAGCTGCTCGATGTCCTCGGGTTCCGCTCGCCACGCCAGCTCTTCTCTGCCCTCCGTATGCACAACCTCGGCACCGAATTGTCGTGCCAACGCCCGGTACTCCGAAAATCCCGGTTCCACCGTACCCACCTTGCGCGGGGCAAGCCCCAGCAGAATGAGCGCCATGCTTTCGGCTGCACCGTTGCCCACGGAAATCTGCTCCTGCATCACACCAAGGCGCTCGCTCAGCAGTGCCTTGAATCCCCGGTGCGCCGGATCGGGATACCGAATCACCGACTGCAATCCTTGCTGTATAACCTCCAGCACCCCTCTGGGTGGACCGAGCGGATTAATGTTGGCACTGAAATCCAGAAAATCAGCGGCTTGCCTCCCAAATCGTGACGCAGCCGTCTCCACGTCCCCGCCATGTCCGAACACTTCGATATAACCGGTCATTCTTCCGTCATCCTTTCTGTATGTCCTTTTTATTATGGATGGCACCGGAGGTGTGGGTCAATCCTGTTTTCTTTGTGTCCCAACCATAATTCGTTTACAATAGAAGAGGAATTTCGGTTCCTTTTGATATACAAGGTTCACTACATAAGGGACTAGCAATCCCTCACATACATTAATGGAGGAATGACCATGCTGTTTGTAGACAACCAGGGCATTACAGATCCTTCTGTAAACCTTGCGATTGAGGAGTACATTCTGAAGCATCTGCCGATGGAGGATGACAGCTATCTGCTGTTCTACATCAACCGTCCGTCGATCATCATCGGAAAACATCAAAATACGATAGAGGAAATTAATATCGAGTACGTTCAGGATAACGGTGTGCAGGTGGTTCGTCGTCTTTCGGGAGGCGGCGCGGTATATCACGATCTGGGCAACCTGAATTTTAGTTTTATTACAGCGGATGACGGTCAATCCTTCCACAATTTCCGCAAGTTCACCCAGCCTGTGGTTGAAGCTTTGCACGAGCTTGGTGTAAATGCCGAGTTGACCGGGCGTAATGATCTGCAAGTGGGCGAAAAGAAAATTTCGGGCAACGCCCAGTTTTCCACACGTGGGCGCATGTTCAGTCATGGCACATTGATGTTTGATCTGAATCTGGAGCATGTTCAGGCTTCCCTGAACGTCAATCCCGAGAAGTTCAAATCCAAGAGCACCAAGTCCGTACGCAGCCGGGTCGCCAACATACGGGATCTGATTGACACCAACTTGACGATTGAGCAGTTCCGCGATGAGCTGTTACGTCACATTTTCCGGATGGAGCCTAAGGACGTTCCACAGTACACGCTCACTGAAAAGGATTGGGACAAAATCAAGGAAATCTCCGCTGAGCGTTATAACAACTGGGACTGGAACTATGGCTTGTCTCCGGAAAGCAATGTGAAGCACACTCGCAAATTCCCTGTCGGTATCATCGATCTGCGCATGAACATCAAGGATGGACGCATCGAAGATATCAAAATCTTCGGCGACTTCTTCGGTGTAGGCGATGTGGCGGATATCGAAAATATGCTGCGCGGCAAACGGTATGAAGAAACCGAGGTGCGTACTGCACTTGAAGACCTGGATGTAAAACATTACTTCGGCAACCTTGAGCTGGAAGACTTTATCGGCCTTGTTTTCCTGGAAGAGTAGGTATATAAGTTCAACCCAAGAATGTTTACACCTGCCACTCCGATGACAAAATAACCTTCCGATCGCTGTTATCCCCAGATTTTTTTGATCCCCTTCTTTGAAAGGGAAAATCCGGTGATAAAGGCGAACGCTCTGCTTCTTCAGGTTTTTTCTGTCCTCTCCGTTCTCGTGTAAAATGTCTAGTTGAACTGATATAGATTAAGTCTCGATAGATAAAGATAGATACAGATAAAAAAAGGAGAGAAATACAGATGACCTACAAATTGATTGCAATCGACATTGATGACACCCTGATCAACGACAACAAAGAAGTAACCCCTGCTACACAGATTGCACTGGAACAAGCGGTTGCCCATGGTGTAACGGTAACGCTGGCGACTGGACGTGCTTATGCTTCCGCACAAGCGCTTGCTCGTCAAACCGGGCTTAACGTTCCGATCATCACGTATCAAGGCGCATTGGTGAAAAACCTGCTGGACGAAAAAGTCCTCTATGAGCGTTACGTTCCACAGGAAGCTTCCCGCAAATTGTATGATTACTGCCTGGAGAACAATCTCCACCTTCAAACATACATTGACGACAAGCTGTATGCCCGTGAGGAAAACGACAAGCTGCGTGACTATGCCAAATTAAACGGCACCCAATATTATATCGAATCTGATTTCATCAAAGTCATCGAACAAAAAACACCAAAGCTGCTTATTATCGATGAGCCAGACTACTTGGATAAGGTTGCCGTTGACCTGCGTGAATTGCTCGGACCACAAGTGCATATCACAAAGTCCAAACCTTACTTCCTGGAGATCATGCACAATGAAGGAACTAAAGGCCACGCCCTGACCTTCCTGGCTGACCATTTCGGTCATCAGCTCAGCGAGTGTATTGCCATCGGCGACTCCTGGAACGACCATGAGATGCTCGAAGTTGCTGGTCTTGGTGTAGCGATGGGGAATGCCATCCCTGCGCTGAAAGAACTGGCGGACTACATTACGGCAAGTAATAACGAAGATGGTGTAAAAGAGGTTATTGAGAAATTTGTATTGAACGCAGAGTAAATAAGATCAATGAACAGCCCAGTCGGCGAATTTCGCTGAGCAGGGCTGTTTTTTTGATTTTGAAAATATGTTCATTATCCTGTTTAAACGATTATAGTAGGTATATTTCTCTGTTATTTTTTATGTTTTGAAAGCAATAATGCCGTGATTATGGATAATTGTAGTGAAATCGTAATCGCTATAGATAAGATGACACGATTTGTATCTTGGACATCGGCAAAAAACAAAACAATAAAAAATACAATGAATGAGATTACAATGCTAGCTATGAAATTTAAAATTATTCGTTTCATGGTTTGCCTACTTTCACGCATCACGAATTCATTGTTTTACTTGCTCATGGCATGCTAAAAAGACTCCAGTAGTTTCTTGATCTGCCTACCAAATACCAGTTGAAAGGACGGAATGATCTCATCTATTCTTTGCTGGAACAGCTCCGGATCTTGGACACCCAGCTCTGCCGGGAAAGTAATGTTCCAGAATGAGTCCGCCGCGTGGTAATACACGATGTGGATGAAAGGATTGAGGTACACCCTGCCGATTCGCCGGCTCAAAAGGCAATTCATCTCGCTCAATGATACATACCTCATCATAATAATCATATAACATCCTTGCAGTGATTAACCCTGCAATACCTGCCCCAATTACCACAGCTTTTTTCATATCGGGCATCGCCACTTCATCCTCTCTAATCCATCATATTTCATCTACACTTGTAGCACTCGAAATCTCGTATCATGTAAGAATCAATGTGTTGATACTATATAGCTAAACTACAATAAGCAAATGATGTAGATGAAAATGGTTGGTAAAAAGGTGAATATGAGAGTTACCCGGACTCATCAATTGTTAACGCTGGCGCTACTCGATCTGTTATGTGAGAAAACTATGGTTCACCGAACAACGTTTTACAAACATTTCAAGGATCAATTTGCTCTACAGTCCTGAAATGTACTGGAGACCATCGTGCAGAACCAACAGAAGGACTACCTACTGGTTAACGAGAACATCATGTTGGAATAACAAACAGTTCAACCTGAAATCAAGGGCTGATTTTGAGATTGAGCTGCATAACATCCAACTTTACCTATTTTAAAACAGTTTCGGAAGCCTGCACTATCATCCTCGCACGCTTTCCTTTCTTCAACCAGCCGCTCACCTTCTCGTTCATTGTCAAGAGACCTGCAACCACCAGTGCCACACCAATCCACGTAATCCAGCTGACATGTTCATTATAGACAACGGCACCCAGACCAACCGCAATCGGCGGGGAGATGTACAACCAGGTCGCCGGGAACAGCGGATTAGTACGTGACATAATCCAATAGAACAGACTATGCCCCACCATGGAGCCAATGACAGTCAGATAGATGACCGACGAGACGGCAGGCACCCAATCCAGAGCAGACATATTCCACGATTCCGTTCCGGCCGAGAGCAGGGATAACAGCAATCCCCCATACATCATCTGCACCGCATTAATTGCTACAGGACTAGCCTCCTTGAACTGATGAATGACCTTTTTGGAGTACAATGCACCTGCTGAATAACAGACTTCCCCCACCAGTACCGCGATACAACCCCACATGAACAGGGAACCTGCACCAAGCGATACACCTGGCAGTACAACCAGAACCACACCGGTGAACCCGATCAGGCAGCCCACAATCATACGGGCAGATGTTTTTTGCCGTAACAGCGCCGTCTGCATCAACATAATCATCAGCGGCCCTGTCGCTGACAAAATGGCACCCACACCCGAGCTCACATGCTGTTCAGCCCAATATAATGTGGCAAAGGTGCCGAAGGTCAGCCCCGCTCCCGTCAACAACATCTCCTTGCGGAACAGGAGCGACCAGCTCACTTTGCCCTTCATCCACATCCATGCAAACATCAGCGCTCCCGCGATTACAAATCGTAATCCAGCTGACAGAAAAGGCGGCATGCCTGCCTCTACTCCAATTTTAATAGCCAGAAATGTTGTACCGAAAATAAGACACATGACCGTAAATGCAATCCCCACCATGATAACCACTCCTTTATCTGTTCTCCATCATATCTCATGGTCTACAGAACAGAATGAACAAAACAGAACAGTTTTCTCCCATTAGCTGTTACAATAGTGTTCAAAAGGAGTGTGAGCCGGGTGGGCAAAACCATGATGATGACAGATAACAGCCTGAAACTATATGAGCAAGTCATCCATTATCTCGTTGTACGTATAGAAGCGGGAGAGTGGGCCGAACATGAAAAACTGCCATCTGTACGAAGCCTCTCCGAGCTACTCGGCGTACATCGATTGACCGTTTTCAAAGCTTATCAGGAGTTAAAAGAACGTGGGAATGTTTATGTAAAGGACAAGTCCGGCTATTATGTCAGTCCAGCAACTCCATTCTCAGTAACGGATCAGGCGGATGATCCCGCCGTGTCTGCCTGGCTGCATTGGGACTCCCTCGCACGTGTACAGTCGCTTGAAGCCGAATTCCAGTTTTCCAAATCACTAATTGATCCGGCCCTGCTTCCCAATAGGTATTGGGGAGAACTGATGCGTGATCTGCTGGATCAATATCCACGTCTGCTCGGAACGTACTCCACAATTCAGGGAGATCTGGAATTGCGTAATGCGCTGGCAAGCCATCTGACAACCAAGGAACGCTTCTACCTCTCCGCAGACGAGGTGTTAATTACATCGGGTGCCCAGCAAGCGATCGACGTCATCTCGCGGACGCTGGTCAAGCCCGGGGATCGGGTTTTGATGGAACGGCCTACGTACGGACCGGCAATGGAGATATTCCGCAAACAAGGTGCACGACTCGTCTTCACCGACATTCATCCCGAGGGTTATGATCTGGAGCAGATCGAACATCTGATGAAGAGTGAGAAGCCGCGCCTCTTTTATACGACGCCAACTTTTCATAATCCAACCGGCATTAATGTTCCAGTAGAACAGCGCAAGCAGCTACCCGAACTTGCAGAACAGTATGGTTGTTTTCTGCTCGAAGACGACAGCACCTATGATATCTACTTTAAGGAGAAACCTCCTGCACCCATTTTCACCTACGACACCACTGGACACACCCTGTACATCCGCAGTTACAGCAAGTATGTTGCACCCGGGCTACGGATTGCAGCCATCATATGCCGTCAGCGTTTCATGCCAGGACTACAGGCTGTAAAATCACTGACAGATAACGGATCGCCCCTTCTGAACCAGAAGCTTTTTCTCCGTTATTTTCAGTCAGAACGTATGCATCAGCATCTGTCCAAGCTGCGGACCGCCATCCAGCTACGAATGGAAGTGATGGAACAGTGTCTACTGGAAACGGACTGGACGTGGACACGACCAGAGGGCGGACTCAACTTTTGGGTGGAGCTTCCGAAGGGTGTGGATACAGGGAGACTGCTTCACCGATGCATGGAACAATCCGTTGCCTTTGTCCCCGGAACCGTATTTGATTCTTCGGATGATTCAGCTAGCCGCAAGCTGCGTCTGTCCTTCTCTTATGCGCATGAGCAGCAGATTCGGGAAGGCATGAGCAGGCTCATTACGCTTGCGCAAGATGTGTAACCAAATAAAGTCGCCATATGGCTACCTTTTCGATGCTGTTCCTTATTCCTCCTAAAGGTCTTTTCTCGTAAATAAACGGCTTGTAGCCAAATAGGATACAAGGAACATGACCAGAATTCCTATTGAAACCATAACGATGATCGGCATGTTGATCATGCCTTTCTCGCTCGTTATACTCATAACGATTGCAACGGGTTGCGCAAGAATGACAAGAGAGATCATGAATACTGCATTAATGATGGCTGCTCCCTTTCTGCTAAATGCATAAAAAAGCGGCATATATACGGACACCAGTACAAGCACCATATCTATGGATATCAAAATATCCATTATCGAATAGTTCGGTTTGTTTAACTCCGGATAATTCAAGTTTACAAGCCAATGAATCCCATATGAAGCGAGTACGCCCAAAATTGCGTACATAATAGCAGACAGGTATTTGGCTTGCACAATCTGTTTGCGGCTAACGGGGAGTGTGACCAGGAAATTGTGATTATGGTTCTTGATATCAATCATAGTTGCCAAAATGACTGAGCCAAATGCAGTGTAGATGCCTACAAAATACATCGATATTTCACTTTTAGGGATAAACGCAAGACTGAAGACAACAAGATATAGAAGTATGATCCACAGTGAACTTTTCAACGCAATGAAGTCTTTGCGAAGCAGGTTAAGCATATTTGCGCCCTCCCTTCGCCGTGAAATAAATGAGATCTTCCAAGCTTGGTCTGTGCAAAAGAGCATAACTGCCAAATAACCGTTCGGCCTCCGCCTTGTTATCTGACAATGCTTCGAAACCAACCGCAGTCTCACGTATGCCAACGAATTGACTTCGGGTGTCAGAATCAAGCAGATCCATGTCCCCTTTGACAATCGTGTACCTTTCGAGCACATCATCCTTGGCTTCATTGAATACAAGTTTTCCTTGATGGATGAACATAATGTAGTCTGCAATACGTTCCAAATCGGTCGTAATATGGGTTGAAAAAATAATGGACCTTGTTTCGTCCTGTATCATATCCGCAAGCAAATCGAGCAGTTCTCTCCTAAACACAGGATCAAGACCCGATGTCGGTTCATCCATAATCAGCAGATCAGCTTCATGCGATAAAGCTACGGCGAGGGAGAATTTAATTTTCATGCCCTTGGACAGATCTTGGATCTTCTTTTTGGGAGATAACTCGAACTGCTCAAGGTAGTTGTTAAACGTTGAATTATCCCAGTTTTTGTAAAAAGGAGCGATCATTCGTACCATCTCCCGGATCGTAAGATGCTCATAGTAAAAGCACTCATCGGACACGATGCCAAGGCGTTGCTTGATGTCGACTTCATGATTGGACATCTCGCTGCCCAATGTTCGGACACTTCCCTTGTCAGGATAGATCAGACCCGTGATCATTTTGATCAGTGTGCTCTTTCCAGCCCCATTCGGACCAATAAGCCCCGTGATATATCCTTGTTTTACATCCAGAGATATATTATGCACTTTGAATAAGGGATACGTTTTGCTTATATTGCGTAATTCAATGGCGTTCATCGTGCTTATTCCTCCTCGAACAGCAAAGTAAGATGATGAATCAAATCCTGTGAACTCATGCCCAGTTCCTTGCTCTCCCGAATTACTTCGAGCATCTTCTCTTCCAGTTGCTTCATCCGTCGCTCCCGAATAAAGTCCTGATTGGCTCCTGAGACGAAGCTTCCTTTGCCTACGACAGAATCAATCAGCTTCTCTTTCTCCAGTTCTTCATAGACCCGTTTGGTCGTAATCACACTGACTTGCAGATCCTTGGCGAGCTGCCGAATGGAGGGCAGGCTATCCCCTGCAACCAATTCCCCGTTCAAAATGCTCTGTCTGATCTGGGATAAAATCTGCATGTAGATCGGATCGCCCGATGCGTTGGATATTAGAATATTAATGTTTCCTCACCTCATTAACGTCAGTGGTTTTCAGTAGGTATAGTGTATATATATATATACACTATACCTACTGATGGTCAATCTTTATTTGTCCTGACGACAAAAAAAGAGGACGTCAGTTTCCTGTCCGTCCCCTTGCTCCAATCTTTACTCTCGCTGAACTTAGGTGCTGGATATCACCTTATCCACCAATCCATATTCGACCGCTTCTGAAGCCGTCAGGAAATAGTCTCGATCCGAGTCCTTCTCAATCCGCTCAATCGACTGTCCTGTATGATCGGCTAACAGCCTGTTAAGGCGCTGACGATGCTGAATGATGCGGTTAGCATGAATCAGCATATCGGATGCCTGCCCTCGCGTACCGCCATGCGGCTGATGGATCATAATCTCACTGTTGGGCAGCGCCATACGTTTGCCTTTTGTTCCACCCACCAGCAATATCGTACCAAAGCTTGCCGCCATACCTGTACAGATCGTAGAGATATCCGGCTTCACGAATTGCATCGTGTCATAGATCGAAAATCCCGCGGTCACCGACCCACCAGGGCTGTTGATGTACATCTGTATGTCCTTCTCCGGGTCCTCTGCAGTCAAAAACAATAACTGGGCCACGATGGCATTTGCCATCTGATCCTCAATCTCTCCGGACACCATAATGATCCGGTCTTTGAGCAAACGTGAATAAATATCATAACTCCGCTCTCCGCGAGCGGTTTGTTCGACTACATAGGGCACTACATTCATATATGTCGCCTCCTCGGTTTAGGCAACCATGGTGACCGTGTACCCGCCTCCATATGACATCGAGTTCATACCAGAAGTGGAGTACTCGTACATCATTGGCTGCATGGATGGAGACGGCAAAGTCTGCTGCAAAATCGTACCCGCCACAGCCATCGGATCATCGGACTGGTTCAGACACAGGTCAATGATTCGAGCTGTATCTCCATTACGAAATGCCAGCAGATAGCTGCGCAGTTCTTCCCGATTGTCCACCACTGCGCCTTCCTTATACTGCAATTCAGTGTCCGATTGTTCCAACCTGTGCCTCACCTCGGCTATGGCAGAGCGGGCACGACTTAACGCCGCTTTCACAGCACCTTCTGTCGTATCCAGCATTTCCGCAGTCTCTGCCGCCTTATAACCCATTAATTCACGTAATACATATATCACTCGCTGCCACGGTGGTAGCTTATCTATAAGGAGTTGAACGGCTGACTCCAATTCCTCGAATTGCCTCTCTTCCTCTATTTCGTGGAGGAATGGCTTCAAGCTATCCAGTTTATAGGCCATTCTTTCACGCTGACGTAAGATATCAATCCAGCTGTTGCGTGCAATACGAATCAGATAAGCTTCCCAGTTTATATCTTTATTCATCCCGGAAGATCCAACCACTCTCGACGACAATACTTTGAGACAGGTCTCCTGAACCAGATCCTCCGTGTCTGGAACTGATTTCGTCAGAGATAGACAATACGCATACAACGAACCCATCAGATCGGGTAATACGGTATGGATGCCTCGGTTCAAATGATTTTTTCCAGCGTTACCACCGGATTCAATATCGAATTTATCTTGTTTACCATCATCATGTGGTCTGTTGATTCTGCAATCCACGGACTTCACAAAGGCCATCTTGGGGGCCCCCCTTTGCTGGTTCCTGATTGATTTTGACTTACACTATGTAAACGAAGAACCCCTTGTAAAGGATACGCTCTTCTGAATATATTTTTATTACGCTAGTTAGTTGGGTTACGCATTCGTTTCCAGATTTAATGTTCCAAGCGGCACCTTCATCCCGGTAAGGGCAATCGTAATACCTTGATCCAGATTATAATTCTGCCGGACATCGACGTCATGAGACATATGTGTAAAATAGGTATGACCCGGTTTCAGTTCCCGCAGCAGCTCCTGTGCCTCACGCATATCGTACACGGAACGTGTTGAGAATTCCGCAAGTTCATGCACAAAGCTTGTTCCAAGCACCAGCAGATCCAGTCCTTGCAACGGCTCTTTTTCGGATGTCTTCAGGTCAATGGCATCTGAACAGTACGCCCAGCTATACCCGCCTTGATCCAGCCGATATGCGTACGAATATCCGTTATGTCCATGGCACACTTTCCAGGAATGTACCTTCCAGCCGCCGAGTTCGATACCTTCATCCGTTTCAAGAAAGACCATATGACGCCCCAACCAGGGAAACTGTCCCTGAATGGTAACAATCACTTCGCGTGGTGCATACAAACGCCCCTTTACACCCAACCAGCGGCATGCATCCGCCCATTCTGGCAATCCTCCAATATGGTCAAAATGGGCATGAGTGATGAGCAGCGTATGCACCATACGCAATCCCTGATCCTCCATCTGTGATCTCCAGTCTGGTCCGCAGTCAATCATGAACTGTTCACTCGCACCATCCCCTCCACCGTCAACCAGAACAGAAGAGCGTTTCCGTTTATTCTCTCCCGTAAGCCTTGCCTCTGTACATATTTCGCAATCACAATACACACGTGGAACGCCCATCGCATCGCCAGTGCCCAGAAATGTTAGCTGATTCAATCCGCAATCCCCCTGAATTAATAATATGTAAATTGTAATCGTCCACCCCTGTTTTTGCAAAAAAAGACCATCCCGCTGCAGTTCTCCAACTGCAATTCGGGACAGTCTGTGGTCTGACCGTTCACCGTCAGACTTCATCTCCATGCTTCGCTCCATCGGGAGCATACGCTCATCCACATTTGGGCGTCCCCTTATACCTGGGTCGCCCAGATGAAGAGCAAGCCTTACCTTTTTCACAGGCCATGGCCAATTGTTCGAGTCACATTAACTCAACGCTCCGAACTACACCAGTGCCCGCAGCTTTAATGTCAGTTCCTTACCCGCAGGTACATCCTTCGAATCCGTAATGACCCAGTTCGACGCAAGTCGCTTCGCCAGCACTTCTGCCTGCTCCGGTTTCAACTGTAATCCGGTAACGATTCCTTCTCCCACCGTGAAGTCTTTCTCCGGCTGCACCTTAAAGGCCTTTTCCAACCAGATTCCAAGCCCGCCACGCGTGTTAAAAGTAATCCGGTAGCCGTCTTTCACTGCTACCTCCAGATTTTCACCGTGCTCGTCCGCATAGGAGAAAAATTCGTTATATCGGTATTCCTCTTCAGACACGGCGTCAAAAGCGGAAGCGTCTTTGGCTTGAATAGCTTTTAAAAGTTCTGCCTCAGGCATCCCCTTACCGCGGGCCTGCTCCAGTCGAATCGCTGTACTTTGGGATAATTTAATCTCTGAACTCATCCAACTCACACCTTCCTGCAAAATCCAACTGTACTTTGTTAGTCTGTTATCTAATTATATCCTGTCCCTGTAGCCAAAGACAAAGTATCCCGGCGTCACTTTCATCCGTCCCATCATAAAGTCTAACAAAGGATTGCCTTCTCTTATTTTTAAATAGAATAAAAAAAATAATTTACAAAATATTCAAAAAAAATATAGTATGTAGTTGTCTGGACTAAGTTAAATTATTCAAATGAATTGAGGGAGGATTTATCATGAAATTAGGCAAAATTTTAAAAAGCACCACTTTTACTCTTATTTTCACTGGGCTGCTGGCATCAAGTGCTTTAGCTGCAGGTACGGGTGATGATCCAACACCTACAAAGGACATTCCGACCGTAAAACAGCAACAAGCACTTTCAAAAAAGTTAAAAGAATTACAGATTCATAAGGACAGAGCTGAAAGCAAATACCAAATCATGGCTCTTGGTGACTTAAGAACGGTGGGTGTTACCCCATTCAAACAAGAAACTACCTATTGGTGCGGGCCTGCTACAACGAAGCAAGTATTAAATTACTTAAATGGCAGTTCAGAATCACAATCCTACTACGCCCAAAAATTAGGGACTACGAGAGATGGCACTGACTTTACAGTGGTTGACAATGTTCTAAATAATCTACAATCGAAATATACTTATTCTTACTCTACGTCACTTCCAATTGAATCATGGAAGTATGCCATCATGTATTCATCCGATAACTACCATCCAGCTGTATTAGATTTAAAAATTACTGGCAATGAATTAGAAAATTATACTGGAACTGTAAGCGGTCATATAATAAATGTCTCAGGTTATGATTTTAGAACAAATGATGCTAAAGTAAGACTCACAGACCCTTACGACCAAGGAAATAGAGGGAAAACGCATGGTAATAAGTGGTACAGTCTTGAAAAAGTATGGCAGGCTAATCAAAACCACTTTAGACAAGCGACAATATGGTAAGATAAAAGATTGACTAGAAGCAGGGAAGGTTACTTCCCTGCTTCACTACTTTACAGGTCTACAGGAGGCTCAAACATGAATATGAAATATGGACGTAAATCTATTCATATCACATTAATGCTTACTTTATTGCTTGCAGCTTGTACCAATCCAACTACAGATCAGCACACACCTAAAGAGCCATCTACAACATTGGAAACTGCACCTGAAACCAATTTACTAGACTCATCTCATGATCAAACTGCACCAGAACTGCCAGAGGTTAAACCCGACGTTGCATTCAACCTCCCCTTCACAATGGATTCAGTAACCATCAAAAATGATGTTTTAGATCGTAATACCGTCGTGGCTAGCTACAAAGATGACAACGACAGTGTCATTTTTAGCAGAGATTTTTCTACAACTGAATTAACCGAGATGGAGATCATCCAGTTTGACACGAAAAAGAATACGTATACTTCTCGCTACCGCGCTGCGAAAGGCATCATTATTAATACTCTGGTGTCTGTTGGGGACGACTTATTTTGGATAGAGAACCCAGCTAACGCAACGGATAATAATACACCATGGCAAATTCTACGGATGAAACGAGATGATCTTAAAGCAACACCTGTCGTTTTTGCCAAAGGCATTAGCGAAGATCAAATCGCCGTCCCCGTATTAAGATCTCATTATGATGAAATTAGCTGGATTGAGAAGAAGATTACCGATCACATTGTGAAGAGCGAGGCTTACATTTATAATGTGAAGACCGGGATCAGGACCAAGGTAGCCACACAATTGCTAAATGAACAAAAGAAGAATAACAGTGAAGGAATTTTCCTTGATATACAAAGACCTGTTAGTGAAGGATTATTGATACGACAAACGGTTTTTGAAAATAAAGGCGATAAAAATACAAAACAGTTTGACATTGTTATGTATCCCAAAGACCAATCTGAACCTGAAGTTATTGTTAAAGATCGTGAAGAGATTTACGATTTTACAGCCAATGAGCAATGGATTGTATTAACAATGGAGAGTACTACCGAAATCTTAGATCGAAAAACGAAAAAACAGGTCTATTCCATTACCCACGATAGCTCTCTACTCGGTGGGTACTCACCTTTTTTATTTGGAAATCAACTTATCTACCACCAATCACCCTATATTATGGCCGTAGATCTAACCACAGGCAATAAGCAACGAGTAATTAAAAAAGAAGGAAGTTATACACCTATTACTAATTTCGGAGATAATCTCACCTTTACTCGCATGGAATATGAAAAGAATAGTACTCAAGCTGAATTATATTTTATGGACTTAAATCCAGAACAGCAATAATAGTGCTTTAAGAATAAATCCAGAGCATTTTTGCTTTAACTCCCGTTCACGTAAATGGCCTCCCCATGGCTAGACATGATCTAACCATGAGGAGGCCATTTCAATGCTGTACGATTCCACTACAGCCCCGCCAGCACCTGATACCACACGCCGCGTTTGGAGTACAGCGTACTGCGTACCTCGTTCCATCCCCCTAGATAATTGATATCAAATAGTCCTTCCGGCGTTGGGAATGTCGACTCCGTCTGTGCAAATACATCTGGATCTACTGAACGAAAACCATGCTTCGCAAAAATGTGCTGTGCTTCTGGTGTACGCAGATATGCGACAAAAGCTTCTGCCAGTTCACGATTCCCATGTTTATCGGCATATTTATTCACCACGACTGCCGGGTTCTCAATCAGGATCGTATTTTTAGGAACGACGATGTCATAATCTACACCTTGGGCGATCCGGGCAAGCAGTTCATTTTCATACGTGACGATTACATCACCTACACCGTACTCGAATGCCGCCATCGAAGAACGGCCACTCTTGTCCAATGATTCAACATTGCGATGTACCTGTTCGAGAAAAGCCTTGGCCGCGGCAGGATCTTTCTTCCCCTCTTGCTCCTCCGAAAGTTTTAATCCAGCACCGTAGATGGCATTAATGTCCCATTGTGCGCCCCCGGATGTCTTTGGATTAGGGTAGAGTACCTTCACTCCCGGCTTGGTTAAATCCTGAAAATCACGAATTCCGAGTGGATTGCCTGCTCTTGTGCCCAGAACAACAATTGAACGGGTAATCATGCCTTCATTCGGAGTCATTTTCCAATCGGAGCTAACCAGATCAGCCTTGACCAGCTTGTCGATATCACTCTCCATCGCGAGCAGGGCCACATCAGCCTCGAATCCACCAACGATGGCTCTTGCCTGTGTACCCGAAGCTTCATAGGATTCCTGAAAGTTAATCGTCTGTCCGGTCTTCGCTTTCCAAGCCTCCTGGAACTTGGGCAGCAACTCGCCTACAGCGTCTTTGGCTACACTATAAGCACCAATCACCAGCGTATTGGATGAATCGTGACCAGCGGGCTCTTTCTGTTCGCTTGACTCCTCCTGCTTGCTGCATCCAGTGGTCATGCAGACGAGCAGAAGCATGAGGGCAACATATAAAAGTATGGCTTTCTTCTTCCTCGTCTGCATGGGCAGCCCCTTTCTTCCACTTGATCTAAATCATCACCGGCATCGGATCTTCCTTCAGTCGGTTCTCAACCACCCAACTGTTGGAGTCATTGAACAGGTATGCACGGTGTACAAGGACTCGAATTTGTTGACCGATCTCTAATGTCGTTTTCTCCAGGGATCGATATGTGATTAACTTATGACCCTGTACGTCCACCTCTACCATCCATTCACTGCCGCGGAAATGAAGATGTTTGACTGTACCTTTTTCCGTTGCAGACAACATGGTGAACTCGTTTTTCAAGCCGATCTCAATATACTCCGGTCGAATTAGCGCTTTGGTATGATCACCCTCGACGGCATGTTCAAACCCTTTCAGCTGTGAAGCATCCTCCACAACCGTAGACTCCCCGATAAATGTAGCGACAAACGGTGTCTGCGGGTATTTGTAGATATCCCAAGGTGTACCCTTCTGTTCCAGACGACCCTGACTAATGATCATAATCTCGTCCGCCACTTCAATCGCTTCATCCTGGTCATGTGTTACAAATATCGAAGTGATTCCCACTCGCTCAATTAACTCGCGTAACCATGAACGCAGTTCCTGACGGATCTTGGCATCAATAGCCGCAAATGGTTCGTCCAGCAATAACAGCTGCGGCTCCGGGGCGAGTGCTCTGGCAAAAGCAACACGCTGACGCTGCCCACCAGACAACTGATGGGGATAGCGCTGTTCGAAACCTTTTAACCCGGTCAGTTCAACAAGTTCCATAACCCGATCACGGATCTGGGCTTTTGGTGTCTTCTTGACCTTGAGTCCAAAAGCAATATTCTCAAATACCGTCATATGTTTGAACAAGGCATAGTTCTGGAATACAAATCCGATCCCACGCTCCTGTGGAGGCAGATGGTTCACAACTTTACCGTGAAAGCGAATCTCTCCGGAACCCGGATTCTCCAGACCCGCAAGCATCCGCAGAATGGACGTTTTCCCGCCTCCGCTGGGTCCAAGCAGACCGATCAGATGGCCTTTGGCAATATCGAATGAGACATCTTTTACCGCATGAAAATCACCGAAATGTTTGTTCAAGTCACGGACTTCTACATGCATATCAATGCACTTCCTTTCGCTTCTTGGCCCATTCCATTATGAGCAGCAGCAGGGCGGAGAAGGTGACCAGCACCAATGCCACCCCATTTGCAGCAGCAACATTAAAATTCTCTACATCCTGATACACCAGCGTTGTTGCTGTCTGCGTTTTGTTCATAATATTACCAGATACCACCAGCACTGCACCGAATTCCCCAAGCGAGCGCGCAACCGTCAAAACTAAACCATACACTACCGCCCAGCGGATCGAAGGCCAGGTTACACTCCAGAACGTTCTCCAGCCGTAGGCGCCAAGTGTAGATGCAGCCTCCTCTTGCTGAGAACCGAGTTCCTGCAGGACAGGCATAACCTCTCTTACCATCAGTGGAAAGGTAACAAATAACGTTGCGATCACCATACCCGGGAAGGCGTAGACCACATTGAATCCGATGCCTTCAAAGAAAGCACCCATAATGCTGTTGGGACCGAGCAGCAATACAATCATCAAACCGCCAATGACAGGAGATACGGCATAAGGCAGATCTACAATGCTGTTTAGCAGCCCTTTTATCCGTTCACTCAGCCATCCGGCACGAACCAGATACAGAGCCATCATGATGCCAAACAATGTATTTAACAGGGTGACCACCAGGACCACCAGTCCGGTCATCATCAAGGCGTGTAACGCCTCCGGGCGCATCAGCCCTTTCAGGAATCCACCTGCCCCGTCTTCAAATGCGCCAATAAAAATGCGTCCAAGCGGGATGATAATCAGTACAATAAATACCGTAAACGTCAGTCCGATTAAGAGTCGTCTCATCGTTTTCTCCCCCGCATCTGCACCAGATTGATCAGCCAGAGAATCAGGAAAGACAGCGTCAGAAGTATTACGGATACAGCAGCGGCTCCCGTTGGATTATCACTTTCAATCTCCCCGTAGATGAATACGGAAGCGGTCAGTGTTCTGCCTGGAATGTTACCAGCCACCAGCACAACAGCCCCGAATTCAGCCAGTCCTCTGGAGAAAGCGAGCATCCCCCCACTGATCATGCCAGGAGCCATGGACGGCAGAATCACCTGCATGAACGTGCGAGCCCTGGATGCCCCCATCGTGTACGAGGCCTCTTCCTCGGAAGGATCAATTTCTTCAAGCAATGGCTGCACCGCACGGATAACAAACGGAAACGTGACAAACGTCATCGCGATAACAATGGCTGGCTGGTGAAATACAATCTCAAATCCCATGGATTCTGCCAGTTTCCCGATGGCACTGACCGGACCCAGGAGTAACATAATCATCAAACCGCCCACCGCTGTTGGCAGTGCAAACGGGAGATCAACCAGACTGTTAAGAAACGATCTGCCTACAAAACGATACCGCGTCAGCACCCAGGCGATCATCGTGCCCAGCACCACATTAATCAGCGTGGCAATCACGGCCAGCCGAATGGTCAGCAGTACCGCTTTCCACGCGATGGGGTCCATAATGCTCTGAACAAAGTTGCTCCATCCTTCGGAGAAGGAATTGACGTACACACCGATGATTGGAAGTACAATAAGTACGATAAAATATAACAATACGGTACTGCGGAATCCCCAAGTCCATCCCTTATGACGAAGAACGGTATTCATTGCTGCGTTCCCTCCCAGCCTCCGGCTTTAATTCCGGTCGGCAGTCTTCCTGGCTTCAATACGACATTTTTCCTAAATTGGATGATATTACTTTAATATTATTCCCATTAGTCTACTTGGTTTTGCTTTTATGATACTTTACCAGTTTGCAGTGCTAATCGTCAATGCTTTTATTGAATATGATTGGGCCACATATGAGATCGATGAATAAATATCACACCGATCCACTACGCGGCCAGAACAACCTTCCGATCACTGTTATCCCCAGATTTCTTTGATCCCCTTTTTTTAAGGGGAAATCCGGGGATAAAGGTGAACGCCTTCGCTTCTTCAGGTTATTTCTGCCCTCTCCGTTATTGTGTGATTCCCATGATCAGAGTCATATGTGGTTTGTTTGGTATGTAGTGGTTAAGGTACAATCGAGGGTAAGTAAAGAAATATAAGGAGTGATTTAACATGTTATATACGAAGAATATATCCACTTCCACACGAGACGAAATGAGAGATATCACATGGGATGTGAAGCAGGTTGTCCAGAGTAGCGGCGTACAGAATGGGACGGTGCTCATCTACTGTCCACATACGACAGCAGGTATTGCCATCAACGAAAATGCAGACCCGGATGTGAAACACGATGTATTGTTGCGCCTGGACGAAGTGTACCCTTGGGAGCATCCCGAGTATCGACATGCCGAAGGCAATACAGCCTCTCACCTCAAATCGATCACAACAGGGCCATCACAGACGGTCATTATTCATGAAGGCAGACTGCTGCTTGGCCGCTGGCAAGGCATTTACTTTTGCGAATTTGATGGACCACGTGAGCGGGAGTACTTTCTCAAAATCATGGAAGGTTAGTTTCAAGTCCAACCGGCCTGCCACCTACTCATTCATTTTTGCAAACACAAACAGGCGGTCCACCCTCATTCCGGGTCGGAGCCGCCTGACTTGGTCTGCTGCGTATACTAACTTTCGTGAGACAACGTTATAAAGAATTAAAGTTATGACAAATCACCGCCCTGAAGTGTAGGGGTGCAACAATTGCGCTATTATTGGACGCCAGGCTGCTGACCCAGATTGCGGCACAGCACTTTGACATGAGACAGCGCAGACGATTCAATCTCCACAAACGTTAAACGGTCCTGGATGTAATAAGAAATGAATCCATGCATAGCCAAAAATAGCGTACGCGGTACCCTTTGAATATCCTCCTCCGTACAGTTCGCTTCATTCATATACTGCCTTATAATCGATGCAAATAATTCGAAGCAACGTCCCTGTTCGGTACGACAATAAGACAACAGTTCTTCATCCCTGATCATAAACATGATTTCGTATTGATATGGGTTCTCCAGACCAAAGCGAATAAACTCCATCATAATGTGCTCTACCTTGCTCACATCATCACGAACCGGCCTGACCATAGCTTGCAGCAGCAAATGCCCCAGATGATTAAAATCTTCAACCACGATGGCATAGAACAGCTCTGCCTTTTCCTTAAAGTGATAATACAGCGACCCATGACTATAGCCCAGATGCTGGCCGATGCTTCGCATCGAAATGGCGCGGTATCCTTTGGTAATAAAAAGGTGCCTCGCCGCCTCCAGTATCCGCTCCCTCGACAACTCCTGTTCGACTGCTCTTCTAGCCATATATTTTATTCCCCTTCAATAAAATAAAGCCGCTGTCCCTCCGTGATCCGGGATTGCCCTTGCGTCAAATCCGTGATCCAGGCTACAAATGCCTCGGTTTCACTATCCGGCGGAAGACAAGTCAACGTAACCTTATCGGTGAATACAGTTTCACCTGTACGGACTTCCCGGCTTCTTAACTCATTTTCCACTTTACCCAGCCACGTATAATCCAGTTCAACAAATACTTCACGATGCAGCACGTTGGTAATGGCTTCTCCGGCTTCAATGGCTGCTACAGCTCCATCCGTATAAGCACGAATTAACCCACCAGCTCCAAGCATAATTCCCCCGAAGTATCGCGTAACTACAATTGCCACATTTTTTAATTTCTGATTTTTGATTACTTCAAGAATGGGTTTCCCTGCTGTTCCGCTGGGTTCCCCGTCATCGGATTGCTTCTGGATCTCATCCCGCTCCCCAATCATGTATGCAGAGCAGTTATGAGTCGCATTCCAATGTTTTTTCTTGATCTCATCGATAAAGGCAACAGCCTCTTCCTCTGTCGTGACCGGCATAATATGACCGATAAATCGCGACTTCTTGATTACAATTTCCAGATTGCCCGGTCCTCGAACCGTGCGATAACGTTCAATCATTGCTAATCCAACTTTCTGATCTTTTCCTAGTCCAACTTTCCAATTTGTCCATTTTGCAAGAAAGCAGTTCCCCGCGTAAACGCGGACGAACTGCCCTGGTTATCTACAGCCGGGGAATTCTGCATCTTACACGAACAGTGATTCCCGGTTAGATTTACATTACCTTATTCAACTATATGAGCAGACCGATGAATTATTCGGAAAGTCTCGCTTCGAGCGCTGCTTTCTCTTCTTCAAAGCCTGGTTTGCCCAGCAATGCGAACATATTTTTCTTGTAAGCTTCCACACCTGGTTGGTCAAATGGATTGACGCCCAGCAGGTAGCCACTGATACCGCATGCTTTTTCAAAGAAGTATACCAGATATCCGAAAGAATATGGAGTCATATCTGGAATGTTCACAATCAGGTTTGGTACTTGACCATCCGTATGTGCAAGCAGTGTTCCCTGGAACGCTTTTTTGTTAACAAAGTCCATGGTTTTGCCTTCAAGGAAGTTCAAACCATCCAGATCGTCCGGATCGGATTTGATGGAGATATGCTCAGCAACTTCAGTAACCTGGATAACAGTTTCGAAAATATTCCGGCTACCTTCCTGAATGAATTGACCCATGGAGTGCAAGTCTGTAGAGAAATCAACAGATGCAGGATAGATCCCCTTGTAGTCTTTACCTTCACTCTCTCCGAATAACTGTTTCCACCACTCGGATACGAAGTGCAGGGATGGCTCATAGTTTACAAGAATCTCAGTTCCTTTACCTTTGCGATACAATGCGTTACGAACAGCAGCATATTGATATGCTTCATTCTCAGCTACATTCGGGTTGCTGTATTCCTTGGATGCATCAGCCGCACCTTGCATCATTTCTTCGATGCTGATACCCGCTGCTGCGATTGGCAGCAAACCTACAGCCGTCAGAACGGAGTAACGTCCACCTACATCATCCGGGATAATGAAAGATTCGTATCCTTCTGCATTTGCCAGTTCTTTCAGTGCACCGCGCGCTTTGTCTGTTGTAGCATAGATGCGTTTGCGGGCTTCTTCTTTACCGTATTTCTCTTCCAGTGCTGCACGGAAGATACGGAAAGCAATAGCCGGCTCTGTTGTTGTACCGGATTTGGAGATGACGTTGACAGAGAAATCTTTGCCTTCCACCAGATCCAGCAAGTGAGTTACATATGTGGAACTGATATTGTTTCCTGCAAAATAGATTTCAGGCGTTTTGCGTTTGTCTTTTGGCAGATTGTTATAGAAAGAGTGAGTCAGCATTTCAATAGCTGCACGTGCACCCAGGTATGATCCACCGATACCGATAACGATCAGTACTTCGGAGTCGCTTTGGATTTTGGCAGCCGCTTTTTGAATGCGGGTAAACTCTTCTTTGTCATAAGCCGTTGGCAGGTCAATCCAGCCCAGATAATCGGAGCCTGTTCCTGTTCCGTTGTGAAGCTGCTCATGAGCCAGACGAATCGGTTCAGCGAAATAGTCCACTTCGTGCTGATTTACAAATTGCAATGCCGTGCTATAGTCAAATGTCACTTTTTTTGCCATGATCTCAAAAACCTCCTGATTTCGGTTATAGTGCGTGTTCCATTCTAAACAACTTGCCTTAAGGATACTTCAAATCCACGGGGCTGACAAGCTTGCAGCTCGAACTTTGTCGTTAGAATTCAAGAAGCAAAAAGGGTAAACCGAATCCGCGGGTCGCGGTTCTGCTTACCCTTCTTATGTTATTCCGCCGGGTACGAGCAGACGTAGTCAGTAACGCTGCGTATCTCCAGTTTGAATTTGGATTCGGCAGGCACGTGGAACGTAGCTTGACCTTGAATCTCTTGCCACTCTTCTTCTCCGGGAAGCAATACTTTCAGATCTCCGGACAGAATCTCCATAATTTCACGGGAATCCGTACCGAATTCATAACTGCCTGGAAGCATGATGCCCAGAGTCACTTTGCTGCCATCCCCCAAAATAACCGTTCTGCTGGTTACCTGACCATCATAATAAATGTTGGCCTCTTTCACTACACTGACTTGATCGAATTGTGACATGCGTACCCGCTCCCCTGAAGTTAATGAAAACAAAAGGCAAAACAGATCAGAGCGATAACGAGTTACCGTCCATCTCTGCGGAAATAACTTGCTGCCATGGATCAGGACAGCATGATGCTCTCCCGACCATAGCAGCGCTTATGAAGCTATAATTGCGTGTTCAAAAAGTCAGGTTTTCAGTACCGAGAAGATGGGATGAAGCTAGAAATGGAGTAGCTGAGCGTAGGCAGAACTACGTGAGCAACTACAATGTTTCCGAAGGAAACATACTTCGTAAGCATCTGCTTATTCGGCTGAATCCCATATTCGACGCTGATGATGCCGTGAGGCATCCTTCGTAATCAAAAGCAGACTTTTTGAACAACCTCTATTACAGCAATGCTTTTACGCGGCTAACCACGTTATCCACTGTAAAGCCATATTCTTGGATAACACGGTCGCCAGGCGCGGACGCACCAAATGTGCTGATTCCGAGAATGTCACCTTGATCGCCAACATATTTCTCCCAGCCCATTGGATAAGCCATTTCAATTGCAAGACGAGCTTTAACATCCGGAAGAAGAACGGACTCTCTGTAAGCTTTGTCTTGTTTCTCGAACAGATCCCAGCTTGGCATGCTGATTACGCGAACTTGGATACCTTGTTCTGCAAGTGCTGCTTGAGCTTTAACAGCCAATTGCACTTCAGAACCTGTAGCGATAATTTGTGCTACCGCTTTGCCATCTTTTGCATCAGAGACAACATAAGCACCACGTTTCACGTTCTCACGTGAACCTTCAACCGTACCTTCCAGGATCGGCAGGTTTTGACGAGTGAGTACGAGTGCGACCGGGTTGCTCTTGTTCTCAAGCGCGTAAGCCCAAGCAGCCGAGGTTTCATTACCGTCAGCCGGACGAATAACCGTCAGGTTAGGAATGATACGCAGGGATGCCAATTGCTCGATCGGTTCGTGCGTAGGACCGTCTTCACCAACAGCGATACTGTCGTGAGTCAGAACATACGTTACAGGCAATCCCATCAGGGCAGCCAGACGAACAGCCGGACGCAGGTAATCGGTAAATACGAAGAACGTACCTCCGAATACTTTCACACCGCTGTGCAGTGCCATACCGTTCATTGCTCCAGCCATACCGAATTCACGAATACCGAAGTAGATGTTACGGCCGGAGTAATCTTCAGGTGTGAAGTTCTCCAGGTTGTTCAGGTGAGTCATTGTGGAGCTTTCCAAGTCAGCAGATCCACCTGTCAGTTGTGGCACGTTGTGTGCCAGACCGTTCAGAGCGTTACCGGATGCCACACGAGTGGAAAGCGCTTTGTCTGTTGCTGCATATTTAGGAAGATCACGGTCCCAACCTTCTGGAAGGTCGCCGTTAATCGCTGTTTCGAATTGAGCTGCCAGCTCAGGGTATGCTTTTTTGTACTCGGCAAATTTCTCGTCCCAAGCTTTGTTTGCAGAGATACCACGATCTTTCACTTGTGCAAAGTGATCGCGAACTTCAGCAGGTACGTGGAAGTTTTCTTCATAAACCCATTTGTAATACTCTTTAGTCAATTTGGCTTCGTCTGCACCCAGTGGAGATCCGTGAGTACCGCCGTGGCCGCCTTTACCTTGTTTGTTCGGGCTACCATAACCGATAACCGTTTTAACTTCGATCAGTGTAGGACGCAGTGTATCTGCTTGACCTTCCTGAATTGCTTTTTCGATTGCTGGCAGATCGTTACCATCTTCAACACGCAGCACTTGCCAGCCATAAGCTTCAAAACGCTTCGCGATGCTTTCGGAAGAAGACAGATCCAATTTACCATCGAGCGTGATGTCATTGGAGTCGAACAACATGATCAGTTTGCCCAGGTGCAAACGTCCAGCAAGGGAAGCTGATTCATGAGATACGCCTTCCATCAAGTCACCATCACCACAGATTGCGTAAGTGTAGTGGTCAACTACGTTGAACTTGTCTTTATTGTATGTTGCGCCCAGTTGAGCTTCAGCCATCGCCATACCTACAGCCATTGCAATACCTTGACCCAGTGGTCCGGTTGTTGCATCAACACCTGCAGTATGTCCGAATTCCGGGTGACCCGGTGTTTTGCTTCCCCATTGACGGAACTGTTTCAGTTCTTCCATTGGAAGATCATATCCGCTCAGGTGCAGCAAGCTGTACAACAACATGGAGCCATGTCCTGCAGACAGGACAAAACGGTCCCGGTTAACCCAAGTTGGGTGGTCCGGGTTATGAGTCATCGTTTTTGCAAAAAGTTGGTACCCCATTGGAGCGGAGCCCATAGGCATACCCGGGTGTCCGGAATTTGCCTTCTCAATTGCATCAATCGCCAAAGTACGTACGGTCGTAATCGACAGGTTGTCGATTGTATTATTCTCGTCCTTTTGAATCGCTTCGTTCTTGTCAGTCATGGTTTGTCCTCCTCATGTCTTTAGATAAGTCGGGTGCGCAAGCGAATCCCTCTCATCAACCAAGCAAACCGAATTTCACAATAAGTGAATCCGCTTGAGTGTTTCATTTTGACTTATTCACTTTTGTATTGTATCACTTGGCGTGAAGCTTTTCCATAACCTTCTTTGAGAAGTTCATGAAAAATCGGTTGTTTGTGATGAATAATCCTTGGCCTATCAAGCAAAAATCGTACTGTACAAGGTACTAAATTCCAAAAGCAGACTTAAGGAGCCTCGCTAATCCATCGCATGAAGTATAACCTTTAACCTGAAAACCATGCATTTTTTAGATATTCATCCTCAATTCACATATAATGTTCCTTAATATGGATTCGAAAGTCTATAGGAGGTCGCGATCATGCCAGATCCTGCTGCTCACCCATCAACATCGCTAAAACACTCATTACCCTGGATATCCGGTATTTTAACGGGGATTCTCTCGGGAGTTGTCCTGGGATTTTTCCTCAAAATGATTCAGGCCAACACCGGTGAACAAGTATATACCCTGCTGCTGAATATTGATTTTGTGCCTGTTCTTCCGCCAACCTTACCCGAAATCATTGAATTTTCTCTGCATCTAGTTGTGTCCGTTGTGATCGGCATCTTCTATGTGTGGTGGGTACGACATTCAGGCCGCCCTATGATCAAAGGAATTTTGCTTGGTGCAGTCTCGTCCCTGCTCTATATCCCACTCTCTCAATTGTCATCACGTGTGCCAGACCTGTACGATGTGTCCGCCATCCTCTACTGGATTGTTGGACATCTGCTATTCGGTATTGTGCTTGGCTTGTGCGGAAAGTATATCAACACAACAAAAAAAGCGACTCCCGCTTCGTAAACGAATTGGGGTCGCTTTTTTGTTAATCTATTACGTGGTTCCGAATCAACCTTGCACAGTATTAAAGCGAGAGCTTAAAATACAACGGTTTTATTTTCATGAACGAGAACACGGTCTTCAACATGCCATTTCACGGCACGTGCAAGCACAACACGCTCAATGGTACGTCCAATGCGCTTCAGCTCGGTTACGTCATCTCTGTGGCTTACACGTTGCACATCCTGTTCAATAATCGGGCCGCCATCCAGTTCTTCCGTAACATAGTGTGCTGTCGCACCGATAATTTTGACACCACGGTTGTACGCCTGCGCATACGGTTTACCACCCACAAAGGCTGGCAGGAACGAATGGTGGATATTAATGATTCGATTGCGGTAGTGCTCAATGAACATGGGAGAGATAATCTGCATGTAACGAGCCAGAATGATCACATCCACATCATCGCCTATAACGTCCAACTGACGCTGTTCGGCTTCTTTCTTCGTATCTGCTGTTACCGGAATATGATGATATGGAATGCCAAATGATTCTACATAGTCCTTCATGTCCAGATGGTTGCTGACCACAAGCGCAATATCGGCATCCAGGTCGCCTGCCTGCCATTGCCACAACAATTCAACCAGACAGTGATCTTCTTTCGATACAAAGATAGCCAGTTTCTTCTTGCGGCTGACCGCAGATAACGTCCATTCCATCTGGAAACGGCTTGCTACTTCTGCAAAATCAGCTTCCAGTTTCGGCAAATTGACCAGCAATTGCGGAAGATCAAACTCAATTCGCATAAAGAACATGCCTCCAGCAGGGTCCATGGTGTACTGGTCCGACTGAACAATGTTTGCACCATGCTGGTGCAGGAAGTGAGAGACGGCAGCTACAATTCCCGGACCATCAGGACAGGAAATGAGCATGCGCGCACGATCGGCGTGGTTTTTAGAATCAGGGCGTACTTGTTTAGCGTGGATCTCCATCGGGTTATTCTTCCTCCTTCAATTAAGCCATGACCTGCGGGGGTTAACCCGCAAGCCATGCAATCAAGCGATGATTCAGTTGTTCTTCATTCAAATGCGGGAGTAGTGCAGCTTCAGTCACCATGTCATAGAGGCGTTCCAGCGGTTCACGCGGATCTGCCTTTTTGGCTTTGGCATCATTTTTGAGCAACGTCCACACATCCAGAATATACGAACGGGACTCAATCTCTTTACCTTTGAAAAAGTGTTGCAACTGTTCTACTTCTGTCAGGAATTCCTGGCCGAATCGACCGGCAACATCCCCACGAAGCAGGGCAATCTCCACCTCATACATTGGACGCTGTGTCTTGGCCTCTTTACCAATCCAAGGTGTCTCCAAAATAAATGGACGTCCTTGAAGCTTCTCATGGTTGACGATACGGTTAATCGCCTCAAACCCGATCCATCCAGAGCCAATTGGTGTATGACGGTCCTTGTGCGCACCCACAGCATTCTTACTATCATTAATATGCATTACGGCAATGCGGTCAAGTCCTACCGTACGATCGAATTGTTCCAGTACACCGTCAAAATCATTAACGATATCGTATCCTGCATCATGAATGTGGCATGTATCCATACACACAGTCAGGCGCTCGTTATACGTTACTTTCTCAATGATCTGGGCGATCTCTTCGAAACTGCGACCCATCTCCGTACCTTTGCCAGCCATGGTCTCCAGAGCGATGTTCACATCCGTCTCTTTCACACCCTCCAGCACTTCATTCAACCCTTCTGCGATCCGTCCGATCCCATAGTGGGCATCTTTGTCTGTAAATGCGCCGGGATGTAATACGATGTTTTTCACACCAATGGCATGTGTCCGACGAATCTCTTCCTGAAGGAAATCTACAGCGAGTCTATACGTGTTATCTTTGTATGAGCCAAGATTAATAATGTACGGTGCATGGACAACGATATCTTCCATTCCACCCTCTTGCATGGCAAGTTTTCCTTCTTCAATATACATTGATTCGATTGGCTTGCGACGTGTATTCTGTGGTGCACCCGTATATATCATAAACGAACTGGAACCGTACGAAGACGCTTCCTTCGTTGCACTCAATAATCCCTTGTCCGAAAAGGACACGTGGGAGCCGATTTTCAGCATTATTGATCCCCCTTAATCTGAATTATCCCTTATTCTAACGCGATTATCGAAATAAATCTAGAAATGCGCTATAATTCGGGATAGAGGCTATTTTTAACAGCTACTATGTGGAACATGGGTAGGCGAATCCGTCTTTCCGTGAAAATCAATGAACCGAGGTGACTCCGCAATGATTTTCGACTCCTACGCGATGATACTGACCAGCAGTTCCCCCAGCAATTGGTTTATGAATACAATCGCATTCTGGACTTTTTTATTGCTTGGCAGCATGTGTATCGGTGGATTCTTCATGATGCGCAAGTTTTTGAAAGTGCTACCAAAAGCGGACGGAAAGTCCAAACTGGATTGGCAGAATTATTGGGTTGAAGCCAGCCGTCACTTGTGGACGGATGAAGCCAAAGCTTTTTTGGATCAACTTGTGGAGCCTGTGCCCGGGCCATTTCGTGACATCGCCAAACATTCCATTGCTGCAGAGATCGGTAAAATTGCAGTCGAAGACAACGCCACGGAAGTATCGAGAGATCATTGCATCAAAGGATACATTATTGCCACACCGAAGCGGGATAATAAGTTTTTGGTAAAATTTTTGGAGAAAAACAAAATCGATTATTCCCCTTATCAACATTTGATTAAATAAAATAAAAGATGAGTTAAGTGGCATATAGATTTGGTTAATTAGATACAGATATGCTCCGTCAGGTAAGTTGTTCCCAACAGGCAGTGCTTACCGTACGGGGCTGTTTGTCAATCCAACGGTATATATCAGCGCAGTGAAAATACAGAGAGGATGTTTGATATGAAAATTGCCATTTGTGGAGGTACCGGATTTGTGGGAGGAGCACTTGTAGATTACTGGCTGCAAGCCGGGCACCATGTGAAAGTTATTACACGAAAACTGCCTGACTTGCATAATCCAAGTAAAAATCTTACATATATATCCTGGGAACAAGTCGAAGAACAACCTCACTTGCTGGAAGGTATGGATGCTCTCGTTAATCTTGCTGGAGAAACGCTGAATCAACGTTGGACAACCAAGGCGAAGCTGGAGATTGTTGAATCCCGAGTCACGACCGTAGCGCGGGTAGCCCGACTGGTGGAATCCCTGGAACAAAAGCCTGAAGTCGTCGTTCAGGCTTCTGCTATGGCCATTTATGGAACCTCCCCTAATGAAACCTTTGACGAGAGCAGTCCGCAAAAATCAATGAATTTCCCGTCCCGGGTCTCAGAACAATGGGAAGTTGCTGCAGATGCAATCAAAAATGTAAGACTCGTTAAAATCCGGGTGAGTTTGGTACTGGGTCATAAAAAAGGTGCATTTCCATTGATGAAACTACCTTATATGCTGGGTGTTGGCGGCAAGCTTGGTAGTGGCAAGCAATGGACAAGCTGGATTCACATTATGGATATCGTCAGACTAATCGACTTCACCATTCAGAACAAACAGATTTCGGGGCCAGTAAATGCTTCCACACCAAACCCCGTTACCAATGATGAATTCGGTCGTACAGTGGGTAAGGTGTATCATCGCCCTCACTGGTTTCCCGTACCCGGCTTCCTGATTAAAACCTTGGTCGGAGAACTATCCGTTGTCGTGCTTCAGGGGCAGAGAGTCATTCCGCAAAAAGCACTCGACCACGGATTCCAATTCACCTTCCCTACCTTAACCGAGGCCCTAGAGGATCTGAAGCACCGTGGCTTATCCGACTGATTGAACTAAGGCTTATCCAATCGACCGATAAGTGTAGACAGATTCAGCAAGTGTAAATGTGTCTCCATCCGCCAATGGATACTCCTTATACGGAGCAAGAATATTGCCCTGAAGAATGGTTCCATTGACGGAACCCAGATCCTTAATGACATAGCCCGATTTGTTCCGGCTCAATTCCACATGAGCACGGGACACCCCGGTCGCTGTGTCCACCCATTGAACCATGTCTGCCGATCTTCCTATTACAAAAGATGCACCTTGCACATCCATTCGTTCATGTTGGTCACCGGTGCCAGATCTTCGTTCAAGATAATAAGACGCCATCACCGGACCTGCCCCTGTAAAGTTACCTTTAGCCACATTCTGCAAATTCACGGTTGCCTCCGCAACTGCATCATGCCTGATTAGCTCTGAAGTTGAAGCTGTTTCCACATGGCGCTGAACGAACGGTGGTTCGGAGTGTTCAGGTGTCATATGCAGACTCTGATAACGGGAATGCTCGCTACCACCTTCTGAGGCGGATGCAACCGTTTGGTTTACGCGTTCAACTGGTCTTTCAACTGTATTCCAGCGCCAACTCTCCTGAAATTGTTCCTCTTCATCCTCGATTTGCTTGCCTTTGTTCTTACCTAAATTGAATGAAAAGGACCGCTTATTCTCTATGTCATTCTGAGGGCTTCCCTTACGCTTCCACGTCCATCCTGCTACACCAAGCAAGCCAAGGCTTAGTACTATGCACAGGATCATCTGTGTCTGTCCCGGTTGCTCCATGTAAATAAATCTCCATACCAATGCCATGGCAACCATGCAGACCAATATGATATAGGTTACTTTGGAAGATCCGGGCTTCTCCTCCACTTCCATATCAACACGCTCTAGCGAATCATACCGATTACTTCGCCCCTGATCCATGCTGTTTGAGCTCTCTAATGAAGATTGCTCAGATGAGCGCCTGCCTGAAAAGGATCGAGATCTCACCGGTATGTCTTCCACCTCAGATTCACTCATTTTCTGCGGCTGACGGAAATTTAGTTGCAGCCCCACAGCAGTATTTTGAACGGGAGCACCGGGTTGATAAGGCCGAGAAGTACCAGTGGCTAGCCTGCTATCTCGCTCAGAGATCGACGAATGAAGATCACCTCTTGAATCATCGAATGTTTCCAAAGTTCTGGATGAGAGAAATGCTGCGCCTCCTCCATTCTCTTGCTCGTCAGCGTATAATTCCAACAGAAGCTCTCGCAACTGTCTGATATCCCAGCGTTCGTTGTCACATAACTGCAGAACTCGCTGAATACCTTCTCCCTGCAGTTCCTGTACATGTGCCATCAGCCTGATCACCAATTCACGGAATTGCTGAGGCGTTGGATCAACTTCAACTGTATCCATGATCGGTACATATACCATCCCAAGTTCACCCTGTTCGAATGAACCGTTGATGAACAAGTAATCTTCCTGAATCAATAATTTACGAGGCTCCAGCATATATTGCCGGCATTCCGTGAAGGCATCAGCTAGTTGGAACAACAAACCATATAGAACACGCAATTTGATTTTGCTTGACTTTAACATCTGGGATAACATCTTGTAGCCTGATATGTCGTACTGCAAAGTTACATTTCGATCGATTTCCCGAATATGAACAGGAAGAAGTCGCGGAATGTGATTGGAGGACAACATCCCCATCTGTACCCGGCTCAATTCCTCCATTCGTAACCCGTCCTCTTTCTCCAAAACCATGAACGCTCCGCCGTTACGAATAAAATCTCTCGTTAATCCATACATGCCAATCCTCTCTTTCCATTGTTATATAGGATCAAATAAAGAAAGTTACACTGGGAACTTCGTTGACGGAACAACCTTCCGACCGCTTTTATCCACAGATATCTTGATTCCTTTTTTCAAGGAAACAGTCCCTGGATAAGCACCGTGATAAATCCAGGTAACACTGCCAGCATAAACGGAAACTTCAATGTCTTCTCTGTGTTAAACAGCTTGAGGGAACCAAGCATGAAGAACCCGGCAAGATTGCCTGCCATGCCTCGAATCCGTTTCGCTGAATCCTTGCGGAATAGAAGTATCACCAAACCAATGGCTCCCGCGTACAAAACGGAGTAAATAATGACATGAATGCCAAAAGCAAGTCCCGTCCATGCGCCAATCCCACCAAACAATTTCACATCTCCTGCCCCTACGGCTCCAATCGCATACATCAGAAACAAAATGCCAAAACCTGCTGCAAATCCAGCGGCTGAGAACAAGAAACCATCCCAACCTCCCCATATGATATGGGCCAATACGCCTGCAACAGTCACGGGTAAAGTCAATCGATTTGGAATTTTCATTGAACGAATATCTGTAATAAAAGCTGCAATTACGTATATGCCACAGGCAATGTAAAACCACTCCACCTCCATCATCCCCTTCCTTATTTTCTGGAGGCCACGGTAAACGTAGTCTCCGTCTTGGCACCGTCCCCTGTCTCGACAACAAAACTCCATGTTCCTTCTGTTGTCCGAGTACCAACAAACCAGGTCCATTCAATAATTCCATTCTCATCTGCGGTGGCCCAGCCGATGTGCTTGGCAGAACTTTCACCTGACTTGTAAAATATCGTTAAGTTGGCTGTCGCTCCTGGTTCTACCTTCACCTTGATCGTTGCATTGTTGCCTATGTAAGCCGGGTCAGGCTTTGACAATACCGTTGCTGAACCCGCAGTATTCCCGTCTCCTGCGCTGCCATCTGATCCTTCTCCGGTATCTCCAATCCATACCCGCTCTGCCGCAGCAGCCTGAATCCGTAGCGGTTTACTAAGAAAGGGAACTTTTACCGGCAATTCATAACTCAGTTCAAGTCGGAAATATGGATTTGTTTTGTTTTTGAGATCAGGTATTGAAATACCATTCACATGAACACGTTCCATATTCAGCAGCGTTGGCTCGATAAATGGTTGAAGCAGCGGTTTTACCGTGGGATCAAGTACGGTTTCCAAGACGGATGTTTTGATCTCCTGTAGTGGCTGTTCACCACTGGCCGCAGCTGAACGTACCCAATCACTTAATGGCTCGGGCAAAGAAGAAGCATAACCTTCTGCCCATTCCGTCAGAGATAACTCTGGTATCTTCCAACCCCCTCCAGAACCTTCTCCGCCGGCAGAATCAGAAGGTGTGAATGCCAGGGAAACAGGATATATTTTCGTTGATAACTGCTTCACCGCTTCACCCGCCGTGCTCTGTAACGCTGTGGAGATTAGAGTCATTTGCACTATGAAGATGAGAAACATGATAAAGAACAGGAAGACAGGTAACACCAGTGAAGCTTCCAGAACCATGCTGCCTTGTTCCTTTTTCGAAGAACATACCTGCTTTTCGAGAGACTTCAAACGCTGAAATCTGATTATTCTTGTTATACGAATCTGCATTTGTGCGCTTTCTTTTTCATATTGTTGCTGCTTGTCCATAATCCCTCCACCGAAACGATCCTGATTATTCAATAGGAATAATCCGCCTTCCGCTCAATGAAAAATCGCCCATCTTCAACCTGGTCCGCACTCCCCATAACTGTACCTATGCTTCTAACTACCCCTGGTAAAAACCACAACTTGATGCTGCTGCGCATGTTACCCGAAGCATACGTCTGTTTCTCATCTGGATTCACACCCGTATTCAATCGAATTAGCGCCAGCATTCGGGACATTTTGCGTTCATTGTTCCTGTGCATCAAGAGGAACAATCGAAGATGGTCCCTATACGTCAGCTTGACTTTGATATACTTTGACAATTCCACACTGCCCTCTTTCGCGAGTTTCACCATATCGGTAATGGCGTTTGTAATCCCGTATAAGATTGCCGCCGATAATACCAGAAGTGGGTTCCCAAGCTTGCTGTGCTCAATTAACCCTTCTGCCGTCCGAATAGCCAGCCGCATCCCAAATATCTCCGCATATGCCGCAGCGATGTTACCCGAAGGATTATGAAACCCGTAGACGATATACTCCAGTTCCTGATTCTCCAGTTTGAAAACATCACCAGCATCTCCACCACCTTCAGTCCAGGTAAATAACTGACCAAAATCCATGGAGTTGAAATAGGCTAAAGCATATTCATTCTGAAATAATTCGTCGCCAAGACCGTCCAGCAGACCGGACATCCCGCCAAACAAACTGTCCATCCCCTTCATGGCATCACCACCAGAGTCATAGGGATCACCAGCAATCTCTGCCTTTTTGGCAACCTCACGACTAGCCTCGTTAAAAGCAATATTAGCGTTGTAATATTCCTCCAACTGTTTGAAAGCGTCCATGGAACCGGAACTTCCATTCTGAATCTGCGACAAGATTCGCTTGACTTCCTTCAATTTCCCTTTGGATTCTTTGTCATTCGCTTTGCGCTCAGCATCCGACCCACGACCACTCTCCAGCTGCTGCTTACTTTGCAGGATGAGATTGGCAGGACCGCTACGTACATAGGTGTCCATATATCGTTCCGTAATCAGACTTGCCTGTCTGACCGCCGTTTTAATCGGAACCCCACTCATTCCCGTAACGCTGCGAAGCTGATTATTCAACTCCATGTTGTCTCTTCTGACGTTAGAGAAGTCCGAATGCTGTGAAACCACACGTGCGTTCAACTGATTAAATAGGCTATCCGCCCTCACAAGCTCCGAGGCGAGGGAACGTGTGCTTTTAGCTTCACTGCCTGATCCAGTAGATGCAGGACCCGTCCCAGGCAGATTCGAGTTGCCGACGTTGTCATAGCTGGCATTCTGTGAACGGTTCTCCCCCTCCGCGATCACACGTTTCATTTCATCATTAATCTTGCGTGCTTCTTCGATCTTGGACTGTGCTTCCTCCAGCTTTGTTTGATGGGCCTGTAACGCGGGTTGTATGATCATGCTGATACCTGTCACCACATTACCAACACCAGTCCGATAACGAGCCAGTTCCAATATGTATTGTTGCTCTCTGAACGGCAGTCCCTCATCTGCCTGTTTCTTGTTCAGATAATCTGCATAACGTGCCGCCGCCTCGGCAGCTGTCTCTGGTGTTTCTTCCAACATTTCTTCATGAATGGCTTGTGAAGGCGGGTCCATGATTAACTTCGGAAGATTCTTCAGCTTCTCCGCGGACTCCGTCTGATTGGCAATGGCTTCGTCCAGCAGTTCTTCACGTTTGTCATATAACTTCTGTAATTTTTTCAGCAAGTCTACCGTATGCGCAGCTTCCTTCATCTCATCTGACATAGGTTTGAATCGATTGATCACTTCAAGGGTAAAATCAACCGGAGCCCGATACTTCATATCCTCCTGAATCTGGCGATTAAATATATCGTATCTTCCCAGTTCACGCTCCATGCTCAGCGTAGTTGTATCCCACTGGATATCCAGAACGGGGAATCCATCTTTTACAGATGAAGGCTTCACACTATCATTCAGCACTTTAGCCATAATCGCATCCCCACTGCTGTCACCATATCCGAATAAACCATACTCACGTAGTGAGGTGTCATAGGCTGACATGACGGATCTCATCGCAGCATGAGTCATGCGTTCGGTCTGCACCTTGAATGCAGCAATCCGAGCGTAATCAATGAATATAGCGACAAACATATAAACTCCGGCCAATATTAATATTAAAAAAAGGGTTACGGCTCCCAACTCATCGTCTTTTTTTCTAAACAGCTCCACCCTCCTCCTTTTCTCACTTTTTGCTTTTGCCAAAATGCTGTACAACCTGTCCTGCTTCCGCAGCAGTACTCGCGGCTTCACCGCCTTTGCCTTTAAACTTGGCTGCGTAATAACGGACCAGATCGACCGTTCGAATGAATTCAACCGGTTCAACAACTGCGGATGATCCCTGGGTCAGTACACGGTTACCTGAATCGAACAAAAAAGAAGGAAGAGGCAAAGAAATTACTTGTTCCAGCTTGGTTGTTACTTTCCGCTGAATCAGAGAATTCTGATACTCAATCGTCCCTTTCATGGCTGAGGGCATATGTTGCACCGCTTGTGCTAATTTCTGTTCCGAGAAACTTCCGCCTTCACTAGCAGGTACAGAAACGCTAACCTGATTATCCGCTCCCGCCCAGCCAAACAGCGTTCCAAGCATACGATCGTCCGTTAATCTCCAGTACAGATTGTCATGTTCTCCAGCAACATATTCACCTGTCATCGCCTGTTTGTGACTGTTGTCCCAGCTATAGGCTGCCCGTTCGGAAGCTGCATAAGCATGTTGATTCAGGAATGTCTTTTGATACATGTACATGGTGAAAAAAAGCAATAACACAAGAATAAACAGCACAACAGGGAAGATCAGGGAAGCTTCAACGGTGAAGCTCCCTTCTTCTTTTTTGAACCTGTTATTCGAAAAATTCATTACTTTTATCGCTAACATTCTTCAAAAGTCTCTCTACCAACGTCTTAATTTGGTTTTTAAAAATCAAAGCAATAATGATAATAACCCCGATAATCAAAATCAGCTCCAACGTGCCGAGACCGTCCTCTTCCTCCCAAAATACGTTTACCTTGTTCTTTAACACATCCATCATCCCAATTCCTCCTACATATTCATCATCATAAAAGCAGGTGCCCCGATCATGACCACAATCGTAAAAAAGATTAGTACCATCGGAAACACCAGTTTGGAAGAAGCCTGTTCTCCCTTGGCCCGACTGACAGCCTTGCGTTTCTCCCACAACACATGTGACAGATCCCGCAGCGCCAATACAAAGTCACCTCCCCCACGCCGGAAATTCAGCAGCACCGTTGTCGTAAAAATCGTCACTTCCTGTACACCGCAGCGGCGACTGAACTGTTCAAATGACTGTTGAAACGAATAACCGTTATTCCAATCTCCCACGGTCTTTCTGAGTTCGTTGTACAGCGGATGATCCCGTTCGCCCTGGCTTGTCACACAGTGAACAATGGCATGCTGAACGGTCTCCCCAGCGCCCACCAACAGAACAATTCGGTTCAGCAGCTCGGGCAGCTCCATAAGAATGTCCTGATCTCTTCGTTGGACCTTGGTATTGAGGTCTTTATAGAGTGCAAAAGGTAACGCTATACCCAATGCGAGTCCACCTGCCATGCCTCCGATGCCCATATCTCCAACGAGTGATAACAGGCAGCCCACCAGCAACATGAGCCACGTGTAGGTCAACATTTCGGCGCAATATAGCATCGTTTTCTCTCCACTGTGCTGTATGCCATACATTTTCTGAATCGCATGTTGCATTCGAAACATGAGCACTGATAATCTGCGTCCAATCTCGAACTTGTCCAATATAAACAGGAAGGGACCATGCAATTTTTTCAGTCGTAATCCTTCTATATCCAGCTTGCGCAGATGCCGGTAGGTCTGCCCCCGGGTTCGATCCAGCAACAGCCATCCAGCTCCGAGCATCCCTGCGACTATAACGGGAAGCAGCATCGTTTCAGCTCCTTATACTTTGATATCCATAATGCGATTAATCCACAGATAACAGCAGGCGAGTACTGCCAAGGCACCACTAGAGATGAGGTACCCCATCCCGCTATACAACGGCTCCATAAAGTCTTTGGCAGTCAGATTGAGGAATATCAGAAAAATAAATGGTGCTGCAAACATCACCTTTGATTCGAACTTTTTCTGCGATACCGCGACCATAATATCCTGCTGAATGTCCAGCTTCTCACCAATCACCGCAGAGGTACGACGCACAACCTCAACCAGATCCCCGCCAGTTCGTTTGCACGTAATGAACACATCTGCAAAGTTCGTAATATCCTCAATCTGAGCCCGATCCGAAAAATCCTGTAGTGCCTCTTCGATTGGTTGTCCATACTCCATCCGTGTCCGCAATATCGTGAACTCACGAATCAGATCGGTATCGGCTTCCGGGTTCAACATTCGCAAATCCTCCACGGATTCCTTGAATCCATTTTCCACCGATTTTCCTGCCGCAAGTGCCGAAGATAATGCATATAACGCTTGCTTAAAATGTAAACTGAGTGTCATTCTTTTTCGTTCCAACAGCACTTTAGTCCAATGTTTTGGCACCCATATGCAACCCGCAGCCAGAATTGCTCCAGCCAACCAGTGATGGTAGAACAGAATTCCGATGCCAAAAAACAGCAGACCACTAATCAGCATACAGACCATTCGTTGTCTCCGGGAAAGCGTATATGCGGTGTAATCCGTCAACATCTGTCTGGCTTCACCCAACAGTAATCACCTTCCAATGACTTTAATTCACGTTGTTATCTGACGAATATGTTTCAACACTATATTGTTCTATGTATTCATCCAGCCATTCCCCAAGCCCAGCCATCTGAATTTTATCCACCTGATTCAACTTTCCAACCTGTACTAATCCGCCAATAATTTTGCCTTCACGCTCTTCTTGTTCCTGGAAACGAAACAATCGATTCAACAAAACCTCACCGTCCTGCATACCAATCACTTCACTAATCTCTGTCACCCGCCGTGAGCGATCTCGCAGCCGGGATAGATGTACAAAAATATCGATTGCTGAACTAATCTGCTGTCGTACAACCGCAATCGGAAGATCCGCACCGCTGAGTACCATCGTTTCGAGTCTGCTAATCATGTCCGAGATGGTATTCGCATGCCCAGTTGACAAGCTTCCATCATGGCCGGTGTTCATGGCCTGTAACATATCCAGCGCTTCTGCGCCCCTTACCTCACCAATCACAATCCGGTTAGGACGCATCCGTAATGAAGATTTGATCAGATCCCGAATAGATATCTGCCCCTTGCCCTCGGTGTTAGCATTCCGCGTTTCCAGTGACACCAGATTCGGTACCGTTACAATCTGTAGCTCAGCCGAATCCTCAATGGTAATAATCCGTTCATCGGCAGGGATAAACTGGGATAATGCGTTCAGAAAGGTCGTTTTTCCCGATCCGGTCCCACCTCCAAT
Organism: Paenibacillus polymyxa; assembly: GCF_018614975.1. Taxonomy (GTDB): domain Bacteria; phylum Bacillota; class Bacilli; order Paenibacillales; family Paenibacillaceae; genus Paenibacillus; species Paenibacillus polymyxa_E. The sequence continues at coordinate 9,540 of NZ_JAGGNR010000013.1, read as the reverse complement.
GAAGATGTTGTATTTGCTCCGTACCAACTGCTGCAATAATTCTGCCGCTTCTTCATGCAGAGCTCCCTTTTCAATCAGATCAGACATCTTCATCGGTTCACTGGGGAATTTACGAATCGTCATCGTGGGTCCTTTCAAGGCAATAGGAGGTAACACGATATTGACCCGCGAACCATCCTTTAAACGGGCATCTACGATTGGAGAAGACTCGTTCACAATCCGGTTTACCCCGGACACAATCATCTGAATAATATCCTCGAGCCGTTCCCTGGACTCAAATTCAAGGGTGATCTGGCTGACTTCACCTTCCTGCTCCACAAAAATCTCCTTGTGACTATTGATCATAATCTCCGTAATATCGGGATGATCCACGAGTGGCTGCAAAATATCCAATCCACGAAAAGAGTCAAACAATCGCTGTACCAGCGTATGACGCTCTCCTGAGGTCAGATCATCCAACTTGGGGTCAGTGAGAACTTTGCGTTCTATCCCCTGCCACAGTTCATCATCTCCTGCGGAAGAGGTTAAATCGAGGCCAGCCCTGACTTCCCTGCGCATCATCTGAAACTGTTCTTCACGATCCAGTATTATATTGGATGAATCCGTCATAGTGCCCACCGATCCTGCTTCTGAATTCGTCCCGTCTGCTTCAATTCTTCTTCGCCATCTTGTACCAGCATGGCACATAATCTCTTCACTTCACGTTGGAAGATCGGAGAACTAAGCATGACTTCCTCCTGACTGAGTTGCTTCCAAGAAGGGATATAGGGCAACACTGCATCCAGATGCAGATCAGGGCGTGGGAGTGTATTAACGACATTGTCCCGATATTTGTTAACCACAAAGCGTGAACGATCCAGCATACTTTCGTATAGATCTGGTTTCGTACGCTCAGCATGCTCTAACCATTGTCCCCATCGATGCATGGCAGATATATCATCCTCAACGAGCCAGACAAAGGCATCTGCTGTATCCAGCACCCCTTCACTGCGCCCATCCCAACCGGAATCCCCATCCAGAATCAACACGTCATATTGTCCACAATCCGTTAAATAACGAAGAAGATTCGACGTATCCTCACGAGTCATTTGCAACAGTTCTTTCCGATTCGATAATGGCCAGAACAGATCGGATTTCAGCGCTTCATGCCGGACCACATATCCATCTACGCCCTTCGATTGCACCTGCAACTGCTTGCCGGATTCCTTTCTGCCCACCTTCAGATCGTATAACAGACGTGACAATCCCGTCTCCGCATCCGGGCGCTGCCCACTTCTAGTTAGTCCCTTTTCCAGAAACGGGAGCGTGCTATCCAGCGTCTCCAGATTCAGATAGAGTACAGCATAACCTGCGAGCCCCAACTGCTTTGCCATGTGCAGAGCCACTGCCGTTTTGCCACTTCCACCCGAAGCGGATACTACACCGATGGAGAGAGTCTCTTGCCCCGGATGGTGAACCTTCTTACGGCGTGGCTGCCGGCAAGCATGCATCACAGCATCCAGCAAAGCAGGCAAGGGTTGGTATTTCATCAGCCGCTTGGCCTCATCCACCTCTTCCATCCCTTCACTAAGCATTAGCCAAGGTACACCTGATACTTCTCCCCCGTTATTCAGCCAGTCATTCAGAAACTCCGGTTCCGCAATAACCAGATCCGGTAATTCTCGACCTTCTTGCTCATTCATGTGATCCCTGAACGAATCCTCTTGGGAGAATGCCGTGAAACGCACATGAAGACCAGACGAATTTCCCTGTACATAATCAAGCCAGGCGCTAATGTAATCTCTATCCTTTGAAACCAGAACAACCTTCAGTACAATCAATTTTTCCTTCCCTCCCTGTCAAAAAGCACAAAAAAAAGCACCGTCCAATAACCGCATGAATATGCAGTATATGGACGGTGCTTCCGTCACGTGCTATGAATGTATGGATAATATAGCATACAATTTCTGGGGGAGCAAGGGATTTATTCTAACCCATTTTTCCTCAAGAGTTATACGGTGAATCGAACTCAATAATGTTACGGTCAGGATCAAGTACAAAAATCTGTGCGAATCCAGCCACACTGTCAGGTCTCGCTTCATACTCAATTCCCTGCTGCTCCAGCCAGGCTATAGTCCCTGAATAACTGGTGACCCAGATCGCAAAGTGGCCATCTGTTGTATCAATACCAGCTTCGCGTAACGTGTGACCCTCCGGGTGCTGTAACAGATGAAGCTGCTGGCTACCGATGGCATACCATGTACCTGTGGAGCGGAAAGACGGACGTTCAATCTCCTGCATTCCCAGTAACCCCGAATAGAATTTCTTCGCGATTTCCAGATCACGTACAGCCAGACTAACATGGTGGATGTGTGCATATTCGATCATCTTTTATCTCCCCTCTCTACTTCAATATGACTATACTATAACACCTTGAACCCTGACCATAATCTCTGCTAAACAGAAAAATACCCCTGATTCTAATCCGGTAAACCTCTCGGCTCACACAGATCTAGTTCAGAGGTGCATGTTTTATTTAGCGCTATCCAATGCTTCTTGTGGAATCTTGATCTCTTCCACTTGATCTTGGTTAGAAAATGTACTGTTCATCTTCATGTCCATCGTCATTTTCTGTCCATTCTGTTCCATCTCCATGACCATGGTTACGTCTGTACTTGCAGGCAGGTAGGTTTCTTTGTTGATCATATATTTCATCTTCATGCTGGTGATATTCATCTGATCAAGCATGGCTTGCGTCTGGGCATCCGATCCGTTCTGCTCCATCACGGCTTTGGCCAGTTCCTTCACATTATCACCGGATACGTCAGCGTTAATCACATAATTATCGCCTTCTTCGGTCACTTCAGTATCTTCTTCGATCTTTTTGAATTGCTCCAATTCACCTTCGGGATTCATGCTTGCTTTCATCTGCTCAATCAGTTCCTTGGTTTGAGCTTCAGGAATCGCAACCCATTGATCCCCAACTTGGGAGTAGATTTTATCCGAAGTGATATACTGCTTCACGTTCTGGGCTTCCTGTCCCGACATTTCCATATTCATCTCTTGATAAATCATCATTGGATCTTTGATAATATCCATCTTGAGCGATGTTTTAACCTGTTGATCCTGGGACTGTTCACCAGCATCCAGTTTCAGATTCTGATCAATGTTTGCTTCAGTTGTGAAGCTTTTCATTTCTTTGGTTGCTGCATTGGTTTTGGTAATCAATTCGTCCAAGGTAGGAATCTTTGTTTCCTGCTCTGCAGGTGTATTACCCTCGTTAGATGTTTCATTGTTGGTCGCTGGCGGCGTTGCCGTATTATCTGTGTCGTTCCCGCATGCTGCCAAGCTCACTGCTAATAATGCTCCGATAAATAATGTAGTCCACTTCTTCAAGTTGTTGTCCTCCCAAAATAGATATGATCTGTAGTCATTACCCAATTATTCCCGTTATTAATCACACTCACAAAAATCGATCTTTTATCTCTGGTGTAGGCAACATACACGCTTCATCCTTGCCAAACCAGCGATAACGGTTGCGAGCAACCCAGTTATAGACTGCATTACGAATAAATTTCGGTATGATGATGAACACATATAACAACGGATAAGGAAATTTTAGACCTTTAGCCAATCGCAGTGCGGCGGTTGAACGTGTATAGTATTTTCCATTTTCAATCAGCACAAAGGTATCCATACGGTCTGTCGACAAATTGCCCTTCGCCAGCAGTTCCTTGGCTACATCCGATTGAAGCGATGCAAAATGATATTTCCCTTCCGGGTCACGCTTGATAATCCATTTGGTTAAGCCCTGGCAGAAGTGACAGACGCCATCTACCAGTATGATGGGATGTCCCTGGTGCACATCCGTTTGATTTGCTGTCATATTCGCTGCCTCCTATTGTTGCGGTTAGAGTAACTTACCCATTCTGGGCCATCTTGTTCACTAACTCTAAATTTATTTAAAGAATTTATTTAATGGGAAATAAAAGAAAAAGAGCGCAGGCACTATGCCTACGCTCGTATCTGTCCGACAATTACTCCGTAACTGCCTTTTCCATCCATTGGTCATCGATCATTTGTTGATGCAGGTCACTTGCCCACTGGTCCATACATTTGCAAATGAAATCTTTGCGACATACTGGACAAGGGGTTTTCTGCAGACGGCTGATATTGGTCATCTTCCATTCCGGGGAACGGGTGTAGAATACACGGCATTTGGTACCGTCTACCAAATTCATTTTGAATTCATACAATCCGTCTTCCTTGTTACCATAAGCTAATTCTAAATCTGCAATACGCGGTCTATAAGACATGGATATCACCTGTTTAATTCAAATTTGGTTCATGCAATGACACTACTCAGTACTAAGTTATATTAAAGAAAATTCAGATCAATGTCAACTCGTGCATGTCTACCCGCCAAACAGAATATCCAGAATAGTCCCTACCTGCCCCTGTTTTTTCCCTTTCAAGACATCCGGATCAAATACTTCAACATACCCGCAGGAAGCACAGGCCACGAACAGGTAGTGGTTATGCTGTATATCAAACATCTTGCTCAGGCCTGCTCCTGACATGGAAATTTCCTTAATGTTACAATCCGTGCCCCTGCATTTTGTACACACAAATCGCCGCTCGATCATCTCTTCAATACTCATCTTCGTTCCCCCTTTATGGAATGTGTAGCATGAAGTGGGAGTGCAATTATGTAAAATAGTACGCGATCTGGCATCTAATCTCCTGCATCATGTCCTTATATGATAACCAACACAAAACCCTGCCGATTGCCAGCAGGGCTTTGTCGTCGAACATCAGGTATCTGGGATACCCTGCTCTATATGTTCCCTTTACTTACCAGGGGTCAAATCTTAGACTACGTTTAAAACAACATCGATGTTGCCACGTGTTGCTTTGGAATATGGACAGAAATCATGTGCCTTGCGGGCCAGATCTTCTGCTTGACTGTGATCCACACCAGGCATACTCACGTCCAGACGAACAGACAGCTGGAAACCGTCATCCGCAGGGTCTTTACCAATGGATACGTTACTTGTAACGACCACATCCTCCAATTTCACACCTGCTTTACGTGCTACATTGGCAAGGGCACTTTCATAACATGCTCCATATCCTGCGGCAAAAAGCTGTTCAGGGTTAGTACCTTCACCACCGGAGCCACCAAGCTCTTTTGGCATTTTCAGATCATGTTTAAGCACGCCATCCGAAGAAGTCACCGAACCTGTACGTCCACCTTTAACTGTCGCTACTGCTGTATATAAAGCTTCCATTAAGAATCTCTCCCTTATCCATATAGTTTTTACTGCCTTCCTTTTAATTTAAACTTCTGGCTCATTTTGAAACGCATTTTAACTCTTTATCAGCTTTTACATCTTTATCATTTTCATACATATTAGCATTCATCGCTGTATTTTCCTGAGGTTGGGTAGTATACAAAGGGGCATTTTTTAAGCTTCAGCCGAAATCTTGTCCTGATACATGAAAGTTGCACTAGACAAAAATAATTGAAGGAGTACAATGTAACAATAAACATAAAAATTTAGATATATCATGAGCGGGCTGTCCCGCAACAATATTTCCAAATCAATAATTCAAAGTCAGGTGATTATCGTATGAGTAAAAAAAATCCGTTCAACGCTCCTTCAAGAGAATCATTGTCTACTGCGGGCATGGCCCCTTCCCTTGGAGAAGCACATAGCTCGATGAAAGTTCCACAAAATGCTGCATGGTGGAAGAAATTTCTCGCCTTTGTAGGCCCAGGGTACCTTGTTGCCGTAGGTTACATGGACCCCGGCAACTGGGCAACAGATATTGCAGGTGGTTCACAGTTTGGGTATACCTTGTTATCCGTTATCCTGTTATCAAACCTGATGGCCGTTGTCCTTCAGTCACTGGCTGGCAAGCTCGGCATCGTCACTGGACGGGATCTGGCTCAAGCCTGTCGTGAACGATTCAGCATGCCTGTTGTCATGATGTTATGGATTCTGTGTGAACTCGCCATTGCAGCTACCGATCTGGCTGAGGTCATAGGTTCTGCCATCGCATTAAAGCTGTTATTTAACATCCCCATGTTATACGGCGTGATCATCACCGCAGTTGATGTACTCCTGATTCTTGTACTGCAAAACAAAGGCTTCCGCGCTTTGGAAACTCTCGTGATTGTGCTCATGGCGACCATTGCCCTCTGCTTCGGTATTGACCTGTTTCTGGCGAAACCGGATATGGGCGGTGTTCTCCATGGTTTTGTACCAAATGTTGAGATTCTGCAAAACCCGGCCATGCTTTATATCGCCATTGGTATTATCGGAGCAACCGTGATGCCGCATAATCTGTACCTGCATTCTTCCATTGTGCAGACCCGTCAGATCGAACAGACACCACAGGGTAAAAAAGAAGCCATTCGTTACTCGACCATGGATTCTACAATCGCGCTGACACTGGCCCTGTTCATCAATGCGGCCATCCTGATTGTATCTGCTGCTGTATTCCACAGTGCTGGTATGACACAGGTTGCCGAGATTGCAGATGCCTACCATCTGCTGACACCTCTATTGGGTACAACGGTTGCAAGTATTCTGTTCGGTGTGGCGCTGTTAGCATCAGGTCAGAACTCTACCCTTACAGGTACACTCGCTGGGCAGATCGTTATGGAAGGTTTCCTGAACATTCGAATTCCGGCTTGGCTGCGCAGACTGGTCACACGTCTGATCGCCATCATCCCGGCGGTAATTGTGACAGCCATTGCAGGTGAACATGGAACAGAAGAACTGCTCATTTTGAGCCAGGTTGTACTGTCGCTTCAATTACCTTTTGCGGTAATCCCTCTGGTGATGTTTACGAGTGATAAAAAAAGCATGGGTGCATTCGCCAACAAATTGTGGCTCAAAATCATCTCATGGGTCATTACAGCTGTTATCGTTATGCTAAATGTATATCTGATCATTCAGACGATACGCTTGTTCTAATCTCATTCTAATCAACTAAATATCAAAAAGGCTGATCAACTCCGGTATGCTATACCCAAGTTGATCAGCCTTTATTGTTGCAATACAGCTAAACAATCATCTAATCCTGATTTGGCATCAGTAATGGCAGAAGTTGATCCAATGAATCAACAGTCCAATCCGCACGTTTGTCATCCGATAGTTCTGGCTGGAATCTTCCGTAACCCTGCAACATTCGAATCGTACGCATGCCCAGCTTCCGAGCAGGTATAATATCGTTATCGATCCGATCGCCGATCATGACGGCTTCCTCCGGTTCACAACCGGCCTGCTTCAAGGCCACAGCGTATAACTCAGGGTCTGGCTTGGACACTCCTTCTTCAGCCGAACACGCCAGAACATCAACATACTTCCGCAACCCGTAGCTCTCCAGTCTCTCTTCCGTTCCGGGACTCTGATTGGCAATAATGCCAATGCGATAATACCGTGACAACTGCTGAAGAACGGAATCCGCTGAAGGAAAAGGACGTTCAAGATCTTTTTGAAATTTCAGCTTGTCCTGAATCTGTTTCTGATGTTCCTCGTCTTCAACAAATGTGCGAATCGCCACTCTCATAGGCCATTGCTCATATTTTCGGTAACAGCTCGCGAACAGTTCGCGTACCGCCTCAATCTTCACCGGATACCCCAATACACAGGCTTCGCGGACGAACTGTCCGATAATATCATCAACCGGCTCCCATTCATCCACCAGTGTATCTCCAACATCAAAAAACAACCATTTCAATCCACCTACATCCGGCACGCCAATTCCTCCTTGAACTACCTCTAAAACCATAAAAAAGAAGACTCACCATCATGCACGAGTCTCCTCAAACTTCCGTTTATTGATACATTCAATTATAACAGGCACCTTACACCTGAGCAATCACAAGCTATGGCATTAACCATTGAGAAGAAAGCCAACTTCCCCATTGAGCGAATATACAATCCGGTCTGCGCCCATGCCCCGATAGATGCCCTTGGGATGACTCTGCTCCGTAATGACGCACAGGGATTTCGATGTCCATGAACGGCAGATCTGCAAATAACGACAGGTCAGATTCAGACTGTTCTCGAAAATAAACACGTTGCCTACGCTGCCCTGCGGCAAAAACCATTTTTGAGCTGCAGCCGTATTCATGCGAATGACATGTTCTACTCCGATTCTACGGAGTCTGCGCTCTTCCCCTGCACTGTTGGTTAGAACGGCAAACGGCATTTTTTTGTACATCAGCAATTTGATAAATTTGCGTCCTGCTTCATTTGGAGCAGTCACTAAGATCATCTCAGTATCCATCATTCGTTCCTCCCTTGGCGTGAAAAGACAACAAAAAAGAAGCGTGGGGGACCAAGGCCTCCCGAACGCTTCTTAAAGAACCCATGGCGAAAACGCCATGAACCAGCGTACGGCTTGTTGCCTCTCCCTTTAACGCTTACGAGGTTAGCTGACGGATTCGGGCGCGAGAGTCGCCCTATTTCCGGCTGTCACCGGAAAATTCACCCCATGAATGCCTACTGTCCTGGACAGCGCATTCTGTTGGTTCCCCCGTTTTCCACTCATCAATGAATGGAAACTCAGCGATTAAAACATCGTTCGTATATCTTAAGGATAAGATCGAGCGATATTATCGTTTGTTTCGTTTTTCAAGTACAATTTAGTATAAATTGAAATTACGTTATGAATCATACACCCGTGCCATGACGGTGTAAAGTCCGCACAGATCACCGAATCGACAGATTTTCGGCAATACTCACATATAATAGCGCTTACAACACGGTCATACTCTATCCATCTCTTTAAATCTATCTAATTCTCACTCTGACGAAAATCATTACGCATTTCATTCACGCATTCTGCACAACTTGCCTGTTTTGATTTTTTTAACGCCATATTAATTTTGCATTATTTAATTGCAACCAATATAATAGAAGATATAAAAGTATATCAATGGAGGCGATTTAGATGACAGTCTATGATTACAAAGTGAATACCCTTCGCGGTCAAGAAGTTGAAATGTCCGACTACCGTGACAAAGTGTTACTGATTGTGAACACGGCAAGCTCATGCGGACTTACCCCTCAATTCAAAGGTCTGCAAGAATTGCAAGACAAGTTCCAGGATGCGCCATTTGAAGTCCTTGGTTTTCCAAGTAACCAGTTTGCACAGGAAAAAGGTTCTTCCGATGATATTGCCGAGTTCTGTCAGATGAATTATGGCGTGAGCTTCCCCATGTTTGAGAAAATTGATGTGAACGGCTCAAGCGCTCACCCTCTCTTCCAGCACCTTAGCAAAGAAGCACCCGGCCTGCTCGGTTCCAAAGCAATCAAATGGAATTTCACCAAATTCCTAGTGGATCAGAACGGACAGGTCGTGAAACGGTATGCACCCAAAACAACACCGGACAAGATTGAAGAAGATATCAAGAACTTGCTGCAAAAATAATACATTGGCCACCCATAGCCGGACGGTAGAGCAACATTGCCACGGTAATGGATGGCCTTTTTTCTCAACTTTGATGTCAGACTGTTCAAAAGTAGAGTAAGAGGCTGGGTA